>CAVUNP010000041.1:0-36067 GCA_963742855.1 uncultured Actinomycetota bacterium | reverse complement strand
GCCCGACTTGAGTTCACAGTGGACGGATCCTGGTCGACGTCGACCCATGAGCGGGTCAGGGTCAGGTCGGAGCCATCCTGGCAGGCCGGTTCGGGGCAGGCCACGACCGCCGCGCCGGTTTGCGACACATCGGTCCACCCCTGCGCCGAGTAGCGGTGGGCAAAGGTCGGGGTCGCAGCCAAGGCGGGCGCCGGACCAGGCAACGTCGCAACGCTGAGCCCTGCCGCGACCGCGGCAG
Organism: uncultured Actinomycetota bacterium; assembly: GCA_963742855.1. Taxonomy (GTDB): domain Bacteria; phylum Actinomycetota; class Actinomycetes; order Mycobacteriales; family Micromonosporaceae; genus CAVUNP01. Next base: position 35,829 of record CAVUNP010000041.1, on the reverse strand, counting down.
CCACCCACTTCCGGCGGGACTTCACAGACAAAAAGGCTACGTGGTGAAAGCCCCATCAGGGCATCGATGCGGTCACACCTTCTGGTTATTTGGTAGCGATATGCTTAAGACGATCTTAATAGGGCGCTCTGGGTGCTTTGGCAGGACGCTTTTTGGCCATGGTCGCCACGCCGGCCCTGGTGACGATGTCGGAGGTTGGCGGTAGCGTGGCGCTGGCTTCGACGTTGACCTGAGGGGGGTGAGGTTGTGGCACTGGCCCTTTACCGCAAGTACCGGCCCCGTACGTTCGCCGAGGTCATCGGCCAGGAGCACGTCACCGAGCCGTTGTCGCAGGCGCTGCGCAGCGGCCGGCTGAACCACGCCTACCTCTTCTCCGGCCCTCGCGGCTGCGGCAAGACCTCCAGCGCCCGGATCCTGGCCCGCTCGCTGAACTGTGAGCAGGGCCCACGCCCGAGCCGTGCGGGGAGTGCGAGTCCTGCCGCGCGCTGGCCCCCGACGGCGCCGGCTCGATCGACGTCATCGAGATCGACGCGGCCAGCCACGGCGGCGTCGACGACGCCCGCGAGCTGCGCGAGAAGGCGTTCTTCGCGCCGGCCCGCAGCCGCTTCAAGATCTACGTCATCGACGAGGCGCACATGGTCTCGACGCCGGGCTTCAACGCCCTGCTCAAGCTGGTCGAGGAGCCCCCGGAGTACGTGAAGTTCATCTTCGCCACCACCGAGCCGGAAAAGGTCCTCGGCACGATCAGATCGCGGACCCACCACTACCCGTTCCGGCTGATCCCGCCGAAGGTGCTCCGGCCCTACCTGGAGCAGTTGTCCGAGGCGAGGGGTCAGATCGAGCCGGCGGTGTTCCCGCTTGTGGTGCGCGCGGGCGGGGGCGGCGCGGGACAGCCTCTCCGTGCTCGACCAGCTCATCGCCGGCGCCGGCCCGGAGGGCGTCGGCTACGCCCGGGCCGCCGCGCTGCTCGGCGTCACCGACTCGGCGCTGATCGACGAGATGTGCGACGCGCTGGCCGCCGGGGACGGCGCGGCCGCGTACGCGACGGTCGACCGGGTGGCCGAGGCCGGCCACGACCCGCGCCGGTTCGCCTCCGACCTGCTGGAGCGCCTCGCGACCTGATCGTGCTCCAGCAGGTGCCGGACGCCGCCGCCAAGGGCCTCATCGACGGCCCGGCGGACCAGATCGAGCGGATGGCCGCCCAGGCCCAGCGGCTCGGCCCGGCCACGCTGTCCCGCTGCGCCGACATCGTGCACAACGGCCTGGTGGAGATGCGCGGCACGACCGCGCCCCGGCTGCTGCTGGAGCTGATCTGCGCCCGGATGCTGCTGCCCGGCGTGGACGACTCGTCCGGTGGCCTGCTCCAGCGCCTGGAACGGATGGAACGCCGGCTCGCTGCCACCGAGCCGGCCGGCACGTCGCCCCGGCCGTGCGGCCGACCCGGCGCCGCGCCTCCCGCCGCCCCCACCGGTCGCCACCCGCCGCCCGGATGGACCGGCCGCGCGGCACCCGGTGGTCGGCCCGCGCGTCCGCGGCCGGCCGGCGCGTGGCCTCGCCGCCGCGGGTCCGGCCCCACGCCGGTCCCCCGAGCCCGCCGGTCCGGCCGACGCCGTCCGGTCGGCCCAGCCTCCGATGCGGCGCCTGCGGCGCGCCGGCCCGCGGGTGCGGCCTCGGCGGTGATGTCCCCGGCGACCCCCGAGCCGCCCCGGCCCGGTTCCGCCGGCCGGCGCGCTGGACGCGGTCGCGGTGCGGCGGGTGTGGCCGGACATCGTGGCCAAGGTCAACCGGACAGAAGCCGGCTGCCGCGCTGATGCGGGACGCGGTGGTCCGCGACGTGGACGGCGGACTGGTGCTGACCGTCAAGTCGCCGGTGCTCGCCCAGATGATGGCCGCGCAGACCTCGGTCCTGGCCGAGGCGCTCTACGAGGAGTTCGGCGGGGGGCAGATCGTGCGAGGTGGCCGGCGAGCGGGGCGGCGCCTGCTCGGCGGCCGGCGCGTCCCGCCCCGCCCCGTCGCGCCGGCCCGCCCCAGCGCCGCAGCCGCCGGCCAGCCGGCCCCCGGCCCGCCGCCCGGGCGGCGGCGCGTCCACGGCCCGGATCCGGTCCAGGGACGGCCGGAGCCGGTGGCGCGGGTGTGGCGGCGCGGCGGACGGCAGGGAGCGGTGCCCGGCGGATCGGGGCGACCAGCTGCCGGCCCTGGCCGGACCGGGCGGCGACGAGCGCGAACGGTCGGAGGCCGGGAGGCCAGAATTCGACCGCCCGCCCGACGACGACGAGGAGGACGGCCGGAGGCGGCCCGTCCCGGCGGCGAGGCGAACGCGGTGGGCCGGCCGGGCCAGCTCGGGGGGGGGGGGGGGGGGGGGGGGGGGCGGGGGGGGGGGGGGGGGGGGCGGGGGGGAGGGGGGGGGGCGGGGGGGGGGGGGGGGGAGGGCCAGCGCGGCGCGCGGGCCGGCCGGCGGCGGATGCCGAGCCGGAGAGCCGCCCAGATCGGACCACCGGGGACCCGGCCATGCCGCGACCCCGGCGGCTCCCGCCTACGAGGGTTTCGACCCGGGTGACGAGCCGTTGGACGAGGTGATCGACGAGCGGACCGCCCGGAGTCGAGCGAGGAGCAGGCGGTGGCGTGCTGCGCGAAGCGTTCGGGGCCGAGAAGATCAACGAGGGTCCGCCACGGCGGCGAACGCGGTCCGGATAGGCTCGGCGGAGCCGGATAGCGCAGGAACGAAGGAGCCGCTCGTGCGCCCAGGTGGACAGCCCAACATGCAGGATCTCAGGAAGATGCAGCAGCAGATCGCCAACGCCCAGGCCGAGCTGGCCGAGGCGGAGCTGACCGGCACCGCGGGCGGTGGCCTGGTCACCGCCACCGTCGCCGGCACCGGTGAGCTGAAGGCGATCAAGATCGACCCGAAGGCGGTCGACCCGGAGGACGTGGAGACGCTGGAGGACCTGGTCGTCGCGGCCGTGCACAACGCCGCCGAGGCGGCCCGCGAGCTGACCGAGAAGAAGATGGGCCCGGTCGCGGGCGGGATGGGCGGCCTCGGCCTGCCCGGTTTCTGAGCCGGCAGATGTACGAAGGTGCCATCCAGGACCTGATCGACGAGCTGGGTCGGCTGCCGGGCGTCGGCCCGAAGAGCGCCCAGCGGATCGCGTTCCACGTCCTGTCGGCGGATCCGGCCGACGTCAACCGGCTGGCCGGCGCGCTGCGCAAGGTCAAGGACCTGGTGCGGTTCTGCACGACCTGCTACAACGTGGCCGAGTCCGAGCAGTGCCGGATCTGCCGCGACCCACGGCGTACCGACGAGGTGCTCTGCGTGGTCGAGGAGCCGAAGGACGTGGTGGCGATCGAGCGGACCGGCGAGTTCCGCGGCCGCTACCACGTGCTCGGCGGCGCGATCAATCCGCTGGAGGGCATCGGCCCGGACAACCTGCGGATCCGTGAGCTGATGACCCGGTTGGGCGGCGGCGAGGTCCGCGAGCTGATCCTCGCCACCGACCCGAACACCGAGGGCGAGGCGACCGCGACCTACCTGGCGCTGATGGTCAAGCCGATGGGGATCGCGGTGACCCGGCTGGCCAGCGGCCTGCCGGTCGGCGGCGACCTCGAGTACGCCGACGAGATCACGCTGGGCCGCGCCTTCGAGGGCCGCCGCGCGGTCTGACCCCCGCAGTGGCTCAATGGAAGAACGTGAGCCCCACCACGCCACTGAACACGAGCAGTAGGCAGAGCACCCGAGCGAGGCTCGCCGATTCGCCAAGGGCGACCATGCCGACCACTGCCGTGCCCACGGCCCCGACACCGACCCAGATCGCGTAACCAGTCCCCACCGGAATGCTGCGCAGCGCGTAGCCAAGCCCGGCCATGCTGAGTACCAGAGCCAGGGCGAAAACGGTGGACGGCACAGGACGGCTGAAACCGGCGCTTCTGCTCAGAGCGATGGCCCACACGGTCTCCAGGAAACCGGACAGGATGAGAATGATCCAAGCCATGACAGAACCACCTTTTCGGGGCGGTCGTCTTAGCAGGCCGGGTACGACCCGCAATTCGTCCGGGAGATCCGCCTGTGCAGCTCACCTCGAAGCTAGTCGGTTCCCAATGCCGCGCCCACCGGCATGCGGAGGGGTGCCGCAGCGCCACGGGTTTGCCACCCTGGGCCGATTTCCGCGGTCGTTGCAACCCACCGACGTGTACCTGAGTGCGGACGGCGCCCTTCCCGGGCTGAGAATCGGCGCGGTCGTGCAGCGACTCGCCGCGGTACGGGGTGTCGCGTCGCCCATGTCGCCGCGTGTCGCGACGCGGTGATCGTGGAAGATTGGTGTAGTCGGGGCGGCACTCATCTACCGCGATCACGTTCTGGCCGGCCTTGTTGGGGCCGGTGTACCTGGTGGTTGTGGTGGTGATGGGGTTCGCCGCCACCTTGGGCGCCTCGGCCAGCTGACCAGCACTCGGCCGCCCCACTCTGACGGGTTCCCGCTCTGACCCGAATCCAGCGGCCGGGTAGGGCCAAGCGTCGTCGCGACGGACGACTCGCCGGTACGGTCAGGGTATAGGGCCTGCCCTGTCCGGGTTGGTGCGCAACGCGCTGGGCAGCCTGGCCGTACTCGCCACGCTGGTGGTCATGGCATTCGGCCTGCCCTTCGTCGACCGGTCGATGCCGGCGGCCCGGGCTGTGGGGATGGCGGTCCCTTACAAGGTAGGCGGGAAGGTCACTGTGGTCCCGCCGGCCGGGTCCAGTGTGGACCTCACCCGTACCCGCCCGGGTGACGACCGAGGCACCGCGATGTTCCTGGTCGAGGGGGTGCGGCTGTCGTTTCTCATGGGGCCGTATCACGGCACGCTGGCCGATGCCGCGGCGCGGCTGCACAGCAAGATCACCAACACCACCGGTGTCCAGGTCCCCGGAGCCGACCGGCAGGTCATGACCAGCCAGGGAGTGGCCGCCTACGTGGCACCTACAGCTCGCCCGGGCGACTGGGCGAATACGCCGTCTTCGTCGCCAATGGCACGTACGTGGAAGTGACCATCAGCGGCCCGGAGCAGCGCCTGCGCGCGCTGGCCTGGCCGCTCGACCTGAGCCTGCAGAGTGTGACGTTCGGGGCCGGCGGGTGACCCGGCCAGATCCGTTCGCACGCCTGTATGTCGGTCCGGGCCGCCGCATCCCGCGGCCGGGGCACCCGCCGAGGCATCCCAAGGCCCGGCTCCAGGCGGTGCTGTCCATTCCTGCCGTCTGGATGCTGATGATCGTGGTGGCTGTGGGCGGCTGGCGGATCGGCCAGATGTTTCACCGCGCTTTCGTTATCTATCCGGTCGCCACGTCAACCGCCATGGTGCTCTTCGTGCTGTACGCGGTGCCGTTCGTACTGCTGCTGCACGCCATCGACTATCTGGAACGCGAACCCTTCGTGCTACAGGCGTCCGCCGTCGCCTGGGGTGGCCTGGTCGCCACCTCCACCGCCATCTCGGCCAGCACCGCGCTGCTCGACGTGCTGGCCAAGTCGGTCTCGCGCAGTACGCCACGGACTGGGGCCCCGCTGTGGTGGGCGCGGGCGTGGAGGAGATTCTCAAGGTGCTGGGAGTGGTGACGATCGCGTTGATCGCCCGGGGGCAGATCAACAGCGTGGTGGACGGCCTGGTGTACGGCGCATTGGTGGGGCTGGGATTCCAGGTCGTCGAGGACATCGTCTATGCCATCAATGCGGTTGTCGTGTCTGCCGGCCAGGACCAGGTCGGGCCGGTCGTGGTGACCTTCTTCCTGCGCGGTTTCCTTGGTGGGTTGTGGAGCCACACCCTTTTCACCGGCATCTCCGGCGCCGGTGTCGCCTACGTGCTCGTGCAGCGCGACCAGTCAAAGTTGGTCCGCGGCTTGGTCTTCGCCGGCCTGCTCGGCGTGGCCTGGTTCTTCCACTTTCTCTGGAATTCGCCCTTGCTGGCCGACGGCTTCGGGTACGGCGTCGCGGGAGTTCTCGCCGCGATGCTGATTGAAGGCCTGCCCGCGCTCGCGGTCGGGGTGATCCTGGTGCTGGCCGCGGAACGGCGGGAGGCCGACTATTACGCGGCAATCCTGGCCAGGCTGGGTGACCACAAGCTCGCCACGCCGGAGGAGATCCGGGCCCTCGTCTGGCCGAGCAAGCGGGTGGCGGAGCGCCGCCGGGCCCGGCTCCGGTTGGGCTGGGCCGAGCCCGTGCGGTCCGTCGACTGCAACGGGCTCAGGCCCGACTCGCGGTGGCTGTCTCCCGCGATCCCGACGCGGAGATCCTGCGCCGGCGCCTGAGCGTTCTCGCCCGCCGGCACGAACTGACCGCGTTGAGCCTGGCCGCGGGTCAGGTACGCCGGCGCCAGCTGACCACGCTCAGCACGCCGGTTGTCGTCGGCCTGCAGGTGCTGCTGGTCTGCCTACTTCTGCTGGGCATCGGCATGCTGATCCGTGCCTTCGGCGGTGCCTGATTCACAAGGTCACAGATCTTCCCGCAAACAGGGGCGCTTGGCAGGAAGCCTTGCGACTGACCGTCACGCCGTCGCCGGAGGCAGGCCGCCGTCGCCTTCGATGATCTCGTCCGGGTTCCCGTCCTGGGTGCGGTCGACGATGGTGGTGTCGACCGTGCCGTCGCCGTTGTGGTCGAACTGGAACAGGTCCGCCTTGCCGTCGCCGTCGGTGTCGACCACCCAGAGGTCGGCCTTACCGTCGTTGTTCGTATCGGCGACGATCAGTTCGATCCGTTCGTCGCCCCGGGTTTCGGCGATCTCTTTGTCGCTCATCGATGCATCCTCCTGCGCTTGACCGGCAGCTGACGTGCATACGGTAGGGCCCCGGCGCCAGTTCGGCACGCCCAAGCCCCCGACATGCGCGGCGCGCGATGGACCGGGCACAATCCGCAACGGGGAAATACCGAGGGGGTATGTTGACCGAGCGATTCGTGGTGATCGGTGGGGGAACGATGGGGGTTGGCATCGCCTATGTCGCGGCGACAGCCGGCTACCGAGTAGATCTCGTCGAGGTGGACCCGGCCCGGGCGGCCGGTATCCGGGACACATTGGACCAGCACTGGCGGCGCGCGGTCGGACGGGGCAAGGTCACCGACGCCGTCGCCCGGGCCAGTACCGCCCGGGTGGCCATCAGCGGCGACCTGAACACGGTGACACCCAAGCCGGACGTCGTGGTGGAGGCAGTGCCCGAACAGATCGAGCTGAAGAAGACTGTTCTCGGCGCAGCCGAACTACTCGAGCCGGCGCTGCTCGGGTCGAACACATCGAGCATCTCCATCGCCGCGCTGGCCGAGGACCTGGCCGACCCGCACCGGTTGGTGGGCCTGCATTTCTTCAACCCGGTATGGGCGATGCCGTTGCTGGAGGTGGTGGTCGGACCAGCCACCACCGAGCAGACCTCGCTGCGGCCGTCGCGCTCGCGAACAGGCTCGGAAAGGACGCGATCCTGGTCCGCGACGCACCCGGCTTCGCCACCTCCAGACTGGGTGTGGCGCTGGGCCTGGAGGCGATGCGGATGCTTGCCGACGGTGTGGCCAGCGCGGAGGACATCGACAAGGCAATGATGCTTGGCTATCGGCATCCGATGGGCCCACTGGAACTCACCGACGTGGTCGGCCTCGACGTGCGCCTGGCCGTGGCGCGGACCTTGCAGCAGGCGTACGGCGACCGGTTCGCGCCGCCACCGTTGCTGGAGCGGATGGTCGCCGAGGGCAAGTTGGGCCGCAAGGTCGGCGAGGGCTTCTACCGCTGGGGCAACGGAGTGAGATCGACAACATCGTGATCGACCCGACCAACCGTTCGCGGGTAGCCTGCCGGTCATGGAAGAGCGGGTGGCACTCAGTGCGCTGGCGGACGCCCGTGGCGCGCTGGCTACGCGAATGGGCATCGAACTGATCGAGGCTTCGCCGCAGCGCGTGGTGGGGACGATGCCGGTGGAGGGCAACACCCAACCGTTCGGTCTGCTGCACGGCGGGGCGTCGTGCGTGCTGGCGGAGACGCTGGGTTCGGTCGGCGCCACCCTGCACGCGGGCGAGAAGTTCGGTGGGTTCGCCGTGGGCATCGATATCTCGGCCACGCACCACCGCGGCCTGCGCGGCGGCGTGATCACCGGGGTGGCCACTGCGCTGCATCTTGGCGGACAGGTGGCCACCTACGAGATCGCCATCACCGACGCCGAAGGCCGTCGGGTCTGTACGGCGCGGCTCACCTGCCTGTTGCGCAAGCCCTGACCGGTCCGCTTGCGCACTCGACATACGCTGCGTCACGTGGATGAGCGAGACGGCGCGGGCCGGGATCTGCCGGCTGAGGTCTATCAGGACGCGGCGGCCGTCATCGACTCCGCCCTGCGGGGCGACCGGGACGCCGTCGTCGGTGCCTTTGACGCCGCGGTGGACCGCGGCGGTGTGCGGGGCGCCTACGACGTGGCGTGCGCACTCGCCGCCGCGTTGGTGGGTGAGGCCAACCCGCCGGGATTCGCCGCGCTGGATTTCCCGGGCATCGAGCAGGCCCGGTACGACGCACGCTGGGTGGCCCGCTTCGTCAGTGCGTATGCCAACGCCGACGAGCCCACCGGTGAGGCGCTGTTCGGGGCCGCGATGGTGGACGGACAGTTGTCCGAGTGTCTGGTCACGCTGGCCGGTTCGACCGTGGCGACCATCAAACATCGCGAGGGCGGCAACTAGACTTCTCCCGTTCGGCGCCGCGGGCTCGCGGAAATCGTCGGTGGGGAATGGTACAGATGTTCGCATGACCGACACCATGCTTGAGAAGGTCCGCAAGCTGCTCGCCAAGGCCGAAGATCCTGGCTGTACGCCGGAGGAGGCGGCGGCCCTCAACGACAAGGCCGCGGCGCTGATCGCCAAGTACGGGATGGACGCTGCCATGCTGGCCGCGGCGGACCCGGAACGCGACCCGGTCGGTGACCGGGTGATTGGCCTGTACGCACCGTACGCGCTCGACAAGTCGGGTTTGCTCGCCACCGTGGCCAGCGCACTGCGGTGTCGAACTGTCCGGCGCAAGGTGTGGGTGGGTAGCGGCTACGCCTACAACATGCACCTGTTCGGGTTCGCGTCCGACCTGGAGCGAACCGAGCTGCTGTACACATCCTTGTTGGTCCAGGCGTCGTACGGGCTCGCGGCCGCGCGGGTGCCGGAATGGGAGTCGCCTGCAGCGTTCCGGCGGTCCTGGCTGGTCGGATTCACCCGTGCCGTGGGTGCCCGGTTGACCATGGCGGAGCGGATGGCCAGCAGCGAGGCGCAGACCGGCCGGGCGGCCCGTCGGTGGCTCTGGTCCTGGCCGATCGTGGCAGCCAAGTTGACCGGAGAGTGGACGAGGCCTATCCACGCCTGCGAGCCTCGCCGCCGCGTCGGTTGCAGGGCAGTGGACTGAAAGGCGGGTACGCGGCGGGGGAGCGTGCGGACCTCGGCGGTAGTCGCGTCGGCGGTGGCGTGGCGAGAGGACTCGAGACGGGCTGACGTCAGTAAAGCGTCCTAGTGGCGTCATTTTTCTTGACTTCGAGACGTCATGGTGTCATTGTGACGTCATGACGTTAGCCAGGATGCATCACGAGCGCACCTTCGACCTGTTGTCGTTCATCGGCCGTCGTCTTCGGCGGTCGGACCGGGATGCCGATCCGGCCGCCGACATTCCCACGGACGCGGAAGAGTATCGGCGCTGGCGCCGGCTTGAGTTCGGGGCTGCGGAACAGAAGCGGCACGAACAACTTCGTCTGCGGCGATCAACGCGACAGAATCGCCCCATGCCGGGTTACTAGAGACGGCAAAGATGGGAGGCAGGGATCGGCGAGCGAATCAGAAATCGAATTCACCGTCGGCCACGCCGGCGATGAAGGCGCGCCATTCGTCGATAGTGAATTGCAGGTGCGGGCCGCCTGGGCTGCTGGAGTTGCGAACGGCCGTCGTCGGCTCCAGCATACGAACGTCGTCGACGACCGAGAAGCCCTGACCTACTCGCCGATGAGATCCGCCAGCCCAACCGGCCGCACATCGCCGACGTTTTGGCGCAAAAGGGGTGGGCCCAAATCGGACCCACCCCGAGAAAGACCCGTGTCAGGACTGGACGCCGCCGAACTGGAAGTCGCCGTCCCGCACACCGGCAAGGAATGCCGACCACTCACTTACCGTGAAGCGGAGCATGGGACCTTCAGGGTTCTTGGAGTCGCGAACCGCGATGTCGTCACCGATAGCGGCGGCCTCTACACAAGACCCCGCATCGCAATGCCGGCTGCGTTGCCAGGACAGCGATGGCTCGTACTCGATCAACTAAATTGCCTTTCATCGAATATGTGAATGTACTCCAGGAGAGGTGAGGCTGGTCGCGGCCCACGTCTTTGCCTGGGCTTACGGCGAGTACCGGCGTCGATCCTGGTTGATCACGCTGGCTATCGCTTCTTCGATTAAACGCTGTGACGCCGTCTGACTGAGGCACTCATGCCACATCTGATCGAAGGTCTGCCGGTGCAGGCCGATCTCATCTGAGGAATGAACGATTTCATCGCCCCAAGCGCTCTCCCGATAAAGAACCGCATTCTCCTCGTCGCCGAGGTCGAAGATGGTGAACGCTCCCAGCATAGACATGGCGCTACGGGCAAGTGGCAATACTCGGATAATGGCCCGATCCGCCCGGCTGCTGGCCAGCGCATGGCGGAGTTCGCCAGCCATGACCTCCGGCCCGCCGACGTCACGCATGACGACCGACTCCTCGATGATGAGCAGGTATGTGGGTGGGTCGGGGCGGTCGAGGACCTGAGCAGGCCGGCGCAGGCGCACCGCCAGACGGGTGCTGGTGGCCGCGTCGCTGAGCCTTTCCTGCCACCGTTCGAGGACTGCTTTCGCATACTCCGGTGTCTGCAACAGTCCAGGAAACAACGTCGGTTGGAATACCCTGATGGCGGTGGCTTCGGTTTCGAACTGGAGGACCTGCAAGGTGGCCGGGGTGAGGTGCTCGCGATACTGCTGTTCGTCCCACCAACCGCGCCGGCGAGAAGCACGCGCGTCGTCTGTGAACTGCTCGATGGTCGCGCTCTCGGTCACGCCGAGCAATCCCAGCAAGGCACGTAGGTCCGTGTTCGAGATGGTGACATCACCGCTCTCGATCCTGTTTACTTTGGACAGTGACCACTCGAGCGCTTCGGCTATCTGGCCCTGGGTCACACCCTTGGCCTCACGCAGGCGACGCAGCGCAAGCCGCAGGCGGCGACGGGCAACCGCGGGCGGCTCAGAATCCGCCGGGTTTGCGGGACGTGGCGGCTGTCGGTTCATGGCGCTGCGGTGCTGCCTTCCTATCGATCGTGCACCTAGCCATCTGCAACGGGCAGACCGACATGCCGCCGGCCTGCTGTGCGTGAAAGGTTACCGCGCTGGCGAAGCCCGCGGGTCAATGAGGTCGGGGCGGTGCGATGAGCAGGCCGATCCCGTCGAGGATCCGCTGTAGCCTGAATTCGAACCCGTGCGCCGGGCCATGGGCGCCACCGTGAAACTCGCCCGCCGCAGCGCCGCCCGGGCCGCGATCGGGTACCGGCCGACGTCGAAGACCTGCGCCAGCAGTGGAGCATTGGCTTTCCACCACGCATGGTCGGACACCCCGGTGCGCTGCTGCGCCTGTGCCGCTTCCACCGATGCGCGGGCGGCGCCGGCGTGTAGGCCAGCACCATGGTCAGTACTGAATCCATCTCCACATCGGACAGTCCGACGCCCTCGATCGCGCTCAGCTCGTACTCGTACTCGTACTCGGCAAATGATCTGTGGACACAGCGGCGGCCGGTGGGTCCCCGACCCCAGGGAATCCTATTCGGGCCCTACGTCTGAGGCGCGTATTGCCAGAACTGCGGCGTGTGCGACGAATTCCCGACTGCACCGGCAGGAGGAGTCGATACTGAAGGGCAGGTAATGAGTGGACCGGCGTCAGGAATGAGAGGCGAGATGACCCATACCGCGCCCGGAGGCGAGCTCACCCTGGCTGGCGGCCTCTCGCTCAGCCGGATGGGATACGGCGCCATGCAACTGGCCGGGCCAAAGGTCTTCGGGCCGCCCAAGGACAGGGACGAGGCCCTCGCAGTCCTGCGCGAGGTGGTCGCACTGGGCATCACCCATATCGACACCAGCGACTACTACGGCCCAACGGTGGTCAACGAGCTGATCAAGGAGGCCCTGTATCCGTACCCGGCCGACCTGCACATCGTCACGAAGGTCGGCGGCCGCCGTGGCGAGGATGCCTCCTGGATGGCAGCGCTGGCACCGGATGAGCTCACGGCCCAGGTCCACGACAACCTGCGGCACCTCGGCCTGGACGCCCTCGATGTGGTGAATCTTCGCGTGGGTGCCACCGGAGGCCCATCGGACGAGTCGATCGCGGAGCCGTTCGGTGTGCTGGCCGAACTGCGGCAGCAGGGTCTGATCCGCCACCTGGGACTGAGCGGAATCAGCTCGGCCCAGCTGACCGAAGGGCAGGCGATAGCGCCGGTTGTCACGGTGCAGAACCTGTACAACGTGGCCAACCGGCGCGACGATGCGCTGGTCGACCGGTGCGCGGCCGAGGGCATCGCCTTCACATCGTTCTTCCCGTTGGGTGGTTTCAGCCCGCTGCAGTCGGACACGCTCGTTGCGGTAGCGGACCGCATCGGCGCCACGCGCCAGCAGGTCGCCCTCGCCTGGCTGCTCCAACGCTCGGCCACGAGCGTGGTCATCCCGGGTACGTCGTCCGTGGCTCACCTGCGGGAGAACGTCGCCGCTGCCGACCTGAAACTGCCGGCCGACGCGGTCGCCGAACTCGACACCATCACCTCGGCGTAACGACGTCTCCGACACAGCCGGCCCGGTCGGTTCGTCGCAGGAGTGGACGGATCGCTTTCATCACTCGACGTGAATTTTTGGTTCTCCGCTAGATCGTGTGGGTTACGCGCAGTGACGGTCGGGGTAGTTTCGCTGCGATGAGGTAGATGATGGTGATCATGTATTTCTTGTTGCGGTAGCCGCGGGCTCGGGCTTTGGCGGCTTGGATGAGGGAGTTGGTTCCCTCGAGCAGGCCGGTGGTGAGGTGGCTGCGGTGCCAGGCGAGGATTCCGGCCCAGTGACGTTTGAGCATGGCGACGAAGTCCTTGATGGGTTGCAGGCGGCTGCGCATCGCGCCGGCGCACCAGCGGGTCAGGTAGGTCTCGGCCTGTTCGGCGGGCTGGTCGTAGAAGCTTTGGAAGTCCTCGCGCCAGCGGTGGGCCCGTGCGGTGGCCAGTTGCAGCGAGGGGCGGGTGAGCCACACCAGTTCGCGTTGCTGGCCCACGCTGAGATTGTGGCGGTTGGTCAGCCACAGCCAACGGGTCTTCTTCAGCAGCAGTGGCCGGTCCTTGGCCTCGGCGCGGCGGACCTCGTCGACGGCTTCGCCGAGCTTCTTCATGATGTGGAACCGGTCGAAGGTGATGTCTGCATTGGACAGATGCGCCTTGACGCCGGAGATGAACGCCGGGCTCATGTCGCAGGTGATGTCGCCGATGAACTCGGGGTAGCCGCCGTGTGCCTTGAGATCCTCAGCGAAGGCGTTGACCGTGTCGCCGTCGCGGCCGGGGGTGGCGAACAGCACGCTGTGGGCGTCGGCGTCCATGAACACGCTGACGTAGTCCTGCCCGCGGGCGGCGGCGGTCTCGTCTACCCCGACCCGCTCCACACCGGAGAAGTCCAGCTTGGCCCGCTCTGTCTCGACGTAGTGGCCGAGCACCCGCCAGATGCGGGTGTCGTGCTCGCCGGTGAACGCCGCCACTTTCGCGACCGGCATCGCACTGGCGAAGGTGATCAGCAGCGCCTCGAACAGCAGCGTGAACCCAGAACCGGGGCGGGCCCAGCTCACCGTCACCTGACGCACGCCGTGCTCGGGGCAGCGCACCCGCGGCAGCCTCGCGTGCAGGTGCGCCTGGTACTGGAAGAAGTCCAGATGCCGCCAGGTCTTGTCCTCCGTGTCGTGCACCGGGCACTCCCGCTCGCCGCACCCCGGCTCCGGGCACGCGAACCGGGCCCCGCGGGGAAACTGCAGATACAGGTCCAGGCGGCCCGCGTTGGCGTCGAACTCCGACCGCGCCACCCGCCACGGTGCCACCAGCCCCAACGCCGCGCTGAACAGCTCCTGCTCCACCCTGGACCACCCTCCGGCCGATCACCCACCGTAAGTACACTATGGACTCAACGAGGGTACCGAGAGCGCTCCCGGGGAACCAAACCCACTCAGATCAGCGAGGAGCCCTCGTCTACCAGGACGTCCTCAATCTGCACTGGGGACAACTCATCGTCACCGACGCAAACAGCGAGAATGCTTTGGTCGTCGGCGTCGAACCTGGCCGCCGCGAGATTCGGATCCACGTGGACGAGTCGCCCACGCCCCGCAAGGTCGAGATTCCGATCGACGAGCCATAGGCATTGCCCGCCGCCATCACGGAATTTGTGACGGAACCACAAACTTCTGGCGTCATCATCCCGGCCGCCGAACCCGAGGTAGTCCCCCTCACCCGCCTCAACGCGCTCATTTGTCGATGACAGGAAGTTCGGCTCGGTCTGAGTTGGGTTGTATTTGATGGGCACAGCGGCAGATCGAGCGGGGATGACCGGGATGGACTTACCTGGCGGTGGTGAACGCGAGCCGGACGCCGAGGCCGATCAGCACCGTGCCGCTCATCCCGTCGATGAAACGACGCGTGGCCGGTCGGGAGAGCACCCGGCGAGCGGCGGCGACCAGGTTCGCCACGGTGAGGAACCAGGCGGCGGTGATGGCCACGGCGATCAGTGACAACGTCACCAGGGAAACCAGGCCGGCATCGGCCGGGAGAAACTGCGGCAGAAGCGCGACAAAGAAGATCGCCGCCTTGGGGTTGAGCGCGTTGCACAGCAGACCCTCGCGGAACGCTTCCCATAGACCTGGCCCGGGCGTGGATCCGATGTTGGGATCGGATCGCGAGTCGCGCGAGCGCCATGCCGAGCGCAGTGCGTTCACACCCAGGTAGGCCAGATAGCCCGCGCCCACAAGCTTGATGACGGTGAAGGCGACGGAGGCCATGGCAACGAGTGCTGCAACGCCGATGGCGGCGGCAATCGCCCAGGCGAAGACCCCCGCGGCGACGCCCATCGCTGTCGCCATGCCGTGCGCGCGGCCTGCAAGGGCCGAGCGGCGCATCACGACGGCGAAGTCCGGTCCAGGCGACATGGCACCGAGGGCGACAACGCCGCCGAAGGTCAGCACCTGCGCGGTTGTCATCACCGCAGCTGGCTCCGTTCCGCGGCGACGAGCGCCACCGCCGGGCCGTCACTGTGCTGCGGCTCACGCAGCACCTTCCTTCAGATAGGCTGCGGACTCCTCGTACTCGAGCGCGACGTAGAACGGCACCGCGCGTCGGGTGGCAAGCGTGACGAGGCTGCAGTTACGGCTCATGGCCCAGCGCTCGAATGCCCCCATCAGAGTGCGGCCGATACCGCGCCCACGAAACTCAGCGCGGACCCGGATTTCCTCCACGTTGGCCACCGGCCCGTTCGCGTAGAAAGTGATGTGCTCGAAGCCCAGGAGGTAGCCAAGTGCGGTATCGCCATTGGCGGCAAGCAGCAGACAGGCATCCTCCGTGTTCAACAGCGCGGCATAGCTGGCATCGAACCGCATTCGGGAGAACGGGAACGACTGTGCGAGCTGATTTGCAAGGTCGGCTACCGCCGCAGCGTCGCTGCTGGTGGCATGCCTCACCGAGACCGAGGAATCGTCCACCGCCACATGATCCACGATGCTATGCGAAAACATCAAGTCGCTATCCACACCTGCCGCCGACGCATCGCCACGCAACGTGACGGTGATCAGTCCCGACCAGCGCGCTCGTGCCGATGAGTGTGTGTGAAGCGCGCGGTCACGCGGGTGCCCGGCCGTTGGTCGATTTGGCCGACGCGACCGGCTTGTCGGCGGCGGTGTCGGATGCTCTGGTGTCGTTGCGGCAGCGGGATTCGGGACATGATCCGGGCCGGGTCGTGGTGGACCTGGCGGTGATGCTCGCCGACGGTGGTGCGGCCATCTCGAATCTCGCGGTGCTGCGGAATCAGCCTGACTTGTTCGGGCCGGTGGCCTCTGATCCGGACCGCGTGGCGGGTGTTGGCCGCGCTGGACGAGGCACTGGCCCGCCTGCAGGTTGCTCGAGCGCGAGCGCGTGAGATGGCCTGGGCGCAGGCCGCCGAGACCGGCCGGCTGCTGTCCTCGACGGTGGCCGGGTACAGGATTCCCGGTCTCGTGCTCGATCTGGACGCCACGCTGGTGGTGTGCCACTCCGACAAGGAACACGCGACCAAGACGTGGAAGAAGACGTACGGCTACCACCCGTTGCTGTGCTTTCCCGACGCCACCGGCGAAGCGTTAACTGGCCTGCTCCGTGCGGGCAACGCGGGATCGAACACGGCCACCGACCACATCACCGTGCTCGACCTGGCGCTGTCCCAGATCCCCGACGCGCACCGGCACGGCAACGACATCCTAATCCGCAGCGACTCTGCCGGCGCCAGCGACGCCTTCCTGGACCACATCCGTGGCCTGCGTGAGGATGGCGTTCGGACCTTCTTCTCCTCGGCGCCGCGGTCACCGAACCCATCCGCGCCGCGATCGTCGACTGCGTGGAATGGCTGCCAGCCATCGACACCGACCGGAAGTTACGCGACGGAGCGGAGCCGTCGATGGTGTCGTAGGGGCGGTGGGCTTCGAGTCCCGTGTGGATGTCCGGCCGGATGCGCTCGTCGGCTCAGTCCTATCAGGACTGTCGCAAAGCATGGGCCAGCTCATCGCGTTCCGCGCCAAGACCTTCTGGCACTTCTTGGCGAGGATGCGACTTCCGCCGGAGTGTTTCGAACCGGAACCGTCACCCTGCATGATCGGTGTCGGCCTTCAGTGCGCGGCCGGGAACGTGCGAACCAGACCCATGTCATCGATGTTTCAGTACGATCGCCAACTCCTCGGCGGGACCCGCCAGGCTGCCGTGGACGAGTTCGGTGCGGTGCACGACGCGGCGGTGGCCAGCGGAACGCCGGCGAGGTCCGGACGGCCTTGCACGACTGGCTGTGGGAGCAGGGCGAGTCCACCGCCGGCCGAGACCAGAGCGAGCAGCGCGTGAACGTCCGTGCGGTCGTAGCGCAGGCTGGCGTGGAAGCCGTCGGCGCGGGCGATGGTGCGTAGCTGGGTGAGCGGTGTCGCAGTGTCGGGCGCGTCGATCCACCGTGCGTCGACGAGGTCCTCCAGGCCAAGACGATCTCGGCCTGCCTGCGGGTGCGCGTTCGGCATCGTGATGACGACTGGCCCTTCGGCGATGGCGGTGGTGGTCAGAGGGCCAGCGTCGAGCAGGTGAAGTGGGTCGCTCGCGGCGGTGACACCATCGACGAGACCGGGAGGTTTCGGGACCGGCTGGTCGAGCCTGCTGGACATGAAGGTCGTGGACCCGTGGGTGTGGACCAAGTATCCGACTCCCGGAGTCGTCATCCGGTACGGCAACGGTCAAGAGGTCACGGTCGGACGCAACTGGGATGGGACGTTTGTCCCGCCCCCGGCCGCGAACTCTTCGCTATCGGTGGTAGGCGGCAAGTACCGTTTGGTCAGAGGACGGGACGACCTACGTATTCGCCGAACGTCTGGTACGTGGCGAGTACCCCCATCGAGTCCGTCGCCGACGCCGCCGGCCGGACGCTGCAGTTCACCTACGCCTGCGTGGCTACGACCTGTCTGGCCACGAAGATGACTTCCGCCTCTGGCCGGGCCTTGTATCTGACCTACACATCGACCACCCCCGTGGGCGCGATCACGCCGCATGTCCAGTCCGTGTCTACTGATCCCGGGGTAGCCGGCGACCCGTCGTCGGCGACGACGTGGACCTACACGTACAGCGGCAATCTGCTGACCACGGTGTGCCCGCCCACATCGGCTACCTCTTTCACCGCCTACACCTACGGCGCCGGCACGATGCTGCCCAAGATGACACTCAACGCGCTGCCGCGTTCGTACTGGCGCCTGGGCGAGGCATCGGGCACGGCGGCCGCGAGTGCGGTGGTCGAGAACATGGGCACAGACACTGCGACGTACGTGAATGTCGCGCTCGGCCAGCCTGGTCCGGTGCCGGGTTCGTACCGCCGACGGCCGGTGGCTTCAATGGCACCTCATCGCGGGTTGACCTGCCCGGGCAGCCGATCGGCAGCGCGGTCACCCAGACGATCAGCTTGTGGTTCAAGGCCAATCCGGGCGACCGTGGGCCGTTGTATTCCTACACGGGTGATCCGCTCACCGGATGGGCAGGCGGTGGTTATGTCCCCGCCCTGTACATCGCCACCAACGGGCAGCTTTACGGGCAGTTCTGGAACGGCACTGTCAACCAGATCAGAACCAGCTTCGCGGTCAACGACGGTGCCTGGCACCACGTTGCCTTGACGACCCAGTCTGCCCAGATTTCCCAGAACACCCAGAAGGCCGATGGCACGTCGCAGGAGATGTATGTCGACGGTGTGTCGGTGGGCTTCAAGGACGGTCCGCTTCAGCTGTTCGACGCCAAGTATGCAACTGTCGGTGCCGGCTTCTTTGGCCCGACCTGGCCGGACAATGGCTTCCCGGTGCAGGTGCCGGCCTTCTTCAAGGGGTCGATCGCGGACGTTGCCTGGTTCGATCGCGGGTTGACCGGCCCCGACATTCAGGCGATCGCACGATCCGGTGTCGCGTCTGCCCCCCTCACCTCAGTCGTAAGGCCATCAGGCAACCCGACCGTGTCCGTCTCGTACGACTCGGCGTCTGGTTCGGTGACGGACGTGACCGACGCCAACGGCGGAGTGTGGCATCTCGGTAACCCCTCCGTGGCGGGCTCATACCAGGTGCATTCGGGCAAGGTGCTGTCCGCGGACCCGGCCGACTACTGGCGACTGGCGGAGACTGGAGTCACGCAGGCGACCAACCAGGTGCGGGGCGGCACCGCGACCTACAACGACGTCACGTTGGGCGTTGCCGGCGGTCCGTTCGACGATCCGGCCCGTTCGGATGACGACACCACAGTGGCCACCTTCAACGGAACATCGTCCTACCTGTCGCTGCCGGCGTCCGACATTCCCACGACAGGCCCGGTGTCGATCAGCATGTGGTTCAAGGCGAACGCGGGCGATCGTGGGCCACTGTTCTCGTACACCGTTGATCCGATGACCGGTCCGACGGGCCACCCGTACACTCCGGCGCTCTACATCGGCGACAGCGGGAAGCTTTATGGCGAGTTCTGGACCGGCTCGGCCAACCAGATCGTCACCGCCGCGCCGGTGAATGATACAACTGGCATCACGTGGTTCTGACCGCTGCCGCCGACACCCAGACGATGTATCTGGATGGGAATCCGGTCGGTACCAAGGCGGCGCAACTGGTGGCGACGGGTGCAAGCTACGCCACCGTGGGGGCCAGCGTCTTCGGCTCCTACTGGCCGGACAATTCCTATGGTGACAATGTTGTCGGCTACTTCAAGGGGTCGATCGCCGAGGTGGCGTACTACCGAACGCAACTCGGCCAGGTCGACGTGAAAGCGCAGTATCAGGCCCGGCTGCAGTCGAGTGGCACACCGACCAAGACGGTGGTGGTGACCGACCCCGCCGGCGGTCAGTTCACGCATGTCTATGATGTGTTTACTGCCCGCAAGGTGGCCGAAGTGGACGCGCTGAACAACAAGACGCAGTTCGGCTATGACACTGGTGGCAGCCTGCGCACGGTGATCGACCCCAACGGAAACGTCACCACCACGGAGCAGGACGTCCGTGGCAACACCATCTCATCGAAGACGTGCCAGAACCGGCAGGCGTCGCTGTGCTCGACGATCTTCTACACCTACTACCCTGACTCGACCAACCCCAATCCTCCGCCGGACGTGCGTAACGACGTTCTGATGACGGTGCGCGATGGCCGGTCCGCGTCGGCGTTGGACAACACGTACAAGACCACGTTCGGGTATGACGCTCTCGGCAACCGGACGTCGGTGACAGACCCGTTGGGTCGGGTGACCGCGACCGCCTATACCGATGGGATGAGACGAAGGACCCGAACGGAAATGTGACCGTCATCGCCTATGACGCCGCCGGCAGGGTTACGTCGACAACGGGACCGAGCTACATGCCGCCGGGCTCGTCGACCCCGATCACGCCGGTCGCCACCCGCTCCTATGACGATGTCGGGCAACTGCTGTCGTCCACGGATCCGCTGAACCACACCTCCACATACCTCTACGACCAGTTCGGGCGGGTAGCCAAGGTCACCGCCCCGGACCTAGGCGTCACCAAGTATTCCTATGACTTGAACGGCGATCTGCTTTCCACAAAGGACCCAACGGGCGCGGTGACCACCGCGACCTACGATTTCCTGGGCCGCAAGGTCACCTCGACCGATGTCGTCCGTCAGGCCGGCACCAACTACACCACCACCCACTCGTACGCGCCGGGCGGCTGGTTGGCGTCGATGACCAGCCCCGCCGGTGTGGTGAGCTCTACCACCACCAACGCGGCCGGCGAACCGGTGACCGTCGTCGACGGGGCGAACAAGACCACAACCTACGCCTACGACGGACTGGGCCGCCGGATCCGCGAAACGGACCCGGACAACACCTATCGCACCGTGACCTACGACGCCTTCGGATACGCGACCGCGCGGAAGTCGTACGACGCCACTAATGCATTGCTGAAGACCACCTCAGCTGGCTACGACGCGACCGGGGCGATGACCTCGCAGACCGACGCGCGGGGCACCACGACCACGTTCGGTTACGACGCCACCGGTCTGCTGGCCACGCAGACCCAGCCGATCAACTCCTCTGACGTGATCACCACAACCTTCGGTTACGACCTGGCCGGTAACCGCACCAGGTTCACCGACGGCGAGGCAACGCATTCCTCACCACATACAACTCGTGGGGACTGCCGGAGTCTCAGATCGAGCCCGCCACGACGGCGTACCCGAACCTGGCCGATCGCACCTTCACCGTCGCCTACGACGCGGCTGGCCGCCCGGTCACGACGTTCTCGCCCGGTGGGGTGAGTGTCACCCGTTCGTACGACTCGATGAACCGGCTGACCGGGCAGTCAGGCGCCGGCGCCGAGGTGGCAACCACCGCACGCACCTTCGACTACGACCTCAGCGGCCGGATGACCTCATTCTCCGGGCCTGGCGGTACCAACACCCTCACCTACGACGACCGTGGCCTGTTGCTGTCCACATCGGGCGGTTCGGTTCATCGTCGTCGTTCACCTACACCTCTGACGGGAACATGGCGTCGCGGGTCGACGCGGCCGGAAACACCTCCTACAGCTACGACAGCGCCGGCCGGCTCGCTACCCTGGCCAACCCGACCACCGGCATTGCCGCGTCCTACTCCTACGACAACCTGTCCCAGGTCAGCAAGATCGTCTACGGATCCAGTGGAAACACCCGCTGGTTCGGCTACGACAGCCTGCACCGGCTGACGTCCGACGAGCTCAAGACGCCTGGCGGGGCCAGCATCGCGAAGATCGCCTACGGGTGGGACGCGAACGGCAACGAGACGTCGAAGACGACCACAGGCTTCGCCGGGTCTGTCGCGAACACCTACACCTACGACCTGGCCAACCGGCTGACGTCGTGGGACAACGGCATCACCCCGGTGCTGTACGCCTACGACAAGTCCAGCAACCGGGTCCAGTCCGGCACCACGGTGTTCACCTACGACGAACGCAACCAACTCAAAACCGCGGCCGGTGCATCGGCGGTCACGTACTCCTATACCGCACGCGGCACTCTGTCCGCCGTGTCGGTGTTGGGCACGTCGACGACGCTGACGAAGGCTGATGCGTTCAACCAGGTGTTGAGTCAGGACTCGGCACCGGCGACGCCGCAGACGTACCAGTACGACGCACTCGGTCGGGCGATCCGGACCGGCTCCTCCTACACCGGCACGGGCAACCTGCTGGCCGCTGACTCGACGGCGACCTACACCCGTGATCCCGGCGGGGTCCTGTCCGGTGCCGGGACCAGGTTGGTCTGGACCGACCTGCACGCCGATGTGGTCGGACAGTTCACCCCGACCGGCGCCACGCTGGCCGGTTCGACTACCTACCTGGGCCGGCCGAGGCCGTCGCGAACGCATCAGACCGGGATGATCGAGTGGCAACGTTGCGGGAACGAACGCCATAGCGTACAACTGAACTCCAAGGCTCTTGTGCTGGCAGGAAACGTTGGTGGTACTTCGTTTCTACCGGAACAAGAGCCTCTACTATGGACACAGTGAGCCGGATCGGGCGGATCGTGATCCATCCGTGACACACACTGCCCCGCCACCAGCCGGCCATCGATGAACGTCATCCACGAAACCGGCATACCACCGCGAAGCCACCACACTGCGTCGTCGCACCTCGATGCATCACAGAGCGCGGGCATCGCTGTCGATGCCCCACCTCCGCTGACCAGCGGACACGCTATCTACGTGGTGTTGGGTCGTGAGCCGACTCAAATGCAGTCAGTAGCGATTTCCTGACCGCTTTCCGTGCGGCTCGATCCACCTGTTGATTGACATAAGGGCTACTACGGAGCGTAATTGAGACACTCCGGCGTGCGCTGAGGTTCGACTACCGTGCGCCCCGGTTGATGTCAAAGCTGATGTCAGATACTTGATATGACGTAAATGCATCGATGTACTGCTGTCGGGCATGGCGCAGGCGGGGTGATGGAATCGGCTGGGTATTGCGTCGCGACTTGGGGCGATGGTGGCTCAGCCGGTGCCTCGGCGCGTCAGCGTCGTGGCGTCGATCCCCGGGACCCGCGACGGCGGTTGACCGGTGAAGGGATCGTCACGGCCCGGCCGCATCCTGGTTGACATGCGTCGCCGTTCTGGCCGTTCCGTTGCGTGGGTGCGTGCGCGCGTGGCCGTAGGTCATAGCGCGTGCGCGTGCGTCCGGCGTAGCCGGGCGCTCTTGATACAGGTGAAGCAGTTTGTAGCCAGCGCGCCCCCGGTCCCGCTGGACGGCGGTCTATTTCTTCGTGGTGCGCCGGCGGGTGGTCTTCGGTGTGCTGTCGGCGTGCGGCTGCGCGCTGGTGTCTGCGGGCGGGTCGGCCAGGGCGGCGAGGTCGGCCTGGTAGGTGTCGATCTCGGCTGAGGTGAGTTCCTGGCGCTGGCCTTCGAGGATGGCGACGAGAAGCCTCATCTCGGCTTGGAGTTCGGCGGCCCTGGCTTTGTCGCGGAGGTTTTCCATCCATTCGACGGTTTTGGCGGCGAAGGCGTCGCGGGTGATCAGGTACTGGGCGAGCTCGGCGCTGACCTTCGGGCCCGCGGGCGAGGGCGCGGGTTGCCCGTCGAGGGTCTTGATGGTGTCGAGGGCTTGCGGGTGGACGAAGGTGCCTTTGCCGGCCATGCCGTAGGACAGGCCGAGGGCTTGTAGCTCGCGTAGGGCGTTGGTCCGGGATCGCTGGATCGTGGTCATCGCGAGCCGGCGGGTGAGCAGTACGCGTGGCCGGGGCATGCGCGGCCCTGTCAAGATTGCTTGTGACATCACCCGGCCCGACGAGTGCGCCGCCCTGTTTGACCGGGTGGAGCACCAGGTCGGCCGACCCGACGTCCTGATCAACAGCGCCGGGTACTTTTACAAACAACTGCTGTCCGACACCCCGTCCACCGAGTGGGCGCTGACGTTCGACACGAACCTGTTCGGTCTGATGGTCTGCGCGCAGGAGTTTGCCCGGCGGGCCGTCGCGGCGAGGCGGCCGGGGGTCGTCATCAACATTGGCAGCACCACCGCGGCGCTGAGCACCCCCGGGTACGGCGCGTACGGAGCCAGCAAAGCCGCCCTGGTCGCGCTCACCACCGCCCTGGCCGACGAATGGCGCCCGCACGGCATCGCGGTCTGCTGTGTCGCGCCGGCCCATACCGCCACAGACGGCATCGTCGAAGCCATCGACGCCGGTTTCCTAGATCACGACGCGGTCCGAGCGGAGACGCCGCTGGGCCGCATCGCGACCACGGAGGAGATCGCTGACGTGGTGACATTCCTGGCCGACGGTGGTGCGAGAACCATGAGCGGTCAGACTTTGTACGTGGACGGTGGCCGTACAGCTCGCTGACTTTGACGAGGATGGGATAGCAACGATGACAGACGGGCTTGATGGCACGGTCGCCCTGATCACCGGTGCGGGGTCACCGCTCGGCCGGGCGTGCGCGGTCGCACTGGCTGAGTCGGGCGCGCGGGTCGTGTTGACCGACCGCGATATCGACGCGCTCGCCGACGCCGCCGCGTCCCTCGACAAGACCACGGGTGTCACCGCGACGACCCGCATGATGGAACTCAACGGCCCGGAGGCGGCCGACCGCATGTTCGACATGATCGCGAGCCAGATCGGCCGGGTGCGGCTTCTGGTCAACTGTGCCGAGGAGGTCATCGCCGGTCCCGCGCTCAGCACGAACCCGGCCGACTGGCAGCGGATCTTCGCGACGAACGTCTACGCGATCGCCTACAGTGCTGGAGCCTTCGCCAGGCAGAACCTCGCCGACGGCAAAGGTGCCGTCATCGTCAACGTCAGCAGCGCCGTGGCCAGTCGGGGCGCTCCCGGGTTGGCGATCTACGCGGCGTCCAAGGCGGCCGTCGACAGCCTGACCAAGACGCTCTGCCTCGAATTGGGCCCGCACGGCATCCGGGTCAACGCCGTCGCGCCCGCGCTGACCATCGACCCTCCGAACGCCATTCCGCCCAGCCGGCCGGCACCGTTGGGACGCCGGGTCGAGTTGGCCGAGATCGCCGACGCGGTCGCGTTCCTGTGCTCCGACCGGGCCACCTACATCACCGGCCAGGTCGTCATTGTCGACGGCGGCCGCATCGCCAACGGGAGCTGGTAGGCCAACGAACGACGACCTTGCCGAAAGGGCGCTCGACAAGGTCGTTTGGTTAAAGCCACATCTGGAAGTGGCCAGGGGCGGGGGTCAAACCGCCGACCTTCCGATTTTCAGCGAGACGCAGCTCGGCCGGCCTGGTCCTGGTTGATCCTGACCAGGCCGCTGAGCTGCGGTTTCGTTGGACGGGTTCCTGGTCTGCCCGGCCCCGTGCGGATAGAAACGTTCTGGTTCCCTAGCATTTCCCAATCATCTGATGTTGAAATCTGCGCCGCGATCGCGGGAATGTACCCCGCGTGGGCAGGGTCGCAGCAGGCTTTCTCGTCCGAGGCGGCCGATGCGTCCGAGTTGATCCATGATTCGACGTCGCTCAGGAGTGCGGGTATGCGCGTGGACGCAACGCCCGGCCCCGGAGCGCGGCCTGGGCAGCCCGCCGGCCGGCGTCGTTGAGTCGCATGGGTTCACCGAAGTGTTTCTCGGCGGCGAGGTGCAGGAGTCTGAGCCGGCGCCGGAGGTCGCTGAGGAGGGTGCCGGTCTGCTCGGGGGTGATCGGTTCTCCGCTGCGCTGGTCGCGCCAGCCCTGGTCGGCGAGGGCCTGGGCGACGGCGATGTTGAGTGAGCGGTAGTCGTAGTCCTGCTCGGATAGCAGGAGCAGGAGCGCGACCTCGCTGGCGGTGGCTTCCGCGTGGTCGACACCGAGCAGGTTGCCCATCGTGGCCTGCCACAGTGCTTCGGTGCCGCCCGAGTGGACGGCCTTGCCGACAGTGGACAGCAGCAGTGTGCGTCCGGAGCGGCGCACGACACCCATCTGTTTGGCGAACTCGCGCAGCGTCCACAGTTCGACGATGTCGGACTCGGAGCGAGGGCTTCCGTGGCCGGTGGTCCAGTCGAAGCGCTGGCAGCCTTCGACGACCAGCGGGCGGGCGAGGTTGCCGATCTGGGTGAGCGGCGCACCGAGGGCGGCGTGGTCGAGCAGCCATCGCAGCGGCGCGAGATGCTCGTCGGCGCCCGCTGGGACGACGGCGGGGTGGATGAGCTGGTTGGCGATGGACCCGGCGAGTTGGGGTCGTTGGCTGCTGGGGCCGTCGGCCCAGTTCAGGAGGCGTTCGGTATGGATCCATTGCAGCCAGGTGCTGCCGGTGACGTCGTCGCGGGGGCTTTCCAGGAATGCTCGGGTGACTCGTTCGGCGGTCTTGCGCCAGCCGGCCCGGCCGGGGTTGAGCGCTCCCTGCTCGATCGCCCGCTCGAGCGTGACGGACGCTGACCAGTAGGCCGACGCCTCGTCACTGCCCATCGTGGATCCCCATTGGAGCTGTCCGGGGATGTCGGGTGGTTGGGTCCCGGTGGCGGTCAGGGCTGCCTTGTATGCCTTGAGTCCGGCCGCATTGCCGTCGTTTTCGTAGGTGGCGAGGATGTCGGCGGTCTGGGCTGAGCCGCACATGGCGGCATAGCGTGGCCGGTCGAGGCGGAGGAACAGATCACCGAGGGCGGCGGCGATCTGTTGTTTCTCGTCGAGGTCGCACATCCATTTGGTGGGCAGCTGGTACCACAGGAAGTCGGCCAGGCCGTGCCCGGTGACGGCGGCCAGTCCTTCGCCCCAGGTCAGTGAGCCGAATCCGGCCCGGGCAGCGCCGGCCATATCCTGGTCGAGACAGGCCAGCTCGTTCAGGGCCGCGTCAACCAGCGGGTCGCCGGTGGACTCAACCACGCTCGCCGGTCCCGGGCGCGCCGCAGCATTTCTTGTACTTGCGGGCCGAACCGCACCAGCAGGGCTCGTTGCGCCTTGGCGGCCAGGAGATCAACTGTTCCGGGTCGGTTCGGGTGAGGTGGGCGACGTAGTCGGCCCGGGCGCCGGCTGGGTCCTGGCCGCGGTCGGCGCACCACGCCACGAGTACGTCGACCCGGATGGGAGCGATCCGGATGCCGGTCATCCCGGCGTTGGCGGCCTCGGCGAGCTTGCCCTGCAGCGCCCGGCAGTACTCGGGGTGTGGGCGGCCACCGGCGGCCAGGCCGTCGGGCTCGGTGAGGCCCGGCCACTGGGCCCGCGCCTTGTCGTACTCGCTGGACGGGAACCAGGTCCACACCTTCGATTCAGGCATCGGCGTCGGGATCACCGCGGCCGGCTCCGTGTCGTGGGGCAGTTGAGCCATCGTACGCAGGACGCGTTGGCGGCTGTCGCGTCTGCGCGCGGCGTGGATGTCCTTGGCCCGGGATTGCAGGTCGTCGGACGGCAGCCCCAGCGCGGTCATGCTGGCTGCTCTGAGATGGATGAGTTGACCGATGATCCGTTCCGGGTCGTCGGTGTCCACGGCAAGGCGCAGGCCGTCGGTGAGCCAGGCCAGGGCGGTGCTGTCGTCGCCGATGGCGGCGTACTCCAGCCCCGCGTTGTTGTACAGCCACACGTCATCGGGGGTGTCGGCCCGCACCTGCGCCCAGATCGGCTCAGCCTCTTCGACGCGGCCGGCCCGCATCAGGATCTCCGCGAGTCGGCATCGGCTGTCGGGGGCGCCCTCGTGGCCGGCGTCGATGGCCTGCCGCATCGCCTGCAGCGCGTCGTCGACCCGGCCGGCGGCGCCGTAGGCTTCGGCGAGTTCATCGAGCAATTCGGGCAGGTAGAACACATCCTCGGTGGCGGCGGGGTCGGTGCGGGTGAGCGCCACCGCTTCCTCCAACGCCGCGATGCAGGCGACATCGTCGCGAGGGCTTGCGCCCAAGACCTCCTCGAGCCGCGCCTCGAGACGTCCGACCTCGGTCATGTGATTCACCGGCACCACACCATCATGCCCTTAGGTGCCGACGACCATGCGGCCCCCGTCATCGACCCTCAAGGACAGGGCAGCAACATGCGTTCGTTGACCAGGAGCACGAGCTGGGCCCGCCGGGCGGGATATACTGGTGCGGAGAGTCGTATATCCGTTGCTCTGGGAGAGTGAGATGACCAAGGTCCTCGTTGATGTTGACGATGACGCCCTGGCGGAGGCGTCGACGCTGCTTGGCACCGCCACGAAGAAGGACACCATCAATATGGCGCTGCGCGAGACGGTACAGCGACTACGGCGTGCGCATGCTCTCGCCCGTCTGAGCGAGATGGGCGAGGCGGGGGCGTTCGACGAACTGCTGGACAAGGCGGCCTACCGCAAGTGAGTCCGGCGAGGTTCCTGCTGGACACGAGCGCGCTGGTGCGGCTGCTACGGGAACAGGCCGTTCGAAGCCGTTGGGAGCAGCAGATTGCCGCCGGGTTGGTGGCCGTCTGCCCGCTCGTCGAACTGGAGCTTCTCTACACCGCTCGCTCTGCGGCGCATCGGGTAGAGCTTCAGGAACTTGTCGCGGGCGCATTTGCATGGGCACCGATGCCCGACCGGGTCTTCACTCGCGCCGGCGAAGTGCAGGATTTCCTCACCCGGCAGGGGCATCACCGATCAGCAGGCGCTGTCGATTTGCTCGTCGCAGCGGCCGCTGAACTGAACTCCCTGACGCTCGTCCACTACGACCGGGACTTTGACCAGGTCGCACGCGCATCCGGCCTGTCCGCGGTCTGGTTGGCTCCGGCTGGATCAATAGACTGACCGCGGTCGCGGTAGATCTTGACTCGCTAGGACTGGAGGCCTGTTTGGCGGGCCTTCCGATATTCCTAGCATTTCCTTAGGGTCAGAGCCATTCATTGCAGCACTTCGATTGAAATCGGCCTCTGAACGGCGGCTATAGGTGGCCAGGGGCGGGGTCGAACCGCCGACCTTCCGATTTTCAGCGAGACGCAGTTCGGCCGGCCTGGCCCGGGTTGATCCTGACCGGGCCGCCGAGCTGCGGTTTCGTTTGGAGGGGTTCCTGGTCTGTCCGGTCTTGTGCGGCTAGGAACGGCCTGGTTCCCTAACATTTCCCTAGCATTCGATCTTGTCGGTGAGGTCGCGCTGGCCGCCACCGTTAGGTCTTGGCGAAGCCGAGCGCTCGGTAGCCGGGCATACGCCGCTGGAGTGAGGCGGCGAGCACCGGCACGGCCGGGTCGTGGTAGTCGTAGACCTCGGCGACCTCCTTACCTGGCGCTGCCCGCACCACGCGGCCAGCGCACTGGATGAGCAGGCCCTCGTAGGAGATCGGGGCGGCAAGGAAGAGTGTGTCGAGAGCGGGTGCGTCGAAGCCTTCGCCGATGAACGGAGTGGTGCCGAGGACAAGCACCCCTTGGCCGGCTTGGGCGTCGGCGAGGCGGTCGATGGCGGCTCGGCGATCCATGGCGTTCATGCCGCCCTGCAGGATGATCGGCTCACGCTCGGCCAGCAGCGACGCCAAGGCGTCAAGATGGGCGATGCGCCGGACGAGGACAAGGCAATTTCGACCTCGGGCGAGGGCGGCGTCTATATCGCTGGCGAGTTGGGTGTTGCGAGTCGGGTCGGCGACAAGGGCACTCTGCACCTCGGCGAGCGCTCCGGGCGCGCTGGGCTCGATGTCGGCGTAGCGGAAGCTGGTGTCCCGGATGTGCAGCACCCGTCGGGGTCCGGTCATATCCCGCAGTGCGTCCATGAGAGTGCCCGGCTCACTTTGCGCGAGTCTGTGCCGCACGGGCCCAAGCTGCCAGGTGATCAGTTCACCCAGCCCGTCGCGCCGGTCGGGTGTGGCAGTGAGACCGAGCCAGAACTGTGCGCCGACCCGCTTCACCGCGTCGTCATAGGTGCCTGCCGCTAGATGGTGGCATTCGTCGACGATGATTTGCCCGTACGGGCGCGTGAGTTCGCCGATGTCGTCCCGGCGCGCGGCGAGGGTCGGCAGCATCGCGACGTCCACGATCCCGGTGAGCTTGGTGCGACCGCCGCCAAGCTGGCCGGCTTTGATGCCTAGGAGTTGCTGGATCTGTGCTCGCCACTGCTCGGCTAGGGCCTTGCGGTCGAGCAGGACCAAGGTCGAGGTGGCGCGTTCTGCGATGATCGAGCAGGCCATGACGGTCTTACCCTCACCCGGTGGCGCGACGAGGATGCCGTTGTCATGGCCGAGCATCGCGCCGACCGCAATCGTCTGCTCCGGTCTGAGCTGAGCGGTGAAGGTCACGTCGATCTCTCGGCCGGCGTTGCGCCCGTCGGCCATGGTCAGCCGGGAGCCCGCGCGTTCGACGATCTGGGTGACAGTGTGCCGCAGCCCTCGCGGCAACCGGAGCTTGTCGTCAAGGGTGATGTCGTAGCCGCGGATGAAACGTGGAGTGTCCCAGGTGGACTTGCGCAGGCGCTGTAGCTCGTAGAACTTGGGGTTGACCACGGCTGCCGCGTGCTTGAACGTCGACACTGCGGCCGAGGGCAGCTCCGTCAGGTCAAGAACCAGCCCAGCACCAAGTTCCGCGTGTACGACCGGTGGCATCGGCGGCTGCACGCGGGTCGCGTCCGAGCGGCTCATTGTCGCGACATCGTTGCCGACGAGCGTCCGCTTCGCCAACCGCGCGACGCGCTGGGCGTTACCCGGGCTGAGGCGGTCGAGCGTGGACAGGAACAGCCACTGATCGTCGTAGGGTTCAAGTGTGGCCGGATCGAGGAACAGCGTGAGCCCGTGGGCCTTGCGCTGGCCTTGCAGCGGGGCCGCGATGAGGTTGCCCAGGCCGCTACCGGACAGCACGTCCTGGCTCGGGAACAGCCGGTCGTACGAGCGCAGGTCCATCGACCCGCGTAGCACCATCGCTTCGTGGATCAGCGTCGTGCCGACCGATCGCGCGGTCGCGGCCGGAATCTTTTCGGTGAAGAACACCCACACGTGCGCTCCCCGACCTGACTGGGATATCTCCAGCGCCGCTGGCACTCCGTTGGTCCGTGCCGCCTTCGCGTAGGCCAGCGCGTCGAGCATCGCGGACTTGCCGTCGAAGTCGGCGACGAGGAAGTAGCAAGTGTTGTCGGCCAGCAGCGGGTAGAAGCCGATGAAGACGTTGCCCCAGAAGTGCTCCTTGATCACGTCGGGAGTCAGCGGCAGGTAGCTGGCCGACTCATGCTTCATGCCCTTGCGCCAGCCACCGAGTACCGCGGGAGTCCAGCCTGCCTTCCCGGTCCAACGGTTCTCATACCGGCGCGCGTAGACATCCGTCCGGGCACGGAACCGGTCGGCATAGAGGGCGAGCTTGTCCGGATTGGGTGAGGCGTTCGTGACCAGTGCGGGCATGGGCGTGGCGAGCTGCTCCGGCGCCGGAGCTGTGTCCTGCCCACGCAGATCCAGCAGCCGAGCCAGCCGGGCGATCTCGGCCCGCGCCGCCCCCAACTCGCGCTCCAGGCGCTCGACTACGCCCATGTCCGCCGGCGTCACGTCATGCGCCGTCGATGAGCTTGATCCACGTGTTCACCTGCTCCACCGCATCATTAAGGCCGATGTCGAGCCCGACGGACTCAGCGGCCCGACCGAAGCTGACCCCCCAGTGCGGATAGGGGGTCAGCACGGTCGGCCAGGTTCGAGGAGGCAGCCCAAGGGCGGTAGCGTCATGGGCGCGTGCACGGAAGGTGTCCAAGACGGCAGCCCTGATCTCGGCCAGCGTGGGCGTAGCCTCGGCGGTCACTAGGTCCCGCAGCAGGAGTAGATCCACGGCATCACGGGCGCGTCGAAGCGTCGCGGTTTGATCAGCTGGTTCGGTACATCGATGACCTCGACTTCTCCGCGCCGAAGTTGGCAGGCGCCCCACGGTCGTTGAAGGACCTCGTCGAGCGTGTCGAGATAGGCATCGATGTCGCCGCGGATCAAGCCGTCCAGGTCGGTGGTGGCTCTGCTGGTGCCAGGTACCCGGTGCTGCAGCAGGGTGCCACCCTTGAGTAGGAAGAGCGGCTCACCTAACTCGTTGACGGCCTGTTGCAGCGCGGCGGTGGCGATGGTGGAGGCGACGAGCCAGCCCAGCCGGCCGCCGTCCGAGCCGAGCTGCCGCTCGGCCTGCGCGATCCAGGCGTTGAGGATGCGTGCGGAGTTCGGCTGTTTGCCCTTGGGACGGAGGCCACCCAGCGCAGCAGCGAGATTGACGGGTTCAGCGGCCATCACGTTCCCCCAGCGTGGTCGTCAGTCGATCGCGCTCGGCGGCCCGAAGCAGGCTTGTGCGCCCAGCGCGTTCCAGGGCTTGTCTGATCAGGTAGGTCGGTACACCCGAGGCGATGCACTGCGCGATCGTGGTCGGCACATCGGTGATCGCGATGCCCTCCCACCAGGTGCGCTGTTCTGGGCGCAGGTCCTCGTGATGGATCTCGTACCGCTCGCCCCGAGCGCGCCGCAGACGCCGCTTCCGGCCCACCGTCACATGGATGCGGTCAGGATTGATGTCGCTGACGTCCCATGCCGCCAACGCGGTCTCATGGCTCAGGCACGCCTCCTCGGCACCGGTCCACAGCACCGCCAACGCCCACAAGTCGTACGGAGTCTCAGGAACCTGAGGGATGCGGTAGACACCGTGCGCAGCACGCTCGATGCGGTCCCGGGCGGCCAACTTGACCAGCTCCACACGCGGTATGCCTAGCTCCGCCGCTTGCGAGGCCATCACATAGCCGTGCTGGTCCAAGGCGATCTCGCGCAGCCGCTCGAGATACGTCAACGGCTCGGGCACGTCAAAACTATACCACCTAGGTATAGTCCTGCCACGTGACCATTCACGGATGCCCGCGGGCCCGTCCGCCGAGGGGCCTGGCAGGACTCCGGCCCACCACTACCCAACTTGCGCCGACTGAGGTCACGGACGTTGATGAGTGGGCCTGCGGTGAGCCCCTACTGCGGCGTGTCCGGATGCGAGAAGGCAGGTAGTGGCGGATCTTGATCGCCCAGTGCGTTTGTGCTGTTCGCGGGCGCCGAGGGCTTGGTTGGCGGCCTTCCGATATTCCTAGCATTTCCCTAGCACCAGGGGCCATCCATCGCGATGCTCCGATGAAAAATATCCTCTGAGCTGGGCTTATGGGTGGCCAGGGGCGGGGTCGAACCGCCGACCTTCCGATTTTCAGCGAGACGCAGTTCGGTCGGCCTGGTCCGGGTTGATCCTGACCGGGCCGCTGAGCTGCGGATTCGTTTGGACGGGTTCCTGATCTGTCCGGCCTCATACGGCTAGGAACGCGCTGGTTCCCTAGCATTTCCCTAGCATTCGATCTTGCCGTTGTTCGATGTGAGATGGCCCGCCGTCGGGCCGCCTTGGTTCAACTGGGTGGTGAGTTCAGGGCCCTGAGTGCCGGACGCCTCGACCCGGACCGTCGTGGGGGGACGATGCCGCCGGTTGGTGTCGACCACGCCGGACTCGGTCGGCGGCGGTTGTGGATGACCACCTACGGGTCCTTCGGAACCGATACGGACGTCGTGGTCACCCAGACCTTGTCGTCCTCGGCATACGACGTGATGCGGAGTTGGATAGCGGCCGGCCGGTCGTCCTGCCATTCCATCGACGCGGGGACCGTTCGCCGAGGTTCAGGGAATCGATGTCCGCCTGCCGTCGGTCGGACGTGTGCGACGGGTGCAGGCGCTCACGTAATTGACCTGGGGTCGGCTCACGTTATTGGTCCGACCTGGGCGGGCCGCTGGCGGGGCATGATTGCAGCGTGGTGGTCGAGATTGAGAAGGTCCGCAGGTTCGCGTGGAGCCCTTCCCCAGTGGTTCAGGCGATTGATGCCCGCGGCTTCATGGGGTTGATCTACCGTGCCGAGGTGGCGTGGGGTCAGAGTGTCGTGACCGTGGCGGCGATCTTGCGCCGAGCCGATCGGGTGCTCCTCGTACGTGAGACCCGTGCAGAGATCGAGGTATGGGGACCGCCGGGAGGTGTTGTCGAACCGGGTGAGCTTCTGACCGAAGCCGTTGTCCGAGAAGTCAACGAGGAAACCGGCCTGTTGGTGGAACGCATTGGTCCTCTCGGAAGGCCACCGGGTTGGGGCCTGGCTCCGCACTGCTCGGCGGGACCAGCCATCCGAGCGGTGATCGGCCCTTCGAGCCGATGAACCAGGGCACCCATCCCGAAGAGCTGCCGGCCGAGGTCCTGGACGACGTGGCCAGCGTAGTCGGGGCAGAGGTCACTTTTCTTAGTCGCCTACCCGGAGGCGTCAATGCGGGCGCTATGCGCGTCCAGTTGGCTGGAAGGGCAAATGCAGTGCTCAAAGCAGAGCCCCGGGTACACGCCAATCACCTGGACGAGACGTTGCGAGCCCAGAGAGTGGTCGAGCACATGCGTAGGCGCGGCTATCCCACCCCAGCCTGGCTCGGAGTCGGGGCCACAGCCACTCATGTATGGCATCTCATGGAGTTCGTTGATGCGGCTGCCGTGCCAGAGCTGACCCCGTCCATCGTTGAGCAGCTGATGGAGATCATCGAACTCCAGGCCGGCCAAGCCTCCGAGCCCTACGACCACTGGTCGTACGCCTGGCGGGTCGCCACCGGTCAGGAATCGGCTGTCGCCGGGCTCTCGGGGTATTCCTCCGTGGTGTCGGCCTTGGTCGAGCGCTTGCGGCTCGTGTGTGCCGACGTCCCACCACCACGAGAGGCACCTGACATGGTCCATGCCGATCTCAACCCCAGCAATGTCCTGGTCCGTGACGGAGCGGTCGTGGCGGTCGTTGATATCGAGAACGCAGGTAGCGGCACGCGGGCGACTGATCTCACCACCCTTCAGTGGCACACCTTCCAGGATCCGCTGGACGGTGTCCGAAGGCGGCTGTGGACGAGAATCCTCGCCCTGGTCGGCTGGGAGGGGGCGGCGGTGCTCGCAGCGACACAGATCCTCCTGCAGCTCGAGTGGCCCATCGGTCTCGGCCGCCACGATGTCGTTGCAGGGGTGGTCCAGCGCGGCCATCGTGCCCTTGACGAGCTGAACGCGCTTCGCTAACTGTCGCCGGTGGAGATGGTGTGCGAGATGGGGACCTCCGACTTGCTATCAGCCGGCATAACGCGCAACATCCACGCAGGCCATAACAACAATTCGGGACCGCTCGGTGCATACAGATCGACGGTGCGGCGCTCTTCTCCAGCGCCCATGACGCGCACCATCGCAGGTGTCGCCGGTTCGCCGAACCTGCTCGCTCGTGGCGTGCTTGATCTGAACGGGTCGATGATCTTGCTGGACTTCGATGAGCGTCCGCTGACGGAGGCCGACGCCAGCTGGGTGTAAATCCATGTCCAGGCTCTCGTTGTCGTTCCGCGCCTAGCCTTGGTCCACGGGGTCCTGGTTCAAGGCCCCGTTGTCCACGGCCGCTTGTGGTCCACGGGCCTCTGACCCGCGCGGCCCGCTGGGTCCACGGCCCCGCTTGCTGGTCCACGGTCCACGCCCGCCTAGTCCGCGGGCGTGCTGGTCCACGGGCCGCGTGGCCCACGGACTCATTGGTCCACGGCCCCGCTGGTCCACGGCCCCGCTGGTCCACGGCCCCGCTGGTCCACGGCCCCGCTGGTCCACGGCCCCGCTGGTCCACGGCCCCGCTGGTCCACGGCCCCGCTGGTCCACGGTCCACGCCGGCCTGGTCCACGGTGCCCTGGTCCACGGGCCGCGTGGTCCACAGCTCCTTGGTCCACGGCCTGTGGTCAACGGGCCGCTGGTCCACGGCTGCCGTGCAATCGCTGGTCCACAACCGCTGCTGGTCCACACTTTCGTGGTCCACCGGAGGATTTGCCCAGGTCAGCGGGCTAGCTGCCACCGCAGCCCGTTGGTTCACGTCCACCGTCCACCGTCCACCGTCCACCGTCCGCCGTCCGCCGTCCGCTGGTCCACGGTGGTCTGCTGGTCCCGATCCCCGATCCCCGATCCCCGGTCCCCGGTGGTCCGCTGGTCCACGGTCCGCCCGTCCACGGTGCCCTGGTTCCACGGGTGCCCTGGTCCACGGTCCGCTGGTCCACCGCGGTCGCTGGTCCACGGTGGTCCGCTGGTCCGGATCCGCGCGGTGGCCGGCTGGTCCATGGCGCGTCGGACTTGGCGCCTCGGTCCCCGGTCCCTGTGATCCAGGGCCCCGCACCGGGTGGAGTGGTCTTGGGGCAACGATGCGGTTGGTCTCGGACCGGCCGGCCCGGACCATGGCCACCCGGCGGCTAGG
>CAVUNP010000040.1:0-15923 GCA_963742855.1 uncultured Actinomycetota bacterium | reverse complement strand
GCGGCGAGCTATGCGGCCTCAAATGGGAGCACATCGACATGGACACGGGGCGCATCGTCCTCGGGCCGCAGCGGACCAGCGTCGGTTACAAGATCGTGGTCGGTGAGGCGAAGACCGAGGCCGGCGACGAGCGGATCGTCTGGCTCGATGGCGACGCGCTGGCGGCTCTGAAGGTCTGGCGCCCGCAACAGAAGAAGGAGAAGCTCGCCTGGGGCGCCGACTACAACAACGAGGGGTACGTATTCACTCGTGAGGACGGCGAACCGCTCCACCCGGATCGAGTAACAAAAGTGGTGAAGCGGACGTTGGTGCGCCACGGCCTGACTAAGTCGAAGCTCCACGATCTACGGCACTTCCGTGCCTCGGCACTGATCTCTAGCGGGGTCGAGATCGCCAAGGTCTCCAAGATCATGGGGCACAAGAACATCTCGGTCACCAACGACCTCTACGGCAACCTTTTCGATGAAGCCGGCAAGGCCGCGTCGCAACAGGCGCAGGGGATCGTGCCCCGCAAGAAGCGGCGCTCGGCCTAACTTTTCAAGATCCCTAGCATTTCCCTAGCATCAGCCCCGCAAATGATCAAAGGCCCTGCCGAAGATCGCTCGACAAGGCCGTTCACCTGCTGTTTTGTGGGTGGCCAGGGGCGGGGTCGAACCGCCGACCTTCCGATTTTCAGTCGGACGCTCGTACCAACTGAGCTACCTGGCCCTGCGATGTTCAACGTCGCACGAGAGACGACGCCGGCGGTCCTGACGGGACTTGAACCCGCGACCTCCGCCTTGACAGGGCGGCGAGCACTCCAACTGCTCCACAGGACCTTGCTGTACCTCGTGCCCCCAACGGGATTCGAACCCGTGCTACCGCCTTGAAAGGGCGGCGTCCTAGGCCGCTAGACGATGAGGGCGGCTCCGCAATCATTGCACATGTGCTCCGATGGCGACTTGCCCCATCCGGCCCGCCGGAGGCTTGCACAGCATACGTGAGCCCCCCTGGCATCGCAAAACCCATTCCCCCTGTGCGCCCGCGGGCCTGCTCCCGTGGCTAGTCCACCGGCAGCGCGACGAGGGTGACATTAGCCTTCAACCAGGGCAGCAGCGTGCGGTACGCGGTTATCGTGTCCGGCTTGTTGAGGTCGTGGGCCAGCACGATCGAGCCGCGGCGGGTCTTCGACTGCACGACGCCGATGATGTGGTTCACCATCGTCTGGCCGTGCCCGTAGGCGGCGAAGTCCCAGTCCCGGGTGTCTACGGCCCAGTACAGCGAACGCATGCCCAGGGCGGAGGCCGCGTCGACGAGCGCCGGCGTGAAGTTGCCGCCCGGGGCGCGGAAGTAGCGGATGGTGGCGTCGGGCACCGCGGCCCGGATCGCGTTGTTGGTTTCGGTCAGGTCGGCCAGTATCGCCTGGCTGGACTGTTTGCCCAGGTCGAGCGCGTGGGCCCAGCTGTG
Organism: uncultured Actinomycetota bacterium; assembly: GCA_963742855.1. GTDB lineage: Bacteria > Actinomycetota > Actinomycetes > Mycobacteriales > Micromonosporaceae > CAVUNP01. Next base: position 14,477 of record CAVUNP010000040.1, on the reverse strand, counting down.
GTTACACAGTGTGTGGCCCTCTTCGACGATGCGGCGTACCAGCGCCGGGTTGGCCTTTGCCCGCTTGCCAACCAGGCAGAACGTGGCTTTGACGCCTTCGGCGTTCAACAGGTCCAGGAGCTTGGGCGTATAGGTCGGGTCGGGGCCGTCGTCGAACGTCAGCGCGACCTCTGGCCCGCCCGTGGTCATCATCGAGCCGACCGGTCCAGCGCCGCCGGCGACCGGAAGGGTCGTTGGGGTCACGGCTACCGGTGGCGGGGCAGTCGGTGACGGTGTCGGGGTTGGTGGTGGGGTGCTCGGTGGCGCAGTGGTGGGCGTGGGGGCCGGAGAACTCGTAGCCGTCGAGGTGGAGGACGGTTCAGCCCAGTAGCTCGACGACGCGGTACAGCCGGCCGCGAGCACGGGCATCGATGCCACCAGGGTGGCGATGGCCAGAGCCGTGCGCCGGGTGGCTGGCGCTCGGGGTGATGTGCTTGTGGGGCTTGGGGGGTATTGGGCAGGGTGGGGCAAGGGGGACTCCCAGGGGTGGAGAGTCGAGGGATTCCCTCACGTTAGTCCACCCGGAAGCCGCCCGGCACCCCGCGCGATGGTTACAAACCGGGAGGTAGGGCCGAGGAGTGCGCAACAGTGAGTACGCCAGCCAACCACGGTGCGTACTCTTCGTCGGTGGCGGTCAGATCCTCGCTGGCTATCCAGCGGGTGGCGACGACCTCGCTCGGATCCGGCCGCACCGGCAGGTCCGCTGGCACCCGGCCGACCAGTACGTGGTCGTATTCGTGCTCGACCCGGCCGGTGGCCGGATCACTTGCCCGGTACGTGTATACGCCGACCTGTGCCAGCGTCACGTTCCCGACACCGAGCTCCTCCATCAGCCGCCGGGTTGCCGCGGCGATGACGGACTCGCCAGGGCCCGGGTGGCCGCAGCAGGTGTTCGCCCATCGCAACGGGAACCGCGTTTTTGTGGCGGCCCGTTGCTGCAACAGTGTCCGGCCTTCTGGATCGAACAGCAGGACGGAGAACGCCCGGTGTAGCGAGCCCGGCGCAGCGTGCGCGGTGGCCACCGTGGACGTGCCGATCGCGTCCCCGGCCGGCGATACGAGTTCGACAAGTTGTAGTTCGCGCTCGACCGTCATGTGCCGGTGACCCGTTGCGCGGCCAGCTTTCCGGATATCAGAACCATGGGTACCCCCACTCCCGGCTGCGTGCCGGAGCCTACGAAAACCACATTGGACAGTGTGGGGTGAAGGTTACCGGGACGGAAGGGTCCGGTCTGGCCGAATGTATGGGCAGCCGCGAACGGCGTACCGGCCGCATGGCCCGCCGCGGCCCAGTCCGCGGGAGTCACCACGTGGGACACTTCGATGCCGGAGCCGAGGTCAAGGTAACCCCGGGCCTCCAGCGTCGCGATCAGCTCGGCGGCATACTCCCGGCCAAGGCCGCGATCCCGCCAGGTGGTCGCATCGGGTCCTCCGGCGAGCAGGTGCGGCACCGGTGCCAGCACGTAGTAGACCTCCTTGCCTTGCGGCGCGAGGCCGGGGTCGGTGCGGGTGGGGTTACTCACCAGCAAGGACGGGTCCCGCATCAGTTGGCCGCGGTCGATGACGTCGGCGAATGTGGCCGACCAGGCGTGTCCAAAGTGGAGATTGTGATGGGCAATCTTGGAAAAGTGCCGCGACGAGCCGAGGTGAAGCACCACACACGACGGTGAGTAGCGCAGCCGGGCCAACCGGTGTGGTTCCGGCTCGGCGGGCAGCAGTTCCCGGTACGCCACTGGCAGGTCTGGATTGAGTACTACCACGTCCGCGGGGATTCGTTGACCGGCCGATGTGTGTACCGCCCGGGCCCGGCCCAGGTAGGTCTCTACCCGCGACACGGTGGTGTCGTACCGGAAGGTAACCCCGTGCTTGCTGGCGGCGGCGGCCAATGCCTGCGGTATCGCGTGCATGCCGCCACGCGGGCAATGGACACCGGCGACGGTGTCCAGATAGGAGATGACCGCGTAGAGCGCAAGTGCCCGTTGCGGAGCAACGCCGGCGTACAGGGACTGGAACGAGAAGATTCTTCGGGTACGGGGGTCCGCGAAGAAGTCTTCGATCTTGCTGCTGAGGCGGCGGAATCCGCCTCGCAGGAACAGTCGCAGCAGCGCCGGTCGGATCAGGTCGGTCGTCGTGTCGAGGTTGCGGCCAATGAAGTTGTCCCGTTCGAGCTGCCACAGCTCCTGGCCGAACCGGACAAACTTTCGGTAGCCATCGGCTTCCTTGGCCCCGCACACTCTGGTGATCTCATCGGCCATCCGGTCGACGTCGGTGAGCACATCCAGCGTCGAACCGTCCGGATAGTGAGCCCGGTAGGCCGGCTCCAGCGGGGTCAGGTTCAGCCAGTCTTCGAGGTTCTCGCCGACCGCGCCGAGCGGTTCGGCGATCAGCTCCGGCGCCGTGAGTACGGTCGGGCCGGTGTCGAACTCGTAGCCACTGATCGAGAGCCGGCCAGCCCGGCCACCGGGCACCGACTCGCGCTCCACGACCGTCACGTCTCGTCCGGTGGCAGCCAGGTGCAGCGCGCAGGCCAAGCCCCCCAGGCCGGCGCCCACGATCACTACGCGATCCGAGCGTCCGGTGACCTTTCGCATAACGTCCCCCAAACAAAAGATCGCCTGCGCAACGACGCGCTCTCCGGGTAGGAAGCGGTGTGACGTCGCAACTCGTAGGGTAGGCCGATTTGATGACGTAGGTCGCGCTATGGAGGTGTGTCGGGTGACGCCGTCGCGGCGGGCACGTTGAGTCGCGGCCGGCGACATTCTCGCCGAAGTGGCCCGGGCGGGGTATGAGGTCCTGGCTGGCCAGGTTCGGGTGCCCCGCCGCCGACGCGCCGCCATGGTTGTCGCGGCCGGATCGGAGAGACTGTTCGACATATGGACAAGGCGGTGGCTCAGGCTGGCCGGGGATCGAATAGAGGCGCTGGCGTGCGTGCGGCGGTAGTGCTGTTCACCCGCGACCTTCGGGTACGCGACAATCCGGCCCTGGCGGCGGCCGTTGCCCGGGCTGACACGGTGGTGCCGCTGTACGTGGTGGACCCGGCGATCTCGGCGTCGCCCAACCGGCACTGGTTTCTGGGCGAATCGCTGGCGGACCTTCGGCAGTCGCTACGCCAGCGCGGCGGAGATCTGATCATCCGGCGAGGTGACCCGGTCGACGAGGCGATCCGGCTGGCTCTCGAGGTGGGCGCTGAGGCGATCACCGTGGCCGCCGATGTCAGCCGGTACGCACGTCGGCGGCAACGGCGGCTCCGCGACGCCTGCGCGGAGCAGCGACTGGCGCTGGACATCCTGCCGGGCCTGACTGTGGTGGCCCCCGGGGAACTGGGGCCGGCTGGCGGCAAGCCGGCATACCAGGTCTTCACGCCGTACTGGCGGGTGTGGCGGGCACACGCTTGGCGCAGGACCGCGCCGGTGCCGCGCAGGATCACACTCCCCACCGGTGCGCACTCCGCCGGCTTGCACCCCGGCGACCTGCCGCGACCGCCGGCCAGTGGACTGTCACCGGACCGGCCGCTGGGTGGGGAGACGGCCGCCCGTCGGAGGTTTCGGAGCTGGCTGCGTGATCTCGGCGACTATCCGCACAACCACGACCTGATGGCCGTCAACCGGACCTCCCGGCTCAGCCCGTACCTGCGGTTCGGATGCCTGTCGCCACTCGAGGTGGTGCGGACCGCGCTGGACCGGGCCGCGCACGACACCAGCCCCGCGGGCGCTGACCCGGGCGAGGAGTTCGTCCGGCAGTTGTGCTGGCGCGACTTCTACTATCAGGTGGCCGCGGCGCTGCCCGCGATCAATGAGCAGACGATCCGGTCAGTCAAGGAACGTTGGCGCACCGACCTCCACGCCCTCGAAGCCTGGCAGGAGGGCCGCACGGGGGTGCCGATCATCGATGCGGGCATGCGCCAACTCATGGCCGAGGGCTGGATGCACAACCGAGCCCGGCTGCTGGTGGGTTCCTACCTCACCAAGCACCTCGGCCTGGACTGGCGCGCTGGCGGGGACTGGTTCTTCGACTGGCTGCTCGACGGTGACATACCCAACAACTACGGCAACTGGCAATGGGTGGCCGGCACCGGCAACGACCCCAGGCCGGGGCGTCGGTTCAATCCGATCCGGCAGGCGCTGCGGTTCGATCCCGAGGGTGACTACGTGCGCAGGTATGTCCCCGAACTGTCCGACCTTCGCGGGCGCGCGGTGCACGAGCCGTGGAAGCAGCCACCCGTACGTGGCTATCCGGCGCCGCTGGAGGTGCCTTCCCAAGACTGGGTGCCGTCTCGCGCATAGTCACCGCCGTTCGGGGTACTCACCTGTCGCTCGTGCTCGGTGTGGTCGGTGCCGTGGCGGTGCTGAGCGGCCTTAGGGCGACGCTTTGCTGGGCCTCGCGTTGGGGCTGGCTGGTTCGCGGCCGAACTGCCGTGGCTCCTGCCCTGACCTTGGCTGTCTTCGGTGCGACGTGGCACGATCTTGGAGATGACCAGCAGACCCGCCCCGGAGCAGCACCTGCGCGACCTGGCACTGCTGCGGCGCGTCCGCGACCGGATCGACCGGGAGTATGTCCAGCCGCTGGACGTCGAGGCGCTCGCCCGCGGCGTACACATGTCGGCCGGGCATCTCAGCCGCGCCTTTCGGCAGGCTTACGGGGAGTCGCCGTACGCCTATCTGATGACGCGGCGGATCGAACGCGCGATGGCTCTACTGCGGCGGGGTGGCCTCAGCGTCACCGAGGTCTGTTTCGCGGTCGGCTGCTCGTCACTCGGCACGTTCAGCACCCGCTTCACCGAGTTGGTCGGTGTCCCGCCCAGTACGTACCGGGTGCAGTTCGCGAGCGCGACTGCGGGAATGCCGTCGTGCGTGGCTAAGCAGGTGACCAGACCCATCAGGAATCGAGAAGCAGTAAGCACCGGGCTCGCCTAGCCTGAGAGCCATGAAGATCACCATTCACCAGACCTTCCTCCCGCAGGACGACCCGCAGGCCGCGCTGGCCTTCTACCGGGACACGCTGGGGTTCGAGGTCCGTAACGACGTCGAGTACGGCGGGATGCACTGGATCACCGTCGGCCCGCCCGACCAGCCCGGCACATCCATCGTCCTGCACCCGCCGGCCGCCACCCCGGGCATCACGCCCGACGAGCGCCGCACGATCGCCGAGATGATGGCCAAGGGCACGTACGCCAGCATCATCCTGGCTACCGAGGACCTCGACGGGACCTTCGAGCGGCTGCAGGCCGGCGACGCCGAGGTCGTCCAGGAGCCGACCGAGCAGCCGTACGGGGTGCGCGACTGCGCCTTCCGCGATCCCGCGGGCAACATGGTCCGCATCCAGGAGATGCGGTGACATAGCCTACACGGTATGCGCTGGGTGGCGGCTCGTGGATCTCCACGACTCGTCTGGCCTCATTGATCCGTAGATGATCCGCCGTTCCGCCGCGGGCGAAATGGAAGCCATCGAACGGTTCGTCAACGGGCTTGCCAACCCGATGGGGGTTGACCGCGATCGCGTGCTGAATGGTGTCCATAGTGGCCATTCTGAAGACCGGTATATGGCCATGACCACGCGGCGTATGACGGCTCCTCGATCACCAAACTCCTGGCATGAGGCGATGTGTCTTCTGCTGGTAGTTGCGGTATTGCTGACCCAGGACCCGGACCAGTTCCGCCTCTTCGACTGCGATGCGGGGCAGCAGTCCCAGTAGTGGAACAACAGCGCAGATCCCCGTTGACAGCCAATTGGCGGTGCCGACGCCGAACCCGAGGCCGATAAGCAGCAGGCCGGTATACGAAGGGTGGCGCACCCACCGGTACGGGCCGTGGGTGACCACGATTTGGTCGCCTTTGACCTGAATGAACGTACTGAACGAGCGGCCTAGCGCCAGCACTGCCCAGATGCGTACGGCCAGGCCGAGCCAGATGACGACGAGTCCAGCGACGACGAACGCGTCCGGTGCTGGTGTAGCCAAGGCCGGCGTCCATTCCCGCATCAGCCACCCGACGGCCATCGCGCCGCCGAGGGACCAGGAGACGATCAGGCGGGTGCCTCGGTCGTAGCCGTGCCGGAACTTTCCCCGAACAAGATCACGTACGAGCAGGCCCACTTCGAAGGCGAGCCAGCAGTAGATCGGCACCTGGTACGCCGTGGACAACGCGGCCATGCCTGGCAACATACTCCGCCCGCGAGGTCACGCAGCTGCCTCAGGGATCGCTTCTGATGAACCGAGCGATGGCGATGGCGCCGGTCACACTTGCCCGACCAGGAGCACCGATGACAGCCTCGTGCCGGTGCGGGTGCTCGTCGTAGATGATCAGCCCCTGCTGCAGCCACAGCCTCCGGCTGATCATCGACGGGACTCAGCCTGACTGTCGTCCGCTCGGGCGCACCGTACGCGAGCCGAGGTGCTGGCCCGGTCGGCTGCGGATGTCCAACAGCGGCGTACGAAAGTCCTTGAATATTCTCAGTGGAGTGTGTCGGATCGAGCCGGCGGCGTTCGTAGCAGGGGTGAAAGGCGGCCCGAGGGGCGGCCGGACCACAACAGGAGATGATTCCGATGGCGCAGTACCTGATGTCCGTGCTTTTCGACGAAACGGCCGGCCTCGCCGATTCGGACGAGATGGCCGCGATCGACGTGTTCAATGAGCAGCTCAGGGCCGACGGCCACTGGGTCTTTGCCGGCGGCCTCGCGTCGCCCAGCACGGCCACCGTCGTCGACGGCCGCGACGGGGACCCGGTGTTCACCGATGGGCCCTACCTGGAGTCGAAGGAGCACGTCGCCGGCTTTTGGATCATCAATGCCCCCGACCTCGACGTGGCGCTCCGGCTCGCCGCCAAGGGATCGAAGAGCTGTAACCGTCGGGTCGAGCTCCGGCCGTTCCTGGGCGAGTGACCGACGTCGACGAGGTGATCACCCGGGTCCACCGCGAGGAGTGGGCCAGGGTGGTCGCGACCACGGCCAGGCGCATCGGGGACCTCGACATTGCCGAGGAGATGACCGCTGAGGCGTTCGCGACCGCCGTTGAGCGCTGGCCGGTCGACGGCGTCCCGCCGAATCCCGGTGGGTGGCTGACCACCACCGCCCACCGCAAGGCCATCGACCGGCTCCGGCGCGAGGCCAGGCGCGAGGAAAAGCACAAGGAGGCGTCGATGCGGTCCGACACCGCCGAACCGCTCGGCGCGATCGACGACGACCGGCTCCGCCTCGTCTTCACCTGCTGCCACCCCGCTCTCGCCATGGAGGCGCGGATTGCGCTGACCCTGCGGATGGTAGGCGGGCTCACTGTGGCCGAGATCGCCCACGCTTTCCTCGTCCAGGAGACCGCCATAGGCCAGCGGATCACCCGTGCGAAGGCGAAGATCAAGGCGGCGAAGATCCCCTATCGCGTGCCGTTGCGTGAAGACCTTCCGGCCCGGGTTACCGGGGTCCTCGCCGTCCTCTACCTGATCTTCAACGAGGGCTACCTGGCCTCAAACCCCGAGAAGGAGGCGGTTCGCAGCGACCTGACCGCCGAGGCGATCCGGCTGACCCGGCTGGTCCACGCCTGATGCCAGCAGACGGTGAGGTTGCCGGACTGCTGGCGCTGATGCTGCTGACGGAGGCCCGCCGGGCCGCGCGGGTGTCGGCCAGCGGTGAGCTCGTCACCCTCGACGAGCAGGACCGCGGCGCATGGGACCGCCAGCTGATCGCCGAGGGCCACGCCCTGGTCCGCGCGCGCATCGCCTCCGGCCAGGCGCCGGGGCGCTACCAGATCCTTGCCGCGATCAACGCCGTTCACACCGACGCCCGCGACATGCGGACACCGACTGGTCGCAGATTGTCGCGCTCTACGACCAGCTCGTCCGCCTCGACCCCTCGCCGATCGTACGGCTCAACCGGGCGATCGCGGTTGCCGAACTCGACGGCCCCCAGGTCGCTCTGGCCGAAGTTGACGGTCTACCGCTGGCGGGCTACCACCTCTTGCACGCCACCCGCGCCGACCTGCTGCGCCGGCTGGGCCGTAGCGAGGAGTCGCGGGCGGCGTACGACCGGGCCATCGGACTGGCTGGCAACACCGCCGAAACGGCTTACCTCACTCGTCGCCGCGACCAGCTGTCCGGCTGGTAACCGGCCGGTACTTGCCCAGAGCGCGGCGTCCGGCACGCCTCGTAGAGCTGAGCCGTGACCCGCTCGGGCAGTTGACCAACGAGTAAGGAGGATCGCGGGGGCTCCGTCCCAGATCTGGCCATCCGTTACGGTTCGACGCGGTAGCCGATCAAGCGTGTGCGACCGCCTGCCGCCCGTGCAAGGAGGCCCGGTCGGCCGCGGCCCGGCCCGACGCCCAGCCCTCCCGGTTGTTGATGGTCGTCGCGTCGTGTGTCAGCTCGGGGAACTGCATCTCGAAGGCATGGCGCACCGCGTCATCACGTGCGGCGAGCACGGGCAGGAGTTGGGCGGCGCCCGTCGACGCGGTCATCTCCCGATCGACCCCCTCGGTGGCGGCGCTGAGCCGTTCACCGATCCGCGACGCGTACGCCGTCAAAAATGACTGCCGGAACGAGCGGGTTGTATTGCGCCCGTACTTGTCAGTGCTCGGCTTGGCCTGCGTCATCGCCTTCGTCGCCTGCACGAGCAGCGAGGTGAACAGCAGTTCGGTTGACTCCAGATCGGCTGGGAAGCCGACAATGGTAGTGAAGCCGAACCGCTTCATCCACACCGCCCGACAACTGTTGGCCTTCGCAACGACTTGCAGTAGCAGCGTCTTCGGCGCCTCGTACGGATTGTCGATGCTCACCCGGCGGGTCATCGGCTGGTCGCGTACGCCCGTCCTGGCAACGAGCAGGGCGTGATCGATGCGATGACGGGTCATCAACTCCTGTGCCTTGGCCGTGAACGCGTCGGCCTCCTCCGGGAAGGCAGTAGACTCCGCCTTAGCCAGCAACGCGCGAACCCGATCCAACATCCGCTGATCGACGTCGACAGGCGGGGTCGCCGCGGCGGACGTGGCGGTGCCCGGCATCGGGCCGACCGGCTCGATCGACGGAAGCGTCAAGAGAAGATGAAGCATCTCGATCATGGCGGCGATCACCCCGGTCCGATCGAGGCCCTGTTGCTCGCCCCAGACAGTCACATAGTGGTCGTCGTGCTCCCACCACACCCGCGCGTCGAGGGCAACCAACTGCGACTGCCACCGTCGATCGACGGTCGCCTTGGAATAGCTGCGCATCTGCGCCGCGATGGCGTCGACCATGAGCCGGCTATTTCGCGGGTGTACTCCCGGCGGGCCACCCGCACCAGCTCGGCCGGCTGCCAGCCGCGCCGCCACGCATGCTCGACCTCGCGGAGCAGGAAGGCCAACAAGGCCCGGTTGACGATTTGGATCCCAACAGCACCGCCGGGGCCTGCGGTCAGCAGGGCGAGGCTGCGGTCGAGCTCGGCTGTCTGTTCGTGGTGCTTGGCGTGGACCGCCTGCTCGATAATCTGTTCCGCGACCTGATGCTGGGACGGGATGCCCGGCACACCGAACAGACGCAGCGGGTCATCGGTGCCGGGTGTCCCCGCCGTCCTCCGACGCTGAGCCGCCTCCGCGGCCTTCCGCTTGGCCTTCTGCCGTTCGCGACTGTTCTTTCCCATTGACCTCTGCCCGAGTCGACGACACCAAACCACATACGCTACCAACCGAACCGACGGGCAACACGACTCGACGACGATCAGCAGGTCGGGGCGCGCGGCGTACGAGAACCATCACGGTGACCACGTCCCCGAGTTTGAGTTCGCCCGTGACGACCAGATGGGCGAGAGTTCGGTGACCCATAACTACACAGTCCACTACGAGGACGGCAGCAGCGACTTCGTCAGCGACAACCAGTACGAGACGGCGAAGTCCACCATGAACCACGCACGATTCTCGGCCGGAACGCTGAAGGCAAGGAAACCACGCTGACAAAGCAGCAGACCTAGCAGCCGAAGTACTGCTATCGCGAGTGAGCGCAACGCGGTCATTGGCTGACTCTGGGCGCGACCCGTTCTCGCCGCCCCCAGAGCCGTGACCAGGCGCCGATCTTCGCGGCTCGTTTTATCTCGTCAACGACCGCCCTGGCGAGTGGCCCGCGCCCGCGGAACCACTCCTCGCTGCGGTCACCCACCCTAAGTTCGGTACCTTGTTCCGATACCACTACGTCAACAACCTTGGGCACCACGGGATCGATAATCGTCCGTGCATAGATGTTGGATCATACGGATGATCAGCATGTACCTTCGGCACCACTTGCCGGCGCGGCCCATGATCGGCACCTTTCCCGGCACCGAAACGGGCTGGCCACCCCAACGCCGAGCGCGCCAGCCTGGCGCGCTCACGGAACTACCATCCTGAAGGGCTCGCGCGACTGGGCCCGGATCGTGGCGAGCGCGTCGAGTGGTGCCGAAAGGAGCGAACGAACGTGTCCGGTGACACTTCACAGCCGACTCGACCGCTCTCATCATGAGGAACTCCCGCGGCGGTACCGCGTCGGGCGGATGACGATTCGGTGGATCGGTGCCTGCCAGGGGCGCGCATGATCCACGAGGCTGGCGGTCTCTGCCGCACCGTCGCGGTCAAGATCCTACTTGTGTCGCTGTTGCAAGAGGCGGGCTTCACGCAGCGAAGACCGTACGGTCGTTGGTGAGGATCGCCCGCTGAAGGCTCTGCATGGGCCTCGCCGTTCCACGGCGCGGGGGCTTGCCGCCCACAGCGGCGCGGATCAGCTCCGGATCGCGACTACCCGGAGGCAGCCGTCGCGGAGCTCCGCGCTCCTGGGGAAGTTTGACGAGCTGGGCTAGTTCTACTCGTCATGTTCGATGGGCGCCGGGGTCTGCTGCAGGTCGTCCTCATCGGGGTTGTCGTGGGCGTCCTCGTTGCCGGGTATGTCGTGCTGGTTTCGGATCCAGAGCACGTCGCCACCATCGAGACCCTCGCGGCCCTGCTGACCTTGGCCGGTTCGGTCGTGCTCTGGCCGTGGCGCCAGATCCGGCACCGGCCCACCCCTTCCCCGGAGCTAGTCGACCGCGCCGTCGGCCGGCTAGCCACGGCCGTGCGGGCACGTGTCGAATGCGAAATGGAGCAGCGCGGACTGCATGTCCCGACCCCCATTGCGTTGAGCTGGGAGTGGTCGAACCGCAGGCTCGGCTCATCAAAGGACGTCGCGGTGAGTCCGGTTTGGACGGCGCAACGCGCGGCTGCATTGCCTGGGATGAGCAAAGCCGGTCCGGGCGATGTCGACAGTGGGAATCTGGCGGATCTGCTCCAGGTCTACGGCGGCGTGGACTCGGGGCGGGTGGTGCTGCTCGGCGACGCCGGGGCGGGCAAGACCAGCGCCGCGCTGCTGCTTGTGCACGGCGCGCTGGACCACCGCGACCGCCTGTACGATCCGGTCGACAAAACCCGGGCACCGGTGCCGGTGATTCTGGGCTTCCACCTGACTGGAACCCGGGCGATCAGGACCCCCTCTCCTGGGCCGCATCCTGGTTGCTTCGTGCCTATCCCTTCCTGCGTTCGCGGAGTTCGGACTCGCCGTGGTTCAAGAGCTGCTGGCCACCGGCCGCATCGCCCTCATCCTGGACAGTCTTGACGCTATGCCGCAGCGGTTGCGCCCGGCCGCCCTGCGAAAGCTGAACGCGCTGACAGCGCAGCGAATCGTGCTCCTTAGCCGTGGCCACGAGATGGACGACGCCGTACCTGCCAGCGGGGGAATCCTATTCGGAGCGGCGACCCTAGAGCTCAAGCCGGCCAAGGCGACACAGGCCGCCGACTATCTGGAAAGCTGCCAGGCGGGCCCCCCGTCGCCTACCTGGCAACGGCTGCTTCGGCGCCTGCGCGCCGGATCTCGCGACGGCCTCACCCGGGCCCTGGAGAACCCCTAGACGTCCTCAGCCTGGTTCACTAGTTTACGGACGCGAGGACCGGCTCCGCGAGCTGCTCAACTCACGCCGTCGGCGCAACCGCAAAGCGGCCGAGGACTATCTGCTCGACACCATCCTGCCCAACGCCTATGACCAGGATCCTGACACCGACGGCCCGCCGCCGCGCTACACGGCCAACCAGGCACGCCGCTGGCTCGGCCGGGCTCGCCTGCCGGCTGACGAGACGGACGATCGCGACCTGGCCTGGTGGCGCCTGACCAGCTGGCTACCCAACTTCGTCCAGCTCGCTATGACGGCCACCATCTCGGGGCTGATCGGCGCCATCATCTCGGGGTCGATCGGCATCATCCTCGGCGGCGAACCTTCCCCGATAGCGTCGGGCATCGTCTTCGGGCTACTTTTCGGCATGCCCACCGGCCTGCTCACGCACCGAGCCGGCGACCTCATGTTCGGCAGGACCTCGGACGAGCCTCGCTCGTGGGCCTTCAACCGGCTGCGCTCGCTGGTCACCCCGAGTGCAATCTTGGGGTGGCTGTGCGTGCTCGGTGCACAGGTCGCCCTCGCGCGGCTGCGGTTCACCTACCTTCCAGCACCAGGTGAGGATGTGCCCAGCCCGATCCACACGCTCGTGACCGCCTCGTCCCTCACCTTGGCGCTGATGCTCGCGTATGCGGGGACCAGGCCCACCGGCACCGACCTGAGCACCTTGGATCCGTCGACCAGCTGGAAGCGCGATCTCGGCTGCGGCCTGCTCGTCGGGTCAGCGATAGGGCTGGGCGGGATCCTTGTCACCGGCGTGCCCTCGGCGCGTGGGCTCGCCTTCTATCTGACGTTCGGCCTGGGATTCGGCGTGACGATGTCTCGGGTGTGGCGGACGTTTCTGGTCTTCACCTGGCTACGTGTCATCGACGACGGTCCGCTGCGGATGATGCGCTTCCTGGAGGATGCCCGGGCCAAGCATGTCTTGCGCGCCGTCGGCCCGCGATACCAGTTCCGGCACGCACGCCTGCAAGAGCGCCTCGCCATGCAAGCCGCGTCCGATGATGACTGACGTTCATGACCGGGGCGCCCTATCACGGGACCCGCTGGGACTGTTGTGGCGTCGAGCGGGCAGGATCGAGACAGGCTTGAGCAGTGAAGTCATTGAGCACGCTCTCGCCCGTGGCTGCCTCCGAAGTCGGCATTCGCCGGCGTTCGGTTCCCGCCGGGGGGTGATCGTCGTGGCGGTCCGCCGAAATCTGTGGTTCATTGTCAAAGGATGGAACGGCAACCATCGATGCCTGTGCCGAACGGCTGGTGCCCAAAGTTGTTGATGTAGTGGTGCTCAAACAAGGTGCCGAACACACCCACCCACTGCTGGTTGAAGTAGATGAGGTACTCGGGCATGTTTGCTCCCTCTGCTCAGCCGGACCCGGTGTCCGTCGCCGTCTACGCTACGAACGGCGTCCGGCAGATCCGACACTCTCAGGCGAGAAATTTCCAGAGCAGTGCAGCTGCGTGACCCGGCTGACGGCGGCGGGCTCTAACATGGCCACGGCCACGCCACCGGCAAGGTGCTGCTCACGATTCGTTGATGTACGTCAGGCACGTGACGTACTTCGCCATGGTGGGCCGGACGCATCGCCGCGCGAACCGCGAATGTTGATCAGCTGGCGTACCGCTTTCGATGCGTTTGAGCCAGGTCGCGTGCCGCCAGGCAGGCGGGCGCCGCCCGAGTTACCCCCGACGCGGTGGCGTGTCCCTCGCGCTCGGACCGGCCAGACTGGTGCCGGATTCGGTACCAGTGCTGTCGATGGCGAGAGGACGAAGCAAGTGTCGGCGATCACGGCCACCGAGGCACGCAGAGCGACTGTCTCCCCCTCATCGAAGCAGGTGCCACGACGATCATGTACCCGTCGAAGTCGTGCCGCCGAGCGCGGCGACGCCATCCTCGCATGTACCGAAGAGGACTCGGATTGCGATGGTGGAGACCGCCTATCTGTCCCAGGGAGCCAACGGCCGCATGCTGCGACGGTCGATACGCTCAGCTACGCGCCCGGCGAGGGGTGCGGTCCGCGACCGGGTCGACGACGAATGAAGATCGTCTGGTCCGAGGACGCCTCGGACCAGTACGAGTCTTGGGCGGAACGGCCGACCGCAAGATCTTCAGGCGGATCAATCTTCTTCATCGGCGACATCACGCGCGAAGACGACGGCGGCATCGGCAAACCGCAGAACGGCTCCGGGGCGAACTTGCTGTTCCGGCTTCTCGTCCCGACGCATCAACGACGAGCGCCCGCTTCGTCTACATCGTCGACGTTGAAGCGGACAGCCTGCTCCATCGCCGCGTGCCCGCTTCCACTACTGCCGAGCACTTGATCTCGTACGGATCGCGGGTTCGTGTCTCGCTAGTCCCACAGAGTACGCGTCGGTCAGGGAGCGGGCTGCCGCCGCAGCAGCCCGTCGCGCGACGGCCAGGGCGCCGGGCGTCCAGTTCTCCGTCTTCGGCGCCTTGCGTTGGCGGACCGTCGACCCGGCGGCCGCGCGCGAGCTTCGACCACGGTGGCGCCGCTACGTGCCCTCAAGGGCCGGGGCGT
>CAVUNP010000039.1:0-17385 GCA_963742855.1 uncultured Actinomycetota bacterium | reverse complement strand
GCGTTATGTGACTTCAATTACACGCCAGCTTCGGAAAAGGAGTTTTTATTTCAATCGCCGTCCTTTGATACCTACTTTGTCAACGTGCGGGTTAAGGCCACCGAAGATGGTCAAATAACCTCACGAGTGCAGCAAGCAAATTCAGCGTGGCGGCGATAAGTTGGGTTTTGGATTCGGGCGGAAGCAGCTTTTTCATAGGTGTCGTCCTATTCAATATTCAAAGACGACAATTGTTTATCGCGCTCACTGCGCGTCGTGTGATTTCGTGCCTGTATTTCGCCCTGCAATACGGGTACGCTTACCGATAGCACCCGTTTTTTCGAGATTTTTTCGGAGCAGGTTGGAAAGGGTCGCGCAAGCCGGAAGCTTGTTAACGCCGATAAATTCCAAGGCCTCCCGAACGAACAGCACCATACCGCTGTCGTGGCGAAGTGAGATTGTTTCCCTGAACGGTCTCAAAGCCTGCAAAGTATATCCGGCGATCTCCGTCGCCATATATGACCACGGCTGCATGGGCTTTCCAGTTTTTGCACCATCCAGCCAGTCGTTAGGATTGTCTATCGCGCCGCGTGGCATGCGTACAACGGCAATTGCTTCCTCCCAACGGCGCACGCGCTCCTTGAAGGCCGGAAATTTACGCCAGTTCCCTTGCTCAATCTCACTACGAAGGATTCGGACGGCGTTATTTAAATCCGTTCGAGCGTCAAAATGTTTGCCACCCTCCTTTTTCAGCGTGACCATATCCTGATCGGTAACGGGACGCCGCTTGAAGTCGCGAAGCTTCCCGGCGACAAGGACAAATGCTTGGGGTGGCACGTCGTCAATATCGTCAATAATTTTATGATACATCAGTCGTGCCTTGATGCTCCGTTCAGCCGCCCAATGCTCTTCCTGTATGTCCTCCACCAACCTTCCTCCATTCGTGATATGCACCTACGGGATGCACAGCAAAAATCAAGAAATCTGCACGGCGAAATAGGGCCTATAATCCGAGGGGTTTTGAGAAATTGTGCCGCTATAGACCGTTCTGAGACATTCGCTGGCACGAGAAGGCCAGCTCTTGGGTTTGGTCTATGCGACTTCGTGCAGCAGGAAGCTCAATGCAGCCGCTCGCTTTCATATGCGGAGCAAAGGCCGTTGCACTTGCGTCAGAATTCAGCCTCCCTTTGGCTGCCACATTGTTATACACTGAAGGCATGGTTAGAGGCGATCGAGCCTCGAAATTGACCGATTGGTGACATGTCGGAAATTTTCAAAGGTCTTTGGGGAAAGCTCTACGCGTGGGGCTTGCCAAGCGCATTAGCACTTGGGGCAACGTGGCTCTTTTTGCTTCCGCGGCTGAGCGGTTCCCTGAGCTTGGTGGGGGTTAGTGGCGAGCAGGCTCTGCTATTCCTCGCTCTCACTGGTACTTTGGCGGTTTCTCTTTCGTCGCTTTCAACACAGCTTTATGGCCTTCTTGAAGGATACCTTTGGCCGCGCTGGCTCCAGGAATGGGGGATTAAGCGACACCGCGCCCGAAAAAAAGCGCTTCAAGCTGAAGTTGAGAGGGATGGATCGCGACGCGGCATCGCTCTACAAGAGCTCGCCAGATATCCTCTGGACGACCATCAAATTGCCCCCACCAGGTTTGGAAACGCCATAAGGGCATTTGAAACCTATGGCAAAACGCGGTTCAATTTGGATTCGCAAACGCTTTGGCATGAGTTGGTTTCGGTTGCCCCGGATTACATACAGTCCGAAATCAACTCGGCTCACGTTTCCGTCGATTTTTTCGTCGCCTCGCTTTACCTGAGCGTCTTTTACGGCTTCGCGGGCTTGGTTCTTGGAACGATTGAGCATTTCTATTTCAACATCATGCTCAGTATTCCAGCCTTTTCGCTGGCAATCTTGTTTCATTGGCTTGCAATCCGGGCAGTTGAAAACTGGAGCTATTCAATCCAAGCCCTTGTCAACACTGGTCGAACTAAACTTGCCGATAGCATGGGCTTCAAGTTGCCTGAAACACTTGAAGAAGAAAAGGCTATGTGGGGCTTGCTCGTAGGGTACACCTTTTATGGAAGCCGACACTACGGCGAAGCGTTAAACTCCCTAAGAGAGGGAATTGAAAAACGTGACACGTTCTCTGGGTCAACGCAGAACGGCGGCGGCGAAGCGGAACGTGGCGGATTCGTCTTTGTCTCAGTAAAGGATGAACACAAAGCTATTTTCAGCGACGCAGTAAGTGGATTCGGAGAATACGCACGCCTAAAGGGCTACAGAGTCACCTTAGCTATCGACAACAGCGCGCAGGGAAAGGTGGGGTTTAAGTTCATCATAATGGACAGAGAGGTCACCGATAGCACCGAAAAGGTAAGACGCGACGTGAATGAATATATTACTAAGCTCAAGGACTCCGACGACCTTGGTGACATGCCGATCGTGACAGACCCCATTGAGCACGAGAAACTTGTTTCCGCACTTAAAATGCGATTCTCCTTCATACGGCATGAAATGGAACTGCACGCAATCGCGAGTGAAACTTATAAAAACATGCTAATGAGCATGAAGGAATTTACTAAAGGCGGAATCGGATACGCCCCATCATCTCAGTCAGTGGAGGTGTATCTAGGAGGCAGGAAGATGCGAGACGTATTTAAAGCAGAGAAATCACCTGGGGCAGCCGTAGGCAAGCAGAACAAAGTTGAGATTGAGGGGAGCACAATAAACGTCGGGTCATCCATCAGCGAACGCAATTCACAGGTTGAGTCCCTCAAGGAACTGACGGAGCTTGTGCGCGCTAGTTCCTTGGCTGAAGAAGACAAGCACAATGTCATTCGGAATTTGGAGAACGCGCGCGAGGAAATAGAGGACAACGACAAACCTCAGCCTGATTTGATTGCAAAGTGGTTAGGCAAGGTAAAGACCATCTTGCAGACGGCCTCAGCGGGTGCCGAGTTGATGGGGAGCGCCAAAGCCGTCCTAGCGCTGTTCGGCATCGCATTTTGAAGAGTACGACGAACAAATTTAGCGGCCGACGCGTCTGAAACAGATTGCGATCCGAGCTAACCTCGCTGGCTTTTGCGCTTACCGTGCAAAACTCAAGGAATATGCACACCAGAAATGCCCTTGATCGAAAAGGGCTTTTTCAGTGCATAAATCAGGTGCGTAACTATCAGGTGAATTACGGGCGGCGAGACAGTTAGAGTATAGGACCCGTCCAAGCTTCGACAAGAGGTTCAGGATCGGCGTGATATAAGGCGGCACCACACAGAGCGCGACAGCGCTCGGTTATCCGAAGATTCAGTTCGGATGTCTGAGGTTCGTCAGGCTGCACGATAGCCCCATGAGAAATATGCGCGTGCCCCAAATATTCAATGCGGGAATCATGGACGGTCGAGCCTGTAGCTCGAATGTCCTCTGCCGATATGACCGCAAGCCCGGCGTATGAGTTGGCAGCGATTACTTTCGCCTTCGCCTTGCAAAAATCTGATCCCGTGTAGGTTTGGCGAATGACAGAAACGTCATCCGTTCCGGCTTGGGACCGGAACGCTGCGGGTTTCAAAATCACTTTGAAAGTCTTTTTGTCCTTCGTGAGATGGTGCGGGGACTTAACGACCCGGACAATCTTTTCGTCATCATCAATATTAATGGGCAGGACGCACGCGGCGGCTGTTTCCAGATTATTCGTTGATAATGTTCTGAATAGCCACACGACCACGGTTTTGAAGAAGATGACGCGGTCTCGTTGAATGCGTTGCCAGAAGCGCCTTATGTTGGAGTCAATACTCGGCTTCAACATAAGCACCGGCTCACGCAGACAGTTGGTAAGTTATTGTTGTCATTGTTTTTGCGCCGTGGTGAGCGGGAAAAAGCCAAATCGCCACCACCCTGCCGAAATCCTCGGTGATTTGATCGACGTCCCCATCGACGAGCAGGGGTGTGCCGGAGCCGGGTTTAATGTAGAAGCTGAACTTGGTGCGACCGATCTCAAGATGGCCAATGCCTTGCGCGGTTTCCCACTCGAAGGACACGGTGCCGTTGGGGTTGGGGGTGATATCGGGAACAGGGGCGTGCCGAAGAATAGCTTCAAGAGCGGATTGTGCGTTTTTCTTCGTCTCTAAGCTAATCTGTATAGCGCCGTACCCGTCCCAGTTTTCTGGCATGGTGGCGAGCTCCTCGATCTTGTCCCTTGCCGCCTTGATTTCAGCGCGCATGGCTCCATGCACGTCAGAAATCCGGCAAACGAACAAATCAGTTGGCTGCTGAACATACTCGGCCACAAGCTCGATCGGCGGTTTTAAAAACGGAATGTCGGTAACAGAGCGCGGCAGATCGAAAGCCATAGTCATTCTCCGCCTGTCGGTTGCATCAAGCCTTCTATAGGTTTGGTGATATCGAAAAATATCTCATGGATCACTGTCCGCGCACTATTTAATGCGGTCATGATGGCATCCTTTTCGGGGAGCACTTCTGTCGTGGTGACAATCGTTGTGTCCATGATGATGACGGCCTCGTTACTAACCAAACCTTCACCGATATTGATATTCATGGACATACCATTGGAGAGGGGCAAGGCGAACTGCAAGGTAGGTTTCGCGGATTTTCCGGTTTGGATGTGCTTCGTCAAAGCTTCGGGCAACGCGACCTTAATTCCAAGGGTATCCTTGACGAAGGTGCCGATATCCCGGCCCTCGGTGAGTTCTGACCCAAAAGCATCGATGTAGCGCAGGCTCACGGACGTGAATGGAAACGTCTTCTCCGTCTCATCCCTCGTTTTCAATAAGGCTTCGACCCCGGCCTGAACCATCGGCGCGAATGTTTCCCATGAGCGATACGGCGGAATCGCATGCGCGGAGAAAAGTCCCGGCCCCGCTTGGAACAGCACTGAAGCATCAGCTGCCCCACTCTTGCGGTATCGATAAACAGGCTGAAAGAGCATGAGCGGGAAGCCGGGGGGAACAAGCCGTTCAGCCCTGTTGAAACCTTGCTGATAGATTTCTCCGCCAAGACGCATAAAGAACTCATCGAGCTTGTTAGCGTTGAGCCCCGCCATCTGCAAAGGCATCGTGATTGCTTGATTGGGCGGGGTCGCTAATTGGGGAAGGCGTCCCCATCGCAGCTCGGCGACGATCTCGACGAGGGGGGCCTTCGCGAAGGTGATGCTCATGAGATTGCCATTTTAGAACGAGGTACGTTTCGACTGCTTGGCCTCGCGGCTCGATCATACTCTATTCGAATCGTGATTTCGTTAACGTGGCAAAATTCGCAGACCTCTTTCCCAGATGCAACGGCATATTGCCAAGCTTGCTGAATGTGTGATAATATCCTTTATCACATACTGATTCAGGCATGGTCTCGTCATGTTCAATATCGTTACCTCGCGCGATTATCTCGCCAAGCTCGAAGCAGACTTCGCCGATTTCATGAAGGAGCCCGGATCGGCGCGCCTAGCGGTGAACTGCGCCGTCACGGCTTATCATCTTCATGAGTGGGTTTGGCGCGATTGGCTGAAGAATGACCAATCGACACGCCAAGCACTGGGCATCGCTAAGGACAGACGGGATTTTCTCGCTTGGATCGAACGTGCATGCGTATGGTTTCTCCTGATCCAAGAATTGGCAACCGGGACGAAGCATTCGCAAAAACTGTCATTCGAGACGAGGCGGGTCAGCTTATTGCCGTCTGCACTGGAATTACCAAACGCGGGATTTGAGGACAGCCATTGGGATGGGCCTATGCCCTTCATAACGGGCGATACGGAAGTTTTGCTTATCGACAATGGGCCTGAAGCCGAGGAGCATCGATGGATGCTAGCCGGGACGCTCCTTTATGTTGTCGTCGGGTTTTGGCGGGAGTTCTTCAAGAGATATGCTCCGCCTGTGCCGCCAGAAAACTCAACAATAGTGGTGGCCGCTTCATGAACCAGCTTGTCGCCGTCACCAACTCCAGCGTACCCGCCCTTGTCGCCGCCGCAGGCCCGCGTGCGCAGACGCGCTTTTGGGAATTCTTCGTTTCCAACATCCGCAACCCGCACACGCGCCGCGCCTATGGCCGCTCAATAGCGGAATTCCTCGCATGGTGCGAACAGCACGGCCTTGCCTCGATCATCGACGTGGAGCCGCTGCACGTCGGCGCTTACATCGAGGCGGTGACCCGCAGCCACAGCGCGCCGACCGCCAAGCAGAAACTCGCCGCGATCCGCATGCTGTTCGACTGGCTCGTGACCGGCCAGATCGTGCCGACCAATCCGGCGGCGAGCGTGCGCGGCCCGAAGCACATCGTCAAAGTCGGCAAGACGCCGGTGCTCGATGTAACGGAGGCGCGCACCTTGCTCGACAGCATCGACGTGACCACGCAAGCGGGGTTGCGCGACCGCGCCCTAATCAGCCTGATGGTCTATTCCTTCGCGCGCGTCGGCGCGGCGCTCGCCATGAAGGTCGAAGATGTTTACGTGCAGAACCGCCGCCTTTGGGTGCGCTTGCACGAAAAGGGCGGCAAGCGCCATGAAATGCCCTGCCATCACAACCTTGAGACCTACCTTCACGCCTATATCGACGGTTGCGGGTTAGCCAACGATCCGAAGTCATTGCTGTTTCGCACGATAGGCCGAGGCACGGGCAAGCTCACCCTGACCCCCCTGCCCCAGCCCAATGCCTATGCGATGATCCGCCGCCGCGCCCTGGCCGCCGGTATCGCTACGAAAGTCGGCAATCACAGCTTCCGCGCGACCGGCATCACCGCCTATCTCAAGAACGGCGGGACGCTCGAAAAGGCCGCTTCCATGGCGAACCATGCCTCGACGCGCACGACGCAGCTTTACGACCGCCGCCGCGACGAAATGAGCCTCGACGAGGTCGAGCGGATACTCGTATGAACCTGTCACGGTACGCGACCTAGCCCAACATAACGTCCTTAATGTTACACTAATTATTTAGCGGGCAACTCACCGGCTGGAGCCTGTTGCGCCGAAGAAGCCATACTCGACGAGGTGGAGCGGAATGGAACGTAGATAGCTACCACGCTATCGTTTCTTTGAACCCAGATGGAAGAATAATTGTTGCGGACGCCAAAGCACGCACGGGATAAAGCAAGATCAGAATGTTGTAGGTGGTGTCGAATGCTTCTGCGACGCACTCATGGGTAGTTCCGTTTCGATCGATCATCGGCAGCGAAACAGGTCGAGTCATCTTGCGCCCTATTGGCAATACAGCCCCAAGAAAGTGGTCAAGCGTGATAATGATATCTGACGGGCATCCGAACTGCATCTCGAAGGAAGGAGACGGTTCGATCCGCCGGACGCGCGCTCGCGCCCCCTGTCCTTCAACGAATTCGATCCTCTCCAGAACATAAACCACACAGGCTCGATGATTGGTGCGGGCAAATTCCCGCGCGGAGGCATAGACCGAAGCGCCAAACTTCTTCGCCAGCTTAATTGGCGTCTTGATTTCGAACGCACAATCGGCGGCCATACGCATGTAAGCATCGCCCTGGAAAATGGCGAAGCGCGCAAAATTGTTCGCCTCCCGCTCGAATTGATCGGCAATCTCCGGCGCAAGCGTCTTTTCGCAGTCCTGAAAGAACCGGAACGTCTTGCGATGCGTCGGAATATCGTGATGCGCGGTCTCGTGAAGCTTCAGGAAATTCTGCTTCGATTCCGTAACGCTGCTGTCGATGTGGATTAAACTATCGGCTCCGTCATATATGCCGAATACTTTCGACAGTGCGGACTTGACCCAAGTCGCAGCATCGGCTGCCTTTCCCTGAAGATAGGCAAGGATTGCGCCAGCATCAAGCATGCTCGTCGGCGCAACTCTGACTCTGGCCGCCGCCAAAATATCGTCGATTGGTGTTGGAAAGCGGTCCCATGCTGTCGCCTGATCGAGAAGAACCTTCGCGCGCCTTTCGACCGCACGAAGGTCCTCAGAATCTAGACTGCTGTCGTCAGGTTTTGTCACCCGGGCGCTTCCTGCGTATGAATTGGAGATACTCGATCAATGCCGCCTCCTCTTCGGTTGTAAGATTGTGCTCGGCAAACGTGGCGACGCGGCCATGTCTTTCGCTGTCCGAGCGTTTCGTGCCCGGCACGATGTAGCCTGCCATCTCCATCAATTTCTCAAAGCTGATTCCATACAATTCAGCGAGCGCATGAAGGATGTTCGGCGACGGCTTCTGAATTTTTTCGTTCTCGATCTGGCTGAGATACGCGTTCGATACTTGCTTGTTGGTTGCTTCCTCTACACTGCGCAATGTCATCCCCCGGTCGACGCGAATCGAGGCGAGATATTTTCCAACGGATGGCTTCACGACACTCCTCTCATCGGTGGTGGCAAGCATGGCGATGTCCTCCTTTAAGGCCTTGGCCTGTTTCAGATTTTAGGCCCCGTTTGCTTCGTTTGTCAAGCACGCAAAGTGATTGCTTGACATTCTTAGCATGCTATGTCATGTTGAGGCTGTGCTTGTTGGTGTCAACGGGCTGGGTTCTAAAAAAAGGAACAAGACATGAATGAGATCAATGCTAACGGGGACGAAGCAGGTGTCGAAGAAGTGGTCGAGGACACCGTCGACATCGAAGAATACGCCAGGCTCGGCAAGCGGCCTCCTCTGGCGAAGGGCTATCGGATCCGGATCAACGGCGAACCGTTCGTCGTCAACGAACCTGAGCTGACCGGCCGCGCCATCCTGACGCTCGCTGGCCTTCTTCCCGCGGAAAATTATACCCTCCGGGTCAAGCTCGCTGGGGAACGGCCACATAAGGTCGAACTCGACCAGAAAGTTGATCTTCGGCACCACGGCGTCGAAAAATTCAAGGCGCTGCCGCGCGACCAGACGGAGGGCTGAGCAATGGCCCTGCGTCGTCAGTTCGACCTCTTGCCTGTGGACAAGCAGTTCCTTGAAGAATACGGCCTGCCCTGGGAGACTGTCGTCGACGGCTCGCAACAATGGGTGCTGATCCACGATTTCCCTACGCACGATGGATATAACCATTCGCGCGTTACGGCAGCGATCCGCATGGAAACCGGTTACCCCAACACCGAACTCAACATGGTCTACGTCCTCCCGCATTTGGCTCGAAAAGATAACAAGCAAATCGGTGCTACCCAGGCCACCCAATCAATCGAAGAGCAGACGTACCAGCGCTGGTCGCGGCATCGCACAGGCAACAATCCTTGGCGGATCGGGCACGACAATCTCGGTAGCCACGTTTTTCTCATTGAAGATTGGTTTGCGCGGGAGTTTGAAAAATGCCCGCGCCCGTGACGCTTGCTCTTTCAGGTGATCAACACGAACACCTGAAAAGCTTTCTCTTTCCGGGCGACGGCAAAGAAGCGATTGCCGTCCTTCTATGCGGTCGGCGGGATGGCGATCGACGGCATCGTCTCGTCGTTCGGGAGGTCCAGGGCATTCCCTATGACGAGTGCACCAAAAGGACAACGGCGCTCGTTACTTGGTCGCCAGACTACATAGCAAACATCCTAGACCGGGCGGCGGCCGAACGCCTGTCCGTGGTCAAGATTCACAGTCACCCGAACGGCTATGCCGCTTTCTCATCGACCGACGATGATGGAGACGCACGACTACTGCCGATGATTCGCGGCTGGGTCGAAGGCAACCTTATTCACGGTAGCGCCGTCATGCTGCCTGACGGCCAAATGTTCGGCCGCATCCTGTACGGTGACGCCCTTGAACCGATCGATTGCATCAGCGTTGTAGGTGCCGACCTCCATTTTTGGTATGCGGATGCAAGGCGGGATGGGCTTCCGAGCTTTGTAGCGTCGCATGCGCAAGCCTTCGACGAAGGGACTATTGAACGCCTGCGTCGGCTATCCGTTGCTGTGATCGGCGCGTCCGGCACCGGAAGCCCGGTGATCGAACAACTCACCCGCCTGGGCGTCGGCGAACTCGTCATTGTGGATGATGACAAGATCGAGGACCGAAACATCAACCGCATCCTGCACTCGACCTTACGGGACGCGAAAGATGAGCGTGCAAAAGTAGACGTCTTAAAAGACGGCATAGATCGAATTGGCCTCGGGACCCGCGTCCTGCAATTCAAGAAAAATCTCTGGAATCCAGAAGTCGTGCGCGCCGTCGCGCAGTGCGACGTCGTCTTCGGGTGCATGGACACCGTCGACGGCCGGTATCTGCTCAACGCGATCGCGTCCTACTACGCACTACCATACTTCGACATTGGCATCCGCCTCGACGCTGTGAGGGATGGCGCTAACAAGGGGCGTATCCGAGAAGTCTGTGGCACCGTCAATTATATAAGACCCGGTCGATCCAGCCTTATCAGTAGAGGTCTGTTCACGATGAAGCAGGTCGCTGAGGCTGGATTACAACGTAATGACCCGGTCGCCCACGCCCGCCAAGTCAAGGACGGCTATATCTCTGGAGTGCAGGGGCAAAGGCCGGCGGTGATCAGCGTGAACATGTTCGCGGCGGCTCTTGCAGTCAATGAACTGTTGGCCCGTCTCCATCCGTTTCGTGAAGAGCCGAACGACAGCTACGCATCCGTCACGTTCAGCCTCGCAAGCATGGAATTGATAACCGACCAGGAAGCCGGCATTTGTGAAATTCTCGGAAGCCGTGTCGGCGTCGGGGATACGACTCCTCTTCTCGGCCTCCTTGAGCTGGCGGAAAGACGGTCGGCGTGACCCAAATGCGAGTTAGGTTTCTCGACGGATTGTTCCGCCTATATCGAAAAGTTGGCGAAAGCGTTCGACGCTGGTTCTCCCCAGCTTACCGCACGAGGTTCGTCGACGAGGCATTGCCAGGCCGCCTACGGCCCCGAACGCTGTACATCGTGCAAGAAGCCGGCTTTCAAGAACAAGCCGCCATGCTCTGTCCATGCGGTTGCGGCCGCACACTGCATATGAATCTGCTTCCCGACGAGCGTCCATGTTGGAGGCTTACGCAGCATGACGACGGCACGGCCACGTTGCATCCCTCAGTGTGGCGGAAGAAGGATTGCGGGTCCCACTTCTGGTTCAGGCGCGGACGCGTGAACTGGTGTCGGAAATAACTAGCTGCCGCTATCGGCCGCGCCCCGCGCAAGTCGTATAAGCCTACTCCAGCAAGCCGTTTTGTTGCCCCGCCCCGCTAGGATGGTCACAGTCCGCTCCTTTATTCATTACGTTCTGCCCTATGCGGTGAACGCCAAATGGTGCTGGATGACCGTCACGGCCATGATATCGAAGATGCCGCCGGTGTCGGTGTATTGCGGGTCCGCAAGTTCCTCGTAGCGCCCGCGTTCGTCATAGGTTGTCTGGATGTCCTCATTCACCTGCCCGCGATACGGGCCTTCCAGATAGAGCCGATCTTCGCGATGTGCTGCGACGGTGGTGCGGATCGCCGGGTCGGCGACCTTCTCTTCTGTCACCTGCCTGATATATAGCGCTTCCTCGTCGGTGATGTTGAACTTGGCCATAATCTCCGTGATCATGTCCTGGACGGAAACTTTCACGGGCGGCGGACCCGCGCCTTTCTTACCTTTGCCGGGCCGAAGTTTCACCGGTCCGCCGCCCGTCATCACACCCTGATACTCCACTGCCGCCCTAGTGACTTCTGTGGCGCGAATCTGCTTCATAAGGTCTGAAACACTTCCCACCTTGACAAGCTGCGGGCCGACGTATTCGGCAAAGGTTGCGAACTCTCGAATCTCCGGCTGGTAAGTGAAAAAGCAGGTGAGGAAATGAAAACCCTTCACGAATCGCGCCAGCAGATAGACGAACGCTTTGCGGTCGTCCCAATCGGTGAGCATTTCCTGAAAAAGCGTCCGCAAAGCACTCACCCGATATTGAACTTGCGCATCAGTCCCGGTCTTGACCAGCTTCAGCAGATCAGCGGCATCCTTCTGGGTGAAAACGCCTGCGGCCAGAATGTCCGCGTGAAGTTTCGGGCAAAGGTCTTTGTCCGGCTCGTCAGGCTCGAAGGGCGTTCCTTTCCTATACTTCACGAAGGCTTTGAGGATTTGCTTGGCATTGTTGGTGAAGTCCACGACCACCACATCCTTTTTGCCGTGGCAGCAGCGATTCAGGCGTGAGACCGTCTGCACGGCATTGCGATCCACGACAGGCTTGTCGAGAAACATGCCTGCGAGCAACGGCTGGTCGAAGCCGGTCTGAAATTTGTTCGCCACCACCATGATCCGGTAGTCGTCGCCCTCGAAGCGGTCTTCGATCAGCTCGCCCGGCTGCAACTCATTTACGGCATGTTCGCTGATGGCTTGGTTCGTCTCGGGGTGGACGAAATCAGAGAACGCGTAGAGCGCCTTGTAAGTGGCACCGCGCTCCTTGAGTTTCTCTTTGATGATATTGAAATACCGCACCCCAGCTACGCGCGACGAGGTGACGATCATTGCCTTGGCGCGTCCGCCGATGAGCGGTTTCACGTCCTTATCGAAGATGCGGAGCATCACCTCGGCCTTGTATTGGATCAGGCCGTCGTCCTGAAAGGCCACGTTTTGGAGCGCCTTGGACACGACGCCTTTGGGGTAGAGCTTCTCCTCGTCGGGCTTCGGGACGATGGGGCAATGCAGGTTGTAGAGCGTCTTGTAGGAGATGATGCTCGCCGCCACGTCCACGATATAGCCCTCCGCAATGGCTTCAGCCTCGGAATAAGTGTCGAACGGCTTACCGAACAGCGACACGGTCGCCGACGACGGCGTGGCCGTGAAGGCAACGAACAACTGATTCAGATCATGCTCGCGGATGACTTTGGCAATCTGCTCTTCGAGATCCTCCGGAGGGGCTTCCCCGTCCGGTGCTCCTTCCTTACGGAACGGGAGGCGAATGGCCGCGCCCAACTGGCCTTCCTGCGAGCGGTGGGCTTCATCGATGAGAAACGCCACCCGCAGCTTCTTCAACTCTGGGTTCTTTTGAATCTCTTCTAGCACCCATGCGAACTTCTGCTGCGTAGTAACAATGATGGATTTCCGCTCCCTGAGGAAGCGCGGCAGGTCGTCGGCCTTTTTTGCGATCCCCACCAAATCCTTCAGGTGAGCGAACTTGTCAATATCCTCTCGGATGTTTGTATCGAGCGATTTGCGGTCCGTGAGAACGAAGATTATGTCCACCAGCTTCTCGCTGGTGCCTGGCTTATAAAGGCTGTGCAGCCGGTCGGCCAGCCAGCAGATCGACAGCGTCTTGCCGCTACCGGCGGAATGCTCCGCCAGATACTTTTTGCCGATGTCACCCTTGGCAGCGAAGTGGGCCGAGATGTCCTCGGCTACCCGCCGCACCAGCCGGCTTTGGTGATAGCGCGGGAAGATTGTGGAGGCGGGACGCTGCGGTTTGTCATCCTCGGCATCGCGCTCGGGCACGCGGATGAGGAAAAACGACAGCGCCTCTAGCAAGTGCTCCTGCGACAGTACCTCCCGATAAAGGAACTCGACCGGATACTCGTCGGCATTCATGGGCGTGTTAGTCAGTCCCATATTGTGCCAGCGGAAGTTCTCCTCCTTTCGTGGGTCGGTGGCGGCCATCACGTCGCTGGTGTCGGCGGCGAGGTAAAGGAAGGGATGCTGGAAAATCTTCTTCCCGTGGTCGCGCTTGGTGAACTGCGCCACCGCGTCATGGACGTTCTGATTGGCTTCGTGCTTCAACTCAAGCGCCACGATGGGCAGCCCGTTGAGGTAGAAGACGAAATCAATCTCATGGTTCGTTTCGCCGAAGTAGAAGTGCGGGCGAAAAGTGATGCGGTTCTCGGAATACTTGGTCGCGGCAGCGCTCGCGGCGGAGCGCGCCTTTGGATAGAACAGCCGGAACTCCAACCCGCGCACCTTAAGACCTTGCCGGAAAAGCATCCACAGCGGTGTGTGCTGCAACTCCTTGTGCAGTGCCTTGAAGACTTCATCCCGCGCGTCCGTGCCGTAATCGTCCTTCAGCTTCTTCAATGTGTCGGGCTGACTGGCTTTAAGGAAGGCCCAGAGCTGATCTTCGGCGATGAAACGCTCGGTGTCCGTGATGTCGGACTGCTCCAGCACGCCATATTTGTGCTCGCGGACGAGATAATCCGCGATGTGCTGCTGAAACGTCAGCTCCGGGGCTTTCTTCTTCCTAGCCATGCGTTTTGACCCGGTTCAAGTCCGCCTCCGTGATTCGCCGCTGGCCGGTAACGCACTCGTGAATCAACGACTTGCGGTAGGCGGTGAGGGTGGCGATTTGGGATTCGATGCCGCCGCCGATGCGCTTCACCTGGTCAAGTTTCTCTTCGAGATAAGCACAGATTGCTTCCTGTTCGGTCAGGCGGGGTAATGGAATGGGAAATTCCCCAACCGTGGTCGCGTTCGTGCAGGCGAGGTTGGTTGTTTTCTTGCCCGTCGCCTCGAAATAGTCGCGCCCATACTTGGCAGCGGTGACATAGGCGAGGAACATCGGCGTCAATTTATGAAGGAAACATCTCACCGCGAAAATATGGTTTTGGTGCAGGCAACCTGGAATCTCACCGTTCCACAAATGGCCTCGGCCGAGTTTGTCGAGATCCCCGCCCTCTGTCATCAGCACATCGCCGGGACGAAGTTCAACACCCCGCGCTACACTAGCGGGGAGTTCGATCACGGAAACGTCCGCCAAATCGAGGTAGCCGTCCTGCACATTGCCGACACGCAAGTAAGGGCGCTCGATGAGTGAACCTTCGTATTGCTTGCCAAGGGTAAGGCCGCCCTGAATTTCAGCGATGCGTTTCAGACAAACGAGTTTCCAGCCGCGTGGAACCGTTTCTAGCCATGCGTTGCCGGTGGGCTCGAGCACGACGCCTTCCGAGATGCCCCGCGTCACGGCGCGTTGGATGATGGACTTGCTGAGCCCATTGAGAGTTTCGAGTTGGCGGCGTTTGGCGGCCACCGCTGCGTCAACCGCTGTGCAACTCGCATCGAGATACGCCACGATGCGCTGTTGCTCTTGCAGGGACGGCAAGGGCACCTGAATAGAGCCCAGATCACGCTGGCCCAATCCCTGACGGGAGGCTCCTGTAAAACTTGAGAGGATTTGGTCCTGTCCCCAAGGCGCAGACAGGCAATAGGTCAGGAACCTGTGCTCCAGCTTAGTCGTCGGGCGAATGATGCATACATGTTGATTGACGTTCCCCTCGCCGAAGTCGTCCGGAACGAATGTGCAGCGACCTATGGAAGCTCCGGTGATGTTCAGCAACACGTCGTGAGCGCGCAACTGTGTGCCGCTCATCTCCCGATGGGTTTCCTCCGCAATGTAAGCTACGTCGTCGAGTTGTAGCCCGTCAAAATGGACGTTTTGGCTTCGCAGCAACGGGATGCCGGCATCGAGATACGCGGCGGCTCCGCCGGATGGCGTGATCCCGCTGCCAATTTTCGATGCATGATCTTTTATCCGGTCAACGGGAAACACTGTGTTTGCTGCAAGCTCGGACCATTGCGCAACACTCATTTCGCCAATCCCTCCAGCATCTTCTCCGCCTCCTTCTCCAGCTTCCAAAACTCCGCCAGCAAGTCTTTCGCGGGCGTCGGCGGCTCGTAGCGGTAGAAGTATTTGTTCGGCAGGATTTCGTAGCCGAGAATTGTCTTGCCGTTCTTTTTGGTCTCCTCCCATCTGATGACCGTCTTGCCGATCTCACGTTTCAGGAACGCTTCGATGTCCTCGCCGTATGGGATGTATTCGTCGTCCTGCACGTAGTGCCGGTGCGTCCATTCAACGGAGAGCGTTTCGTCGGCGTCGACCATGGCGTCCTTGAACTTCTTCGCGGCGTTGTCCCTCGGTTTGAGGGGGAACTCGACGATCTTCTGCTTTCCCTTCACCTTCACCCGCACGCGGAAGCTCAGGTCGCTCTCGTAGAAGTCCTGTTCCTTCTTCACGTTCGCGGCGGAAAACGCCTTCTCGTAAGGCTCGGTGATGATGGCGGGCTGGTCGTTTTCATCCGTCTGCCAGAAAACGACGCTGACCTTGTGGTAAGCGAAGTCTTCCCGCTGGAAGATTTTGACGTGCTGGTCGGCATATCCCTTGACCCAGCCTTTGTGGTAACGCTGCTCGATCCATGCGCGGTGCGCATTGGTGATGCGGTTGCGTTTGTTGCCGAAGGATTTCGGCTCCTTCTCGAACTGCTGGCGGGCGTCGATGAGCATTACGCGGCCCGCGTGGCTGGTGGGTTTTTCATTCCGCAGCAGCCAGACGTAGGTGAAGATGCCGGTGTTGTAGAAAAGCTGGTCGGGGAGCATGACGATCGCGTCGAGCCAGTCGTTCTCCAGAATCCAGCGACGGATTTCGCTCTCGCCCGATCCGCAGTCGCCATTGGAGAGGGGCGAGCCATTGAAGATAATCGCGATGCGGCTGCCGCCTTCCTCGGGCAGCGCCATTTTGGCCAGCATGGTTTGCAGGAAAAGCAGCGCACCGTCATTCGCGCGGGGCATCCCCGCCTTATAGCGGGTCGTCTCTAGCCTGCGGGCTTCCTTCTCGTAGCCGTCCTTGCCGCCCCAAGTGACGCCGAAGGGCGGATTGCTCAACATCCGATGAAAGCGCCACTTAGGCTCCGGCCACTGGTCGCCGGGCTCCCTGCTCTGCGCGTCGTGCGGGATGAGTGAGTTGCCGAGATGGACGGTGGCCTGTCGGTCGTTCTTGATGAGAAGATCGGCCTGACAGACGGCGTAGTTTGTGGGGGAAATCTCCTGCCCGTGGACGGTGACAAACTTCTCGACCCGTGTTTTTTCTTCCGGTGTATCGGCGCGCTCCAGCAGATGTTCCTTCGCCACGGACAACATCCCGCCGGTGCCGCTGGCGGGGTCGTAGATTGAGAAATGCCGGTCCGGGATGGGGATCGCCAGCAACTCGATCATGAGCCTGATCACCTCGCGCGGGGTGAAGTGCTCTCCGGCCTCCTCACCGCTTTGTTCAGAGAAGCGCCGGAGCAATTCCTCGTAGATGTAGCCCATCTCCAGCCCCGAGAGCTGGGTGGGGCCGAGCGCGAGTTCCTTATATTGGTTCAGGATTGGGGCCAGCCGGTTATTCTTCACCATCTGGCCGATGGTGGCGCGGTAGTTGAAGTGCTCGATGATGTCGTCAACGTTCTCGGAGAAGCCGTTGATGTAGGCGCGGAAGTTCTCCTCCAAGAGCGCGTGGTCTTCCTCGTAAACCTTGCGCAGTGTCCAGTCGGTTTTGTTGGAAAATGGGCACTGCTTTGGATTCAGCTCCAGTTCCTTGACCAGCTTGGCGAGTTCCTTCTCGGTAAGCTTTGGCCGGTTCTTGAGCACTTCGGCGGCCTTCTTCTCCCGCCAGTCAATCAGCACGCACTCCAGACGGCGGATGACGATGATGGGCAGGATGACGCTCTGATATTCGTAAGACTTGAACTTGCCCCGTAATCGCTCGGCGGATTTCCAGATGTCCGATGGCGAGATTGTCGAGCTTCGGCTTGTTGAGCGAGAGAGCCATAGTTAATCGT
>CAVUNP010000038.1:0-23947 GCA_963742855.1 uncultured Actinomycetota bacterium | reverse complement strand
CGCGGCGGGGTGGCTTCCGGTACGGCGGTCACATTGGCTAGCCTGTGGCCATGCCCGCCACGAGCCCTGACCCCGAGGCCACGAGGACTGAGGCCACGAAAAGCCCGGCCGCGAGGGACGAGGCGACGAGGCACGCGCTGGCCGCCAAGGCGGGCGACAGGAGCGCCGCCGCCGCCTTGATCCGGGCCACGAGCCGTGATGTGGCTCGGTTTCTGGCCCATCTGGCCGCGCCGGGTGACGTGGAGGATCTCTGCCAGGAGACCTACCTGCGGGCGATGAAGGCCCTGCCGAGATTCGACGGCAGGTCGTCGGTGCGGACCTGGCTGTTCACGATCGCCCGCCGGGTCGCCGCTGACCACATCCGTGTCACCATGCGCCGGCCCCGGCTGGCCACCGTCTCCGACTGGGTCGAGGTCGCCGACGGCGCCCCGGACGAAGGAGTGCTCCGGTTCGACGACGGAGTGGTGCTGCGCGACCTGTTGAGCGCACTGGATCCGGAGCGCCGGGAGGCGTTCGTGGCCACCCAGGTGCTCGGCCTGAGCTATCAGGAGGCCGCCGAAGTGTGCGACTGCCCGGTGGGCACGATCCGCTCCCGGTGGCCCGGGCCCGCGCCGATCTGATCACCGCGATGCGCGGCGACGAGCACCAGTCACCCCGACGTACCGCCACCTGAACCATCAACCCACTCTGCGGCGATGCGACGTGACTTCGACTACCCAGCGGTGAACGTGCCGCACATGATGGCAGACACCACCAAGGCACATGGTGTGAGGATCGATCGCGAAACGGAGGACCTGCTGCGCGAGCTCGCGCCGGAGGTGC
The DNA here is from genome assembly GCA_963742855.1 of uncultured Actinomycetota bacterium. Taxonomy (GTDB): domain Bacteria; phylum Actinomycetota; class Actinomycetes; order Mycobacteriales; family Micromonosporaceae; genus CAVUNP01. The sequence goes on along the minus strand of CAVUNP010000038.1, from coordinate 23,125 downwards.
TCGGGGCGCTGGTGCGCCGCTACGGCCACTTCGACGCCTGCGAGGACGCCGTCGCGGAGGCACTGGCGGCGGCCGCGGCCCAGTGGCCGGGGCAGGGGTGGCCGGAGAATCCCCGGGCGTGGTTGGTGACGGTGGCGTCGCGTCGCCTCGCCGACCAGCTGCGCAGCGACACCGCCCGGCGTCGTCGGGAGGAGGCCGATGCCGCTCGCACCCCGCCTCCGCCCGCCGACGGCGCGGTGTCCCCGGACCTCGACGCCGGCGACGACACGCTCACGCTGCTGTTCCTGTGCTGCCACCCGGCGCTGACGCCGCCGTCGCAGATCGCACTGACCCTGCGGGCCGTGGGCGGCCTGTCGACCGCCGAGATCGCCCGGGCCTTCCTCGTCCCCGAGGCGACCATGGCGCAGCGCATCAGCCGCGCGAAGCAGCGCCTCACCGCGCGGGGCCAGCTTCGCCCTGCCGCCGCCGGGCGAGTTGGCCGCGCGGCTCGGCGTCGTGCTCCACGTGGTCTACCTGTCTTCAACGAGGGCTACACGGCGACGTCGGGGGCGGTGCTGCTGCGGGCCGATCTGACGGCCGAGGCCCTCCGCCTGGCCCGCGAGCTGCACCGGCTCGTCCCCGACGACGGCGAGGTGGCCGGGCTGCTGGCCCTGCTCCTGCTGACCGACGCCCGCCGCCCGGCCCGCACCGCCCCGGACGGGTCGCTGGTGCCGCTGGGCGAGCAGGACCGGACGCTGTGGGACGCCGCGGCCATCACCGAGGGCGTGGCCCACGTGACCGAGGCGCTCTCGCGGGGTCCGGTCGGCCCGTACCAGCTCCAGGCCGCCATCGCCGCCGTCCACGACGAGGCCCCCACCGCCGACGTCACCGACTGGCCGCAGATCCTGGCGCTCTACACCGTCCTGGAGCGCGTGGCCCCCAACCCGACCGTGACCCTCAACCGCGCGGCCGCGACGGCCATGGTGGACGGGCTCCAAGCGGGACTCGCGTTGCTGGAAACCCTCGACTCGAACGACCGCATGGCCAACACCCACCGTCTGCACGCGGTCCGGGCCCACCTGCTCGAACTCGCTGGCGACTGGGTCGACGCCCGGGAGTCCTACCAGCGGGCGGCCCGGATCACCGCGAGCCTGCCCGAACAGCGCTACCTGGAACTGCGAGCCGCCCGGCTGGGCTGACTGTCCTCAGTTCACGGGCCGAACCAGCTGGCCGCGTCCATGCCCCGTCGAAGGCGGTGGACACGATTTACTGGTGTCATGAGGCTGAATGGGGCACCGCCGACACCCGAGGACCTCGCCGCCCTCGCGCTCTACGGATATGCCCACTACACGAGCATCCGGGTCGACCCGGCCGGCGTACGCGGCTTGACGCTGCATCTGCAACGGCTGTCCGCCGACGCTGAACGGCTCTTTGGCCAGCGGCCTTCCCAGCAACGGATCCGGACGCTGATCGGCGAGTATCTGCGCGATCAGGCACGACCGCTGATGCTGCGCATCACCGTCTTCTGCCGCGAATTCCGCCTCGGCGAACCCGACCTGGCCACGCCCTCGGACATACTCATCACCTCCCGGCCGGTCATCACGGCCGGGCCGCTACGCCTGCGCACTGTCGAGCACCACCGTGACCTGGCCACGGTCAAGCACAACGCTCTGCTGCCGCAACTGTATGCACGGGCGGTCAGCCGCCGGGACGCAGCGGACGACGCCTTGTTCGTCACCGCCGGCGGGCTGATCTCGGAAGGTGCCACCTGGAACATCGGCTTCTACCGCGACGGGACGGTCAGCTGGCCGGACCAGCCACAGCTCGCCGGCATCACCAAGCAACTGCTGTCCGACTCACTGCTGGCCCGCGGCGTGACGGTGACCCACCGTCCCGTGTCCGCGGACGATCTCGCCACGTACCCGGTGGCCTTCGCCTGCAACGCGGCCGGCCTGACGCCGGTCGCGTCGATCGACGGTTACTCCTTCGACCTGACCGGTCTCGGTGTGCTTACAGACGCCTATGAGGCGATACCCGCGGAGACGCTCTGACTGTGCCCTGCAACGTCCTTCTCGACCAGATGGCCGTTATCGCTGATCCCATCCGCCCCGCGCCCGCTCGATTCGTTGTACGCGCTCGGGGCGGGCACTGGCGGCGGTAGGCTCGCAGTGTCCTGGCTGCACCGCAGAACCTCCGGGGAGACAACACCATGAGCACCGTCAGCACATGGTTTGAGAAGCGTTCTTTCCACCATTCCAGCTATGCGGACACTGCCATGTTGGCGGCGGTCAAGGGCGACCAAGGCCGCACCGTCACGGTGGTCCTGCCCACCAAGAACGTGGCCGAGACCATCGGTCCGATCCTCGAGGTCATCCAGCGGCTGAACACGCACCCCACCCCGCTGGTCGACGAAATCCTGGTGGTGGACGCGGATTCGCCGGACGGCACGGCAGGCATCGCGGCCGAACACGCAGCCACGGTCTACTCCGAGAACAGCCTCATGCCGGCGTTTGGCCGATGCTCCGGCAAGGGTGACGCGATGTGGCGCAGCCTGAGCGTGGCCAAGGGCGACATCGTCATGTTCGCCGACTCGGACACCCGGGATTTCCCACCACATTTCGTCGTCGGTGTCCTCGGCGCACTGCTCCTCGAGCCGGATGTCATCTTCGTCAAGGCTGGCTACCGTCGGCCCTTGGTGCAGGCCGGCAAATCGGTCGCGGATGGTGGCGGTCGGGTCACCGAGTTGATGGCAAAACCGTTGCTCAACCTTCTTTATCCGCAACTGGCCGGCTTCGTACAGCCGCTGGCCGGCGAGTTCGTCGCGCCGAAGGAACTGTTCCGTTCCATACCGTTCTTCACCGGATACGGCGTGGAAGCCGGCATCATGATCGACGTATTGGACGAAGTCGGTCTGGACGGCCTGGCTCAGGTCGACCTGGGCGAGCGGATCAACCGGCACCAGGAGCTTGGTGCCCTGGGCGAGATGAGCCATTCCATCCTGCGGGCGGTGCTGCAACGAGCCAGCGGCCGGGTCGCCGGACCGCACCCGGTGGAGTCGGTCTTCGCCGGCACGATGCTGCGGTACTTCCACGCGGTCTCCTCACCGGACGGCTTCCAGTTGGAAGAAGTATGCCGAACCACTGTTCGAGCGCCCGCCGATGAACGTGGCGCTGTCCCATCACGCCACCCGCCACTAGCTGTCCTGGTCCACAGTGGAGAGGACGTCGGCCAGAGACGTCGACTCGGCGAGACGGTAGGCGCCGAACACCTCGTGATGGCTCAGGCCGGCGCGGGCGAGTTCCTCGGCCCGCGCCCGGTCGACCATTTCGTCGGGAGTGAACAACGGCGCACCCAGCCGGGACCGTTCGCGCTCGCTGACCAGCAGGGCCTGCAGTGCCCGCTGGTGCCGGCCGGCAAGGGCATCGAGGTGGGCAAGACCCTCCAGCGCGTCGAGTTGTCCCTCCACAATGCCCAGTTCGAGGTAGAGCGTGAGGCCTGCTCGAAGACGCTCGCGCGACTGGTCCAGCCGTCCCTGGCGACGGTCCACAATGGCCAGATTGAACAGTGCGGCCGCCTCACCGCGACGATCGGAGAGCTGCCGGAACCCGTCCAACGCTCGGGCGAACAAGTCGGCCGCCTCGTCAAGACGCTCCAGGCAGCGTAGCGTGCCGGCGGTGTTGTTCAACGCGGCGGCGATGCCCCGGCTGTCACCGCTCTCCTCGGCCAGCCGCAGGCACTCGTACCCGAACGCCAGCGAGGCGTCATAGTCGCGCTGGCCCTGCGCGGTGATGGAGAGATTGTTGAGCGCAGAGATTGTGCCGGCCTGGTTGTTCAACTGGCGGAAGATGGCCAGCCCTTCCTCGCCGAGCGCGCGCGCCGCGGTCAGGTCACCGCTGTTGCGGGCCAGTGCAGCGGCCGCCCGCAGCGCCTGGCCCCGACGCGGACTCACCTCGCCAGCGGTCGCCTTGAGTGCCCGGCCGAGCCAGGTGCGACCCTCCAGCATCCGCCCGGTCACCCACCAGTACCACCACATCGAGGTGGCGATGGCCAGGCCCAGATCGGCCTTGTCCTCGGTCAGCGCCCGTTCCAACGCGAGTCGCACGTTGTCATGCTCCATGCCGATGCGAGCGAGCCAACGGGAGTGGGCCGGCCCGTCGGTCGGCGGCGGTGGTGCGACCAGATCGGCGTACGCCTCGCCGTGCCGGTCGCCGGCCGCCCGCGCCTCGATGCCGTGCTGGGCCAACCGCTCTGCGGCGTACTCTCTGGTGGTCTCGATCAATCGGTATCGGCTCGCCCCGCCGGCCGGGTCGAGCCTGTCCACCATGGACCGGTCGACCAGGCGGGCCAGCAGGTCGAAAACCTCGCTCGGCGACCGAGGCGGCGGGCCGGCCGGATCCGCACCGACTCGTTCCGCAATGTCGAGGTCGAAGCCACCGGCGAACACGCTGAGCCGCCGCAACAGTGCCTGCTGGGCCGGCTCGAGCAGGTCGTGGCCCCAGTCGATGGCAGCCCGCATGGTCTGATGTCGGTCCACCGGCGACGAGCCGACCAGCACGTCCAGCCGCCGATCGAGCCGGGCCACCAGTTCCCGCAGCGACAGTGTGCGCAGCCGTGGGGCGGCGAGTTCGAGCGCGAGTGGCAGTCCGTCGAGCCGGCGGCAGAGTTCGACCACAGCCGGCTCGTCGTCCGGCTCCCACCGTTGACCACCGCGCGCCGCGGCCACCCGGTGCCCGAACAGCCGGACCGCGTCCGAGCGTGCGATGTCCTCAGTGGATGCCGCCCGGTCCGGCAGGCGCAGCCCGGCCAGCCCGAAAACCACCTCCGCCGGCAGTCCCAGGGGTTCCCGACTCGTTGCGAGCACCCGTATCGCGGGACACGCGGCCAACAGGTCGTGCACCATCGCCGCGATCTGCGGCCGTACGTGTTCGCAGTTGTCCAGCACCAGCAGGGCCCGCCCCTGGCCGAGGTGGCTGTGAAGACTCGTGGCGACGGTCTGCCCCGGCACCTCGCGGGCGCCGACGGCCGCCACGACCCGGGCGGAGAGCTCCTCGATCGCCGCCCGGTGCGTGGCCGGCGACGAAGCGTCCACAGTGGGGGCCGCAGCTGCGGCGAAGGACGTGGCGAAGCGGAAGCCGGCCAGCTCCACGACGTGGATCCCGGCCGGATAGTCACGGCCCACCTCGCGCGCCAACTCGTAGGACAGGCGGGTCTTGCCGCACCCGCCGGGTCCGACAATCGTCAGCAGTCGGCAGTCACCGAGCAGTTCGGCGGTGCGGTCCAACTCGGCGCGGCGGCCGATGAAACCGGTACGCGCGGCCGGCAGTCCCGGGTCGGCCGCCGTCAAAGTCGGGTCCTGTCGACGGATCGCCGCGGCCAGGCGGGTCACCTCGTCGCCCGGTGTCGCATCCAGCTGTTCCCGGAGCAGTCCGCACAGCCGCTGGTACGCCTGGATAGCCTCGGCCGTACGGCCGGTGCGGTGCAGGGCCAGCATCAGGTGGCCGACCAGGGCCTCGGCGGTGGGATGTTCGGCGACCCATCGGGCCAGGTCAGCCACGATGTCGCCAGCTCGCCCGTCGGCCAGGGCCAACGTGGCCACCTGCTGGCGCGCGGACAGCCGCAGTTCCGACAGGCGGAGCCCGGCCGCGGTGGTGTCCGGACCAAGTGTGACGCCGTCGAAGGCGGGTCCGCGCCACAGGGCGAGCGCGTCTGCTGGCCGGGAGGCCGCGAGCAAGGCCTCGAAGTGCCGTGCGTCAAGCTCGTCGGGCGCCACGTCGAGCTGATAGCCGCCAGCCACCGTGCGCAGCTGCTCACCCAGGACCTTGCGCAGGCCTGATACATGCATCTGCAGGGTAGCAGCGGCGGTAGCTGGTGCGCCCTCCGGCCACAGTTCGTTGACCAGCCGTTGCGTCGACACCGGGTTGCCATAGGACACGAGGAGCGCGGCCAGCAGCGTCCGCTGCTTCGGCGCCGAGATGGCGACCGGACCGGCCATAGTGGACACTATAAGCGGACCAAGTATCTGAAAACGCATCGAACCTCCGGGTTTGGCGTTTCTTTGGCGCGCACGAGGAGGCTAACCTGCGGACGGTCTCCTGGACCTGCAAGGACTAGCGATCGGACGGTACGGGCATGGCCTGGAAAGGGCGGCGCGGTGTGACGGCGGCTGTCGCCCTCGCGGCGGTGCTGCTGGCCGGTTGTGGCGACGACGATTCCGGGGCAACCGGCAACGCGAGTCCCGCCGGGCTCACGTATGGCTACGCGCCGGTGCGGGACGGTTCAGTGACGTACCAGCCGGACGTGGTCTTCGTCGGTGGTGGTCCGGAGGCGGTGCGCTCGGCCAGTGCGGACGGTCTGGTCTGGACCATCGACGGCAACGCGCCGGGCGCTTCTGACTTACGGGTGGGCTCGATCATGTGCGCCACCAGCCGGGCGGTGGGGCGGGTCCTCGACGTCCACAAGGTGGGCGGTGACCTCGCCGTCACCCTGTCTCCGGTTACGTTGACGGACGTGTTCCGCGATGCGCACTTCGTTTCGGACCGCGAGCTCAGTCCGGCCTCCATGGTCTACCAGGAGATTCCCGAGCAGCCCGCCGCCGTGACCCAGCCAGCGGGTTTCGCGCCGATCCGAGAATCGGTAGGTAGCGCGTTCATGCGGGTCCCGCCGATCCGGCTCGACGCACGCGCGGGCGGCTCCCTGCCACCGTCGCGCAACACCAGCCTCGCCGTCACGGTGGGCGACTGGCAGGCGCAGCCCTACTTCACGAGTTCCAAGCTCGGGCTGAAGATCGCCTACAAGGCCAACGACGACCTCAAGGTCAACCTTGATTTCGCGATGCTGATCTCGCAGTTGAAGGTCCGCACCAATGTGAACATCGCCAACGGCGCCATCGGTTCGGGATCGACCTTCGCCCTCGACGGCATCACGGGTATCGCGGTCAACGTGGCCGCCGGCGCCGCCAACGGCTCGAAGGACAACAAAAGGATCCGCATCGAGGTGCCGGTCGAGATGGTCCTGCCCATCCCGGTGAGCCACTGGTCTACGTCACCGCGTGGAAGTTCATCGTCAGTACGGCGATCAGCGGCAACAACTCCACCGTGACGGCGGACGGGGAATGGTCGCTCGACGGACCACTCGGCATGGTCGCCGGCTCGCTGGTGGCGCCCACCTTCGGGGTCACGAAGAGCATCATGGACAGCATCGCGGGGCTCTCGGTCGGGGTCTCGGGCCTCGCCTTCGCGATCGAGACGCGGGTCCAGTTCGGCATCGGAATGCCGGCCGCCTTCGCGGGCCCCTACGCCAAGCTGGTGGTAGACCTGGGGTTGACCAACGGGTCGGCCCTCGGCGCGGCACTGACCCGATGTATGGCGCCACACTCGACGCGAAGGTCGGCGGCGGCTTCGGCCTGTCGGTGTCCGCGCCAGCCTCCGAGTTACTCAGTAAGATTCTCGGTCCCAAGTCCAAAATCGTGCTGGAGACCGAGCAGATGCTGCCCTTCGCCCAGAAGAAGCAGATACTGCCGGACGTTCCTCTCTGCACCGGTTAGCCGCGGCTAGCCGAGTCCACCAAGGAGAATGCGTTGACGAGTCACATCCGCCGGTCGCTGCCGGCCCTCATGGTGATCGCGGTACTCGGTGTGTCAGCCTGCGGTAAGTCCGATCCGCTACCCGCCGCACCGGGCGCACCGGCCGCCGCGTCGAACCCGGCCGGAACAACGCCCGGTGAACCTCAGACGGGGCCGGCGGTGGACGACATCGATCCCTGTGCTCTCGTGACGAAGGAGGAGGCCACGGTCCTCGCCGGCACACCGGTGGACCCGGCAGTCCGGGTCCGCGAGACCTGCACCTACACCGCGCCGGTCACCGGTCCGACCGGCCAGGTCGAGGTCTATGTCGGCGACGGTGCGAAGAAGCAACTGGACATCGACCGGGACCTCGGACATGAGTTCGTGCCCGTGCCGGGCGCCGGGGACGAAGGCTGGTACGAGGATGGAAGTGCCTTCGTACGCAAAGGCAACATCTGGGTCTCGGTCCGGCTGGTGCGACTCAACGACCCGGCCGAGAACAAGAAGCCCCTCACCGACGCCATCGTCAGAATCGGCGCCCGCATCTGAGCTGTTGATGAGGCTGTGACTGTCTATTAAGGCTGCGCTCACGCAGGCCGAGCGGAGACTGGTTCTGGCCGGCGCCTGACCGGCCCGCACTACCGGCGGAAGGCGGCCGAGTCCGGTGACACCATGAGGGCGGCGGTGTCCACCGCCTCGAAGCTGTCGCCGGTCAGGCCGCCCAGCGCGTGCAGTGCGTCGTTGCTCCAACGGTCATCGGGCGCACCGGAGATGTACCACGGTGAACCGTTGTCGGCCAGGATGACGCCGTACGTCTTCATGGCCAGGGCCACGATCCGGACCTGCGGCGGGAGTTTCGTTATGTCCACACTGGACTTGAGTCGCAGCCGCAGGCCCATGGGCGGCAGTGCCGGATCACTCGACGACGACGCGGCATGCCGGGCCGGCCAGACGTACGTATTGCGCGTCTTCGGCGCGGTGATCCGGATAGCGTGGTCGATGCGGCCGGCCGCCACCTCGTCGTAGCGCACCAGACCGGCCAGAATGGACAGTCCGGCGGCGTCGGCGGACGTGGCGCCGCGCGCACGCAGCGCATTCGCCCGTAGGTCGTACACCGCACCGGATCCGGCCTTCCAGCCGCCGTTGCCGGTCGGATATGCCGCGTACAGCTCGTACGCCCGGCAGGCGGCCGGGTCGTACAGGATGATGTGCCGGTCACCGGTGCTGCTCGGGCCACCTTCTATCTTCGGGCTCGCCGGGATCGGGTACGGTCCGCGATCGCTCTCGGCGGCGTACTCGAAGCTGACGGTGATGCCGGGCTGCCCGGCCGGCACGGTCGTGATCGGGATCCCGATTGGCGCGCCGTCGTAGTTTCCGCTGCCGAAGTCCGCGTGGACGGCTCGGCCCGTACCGATGCTGGCCACGTACCTGGCCGAATCCGCCAGCACGGGCAAGCCCGAGACATCGGCGTGCCACACGTTGTCCGCAGGAAAGATCGCGCAGGGCGCTTTCGCCGGCTGCGGAGCCGACGTGAGTGTCGCGGTCGCCGTCGGGGTCGGTGCCGCGGTGGTCGGCGAGGTTGCCGGCGGCACGGCATTCGGGCCGGTACCGGCGTCCGGGCCGTCCGGCGCGGCCCAGGTCGCGTTCATTCCGGTCGAGGAACAGCCGGCCACCGTGGCCAGCGCGAGGGCCGCCGCCGCCAGCATGGTTCGGTTACGCACCTGGAGGATTCTGGCCCTCCCCGGCCCCGATGTCACCTCGGACTGCTACTGAAGTCGAGCTGGTAAACCGCGCAGCGGTGTGTTGGCCGGTAGCCCAGCGCGTCGTTGATCGCCCGCATATGCACGTTGCTGTCGGCGGTGTCCGCCAGCAGGCCGTCGAGGTCAGGGTGGCGGACCCGGGCCTGCCGGATCAACTCCGCCTTCATCCATCGGGCCAGCCCGTGGCCACGATGCTCGGGAAGGACCGCGGTGCCGTAGTGCTGGGCGTCGCCGGTCCCGTTGCCCGGCACCACCAGTTCGGTGAAACCCGCGATCGAATCGCCGGACATCGCGGCGACGGTGGTCAGGAGATCGTTTCGGTTCGCGATGACCTCGGCCACCGAACGGACCCGGTCGACGTCCCAGACCTGCGTGCCGTAGTCGGTGTCATCCATCGGCATGTCGTCCATCGCCCGGCGCGACGCGGCGAACGTTTCGGCGAGTTCGTCCGGTACGACGCCGTCCCAGGAAAACAGCCGGTACCCCGGATGAGGCTGGTCGACGGCCGCCGCGAGAGCCGTTACATCGACGTCGGTCAACGCCAGACGGGCATAGGTCAACGTCAGTACCTTGCGCAGTCCACGGGCCGCGAAGAACTGGGCACCGGGTGAGTCGACCTCGACCGCCGTGGAGATCAGGCAACGCCGACCGGAATCCTGTGCGGCGGCGGCAGCGGCTTCCAGCAGCTTCGAGCCCACGCCGCGCCGGCGCTCGACGGGATGGACATGCACCTCGAGTTCGGCGAGATGGTCCACCCCAGCCGTGGTGAAGGTGAGCAGGAACGCGGACCCGACCGGGTTTCCCTCACTGTCGCTGGCAAGCCAGGCGAGCCGGCGATGGGTTTGGCCACGATCGGTTTCTACCAACGGGTCAATACGAAACGACAAGACAACCCCCCGATTGCAGTGGACAGTTGCGCGTCAGACGCCGACGACGCCGTCAATTCCCTCGCGGAGGAAGTCGGCGTGCCCGCTGTGCCTGGCGTACTCGTGAATCATGTGCTGCATCACCATCCGCAGCGACACGTTGCCGTCCCACCGCGGCTGGTACGCGATCACATCGAGCGACTCGGCGGCCAACTCGATCCGGCGGGAACGCTCGACCTCAGCCTGCCAGGCGGTGAACGCTTCCAACCGGGTCGACCCACTCGCGTCGTACGCGACCTGGAAGTCGCCCTGGTCCGACCACACCAGGCCGATGTCCTCGGCGTTGATGGTGCGGCGGAACCAGACCCGTTCAACCTCGGCCATGTGCCGGACGAGACCCAACAGAGACAGCGTCGACGGCGGCATGGACTGCTGGCGCAACTGGTCATCGGTGAGCCCATCGCATTTCATGGCGAGGGTGGCCCGATGGAACTCCAGGAAGGCACGCAGCATCTCGCGTTCGCCGGCGATCGCGGGTGGGCCAACACGTTCGGTGGTCAGGGTACATTCCTTCCGCTGGTGGCGGTTGGTTCGCTACCGCCGCGGCGATCCTAGACGAGACCGCCACTCGAGGGGACAGCGGTCGACCCCGACATCTGCCATGCTGACGTATGACGATTTCTCGGCAGGGCGAGTCGGTGATCCAGGTCGGCAAGGCAATCGCCGCCCTGATCGCCATCGGGCTTGGCGTGATCAGCTTGTTCCACCACATCGTCGAGGGCCAGTTTCCAAAACTCAACTACTACCTGTTCGCCGAGTTGATCGCGATCGCCGGTGCGCTGGCCCTGCTGGCCACAATCTGGCGACCGATGCGGTTGCGTTGGCAGGCGTGGCTGGGCATCGGCATCGCCGGCGTCGTCGGGTCGGTGGGCGGCACGGCCGTACTCGACGAACAACTCGCGTGCATGTACTGCTACTCGCAGAGCCGCGGCTGGCCCTTCCAGTGGATGCACCGTGGCATCAGCTTCGAAAACTACCTGGCGATGCCCGACGCCCGGGCGTACCTGGAATCTCATGGCGCGAGCTGGCACTTCGATGTGATCCCGGCAGTAGTCAACATCTTCGTCTGGGCCGGTGCCGCGCTCACCGTCGTGGTCCTGGTGCGGCTCGCCATCCGTGCCCTGCGCCGCACCCCGGTGCGGGTAGCCCAACCCGTCTGAGCGTCCGGATCTCCATCATGCTGCCGAGGATGGTGACCCGGTCAACCACGATGGCGGTGCCATGCATAGGGGCTCGCGGTATCTGGCGTGGATCTCTATTGTCATGACTGCTCTGGTGGCCCACGCACGGTGCCGCGTCGAGGAAGGGTGAACCTGTCATGACCGTCAACAGTTCCGTGGTCCGGACGTACCGCAATCCGGTGATCCCTGGCTTCTATCCCGATCCGAGCATCTGCCGCGTGGGCGAGGACTACTACCTGGTGTGCTCCAGTTTCGAGTACTTCCCCGGCGTGCCCATCTTCCACAGCCGCGACCTGGTGAACTGGCAGCAGATCGGCAACGTGCTGGACCGGCCGGGTCAACTGCACTTTTCCGATGACGTGGACGCTTCCAGTGGCATCTATGCACCCACCATCCGCCATCACGACGGCCGGTTCTGGATGGTGACCACCAACGTGGCCATCGGTCGTCACCTCATCGTCACCGCCACCGACCCGGCCGGTCCCTGGTCGGACCCGACATACATCGACGTGCCGGACCTCGATCCCTCCCTCGCCTGGGATGACGACGGCGCATGCTGGCTCACCATCTCGGGGGTGGCCAACTACCGCATCAACCCGGACACCGGAGTAGTCCTGGATGGGCCCATGCCGATGTGGTCGGGTACGGGTGGGCAGTACCCGGAAGCCCCGCACCTCTACCGGATAGGAGACTGGTGGTATCTGCTGGTTTCCGAGGGCGGCACGCACACCAGCCACGCCGTGTCGGTCGCCAGAGGCCGCACCCCCAACGGCCCATTCGAACCCGGGCCGGCCAATCCGATCCTCACCCACCGGGGCTCCGGTCGCCCGATCCAGGCCACCGGACACGCCGATCTGGTCGAAGCTTCCGACGGCACCTGGTGGATGGTCCTGCTCGGCATCCGGGCCAAGGGAGCGTGGCCGCCCTATCACGTGCTCGGCCGGGAAACGTTCCTCGCGCCGGTGCGCTGGGTCGACGGCTGGCCCGTGGTCGACCCGGTCGAGCCCGAGCTCGCCATGCCGGCCGGTACCCCACCGAACGAGCCGGGCGGCGAACGAGACGACTTTGACGCCGACCAGCTGGCGCCGTGCTGGATCTCGCCGCGTTCCCGGCCGGGGGACTCGTGGTCGCTGACCGAGCGGCCCGGCTGGCTCACCCTGCGAGCGACGGGACCGACGCTCGACCGGCCTGGTGCCACCTTCGTGGGCCGCCGGCAGCAGGACCACGACTGCCGGGCCAGCGCCCGTCTCGATGCCGGCACCGGGCGCGCCGGCCTGAGCATACGCATCGATGAGGCGCACCACTATGACCTGGAAGTCAGCGAAGGCACGGCCCGTGTCGTCGCCCGCGTTGGTCCACTGTGTCAGGTGGTCGCCGAACACCCGGTCACGCCGGGGCCGGTGACGTTGGCGATCGCGACCAGGACACACGACGTGCTGCCGCCCATCACGGTGTCCGCCGGCCAACTCGCGGAAGCTCCTTTCGGCGTCCGATCCGCCGGACCCGACACGATCAGCTTCGAACTCGTCACCGGCGACCAGATCGTCACCCTCGCGGAACTCGACGGCCGCTACCTGTCCACGGAGGTCGCGGCCGGATTCACCGGCCGCGTCATCGGCATGTACGTGACCGCGGGCCAGGCCGCCTTCGACTGGTTCGATTACCTGCCCCGATGCGACTCCCAACGCTGATACGATCCCCAACTCCTAGCGCACAGGGCCGGCTTCCCATGCGGTCGCGGAGCAGCTACCGGCAGGGCTGGAACACCGAGTCGTCGAGTTTCCGGGCGAACCGCACGCCGTTGATGTTGGCCGCGTTGTCCGCCGTGCAGAAGCTCATCGACGACCCGTACTCGGCGTGGAACACCGGCTTGCCGGCCTTCACGAACTGGCTCAATTGGGCGCACTCCTGGTAGACGGCGCAGCTTTCATTGATGGCCATGTCGAAGTACGGCAAGAGCTCGGTGATCTGTTCGACGTCGTTCTTCATGACCGCGCTCATCCCGCGGATACGCGCACCGTTGGCCAGGAAGACGTTGTAGAAGGCCTGATCTTTCGCCGTGAGTGGGAACCCGGTCACGTTGGTGTAGCCGTCCATGCTGTCGAACTCGATCGCGTCAAAGCCCTTCTGGTCACACATGTCCATGCGTGCGTTCATGATCCGGGCAAGCACGCTGCCCGACCGCTGCACGTCGCGTATGTCCAGCCATCTCTCGCCGGGCCAGCCATCGAGGTTGCGACCGAGGATCGTGCTCGGAAACTGCGCCGCATCCGGTCGCCAGTTCTCCGAGGAACCGACGCTGAGGTAGCACACGACCTTCTTGCCGGCACCGTGCAGGGCGCGGACATCGGCCTGAGTGGCTTCGAAACCATCAATATCGTAGACGGCCACCGGCCGGTAGGGCGCCTGCGGAACCTTCGATATCACCCAGTTCCAACTCGTCCGTACGAGCGGGTGCCAACATCCCGGGCACGCCACGGGTGCGGGTAACCCACCCGCGGTCGGGTCCGGCGTCGCGGTGGTGGTCAGACGAATGGCCGCGTAGTCGACGTCCGCGGCGTCGCTGGCGTTGCTGGCCACGATGCGCAACTGCATCGTCCTGTTTGGCGAGACATAGTTCGACGCCGTGCCGCTGACCGCAAACGTCAACAACTTCCAGGCACCCCAGTCGGGGGCGGTGGCGTTGGTACCCACCGGCACCCACGAGTTCGACCGAAAGTCGCGCATGCTGAAGGTCCAGGTCTGGGTCGACACAGCCGGACCGCGATAGTTCACCTGGACGGAAACGCCCGTGATCGCCGACGCCGCCAGCCCGCCCGGGAGGGTGTAGGTCAGATAGCCGGAATAGGTGCCGCTGAACTCGACGTACCGGCTCCAGATGTCCGCGGTGCCGGACTGGTCCCGCACCGCAAGGTTGGTCACCGGCTGCCCGGCGCCGACGGACCCCGAACTGGTCGTCAACGCGGCGGGTGTCATGGTGGTGACGGCCGCCTGGGCGCTCGCGGGGTTCGTGAGGATGAGCGCCACCGTTGCCATCACCGACACCGTCAAGGCCACCCACCGGGTACGACCGTCCACTCCGATGCGACTGTCCTTACCGATGCGACTGTGCATACCTGTGCAACGACAGCGAGCCCCGGGTCGCATCGTGTTCGTTCGAAATGCTTGTACGGGTGGCAAGTGCAGATCTTCCTGCGGATATCCGACACATTATTGCGTGAAATTTGCCGAATTGATCGACTCCGGCGAAGTTGTGCCGTTCGTTGAGCCGTCCGTACCGCGGAGTCTTCGAACGCCTTCGAACGTGGAGTCTTCGAAGAGGTGCGGGCACATTCGTGAGTTTGCTTCATTGCATTCTCAATCCGATCTGGTGGCGAATCCAGGTCGGAAATGCCTTCGAGCCTGATTGGTGATGGACGTGAAGCTATTTCGGGGAAGGCGACCGTCAGTCGTCGCCATGCTGACCTGTGCTGCCAGTGCTTCCGTTCTGCTCATGCCCGGTACGGCGGCGGGGGCGGCGAGCCTGCCACGCATCGACCTGAAGGTCCTCGTCGTCACCGACGGGACGCCCTGGGTCCAGGCCATCCAGCAACAGCTGTCATTGGAAGGCGTACCGATCACGGTCGTCGACCTTGGCAATCCGTCACGGACCGCGATCACGACGGCGTTCCTGTCCGACCAGTTGCCCGGGGGCATCCCGCACGCCAAGTTCCAGGCCGTCGTGCTGCCGGGGGACGCGCCGCCCGGACTGTCCGCCGCCGAGCAGGCGACCCTGTCCACCTTCGAGACATCGTTCGGCATCCGGCAGGTGGACAGCTACGTCTATCCGAATGCGAACGTCGGACTGAACGCACCCGTGTACGCCGGTTCACTCGACGGCACCGCCGCCACCGCAACCCAGGCCGCCCGCTTCGACGCGATGCGTTATCTCAACGGGCTGGTGGCGTTCGACGGCGCTGCCGGCGGTGGCGGCTCGTACGGCTACCTCGCCACAACGCTGCCCGACGACCCGGCGACTGGCCGCCACTTCGAGCCGTACCTGACCGCGCCCGCCCCTTCTGGGTCCACATCGCCAGGGTCCACCGCGGTGCTGGGCGGCGTCTTCACCCGGGGTGGCCGTGAACAGCTCGTGCTGACATTCGCCTACAGCTCCTACCAGCAGCAGTTCCGCACCATCGCACACGGCATCGTGACCTGGATGACCAGGGGCGTGCACCTCGGAAACTGGCGTAACTACTTCACGACTCACATCGACGACGTGTTCGGCGGCGACGGGCGGTGGAGCCATGTCGGCAAGTGCACACCCGACTCGGGCGACTGCGCCGCCGGCGTACCAGTCACGGCTCCCATCCGGATGGTCCCCGCCGACGTGACCGCCACAGTGGCGTGGCAGCAGCAGAACGACTACACCTTGGACCTGCTGTACAACGGTGGCGCCAGCGTCGAGGCCGGCGGCAGCGCCGACAAGCTCACCGCTTCGCTACTGGCCAACAGGTACGCCTTCCGGTGGGTCAATCACACCTACTCGCACCCGTACCTCGGCTGCCAGCAGGACTTCACTGTCATTCCGTGGCGTTGCCGTACGGACGCCTCGGGCAAGGTCGTGTGGGTCAGCCAGTCGGCGATCAACTCCCAGATCGCCGACAACATCCGGTTCGCCACCAGCAGAGCGCTGCCGATCCGGCCGAACGAGCTGGTCACCGGAGAGCACTCGGGCACCAGGATCCTTCCCCAGCAGAGCCTCGACAATCCGAACCTCGCCACCGCACTGACCAGCAACAATATTCGTTGGCTCGGGCTGGACGCATCCCGGGAGTCGGCGCAGCGCCAGATCGGTTCGGCGCTCGGCCTACCACGCCACCCGATCAACGTGTTCTACAACGTGGCCACGGCGCGGGAGGAGACCTCGGAATACAACTGGATCTACACGTCCAAAGCCAACGGTGGCAGCGGGGTGTGCGAGAACAATCCGACCGCCACGTGCATCGCGCCGCTCGACCTGGCGACGGGGTGGGCCTCCTACATCCTGCCGCTGCAGGTGCGGATCGCTCTGGGCTATGTGCTGGCCAACGATCCCCGCCCGTTCTACATGCACCAGTCGAATCTCGCCGAGGACCGGCTGGCGCTGCAGACCACGCAGGCCATCCTGGTCGCTTACCGCGCCGTGTTTGCCGCCAACACGCCGGTCGTGAACCAGACCATGACCGACGCCGGTACGGTGTTGCAGCGCCAGGCCGCATGGGAGCAGACCCGCAACGCCGGCACGGTGAACGCCTATGTCCAGGGCAACGTGGTGACTGTGACCGGGCCGGCGGGCACCCTTGTCCCCCTCACCGCACCTACCGATACGAAAACCGGCGTCAACACCTTCGGCCAGGCCTACGGCGGTGAGCGGTCGACCTATGCGACGCTCGGCTCGTCGGGCACCAGCCTGACCCTGCCGGCTGCTCTCGGCTCCCGGCCCGCCACCGCAGCACGCCTCGATGTCGCGACGGGCTGAGCCGGCGATGCGTGTGGCCTTGATGACCGAGGGCAGCTACCCGCACAGCTTCGGCGGCGTGAGCGTGTGGTGCGACCAACTCGTGCGTGGCATGCCCGAGCACGAGTTCCACCTCGTCGCCCTGGTGGCCACCGGCACTGAGGCGGTGTCCTGGGACCTGCCGGGCAACGTGACAGCCGTGCGCACCGTACCGCTGTGGAGTTCGGTGCCACCCGGGCGGCAGGCCGGCCCGCGGTCCCAACGGCTGTTCACCTCTTTGCTGCGCGACCTGGTGGATGTGTTGCTGGCCCCTTCGTGGCAGGCCCAACTGCAGTTCGGGAAGGTGATGCGAAAGCTGTTCGAGTTTGCCCAGCACGAGGACCTGCGAGCCGCGTTTCGCAGCCATCACGCGGTGGACGTGCTCGCCAGCGCCTGGCGGGCCATCCCGGCTGGCGAGGCGGACCGGGCGCCGACATTGCACGACACGCTGACTGCGTTGCAATTGCTGGAATGCTCGCTGAGCCCGTTGTCGCTGGAACCGGTCCGGGCCGACGTCTCCCACTGTGTGGCCAACGGGCTCGCGGTGCTGCCGGCCCTCGTCGCGAAATGGACGCGGGGCACCCCGGTACTGCTCACCGAGCATGGCATCTATCTGCGCGAGCGCTATCTCGGCCTCCGTGACGGCCCCTACCGGTGGCCGGTCAAGTCGCTGTACCTGGCGTTCCTGCGCAGGCTGTGCTCGCTCGCCTATCTCGAGGCCGACACAATAGCGCCCGGCAACGTCTACAACAGACGGTGGGAGGAGCGGCTCGGTGCCTCGCCCACGATGATCCGGACCATCTACAACGGCGTCGACCCGGCCGACTTTCCGGCCGTGGACGGCGAGCCTGACGTGCCAACGGTCAGCTGGGCAGGCCGGGTCGATCCCATCAAGGACCTGGAGACGCTGATCCAGGCGTTCGCGCTGATCCGCCGGGCGATCCCCGACGCCCGTCTACGGATGTTCGGCGCAACCCCACCGGGTCGGGAGAGCTATCTGGACCGCTGCCGGCACCTCGTCGACCAGCTCGGAATTGGCCACATCGCAACCTTCGAGGGTCGGGTCCCCGATATCCGGGACGCGTATGCCGCCGGTCACGTGGTCGTGCTGTCCAGCATCTCCGAAGGCTTCCCGTACACCCTGATCGAAGCCATGATCAGCGGCCGGGCCTGCGTGGCCACCGATGTTGGCGGCGTGGCCGAGGCGCTCGGCGACACCGGGACCGTCGTGGCGCCCCGCGACCCCGGGGCGATGGCAGCGGCCTGTATCGACCTGTTGCGCGACGGCGGTCGGCGTCGCGCACTCGGTGCGCGGGCCAGAAAACGCGCTCTGCAATACTTCACGGTGGACCTGGCGATCGGCATGTTCGACGAGATCTACAGCGCCCTCGCTCGCGGACGGCGGCTGCTGGCCACCTATCCTGAGACACAGGACAGCGAGCCCGAGACGCTGGAGATGGCGCTGGGGGTCGGCCGATGAGCGCGGGCACCATCGACCTGCCGGCCGAAGGCACAGCCAGGCCAGCCACCCGTCCTTTGTCCACGATGGACACCGTACCGCTCAATCCTGTCGATGGCCTGCGTGAGCGGATGGCGGTCGTGTGCCGGTCGGCGGTCGACATGCTGGAGATCGCCGCGGCGCTGGAGTCGGAAGGCATCGGCGACCAGGCGGCCCGTGCCCGGTACGGCTTCGCGGACGTATTCTCTCTCGCCGAACATCTCTACTACACGGTGGCGCGCCAGCCCGCGGAACCACCGGCCGAGGCGCCGCGCTGGCAAGCCCATTGGCGCGAGCACGTGCTGCACGGCCTGCTGTTCGCCCTGCCCGCATTGTGCTTCCCGGTGGCCGTGCCTTTGCTCGGCGGCACCGCGACGCTCGCTGCCTACGTGAGCGCGACGCTCGCGTCCTGGGCGCTGAGCCAGGCGTTGGCGTACCTCGGTTTCGTCCGAGCCGGTCGGCTTGATCACGCCGGTTCGATGTGGATACTGCGTACCGGCACGACAGTTGCCCTGCTCGCGCTGTGGGTGCCTCTGTTCGCTGCGACCTTCCTGTCGCCCGCGCGGGTTGGTGGCCTCATCTTCGCCGGTGGTCAGGGCACCTATCTGATCGCCGCGACCGTGCTGCTCGTCTGCGGAAGGCACCTCTGGCTCCTGCTCTGTCTCGCTCCGGGCGTCACGGCCAGTGCGATCTACCTCGCGCTGGGCCAGTCCGATTTCACCCGGGTGGTCTGGTGTGCCTTGGGCACGACCATCCTGGCGACACTCGGCTGCGTTGTCGCGTGCACCGCTCACCCCGGCGCAACCCACATTCGCCTACCGCAGAGGTACGAACTGCGCGGCGCCGCCTCGTACGCCCTCTTCGGCATCGCTGCCGCCGGACTCCTCAGCTACCCGGTTGTGGCCGCGCAACTCACGGGCAGCCAATCGGAGTTGGCCGCGCTGCTCGCGACGCCGCTGTGCCTGAGCATGGGCGCCGCCGAATGGAGCCTCTTCTGGTACCGGCGGCGAACGGACCGGCTCCTGCGCAGTATTCGCGATCCCCGCACGTTCGCCCTCGCTGCCCGGCGTGTGCTGCTGGCGACGACAACGCGGTATCTGGCCGCGGCTGCATTACTGATCGCTGTGACGGCGGGCATCGTCGCGGCCGCGAACCGGCGCCCACCTCGATGGATGACGCTGCTGGAGTGCGTCGCGTTCCTCGCGCTCGGCGGGGCACTGTTCATCGCCTTGCTCCTGCAGGCCTTCGGCGCGGACCTCGTCATTCCCCTCGCCTGCCTCGCGGCTGCCGGCGTCGAGCTGACGATGACCGCCGCAACGCACGTGGACCCGCTCGCCGCCCAACTGGTGGCCTGCACCGCGCTGAGCGCCGCCCTGCTCATCCACGCCGCGAAGGTCCTTTCCAGACCGACCCAGCATGCGTAGCCACGGCATTCACCGCCGGCGAACCGGCGGCGTTCACGAAGGGACAGTTTCATGATGGATCTCGTATCGGTCACCGGAGCCGACGGCTTCGTCGGCTCACATCTGGTCGAGGCACTCGTGCGCCGCGGGCACCGGGTCAGGGCCATGGCGCTGTACAACTCCTTCGGGTCCTGGGGATGGCTGGACTCACTACCGTCCGACGTACTCGACCATGTCGACGTCGTGCTCGGCGACGTGCGGGATCCCGCGTGTGCCCGGGAGATCGTCGAGGACGCCGAGACCGTGTATCACCTGGCCGCACTCATCGCGATCCCGTACTCCTACCGCGCCACAAGGTCCTATGTGGATACAAACGTCATCGGGACGCTGAACGTGCTCGATGCTGTCCGCGCCTGTGAGACGCCGCGGCTGGTGCACACGTCCACCAGCGAAACCTACGGCACCGCGCAGACGGTGCCGATCGACGAGTCCCATCCGGTGCAGGCCCAATCTCCCTACGCCGCCTCAAAGCTGGCAGCCGACAAGCTCGTCGAGTCCTTCCATCTCAGCTTCGGGGTGCCCGCGGTCACCGTGCGGCCCTCCAACACCTTCGGCCCGCGGCAGTCCGCGCGGGCCGTCGCTGCCACCATCGTGAGCCAGGTGGCGGCGGGCCGCCGTGAGATCCAACTCGGCTCGCTCGAGCCGACCCGCGACTTCCTCTATGTCGCCGACACAGGCCGAGGCGTTCGTCGCCGCCGGCACCGCACCGGCGTCCGCCGTGGTGGGTGAGCTGTTCAACGCCGGAACGGGCGTGGAGGTTTCGATCGGCCAACTCGCCGAGGACATCGTCCGGCTGATGAACGCCGACGTCGAGATCACCGAGGACCGCCAACGCATCCGGCCGCAGAAGTCGGAAGTCATGCGACTTGTCGCCGACGCCTCGTTCCTCGGCCAGCGCACGGGATGGCGGCCGACCCACACCCGGGACGAGGGCCTCGCCCGGACCGTCGAATGGTTCTCGGACCCTGCGAACCTCGCCCACTACAAGCCGCACCAGTACAACCGGTGACATTTTTGGAGGGCCCCATGCATGCAATCGTTCTGGCTGGCGGCAAGGGTGTCCGCCTTCGCCCGTACACCACCCGGCTGCCGAAGCCACTCGTGCCCATCGGTGACGAGTACTCGATCCTTGACATCGTCCTGACCCAATTGAGCGCACGCGGCTTCGGCAAGGTGACGCTGGCGATCGGATATCTCGGGCATCTGATCCGCTCGTATGTGGGCGATGGCAGCCGCTGGGGTCTGGATATCGACTACGCCGTCGAAGACAATCCACTGGGGACAATGGGGCCGGTGCTGCGAATTCTCGACCGCCTGCCGGACAACTTCCTGGTGATGAACGGCGACGTGTTGACGGACCTCGACTATGCCCACATGCTGCAGAAGCACTGTGAGGGCGGCACGGCGCTGACCGTCGCCACCTATGCGCGACAGGTCAGGATCGACTTCGGCGTGCTCACCATGAAGGAACACCGCGTCATCGAGTTCACCGAGAAGCCCACCATCGACTACCGGGTCAGTATGGGCGTCTACGGCGTTTCCAAACGCAGCCTGACGCGATACGAACCAGGCTCCCCGCTGGGCTTCGACGAACTCGTGCTCGACCTGCTCGCCAGCGACGAGCCACCCGGTGCGTACGCCTTCGCCGGCTACTGGCTCGACATCGGCCGTCCCGACGACTACGACCGAGCCAACGCGGAGTTCGAACACGTCAAGCCACTCCTGCTCAAGGGCTGATCCGCAGGAGGTGACTGCCGTGCGCGTGCTCGTGATCGGTATGCATGGTTTCCTCGGCGCGTACATCGGGCGCCGCATGGTGTCCGCCGGGTGGGACGTGATCGCCGCCGGCCGTTCGCGACGCCTTCGCCAAGCCCATTACGTTCCCCTGGACCTCGCGGCGGACAGTGCCGCGGACATCGCCAAACGCCTGGTCGAGGTGGCCCCGGACGCCGTGGTCAACTGTGCCGGCGCAGTTGCCGGCGACGCGACAACCATGGCGGCGGCGAACATCGACGGGCCGGCCGCCCTGCTCGAAGCGCTGGTCCTGGCCGGATCGGGCGCACGCCTGGTCCACCTTGGCTCGGCGAGTGAGTACGGTGACGTTGACGCCGGCGTGCCCGTGAGCGAGCACGCCCGCACCCGACCCGTCGGGATCTACGGCGTCACCAAGCTGGCCGGCACGCGCCTCGTCCAACTCGCCCGCACCAGCGGTCTGGATGCCGTCGTCCTGCGGATCTTCAATCCCGTCGGCGCGGGTTGCTCTGTCGACAGTCTGCCCGGACGGGTGGCGGGCGAACTGCTGCGGGCACGCACGGAAGGCGACGCGGTCCGCCTCTTGGGCCCTTGGACGCGGTACGCGACTTCATCGACGCCCGCGATGTGGCCGACGCCGTGTACGCCGCGCTCGCAGCCCCGATCATCGACCACCCGATCCTCAATGTCGGCAGCGGCGTCGCTGTGCCCGCGCAGGCTCTCGTCGACGGGCTCGTCTCAATCGCCCGCTTCACCGGGGCGGTACACACGGACGCCGCCGGGTCGCCCCGATCAGCGGCGGTCGCCTGGCAACAGGCCGACATCCGCGCTATCCGCTCCGCCTTGGGCTGGCAACCACGCCGGGAACTGGCCGCGTCCCTGCACGACCTGTGGCAGTCGGTCGCGTGACCGCCGACCCGGTAGCGGACCGTCCATCGCTGCTCGTGCCCGCCTACTTCCACCCGGCGGTGCGTTCGGCGGACTGGAAACGCATCGCCGTGCTCGCGGCACACGTACGACTGGTCGTCCTCAACATCGCCAGCGGTCCCGGTGAACGCCTCGACGAGACGTTCCACTCTGTGCTCGCACCGCTGCTCGATGCCGGCGTCGCCGTCGCGGCCTATGTGGACACCGACTACGGCCGCCGCCCGGTCACCGCAGCCATGCGGGACCTCGAGCGGTACCAGGACTGGTACGGCGTGAGCGATGTGTTCTTCGACCGCGTCTCCACCTGGACCGAACACACCGGGCATTATCGCGAGCTCGCCGATTGCGCCCGGCAACAGGATGCGGCGGTGGTGGCCTTCAACCATGGCGCGCATCCGGTCGAGGCGTACACGGAGTACGCCGACCTGCTCGGTACGTTCGAGGGTCCGTGGCGGGTCTACCTCGACGTCCCCATCCCCCACTGGGTGCGGGCCTGCCCGCCGCACAAACTGTTCCACCTCGTGCATTCCGTACCTCGCGCGCACCTGTGCGACGCGCTG
>CAVUNP010000037.1:0-261957 GCA_963742855.1 uncultured Actinomycetota bacterium | reverse complement strand
GGCGGCCGACGTGTTCCTCGGCCAGCTGCGCTACGCCCGCCGGTCGGCTAGCCTCGGCGGCGTGGAATCTCTGGCCGTGCATCCGGCGTCCATGTGGCGTGGGATGCTCAGCGAGGAACAGATCGCCACGTCGGGGGTTGCGCCGGGCTTGGTCCGGTTGGCCGCGGGCACGGAGGACACCGCCGACCTGGTCGCCGACGCGCTCGCCGCTGCCGATGCGGTGGTCGCCGTGGCGGCACGCGCCTGACCCCCGGCGGGGCTGGCCTCCTTTCTCGGAAACCACGAACCCCGCGGGCGGTCGGCTTCTGCTGCGGCGGGGTCTTGAGCACCGAGCTCAGATAGTCCGAAGTAGACTCCGAACGGCCGCGGTGGTCCGACCCCGGTCCCCCGTCGCGAGTAGGTCGACCAGCGCTCCCCGCAGCGCCGCGAGCAGCAGGGTCCGCTGGGCCTCGCCAGCACGGGTCCGCCGTACCGCCGGCGGTTGGGCCGACGCGAGCAGAGCCAGCCAGTTCTCCACTGTGGACTTTGCGAACCCCGCCCACGGGCCGGTCGGCTCGACCAGCGAGCGCCCGTACGCCTCCAGCCACAGGGTGAGCAGCGGCCCGCGTTCGGGGGCGGCGAGCCAGTTCCACACCCGCTCGGCCGTCGCGGCGAGACCCCCGTCGCCGGGCAGCTGCGCGAGCACGGCCAACTCGTCGGCCCGGGCGCGGGTCAACAGCTCCCGTACGAGCCCGTCCTTGCTGCCGAACAGGAACAGCAGTACGCGAGGGCTCGAGCCGATCGCCGCGGCCAGGGGGCGCAGCGACAGCTCGGCGAGGCCGTGCTCCAGCACGTACTCGTATGCTGCCGCGAGCAGCTCCGCCTTACGGCTTGACGGTTCAGTCATGGAGCTAGTATGACTGAAACAGTCGTTTCAGTGCAGCTCGCGAGCCACGCCACTTTTCAGTCGCCTCACCGCCTTCCGCCCGTCCGGAAACCGCCCGACCACAGCCCACTGCTCGTCGCCCAGGTCACTCGGGTACGCAGCACGTCGACGGCCGAGCGGCGCACTCGGTGCGCCACCCGGCCGCTTCGATCAGTGCCAGATCAGCAGATGTACGAGCTGCTGGCCGCCCACCACTCGAGGTGCGGGGCGGTCTTCGGGCCGACCCGGCCGTCCACCACGAGTCCCGCACCACGGTCGTTCGCGCACCGCTGGAAAATCTTCACCGCGGCCTCGGTCTTAGCGCCGAAGTCGCCGTCCACCACGAGCGGAGCAGAGGTGAAGGAATAGAGCGACCAGTTGAGCAGGCACTGCACCTCGGCGACATAGGCGTTGTTGTCACCGCGGCCGACGTCGCGGTTCGGCACGTCGATGCAGTTGCGGATCGGCGCCGCGGACGCGGGCCCGGCGGTGGCCACGAGACCGATGCCCGTCATCGCCACGGCGGCGAGCAGGGCGTGCAGAGTTCGCTTTCCGACTGTCACTTGTTTCCTCCCGTGAGGTTTGTTAGGCGCGCCTTTCGGGGCGCAGGCCTACTTTGTCAACTGGACGCTCCGGCGCCCAGGAAGGGCGACAGGAATACCGACCGGCACTTCAACAGGCAGATGGCTGGATGTCGTGGGGGCCGCAACGCACACTGGTGACGTGCGCGGATCAGTCGGGGGTAACGGACAGGCAGTCATGACGGACTTCACCAGCCTGCTCAGGCTGACCCGGATGGAGGCGCGACTGACCCAGGAGAAGCTCGCCGAGCAGGCCGGCCTCAGCGTCCGCTGCGTGCGTGACATCGAGCTCGGCCGGGTTCGACATCCGCGAGCGAAGACCGCTCAGCTGCTCGGTGGAGCGCTCGGCCTAAGCGGCGTCGCGCTGGAGGAGTTTGTCCTGCGCGCACGTGAGGACTACTGGGCCGGCCGGGCCCACCGCGCCAGCGCGCCCAGTGAGGTCGAGACGGCGGGCGGCGTCGGTGCGGGGACGGCGCGGTGGAACGGCCCGCCGGCTCAGCTTCCGCCAGGGCTGTCCGGGTTTGTCGGCCGACGCGCCGAGTTGCGCGAACTGGACGACATGCTGGGCGACCACGCCACGACATCGCAGGTGGGAATCTGCGTCATATCCGGCACCGCAGGCGTGGGCAAGACCTCGTTGGGCGTGCACTGGGCTCACCGGGTGGCACATCAGTTTCCCGACGGGCAGCTCTATCTGAACCTGCACGGGTTCGACACCCGCGCCTCCGCGACTGCGCCGTCGGAGGCGATCCGCGCCCTGCTCGACGCGTTGGACGTGCCGCCGCACCGCATCCCCGTGGGCACCACCGAACGGGTCGGGCTCTATCGCAGCCGCCTAGCGGGACGCAGGACCCTGATCTTGCTTGACAACGCCCGCGACGCGGAGCAGGTACGTCCGCTGCTTCCCGGCGCGCCCGGCTGCCTGGTCCTCGTGACCAGCCGGGACCGGATGACCGGCCTGGTGGCCTCGGAGGGCGCCCAGTCGATCACGCTGGACCTGATGACGACGGGCGAGGCGTGGGAGGTGCTCAACCAGCGGCTCGGCTCCAGACGACTCACCGCCGAGGCCCCCGTGGTCGAGGAGATCGTGCACTCGTGCGCCCGGCTGCCCATCGCACTGTCCATTGTGTCCGCGCGGGCGGTCACCCATCCGAACGTCGCGCTCGCCAGTCTGGCCGACGAGCTGCGCGGGGCACAACACCGGCTCGACGCCCTTGACGGTGGCGACCCGGACATGGATGTGCGTGCGGTCCTGCTCTGTTCCTACCAGACCCTGGGTACCCAGGCCGGCCGGCTGTTCCGCTTGTTGAGCCTGCCGCCGGGCCACGAGATCTCGGCACAGGCCACGGCGAGCCTGGCCGGACTTCCGTTGTCACGCACGCGCCGGCTGCTCGCCGAACTCACCCGCGCACACATGGTCGCGCAGAATGTCGCGGGGAGGTACACGTTCCACGACCTCTTGCGCGCCTACGCGGCCGAACTGGTCGACGCCCACGATGCCGGCCCGGACCAGGACGAGGCCCGGTTGAGGATCGTCGACCACTACCTGCACACCGCGGACGCCGCCGCGAGACTACTCGAGCCGCAACGGGATCGGCCCACGCTGGCACCGAGAAGACCGGGTGTGGTACCGGAGCCGCGTCTGGACGCAGCGGAGGCGTTGGCCTGGTTCGCGGCCGAACTGAGCACGCTGGTCGCCGCCGTGCAGATGGCTGGGGAACACGGGCTGGGCTCGCACTGCTGGCAGTTGGCGTGGGCGTTGAGCACCTACTGCCAGCGCCGCGGCCACTGGAACGAGCTCATCGCGGTGCAGACAGTGGCGTTGGAGGTCAGCCGGCGGTTGGGCGACACGCTCGGCCAGGCACACGCCCACCGCGGACTGGCCCGGGCGTACTTCCGGCTCGGTCGCCACCATGAGTGCGCCGACCACCTGCGACGAGCCCTGCGGCTCTATCGTGGGCTCGACCACTCTGTCGGCCTCGCAACCGCTCACCGTGGCCTGGCCTCGGCATTGGCAGCGCTCGGCGACAACCGGCGAGGGTTGACCCATGGCCGGCGGGCGGTCGCCCTGTTCCGGGCTGCCGGACGCCACGGCGATCAGGCCGAAGCTCTCAACGTGACGGCCTGGAACGAGGCCCAACGCGGGCGACCCGAGGAGGCGCTGGCCTACGGCCAGCAGGCGCTGATCCTGTACCAGGGGATGGGAGACGACCATGGCGAGGCGTCCACATGGGACACAATCGGATACGCAAGGCATCTGCTCGGTCAACATGTGCAAGCCATCGCCTGTTTCGAGCAGGCTCTGCGGCGATATGAGAAGTCCGGCGAACTCTACGCCCGGGCGGAGACGTTGACCCACCTGGGTGACGCTCGGATTGCGGTCGGCGACGGCCGGCAAGCCCACCAGGCATGGCAGGCGGCGCTGGAGATCCTGACCGACCTGGACCACCCTGACGCCGCTGCCGTACAAGCAAGACTCTAACGTTGGTCCCAATGCCGGCTTGAGGCCAGGTTATTGGGAGAACCGCGCCGCGGCCTCGTCCTCGAGTTGTCCTGGTGGCAAGCGACGCCCACAGAGTACGAGCAGCAGATCCTGGGCAAGTCCCCGAACCGCCGTTCCGTTGCCGTGGCTCCAGTCAAGGTCAGTCGCCTGCAGCGTGACGCCCGCGAGGTCCGCCCCGAAGAACGCGATGTTCTTCGGCCGCATCCCGGCCAGAACCATGGCGACCCGTTCCGGCGGGACGCGGCGGTCCAGCCGTAGACCCACCGTGATGTCGAGCGCGTGGATGACGTCGTGCGAGAGCGCGCCGTGAGCACCTCCACCTGGAGGTGTCCATGGGTGGGCGATGTTTTCCCGCAGCAACGCGAGCAGTCTTTCCGCCGGAAGCTTGGCCGCGTCGCGGCGCGCGCTGTAATCGGCCATGCGATTGAAGTTTCCGCGCGCTTTCGCCAGTTCGACCAATGTCCGCCCGAGCGAGGTCCGGAAGGGCATCGTGGTGTGGGCGACGACCTCGCGTACTCTCCAGCCGTCACACAACGTGGGCGCATCCCACTCATCTGGGCTGAGCCCGGCGAGCAGATCCGCCTGTTCGCGACGCTCTGCCGCCACTGCGGCCCGAAGGTCGTCTTCGATCATTTCCTGCCACCTGTTCATCGCACCGGCCCGCAGCGCGGGCTCTCTGGATGGGTACGCGCCGGGTGCCGGAAACTCATCGGTCGCCGCCGCCGTACCGGCCGCCGCTACGGCGCGTTACCGTCAAGGGGTGGTGGCGACCAGCGTGGGAAGCTTGATAGAGCCGTTTCGGACCGAATTGGCCGGCTACTGCTACCGGATGCTCGGCTCCGGCTTTGAGGCCGAAGACGCGGTGCAGGAGACGCTGGTGCGCGCCTGGCGGTTGTTCGACCGCTACGACGAGCAGCGGGCGTCGCTGCGAACGTGGCTCTACAGCATCGCGACGAACATCTGCCTCGATATGCTCCGCAGCGCACAACGCCGGGCCCTGGCTATGGATCTCAGCCCGGCAGCCAACGCTGGGCAGGGCATCGGCGATCCGACGTCGGAGCAGATGTGGGTCCAGCCGATTCCGGACTCTGTTGCCGTGCCGATGACCGGCAACCCGGAAGAGTTGGCCGTGCAGCGCGAGACGATCCGCCTAGCGTTCGTCGCCGCACTGCAGCACCTGCCGCCCCGGCAGCGGGCCGTGCTGATCCTTCGCGACGTGTTGTGCTGGAAGGCCGAGGAGGTAGCACGCCTTCTGGAAACCACCGTCGCATCGGTGACCAGCGCGTTGCAGCGGGCGAGGTCAACGCTCAAGACAGTCGACCTCACACCCGGCGAACCGTTGCGGCCGTCGGACAAAGCCCAGCACGATCTACTTACCCGCTATTGCAACGCGTTCGAGCGCCACGACATCACGTCACTCGTAGCTCTGCTCCACGAGGATGCCACGATGTCGATGCCCCCCTTCATGTGGTGGCTTCGCGGCCATGACCGGATCCGGCAGGCGCTGCTGGACCCCGACGCCTCGTGCGAAGGCGCACGCCTCGTCCCGACCGCAGCGAACGGCTCGCCGGCATTCTGGCAGATGCGACCGGGCCCCGACGGCGGGTACGTGCCCTTCGGGCTCGTCCT
The DNA here is from genome assembly GCA_963742855.1 of uncultured Actinomycetota bacterium. Taxonomy (GTDB): domain Bacteria; phylum Actinomycetota; class Actinomycetes; order Mycobacteriales; family Micromonosporaceae; genus CAVUNP01. Next base: position 256,340 of record CAVUNP010000037.1, on the reverse strand, counting down.
TCTCGATGTGTTCGAGGGTCTGATCGTCGGCATCACCACGTACCTCGACGCCGACCGGCTGATCCCGCTGTTCGGCTCTCCGGCCGAGGTCCTCTCGCGACGATGAGGTACGCCGCTGCTACCGGCGGGTGAGTTGACGGCCTACCGGCCCGGCAATGTCAACGCGTAGGCAAGTCCGCGCCGTACCCAGGTGGCCAGGTCCGAACGTGTGGTCCAGGCCTGCTCGGCCACTGTGATCCAGCCCCGCAAGGGCCGGCCGCGCATCATCATCGTGGCCGTACCGGCTTCGGCGAGCATCGCTTCGTGGTCGGCCCGGTCGACCCGCACCATGAGGCCTCCCCCGTTAAGTGCGACGACGGCCATGTGGCCGTGCACCAGCCACGCGAGCCCGCCGAACATCCGCTTTTCGGTCACGCCGGACTGGTTGGCGATGACCGCCCGCACCCGGCCGGCCAGTTCGTCATCGAACGCCATCTCCGGCCTGCCGGCGTCGGAACTCTTCGAACGGCAGGCGGTCGAAGATGAACCGGTTGTGGGTGATCTTTCCGTCCCGCACCGTGAAGCACTCGGCCGCCGGTGCGCTCTTGGCCGGGATCGTTTCGGTGTCATACATGAGCAGGGCGGTACTGTCGTCCCCGAACGCGGCGACCATCTCCGCGCGGATCAGGAACTGTTCCGCGAAGGGCCCTAGAAATTCGCGGTAGGCGTGGATGCCGGTGAACCGCCCCGGTGGAGCGTCTAGTACAACGTCGTCCGCGATGTAGGTCATCGCCGTCTCGATGTCTTTGCCGGTCCACGCGCGATGGTGGGCCAAAGCGATCTGCAATGCTGGGCTGGTCATGATCTCTCCTTCCGGTGTTGCCTGTTACTGACACCGCCGACCCGAGGAACGGAACGGCTGTGACGGAGGTCACGTTCGAGGATCTGGTGGCGGAGCATCGGCGCGAGTTGCTGGTGCATTGCTACCGCCTGCTGGGCTCGGTGACCGATGCCGAGGACGTACTGCAGGAAGTGCTGCTGGCGGCCTGGCGCGGTCTGGATGGATTCGAGGGCCGCGCGTCGCCGCGGTCGTGGCTGTACCGGATCGCCACCAATCGCTGCCTTAATGCGCTGCGCGCTCGGGGTCGACGGATCCCGCCCGAGCCGCAGCCGCCGTTCCAGCCGCCGGAGCCCAGTCGCCGCAGTCACGTGACTTGGCTGCAGCCGTATCCGGACGCGCTGGTGGAGCATGTGCCCGACAACGATCGCGAACCCGAGGCGCGCTACACCGCCCGGGAGGCGATCGAGCTGGCGTTCATCGCTGCGCTGCAGCGGCTCACACCGCGGCAAGCCGCCGTGCTGGTGCTCTGCGACGTGCTCGGGTACCCGCTCGGTGAGGTCGCACCGATGCTGGACACCACACCGAATGCCATCAAAGGTCTGTTGCAGCGCGCGCGCGGCGCGATCGAACGGCACCGCGACCCCGCCCACGCGGCGCCACCCACGCCCGGGTCGGCGCGGGAACGCCAGATCGTCAACCGCTTCGCCGAAGCCTTCGCCGCTGACGATTTCGACGCCCTCGTCGGTCTGCTCACCGACGAGGCGTGGCTGGCCATGCCACCTGCCCCACACGAGTACCACGGCGTGGCGGCGATCATCTCGTTCCTACGGACCAGCGCCGCCTGGCGCCTCAGCCAGGGGCTACAGGAGCGGCTGCACCCCACCCGCGCTAACGGGCAGCCGGCGTTCATCTGCCATCTTGTCGGCGACGACGCCCAGCGACCCGGCGGGCTGATGGTGCTCACCCTGGGCGGCGACCGCCTACGCGGCATGACCCTGTTCCTCCACGACATCTGAGCCCGGTGCCCGGGCCGCTGCTTGGCGGCCACGGTTACCGCATCGCATCTCGACCTCGACGTCTCGGCCGAGGCGAATCGGTTTTCACAAGTGCTCCAGAAGATCGCCACCGCGCTGATCGGTCAAGATCTTGCGTGGATGGTGCTCCGACCGGAGTACGAGGACACAGGGAAGCCAGCTCGCGAGCTTGCCTGAGGCCGCCTACGATGTGTCCGGATCTGCCGCGATTCGCGTGCTACGCAGCATCGCTCGCAGACTGGGCGCGTTCGGAGCCCTCAGGCACTCATGGTTGATTGACCTGGCAGATCCAGCCGAGCCGGAGGGCCATATCGATGCCTAGCTAGAGATATCGCTGCGCCGTCCGCGGCGAGCGTCTTCCCAACCCCTTTCTGCATGAGCAATCTGCCGCCGTCCGAGGTTGAGACTTCCAACGCTACGTTAAGGCTGTCTTCCATGCCTGTACGCTGCGCTGCCGGTCGTGATCCGACACGGGCATCTTCGCGCCTTCCACGGACGCGACGTGGCCGTCTGCCAGCGTGGCGAACGATCCGAGCGTTGAGTGGCGCTTGACGAGATCGCCCAGGAAGACGACATGGAGGTCGTCCGCGTCGTAGCCCCGCTCGTCCAGCACGTCATAGCAGCCTTCGTCGAAGACGACTTGGGCGATCGGCAGGCGACTGTCGAGGATTCGCTGGGTTGTCAACGTGCGGGCGTCGGGACCGCATCGGAACGGGAAGTCGGGCATCTCGCCGACGAGGCGCCAGCCGCCTGCCGGATGGTCGCCCAACGGCAGCCACGCGAACGCCTGCCGGGTCTTGCTGCTCTCGGTGGCGTCCGGCTCCCACGGCCACAGACCGTTGCGATCCGGCCAGACCAGCTGCCGCACCGGAACGGGCCAACCGCGATAGAAGCGGTACGCCGAGCCGAACAGCGCCTCGCGCCACGACTCGTCCACCGTCTGCAGTTGCGTGGCGTGCCCGTCGATCACCCCCTCGAACGGCTCGCCGTCGGCCGGCCAATCGCCGTCATTGTGAAGGCGTACGCAGGCGTTCAGCCACAGCTGCATTCCCTCGCCGGGCAAACCGAACATCGCGATCTCCGGACGGCGGAGAGTGTGCCAGAGCCCCACGGTGTAGGCGAACTCCGCATTTCCGCCAGCAACGCCCAAGGCACACCAGCCATGCTCGCGCACCGTCGTGACGATGCCCTCGTCACGGCCCGGAGCTGTGCCGGAACACATGTAGCACGAACAATCGGCGGTCTGCACGAGGGCACGATACACGTCCTGTCGTTGCCCGGACTTCTGGCAAAGTCCTGCAATCGCACGCTATCCGGCGACGATGCCAGCGAGTCGTGAAGAACAACGCCGCGGTCGCGATCGTGGGTCTCCCACTGGGCGAAACCGGCAATCGACGGTGCCACAGCATCGCTGAACGCCCTTACGTCATCGGGCAGCATGAACGCCGACACGCCTGTCAGCCACGTCCGAGGCCGGGCCGGCGAAAATCCGCTTGACCTGTGTGATGAGGTGGCGTCGTGGTCGAACTCAGTACTGGGCTGTCCGCGGTGGCCCTTGACGCCATCGCGGACCTGGAGCGTCGGGTGGTCGCGGCCGATGGTGGCCGGCTGAAACTCGAGTGGGACGCATTGCGCCATCGTTGCGGGCAGGACGTCGAGGACGTTCTCTGGTGGGACGGTGAGCGGTTGCTCGGCTTTCTGGGTATCTATTCGCACGGCGCGCCGGCCCTCGAACTGGCCGGTATGGTCGATCCTGCTGCGCGGCAGAGAGGGATCGGCACCGCGCTGCTGGATGCCGGCCAGCGTCTGTGCAGGGACCGCGAGCACAACTCGGTTCTGCTGGTCGTGCCACGAACCTCGGTCTCGGGCCGGTCGCTCGCGCTGCGGCGAGGCGGCAGCCTCGAGCACAGCGAGCATGCCCTCCAGTTGCTCGGCGAGCCAGCCGAGGTACCCGCCGACCCCGGCATCACCGTGCGCGCCGCGTCTCCGGCCGACCAGCAGGCGCTACGCGAGATCCTGCGCCTGGGATTCGGCTGGGAGCCACCCGAGGCCGCCGACCGCGACAAGAACACCCTCGTGGTCGAACGCGACGGCTGGCCGATCGGCACCGCCCGGTTGAATATCGAGGGCGACCGAGCCGGTATATACGGCTTCGCGATCCACCCCGACCACCAGGGACGCGGCATCGGGCGGGACGTGCTGCACCGCCTGTGCCGCATCGCCCGCACCGGCGGCGCTACTACTGTCCACCTGGAAGTGGCCACCGACAACGACCGCGCCCTGCACCTCTACACGTCGCTTGGCTTCCGGCCGGTAATCACCGAGGACTACTACGCCTTGCCCGACCGGTGACGGCTCCGGCGCGACGCCTGTAGAAAAACGCCACGGCGGCCCGCTTTCTGCTGTACGACCTGTCCGGGCGTACGGATCTGCCGAATTGAGGACGTTCAGCGAGTGCCTGCTTGTGGCACGCCAGCGTACGCATCCGGACATCGACGATCGCTCGCGTGTACCTACCCGAACGTTGACCTCGTGTCGTATGGTGCGAGGTCGGCGGCTCGGCGTGTTTCCGCTGGCAGCCTCCAGTCGCGGCTACAGCACCCTCTACCCGCGGTAACTGCGCGGTTGTCGGTATGCCCGTGGATACTGTCCGGCATGGCGAGATTCAAGGACCAGGACCTGACTGATGCCGAGTTCCGCGAGTGTGACTTGACCCGCGCTCGTCTGATCGGGGTGGTAATGCAGGACGCTGTGATCGACGGGCTGGTTACCAATCTGGTGGTCAACGGAGTCGAGGTGACGTCGTACGTCGAAGCCGAGCTTGACCGCCGGTATCCGGTGCGGCTGCTGCTCCGCTCAGCCGATCCGGCGGACCTGCTGCAGGCTGTCCAGCAGCTGCGGGCCGGCTGGGCGGAGACGATCGAGCGGCTGCGAGCGATGCCCAGGGGTTCGGAGCAGCAGCGAGTCGGCGGCGAATGGTCGGCGGTAGAGACCCAGCGCCATCTGGTGTTCGTGCACGACTCGTGGTTTCGCCGCTGCTGTCTGGGATCGACCGAGCCGTTCACCGCGATCGGGCTGGCGTCCGAGTTCGTCCCTGACCAGGAGGAGCAGGGCCTGGACCAAGCGGCGGCCCCCAGTCTCGACGAGGTGCTGGCCGCGCGAGACGTGCAAGGCGCTGAGCTAGAGCGTTGGCTGTCGACGGTGACGGCCGATCAGCTCTCGGCGCCCGCGCCAGTGCCGGCAGGCCCGGGTTGGCCGCCGTATGCCAGGGGAAAGTCGGTGCTGGAATGCGTTCGGGTGGTACTGAACGAGGAGTGGGCGCACCACGGTTTCTGCGTTCGTGACCTCGATCTACTCGGATCATGACCCTCGCCACGAGGTTGCGTGCGACTAGCAAGGATTCACTCTCATGCCGCCGTCCGTGCGCGCCGCCCCAGCCGGAGCCGTGACACTTCGTGACCGGCCTGCCGTGCCTGTCCACGGTCGGAAGTTGTCGATGTACGTGCACTGTCGGACGCACGCCTGCGCGACTGCGCCTGCGGCGTCTGAACCTTCTACGATGTGGCTTCGACGGTGCGTTGATCTGCTACGACGGGGGCGCGGTGAACGATTCTGGCGGTTCGACGTACGCAGGTGAACGTCGTTGGGCGCAGGAGGCACTGGCTAAGTTGCGTGCGGAGGCTGCCGCAGAGGGGCCCGTACCGTTGCGCCGTTACCCGTTGCCGGCCCAGTGGGGTATCTCGCTGTACTTTCAGGACGAGTCACAGCGTCCCACCGCAAGTCTCAAGCACCGGCTGGTCCGTCGGCTGGTGGAAGACGCGGTCGCGCGCGGAGATATCGGTGAGGCCACCACTGTGGTCGAGGCGAGCGCCGGCAACACTGCGATCGCCACCGCCTACTTCGCGACCATGCTCGGGTTGCCCTTCGTCGCCGTGGTGCCGGGCAAGACGCCACCGGCGAAGCGGGAGCGGGTTGAGCGATACGGCGGCCGCTGCCGCCCGTTCGACCCTCCCGCCGGCATCTACGGCGAGGCAGCCCGGCTCGCCGCCGAACTCGGCGGACACTACCTGGACCACATGACCTCAGCGGCACATGCGGAGGACTGGCGGGGCTCGGACAGCGTCGGCGCGACTCTGATAGCAGCGGTCATCGCGCACGAGGGCCGGCCGCCCGCCTGGGCTGTCGTGGGTGCCGGTACCGGGACGACCAGCGCCACACTGGGCCGGCACCTGCGCTACCACGGCTACCCCACCCAACTCGCGGTGGTCGACTCGGAGAACTCCGCCTACTGGCCCAGTTGGGTCACCGGCTACCCCGCTTATGGAACCGGAATGCCGTCCCGGATCGAGGGCATCGGCCGGCCCCGGGTCGAACCGGCGTTTCTGCCCACCGTCGTCGATCTGATGATGCCCGTGCCGGACGCGGCGAGCCTCGCCGCTATGCGTCGCCTTGCGGCGACCACCGGCTGGTCGGTCGGCCCGTCCACCGGCACCAACTTCTGGGGCGCTCTACGCCTGGCCCACCGCATGCGGGAACGCGGTGACACGGGCAGCATCGCCACCCTGATCTGCGACGGTGCTGATGCCTACCGCCATACCTACTACGACGACAGCTGGATCCGGGAGAGGCAGCTCGACCCAGGCCCGTACACCGAAACGATCGACCGACTCCTGACGCGCGGCGAGTGGACCGAACCTTGATCGGCGTCCACGACCGGTGTACTCATCTGCCGCAATCCGGGCGCGAAGCCGAGTTGAGCGACAGCACGCCGTTGGTTTAGCTATGTCGACGAGGGGCGCAGGTTGGCGCCTCCGCGTCGGCGTTCCCATGTTCCGTGTGACCCCGGCGGGGTCCCACCGAACATCGGAACGGCCGGACGGCCTCACGCGGCGTGAGACCGTCCGGGAACTGCGGCCGCGGCGCCGGCTCACCCGCGATGGCGTCGACAAGATGCCGCTGTACGGCCGGGTCGATGACCGCGTGGTCGTCGAGTACCTGCCGCAGCGCCTCGTGGATCTGCTCACCGCTGGCGTCCTTCGTCAGGTAGCCGCGGGCGCCGGCCCGTACCGCGCCCAGCACCGATCGGTCGTCCGAATACGTGGTCAGCACCACCACCTTGACCTCGGGTGCCTCGGTGCGTAGCCGGCGGGTGGCCTCGACCCCGTCGCACCGCGGCATTCTCAGGTCCATGAGCACGACATCTGGCCGCACGGCTTGAACCAGCGTGACCGCCTCGGCGCCGTCGGCGGCCGTACCCACCACCTCGACGCCCTTCATCAGGGCGAGCACCATGCTCAGCCCTTCGCGGACCACCCGCTGGTCGTCGGCGATGAGGACCCGGATCATGCTGGCACCGCCAGCTCGACCCGGAACCCGTGGCCGGTCGCGCCCGCACTGAGAGTCCCGCCAAGCATCTCGGCCCGTTCACGCATCCCGGTCAGCCCGTAACCGTCCGTCTCGTCGGGAATCACAGGCGGCCGAGCGGCGAAGTCCTCGACGATCAGGCGGGTGGCCGTCGATTCGTAGGCGAGGCGCAGCGAGACGCGCGTCGGCGATGCGTGCTTGGTCACGTTGGTCAGCGCCTCCTGCGCCACCCGGTAGAGGGCCAGCCGCGCCTCCGATGCCAGCGGGTGCGGCTGCCCAATCATCGCGAAGTCGCACGGCACAGCCTGGTCGCGGGTGAACTGCTCGGCCAGCGCGGCCAGCCGGTCCGGGCCGGGCAGGTCGTTGTCGCGGAGCATGCCGATGGCCCGTCGAGCCTCCTCCAGGCCGGTACGGGCGAGGTGGTGGGCGCGGTCGACGGCGACCGGCAGGCGCGGGTCGGTCGGATCCTCGGCGACCAGCATGCGGGCGCCCTCCAGCTGCAGCGACAGCCCCGACAGTGAGTGGGCGAGCACGTCCTGCATCTCCCGGGCCAGCCGCTGCCGCTCGGCCATCCCGGCCGCCTCGGCCAGCGCCGCCTGGCCGGCTTCCAACTCGGCGAGCAGCCGCTTGGTCTCGCGCTGCGCCTCGGCCAGCCGGAACGCCAGGTACATCGAGCCGAACAGGACGGCGAACCCGGCGAGCGTGGCTAGGAAGCCGAAGTCCCGCCCCGGTGATGGAAGCCCCCGTCTCGAGCACCACGAACGCCGCGATCAACGCCGGGACGGCCACCCGTACGGGCATCAGCCTGGTCGCGGCGCATAGCACCGCGACCAGCACCGCCACCGAGCCCGGACCGCTCGGCTGCACCGCTACCAGCGTCACCGAGCTGTCGCTGTCGACTACCGCACCTGCCGCCACACCAACCCGCCGGACCACGAACGTCAGGCGTGCCTACCTTCGACTGACAAGCCTCGCGCCTGCGAGGGGATCAGATTCATCGGAGCTGCGCGGCTGCGAATCGAACGTAAGCGCCCGTGCAAATCGAACGTCCAGAGCCACGCAAATCGAAAGCTTCCTGCCGCGCAGATCGAAACTCCCTAGGTATGATGATGTTGTGCCCGACACCGCGTCTGATCCCTCGCCGCGCCGCCGTGCAGGTGAATGCCGCGCTGGCCGACACCCGCGTGGTGCTGATCAGCGGAGCACGCCAAGCAGGCAAGAGCACCCTCGTGCGCATCGTTGCCGGAAATCGGCTCGCGGAGCGCCGCGACCTCGACCGAGCCCAGGACCGGGCCGCTGCGCTCGCCGATCCGATCGGATTCGTCGACTCGCCAGAGCTGCTGGTCATCGACGAGATCCAGCGCGATCCCAATCTGCTGCTGGCCATCAAGGCTGCCGTCGACGAAGACCCCCGCCCCGGTCGGTATCTACTCACCGGGTCATCGCGGCTGTTCGGCATGGTCGCTGCTCCGGACGCCCTACCCGGCCGGATGGAAACGGTCGAACTTTGGCCGTTCTCTCAAGGAGAACTCGTCGGTGAACCCGACGGATTCATTGACGCCATCTTCACCATTGGTCCCGACTTGCGGCACGAATCGCAGGTGACCCGAGCCGACTACGCGGCCAGAATTGTGCGAGGCGGCTTGCCCGAAGCCACAGCCCGCAGACGACCCACGACGGCGCCAACGATTTCTCGACGCATACGTCCAGGCACTCATCGACCGTGACGTCCGGCAACTGTCCGAGATCCAGCACAAAGGCGAGCTTCGCAAGCTGGTGCGCCTGCTCGCCGCCAGATCCGCAACCCTCATCGCAGCGAACTCCCTCGAATCCGCGCTCGGACTGAGCCGGCCGACGATCGCGAGATACCTCCAGGCCCTGGAGGAAGTCTTTCTCGTCAAACGGATCCCTGGCTGGTCCCGCAACCTTGGCACCCGAGCCACCGCGACCCCAAAGATGATCTTCGTCGACTCGGGAATCGCCGCCAACGAGGTCGCGACCGACGCTCGGGCACTGCTCCGGCCGGGGGCGCCATTCGGCCCACTGCTCGAATCATTCGTCCTTTCCGAACTGTCCCGCCAGCTCACCTGGTCCGAGCAACTAGCCGACCTGTCCCACTACCGCGACCAAGGCCGATACGAGGTCGACGCAGTGCTCGAGAACAGATCCGGTCACGTCGTCGGCATCGAAGTCAAAGCAGCCACCACCGTGGGACCCGACGACTTCCGCGGACTACGCCGCCTCGCCGACCGCCTCGGTGACGACTTCATCGCCGGCATCGTCCTCTACACGGGAACGTCGACCCTGCCGTTCGGCGACAAACTCCGCGCCATGCCAGTAAGTGCCCTCTGGCAAGTATCTCCCCCGGCAGTAACCTGAGAACGGTCCATCCTTGACCGTCTCAAGGCGAGGGATCTCATTGATCACGGCCGCGCCCAGAGCTTATTCGTTGTGCCGACAGCACGTCGGGCGTCGCTGTAGGTGTCGGCGTACAGGTCAACGTGCACAGAGAGACGAACACGTGGCCGCGAGGAGAACCGTTACCTTTATCATCTCCCCGGTAACGGGGTGGGTAGGCCACCACCGTCGGTATGACTGACTGCCCTGAACCGATGATCTGGGGTGTTGTCGCCGACGGCGGCGGACGACAATGACTGCTCATAGGGGCCCGCTCGTTGAGCGTCACGGGGATCACTCCGGCCGATGTGCTTGGCCGCGTTACTTCATTCGTCGTGCCCTCCGAAACTGGAGGGCACGAATGATGCCGCCAGCTGATTCTGGATCTGGCACAAATTTCGTGAATCTATCGCTTGTCCGTGCAGTAGCTGTGCGGGGTGCGTGCCACTCGCTCAGCGCGAGGGCTGGCCCGGTCGAGCGGATCTGCCGGTCGCGCATGTTGCGTACGCCGAGAGGTGACTGACTCGGGCCGGCCCTTCCTACGCGTGACGTCCCCGACCGCCCGCACCTGATGAGGCCAGGAGGGCGGCAGCGATTGTGTGATGCTTTGGAGCTTGTGCATCGATCACACGTCGGAAGGGTCGGACAGCGTTCTCGTGGTCGAACCCAGTATGGTTGCGCCTCATGACCGAGATCGAGACCGAGATCACCGCGGGTCTCATCCGCGATCTGCTGCGGGACCAGCATCCGGACCTGGCCGAGCTGCCTCTCCGCGAGGTAGAGGCGGCTGGGGCAACCAGATGTGGCGCCTCGGGGACGAGTTGGCCGTGCGGATCCAGCGCATGGACACCGACTTCGATCACCAGCCCAAGGAGCGCCAGTGGCTGCCGCTGCTCGCCCCATGCCTGCCGCTGCCAATCCCCGTCCCGGTGCGGAGTGGTGCGCCGTCCGAGCGATTCCCCAAGATTTGGACGGTCATGACCTGGGTGCCGGGCCTGCCGCTGGACCACGGGTCGATCACCCGCGGTGAGCACGCGGCCGACATCCTGGCGGCGCTTCTCCGGGCGCTGCATGTAGCAGCGCCCGCCGACGCACCGGTTGATACCGGTCGCGGCGCGCACCCCGAAGGACTCCACTGACGGCTTCGACCGGTTCTTCGACTCCGTCGACGCCGAGGCGATTGGCTCGGCCGCCGCCGACGTCCGAGCCGTCTGGGACGACGCCGTCGCGGCCTCCGCATGGGAAGGGCCGCCGGTGTGGGTGCACGGCGACCTGCATCCCGCGAACGTCGTCGTCGCGGACGGGACGCTGGCGGGCGTTGTCGACTTCGGCGACCTGTTCGTCGGCGACCCGGCGTTGGACTTGGCGGCCGCCTGGGTGCTGCTGCCGGCAGGCGCGGCCACACGCTTCTTCGCCGCGTATGCGGCAGCTGACGAGGCGACGGTCCGGCGCGCCCGGCGGGCTGGCCGCGCTGAAGAGCCTCTTCCTGATGCTGATGGGCCAGAACGGGGACCGCGGCCTGCCCGGCGGCAAGCCGGCGTGGGGTCCGGCGGGACGGGCGGCTCTCGACCGGGTCCTGAGCGAGCGTCTTACCCGATTCCACGAGTAGATCGGGGAAAGATCGTTACGCGGTTTCTGTTGAGAGCCGGGGGCTGAGATGGCGCGTGGGACGGTCCTCTTGACCGTGCTCCCCGCGCGGCCCCGTATCCACATAGGAGCCTGCCGCACTCTTTGTGCGCGTGCCGGCAGTCCCCGTGGGGCGACAATCACGTGTGTCCATTGTGGATTTTGCGGAGCTGTTTCCTTCACTGACTGGTGTCGACATTGAGGATGTCGTCGTAGACGACGGGACGGTCCGATTCAGAGCGGCGACGAAGAGCACCCGAGCGTGCTGCCCTGGCTGCGGTGCGGCATCGCAGCGGGTGCACAGCCGCTATTGGCGTGCTGTTCGTGAGCCCGCCGTCGGTGGGCGGTTGGCGACGGTCGAGCTACGAGTCAGGCGCTTCTTCTGCGACGTGGTGTCCTGCGTGAGGAAGACGTTCGTGGAGCAGGTAGATGGCTTGACATCACGACACGGTCGGCACAGCGTCTCCGCCCGTCGCGTTCTCCTCGCGGTGGCCCTCGCCTTGGGGGGCCGGGCTGGTCAGCGACTGTCCGCGTGGTTGTCCCTGCCCACGGGCCGGATGAGCCTGCTGCGCCTGATCCGGGCAATCCCAGACACCGACGCCACCACTCCAACGGTGCTGGGCGTTGACGACTTCGCGTTACGCCGCGGTCATGTCTATGCGACCGTGCTCATCGACCTCAACACACATCATCCCGTCGATGTCCTTCCGGATCGAGAAGCTACGAAGCACCGGCGCCGGCGGGCTGTTGTACCGGCCGAGCGAGGGCCGGAGCTGGAATGCCGCGGACTCGTTTGTCGCAGTGATCGTAGCCGCGACAGTCACGGGCCGCGCCTGGTCGTACAGCGGTTGGGCGTTGTCAGCGACCCGGGCGAGACCGGTCACCGCCAGCGTGCCGGTCGTGGAGGGCTGGGCGTGAACGGGCACGTCGAGCGCCTTCCACCCGGTCAGCCCGGACAGTCTGACCCTCGTACGATCCCGGCCCAGTACAAAGACCGTGCCGGCCGTGGCGGTGAGCCGGACGTCGGCCAGCGCGCCGGTCCCGAGCAGAGTCGAACCCGAACCCGCGAACCGGCGCACCTGCACCCGCTGGCCTTGAGCGACCTCGTAGGCCACACCACCAGCGCGGTCGGCGTAGAGCCGGAACGGCACCCCGTTCTCGGTCGACAGTTTCGTGACCACGCCGGTCGCGCTGACCCGTACCAGGGAGTTGCCGAGCACGGCGTGACGGCGCCAGGGCTGGTCGGAACCGGGGAACTCAGGACGCCGGTGACCGCTGGCATCGCAATGGTCTGGCCGGTCAGACGCGTCGATGATGGTCAGGGTAGTGGTGACCGCCCCGCCGTTGTCGTGCATGGTGGCGACCGTGGCCGTCTCCCCCACGCCACAGCCCGGGTTGTAGTACGCCAGGGACGCTTGCATGCCGACCTTGGTCACCGCACCGTCGCGTAGGTCGACGATTGCGACTGCGCCGCCGCCGTTCATCGCCGCCGCGGAGTTGGTGAACGCCCGCGGTGCGTAGACCACGACCGCGCGATCACCGGAGCCGGTGACACAGGCCTGCCCGATCCACTGGTCCGCATCGAATGTGTTGTCCGCGAGCGTCGCCGCCGTACGCCACCGGTAGCCAACAGACTCCTCGGCCACCAGGACGTGCAGGCCATTCAGGTCACCGGTCACGGCGACGGCCCGGTCATTGGACGTCCGCCAGTCCTTTGGCAGCACCCGGTCCGGCTCGGCCAGCGCAGCCGGATCCGGTTTCGTCGTATGGTGCGCCTTCGCATCGGGCGCCTCTTCTGCCGACGGTCGTGGTGCTTCGCTACGCCGAGGACCATCGGTGGCCGACACGGCCGCCTTGCTGGGTTGCTCGGTCGGCACCGTCCGGGTCCAATCGTCCCGGGCGCTAGCCATCCTCCGCAACGATCCCGGTCTCCGTCATCACACATGGGAAGGCGTGAACTCATGAACGAGCAGCACCTTACGCGATTGCTGACCAGCATCGAACCGGATCTTCCCGCACCACCGGACCGCCTGGCCGCGGTCCGCCGCCAGGTCGAGCGTCGCCGGCAGCGCATGGCCGTCGCCGGCGCCGGTCTGGCCATTGTCGTCGTGGGCGGCCTCGGTGTGGTCGCGTTCCAGCCCGGCCATGGCGACCAACCGGTCGGCAGCCAATCGTTTCCCGGCCCGACCAGTCCCGCGACCCCGTCGCCCACGATCTCGTCGTCCGCGGCGCCGAGCGACGTTGTCCTGCGGACGGCCGGCTGCCACGGCCCGGCCGGCAACGCGATCGTGACGCCGTCGCCGGGCAGCTCGAACACGGACATCGGCGCGCTGCTGCAACGGATGCAGCCGTACGTGTCGGCTCACTTCAACGACGTCTACGCGGGCGGGTCATACACCGAGGTCCCCGGCACGCTGCGGGTCTACCGCAAACCCTCCGCCGCCTTCGACACCTGGATCATGCAGGAATTCGCCCAGGACTGCGTCGAGGTGGTGGACGCGAAGTACTCCCTCGCCGAAATGAACAACTTCATCGCGCGCTTCTGGGACGACGCCGACTACTGGTCCAAGCGTGGCATCAGCATCACCACGATCCACGGGGACACGAAGAACGGCGTGCTCGAGGTGACGGTGACACCGAAGTCGGTGGACCAGGCCCGTAGGGAGATGCCGGCCCGCTTCCCCCACGTGCCGATCGAGGTCAAGGCGGCCGACGTCGCCGCGTCGAGGACATCGAAGGCCCCGCGGTAATCGCCTGTCGCGGAGGGCGGTCGTGGTCGCGACATGCGACTGCGGGCGCCCCTGCGTCGATTCCAGCACGGCCCGGCGCAGCGGCGGATCGAGCGGGGATGACCGGGATGGACCTACCTGGCGTTGGTGAACGCGAGCCGGACGCCGAGGCCGATCAGCACCGTGCCGCTCATCCCGTCGATGAAACGACGCGTGGCCGGTCGGGAGAGCACCCGGCGAGCCGCGGCGACCAGGTTCGCCACGGTGAGGAACCAGGCGGCGGTGATGACCACGGCGATCACTGACAACGTCACCAGGGAAACCAGGCCGGCATCGGCCGGGAGAAACTGCGGCAGAAGCGCGACAAAGAAGATCGCCGCCTTGGGGTTGAGCGCGTTGCACAGCAGACCCTCGCGGAACGCTTCCCATAGACCTGGCCCGGGCGTGGATCCGATGTTGGGATCGGATCGCGAGTCGCGCGAGCGCCATGCCGAGCGCAGTGCGTTCACACCCAGGTAGGCCAGATAGCCCGCGCCCACAAGCTTGATGACGGTGAAGGCGACGGAGGCCATGGCAACGAGTGCTGCAACGCCGATGGCGGCGGCAATCGCCCAGGCGAAGACCCCCGCGGCGACGCCCATCGCTGTCGCCATGCCGTGCGCGCGGCCCGCAAGGGCCGAGCGGCGCATCACGACGGCGAAGTCCGGTCCAGGCGACATGGCACCGAGGGCGACAACGCCGCCAAAGGTCAGCACCTGCGCGGTTGTCATCACCGCAGCTGGCTCCGCTGCGCGGCGACGAGCGCCACCGCCGGGCCGTCACTGTGCTGCGGCTCACGCAGCACCTTCCTCAGATAGGCTGCGGACTCCTCGTACTCGAGCGCGACGTAGAACGGCACCGCGCGTCGGGTGGCAAGCGTGACGAGGCTGCAGTTACGGCTCATGGCCCAGCGCTCGAATGCCCCCATCAGAGTGCGGCCGATACCGCGCCCACGAAACTCAGTGCGGACCAGGATTTCCTCCACGGTGGCCACCGGCCCGTTCGCGTAGAAAGTGATGTGCTCGAAGCCCAGGAGGTAGCCAAGTGCGGTATCGCCATTGGCGGCAAGCAGCAGACAGGCATCCTCCGTGTTCAACAGCGCGGCATAGCTGGCATCGAACCGCATTCGGGAGAACGGGAACGACTGTGCGAGCTGACTTGCAAGGTCGGCTACCGCCGGGGCGTCGCTGCTGGTGGCATGCCTCACCGAGACCGAGGGATCGTCCACCGCCACATCATCCACGATGCTATGCGGAACACCAAGTCGATATCCACATCTGCAGCCGAGCGCTCGCCACGCAACGTGACAGGGATCAGTCCCGACCAGCGCGCTCGTGCCGATGAGCGTGCGACTGCTTGGCGAGGATGCGCATCCGCCGGAGTGTTCCGAACCGTCACCCTGCATGATCGGTGTAGGCCTTCAGTGCGCGGCCGGGAACGTGCGCGGCAGAGCATGTCATCGATGTTTCAGTGCGATCGCCAACTCCTCGGGGGGACCCGCCAGGCTGCCGTGGACGAGTTCGGTGCGGTGCACGACGCGGGGCGCGGCCAGCGGAACGCCGGCGAGGTCCGGACGGCCTTGCACAACTGGCTGTGGGAGCAGGGCGAGTCCACCGCCGGCCGAGACCAGAGCGAGCAGCGCGTGAACGTCCGTGCCGTCGTAGCGCAGGCTGGCGTGCAAGCCGTCGGCGCGGGCGATGGTGCGTAGCTGGATGAGCGGTGTCGCAGTGTCCGGCGCGTCGATCCACCGTGCGTCGACGAGGTCCTCCAGGCTAAGACGATCGCGGCCGGCCAGCGGATGCGCGTTCGCCATCGTGATGACGACCGGCCCTTCGGCGATGGCGGTGGTGGTCAGGGGGCCAGCGTCAAGCAGGTGAAGTGGGGCGACGTGCGCATCGCGGAACTGCCCGGACACCCCTTCTTCCTGGCGACACTGTTTCAACCCGAACTGGCCGGCGATGCCGGGCGGTGCCATCCCATCGTCCGCGCCTTCGCCGAGGCTTGCGTCGAACACGCCGTACACCGGGTCACCCAGCCAGCCACGGCAGGTGCATGAGCGTCGACACGGTTCCCTGGCCGCAATCGGCAACACTCAGCTCGTACAACTCCACCGGCTCGCCCCGCCGAGCGGCGCGCGGGGATTCGTCAAACTCGAATACCTCAACCCAACCGGTGCCATGAAGGGCCGCCTCGCCTTGGCGATGATCGAGGGCGCCGAACGCGACGGCCTACTCCAACCGCGCAAGACCATCGTCGAGTACACCGGCGGCAGCACCGGTCCGGGACTCGCATTGGTATGCGGGGTCAAGGTTATCGACTGAAAATCGTTACATCGACGTGTTCCAATGAGGAGCCGAGGCGGTTGATGCGCGCGCTCGGAGCAGAGGTGGAGGTCCTCGACGCGGTAACCGGGCCAGGCACGGTCACGCCCGCGGAGGAACATTCGCCATCCAGGGCTGGAGCGGGTTCGCGCCGCCGCTGTTCAACGCCACCGCCGTCGACGCCGTCGAGACGGTCACCGACCAGGACGCCAGAGAAACCACAGTCCGCCTCGCCAAAGAGGAAGGCATCTTCACCGGCGTTTCGGGCGGCGCCAACGTATCGGGCGCCCTGCGTCTGGCCAGCCACCTTCCCCCCGACGTCGCGGTGGTGACACTGGCTCCCGACTCCGGTTACAAGTACCTGCGCAGCGGCCCGTTCGACTAGCGAAAGGAAGCACCACCCACGATGGCCGTTTCCAGAGCTTCGGCAACCGCAGTCACGCCGAATCAAAGCCGGTATCCACGCAGCCACCACGGCTGGTGCGGCGCTGGGGGACGGGTTCGCATGGTGGGTGCCGATCTTGCGCTGTGGCGGCGTTCTGCCCGCATCGCGCGATCGGGTCACGTCGGTGCTCAGCGACAGCGGGTTCCAGGTCGCATCGGAGGGGATGCTGGCCCACACCTCGCCACCGCCGCAGTTGCCCAGCGACACGTACGCCGCCGACTGAACGCTACTCGACTGGACCCACGCTGTGAGCGTGACCGCCGGCCGCGAGCCCGGTGAGGGTCTGGTACCTGGTGACGCTGTACGCAGACGGTGCGCAGAAGACGACTCAGAAACCGCCGCCGCGCCCGCCCGCTCCGCGGATGTCCACCAGCGCGGAGTCCGTGTCGCCGTCGCTGAGGTACCCGGACGCGCGCCGCTTCGCTTGCTGTACCAACTGGTAGAGCAATTCGCTGCGTGTCAGGCTCCTTGGCGAACAGTTCGGAGCCGGCGCCGCCACGGGCCAGGCTGACATGACCCGCTCGTCGTAGCCCAGGCCGAAACCGAGAGTGGACGTACCCACACCGTGGCGCCGGGCATCAGTCGCCACCGCGGCCAACGCCGCAGGGTCGGTGACGCCGACATTCGCGTGCCCGTCGCTCACAAGCAGCACAGTGGAGCCGGCCGGGCCGGCCACCCGACGGGCCTCCTGCACCCCACGCAGGTAGCCGGCGGACAGGTCAGTGCCGCCCAGCGGTGACAGCCGCGATCGCCCGCCTCACCGAAGGCTTGTCGACCAATGGCCCGGCCGGGACGGTGAGCTCAACGATCGACGAATGCGACCAGGCCGAAGCAATCGGCCGGGTCGGGCCGGTCACCAACCCGAGCAGGAATGTGATCGCTCCGCGAAGCCGGGAGCCTTCCATCGAGCCGCTGCGGTCGAGGACAACCCGCAGCGTACGAGTCGGGCGGGCAACGCCGTCCGCCGGCTAAGGGTAGACGCGAGTATTAGTTAGTCCGTTTTGGGCTCTCCGCTACCCCATAACCATCAGCCCACCGCAAGACGATCTGCGCCCGGTCCGAGACCGAACCGTCGTAACCAACGCTGATCACCGATTCGAGCTCGACACGCTGCTCCGCCGCGATACCCACGATCGCATCATTCCAAAAGAATTGCCACGCGTAAATAGTTTTCCATTATGCGGCACTAGAGACTGCCGAGGAGTGGCACATCTTCTTCAAGACCACAGCCGACCGGTACCCCGCGCTTGAGCAGCACATCAGGGCTCACCACAGCTACGACGTGCCGGAGATCATCTGCATGCCGCTCACGGCGGGCAACCCGGCTTACCTCGCATGGGTGAAGGCTGAAATGCAGCCCGCCTGATCTTTGGGCGACGTGCGCCAGGAACCGGGCCATCAACGATTCTTGAAGTATCGAAATAGATATTTCTCGCGAGTCATCGCCAGGCCCACCAGTACCCCCACCGCGACGCCGACGAAGCCGGCGATGACACACGACGCGACCGCGGCCGCACCATAGCTGGCCCGCACTGGATTGCCGATCTCCAGGGCGATCCAACCCGTTACGGCGGCCAGCATTGATCCGACTCCGCCCCACGCCGCGGCCTCCATCAGTACCTGCCCACGCTGGGCGGCCGGTGTCACGCCCGCATGGAGGGCCGAGGCCAACTCGACTCGCCGGGTCCGGATGCTCGCCAACCCGAGGATCAGGCCGGCGAAGGCCGCCAACGCGGCCACCCCGTGGGTGATCCGATCACGATAGAGAGCCAGGGCGTCAAGGTTGGCCCCCAGCGTGGGGTTGAGCTGACCGACGGTGAGTTCGGCCTTGACCTGTTGCGGGTCAGCGACCGACCGCACCAACGCGGCCACCGCCGGATTCGGGGGCCAGACCTCCGCCCAGCAATAGTCGAAGCGCCCTACGGCCGGAACCTGGGCGAGAGCCGCGTACTCCAGCGGGGTCTGGCGTCCGTCCCGGGGAGCTGCGAAGGCTCCGGCCACCCGGGCCGGGCCATCGGTGGTGGCGAGCGTCGAGCCGGGGCCACGGCCGACCGTGTTGGCCAACGGCTCGGACAGGAGCAGCCCGCCTTCGGCGAGCGACGCGGCGGGTGCGGCGTCGGCTGCGCGCGACCCGCCGGGCCCGTGCGCGATCAACCAGACAAACCCGGGCGTCGCCTCGGCAAAGGTCGGTGATCCGAGCGGCAATGCCGGCAGTCGCGGACCGTCCTTCACGAGACGCATGGCTCCCGCGCCGGTGATGCCCGGTACTCGACCCAGCCGTTCGCATGCATTTCCATCGATGCTCCCGGCGGCGTAGGCGACCATGACCGAAGCCCCCGACGACCGCCACCGATCGATGTTCAGATTCGCCTGGACCAGTTGGCGTGCGTCGAAGACGACAAGACCGCCGAGCAGCAGAGCGGTGGCACCCATCCAGATCAGGGAATGACCGACACCCGCCCAGAGGTTGCGCAGCGCCTCACGCGCCACTTCACGTGGCCGCATCTGCCCGCTCCGATGCCGCCTCGACGCCCAGATCGAGCACCCGCGTGCACCGCTGCTGCACCCGTCGGTCGTGGGTCGCGATGATGACGACCGCACCGAGTCGGGCCAACGACTCCAGCGCGTCGACGACCGCAAGCGCGTTGGCCCGGTCGAGCTGGGCCGTTGGCTCATCGACAAGCATGAGGCCAGCCGATGCGCTGGCCGTTCGGCTGACTCGGGCGGCCGCCCGGGCCAGCATCAGCCGCTGGGCCTCACCCCCGGAGAGCTCACCGAATCGACGGCTGGCCACGTCGCGGAGGTGGAATGCCTCGAGCAGCTCCATTGCGTCGGCGTCGGCCTCGGCCCGGGCGGCGCCGCGCGCCACGATCGGCAGCGCGACGTGGTCAAGGACAGTCCGCCGCACGACGCCGTGCGGATTCTGGAAGACCCACGCGGTGACCACAGAACGCGGGAGATCGACGCGGCCATGCGTGGGCCGCAGCCACCCCGCGGTGATCGACAGCAGCGTCGACTTCCCTGAGCCGGATGGGCCCGTCAGAGCGATCACGTCCCCAGCCTCGAAGTCGGCGCTGATCCCCTCGAAGAGAGAGGACTGGCCGGCGAAGGCATGTCCCACGTCGACTAGTCGGACGTACACGTACGCCTGCCTGTTGGATCGACCACCGTCTGCGACGGCAACGACCCCCGCGACTTGGCGGCAGTGACCAGAGTCTGGCCCAACCGGCTGGAGACCACCAGAACCGGCGTCACCGCACCCGAAGGGTCGATGAGGCAGGGGCTGGCGCTGGCAACGGCGATCACGGCGGCCGGGGGCACCGAGCCCACCGTGATCGGGGTGTTGAGGGACACTTTGCCGACCAGCCGACGATCGCCTGGCGGCTCGGACAGCCAGGAGGCGAACTGGGGTGTCCTGCTCAACGTCGCCAGGTCCTGGGCATCCACCACGACGCCGTCCGGTGGGAGCGGCACGCTCACCGAGCCGAGGGTGAGACGGTGCTCGACGCCCGGCAGGGGCGACGCCGTGGCCGGTACGGCGATGTGGGTGACGGCCGGCGCTGGCGTGAGCATGGGTTCGCCGATGCTCACCGCGCCCCCGAGCACAGCGTCGCACGCTGCGGGGATAACGACAGGCAGCGGCGACCACACGACGGCCGCGAGTGGCAGGACCACTCGGTTCGATGCCGGCGGCGCGTCCTGACCCAGCCACGTGCGCACCGCCGCCACCGTCGGCGCGTCTAGGCGCCCCGAGGACGATGCGGTATAGCCGAGTCGGCTCAGCTCCTGCTGCAGCGCGCCAACGTCCTCGCCCGCGTCGCCCGCGGATAGATCACGCCACAGCGGCGTCGTGGTCGCGAGCGATCGGATCCGCCGGCCGTCCACCGCGCCGACGATGTCACCCGAGGCGAGTGGCTGACCCGGCTGGCACTGCACTGCGGTCACCCGCCCCGTCACGTTGAAATGCAGCGGCTCGCGCTGGGTCGCCGTAACGATCAATGGGAAATCGATCGCTTCGTCGAACTGTGACACCGCGACGTCAACCACGATGGGAAAGTCACCCTCGATGCCAGGTGGGGCGCCGTCCACAAACTGGGTCGAGATCGCCAGGCCGGTGCCCACGCCCAACCCGAGCAGGCCAGCGGCGGCCAAGGCAACCCCGGATAGGTTCTGTTTCAAACCCGACGCCATACGCCGGATTGTCCCAGACGGCATGGGCCGGGCGCCTGCCGGCGCCGGGCCCATGCCGCTTGAAGATCTGTTCACAGGTGCCTGTCGACGGTCAGGCCCACGGTGTAATGAAACACGCATGAGGTTCGGGTTCCTTGAGATCGACATCCGTCGAATGGTGCGCATCCGCCCCCGGCGCGTCCATGTCCGCCGCCGCCATGTCGGCCAACAGATTGTCCTGCGTGTAGGTGGCGGGCACAAAGCCGTGCCTCTTGAGACAGTCGACAAACTGCTCGTTGGGCGTCTGCCTGCGCGGATTCATGACCTGGCTTACGAATATTGGGCTGATCAGCGTCGTGGTACCGACCGCACACGTTCCGTCGGCCCGATCGTAGGCTGCGGTCCAGGCTTGGTCCCGGTCGCTCGGGACCCGTGGCGAACTGAATGAATGAATCCCGAACTGGTTCTTGATTGCGGTGAATGGAGTGAACTCGGACGGCAACGTCCTATTCATGCAGTCAACATATCGAGTGACCGCCTCATCATACTCCGCCTGCTTGATCTCATTGTCCGCGAACACGTCACGCTCGAAGTCCGAGGTGGCCTTGGCCTTCCCAGTTGCGATCTCCGCCGCCCATTCGGCGGCGATCTTCGCGTCACTCTTGGGCGTTCTGCCTTCCACCTGTTCTTTGTTATCACAGCCCGCGAGCAACGAAGCGAGGAAGACGCCGGGCGCGATCCACCAGGTCAGCGCCCGGCCCCAGCCAGACCTCATCCCTCGAAGGACTTCCACTGACCGTCGACCGTCCAGAGCTTCTCAGACCACTGCGTGGATGGCTTGGCCCCGCCGTACCAGCCGGCGCCGTAGGAAGGCACCACATACGCCGATGCGTAGGACGAGGCGTTGCTCTCGGGACCATACGTGTGCGTCGTGAAGCCGCTGCCCATGTACGCGGCGATATGGACTTTGACCAGGGCGCACGCGGCTCCGATGGACTGCCCGTTGTACTCGGTCGCCGAGCCGGTCGAGTTGCTGATGCCGAAGGTAATCCGAGCGCTGCACGTTGCGGCGAAAGCTGGGGATTGGTTCACCAGAATGACTGCGCATGCGGCGACGAGTGCCGCCGCCGCGGCGATGGTCCTGCGCCTCAATGGTCCTCCAGTGTTGCAAATGTTCGACCATCATGGATGTAGAACGTTTTACAGTCAAGGCCCTGGCGCTGGAGTATCCAGACGCCGACGACGACGAGGGTGATGACCTCGCCGTCGGCAATGGTGAACTGGCGGCCTCCAGCAGGGCAGTCGACGGCGCCGACGAGTACTCGGCCACATTGTCGCTGGCACGGCCAGGGCTGTGCCGATCGTTCAGGGTCTACCGCAGCGAGAGTCTGACCCGGGCACGCTGATCCAGACGGCTGACGGCACAGCGTATCGGTTCAAGGTCCGGTGGTGATTTGCCCGCCAGTTGGCAGACGGCCTTCCCGATCGAACCAGAAGATCGACGCGCTACGGGAGAACCCCCGTGAACGACCTCGCGGATCTCGTCGGGATGAGACCGCCGTCCCTGTACACGCACTTCGGATCCAAGCACGCGATCTACGACGCCATGTTCGGCGACGCTTGGACGCAGTTCGCCGAGCACCGCAAGGCCGCCGAGGTCAAGGAGCCCGCGACCAGCGGGGCCGCAATGCGCTTCTACGCCCGGGTGTTCTTCGACTTCGCGGTCGAGTTCCCGGCAAGGCACCAACTGATGAATCTGCGGACGATCCCTGACTTCACGCCGAGCCCGGACGCCTACGCGCCGTCGGTCGCCGTCATGACGGACTTCATCGCCCGCATGGCCCGGCGCGGCGTGAACCAGCAAGCCGACATCGACCTGTTCACGGCCATCGTGGCCGGAATGATCGACGCCCAACTCGCCAACGACCCTGGCGGCGAGCGCTGGTCAGAGTTGCTCGACCGAGCCATCAACATGTTCGCCGACAACGTCGGAATCGCCAACGAGAGGAGCCGGCCATGACCGCGCCTGCACTGCCACGCCGCGTCGCCGCGCCACGCCAACCCGCCCTGGAACGGACACCGCGATGCGCCTCGCCACGACCGAGTACGCACGGTGCGCCGAACTCCTAGCCTAGCCAGACTGGAGCAGGATTCACCTGGAGCCGACCAAGAAACCGAAGGCGAGCCCCCGTCGACAGCCGTCGGCGGGGGCTCGGTAGGTTTTTCCCTTGCAGTGTGTGCCCCCGGCGGGGTGCGCAGCGTAGGGGCACCATCTCTCGTCGTCGGTGTCGGTACGTCGGTCGCGCAGGCGGAGCTGGCGGCCAGGGTGTCGACCGTGTCGTCAGTCAGGACGAGCCGGAAGCGGGCCTGGTCCGGTCGGTCGTGGTGGATGGTGAGTTGCAGGGCGTCGTAGAGCTTGCGCTGGATCCGTTCGGGCGCTTCGGTGATGTTGACGTGTTCGAGGATCGGGAGCGCGTCGAGCAGACTGACCTGCTGCTCCTGCTCGGCCGCGATGGGCTCGGCCTCCAGGTCGTGGAGTTTGGCGACCTTGTCGGCGCGGTCGGCTTCGAGAGCTTCGAAGCGACGGCGTAGCCGGTTACGGAAGGCGCCGTCCGCTGTCTCAAGTTCCTCGATGAGCCGATCCTGCCGGGCGGTCAGATCGGCGATGTGGTCGCGCAGGGATGCCGCTCGCCGAGCCTCGGCGTCGTGGCGTTTGCTCGGGAGGCCGGCGAGACCTCGTGCGAGGAAGGCCTGCCGGTCCGGGCCGAAGACGCGAGTCGCGACGACGTGGCCAAGCGCCTCGACGAGGGCGTCCTCGCGGACGTAGATGGCCTTGGGATGGTCGGCCGGGTAGCGGTCGAGGCGGTCAGCGTTGTTGTTGGCCGGGTAGCAGTTGTAGTACGCGCCGGCCGTGGCGGGTCTTCCCGAACATCCGTTGGTCACAAAGTCCGCATTGGACATACGAGCGGAGGAGGTAGCCGCGCTTGGTGTCCTTGTGCGCCGAGTTCGGACCAGGATCAGTCCGGGAGCCCTCGCGGATGCGGGAGACGAGCGCGGCCGCCTGTAGGGAGTTGTTATGGACGCTCCGACTCGTCGTCTCAAGCAGTTCGTACGCCCCGCAATATGACGCTGGGCTTGATTCCCAAGATGTGCAGGCAGTTCCGTGAGTGACGACGAACTGCTCGCCTCGGTCGTCGTCCCGGTCCACGCTGACGACCGGGCGCGCCGTCTCCTCGACTCGTTGGTGCGTCAGACCGTCGCGGCCGACCGGTACGAGGTCATCGTGGTCGAGAACGGTAGCCGGGATCTGTCCGACGTGGACGGGCTGTGCGGCATCGTGAGTTACCTGCAATCGCCCCAACCCAATTCGGCATCGGCGCGCAACGCTGGACTCAAGGTCGCCCGCGGCCGATTCCTCTTGCTCACCGACGCAGATTGTGTGGTCGAACCTGACTGCGTCGCGGAGATGTGCTCCGCGCTGCAGGGCGGCCGGGTCGCGGCAGTGGGCGGGCGCATACGGCCGTACCAACCAGGCACCTGGACGCAGCGGCATGCCATCACGATCGTGGATGGGCAGGACCGCCTCAACTACCTGCCCGCCATGCCGTTGCCCTACGTGGCCGGGGCCAACGCCGGCTTCGACATCGGCGCGGTGCGTGCGGTCGGTGGGTTCGACGAAGATCTGCGGTCGGGAAGCGATGTGGACATCTGTTACAAGCTCGGCTTGAGCGGTCACACGATCGCGTTGGCGCCGGCGGCCGTTGTGTGGCACGAAGATCGGGCAAGCGTTGCCGCGCACTTCCGGCGGTTTCGGTTCTACGCGATCTACCAAGTGCTGCTCTTCGCCAAGTACCGCCCCGCCTCGGGCCTCCGGTTCGTGGTTGACCGCTATCCGGTGCATCGTGCTGCCCAGGCCGTCGGGTCCACTCCGCGAGCGGTGTTCGAGCTTCTGCGTGGCAACGGTGGCCCCGCATCGAAGGTCCTGCTCCAGCTCATCGAGGCACTCGCCGTCTTTGCCGGCGAGGTCGAAGGCGCCGTCCGTTTCCGCCAGCTCTACCTGTAGCCGACACGCAAGGAGGCCCCATGGCAGCCCAGTTGCCCATCGTGCGGTCAGAGCGTCGCGAGCTCACCCGGCGAGGGGTGCTGTGGCTCGGCCTCACCTGCGACGTCCGGTGCAAGTTCTGCTACGACGAGCTGGTCGCCAGCCAGGAGAAGGCGTGGATGCCGCTGGACGAGGTCACCGCCGCGCTGGACAAGTTCCGATACTTCTACCGCAACGACTTTGTCGACCTCATGGGCGGCGAACCAACCCTGCACCCGGCGGCTGTGGAGATCGTCGCCCATGCGGCTCGGATCGGTCTGCGACCGACGATTATCACCCACGGCATGCACCTCGCCGACATGAACCGCGCCCGCGCGTACGCCGAGGCCGGGATTCACGACTTCCTCGTCTCGATCCACGGTATCGGTGACACGGTGGCTGGGATCCATGGCCGAGGACGCAACAACTTCGCCCGGCAGAAGGCGGCACTGGGCAATCCCCACGAGCTGGGAATCCCGTTCCGGTTCAACGTCACGATGATCCGTGACAACCTCAGCGAACTGAAGGCCATCGCGTCCCTCGCCGGAGAGACAGGGGCGCGAGTGGTGAACTTCCTGACGTTCAACCCGTACTTCGAGTGGGCCAACGAACCCGAGATCGAGTTCCAGGCCCGACACTCAGAGATCGCGCCCTACCTTGCTCGGGCCATCGACCGGTGCACGGAGTTGGGTGTGGAGGCCAACGTGCGCTACATGCCGCCGTGCCAGCTCCCCGGCCGAGAGGCGCACGTCTACACCGGATACCAGCTGCCGTACGACCCGCACGAGTGGGACTACAACACCTGGTACGACGCCTCCCACGAGGGTCCGCCGCCGCCCGAGTGGTACCTCGCCGCCAGCGTCCGTCAGCAACAGCGGCACGGCTACGTGCACGTGCAGGCCTGCGGCGACTGCGCACTGCGCGCCGTCTGTGACGGCCTCCATCCTCAGTACGTGGCCCGATGGGGCGGCGACGAGGCAAAGTCGTACGGCGGTCCGCCCATCACCGATCCCCGGCACTTCATCCGCCAACAAACGAAGGTCGCGTACGCGCCGGCCAGTCCCCAGGAAGGCCATGACCAACAAATCGATGGCGTCGCGGACGCGAAGGTCCCGATTGGCGAGGACGGCCGCGCGGGCGTGAAACGCCTACGGCCCAGCCGGTGAGCGTGCTCGCGCTGATTGCTGCCGGCGTGCTTGTCCGGCAATGCTTCGTACTCGTGGCCATCATCCGGTCGGCTTGCTTCCTTCGAGCCGGCCGGACGCCCGTCCAAGAACCGGCATCGCAGGAGGAGCACGGCCCCACGTTCTTCGTGCTGGTGCCCATGCTGCGCGAGACAGCCATCGTCGCCGACGCCGTCAGCCACTTTCAAGCCATGACTGAAGGACACCCGGCTCAGCTCGTCGTGGTTACCACCGAACGTGAAGCAGCCCACGAACCCTCTGCCGAGGGTGCTATCACAACCGGCACGATCGTTGAAGGCTTGGCAGCCGGCGGCAAACTTCTCCATCTGCACTACCCCGACCCGCACGGAATCAAGGCCGATCAGGTCAACTTCGCGACTGATGACTGCGCCACGCTCCTCGGCGATGCCGCCGCGTCGAACGCATTCGTGGTCGTCTACGACGCCGACTCTCGTCCGCCGCTGGACTCGTTGGCCAGATTCGAGCACGCCATCGCTGCCGGTGTCGGGAAGACCGAGCGCCGGTGACGCGATGGGGAATCGCTCCGCCACGACCAGCTATGTCGCGATCGAGGGACCGTGCTGCGCAGGGAAGACCACCCTCGCCCGGACCCTGCTCGATTGCCTCGCTGACCTGGCCGTCTGCTCCGTGCCGTGTTACGCCGATCATGTTGGTGGCGGGCGTTTCCTGCCCCCGCCGGTGCCTACCTCGCTCGCCGAGGACGAGGTGGGGCTCCAAGCGCTCTTGATGATCGAGAACGAAAGATTGGCTGGTCCCCGAGCCGGCCAGTACGACGCGGCGCTGCTGGACCGCAGCGTGCACACCTTGCTTGCCCACCGCTACGCCATTGATCAACTGACCGGACTCGGCTGCTACGAACCCGCGTTGAAGACGCTCAGCCTGTCGGCCACCCCAGTCTGGCCGAGCCTCGTCTATTCCTAGACGTGTCGCAAGGAGCCGTCGAGCAGCGCAACCGGGGCAAGTTCCCGGCCGACAGCCTCTTCGTCGATTCCCACTTCAACTCCGCCATCCGCAGTTACTACGAGTCGGTCACCGCAAGTGGGGATGCCCACATCGTGTGGCTGGACGGCGAGCTTGACACCGGCAAGGTGGTCGACTTGGCCGCGACCCAGATCCGCGCGCTTCTGCGCCGACCGGACTGAGGAGACGAACCGTGCGTCAGATTCCGTTGTCGGGCCGGGTCGTCTTCGTCGACTGGCACGGCGTGCTCTCACGTGACCCGTTCTGGGTGTCGATCCGGGAGAGCAGCACCCACCCGCTCCGTCAGCAGCTCGACGCGAACCTCGCGCAGGTCTTCTCAGCCGAGACCAACATCGCCAACGATTGGATGAAGGGCCTGCTCTCGTCCGAGCAGGTCATCAATGCCATGGACATTCGCCTCGATCGACGCTTCCATGACGACTTCCTCGCCCAACGGCTCCTCGTCGACTGCCGGAGCATGCGGGTCAACGTCGCACTGTTCAAAGCACTCCGGCGCGTCAAGTCCACCGCGATGGTCGTGCTCGCCACGGACAACATGGACTGCTTCCAGCAGACTTTCGACCACGTCCGCAAGCGCACCCGTAGGCCAACGGCCGCGTCAGAGACTCTCGCCGACTGGGCAGTCATCTGCGACGACATCGTCTGCTCGAGCGAGGTGGGCGCGCTCAAGGCCGAAGACCCGGTCGGGTTCTTCGGTGACTTTCTCGCCCGGCATGGCCTCAGCTTTGCCGATTTGCCGCCCTGGTCGACGACCGAGCCGACAACTGCCAAGCCTTTGCCGAGCAAGGCGGGACCCCCATCCAATACAAGATGACCAACGGCGACGTCAACGACGTGACGGCTGCGTTGGCCGGTTGGCTGGAGACCGCTGCTGCGTGACCCCGGTCAGCGGGCGAGCCTTGGCATGTCCAGCCGACGCAGACCGATTCGATCCGGTCGCGTTGCCCCAGGCCGGCGCCGAGGCAACTGACAGTACTGCGCCAGAACCCGCAGGGCATTCGTCTGCCCAGAACACGAGCCGCTTGCGCAGGACACGCATCGCCGTCGCCGCTCGACACCACGCGAGCATCGAAGTCCGCTTGAGCGGCGCCGACCTGGTCGAGGCCGACGCTGCTCAGATACACCGTTGCCACTACCGGTCCGCCTCGGGCTCCGTGTCGGCCTCGTGAACATGACTTGCCCACTCGGCCTGGGTGCACGAAAAAGGGACTAACCGATGCCATTGATCCCGGCAGCCGCGACACCAGCCGTCCTCGGCGACATGCACCGTGAGTACCGCGGCGGCTGCGCCGATGCTCTGTCCTTTGTGTTCGGTCATCACCTGCTCGCCTTCGCTCTGGAGGATGGGACGCGCGGGACTGGACCTCGACATGTCCCGCGCCCATCCGGCGCTCGCCATCGCAGCCCTTTGGCGGTACGGAGGCGGGGCCATCGGTCGACCAGCACGGGGGATCGCTGGTCCGTTGCCAGCCAACCGATCTCTGGCGGCCATCGGTACCGTCCACGCACTATCCATCCGCAGCCGGCAAGTGACGGCGTGTAGCCCAAGCGGCTAACCTGACGGCACGACAGCGATTGATGGGAGTGCCGCGATGAACCATCACCGACATCCCGCGAATCGTTTGCTGGCTTGGGAACGCCTTCAGCGCGGCTGGTCCTACGAAGAGATCACCGAGCAGGTGCGGGTCGAGATGGCCCGCTGCGGCGAGACTGACACTGGGCTTACGGCCAACACGGTTCGACGGTGGGAGACGGGCGAGCGGTGGCCCGGACGGGATCGGCGATGAGCGCGTCCTTGACTTCGATGAGGCTCTCGCCGGTCGGGGTGCCGATGCCGTGGAGGAGCAGGTTCATAGCGGCGAGGCGGGCGGTGCCGTCGACCAGTTCGACGCCATGTACGAAGTCGTCGCGCAGGTGCCTGCGCTCGGTGGGTGTGAGTGTCTCGGCGTGCTGGGCAGCATGTTCGTGGGCGGCGAGGAGGAAACCGCCCGTGCCGGCCGCAGGGTCAACAACGGTATCGCGCACAGTTGGACGGACACAGTCGACCAGCGCCTCGATGAGTGCTCGAGGGGTGAAGTACTGGCCGGCGCCGGATTTGACGTCCTCCGCGCCCTTCGATAGCAACTCCTCGTAGGCATCGCCTTGATATCGGTGCCGGTGGCCGACCAGTTCTCCTTGTCGATCAGGTCAACGATAAGGCGTTTGAGCTTGGCTGGGTCTTGGACGCGATTCTGCGGCTTGCGATAGATCGTGCCAAGCGTTCCGGGTTGGCGGGCAAGCCACGGCCGTTTCAAGATCGGTGATCATGTGATGCCGAGGATGCGAAAGGGGCGCGGCATGTCGCGGTGTGCCCAGCGGGTGGTTTCGCTGATGTCGTTTCGGCCAAAGAGTCGGATGGCTCCGATGGCGAGGTTTTTGTGTGCGGCCATGGTTCTGGGTCCGGAACCGGTGTGTGCGGTGGAGTCGTGTTCGCGGTGGAGGGTGTCGCGGATCCAGTGCAGTGACTCGATTCCCCAGTGGTCGCGGACGAGTTCGGCGAGGCGGGCCGGGCCTGCTTGGGCGGGTGTGAGGTTGGTGATGCCGAGGGCGGCGACGTTGGACAGAGACTTGCCGCGCAGGTCGGTGACGGCGCGTTCGATCAGCCAGACTTGCTCAACGTGGGGAAACGGCAGGTCTTTCGGGGCGGGCATGACCTGGATGGTGCGGGTGGCGATGCGGCCGTGGGCGCGCTCGGTGGTGGCGTGTTGGATCGGGATGGTGGTCCACGGCAACGGATCCAGAGCGTTGAAGAGATTTGGCTGATTCTCTCTGGCGGTGAACACGAAGAAGGCATGACGCTGGTGCAGATATGTCGCTGCCGCCCGCTGGGTGTGGAGAGCATCCGCCGTGATGATCGTCTTCGTGAGGTCCAGACCGTCGAGGAGCTCGGTGGACATCGGGATCTCGTTCGTCTTCGCCGCGCCGCGAGGGGATGCTCCACCCACCTCCGCGCACGCCAATCAGGAATCTGGATCAAGTGGTCCAGCAGATCGGCAGGCACCACAGTCACCTCGGGACCGGCATCCGCCGGGTCCGGCGAACCGGGACGACAACACATGCAGTGCGGCCGCGTCATCGAGGCACGCCGTGGCAGAATCAGACAACGAAGCTCCGGTTGTCGAGAAAGTCTTTGATAGGGACTCCCTCGTACTACCGGAGCTTCACCACGTTCCGAACACGACACACCACGCCGAACAGTTCACCAGCAACGAATCGCACACCGCGTCCGTCCACACGAGACCCCAGACTCTGCCAACAAGATCGTCGATCTTGAAACAGCCGTGGTATCATACCACTGGCTTCACCCGGGACCAGATCACCGACCTGTGTGTCATGGTCCGGCAGGAATGCCACGACTCCTCGACGATTGTGTGGCCGCCGATTCTCGGGTTGTTCCGATCCGTCGTGGTGACGTTGACGTACCTTCGCCGCAACCGTGTCCAGGTCGAGTTGGCGGAAACGTTCGACGTGTCCCAGTCGACGATCAGCCGGGCGATCACCTCGCTGACCGGCACGCCGTGGAACAGCAGCGTGAGCCGCTTCTCGGGAAGCCGTACACCATGCCCTCCGGCTCGACCACAACCTCGAAGCTGTGTTCGGCGCCTGACCTGTCGAACACCATCCGGACGAGGCCTGGAGCACCGTAGCCATCCATGGACTGGATCATGGCAGCCCCGAGGACGATTGCTCGGGGAATGTTACGGGGTGGAGTCCGTGACATCCCGGAGGCGGACGGCAGGCCATCACGGCGACCATTCAGTAATGAACGTTTACGATCATCAGCCGGTTTCAGAGGCTGCCGGGCATGAACAGCAGGCGCCCGCCGCAGCGAACGTTGACTACAGCGTTGCGACCACGGGACTGACGAAGGTGTTCAGGGGCCGGACGACCGTTTCCGACGTAGACCTGCGGATCCGTCCGGGCCGGGTGTACGCGCTGCTCGGGCCCAACGGCGCCGGAAAGAGCACGACGTTGAAAATGCTCCTTGGTCTGCTCCCGCCCGACCGTGGTCAGATACTGCTGTTCGGCCAGCCCTGGCAGCACTCTGCCCTTGCTCGGGTGGGCGCGAGCATCGAGGGCCCCGCCCTGTACGAGCACCTGTCCGCAGCACAGAACCTGGAGGTCCACGCCCGGCTGTTGTCCCTGCCCACCGAGCGGGTCAGGCAGATGCTCGACTACGTCGGGTTGGGCACAACGGGCCGGCAGCGGGTCCGCACGTTCAGCACCGGCATGAAAGGCCGGCTGGCGCTGGCCATCGCACTGCTGTCCGACCCGGACCTGCTGATCCTCGACGAACCGCAGAACGGCCTCGACCCCGAGGGCATCGCCGCGCTCCGCCACATGATCCGCGGATTCGCGACGACCGGCCGTACGGTGATCGTCAGCAGCCACCTGCTCGGCGAGGTGGCCAACCTGGCCGACGATGTCGGTGTGCTGGTCGAAGGGATCCTGCGCTACCAGGGCCCGCTCGCCGGCCTCGCGCCCGACGGCGACCTTGAGCGGGCGTACTTCGCCCTGACCTCTACCATCCTGGCGGGTGCGGCATGAAGGCACTGCTCGTCCCGACCGGCCGAGCGGTCGCGGCCGAGCGGCTACGGTGGCGGCGCAGCGCGGCGGCCCGGCTACCCGCGCTCGGGCTGGCCGCCGCCGCCGTGCAGGGACTGCTGTACCTGGCCGGGACCGTCCGTCACGAGTGGGCCGCGCTGACCGCGTGGCAGATCCTCTGGGTATCGTTCCTCGGGCCGATCGCCCTCGGCCTGCTCGCCGGCCTGCTCGGCCGGCGGGAGAGCCGGGCCCGCGGCGGCGGTGCATGGTGGCGCCCGATCACTCCGCGCCGCGCCCACGTCGCCGCGTTCGGCGTGCTGGGGGCGTACGCGTTTGCGCTGCACGCCATGGTGCTGGTCGCCGCCCTACCGTTCGGGTGGATCGACGGCCTCGGCTTCCCCGGCCCGCTCGGTGACCTCGGGCTACTGGCGCTCGTGCAATGGACCTCGAGCCTGGCGCTGCTGGCGTTGGTTCACCAACTGGCTGCCCGGTTCGGGCCGTTCACCGCCCTCGGCGCCGGCCTGTTCTGGGCGATCGCCGGCACGTTGACCGCCGAGAGCGGCTCGTGGTGGTGGCAGCCCTGGGCCTGGTCGGTGCGCGCCTGCCTGCCACTGATCGGCACCCACGCCAACGGCATTCCGCTAGAGCTCGGTGACGCGCTCGCCACCGCATCGCCATGGCCGCCCGCCGTGCTCAGCCTGGCTCTGGCTCTCCCGATCGTCGCGTACGGCACCCGTACCTGGCGGCGCCGCGCATCCGCCCGGTCGACGGCCGCCCCAACAGCCCGGACGACGACGGGGTCGGCGCTGCGGTCCTGGCGGCGCTACGGTGCGACGGCGGCGCTGGCCACCTCCTTACGGCGTACCGCCATCGCTCCACTCATCGCCGCCGCGGCGGTGCTCGTCGTCGCCGGAGTCCTGCTGTGGACCGATCCCGGCAACACCCTGGAGCTCACCGCGCTGCTCATCCTGCCCGCAGGCGCGACGCTGCTGCCTGTCCTGGTCTGGCAGGCGTCCGCACCGGCGTGGCGGGTGCTTGCCGCGCGGCCCGCCGGCCCGCGCAGGCTGGCCACCGTGCTACTCATGCTGATGGGTGCTGCCGTCGTGGCGTTCGTGCTGTTCACCACCGCAGTGCTGATCCTGGCGAAGCTTCCGGTGCTGCACGCCGTGCGGTTCGGCCTGCTCGCCGCCGCAGTCGGCCTGCTGCTCGTAGCCTGGCACTTCTGGCTTGCGATCCGGGCCGGCATCGGCACCGCGCTCGCCGCCGGCGCCGTCGGGACCCTCCTGGCGCTCGTCGTCGGTGGCACCGGCCTTGCCGACAAGACGTGGCCGCTCGTCCCATGGAGTTGGGCCGAAGCCGGCCTTCCTGAGCAGCGGTACGCAGTCTGTGTGCCGGTCGCACTCATCCTGACCGCCGTGCTCACCGTCGCGTCCCGACAGGCAGCGCAGCGTGCCGCAATGATGTCTACGTTGTAACCCGATCGAAAGCTGCGCTTTTGGTGAGCCGCCGGCGGTGTCAAAACGCCCCGCAATATCTCATTTGCGGCGGCTCACCGGCTATTCGTTTACCCAGTCGCCTGGATACGCTGTGCGAAATGCGTCCAGCGCTTCCTCTGCTCGCCCTCGTACTGCTATCCAGGCGCCCGGTGTGACCTCATGATCGATTTTAGTTGATCAGGTGCTGCGGCTGGACTGAGCTGCACAGACAGTTCACTGGCGTCCATGATCGTCCGCCGGGCGGCGGACTGGTTGTCACCCGCTTTGTCACTCACACCAGACGCTGCCAACAACGCGCATAGTGGTCAGCTGTGCCCTATGCGTCGATCGCAGGGGACCACGTACTGCGTCCGTTGGATCGTCGCCGGCAAGGAGTGGAAGGAGGCGTTCAGGGGCAAGGCCCTCGCGGACGGCTTCCGCGCCAACCGTGACATGTCCTGGTACGAAGACATGTCCTGGTACGAACTGGCGTGCGCGTTCGCGGACATGAAAGAAGGGGTGGACCGACAGCGGCGAGAACCGCGACCGGCGCCAGCTCAAGCAGCGGGCGCGCGGCGAAGTCCGCATGGTGCCCTGCCCGCCGGAGCTGGCTGCGCTCCTCAACTGGCGCATCGGGGAATTCGGCACCGCACCGGATGGCCGGCTGTTCACGGGCGAACGTAACGCGGGGGAGCTGCCGAAGGGCACGATCAACCGGACGTGGCGGAAGGCCCGCAAGGAGGTCTTCACGCCCGAGGTGACAGCGTGACCGCTGGCGGCCACGCCGTACGACCTGCGGCACGCGGCGGTGTCGACGTGGCTCAACGGGGGAGTGCCGGCAACGCAGGTCGCCGAGTGGGCGGGGCACTCGGTGGAGGTGCTTCTCAAGATCTATGCCAAGTGCCTCGGCGGGGGAGCACAGCAGCTGCGCCAGCGCATCACGGACGCGCTCGGGCACTGACGGAGCACCGGCAAACTTTGCCGCGTATTTGCCGTGACCGGCCGATCATGGCCGTGAAAGGCCAGTGACAGCCGGACATACGAGCGAAGCCCTTGACCGCGTTCGCGCTGGTCAAGGGCTTCGTTTTGGCTGGTCAGAGGCTTCTTAGCAAGTGTGCCCCCGGCAGGGCACACAAAGCATCCGCGACAATATTTGACCTGCGAAAACGTCCGCCGCTAGAGATTGAGTGGCGGTGCACGTTGCCGTCGAAGTCGTTCGTCGGTCAGGTGTGCTGGGCTGTCTGCGGTTCGGTCGTGGAGTCTGCTTTGCTGTCTCGTGGATGGTCGGCGAACCACTGCATCGCGTTGCGGACGTCGTATGCATGGCGGCAGGCGGTTCCCGTCCGAATGTTGTGGTGCCGTCAACGACACCCGGGCTGGCCCGATGCGATGAAGGCGCGATGCTGGCGCTACTAACCGGCTGCCGTCAGCCAATCCTCAACGATGGGCAGCGTGGGCGGGCGGGCGGATAACCATTGGTGAACCGCGTCGATCAGTGGCGCAGGGTTGGTCCGCGACCGGGGGAACGTCCTGGAACTGGTGAACAGTAGGCCGAATCCCTCCGGCGTTGCCGCCGTTCCAGCCTGAAGTGCCAGAAGCAGCAGCGGCCGGAAGTCCTTGACATTCTCGGTCAGCAGCCAACACGGCGCTGCCAGCACCCAGGCGAAGACGTCCGCGTCGGTCATGGACCGCATGTCTACCCGCTCCACGAGTGCGAGCACCTTGTGGCCGCGGTCCCGCATGGCGGCGGCAAGACCTGGTGGGAACATCTCGTCAAGCAGGAGTACTGGTGGTGCACCCGGTGGCGTCACGCGATGAGCTGCCGCTGGACTCGCCAGGCGTGCTCGGCACGCTCGGATGCCTCGTCAGCCTCAGCGATCTCGGCGTCGATCTCCTCCTGGTAGTCGCTGTAGTAATCAACCGCGAGGGTGACGCGGCTGACATCGAGCGAAAGAATCTCGGCGGCGGCGGCGATGGCTACTGGACCGCGCTCGTCAACTTCGCGCAGGACCTTGACGACCTCCCACACGTCCGGGCCGTAGGCGAGTGCTGCCCGACGTCCGGAAGGCCCGTTCTTGAACAGGATGCCGGGGTGGTCCGCCATCCTGAGGCCTTCGTCAACAAGGCGCTGGGCCAGGGCGGACGTGCTGGTTAGCGTGGCGGCCTGCACTCGCCGGCGCAACCTCGCCAGCAGGACCTCGTCAAAGCGGATGCTCGTCGGCTTTGCCATGACTACATCGTAACACTTGTAGCGCGGCGTTGTTGACTAGCCCCGAATTTCCAGGATAAGTGGATCTTGAAGGCTTGATCATCTAACTTTTTCCTGATCAGTTGCCGTGGGGGGCTAGATCATGATCTTTGTTTAGTGTATGACCTAATATGTGGCTAGCTTGTATCCGAAGAAGGTTGGCGGGAAGACGTACTACTACCTGCGTGAGATGGCGCGGGTGGATGGTAAACCGAAGATGGTGTCGGAGCGCTACCTCGGTTCAGCCGAGGCTATCGTGGCCGCGCTGGATTCGCGGGAGGCCGCGGCGTTGCCGCAGCGCACGCGGCATCTGGCGTTCGGGGACGTCGCCGCGGTGTGGGGTGTGCTGGGCCGACTGGGTCTGGTGTCGATTGTGGATGATGTGGTCGGGGCGCGGCGTTCGGACGCTGGCGCGAGCGTGGGTACCTATCTGGCGTTGGCCACGTTGAACCGGGTGGTGGCACCGTGTTCCAAGCTGGGCTTCGCCGAATGGTGGGCCACCACGGCGGCGGACCGTTTCACCAAGATCCCTGCCCGGGTGCTCGATCATCGCCGGTTCTGGGTCGCGATGGCCTCGGTGAGCCTGACCGATCTGGCCGAGATCGAACGTCGCCTGGCGTTGCGGATGATCGAGGTGTTCGGGTTGGATGCCTCGGCGGTGGCGTTGGACATGACCAATTTCGCCACCTACATCGACTCGACCAACACCCGTTCCGACATCGCGCAGCGGGGCAAGGCCAAGCAGAAACGCTCGGACCTGCGGCTGGTTGGGCTGGGACTGGTGGTCACCCGTGACGGTGGGGTGCCGCTGCTGTCACACGCCTACCCGGGTAACAAGCCCGACGTGACCCAGTTCCCGACCATGCTGGCCGAGTTGGGAGCCCGCCACCAAGCGGTAGCCGGCCTGAGTGGCACCGGTGACGCGATGACAGTCGTGTTCGACGCCGGGCAGAACAGCAAACACAACTTCGCCCTGCTCGATGACAGCGGTCTGCACTTCGTCGGCTCGATCCCGCCCACCGACTGCCCCGACTTACTCGCCCTGCCAGCGAAGGACCGCAAACCGGTCGACAATAGCCGTTACCCCGGTCTGACCGCCGTCGACAGCCGCCGCACAGTGTTCGGCAAAGACCGCCGAGTCATCCTCACCCACTCGCCGACTCTCCACGAAGGACAGTCACGGGGCCTGGACCAAACCCTGACCAAAGTCGAAACCGAGCTGACCGAACTGGCCGCCACACTCGCCCGAGGCAAGACCCGCCGCGAACGTAAAACCGTCGAGACCCAGATCGCCGGCATCGCCAACAACCCGTGGGTCAAACGGATCCTGACCTGGACACTCACCGGTGACACCCCCGCCGCGCACCGCCTCACCTGGACCATCAACAACGACGCCCGCGCCGCCCTGGAAGATGAACTATTCGGCAAACGGGTCCTCGTCACCGACCACGACGACTGGCCCGTCGCCGACGTCGTCGCCGGCTACCGGTCCCAATCCGACGCCGAATTCGGCTTCCGCCAACTCAAAGACCCCCACGTCGTGTCGTTCAACCCCATGCACCACTGGACCGACCACAACATCCGCGTCCACACCCAAACCTGCGTGTTCGCCCTCATGATCGCTCACCTCATGCGCCGCCAAGCCGACCAAGCCGGGCTGCACCTGTCCGTGCGAGAACTGCTCGACCAACTCGCCGGCATCCAGGAAACCGTCCTGATCTACCCAACCCCCCGCGGCCGACCCAAAGCCCGCCGCATGCTCACCGAGACCAACCCGACCCAGGACCACCTCACCAAACTCTTCGACCTCACCCAGTCCGCACCCCGCACCTAGGTCATACACCCACCACCCACCGAAACCCCCGACCACCAGCCAAAACAGTCTTCAAGATCGCCCTAGCCCGGAAACTCGGGCTAGGCACCGGTCGATGCAGACAGCCGTCAGCCAGTTTGGGCCCTCATGCCGATGATGTTCGGCGATGACGCCGATGATGGCGTCATTCGCCCAAAGCGGGCCGCCCGACATTCCCGCCCACGGCGATTGCTCGGCGTCCGAGGTGTCACGTGGGGGAGACACCTCGACCTCGAATCGCCCCGTACGGCGGCCGGACGCAGCCGCGACCTTGGCGATGCCGTGATGGAGGTCACGCAGTGTGTACATCCCGTTCGGCCCGCGCTGCTGACGCCGCTTCCAGAAGGGAAACCCGGCGATGTGACCTTCAATGAAGGCGCCCACATCATCGGCGTACCCGAATCGAGCCGGGACCAGTGACTGGGAATCTGGCGGGTCGATGGTCAGCACCGCGAGATCAGTGACGAGGTCGCACCAGGTGGTTACGGCGATAGCCATCGACTCGGTGGGCTGCTCGGCGTCGAAGCGCATCGATGACGGCATCGGCTGCATCGACGACGTGGGCGGCAGTGAGAACCGCCGTGGTGGTGACCCGGTAACCGGAACCTCGCCGACCCGGTCCGTGGGCATCGGTCACAATGACTTCGGCCAGCCGCCGTGGCAAAAATCCCTCGAACATCAACCCTACTCAGAAACCCGCGTTGCGTCAGCGCTCGTCGGGAAGCTCACCGCCGGCGATCAGCGGCGTGCGGCCGGGACTATCGCCGAGTCGGACGTTCAGCGTCAGCTTTATGCGTTGGGTGACCGCCGACGAATGTTTGGCCGTCGCTCCGAAATCGAGGACCCAGAAGCGAACCGTGCCGTTCTTGCCGGTGTCCTTCTGCACGCCGACGGTCAGCTCCAGCTCGATCGGACCTGGCTCAAAGCGTAGTTCTTTGCTCTCCCCGGCCCACATCGCCCGGCTCAGCTCGCCGCGTAGCTGTCCGATCAGGTCAGATAGCTCTACCGCGTCGTCCACCTGGTCCTCCTGTCCACTTCGACGCTCACGATGCCAAGCAAGCACTCGCGGCGAGGATTCCACCGTAAAGGGAAGCGTCCAGGAGAGGCCATGCTATGAGAGAGTGGAAGCGCCCACCAGGTGGGGGAGGATGCGTCCCTTGTTCGGGTGAGGATTCTTGCCTCTCGGCCGGTTGCGGGACGCGAGCAGTACGGCATCTGCGTCCCTGGGTAGGTGTGCCTCGATTTGGTTAAGGCTGAGAGCGACGGCAACTGAAGGACCCGACGCCTCCAAGTTCTGATGTGTGACCCTGGCAGGTCAGCCACCAAGATGGCGGTTGACCAATCAGCTCCTCCGGCTCCGGAGGCGTGCTGGTCGACCAGGACTACTAGCTCAACGCCTTCTTCGGCCGCGATCCGAGGAGAAGCCAACTTAAGCGCGGCGCGTAGTTGCAGCGAGGGCGCAGGTTGGTGCCTCCGCCGACGGGCCGAAACACGCCCCGAAACGCGCGACCGCACCGTATCTGAGCTGTCCATACGCGACCGAGGCGCAGGGCGATCTCTAGGGCGGGATACATCCCAAAGCTGCTCCCGGGGCCGCCTAGCGATAGCGGCTGACCTGCCGATCGGCTGATTGGACCCCTGTGCGCGCGCGTCGTCGTGCTTTGGGCCGATGCCGCGCATCCAGCAGTTCAGCCTCGGCCAGTAGGTCATAGGTGGCTCGAAGGATCGCTTCCTCGCGCACCCCACCCAGCCGGGCCGATCGCGATGCCCGCGGCAGTTGGTCGACGGGAACGTCGTCTACCACCGGACGAGCTGCCATGGTCACTCTCTCAAGCCCTCGGCGAAACGGAACTGTTTCGTACAGCACCACGACTGGGGCGGGTTGCCACGCGGGGCCAAGAACTTCCATCACGCACCTCGTCCCGGCTCCATGCCGCGCCGAGTGTATGAGACATTGACATCCACCACCGTTACCTTGTAGCGTGAGAGCGCTCTCACCGCCCGATCGGACGTCAAGCGAGTTGGCCCTGAGGCGTTGGCCAGCTTGAGGTGACTCGGCATTGCCGCACATTGACGGTTGAGAGAGCGCTCTCGGATTGGCCGTCCGGGGGACCGACGTGGCGGTCAGCGCCCGACCGCCGCGACCTTCGTCCCGCAGTGTCAGAAGGTGAGGCGCACCATCATGCACATCAAGCGAAGGGTCCTCGGCGGGCTCGCCGCACTCCTCGCGGCCGTCCCGGTGGTCCTGGCGGTGACCACGTCGCCCACCCAGGCGATCGGTCCGGCCCAACTCCCGGTCACGGTCACCAACAACACCGGCCGCGGTGACGCGGTCTACCTGTACGTGCTCGGCGTCAACCTCAGCACCGGGAAACTCGGCTACGTCAACTCCGCCGGCACCTTCACCGCGTGGAGTGGTGGCGCGAATCCGCCGGCACCGGCGCCGGACGTGTCGATCGCCGGGCCGGGAAACGGCGGCAGTA
This sequence comes from uncultured Actinomycetota bacterium, assembly GCA_963742855.1. Lineage (GTDB taxonomy): Bacteria > Actinomycetota > Actinomycetes > Mycobacteriales > Micromonosporaceae > CAVUNP01. The sequence goes on along the minus strand of CAVUNP010000037.1, from coordinate 216,486 downwards.
CGACGATCCGTTTCCCGCGCGGCTTCTCCGGCCGGGTCTACTTCTCGTTCGGGGAGAAGCTCAAGCTGTATCTGACCCCGGACGGCCTGGTGCAGCCGGCACCCTGGGCGGCCGGTGACGGCAACCAGAACATCTTGTTCGACTGGAGCGAGTTCACGCTACAACGACGCGGGGCTGTGGCTCAACAGCTCGCAGGTCGACATGTTCGCGGTGCCACACGTCGTCACCGTGACCGGGGCGACCGGCACCACCAAGCGCACCGGTGAGGTCAAGGCCGACGGGCGTAACACCGTCATTAACTCGATCAAGGCGCAGTCGGGCTGGGCAAACACCGTCTACACCCGATCGGACGGCACCGTCCTGCGCGTGCTGGCCCCGGGCAAGGCGGCCGGCGCTGGGCTGTTCAGCGCGACCTACCTCGACCCGTACATCACCTCGGCCTGGAACGCGTACGCCAGCAAGACGTTGACCGTCGTGCCCTTCGCCGACCAGCCGAACACGAAGTACTTCGGACACACCAGTAGCACCGTCATGACCTTCACCAACTCGTCGGGCGCGGTGGTGGCGTCGTTCAACAAGCCCAGTAGCGCCAACGTCTGGGGCTGCGACGGCAACCTCGCGGCGCCCAACGACCTGGTCGTCGGCCCGATCTCCCGGACCCTGTGCGCCGCCTTGAACCGGGGCACGCTGGGCACAGTCGACACCCAGCCGAGCACGAACGCCGCGCAGTTCTACCAGAACAGCCCGACCAACCAGTACGCGAAGATCATCCACGCGACCATGGCTGGACGGTAAGGCGTATGCGTTCGCCTTCGACGACGTGGGCAACTTCGAGTCACTCGTCAACGACGGCGATCCCCGGTCGGCCTCGATCATCCTGAGCCCGTTCGCGGGTGGGGGCGGCACCACGCCGCCGCCGTCGGGCGGCCCCGCGCTGATCAATGCCAACGGCTCCTGCCTGGACGTGCGGTCGTCCAATCCGGCCAACGGCACGCCGGTGCAGATCTACACCTGCAACGGCACCGGCGCCCAGCAGTGGACCTACGTCGAGGCCGGCAGCACGCTGCACGCCCTCGGCAAGTGCCTTGACGTGCCCGGCGGGGCAACGGCGAACGGCACCAAGCTCCAGCTGTGGGACTGCAACAACACCGGCTCGCAGGTATTCGTCAAGCAGGCCAACGGCTCCTTCCTCAACCCGCAGTCCAACCGGTGCCTCGATGTGCCCAACTCATCAACCACGCCGGGCACGCAGGTGCAGCTGTGGGACTGCAACGGCACAAACGCGCAGCGCTGGACTCTGCAGTCCTAAGAACTCATCCATTGACGAACATCGGGGTGACGGTCAGGAGCGAAACCTGAAAGCGCTCTCACGCCCGTCCCTCGGTGCCCAGCCGGAACCGTCCCCGTGAGAAGGGCCGTACTTTGATGATCTCCCGCAGAACTTTGTGGGGCCGCCTCGGCGTTGGCGCGATGATCGCTGCCGTCGCCGGCGCCTCCGTGGTCGCTACCCAGTCCGCCCAGGCCTCCGTCCCCGCGACGCCTGCCGGCTGGACCCAGGTGTGGGCCGACGACTTCAACGGCACCGCCAACACCGGTGTCAACACCGGCAACTGGCTCTACGACCTCGGCACGAGCTACCCGGGTGGCGCCGCCAACTGGGGCACTGGCGAGATCGAGTCGATGACCAACAGTACCCAGAACGTGTACCTCGACGGCGGCGGCAACCTGGCCATCAAGCCGATTCGGGCGGCGAACGGCAGCTGGACGAGTGGCCGGATCGAGACCCAGCGCACCGACTTCGCCGCGCCGGCCGGTGGCAAGCTACGGGTTGAGGGCCGTATCCAGCAGCCCAACGTCAGTGGCGCAGCCGCGGCCGGCTACTGGCCGGCGTTCTGGATGCTCGGGGCGGCGGCCCGCGGCACCGGTGCGGCGGGCTGGCCGGGTATCGGTGAATCGACATCCTGGAGGACATCAACGGGCGCAGCTCGGAGTTCGCTACGCTCCACTGTGGAACTTCACCCGGCGGCCCCTGCAACGAGACGACTGGGCTCGGCAGCGGTGAGCGCGCGTGCGGTGGGTGCCAGACCGGCTACCACACCTACGCGATGGAGTACGACCGCTCGGTCTCGCCCGAGCAGATCCGCTGGTACCTCGACGGCAGCAACTTCTTCACCGTCAACGCCAACCAGGTGGACGCCACGACCTGGAACAACGCCACCCATCACGGCTTCTTCATCATCCTCAACGTCGCCATCGGTGGCGGCTTCCCGGCCGCGTTCGGTGGCGGACCTACCGCGTCGACCCAGTCGGGCGTGCCGATGCTGGTTGACTACGTCGCCGTCTACACGGCGGGTGGCGGCACCACGCCGCCGCCTCCGCCGCCGGGCGGAAACAGTCTGATCAACGCGAATGGCCCGTGCCTGGACGTCCGTGCGTCCAACTCGGCGAACGGGACGCCGGTGCAGATCTACACCTGCAACGGCACCGGCGCCCAGCAATGGACGTACGTCGAGGCGGGCAGCACGCTGCACGCGCTCGGCAAGTGCCTGGACATCCCGGGCGGGGCGACCGCCAACGGCACCAAGCTGCAACTGTGGGACTGCAACAACACCGGCGCTCAAGTCTTCATCAAGCGGGCCGACGGGTCCTTCTACAACCCACAGGCCAACCGGTGCCTCGACGTGCCGAACTCCTCGACGACGCCGGGCACGCAGGTGCAGATCTGGGACTGCAACGGCTCCAACGCCCAGCGTTGGACGCTGCAGGCATAACTGGAAACGGGGCGTGCGCACCGGAGGAGGCCTCCGGTGCGCACGCTCAGCTGGTCGGGTGGCCGTGTAGATCGACGTCGCGAACGCGCTGAGCTGGCGCTCGATGGTGATGACCGGGGCCAGGTGGGTGCGTTCGCGGCGGGCGTCGATGAGCACGAGCTGCGGGTCGAGGCAGCCGGAGGCCACGGCCCGGTCCATTGCGGGCCGTTGCCGGATACTTGAACCAGGACTTGGAGGCGTGGCCACCCCCGCAGCCGGTCGATCCGGAGCGTGCGGTTGGACGCTGGACGCCGAGTTCTGTCCGGGAAGTGCTGATCAACCCGAAGTACACGGGATTCATGGTCTGGAACCGGCGGGCGACTAAGGACAAGCGCCACCCGGGCAAGAACAACCCGAAGGAACAGTGGATCATCTCAGGTGTCCCGACCCACAAAGCCCTGATCGATGTGGCGACGTTCCTGGCGGCACAAGAACTCATGACTAGGCGAGCCGCCAAGACCGGACGGGAGCGGCACCGGTCAGACCTCGACGTCATGGCGGTCAACCCACATCCCAACGCCAAGACCACCTACAAACTGCGGTCTTACGTGTGGTGTGTACCGTGCCAGCGGCGCATGGGGAGCAAGCCCAACCGACATGGAACGGTCTCGGCGTACTGCCAGCCGCGCGGCCGAGAGCTGCCCGACCAACATCCGGCCGCGCTCCGGGTGCGCGAGGACCAGCTGATCGAAGGTGTCACGTACTTCTTTAATACCCATGTCCTCGGTCCCGATCGGCTTGCCCTAGCACAGGCGAGCATGCCCGCTGCGAACGACCTCGTCCGCGCCGAGCACCTCAGCGCTGAGGCGGCGATCCGCAAGGAGTTGGCAGATCTCGACGACAGCATGAACAACCTCATGCGTGTCCTCGAACGCGAGAGTGACCCCGAGGGTCAGCTCTACAAGCGCACGAAGAAGCGGACGACAGAGATTGAGAAGGAGTACGCCGACACAGCGACGCGGCTCCATCGTCATGTTGCCGCCACCCCACCCGAGCGAGAGGGCAACGCCGGCCTGCTCGACCATCTGCCGCTCATGGAGGTAGACCTCAACCCGCTGCCCGCAGAGCGGCTACGCCGATTCCTGGAGGCATTCCGGGTAGAGATCCACTACGACCTCCGCACTGGTCGAGCCACGTTCAAGGCCGAGATCAGCGCGGAAACGGTCGCCCAGCTCGCCCAGCAGGCCAGCCGGGCGGACGCCACCCTATGGCAGGCAGTGGCGGCCACCGATCACGTCCTAGTAGCAACGAGCAAAGATGGACCCGCCAAGCCCGGCGGGTCCCAGATGATCAAGGGGAGCAGTTTTAGAAAGTGCCCCCGGCAGGATTCGAACCTGCGCCCCCGCCTCCGGAGGGCGGTGCTCTATCCCCTGAGCTACGGGGGCTCAGCGACCTGGAAAGGGTAGCAGGTCGTCGAACCGGTCGCCGAGGGGGATTTGCCCGGGGACATCGAGTCGTAGACCGGTCCGGTTTGCCTCATTTAAGTCGATCAAGAATGTGATCGCAGTCACACAAGCGTACGTCAATGCACGGCGTGACTTGCGGCCGGCGGCTGGATGGGAAAGATGTCTGAGTCTTCCCCAGCCGCTCCGGAGGAACGTTGAACAGACATCGTTGGCGTTCGGGTGTTGCCGTGGCCGTCGGAGCGTTGGTGGCGGCTTTGTTCGCGGTGGGCCCGGCGGGGGCGGATACCACAGTGGACGCCGATGCCGCGATCAAGGCGGAAGGCTTGCCGGCCACCGCAGCCGAGTTTGCGAGCGGGACCAATGCTGCGAGCGGGACCAATGCTGCGAGCGGAACCAATGTCGCGGCCGGAGCCGGGACCTGCGATTACGCGGCTACCGAGGATGTCTGGTACTTCGCCGTTACCACGTCACCATCGTCGCCAGGCGGGCCGGGCGAGGGCTCGATCTTGTTGCCCCGTTCGATCGTGCTGACCTTTGTCGCGCCGGATCGGCTCGAACCGCGGGTGGAGACGATCGGCGCGGATGGCATCGACGTCGCGGGGACCACCTCCATTCGTACCCCGGCGGGCTGGACTCTCATTGGCGCGACTGCCTACCTCGGCCGTGGCGCGCCAGCGGGCGACATTGCCGCATCGGCGAGCGACCGCACCGCCCCGGTGACCGGCCGTACCGCGGCATCGACGACATCGGTCAACGCCGCGCATCCGTCGGCGTCGGTGGGCAACGGGGTCGACCCGTCAAGCGGCCCATCCGGGAGCGCCGGTCCGACGCTGGCACTCGTGGCTACGTGCCCAGTGCCCGGGCCAGCGCGGATGCTCGCACCCGCGGCACCGCCGCTACCACTGAAGTCGACCGCCAAGACGAAGGCGACGCCACGACCGCAGGACTCGGCTGCGCCTTCCGGGCCGGCGATCTCAGCCCCACCGGTCCGGTACGGGGCGCCCGCAGCACCGCCACGGTTGCCCACCACGGGCGGGGATGTCACCGGCATGTTCGTGCTCGGCCTGGCCCTCGTGCTCGCCGGGGTGTTGATGCTGGTCGTCCGACGCCACCGCGATAGGCCGACGCCACGCGCGGAGCCCTCCGACTGGTACTAGCGCGACCTGGCCCGTCAACGACAGTGGACCTTGGGCGCTGCACGACCGTTCCCGGTACTCAGCTGACCACGGTCTACGTCGACCAGCGGCTGGCGATCCCCACTCGTAGACCTTGGCCGACTTTGCACCGGATCCGGTAGCGCGAAGCAATCGGTGGTTATTTCAGCGGGGAGGCGCCGAGGTCGGTGAGCAGGTTCTCCATCACCGGGATCTCGCCCGACTGGTTGGCCTTCATGATCTGGGCAAGGTCGCGGACCTCGCTGGAGGGATTCTCCGAGAGGACGCCCTCGATCATGTGAAGGCCGCCCAGGTGGTGACGCAGCATGTACTGGCAGAACAGGATGTCGACCTGTTTGCCGGTGGCCGAGTTGAGCTTGGCGATCTCCTCGCGGGTGGCCATTCCGGGCATGAGGTTGCCATTCAGCGACCGCTGGCCATCAGGCATCCAGGACATCGGCGGCTTGCTCGAGTTGGGGCCGAGCTTCCACTCCGCGAGCCAGGTGTTCATCACACCGATCTGGCCCTGCTGGGTGGTCGCGATGTCGCCGCCGAGCGAACGGACTGCCGGGGTGGACGCCTTCTGGAAGGCGATCATCCCCATCTCGACGGCTTGGGCGTGGTGGTCAGCCATGTCCCGGGCGAAGCCGGCTTCGACGGAGTCGTCCCCGGGAACGGAAAGCCGCGAGGTCAACGACCCCGCGGCGTACCCGACGAACAACAGCACCACCGCGGCCACGACCCCGACAATGATCTTCGTACGCCGTGAGCCCACCGGTCAGCCGCCCGCGCCCGCCCCGCCGGAGGTGTCCGGCGGGGTGAGGTCCAGCGGCTGGGGCGTGGCGTCAGTGATGCCGCCGCTGCAGCCGGCCTGCGGCTCCCGCGTGGCGTTCTGGCGCAGCGCGTCGATGAACTGGTCGATCCGCTTGTCTCCGGCGTTGTCCACCTTGAGCTGGTAGCCCCACGCCTGCAGTGAGATCGGCTTGTCCAGGCCCGGATAGGGGCTCATCAGCATGAAGGACTTGCCGTCGACCTTCTTGGCCAGCTCCTCGACCTGGTCCTTGGGCAGGCTCGGGTTGTACGCGATCCACACCGCGCCATGCTCCATGCTGTGGGTGGCCTGCTCCTTGGCGATCTCGGAGGTGTAGACGTCGCCCATGCAGTTCTGCCAGAAACCGTTGTGGATGCCGCCGACCGGAGGGCTGGTCGGGTACTGCAGCACGCCCGCCTTGTGGTTACCTTCGGCCGGAACCTTGAACCAGTCGGGGTTGCTGACCAGGTAGTTGCTGATGCCCTGGATACCCGCGGCGCGTTCGGTCCAGCTGGGCTTGTTGGCCTCTTTGTACAGGGCGAAGGCACCGAAGCCGATGATCAACACGGCGACTAGGCCCGCGCCGCCGAACATGGCGATCGGACCCCAGTTGCGCCCCTGGCTGACCTTGATCGGCGCGACCGGCTTGCGGCCCTTGCCACCCGCGCCCTTGGCGGGCGGGCGGCCGGCCGGGGGCTTCGCCCCCGTGCGGTTCGCGGTCCGGGTCGCGGCCTTCGCGGCGGTCCGGGCGCCGGGGCGGGGCTGCGGAGTCGTCGACTTGGCGGATGCGGCCGAGTCGAGAACCTCGTCATCCTTGCCGCCAGTTGCGGCGGCCTTGGCGGACGACGTATTCGACGGTCGGCGGACGTCGCCGGTACTCATGCTCATAGGGCCTCGTCACGGTCGGTTTCTGGGTAACCCGGGGGTGGGGCGGAGCCTGTCACAGCCGTCCCGGATACTGACAGCCGACGTCGGTCCGCCGCTCGGGGCACGAGTCTACCCCGATAGGCTGGGTAAGTGACTCCGGCCGACCTTGCTGTAACTGTCCTGATGGCTGCCCGCTCCGTCTTCGAGGAGCGAGGCTTGGACGCCGGGCTGCTCCCGGCCAGTACGGCTGTGGAGCGACCCCGCAATCCGGACCACGGCGACTACGCCTCCACGCTGCCGATGCAACTGGCCAAGAAGGCCGGCATATCGCCGCGGGACCTCGCCACGGCCATCGCCGAGCGACTGGGCCAGACAGTTGGCATCAAATCGGTCGAAATCGCTGGTCCCGGTTTCATGAACATCCGTCTCGACGCCGCCGCCGCCGGGTCGCTGGCCCGTCTCGTCGTCACCGAAGGCACCCGGTACGGGCACAGCGAGCACCTGCATGGACAGCGTGTCAACCTGGAGTTCGTCTCGGCCAACCCGACTGGCCCGGTGCACCTCGGTCACACCCGGTGGGCCGCGGTCGGCGACTCGTTGCGGCGGATCTTGGCGGCTGCCGGTGCCGAGGTGACCAGCGAGTACTACATCAACGACGCCGGCGCCCAGGTCGAGTGGTTCGCCATGTCGGTCTACGCGGCGGCCAAGGGCGAACCCACCCCGGAGGGCGGCTACCCGGGCGAGTACGTCAACGAGATCGCCGCCCGGGTCGTGGCGGATCACCCGGACGTGCTGGACCGGTCCGAAGCCGACGCGATGGCGCTGATGCGCACCGAGGGCTACCGGCTGATGATGGAGGCGATCCGTACCAGCCTGGAGCGCTTCGGTGTCCACTTTGATGTGTGGTTCTCCGAGAAGACGATGCACGATGCCGGAGCGGTGGAACACGCCCTGGCGGAGTTACGCAAGCAAGGCCATGTATACGAGGCCGAGGACGCCATCTGGTTGCGTACCACCGACTTCACCGACGACAAGGACCGGGTACTGATCCGCGGCAACGGCGAGAAGACCTACTTCGCGGCCGACGCGGCGTACTACATCAACAAGCGCGAGCGCGGTTTCGACAAGTGCATCTACATGCTCGGCGCCGACCACCACGGCTATGTGAACCGGCTCAAGGCGATCGCGGCCTGTGCCGGCGACGATCCCGAGTTCAACATCGAGATCCTGATTGGACAGTTGGTCAGCCTGTTCCAGGGCGGCGAACCGGTGAAACTTTCCAAGCGGGCCGGTACGTTGATCACCCTCGACGAGATCGTGGACGCGGTCGGCGTGGACGCGGCGCGCTACTCGCTGGCCCGGTCCTCCACCGACTCGCCGCTGACGCTGGACCTCGACGAGATCACCCGCAGCTCCAACGACAACCCCGTGCACTACGTGCGGTACGCGCATGCGCGCATCGCGTCGCTGCTGCGCAACGCGGCCGAGGTGGGGGTCGCGCGGGGTGAGGACTTCGATCCGTCGCTGCTCCGCCACGAGCGGGAGAACGATCTGCTCAAGGCGCTGGGCGACTACCCGGCCGTGGTGTCCACCGCGGCGGAACTGCGCGAGCCGCACCGCATCGCCCGGTACCTCGAAGACCTGGCCGGGGCGTACCACCGCTTCTACGACGCCTGCCGGGTGCTGCCCCAGGGTGATGAGCCGGCGACCGACCTCAACCGGGCCCGGTTGTGGCTGGTCGAGGCGTCCCGAGTGGTTATCGCTAACGGTTTGGACCTGCTCGGCGTTTCCGCCCCGGAGAGGATGTAGGCATGCGCGCACACGAGGCGGGTGCGTTACACGGCGACATGGGCGGGCAGGGTCCGTCCTGGCTCAAGGCGCCTTCCGACGTCAACCGGCTGGTCCCGGCGCTGTGGCCGCGTAACGTGTCCCGCGCTGCCGACGGCGCGGTGCGGGTTGCCGGACTCGACGTGCGCCAGCTCGCCGACGACTTCGGCACCCCGGCGTACGTCTTCGATGCCGACGACTTCCGCTCCCGCTGCCGCGAGTTCCGGCAGGCGTTCGCCGGAGTCGACGTCTTCTACGCGGCGAAGGCGTTCTGCGCCAAGGCGGTGGTGCGGATCATCGCCGAGGAGGGCCTGAACCTCGATGTATGCACCGGCGGGGAACTGGCCATCGCGCTGGCCGCCGGCATGCCGCCCGAGCGCATCAAGATGCACGGCAACAACAAGTCCACAATGGAGCTCAAGCGGGCGATGGATGCCGGCGTGGGCTGGATCGTGGTCGATTCGTTCGACGAGATCGAGCGGCTGACCGCGCTGGCCCGCATCCATGGCGTCCGGCAGCGGGTGATGGTCCGGGTCACCGTCGGCGTGGAGGCACACACGCACGAGTTCATCGCCACCGCCCACGAGGACCAGAAGTTCGGCTTCTCCCTCGCCAGCGGAAAGGCGTACGACGCCGCGGCCCGCATCATCCGTGAAGACGTGCTGGAGCTGGTGGGACTGCATTCGCACATCGGTTCGCAGATCTTCGACACGTCCGGCTTCGAGGTGTCCGCGCGCCGGGTGCTGGCGTTGCAGGACGAACTGCGCACCGAACTGGGCGTCAACGTGCCAGAGCTCGACCTCGGCGGCGGTTTCGGGATTGCATACACGTCGCGGGACGACCCGTCCACGCCCGCCGACCTCGCCCTGCGGATGTCCAAGATCGTCGAGCAGGAGTGCGCCGCACGCAAGCTGCCCGTCCCGCACCTGTCCATCGAGCCCGGCCGCGCTCTGGTGGGCCCGGCGATGTTCACCCTGTACGAGGTCGGTACTGTCAAGGATGTCGATGGCATCAGGACCTACGTCAGTGTGGACGGTGGGATGAGCGACAACATCCGGACCGCGTTGTATGACGCCGCCTATTCGGCCAGCCTGGTCGGGCGGGCCAGCCCCGCCGCGCCCATGCTCGCCCGCGTGGTGGGAAAGCATTGCGAGGCCGGGGACATCGTAGTGAAGGATGAATTCCTGCCCGCCGACGTGCAGCCCGGAGACCTGCTCGGAGTGCCGGGTACGGGTGCGTACTGCCGCAGCATGGCGAGCAACTACAACCACGTCCCGCGCCCGCCGGTGATCGCCGTGGCGGACGGTGCGGCGCGCGTGATCGTGCGGCGGGAGACCGAGGATGACCTGCTCGCATTGGATGTGGGGTAGCGACGTGTCGGATAGTTCGGACCCGGCAAAGCCGCCGGTACGGGTGGCGCTGCTCGGCTGCGGCGTGGTCGGTACCGAGGTGGTCCGGCTGCTGCACGAACAGGCGGACGACCTGCGGGCCCGGATCGGGGCGCCGCTCGAACTGGTCGGGATCGCGGTCCGCAGACCCGGTCGCGACCGCGGTGACCTCCCGGTCGAGGCGTCCTTGTTCACGTCGGACGCGTTGGGTCTGGTCAAGCGCGACGACGTCGACGTGGTGGTGGAGGTCGTCGGCGGTATCGAGCCGGCCCGGACCTGGCTGGTCGAGGCGCTGCGTGCCGGCAAGAGTGTGGTCACCGGCAACAAGGCGCTGCTCGCCGAAGATGGTGGCTCGCTGCACGACGCGGCCGCCGAAGGTGGGGCCGATCTCTACTACGAGGCGTCCGTGGCCGGCGCGATCCCGCTGCTTCGCCCCCTACGCGAGTCCCTGCACGGCGACCGCATCACCCGGGTGGTCGGCATCGTCAACGGGACCACCAACTTCATCCTGTCCAGCATGGACGCCTCCGGGGCCAGCTTCCCGGACGCGCTCGAGGAGGCCACCGCGCTCGGCTATGCCGAGGCAGACCCCACCGCGGACATCGAGGGCTTCGACGCCGCGGCGAAGGCCGCGATCCTCGCCTCATTGGCCTTCCACACCCGGGTGCGAGCGTCCGATGTGCACCGTGAGGGGATCACCGAGGTCACCGCGGCCGATATCGCCTCCGCGAAGGCGATGGGATGCACCATCAAGCTCCTGTGTATAGCGTCCTTTGTGGATGATTCAGTGTCCGTACGGGTGCATCCCGCGATGATTCCCCGGTCACATCCACTGGCCAGCGTGAATGACGCCTTCAACGCGGTGTTCATCGAGGCGCAGGCGGCCGGCCAGCTCATGTTCTACGGACGCGGCGCGGGCGGAGCGCCCTCGGCAAGCGCGGTGGTCGGCGACATCGTGGCGGTGGCCCGCAACCGGATCGCCGGAGTCCGTGCGGCCAGTGAGTCCAACTACGCCCGGCTGCGAATCCGGCCCATGGGTGAGGTGGTCACCCGCTACCACGTTTCCCTCGACGTGTCGGACCGCGCCGGCGTACTGGCCGCGGTGGCCGGCGTGTTCGCCGAGCACGACGTGAGCATCCAGACCGTCCGGCAGGAAGGGCGGGCGAGCGAGGCCACGCTGGTCGTCGTCACCCATGCCGCCACCGACGCCGCCCTCGCCGCTACCGTCGATGATCTGCGCCGCCTCGATATCGTCCGCGATGTGACGTCCGTTATGCGGGTAGAGGGAGAGTGACATGGCTACCTGGTGGCGAGGGCTGATCGAGGCCTACCGGGACCGGCTACCGGTCACCGACGCGACGCCGGTCATCACGCTGCATGAGGGCAACACACCGCTGGTGCCCGCGCCGGAACTCGCCGCGCGCACGGACTGCGACGTCTACCTGAAGGTCGAGGGGGCCAACCCCACCGGTTCGTTCAAGGATCGGGGCATGACCCTGGCCGTGTCCAAGGCCGTCGAAGCCGGGGCCAAGGCGATCATCTGTGCATCCACCGGCAACACGTCGGCGTCGGCGGCCGCGTACGCTGCCCGGGCCGGCATGACCTGCGCCGTACTCATCCCGGCCGGAAAGATCGCCACCGGCAAGATGGCCCAAGCACTGGTGCACGGGGCCCGCCCGTTGCAGGTGAGCGGAAACTTCGACGACTGCCTGGCGTTGGCCTCCAAGATCGCGCTGGACTACCCGGTGGCTCTGGTCAATTCGGTGAACATCGACCGGTTGCACGGCCAGAAGACGGCGTCCTTCGAAGTCGTGGAAGCGCTCGGCGACGCCCCGGACATCCACTGCCTGCCAGTCGGCAACGCCGGCAATATCAGCGCCTACTGGATGGGCTACCAGGAGGATGTCGAGGCGGGAAACGCGAGCAAGCTGCCCCGCATGTTCGGCTTCCAGGCCAGCGGCTCGGCGCCGATCGTCCTCGGCGAGGTGGTACGGGAACCGTCCACGATCGCCACCGCCATCCGGATCGGTAACCCGGCCTCGTGGACGAAGGCCATTGACGCCCGGGACGCGTCCGGCGGCCTCATTCACGCGGTGACCGACCGGGAGATCCTGACCGCCTACCGCCTGCTCGCCCGTCAGGTGGGCGTCTTCGTGGAACTGGCCAGTGCGGCCAGCGTGGCCGGCCTGCTCGCCGCGTGCGCCGAGGGTCTGATCCCGCGGGGGTCGACCGTGGTCTGCACAGTGACCGGCCACGGCCTCAAGGACCCGGAGTGGGCCATCTCCACCGCCCCGCCGCCGGTCAGTATCGCCAACGACCCGCTGGCCGCCGCCCGAGCGCTCGACCTCGCCTAACTCTCCGAGCTCCCCCGCAACGGCGGAGGCCGTAGTCGTCTGGATACCGGATTCGATACCGGATTCGGTAGCTGGGCGACCAAAGTCCGCTGCGATGCCGTCGAGGGCGGAGCCTTCGAAAGGGCGCGGTCACCGAAGGGTACGGTGCGGTACGTGGCGTCCACCGTTGCGGTCCTTACCCGTCACCGCGACTTCCGGTATCTGTTCTGTTCCGAACTGGTCATCTTCGGCGGTGACTGGTTCGCGTTGATTCCGTTGATCACGTTGCTGGAGCAGTTCACCGGCAGCGGTCTGCTCGGTGCCGTCGCGCTGGCCGCGGATACCGCGGTGAATGCGTTGGTGTTGCCATTCGCGGGCATCCTCGCCGACCGGTGGGACCGGCGGAAGATCCTGATTACCGCCAATCTCGGCAGTATCGCCGCGATCAGCCTGCTCTTCTTCGTACAGTCGGCGGAACTGGCCTGGCTTGGCCCGGTGGCGATCGGACTGGCCGCGACCGCGAAGGCGTTCTACGGCCCAGCGGCGGGGGCCGCCTTGCCCAACCTGGTCCCGCCGGCCGACCTGCCGGCGGCGAACGCACTGGCCGGCAGTGCCTGGGGCACGATGCTGGTGGTCGGTGCCTCGCTCGGCGGCATTCTCAGCACCCTGTTTGGTCCGTACGCATGTTTCGCCCTCACCGTGGGCGCGCTCCTGCTGTCCGCCGGATTGATCTGGCGCATCCGCGAGCCCATGCAGGTCGATCGCAAGACCGCAGTCGCCGCACCCAGACCGTTGGGTGCGATGGGGGAGGCTTGGCGTTACATCCGTGGCAATCCGCGGGTGCTCTCGCTGATCACCGTCAAGTCGGGAGTCGGCGTCGGCAACGGAGTACTGGCAATCTTTCCCCTTCTGGCCACCACAGTCTTCTCGGTCGGCCCGCTCGGCACCGGCCTGTTGTTCGGGGCGCGCGGGCTCGGTGCTCTGGTCGGACCGTTCATCCTGCGCCGGATCCTGTCCCGGCCGTCCTGGCTGCTGCCCGGGTTGGCCGTGTCGATGTCTGTCTACGGATTCGCCTATCTCGGCGTATCGCTCACCCCTTGGTTCTGGCTGGTGGTGCCGCTCGTCGCCTTCGCGCACCTGGCCGGTGGAGCCAACTGGACCCTGTCGAACTTCGCGCTGCAGGTCGAGGTGCCGGATTCGTTGCGGGGGCGGGTGTTCGCCACGGACCAGATGATCGCGACGCTGGCGATCTCGGGCAGTCTGTTGTTCGCCGGTGTGCTGAGCGATCACCTGAATCCCCGCATTCCGATCGCTCTGTGTGCCGGGCTCGTCCTGGTTTACTGCGTGATCTGGCGGCTGGCCACCCGTCGGCTGACGCGCGGCATGGCACCGCCAGCCTTTGCCGCCCCCGTCGCTGCGACACCGGAGGCCCCTTCCGTCACGGCTACCTGAGCCGCTATCTTGGTGATATCATCCCGATAGCAGAGGAGCCTTCCGTGGAGAAGCGGGCCTTTCGCGTGCCAGGCTTTCTGGCATTGCTGTTCTTGCTCGTAGCGCTCGCCATCGCGGCCTGGCTGGCCCTGGTAGGCGGGGGCGTTCTCGGCGACGCCCGGCCGCAGGTGGCGATGGCGGGATACGCGGCGTCGGCGGGCGCGCTCGTTTTCGTGCTCATGATCGACGGATTCGTGATCGTGAACCCGAACGAGGCGCGTGTCATGCAGTTTTTCGGCCGGTATGTTGGCACGATCAGAGCTGCCGGTTTCCACTGGACTATCCCGTTTACCACCAAACGGCGGGTTACCTTGCGCGTGCGCAACTTCGAGACAGCACGGCTGAAAGTTTCCGATGCGGACGGTAATCCGGTCGAGATCGCCGCGGTCGTGGTTTTCCGCGTGCTGGATTCGGCCAAGGCCCTATTCGCCGTGGACGACTACGGGCAGTACGTGACCGTCCAGGCGGAGACCGCGGTGCGGCACCTGGCTACCAGCTACCCCTACGAAGCCCACGACTCCGGCCGGGCCAGCCTCCGCGATGGCGCGGTGGTCAGTGAGGAACTGACCGACGAGCTACGGGAACGGGTCGAACTGGCCGGGGTTGAGATCCTGGAATCGCGGATCACCCATCTCGCGTATGCCCCGGAGATCGCGCACGCGATGTTGGCCCGGCAACAGGCGAACGCGATCGTCGCCGCCCGCTTCAAGATTGTTGAAGGTGCGGTCGGCATGGTCAGCAACGCGTTGGAACTGTTGCACGAGCAGGCGGTCGTCGAACTCGACGAGGAACGCAAGGCGCAAATGGTCTCCAATCTGCTGGTGGTGCTCTGCGGTGATCGAGCCGTGCAGCCCGTGGTCAACACGGGCACGCTCTACGGATGACCCCGGAACATGGCTGAACGCAAGAAGCTCCTGCTCCGGCTTGATCCCGAAGTCTACGAGGGCATCGCGCGATGGGCCGCGGACGACATCCGCAGCGTCAACGCGCAGATCGAGTTCGTGCTCCGGCGGGCGCTACGGGCCGTTGGCCGGCACGGCAGCATTGCGCCTACCCCCCGGTCCGACCCGCCCGACCCGGAAAGCGACACAGATCCCGCAGGCAGCTAGGGCAAGCCATTCATGGCAACCTCCGGATCGATGTGGTGGCGGTCGAAGGCACGGTAGCCAGACCCTCTGACAAGAACCGCTGGCGACAGCGGCCGGCATTGCGCCTGGAGCGAACATCCGTCCCAACACGCGGACGGTTGACCTTGCGCACGCCGCTCGGGGCGACACACTGTCGCCATGCAGAGCTTGTTCGGCACCGAGCCGGTGCGGGTGGCGGTGCCAGCCACCAGCGCCAACCTGGGGCCCGGCTACGACACCCTGGGGCTCGCGCTGGCCCTGGAGGACGAGGTGAGCGCCCAGGTCACCGGTGCCGGCTTCAAAGTCGACGTGGTCGGCGAAGGGGCGGGCGAGGTGCCCACCGGCGCCGACCACCTGATCGTCCAGGTGATGCTTCGTACCTTCGACCGCCTCGGTGTCGCGCGGCCGGACGGACTGGCACTGACCTGCCACAACCGGATTCCGCACGCACGAGGGCTGGGTTCGTCGTCGGCCGCCATCGTGGCCGGAATCGTCCTGGCCCGCGCGCTGGTCGGGAACAACGGAAAACCCTGGGCGGCCGACGGCGGGTTCGACGATGCCGCGGCGCTTCGCCTTGCGGCGGAGTTCGAGGGGCATCCGGACAACGTGGCGCCCTGCCTGCTCGGCGGCCTCACCATCGCCTGGACCACGGCGGACGGTGCCGCCCGGGCGGTCCGGCTGGAACCGTCGCCCGACCTGCGGCCGGTGGTGTACGTACCGGCCACGCGAGGACTGACCGCCCACGCCCGGGCCGCGCTGCCGGCCCAGGTCCCGCACGGTGACGCGGCCTTCAACGTGGCCCGCGCGGCGCTGGCCGTGCACGCCCTGACCGCCGACCCCCAGCTGTTGCTGGAGGCCACCGAAGATCGCCTGCACCAGGACTACCGGGCGGCTGGAATGCCGGCGACCGCCGCCTTGTTGTCCCAGCTGCGTCGTTCGGGCACACCGGCATTCGTCAGCGGAGCCGGGCCCGCCGTGCTGGCGCTGCACCGCCGGACCTCCGGCGAGGAGGCCGCGGGATCGGCGGAAATCGCTCCGGAGGGGTGGTGTGCCAGGCCACTGTCGGTATCCTCGACAGGAGCGCGTATCCTGATTGCCAGACACGCCGAGGGCGACCATGTTGCCGCAGGTCCACCGAGTTGATTACGCTTAGGTTCGACACCAGCCGTCAACAACGCGACCGAAGAAAAACACCGGACGACGGTGGGGCAGAATCCGCCTGGCGCGCTGGCTGCAGCCCCGTGAATCCCATGCCATCGTGGCCTTCTCCTCAGAGTCAGCTGCGCAGGTATGCCTCACGGACGCAGTCCGTTCCGATCGCTTGGCGGTACGAGTTCAGCCGCGACAACTGGCGAAACGGCGGTGTCAAGACTCCCGCGAGGTTCGCGAAGCGGGTGTAACCGCGGGCAGCCCGGCCCCCAAAGATCTTTTACCCGGGCCGCTCCGGCCTAACGAGGGAAGGAATCCATTGAGCGACACCACCGACGTCACGTCGGAAGTCCCCAGCACCTCGGACGGGACGGCTACCCGCCGTCGGCGTACCGGGAGCGGTCTTAACGGGATGCTGCTCAACGAGCTGCAGACGATGGCCTCGTCGCTCGGCATCTCCGGCACCGCCAAGATGCGCAAGGGCGATCTCGTCGCTGCGATCGAGGAAAGCCAGGCGGAGAGCCGGGTGCCTCGGGCGCGCGCGGAGGAGTCCCGTGGCCAGGTCGCCGCTCGCGGCGAGGCACCTCGGACCGAGGTGCGAGCGGATGTGCGCGACAGCGACGGCGAACCCGTGGCCGAGCGTGCTCCCCGTCGGGCTACCCGTGCCGCCGGACCACCGGAAACCCGGGAAGAGCGCGCTGAGCGCAACGGCTCGGAGCGGGTGGCGAGCGAGCGGACCGGCACCGACCGCAGCGAGCGGACCGTAGCCGATCGGGCTGAGCGCGCTGAGCGCAACGGCGGCGAGCGGGCCGAGCGTGGCACGGGCGACCGGGCGGAGCGCGCCGAGCGCAACGGACGGGTTGATCGCGAACGCGGTCACAACGACCGGGAGCGCGGCTCATCGGACCGGAACTCGAACGAGCGGGTGTCGCACAACGCCAGCGACCGCAACACCAGCGACCGCAACACCAGCGACCGCAACACCAGCGACCGCAACGCGAGCGACCGCAACGCCAACGACCGTGATCGGGACCGTGGGGTGGATGACGGCGACGACGACGGCAGCCGTCGGGGTCGGCGCAGCCGGTTCCGGGACCGCCGGCGTGGCCGGGGCGAACGTGGCACCGAAGGTGGCGGCCCCGAGCCGCAGGTGTCCGAGGACGACGTGCTGGTGCAGGTCGCCGGCATCATCGACGTGCTCGACAACTACGCCTTCGTACGCACCTCGGGCTACCTTTCCGGGTCGAACGACGTTTATGTCTCGATGGCCCAGATCAAGCGTTATGGGCTGCGCCGTGGCGACGCGGTGACCGGTGCCGTGCGGTCGGCGCGCGAGGGGGAGCAGCGCCGGGACAAGTACAACCCGCTGGTCCGGCTCGACACGATCAACGGCATGGAGCCCGAAGAGGCCCGCCGCCGGCCGGAGTTCTACAAGCTCACTCCGCTGTATCCGCAGGACCGTCTGCGGCTGGAGACCGAGCCGCATATCCTGACCACCCGGGTGATCGACCTGGTGATGCCGATCGGCAAGGGGCAGCGAGCACTGATCGTGTCGCCGCCGAAGGCCGGTAAGACCATGGTGTTGCAGGCCGTCGCCAACGCGATCGCGGTCAACAACCCCGAGTGCCACCTGATGGTCGTGCTCGTGGACGAGCGGCCCGAAGAGGTGACCGACATGCAGCGCTCGGTGAAGGGTGAGGTCATCGCCTCCACCTTCGACCGGCCGCCGCAGGACCACACCACGGTCGCCGAACTGGCCATCGAACGGGCCAAGCGCCTGGTCGAGTTGGGCCACGACGTGGTCGTGCTGCTGGACTCGATCACCCGACTGGGCCGGGCCTACAACCTGGCCGCGCCGGCGTCCGGCCGGATCCTGTCCGGCGGCATCGACTCCACCGCGCTCTACCCGCCCAAGCGGTTCCTGGGCGCCGCCCGCAACATCGAAAACGGCGGTTCGCTGACCATCCTGGCCACGGCCCTGGTGGAGACCGGGTCCATGATGGACACGGTCATCTTCGAAGAGTTCAAGGGCACCGGTAACGCGGAACTCAAGCTGGACCGCAAGATTGCCGACAAGCGGGTCTTCCCCGCCATCGACATCGACCCGTCCAGCACCCGCAAGGAGGAGATCCTGCTGGCTCCGGACGAGCTGGCCATCGTGATCAAGCTCCGCAAGGTGCTGCACTCGCTGGATTCGCAAGCGGCGCTGGATCTGCTTCTGGACAAGCTGAAGCAGACCCGGACCAACATCGAGTTCCTGATGCAGATCGCGAAGACGACTCCGGGCGAGTAGTACGACACACGAAGATCGCCGCCCACGGGCGGCGATCTTCGTTTGTGGTTCGAATCAGTAGGTGTCCTCGTCGACCTGGAACACGGTCAGCCCGAGGGCACGCCACATCCGCAACCATGTGGGTCCGGTCGTTGAACACTCGTATTCGACGCCGGCCTGATGGCGCGCCCAGGTGCTCTTGCCCGAGGCGGGCAGTCCCCGGGTGGTCGTGAACGTTGCCATGTGGCCAAGTCTTCGGTGGGGCCATGTGGGAGGGAATGCGGGTGCATGGCAGACTGTTGTGTCGGCCAGGTTCCGGTTCACGTCCCCAAACCGCGGGCGACCCGGCGACCGTTGAGAAAGGACCGAGGCGCCATGAAGCCCGAAATTCACCCCAGCTACAACGTGACACAGGTGACCTGTTCCTGTGGCAACCAGTTCTCGACCCGCAGCACGTCGAAGAACGGTTCCATCCACGTGGAAACCTGCAACCTGTGCCACCCCTTCTACACCGGCAAGCAGCGCGTGCTCGACACCGCCGGTCGCGTGGCGAAGTTCCAGCAGAAGTACGCCAACGTCAAGAAGACCGCCAAGTAGCTTTGTGACGGCGCCCACCCACGGCTGAACGGCCGGGGGTGGGCGCCGTTCTCGCGTACAGAAGCTGATCTTGGATGGTTCGGTTGATCTTGGATCTGGGCTGATCTTGGATCTGGGAAGGAAGAGGCCCTGGCATGAGTACCGATCGACTGGGTGAACTGCTCCAGGAGTACGCGGACCTGGAGGCTCGGTTGGCCGACCCCGCCATTCACGCAGACCAGACCGCGGCCCGCAAGGTGGGCCGGCGGTTCGCCGAACTGACCCCGATCCACAAGACCGCCGTCGAACTGGACGACGCCAGGTCCAACCTGGTCGCAGCTCGGGAGCTCTCCGCCGAGGACGCCGATTTCGCCGCCGAGGCCGAGGATCTGGCCGGGCGGATCCCGCTGATCGAGCAGCGGCTGGCCGAGTTGCTCGCCCCCCGCGATCCCAACGACGCCAAGGACGTGATCCTCGAGGTCAAGGCGGGCGAGGGCGGCGAGGAGTCGGCCCTGTTCGCCGGCGACCTCCTGCGGATGTACCTGCGCTACGCCGAACGGCGGGGCTGGGTGGTCGAGGTGCTCGACACCCAGGACTCCGACCTCGGCGGCGTGAAGGACGTCTCGGTCGCGATCAAGACGCGAGGGGTGCCGGACGGCGGCTACGGGGTCTGGTCCCGGTTGAAGTGGGAAGGTGGCGTGCACCGGGTACAGCGCGTCCCGGCGACCGAGTCCCAGGGGCGCATCCACACCTCGGCGGCCGGCGTGCTGGTCACCGCAGAAGTCGAGGAGACCGAGGTCGACATCGACCCGGCCGACCTGCGTATCGACGTGTTCCGTTCGTCAGGCCCCGGCGGCCAGTCGGTCAACACCACCGACTCGGCGGTGCGGATCACGCACCTGCCCACGGGCACCGTCTCCAGTTGCCAGAACGAGCGGTCCCAGTTGCAGAACAAGGACCGCGCCATGCGCATGCTACGAGCAAAACTGGCCCAACTGGCTGAGGAGCAGGCCGCGTCGGCGGCGTCCGATGCCCGCAAGGCCCAGGTCCGAACCGTGGACCGGTCCGAGCGCATCCGTACGTATAACTTCCCGCAGAACCGGATCAGCGATCATCGCATCGGCTATACCGCGTACAACCTCGACCTGGTCATCGCCGGAGACATGGACGGGGTGCTCGACGCGCTGACCGAAGCCGATCGCGCCGCCCGCATCGCTGGCGAGACTGAGCTTTCGCGGCACTAGATCCTTGCCCTGAAGACGGTTTGCAGACAGGATCTGCGCAGGCGCACGGCGTAGGCCGGGCACAGGGGCGAGCTGGGGTAGGACGGGTGCGGGTAGCGGACGCTGTCACCGAAGCGGCGACCACGCTGGACAAGGCCCATGTCGCCTCGCCGAGAGCTGACGCCGAATGGCTGGCCGCCTTTGTACTCGGGGTGCGCCGCAGCCGGTTGGCCGCGATCAGCGACTTCACGGACGAGCAGGCGCAGCGGTACCGGCAGTTGGTGGCCCGACGGGCGACCCGGATCCCGTTGCAGCATCTGGTCGGCACGGCGCCGTTCCGGCACCTCGAAGTCGCCGTCGGCGAGGGGGTGTTCGTGCCACGGCCGGAGACCGAGGTGCTGGTCGAGTGGGGGCTGACCTGGCTCGGCAAGCGTCCCGGCGGCCTGGTCGCCGACCTGTGTGCCGGCTCCGGCGCGATCGCCATGGCCGTGGCCGCTGAGGCGCCCGGAACGTTGGTCTACGCGGTGGAGCAGGATCCGGCCGCGCTGGCCTGGCTGCGGCGCAACCTCGACGAGTTCAGCCTGGCCGGTGCTGAGGTGACCGTGGTCGCCGCCGATGCCACAGACCCGGCCACCTTGTCCGAACTGGACGGCAAGGTCGACCTGGTGTTGTCGAATCCGCCGTACGTTCCGGAAGTGGCCGCCGCGAGCCTGCCCCCCGAGGTCAACGCTTACGATCCCCACCAGGCCGTGTTCGGCGGGACCGATGGTCTGGACGTGATCAGGCCGCTGATCGGGCGCATCGCCGGACTGCTGCGCGTCGGCGGGGCGTTGGCCATCGAGCACGACGACACGCATGCGTACGTGGTACCAACCCTGGTCGGCGCGGATGGCCGTTTCGAGGACATCCGGTTGCATCACGATCTGGGTGGGCGTCCGCGTTTCACCACGGCCACCCGGACGGCCTGAGCGCGACGGTGGCAGACTGGGACACGTGATGCTCTACGACTGCCGGACTGTCGCTGAACGTGACTGGGGGATTCGGGCCGCCGTCGACGGCATCGCCCGAGGCGACCTGGTTGTCCTGCCCACCGATACGGTCTACGGCATCGCGGCGGACGCGTTCAAGCCGTGGGCGGTTACCGCCCTGCTCAACGCCAAGGGTCGCGGACAGCACATGGCCCCACCAGTGCTGGTCGGCTCCCGGCAGGTATTGGACGGACTCGTCTTCTCGCTGCCGCGTGAGGCCCGGGAACTGGTCGAGGCGTTCTGGCCCGGTGCGCTGACCATCGTGGTCGAGCAGGCGCCCACGCTGCAGTGGGACCTTGGCGACACCTATGGGACGGTCGCGGTGCGGATGCCCCTGCACCCGGTCGCTCTGGAGGTGCTGCAGCGCACAGGCCCACTCGCCGTGTCCGGGGCCAGCCGCATCGGCATGGCGCCGGCGGTCACCGCCGCGGAGGCCCGCGACCAGCTCGGCTACGCGGTCAGCACGTATCTCGAGGCCGGGCCCTGCTCGGATCCCATCCCTTCGACCATTGTGGATTGCACTGGCCCCGCACCCCGGGTACTGCGGGATGGCGCGATCTCCTGGGAGAAGCTGCGCGACGTGGTGCCCAATATCGAGCCGTTTGTGCTCGCCCAGCCGTTCCTACCCGGGCTGCCCGCGTTGCCGGCCGCACCGGAATCGGGCCAATAGCCGTGTCCCGCTTCACCGTGCTGCACGTGTGCATGGGCAACATCTGCCGGTCGCCGATGGCCGAGCGACTGTTCGGGCTGGCTCTGCGCCAACGGGTCGGGGACGGCGTCGACCGGCTCTACATCAGCCACGGTGCGGGTACCGGTGCCTGGCACGAGGGCGAACCGATGAACCCGCCCGCGGCCAAGCAGCTACGCCTGCGTGGCGCTGACGCGGAGGGCTTCTCCGCCCGTAAGGTTTCCCGGGCCATGATCGATGTGTCCGATCTGCTCCTGTGTGCCACCGCGGAACAGGTCGACTTCGTGCTGCGCCTGCGGCCTGAGGCGCATCCGCGCACCTTCGTACTCGGCGAGTTCGGTCGGCTGCTGGGTCGGGTCGACCTGCGGGTGCTGCCACCGGTGGACGACTCCGTGGAGAGCGCGCGCGACCGCGGCATCGCGCTGGTGCATGCCGTGGACACCATCCGTGGTGGGGGCGCCATCTGGGGCTCGCACGAACAGCGTCGGGTCCGGCCGCTGCGCGATGACGACTTGAGTGACCCGTGGGGCGAGAACGACCAGGCTTTCGCCGACGTCGCGGACCAGATCGAACGTACGGTGATCCCGCTGGCCGCCGCGCTCGCCGGCCCGGGCCGGGTCATCGGCGGCGATGTCAGCACTCCTCGACACGGTAGGGCGTCATGAAACTGGAGTACCTGAACCACCGTACGAAGGCCGGCCTGCTGCCACTGGCCGATGTGGACCGTGTCGCGGAAGAGTTGCGCGCCGGCGGTCTGGCCGTGCTGCCCACGGAAACGGGATATATGCTGGCCGCGCTGGCCACGGACGAGCCGGCCATCATCGCAGCCTTCGCCGTCAAGGGCCGCGACCTCGCCCATACCGTGCACGTTGCGTTTTCATCGTTGGCGATGGCACGCAAGTACGCGCAGCTGACGCCGGTCGCGCAACGCATCCTCGGCGCGTCGACACCAGGCCCGGTGACGGTGGTGGTCAACCAGTCCGGCCTGCTGCCGCCACGACTGGTCACTGTGGACGGTACGGTTGGCGTACGGGTACCTGACCATCCGATCACCGCACAGGTCATTGCAGCGGTCGGTGCTCCGCTGACCGCGACCAGCCTGAACCGTGCCGGCGAGTCCGCTGTCGACATCGCCGCCCATGAACTGGAAACCCTGTCCTGGCCGGCGGACAGCATCGTATACGTGGTACCGGACGACGGTTCCATCCTGTACCCGCAACCGTCCACTTTGGTCCGTCTTACCGGCGCGGAAATGGAGATCCTTCGGATCGGGCCGATCTCCGAAGCCAACCTCCGCGCACTCCTCTGAGCGCTGCCGGATCTGAGCGCTGCCGGATCTGAGCGCTGTCGGGATCTGAGCGCTGGTGGGTTCTGAGCGCTGGTGGGTTCTAGGCAGCCGGTGGGTTCTCCGCGGCACGGGCGATGTTGCGCACCATGCCGCCGAAGACCAGGGTGTGAAACGGCACAATCGCGGACCAGTAGGCCCGCCCGGACAGCCCGCGCGGCATGAAGATGGCCCGCTGCGAATAGGTGGCGGTGCCGTCGTTGTCCGAGACCACCCGCATCTCCAGCCAGGCCTGGCCCGGAAGCTTCATCTCCGCCCGCAGTCGCAGCATCGAGCCGGGCACGATCTCCTCGACCCGCCAGAAGTCGAGTGCCTCGCCGACCTGCAGGCGGTGCGGATCGCGGCGGCCTCGGCGGAGGCCCGCGCCGCCGATGAGTCGGTCCATCCAGCCGCGGATCGCCCAGGCGAGGGGGAACGAGTACCAGCCGTTCTCCCCGCCGATCGCCTCCACCACCTGCCACAGCCGCTCCGGCGGCGCCTGCACCGCCTGCTGGCGGACATCGGAGTACACGGTGCCGCCGGACCAGGCCGGGTCGGTGGGTAGTGGGTCGGCCGGTAGGGGTTCGGTCGGTGCGCCCGGCCACGACGCGTCCGACCACCGGGTCTCCACGTCGGCATCGCGGACACGCCGCAGCGCCAGCCGCACCGAAGTATCGAAATCGGCCAGCCCGCCAGGCGGATCGGGGATGTAGCGGGCGATGTCGTGTTCGTGCGTCACGGCCTCGTAGATGAGACTTTCCACCAGGGGACGGGCGATGCTGTTGGGTACGGGTGTGACAAGACCGACCCACAGGGACGACAGGCCCGGCGTCAGCGGGCGGACCGGAATGATCATCCGTGGTCCCAGGCTCGCGATCGCCGCGAAGCGCCGCATCATCTCCCGGTACGTGAGGATCTCGCCGCAGCCGATGTCGAACGCCCGGTTCAGGTCGGCCGGAAAGGTGCCCGGATCGGCGCTGTCAACCAGATAGCGCAGAACATCGCGGATCGCGATGGGTTCGATCCGGTTGGACACCCAGCGCGGCGTCACCATGACCGGCAGCCGTTCGGTCAGGTACCGCAGCATCTCGAAGCTGGCCGAGCCGGACCCGATGATCACGGCGGCCCGCAGCACCGTGGTCGGCACACCGCCCTCCAGCAGGATCCTGGCCACCTCGGCGCGCGAACGCAGATGCGGCGACAGCGTCTCGGCCGCACCCGCACCGCCCGGGGTCGGTCCGCCCAGGTACACCGCGCGGCCGACGCCCGCCTTGGCCGCGGCGTCGGCGAAGTTCCTGGCCCCGGTGGCGTCAACGCGTTCGAAGTCCGGCCGACCGATGGAGTGGATCAGGTAGTAGGTGACGTCGATGCCGTCGAGCGCCGCCGCGAGGCCGGTGCCGCTGGTCACATCGCCCTCGACCACCTCGACCTGGTCATGCCAGGTTTCACCCCGCACCCGCCCAGCGGAGCGCGACAGCACCCGCACCTCATGCCCGGCCGCGAGCAACCGGGGCACCAGACGTCCGCCGACATAGCCACTGGCCCCGGTCACCAGGCACCTCATCCGGCCATCATCTCCCGGCGGCCGAGTCCCGTCGGGCGCAACGGGCAGTATCCATCCGGCCGGGCCGCAATAGACTCGGCGCCATGACAGAGTCCGTGACCGCGGGTCCGGCCGCCGCCTCCGTGAGCTGCGCCACCCAGGGCGCCGTCGCGCCTGCCGCGTCGAAGTTCTGGGGCCCGGACTTCGACGAACTGGCGCAGACCGACCCCGAGATCGCCGATGTGGTCCTGGACGAGTTGGATCGCCTGCGTGGGGGGCTGCAGCTGATCGCCAGCGAGAACCTGACCTCCCCGGCGGTGCTGGCGGCGCTCGGATCCACGCTGACCAACAAGTACGCCGAGGGCTATCCCGGCCGGCGTTACTACGGAGGGTGCGCCGAGGTGGACCGGGCCGAGGAGATCGGCATCGCCCGGGCCCGCGAGCTGTTCGGGGCGGACCACGCGAACCTGCAGCCGCACAGTGGGGCGTCGGCGAACCTGGCCGCCTACGCCGCCCTGGTGCGGCCGGGTGACACCGTCCTCGCGATGGAGTTGCCGCATGGCGGTCACCTCACCCACGGCTCGAAGGTCAACTTCTCCGGACGGTGGTTCAACACCATCGGCTACTCGGTCCAGCGGCAGACCGAGCTGATCGACTACGACCAGGTACGGGATCTGGCCCGCGAGCACCAGCCCAAGATGATCATCTGTGGCGCCACCGCCTATCCTCGCTTGATCGACTTTGCCGCGTTCCGGGCGATCGCGGACGAGGTGGGCGCGTACCTGATGGTGGACGCGGCCCACTTCATCGGTCTGGTCGCCGGCCGCGCTATCCCGTCACCGGTGCCGTATGCCGACGTGGTCTGCTTCACCACGCACAAGGTCCTGCGCGGACCGCGCGGCGGCATGATCCTCTGCCGCCAGGAGTTGGCCGAGCAGGTCGACAAGGCGGTCTTTCCCTTTGTGCAGGGCGGACCGCTCATGCACGTGGTGGCGGCCAAGGCCGTGGCGCTCAAGGAAGCGAGCCTGCCCACGTTCGCCGACTACGCCGGCCAGGTCATCGCCAACGCCCAGGCGCTGTCCACCGCCCTCGCATCCGCGGGGATGCGCCCGGTCTCCGGTGGAACGGACACCCACCTCGCCCTGATCGACCTTCGCGCCGGGGGCGAACGGTCCGGTGACGACGAGGTGCCCGGGGTCACCGGCCGCGACGCCGAGCGGCGCTGCGACCTGGCCCGGATCACGTTGAACAAGAACGCCATCCCCTACGACCCGCGCAAGCCCACGGTGGCCTCCGGCATCCGGGTCGGCACCGCGTCGGTGACCACGCAGGGCATGAAAGAAGCGCAGATGCGTGAGGTGGCCGGCCTGATCGCCCGAGCGGTGGCCGCCGATCCGGACACGGCCACCGGCCGCGACGCCCTGGCCGACGTAGCGGAGGAGGTGGCGGGCCTGGTGGCCAGATTCCCCGCCTACGCGCGATGACCGCGGACCTGCCGGAGCGCTACGGCATACGCGAGCGCGTCCGGCACCTGCGGGTGTCCCTCACCGTGATCGCCGTGGCCACGATCATCGGGGCGGTCGTGTCCGGCCTCGCCGATGGCTGGCCGGCGGCCGCCGCGTTTGCCGCCGGTACGGTGCTGGTGGCGGTCAGCTACACCCTTTCCACGCTGGCCATCGCCTGGGCCGACAAGGTCAGCCCGCAGCTGGTGTTCCCGGTCGGCGTGGGCATGTACATCATGAAGTTCAGCATGCTCGGTGTGGTGCTCATCAGTCTCTACGAGACCGAGTTCGCCGGGCAGACCGCGCTCGCCATGGGCATCGTGACGGCCGTGCTGGCCTGGACCACCGTGCAGATCTGGTGGACCGCCCGCACCGCACACCCCTTCCCCTCCCGCGCCCGCCGCTGATCGCGGGAATCCCCGCCACCGCATCGGTGGCTACGCTGCACGATCAGACGGGGCGCGGTCTCAGTCGCCGGCGAAGAGGCCGGCGCGGCAGGGGTGGAAGGTACGCGGGCCGGGTCGGTCGTAGGTCTTGGTGACGCCGCGGGCCTCGCTGGTGCCCTTGATGTACATGCGGTAGACGCCGTCGGCGCAGTTGGCCTGGAGTTCGCGGGTCCGGAAAGTCTCCTCGCGGGTTCCGACCGTTTCCGCACCGGACGCGGTGAACGACGTGGCCACCACGTCGACCCAGTCTCCCGCGGCGTTCTCCCGTTGCAGATGCATGGTCAGCGCCATCGAGGCGGCGCCTGGCTGGTCACAGCGGAACCTGACCTTGCCGATGATCTTCTTCGGAGCGTCATCGTTGTCGCGTTCCGGGGCGTCGGGCATGATCTCGCAGTAGATCTTGCGGGAGCTGTCGGTCACCGTACGCGGCTCGCAGGCCGCGACCGCGAGCGACATCGGGAGCAGGACGCAGGCGAACACAGCCGCGGACACGGGGCGCATGGGCTGGCCTTCCACAGAGTGAGGGTTGGGTCACATCCAGCAAACGCGGTCGAGTCGGATTGGTCAATGTGCGAACGCGTGAGTGAGACACTCGTGGGTGCGCCGTAGTGACGGGTTCAGGTCAGTTTCGCGCCGGTCTGGACAGCACAGGGGTAACGGGGAGTAACGTGAGCCACCGACTGCTTCAGCCCTGGTCACCCACGCGTGAGTGCGCGGGGGTCGCTGGCTGGCATCCGTAACCTGGCTGATATGGTTCGCCCGTCATGACCGGTGACCAATCCCCCCAGCGTCCCCGCGACGATCACGAGCCGGCGGGCAACGCCAATTACGGCTGGACCGCTGTCTCCTACCTCATCGCTGGGATGTTGCTGTACGGATTTGTCGGCTGGCTGATCGACCGGTGGCTCCACACCGGCGGCATTGCGACGGCGATCGGCGCGGTGGTAGGTGCCGCCGGCGGCGTCTATCTGATCGTGCGCCGGCTTGGCGCCTGAAGATGGAAGGGTTGCGGTGATCTCTCAGGCGTTGTTGGCCGCAGTGCCGGCCAATGTTCCGTTCCCGCCGACGGTGGAGGAGTTCTTCCCACCGTCGCTGGTCGGCGGCGTCAATCCGTGGATTACCAAGTTCACGCTCTACACGTGGGTCTCGGTCGCCCTCATCATCCTGTTCTACCTGGTGGCATACCGGAATCCGAAGATTGTGCCGACCAAGGCGCAATGGATCGCGGAGTCGATTTTCGGATTCTCCCGCAACAACATCGCCACCGAGATGATGGGCCACGAGGGCCTGCGATTCGCTCCGTACTTCGCGACGCTGCTGAGCTTCCTGCTCTTGACCAACGTGTGGAGCATCATCCCGCTGGTCCAGATCTCGCCGAACTCGCATATCGCGTTCCCGGTGATGCTCGCGATCATCAGCTACATCTTGTTCAACTACGTGGGCATCCGGAAGCACGGCGCGAAGAAATACTTCAAGAACTCGTTGATCCCACCGGCGCCGGGATTCATCCTGCCGCTGCTGGTGCCGATCGAGGCCTTCTCCACGTTCATCGTGCGGCCGATCACCCTGTCGTTGCGTCTGTTCGCGAATATGTTCGCCGGCCACATGATCCTGCTGGTGTTCACATTGGGCGGCTTCGCGCTGCTGCAGGCCGGCACCGTGGGTGTGCGACCGATCTCAATCCTGTCCTGGCTGATGGCGATCGCGCTGACCTTCCTGGAAGCGTTGGTGGTCGTCCTGCAGGCCTATGTCTTTGTCGTCCTGACGTCCAGCTACCTTTCCGGCGCCCTCGCCGACGAGCACTAGAGCACCGCAGAATCTGTCCGTAGATTTGTCGTCCCGCGTGAAGGGTCACGCGCGATAACCAGGAGGAACGCAACCATGGAGCTGCTCGCCGCAGTTGGCGGAAGCCTCAGTGCGGTCGGATATGGCCTCGCGGCCATCGGCCCCGGCATCGGCATCGGCATCATCTTCGCCGCCTACATCCAGTCCACGGCGCGCCAGCCCGAGTCCAGCCGACTCACCCTGCCGTACGTCTGGATCGGCTTCGCCATCGTCGAGGCGCTGGCCCTGTTCGGCATCGCCTTCGGCTTCGTATTCAAGGCGTAGCGCACCCCTTCGACCGGGAGGTTGACCGATGATGTATCTGGCCGAGGAGGCGCACACGCCGAACCCCATCATCCCGATCTGGCAAGAGATCGTGGTTGGTGGCATCGCGTTCGCTGTCCTCTGCTTCGTCTTGATGAAGTTCGTCTTCCCCCGGATGGAAGAGACGTTCAAGGCTCGGGTGGAGGCCATCGAAGGTGGTATCCAGCGGGCCGAGGAGCGGCAGGCCGAGGCCAACGCGCTGTTCGAGCAGTATCAGCAGCAACTGGCGGATGCCCGTAGCGACGCTTCGCGCATCCGCGAGGAAGCGCGCGCGGAGGCCGAAGCTATCCGGACCGACGTGCTGGCCAAGGCTCGCGAGGAGTCCGAACGGATCATCGCGGCCGGCAAGGAACAGCTCACGGCCGAGCGGCAGACCATCGTGCGTGACCTGCGCGCGGAGGTCGGCTCGCTGGCCGTCGATCTGGCCGGCCGGATCGTGGGCGAGTCGCTTGCCGACGAGGCCCGCCAGCGGGGCACCGTGGAGCGGTTCCTGAGCGACCTTGACTCCGCCTCGGCGGGAGGACGGGCCTAGATGGAATCCGGAAGCCGCGAGGCATACCGGTCGGCGGTCGCGCGCCTGAACGGTTTCGTTACCGGCGAGCGGCCGGTGCCGCTCGCCGGCGTGGGAGACGAGTTGCTCTCGGTGGCCACGTTGCTCGAACGCCAGCCGGGCCTGCGACGGGCACTGTCCGATCCAGCCCGCCCCGGCGAGGAGCGGGCCGAGCTGTTGGGGTCATTGCTGCACGGCAAGGTGGGCGAGGACACGGAGGCGCTGTTGCGCCTGCTGGCCGCCGGCCATTGGACCTCTGGCACAGACCTGCTGAACTCGGTGGAGCGGCTCGGCGTGGAGGCACTGCTGGCCAGTGCGGACGCCGCTGCGGAGCTCGCCGAGGTCGAGGACGAGCTGTTCCGGTTCGGTCAGGTGGTCGATGGCGACAGCGCCCTGGCGTCTGCCATGGGCAGTGCCAGCGCTCCGGCCGCCCAGCGATCGGAGCTTGTTCACGCGCTGCTGGAGGGCAAGGTCAGCTCCGCCACGCTACGTTTGGTGGACCTGGCCGTACGTGGCTTCGGCGGGCGGAACTTCGCCAACTCCCTGACCCGGTTGGTCGAGCTCGCCGCGGAGCGGCGGGAGCGCCAGGTGGCGTACGTCACGGTGGCCAAGGCGCTCACCGACGACGAGGAGAACCGGCTCAGCGCGAAGCTGGGCCAGCTCTACGGACGACAGGTGGCGCTCAAGATCTCGGTCGACCCGAAGATCCTGGGCGGCGTGCGGGTCCGGATCGGATACGACCTCTACGACGGCACCGTGCTGCGTCGGGTCAACGAGGCCCGGGTCGCCCTGGCCGGCAGGCGCTGACCGGCAGTACGGATGGGGCGGCGCCAGGCCGTCGCACGACAACGACATAGAACGACCCACCGAGGCGTGCACGACGGCCGGCCGGACCGACGAGCCGGTAACCCGTGAATCGCCGAAAGACCATAAGGAAGTAGAGGATGGCCGAGCTGACCATCTCGTCCGACGAGATCCGCAGCGCACTCGAGCGCTACATCTCGTCGTACTCGCCGGAGACCTCTCGCGAGGAGGTCGGCGTCGTTTCTGACACCGGTGACGGCATCGCCCACGTCGAGGGGCTGCCCTCGACGATGGCCAACGAGCTGCTCGAGTTCGAGGATGGCACGCTCGGCGTTGCGCTGAACCTCGACATTCGTGACATCGGTGTGGTCGTCCTGGGCGACTCAACGGGTATCGAGGAGGGCCAGCAGGTCAAGCGGACCGGCCGGGTTCTCTCGGTGCCGGTGGGCGACAAGTTCCTCGGTCGTGTGGTCGACCCGCTGGGCCGGCCGATCGACGGTCTCGGTGACATCGAGAGCGAGGGCTCCCGCGAACTCGAACTCCAGGCGCCCAACGTGATGGGCCGCCAGCCCGTCAAGGAGGCGCTGCAGACCGGCATCAAGGCCATCGACGCGATGACCGCGATCGGCCGGGGGCAGCGGCAGCTGATCATCGGCGACCGCAAGACGGGTAAGACCACCGTCGCCATCGACACGATCCTCAACCAGCGGGCCAACTGGGAGTCGGGCGACCCGACCAAGCAGGTGCGCTGCATCTACGTCGCGATCGGCCAGAAGGCCTCCACCGTCGCCTCGGTACGGGGCACCCTGGAGGAGCGCGGTGCGATGGCCTACACGACCATCGTGTCGTCGCCGGCGTCCGACCCGGCCGGCTTCAAGTACCTCGCGCCCTACACTGGCTCGTCCATCGGCCAGCACTGGATGTACGCCGGCAAGCACGTGCTCATCGTCTTCGACGACCTGAGCAAGCAGGCCGAGGCCTACCGCGCCGTGTCGTTGCTGCTGCGCCGCCCGCCGGGTCGCGAGGCCTACCCGGGCGACGTCTTCTACCTGCACTCGCGCCTGCTGGAGCGTTGCGCGAAGCTGTCCGACGAGCTCGGTGGTGGTTCGATGACCGGCCTGCCGATCATCGAGACGAAGGCGAACGACATCTCCGCCTTCATCCCGACCAACGTGATCTCGATCACCGACGGCCAGATCTTCCTCGAGACGGACCTGTTCAACCAGGGCGTCCGGCCGGCCATCAACGTGGGCACCTCGGTGTCGCGGGTCGGTGGTGCGGCGCAGCCCAAGCCGATGCGGAAGGTTGCCGGCCGCCTGCGCCTGGACCTGGCCCAGTTCCGTGAGCTGGAGGCGTTCGCTGCCTTCGCCTCCGACCTGGACCGGGCGTCCCGGGCGCAGCTCGACCGCGGTGCGCGGCTGGTCGAACTGCTCAAGCAGACCAACTACAACCCGTACCCGGTGGAGGAGCAGGTCGTCTCGATCTGGGCCGGTACCGAGGGCAAGCTCGACGATGTCCCGGTGGTCGACATCCGCCGGTTCGAGTCGGACTTCCTGCAGTACCTGCGGCACTCGTCGGCCGGTGTCCTGCAGACCATCGCGGGCGGTGAGTGGAACGACGACATCGTCGCCAGCCTGGATGAGTCGCTCACGCGCTTCAAGGCGAGCTTCCTGAGCGGTGACGGCAAGATCGCCATCAACGAGGAAGAGGCCGAGGCGATGGCCGAGGGCGTGGAGACCAAACAGACCGTGAAGCGCGTCAAGAAGACGCCTCCGCCGGTGAAGAAGTAAGCAATGGCTGCTTCGGTACGCGTGCTGCGTCGGCAGATTCGGTCGACGCGGTCGATGAGGAAGATCACGAAGGCGATGGAGCTCGTCGCGACGAGCCGCATCGCCCGGGCCCAGGCGCGGGTTGCCGCGTCCCAGCCGTACCCGATCGCGATCACGGACGTGCTGACAGCGCTGGCCAGCAACGCCAACATCGACCATCCGCTGTTGCGGCCGCGGCCGAAGGTCCGCCGGGCCGGCGTTCTCGTCGTCACCAGTGACCGCGGGCTCGCCGGCGGTTACAACGCCAACGCGATCCGCACGACGGAGCAGCTCATCTCGAAGCTGCGCGAGGACGGCAAGCAGGTGGTGCTCTACGTCGTTGGACGCAAGGGCGTGACCTACTACCGCTTCCGCGACCGGCCGATCGAGTCGAGCTGGACCGGTTTCTCGGAGCAGCCGACGTTCGCGGACGCCCGCGAGATCGGCGAGACGCTGATCAAGGCGTTCGTGGCCGGCGCGGATGACGTCGATGGCGACGGGGAAGATCCCGGGCACGGCAACGACGGCGTTCCGGGTGTGGACGAGCTGCACATCGTGCACACCCAGTTCCGCTCGCTCATGACCCAGACACCGATCGGCGAACTTCCTCGCCCCGATGCAGGTGGTCGAGACCGAGGTGGCGCAGGAGGGTCTCCTGCCGGCGTACGAGTTCGAGCCGGACCCGGACGAGTTGCTGAACGCGCTGCTGCCCAAATACATCAACACCCGCATCTACGCCGCGTTGATCGACGCGGCGGCGAGCGAGTCAGCGTCCCGGCGGCGGGCCATGAAGTCCGCCACGGACAACGCGGAAGAGTTGATCGGCAAGTACACGCGCGAGATGAACACGGCCCGCCAAGGCGCGATCACCCAGGAAATCAGTGAAATTGTCGGCGGTGCCAACGCACTCGCCGCCGTCGGGAAGTGAAGTGTGATGACTGCTGCTGTTGACACTGCCACCAACAAAGCCACGGGCCGCGTCGTGCGGGTCATCGGGCCGGTCGTCGACGCCGAGTTCCCGCGCGACGCCATGCCCGAGATCTTCAACGCCCTGCACGTCGACGTGACCCTGGCCGAGGGCACCAAGACGCTCACCCTCGAGGTGGCCCAGCACCTGGGCGACAACGTGGTGCGCGCGATTTCCATGGCGCCGACCGACGGCATGGTGCGTGGCGCCGAGGTGCGCGACACCGGTTCGGCTATCTCCGTCCCGGTGGGCGAGGTCACCAAGGGCCACGTGTTCAACGTGATCGGGGACTGCCTCAACCTCAAGCGAGGGCGAGAAGCTCGAGGTCAAGGACCGCTGGGAGATTCACCGCAAGCCTCCGGCGTTCGCCGACCTGGAGCCGAAGACCGAGATGCTGGAGACCGGCATCAAGGTGCTCGACCTGCTTGCCCCATACGTCAAGGGTGGGAAGATCGGCCTGTTCGGCGGCGCGGGCGTGGGCAAGACGGTGCTCATCCAGGAGATGATCATCCGAGTAGCTCGCAACTTCGGTGGTACGTCGGTGTTCGCCGGCGTCGGTGAGCGCACCCGTGAGGGCAACGACCTCATCCTGGAAATGGGTGAGAGCAACGTTCTTCCGCAGACCGCTCTGGTGTTCGGCCAGATGGACGAGCCGCCGGGTACCCGTCTGCGGGTCGCCCTGGCCGCGCTGACGATGGCCGAGTACTTCCGTGACGTGCAGAAGCAGGAGGTGCTGTTGTTCATCGACAACATCTTCCGCTTCACCCAGGCCGGCTCCGAGGTGTCCACTTTGCTCGGTCGTATGCCTTCCGCGGTGGGTTACCAACCCACCCTGGCGGACGAGATGGGCGAACTGCAGGAGCGCATCACCTCGGTGCGTGGCCAGGCCATCACCTCGATGCAGGCCATCTACGTGCCGGCCGACGACTACACCGACCCGGCGCCGGCCACCACGTTCACCCACCTCGACGCGACCACCAACCTCGAGCGGTCCATTTCGGACAAGGGCATCTACCCGGCGGTGGACCCGCTCGCGTCGAGCTCGCGCATTCTTGCGCCCGAGTTCGTCGGTGCGGAGCACTACGCGGTGGCTTCCGAGGTGAAGCGGATCCTGCAGCGTTACCGCGACCTGCAGGACATCATCGCCATCCTGGGTATGGACGAACTGTCCGAAGAGGACAAGATTACCGTGCAGCGGGCCCGCCGCATCGAGCGCTTCCTGTCCCAGAACACCTTTGCGGCAACGGTGTTCACCGGCATCGAGGGTTCGTACGTGCCGGTCAAGGACACCGTAGAGGCGTTCAAGAAGATCAGCCAGGGGGACTACGACACGTACCCCGAGCAGGCCTTCTTCATGTGCGGTGGCCTGGACGACCTGGAGCGCAACGCGGCCAAGCTCGCCAAGGAGTAGCACCCGTGGCCGATCGCCGTCCCCGCGCGTGTGGGGACGGCGATCGCGTCTTCGGCGTAGGTTCAGCGCTACGTCAGCGGTGCACTATCGCGGGCCGCCGACAGCGTCCGCAGGGACACGTATCCTGCAATGGTGATGAGCCCGACTTCGAACAGACCCATGACGACATAACGCAGTGCGCCGAACGCCGAGCGGGCACTGTTGATGCCGTCCAACACCGCGGGTAGGCCGATGGGCAAGGTGACACGTACCTGGCCAGCAACACGGCCAGTACGGGCATCGCCATCACCACGGGCATGCTATCGACCACCGGCTGTCCGTCTCCGCTCGGCGGCGAGCCGTTAACAGGTATGAAATGTGGCCTACATCAACGCGAGCACTCCGCTGTACGTCGAGTCGATGTGGCCATCTAGACTTTGCACACAACGCGGTGACCTGAGGGGAGATCCACGGTGGCGACGCAATTCCAGGTTGACGTGGTGTCGGTGGAGGCACAGATCTGGTCCGGTGAGGCCGAATCGGTCATCGCCCGGACGACCGAGGGCGAACTGGCGGTTCTGGCCGGACATGCGCCGTTGCTGGGTCAGCTCAAGGACCCGAGCCGGGTACGGGTGAAGACCGCATCCGGCGAGGAGATCGCCTACGACATCTCGGGCGGGTTCCTGTCGGTCAACAACGACACGGTCACCGTTCTCGCCGAAGACGCGAAGCCGGCCGAGGGCGATGACCCGGCCGCCAAGGTAGCGCTCGGCAACGCCGCGCCCGACGCGCACTAACGTCCGGCCATGGAGATCCTCGAAGTCTTCGGCCTCGTGATTCTCCTTGTGCTGCTCGGACTGGCCGTGGTGTTCGCACGCCGGCAGATTATTTCCCGACGCGGCGGCACCATCGACATGAACCTGCGGCTGTCGACCTTCGTGCCCGGTCGCGGATGGTCCGCCGGACTGGGCCGGTTCGTCGGCGAACAGCTTCGCTGGTACCGGATGTTCAGCTTCGGATTTCGCCCCCGTCGGATCCTCCGCCGCGGCGGGCTACGCGTGCAGGACCGCCGAGTGCCGGAAGGCCCGGAGCGCCTGGCCATGCCGGACGGCTGGGTGATCGTACGGTGCATCGGCCGGGACGGACCTGCCAGCGTCGAGGTGGAACTGGCCATGGCGGAGTCCGCCCTGACCGGTTTCCTGTCCTGGATCGAGTCCGCCCCGCCCGGCGCTGCGCGGATCTAGTCCCGAAGGTCGCAGATCTTCCCGCTCAAAAGGGCGCTTCGCAGGAAGCCTTGCGACTAACCCGCCACCAGTTCGGCTTCGTAGCCGTCGCGATCTTCGAGGTAGGCGGCGTACGTGTCGGGGCCGCCCGCATGCGGGTGGCGGTCCGCGAACAACAAGCTCCAGCCGTGGGTCGGCGCGCCTTCGACGAGCCGGTCCACCTGCTCGCGCGTACCGGCGTGCAGGGCCAGATGGTTGAGGCCGGGTCGCAGCCGTTCGTGGAGTGGCGCCGTCATTGCCGGAGACTGCTCGACCACCACATAGGTGTCATCCAGTCGCCAGGAACGTCCGGCGTCCCAGTGCTGAAACAGCGTCCATCCCAGCTCTCCCAGTAACCAGCCCCAGCTCTCTTCGGCCCGGGCCAACGACGGCACCCACAGCTCCACGTGATGCAGGCCGCGGCTCACCTGCCCCCGCCCCGGACCCACTTGATGTCGCCATCCGGGTTCGCCACCCGGGACAGGATGAACAGCAGATCGGACAGCCGGTTGAGGTACTTGGCCGTGAGCGGGTTGGTCGCCTCGGCCTCCAGTTCGAGCAGGGTCCAGGCGCGCCGTTCCGCCCGCCGGGTCACGGTGCGGGCGACATGCAGCATGGCTGCGCCGGGCGTGCCGCCGGGAAGGATGAAGGAGTCCAATTTCGCCAGGTGCTCGTTGTACTCATCGCACCAGCCCTCGAGGCGGGTGACGTAGTCCTCCGTGATCCGCGGCAGGACCCACTCTGGATCTTGGACGATCGGCGTGCATAGATCTGCACCCACGTCAAACAGATCATTCTGTACGCTCTGGAGGATCGCCCGAATCGTTTCGGGTAGTCCGCCGAGCGCGAGCGCGGCGCCGATGGCGGCATTGGCTTCATCGACGTCGGCGTACGCCTCGATGCGAGGGTCGGTCTTGTTGACGCGGGACCCGTCACCGAGAGCAGTAGTCCCGGCGTCGCCGGTCTTGGTGTAGATACGGGTGAGGTGAACAGCCATGTCCTACAGCCTAGGCATCGCACCGCAGTCGAGTCCTGCCGCGGCTGGTTCGGTGGGATTCCCGACCGTCACGCTGTGGCCGTCCTCGGTGGACCCTACGATGGCGGCCGTGGCGGACTCAGCGACAGACATGATCATGGTGCACGGCGGCGCCCGGCTCGTCGGCGAGGTCCCCGTCGCGGGCGCGAAGAATTCCGCGCTCAAACTGATGGCGGCCGCCCTGTTGGCGCAAGGTCGGACCACGCTTCGCAACGTGCCACAGATCACCGATATCGCGATCATGGCTGAGGTGTTGCGCCGGCTCGGCTGCGCGGTCTGGGCCGAGGAAAGCGGCGACCTGATCATCGAGGCGCCCGAACTGCCCGGCATCGAAACCGACTACGACCTGGTACGCCGGCTGCGCGCGTCCATCTGCGTGCTCGGCCCGCTGCTCGCCCGCCGGGGCGAGGTACGGGTGGCCCACCCCGGCGGTGACGCGATCGGCTCCCGCGGGCTCGACATGCACGTGGGCGGACTGACCCGCATGGGTGCCGAGGTTTCCGGGGAGCACGGCTTCATCGTCGCCTCGGCACCCAGCGGACTGCAGGGGGCCAAGATCTGGCTGGACTTTCCCAGCGTCGGTGCCACCGAGAACCTGCTGATGGCGGCGGTCCTGGCCAAGGGTGTCACCGAGATCGACAACGCGGCCCGGGAACCGGAGATCGTGGACATCTGCGAGATGCTCACCGGCATGGGGGCCAACATCTCGGGTGCTGGCACCTCGAAAATCGAGATTGAGGGTGTGCCGGAACTCCGGCCGGTCGCCCACCGCACCATCGGCGACCGGATCGTAGCTGGCACCTGGGCCTTCGGCGCCGCGATGACCCGGGGCGACGTCACAGTCACCGGCATCCAACCGGCCTTCCTGGAGATCGCGCTGGACAAGGTGGTCACCGCGGGCGCGTCCGTGGAGACATTCCCGGACGGGTTCCGGGTCGCCATGACCCGCCGGCCGACCGCGTTGGACTTCGTCACCCTGCCCTTTCCGGGTTTTGCCACCGACCTGTTGCCAATGGCCATCGGGTTGGCCTCGGTGAGCCAGGGCTCCTCGATGATCACCGAGAACATCTTCGATGGGCGCTTCATGTTCGTGCAGGAGATGGTCCGCCTCGGCGCCGAGATCCGTACCGACGGCAAGCACGCGGTGGTACGAGGCCGGGAGCGGCTGTCCGGCGCGCCGGTGCAGGCCACCGACATCCGCGCCGGCGCCGGACTGGTCATCGCCGCCCTGTGCGCTGACGGCTACACCGCCGTACGCAACGTGCACCACATCGACCGCGGCTACCCGAACTTTGTCAACGACCTACGTCGCCTGGGCGCCTCGGTAGACCGCACAGAAGCCCCACCCGAACCAACCTTCACCCTCGACGAGCTCTAACCGCCACCGCGCACCTGATCGTGGATGCATTGCCACCGATTCAGGTAGCCCCACTTCCGCGATCACCTTCCAGGTGGCCCAACTGCCCGCGCGAGCGGAGCGAGCGCCAGAGATTAAGTCTGGCCGCCTACGCGGCGGGCGCGGTCCAGTTCGGCGGGGAAGACCAGGACATGGAAGCGACCGTCTTGCCCGCGAGTGGTGGTGGCTTTGATTCCCGCGTTGCGCAACAATGCGCGCAACGCCTCCGCTTCGCTGGGCGAGTCCATGATGGCGGCCGGCGTCAGCAGACCGAAGTCGTCCGGATCCCCCGGGGACCGGATCGCAAACGCGGTGGTGTCCCGGCCACGGCCGAAGAAAACCTTCAGAATGAGAG
This sequence comes from uncultured Actinomycetota bacterium, assembly GCA_963742855.1. Taxonomy (GTDB): domain Bacteria; phylum Actinomycetota; class Actinomycetes; order Mycobacteriales; family Micromonosporaceae; genus CAVUNP01. The sequence goes on along the minus strand of CAVUNP010000037.1, from coordinate 177,805 downwards.
CCAGCAGCGCCACCGCTCCGAACGCGATGAGTGTCTGCCACAGCATGGCCCCATCCTGACGCACGTCGCCAGTTTGCCATCGCACTGACCGGCGGGTGCACCGAACGAGTACGCAGCGTCCCTACATGGTGCGCCTGCAGGCAGAGGGGATTGGACACGATGGCGGGTCGAGTTGCGGTCGTCGGAGCAGGCCTGATGGGTTCCGGCATCTCCCAGGTGGCGGCGCAGGCTGGTTGGGATGTGACCCTGCGCGACGTGGACGAGCCAGCCGTACTCCGTGGCATGGACGCCATCCGCACCTCGTTGGAGCGGTTCGCCAGCAAAGGTCAGATCACTGCCGAGACCGTGGCCGACGTCCTGGGGCGCATCACGCCGACGGTCGACCTTGGCGCTGCGGCTGACGCCGACATCGTGGTCGAGGCGGTGTTCGAACAGCTTGACGTGAAGCAGGCGGTGTTCCGCGAACTCGACAAGATCTGTAAGGCCGACGCTGTCCTGGCCACCAACACGTCGGCCATTCCGGTGACCCAGATCGCCGTGGCCACCGCGCGACCAGAGTCCGTGGTTGGCACACACTTCTTCTCGCCGGTACCGATGATGGCGCTGTGCGAGCTGGTCCGCGGCTTCAAGACCTCCGACCAGACTCTGGCCCTGGCGCGGGCGTTTGCCGAGGAGGTCGGCAAGACCTGCATCGTGGTCAACCGAGACATCGCCGGCTTCGTCACTACCCGTCTCATCTCGGCGCTGGTGGTGGAGGCGGTCAAGCTGGTCGAGTCCGGCGTGGTCACCGCGGAGGACCTCGACATCGCGTGCCAGTTCGGTTTCGGCCACAAGATGGGCCCGCTGGCCACCACTGACCTCACCGGCATCGACGTACTCCTGCACGCCACCCGCAACATCTACACCGACACCGCGGACGAGAAGTTCTTCCCGCCCGAGTTGATGCAGCGGATGGTCGCGGCAGGCGATCTGGGTCGCAAGTCGGGCCGAGGCTTCTACTCGTACGACTGAGCCTTCGGACGAGCCACTGCGCGGACTCTCGAAGGTGCACCGGATTACCGTGATCACGCTGCGGCGTCTTGCTTGGCCGTGATCACCGTGGTTTGTTGTACTGCAAGGCCGTCCCGCAGGGTGATCACCGCGGTTTGCTGTACCCCGGGGTGCACCAGATCCCAGTGATCACGCTACGACGCCTCTTCTTAGCCGTGATCACCGTGGTTTGGTGCACCGCAAGGCCGTCCTCAGCGTGATCGCGGACGAAATGGTGTGCTGCAACATACCTTATCGTCCGCGAACGCTGAGACGTCCGTGATGCGCCGGGGGGCGCACCCGAGATCCGTTGGAGTTGCAATGATCGCGGACGAAATGGTGTGCCCATCTTTTCATGGATCACGCGGGCCGGGTTGGCGCGGGTTCAGCCGTCGCGTTTGGTGGTCCAGCGGAACGTGGTCAGGCAGAGAATGAGGCCGCCCACGCACCAGAGGCCAAGGACCAGTGCGACCTTGCCGAGTTCCCACGATCCCGCGGGCTCCGACGCGGCGAACGTGTCCGGTAGGAAGACCGAACGCATGCCCTGGCACATCCACTTCAACGGGAAGATCGAGGCCACCTGCTGCATCGGGGTGGGAAGTTCGGTGAACACGAAGAACACCCCGGAGATGAACTGCAGCACCAGGGCGATCGGTGTGACTACGGCAGGAGCGCTGCGGCCGGTACGGGCGAGTGAGGAGAAGGCGATGCCGCACAGCGTGCACGCGGTGATGCCGAGCAGGGCCACCCACCCGAAGGTCAGCCATTTCGATGCGGTCGAGGGCAGGGACACATCGAAGAAAGGAACCGCGACGGCCAGCAGGATGATCGTCTCCAGCACCGCGATGGCAAGCACCATCATGACCTTGCCGGCGAAGTAGACGAGTTTCGGCATCGGCGTGCCGAGGAAGCGCTTGAGTACGCCCCGGTCGCGTTCCATCGGGATCTGGATGGCCAGCGCCTGGAACCCGGTCGACATCAGGCCGGACGCGATCATGCCGGTGACGAAGTACTGCGTGAACTTGACGCCCCCGCCAAGCTCGCCGCTGAAGACCGAACCGAAGATGAGGATCAGGAGCACCGGGAAGAGCATGGTGAAGACGACCTGTTCCCGGCTGCGCAGGAACTGCCGGAGTTCGGTCGCGCCCTGGCGACGGCTCAGGGTGCCCAGGCTCAGACGTTGTGCTGGCGCGGTGGTGGCGGTCATCGCAGGTCTCCGGCTGTCGCGACGATTGGCTCCAGGCCCACGCCGTTGTCGATCATGGATAGGTAGATGTCCTCGAGGGTGGGCCGCCTGACGATCAGGCCGGGGATCTCGCCGTCGGGGAAGCGGCTGGCCAGTTCCATGACGAAGGCGGTGGGAGTCTGCGTCTGGGCGGATTCCACGCCGGTCGGCCCGTTCCAGCTCACGGTCGGGGCCAGCTCGGCCCGGCCGCCGAGTTCACCGGGCGGGGCACAGGCGATCAGCTTGCCGCCGTTGATCACGCCGACCCGGTCGGCCAGTTGCTCGGCCTCGTCCAGATAGTGGGTGGTGAGCACGATCGTGGTGCCGGCGGCGGCCAACTGGCGGATGAGCGCCCAGAATTCGCGCCGGGCTTCCGGGTCGAAACCGGTGGTGGGCTCATCGAGGAACAGCAGCTCAGGCCGGCCGATCACACCCAGTGCCACATCGAGGCGGCGCTTCTGTCCCCCGGACAAGGTATGCGTCAGCGCGCGTCGCTTTTCGGCCAAGCCGACCCGCTCGATCACCGAGTCCGGGTCGTCGGGGTTCGGGTAGTAGCCGGCGAAGAGCCGTACGACCTCTTCGACCCGAAGATCGTCGAACTCGCCGGTCCCCTGCAGCACGATGCCGACCCGGGATCGCCAGCTGGCGTCGCCCTGCGACGGGTCGATGCCCAGCACGCTCACGTCGCCTTCGTCGCGGCGGCGGAACCCTTCCAGGATCTCCACGGTGGTGGTCTTGCCGGCCCCGTTCGGGCCGAGCAGGGCGAACACCTCTCCCTGCCCCACGGTGAGGTCGAGACCGTCGACCGCACGTTTGTCCTTGTACGCCTTGCGCAGTCCGCGTACTTCGATTGCCACACTCATGGCGTCCACTATTGCGCATTGAGCGTGGCGCCGGTGTCCCGGTACTTCTGGTGCGAAGCCACATAGGCGGTGACCAACTTCACGGGATCGTTAAGTGTTACTGGGCAGTAGGCTTCGGCTGCCGGCGCGGCCGGCCGAGTCAAGCTGACCCTGGAGGGGCGCGATGTCGACATCGAGCGATGGCAGGCATGGCCGACTCGGGGAGCCCGACCGTCCCTGGGTGATGCGCACCTACGCCGGCCACTCTTCCGCCACCGCCAGCAACGCCTTGTTCCGGCGCAATCTCGCCAAAGGACAGACTGGCCTGAGCGTCGCCTTCGACCTGCCCACCCAGACCGGATACGACCCCGATGACCCGCTGGCCCGGGGCGAGGTCGGGCGGGTCGGCGTACCGGTGGCGCATCTGGGCGACGCCCGTACCCTGTTCGACGGTCTTGACCTGGCCGCCGCCAACACGTCGATGACCATCAACGCCCCGGCGATGTGGTTGCTGGCCCTGTATGTGACGGTGGCCCGCGAGCAGGGCGCGTCCTGGCAGACCCTGGCCGGCACCACCCAGAACGACATCGTCAAGGAGTACCTGTCCCGAGGTACGTACATCTTCCCGCCCGGGCCATCCTTGCGGCTCACCACGGACATGATCGCGTGGACGGTGTCGAACTGTCCGAAGTGGAATCCGGTCAACATCTGCTCGTACCACCTGCAGGAGGCCGGAGCGACACCGGTGCAGGAGGTGGGGTTCGCGTTGGCCACCGCCGCGGCCGTGCTCGACGCGGTGCGCGCGGGCGGACAGGTACCGGCGGACCGGATGGGCGACGTGGTTGCCCGGATCTCGTTCTTCGTCAATTCCGGCGTACGGTTCATCGAAGAGATGTGCAAGATGCGCGCGTTCGCCGCGCTGTGGGACGAACTCACCGCGATGCGGTACGGCGTCACCGACCCGGACGCCCGGCGGTTCCGGTACGGAGTGCAGGTCAATTCGTTGGGACTGACCGAGGCGCAGCCAGAGAACAACGTCCAGCGCATCGTGCTCGAGACGCTCGGTGTCACGTTGTCCCGCTCGGCCCGGGCGCGCGCGGTGCAACTGCCGGCCTGGAACGAGGCACTGGGCCTGCCCCGGCCCTGGGACCAGCAGTGGTCGTTGCGAATCCAACAGGTTCTCGCGTATGAGTCGGATCTGCTGGAGTATCCCGACCTGTTTGACGGATCGCGGGTCGTGGACGACCTGACACAGTCCATCATGGATGGAGCCCGGACCGAGCTGGAGCGGATCCTGGAGCTGGGCGGAGCGGTGGCGGCGGTCGAGTCCGGATATCTGAAGGGAGCTTTGGTCGGTTCGCTTTCGCACCGGCGTGCCCGGATCGAGTCCGGCGCGCAGGTCGTGGTGGGCGTGAACCGGTTCGCTGAGACCGAGCCGTCGCCGCTGACGGCCGCCGGTGCGGCGCCGGTGGAGCTGGTGGACAGTGAGGTGGAGGAGGAGGCGGTGCTGGCGGTCCGGCAATGGCGGGCCAACCGGGATGCCGGCGAAGTGTCCGCCGCATTGGCCCAACTGCGTGTGGTGGCCGGCACCGGGGAGAACCTGATGCCCTCCACATTGGAATGCGTCCGGGCCGGTGTGACGACGGGGGAGTGGGCCGGAGTCCTCCGCGAAGTGTTCGGGGAGTACCGCGCACCGACCGGGCTGTCGGCGAGCGCCGTCAGTTCGGCGGAGGCTGGCCCCTCGTTGGCCGCGGTACGAGATCGCGTACGCACCACCGCAGCCGAGCTCGGATCGGCCCGACTGCGTTTCCTCGTCGGCAAGCCTGGGCTGGACGGGCACTCGAACGGAGCCGAACAAATCGCGGTACGCGCGCGCGACGCCGGCTTCGAAGTTGTATACCAGGGCATCCGGCTCACCCCGGAGCAGATTGTCGCGGCCGCGATACAGGAGGGCGTGGACGTGGTCGGGCTGTCGGTGCTGTCCGGCGCGCACCTTCAGCTGGTCGCCGAGGTCCTCAGTGGACTGCGCAGGGCCGGCGTCGACGTGCCGGTCGTGGTGGGCGGCATCATTCCCGCCGCTGACGCGAGAACTCTTGTGGCCGCGGGCGTCGCAAGGGTGTTCACCCCGAAGGACTTCGAGCTGACCGGCATCATCAACGAGATCGTGACGGTGGTGCGGGAGGCGAATCAGCTAGCGCCTTGAGTTCGATGCGGCCCAGCTGGTCGGCGATCCGGGTCGTCTCCGGCAGGCGGTAGGACCGGCACAGGCGCAGCACGAGGTCGCTGGCCTGGTCCAGGGCGATCCGGTGGCCGACCGACACGAAGATCGGCTTCACGTTGGTCTGGCTGCGCAGCACCCGCCCCAACGTCTCGGCATGGTCGGTGAGGTCGGCGTGATCTCCCCGTACCGGTCCTGGCTCGGTGTAAGCGGTGGTGAACGGCGTCTTGGCCACCCCGATAGTCGGCAGATCGGTCAGCACACCCAGATGGCAGGCCAGCCCGAACCGCCGTGGGTGAGCGATGCCATATCCATCGCAGATGAGCACATCCGGCGTACGGGTGAGCTGGCGCAGCGCGTCGACCAGCGGTGGCAGTTCGCGGAAAGCCAGCAACCCGGGCACGTAGTCGAAGGCGACCCGGCTGGTGGCGATGGCCGTTTCCACCACGTCGAGGCTGGCGGCGTCGAGCACCGCCACGACGCCCACCACCTGATCCGTGTGCGGGTGGTAGGCGACATCCAGCCCGGCCACCATCCGAGGGGGAGCGGTCACCGTGGAGTCCAGCCGGACCCGGGGCCGCAACCGTCGCTGGATCTCCTCAGCCTCGGCCACCGTGGTCGGCCACGCTTCGCTGTCAACCTCCACACCGTCTCCTGTCGTGCCCTGGTCCGACGGTCAGCGGGCGCCGAGCCAGATCAGCACGATACCGACGATGACGTTGAATACGGAGTTCGCGTTCAGCAGCGCCCGCCGGCGCCGGATGCTTTCCTCGCGTGTGGCCATGTGGCGGAACACGAAGAACTCGCCCACGCCGATGACGATCAGAAAGATACCGACACCCGTCAGCACAGTCACCGCGACCTCCTTCTCCTGCCGCCCGACTCTATGCCACCGCCTGGGCGGGTGGCTGGAGCTGATTACTGGGGTCGCCGGAGGTCGAGCGTGTGGCCGTCCCGGGCGGCCTCGCGGTTGATGCGTTCCAGTTCCGCCCTCGCCAGCTTCTCCGCACGGCGGCGTTGTCGTCGGCGACGCAGGACGACGAACATGAAGATCAGGAAGATGACGAACAGGATGATGAGGATCGGGAACAGGATCGCCACGAAAGCCATCACCACGCTGAAGGCGTCTTCGGCGGTGCTGGCCACCGGTGCCCCGAAGCCGACGGTGGTCGCATTGATCACCGGTCGTGCCATCGATTTCATGGCATGCACGACAAACGATATGGCCATTCCGGCCACGATCGGCACCCATTCGTTATTGCTGAAGAACTGGGCCGGGTCCGACACCGTCACGGTCTGCGCACCTGCCGCCGCGCCGAAGGCGAGCCCGCCCGCGGTCGGTCGCACCACGGTCTGCACGAGGTCGTTGACATGATCCACCAACGGGATCTTGTCGGCCACCACCTCGATGCCGAGCAGAACCGCCAGGATGCCGAGCACCCACGGATTCTCCAGCCACTGCCAACCGTTGGGCAGGGTGATGAGATCGGTGACCCGGCCCAGCAGGCCGATCATCAGAAGAGGGATGTAGGCGTTGAGTCCGGCGGACGAGGCCAGCCCGATCCCGGTCAGCGTTTCGAGCATGTATTCCAGCATGGCATTGACGCGCCACCCCGCCCGAACAATGCCAGCGCGCGAACTCCGGCGTACCCTCTTGCGGTGCGCATCGTGATAGCCCGTTGCTCGGTCGACTACATCGGGCGGCTCACCGCCCACCTCCCGGCGGCGGTGCGGCTGCTGATGGTCAAGGCGGACGGGTCGGTCTCGATCCACGCCGACGACCGGGCCTACAAGCCGCTGAACTGGATGAGCCCGCCCTGCCGCATCGAGGAGGCGCCCGGCGTGTGGCGGGTGGTCAACAAGGCCGGCGAAGAGCTGCGCATCACGCTGGAGGAGATCTTCCAGGAGATGTCGTACGACCTGGGCGTGGACCCCGGACTCGTCAAGGACGGGGTCGAGGCCCATCTGCAGGAACTGCTGGCCGCGTCACCGCAGGTCCTTGGCGAAGGCTTCACCCTGGTACGGCGGGAGTACCCGACCGCGATCGGACCGGTGGACCTGCTCTGCCGGGACGCCGGCGGGGCCAGCGTCGCGGTCGAGATCAAACGCCGTGGCGAGATCGACGGGGTGGAGCAACTCACCCGCTACCTCGAATTGCTCGGCCGCGACCCCTTGCTGGCACCGGTGTCGGGCATCTTCGCCGCACAGGAGATCAAGCCGCAGGCCCGGGTACTCGCCGAGGACCGTGGCATCCGCTGCGTAACCCTCGACTACAACGCCCTACGCGGCATCGAACGCACCGACCTCACCCTCTTCTAGCTTCTTGCTCAGGTGATGCGCGGCCACGCTCCCACTGGATGGCGCCGGGCGGGGCGGCGCGACCGCGCCGAGATTGACGGTGGCACGCGGGGCGAGGTGCGTCGGCCGGGGTCGTCGGCTAGGTTCGGGCGATGCGGGGAAAACGGGGCATATCCGGACGGGCGCGGTGAAGCATGTCGGTTAGCGGGTGGGGTTCGCCCGACCGCTTGCGCCGATTCGTGCGGGAATTCGTGGTGGACCGCGTCAGCGGACGGCTTGGCTTCCGTGCCGTCCGGGCACCGGGCTACGGCGGGCGCCGGCGGGTGATCGTGGTGGCCGAGACCGTCGATTGCCTCCTCGACGTCTCTGCGCAGCGGGGCGATGCCTCGATCCAGGCGCACCGGTTCACCATCTACGTGGGCTGGTGGGTGGCGCCGCGGGCACACTGGACGGCACGGCCACGTCCGCAACCTGGATTGATGCGGCAACGGGCTCGTCTGCCGCTGCTCGGCCGTGGCCCGGTGCGGGTGGATCTCATCTGGAACCGCCCGGCACCGGTGGCGCAGGCGGTTGCCGCGGCCCTCGCCCTGCTCCGGCCCACCACCGCGATGCCCACCGCAGGCGCCCACACAGCCCTCGGCGCGGCTGCCCGAGCCGCCCGGACGCTGGCGCCTACCCGGGCCGATCAACGGGAGAGTCCCGCGGGCGAGGACGCGCGGGCGCCAGCCGGTGACGCGGTGGCCGTGATCGACGGAGCACACATCAGTCCGGGTGGGCGCCGACCGGAGTCCTACCGGGCGGACGCACCGGCCTTGCGCTTGCGGGTGGACGGCGCGGGGGCACGCCTGATCCCTGAGTCAACGAACGGGCGGGTGCCGTGGACCTGGCCGGGACGGCCGGCCTGGCGAGAACTGGGCACAACTCTCGACTGGCGGGCCGTCGCCGCATTGCGATCGGTTGGTGTGATCGAATGCGGTCAGTTGTCCGGTGTGGACGCGGCCACGGAGGCCGGCCTGGTGGCGCAACTGGCGATGACCGGTGTCGTATTGCATGCAACGGGCATCGCCGGGCCGGTGGCTGAGCGCCTCGCCCCAGAGCTGACGGCGATGCTTGTGCAACCGCTCCCCGTGGGGTCGCTTGACCAGGAGGTTCGTAGCGTCCGCCAGCGCCGCTCGGCCCTGCGTCACCACTCAGTCCAGTTTGGACTAAACGGGCACCCGACCGTCTCCGTCGTGCTGACCACCAAGCGAACGGAGTATCTGCCAGGCATCCTGCGCGCCATCGCGGAGCAGACCTACCCGTACCTGGAGATCATTCTTTGTCTGCACGGAATCGGTCTGCCGGACGAGTGCGCGGACTACCTCGACCACTGTGGACGGCCCCATGAGGTCGTACCGGTAGCGGCCGGGCTGACTTTCGGCACCGCGCTGGGGCTGGCCACCCGCCGGGCCAGCGGCGTATTGCTGACGAAGTTCGACGACGACGACACGTACGGCCCGGAGCATGTCTGGGACCTGGTCCTGGCCCGTGCGTACTCCGGGGCCACGCTGGTCGGGAAGGGCATCGAGTTCGTGCACCTCGAGGAGGCGAACGTCACGGTGCGGCGCCGCTCCGGTCAGCCCGAGGCCTACACCGACGTGGTGGCCGGCGGCACCATGCTGATCGGACGCGACGAGTTGGAGCAGTTGGGTGGATGGCAGCCGGTGTCGCATTCGGTCGATCAGGCGCTGCTGGACCGGGTCAACCGGGCCGGCGCCACGGTCTACCGGACCCATCCGTTCGGCTACCTGTATCACCGGCGGCCGTCCGGGCATACCTGGGCCGCGGACGACGCCTTCTTCCTGCGTACGGCGTACCGGCGTTGGCCTGGCCTGCCCGAGCTGCCCGAGTTGGGCCGCCGCCACGAGTCAGTGTTGGCGCAATCAGCGGGAGTGGATGAGGCGGAGCATCCGGCGGATCATGGAGACGTCCCTGGCGGTACGGTCGTAGCTGGTGGACTTCACGACTGAGCGCATGCGTCGCCTGGCGATGGCCTTGGGTCGGGCGAATTCGCGGAGACCATCGGCGCCGTGGATTCGACCGAAGCCAGAGTCACCGACGCCGCCGAAGGGCAGCGCCGGCAGGCCGGCGAACGCCAGCGTGCCGTTGATGGAGACCATGCCGCTGCGCATCCGCCGGGCCACCTCGACCGCTCGCGCCTTGCCGAACACGGCGCCCCCCAACCCGTACCGCGAGGCGTTGGCCAGCGCGACGGCATGGTCCATCCCGGTCACCCTGGTGATGGTCACGGTCGGGCCGAAGGTCTCCTCGCGGACGGTCGACGCGTCCTCCGGTACGTCGACCAGCACGGTCGGGTGCACAAATGGCGGCTGCACGGCGTCCGGACCGCCGATGAGTGCCCGGCCACCGCGGGCGATGGCATCCTCGATGTGCCGGCGGATGGTGTCGATCTGTCCGGGCATGGTGATCGGGCCGATGTCCGCGTCAGGTTCGCCGCCGACCCGTACCTTGGCGGCCCGCTCGACCACTTTGGACACGAACGAGTCGTAGACCTTGTCGGCGACGTATACCCGTTCGATGCCGACGCAGGTCTGCCCGGCGTTTGTCATCGCGCCCCAGACGCAGGACGCGGCCGCCTGGTCGAGATCCGCGTCGGTGTCGACGATCATCGCGTCCTTGCCGCCGCCTTCGATGAGAACCGGAGTCAGCGTCTCGGCGCAGGCCGCCATGATCTTCCTGGCGGTACCCGGCGAGCCGGTGAAGGCCACCTTGTCCACACCGGAGCGCACCAGGGCCTCGCCCGCCTGGGCGGCCCCGTAGACGATCTGCAGGACCGGCTGCTCGGGCACCACCTCGGCGAAGCGCTCCACGTACCAACGGCCCACCGCCGGGGTGTACTCGCTCGGCTTGAACACCACCGTGTTGCCCGCGGCGAGGGCGTACGCGATCGACCCCATCGGTGTGAGCACCGGATAGTTCCACGGTCCGATCACGCCGATGACGCCGAAGGGCTGGTACTCCAGCAGGCCGGAGAACTCCGGCAGCATGATCGTGCCGCCGACCCGGCGGCTGCGCAGCACCTTGCGCGCGTGGCGGGCCGCCCAGGCGATGTGGTCGATGGCCGCAGTGACCTCGATGAGTGCGTCGACGTTCGGCTTGCCGCCCTCGGCGTGCATCAGCGCGAGCAGTTCGTCGATCCGCCGGGCCATCACCGAGCGCCAGCGCAACAACCGCACCCGCCGCCCGTCGAAGCCCAGTTCACGCCACCAGGCGGCGGCCTGCCGAGCGCGGGCCACGGCGGCTTGCGCGCCGGCCGCGGCCAACACCGGGAACCGGCCCACCTCAGCGCCGGTGACCGGGCTGGTGGAGATCAGTTCACCGTCGACAATCACCGCGAGGCCGGGCGTGACGCCAGCTGGATTGGTGGCCTGGACAGTCATGGGCGGGACTCCTCACAACGGCGTCTCCACCACCCTAGACGCTCACCCTACCCATCGGTAAGGTCCCGCCCACGCTTCCCGCCCCCGTGCCCTCCCCGCCCGCCCTCTCGCCTCCCCGCCTCCCGTCGATCGTGGAATGCCGGCTACCGGATCCGGTGGCTGCGGTTGCACGATCGTGGGCTGTACGGCGAACGCGTTCGCTAGGCGCTGGGGATGCCGAGGTGTTCGGTGAGGATGCGGCGGGCGACCACGGACGGGGCGGCAAGTTCGCCGCGTTGGTGCAGGCCCACGAAGCGCTCGGCTTCGGGGAAGTAGACGTCGCGCTGGGCGTGCTCGCGGATGCGACCCTGCATGTCGGTGTCCATGGTGCCGGGCTCCACGTTGACCACCCGGATGCGCGAATCGCCGGCGTACTGCGCGGACAGCGCGTCGAAGAACGACTCGCCGGCCAGCTTGGTCGCGCTGTACACCGCCCAGCCGCCGATCGGGCGGTGAGCCGCGCCGGACGAGATGAACAGGACGGTCAGTTCGCGGCGCCCGCCGGTGGCGCTCAGGACCGCGTTGGTGAGGACCATGGGGCCGGTGAGGTTGACCGCCACGGCGAGTTGGATCTCGTCCGCGGAGAGTGCGCCGATCGCACCGACCGGATCGAGCACGGCCGCGTTGTGGACCAGCACGATGTCGGAGGTGTTGTGGATGAACGACGACAGCTCGGCCGCCGTCGGCAGGGCTGCCGGGTAGGCGAGGTCGACCTGGCGGAGACGGATGCGCTGCTGGTCGCCACGCTCGGCCGCATGTTGGGCGTCGGTGAACCTGCGACCGAGGGCGAGAATCCGATCCCCCGCGGCGTTGAACTCGTCGAAGAGAGCCGAGCCCAAGCCCCGCGATACGCCTGTGATGATCACCGATCGCACGCCTGGACGTTAGTCATCCTAGTTAGTGGGAACAGGGCAGCCCAGTATGGATGTGGTGCGGCACACACGTACGGCCCGGAAAGTGTGGCGGGCAGACTTGGTGGACGCCGTAACGCGCTGGAAGTATGCGCACGATGAGTGGCACGCAGCTTCGCGTCACGGCACGCGACATCGTCCAGAATGTCCACATATGGGGACCGGTGGATGGCCCTCCGCTACTGCTCGTACACGGGAACTGTTCCTCCGGTGCGTACTGGGCGCCGCTCGTACGGCTGTTGCCGCCGCACTGGCGCGTGGTGGCCCCCGATCTGCGTGGCTACGGGGCTACCGAGCCGGCGCCGGTGGATGCGAGCCGGGGGCTGCGCGACTTCGCCGACGACATCGCGGCGCTGCTCGAGGATCCGGCCCTGTTCGGTTCGGCCGCAGTCCGTCCCGTGGTGGCCGGCCACTCGATGGGCGGCGGCGTGGTCATGCAACTGCTGGTGGACCTGCCCGGACGGTTCACCGGTGTGCTGCTCGAGGCTCCGGTCTCGCCGTACGGCTTTGGCGCGACGCGCGATCTGGTCGGTACGCCGACAACGCCGGACTACGCCGGTAGCGGTGGCGGTTCGGTGAACGCCGAGTTCGTGAAGCGGCTGGCGGCCGCGGATCGTGGCGCTGACGACCCGGCCAGTCCCCGTACCATCATGCGTACGTTCTACGCGGCCGACCCCGGCGCTTTCGGCGCCGACGAGGAGGCCATGCTGGACAGCCTTTTGTCCACAGTGGTCAGTGAGGACAACTACCCGGGTGACTCCTCGCCCAGTGAGAACTGGCCGATGACCGCGCCCGGCACCCGCGGTGTGCTGAACACGATGGCGCCGAAGTGGTTCTCCCTCGCCGACGCGCTGGTGGGGATCTCGCCGAAGCCGCCGGTGGTCTGGGTGCGCGGGGACGCCGACCTGATCGTCTCGGACGCTTCCATGTTCGATCTGGCCAACCTGGGCAAGCTGGGGTACGTGCCGGGGTGGCCCGGCGAGGATGCCTGCCCGCCGCAGCCGATGATCGGACAGACCCGCGCGGTGCTGGAGCGGTACGCGGCCGCCGGTGGCAGTTTCCGTGAGATCGTCTTCCCGGCCACCGGACATTCGCCGCATATCGAGCGGGCATCCGAGTTCGCCGACGCCCTGGCCAGCCTGGTCACCGAGTCCGCGCACGCTGAGCGCGGCGCGCAGTTAGGTTCTTCACCACAGCGGCCCGGCCACACCGGCGCATGGCAGACTCAGCCCGCAAAGAAGCCTTACCGAGCGTTAGGGACGGTGCCGCGATGGGGCGGGAGATCAGTAGCGTCGGTGTGGTCGGACTCGGCACGATGGGTGCCGGCATCGTCGAGGTGCTGGCCCGCAACGGCATCGATGTGGTCGCCGTGGAGATCACCGAGGCCGCGCTGGAGCGCGGACGGGCGACGCTCAACGGCTCGCTCGACCGGGCGGTGGCCCGGGGCAAGCTGCCGACGTCCGACCAGGACGCCCTGCTGCAGCGGGTCCGCTTCGCGGTCGGGCTGGAGTCGCTCGCCGAGGTGGATCTTGCCATTGAGGCGGTGCCGGAGCAGTTGGACCTGAAGCGGAGCATCTTCGCCGCGCTGGATGGCATCTGCAAGCCCGAGGCGATCCTGGCCACCAACACGTCGGCACTGTCCGTCACCGAGATCTCCGTGGCCACGCACCGGCCCAACCGCGTGGTCGGCATGCACTTCTTCAACCCGGCGCCGGTGATGAAGCTGGTCGAGGTCGTCCGCACCGTGGTGAGCGCGGACGAGGTGGTCAGGGACATCGAGGCGCTCTGCACGCGGCTGGGCAAGACCGATGTGACCATCAACGATCGGGCCGGGTTCATCGCGAACGCGTTGCTGTTCGGATACCTCAACCATGCGGTGTCCATGTACGAGGCGTCACTACGTCAGCCGCGAGGATCTGGACGCGGCGATGAAGCTCGGCTGCGGCCTGCCGATGGGTCCGCTGGCGCTGATGGACCTCATTGGACTCGACACCGCCTACGAGATCCTGGACACGATGTACCGCCGGGGTGGCCGGGACCGGCGGCACGCCCCCGCGCCGTTGCTCAAGCAGATGGTCACCGCCGGGCTGCTCGGTCGCAAGGTGGGTAAGGGCTTCTACACGTACGAGGGGCCGGGCTCGCCGGTCGTCGTGGCCGACGAAGCGCACCCCGACCAGGACGGACGCGGAGATCGACCGCGGCCGGCCGGTGTCCACAGTGGGCGTGGTCGGCTCGGGCACGATGGCCACGGGCATCGTGGAGGTTTTTGCCAAGGCCGGATACCGGGTGACTTCGGTGGCTCGCGGCAGCGAGTGGTCCACCGCGATGTCCGGACGGGTCATGAGCTCGCTCGACAAGGCGGTCCAGCGTGGCAAGCTGGCCGAACAGGACCGTGCGGACGCGCTGGCCCGGATCAGCTGGTCCACAGTGCTCGATGATCTGGCCGATGTGGACCTCGTGGTCGAGGCCGTGGCCGAGGACGTGGCGGTCAAGCGCGACCTGTTCACCACATTGGACGGCATCTGCAAGCCCGGCGTGGTGCTCGCGACGACGACGTCAAGCCTGCCGGTGATCGAATGCGCGATGGCCACCGGCCGTCCGGACAATGTGGTCGGTCTGCATTTCTTCAACCCCGCTCCGGTCATGGCCACTGGTCGAGGTGGTCCGGACCATCCGTACCTCGCCGGAGACCCTGGCCACCGCGCTGGCGGTGTGCGACCAACTGGGCAAGCGGCCGGTGGTGTGTGGCGACCGTGCCGGCTTCGTGGTCAACGCGCTGCTCTTCCCGTACCTCAACGACGCGGTGCGCATGGTCGAGGCCTCGCTACTCGACCGTCGACGACATCGACCACGCGATGAAGCTGGGCTGTGGCTACCCGCTGGGACCGTTCGAGTTGCTGGACGTTGTCGGCCTGGACGTGTCGCTGGCCATCCAGCGGCAGCTGTACCTGGAACTGCGCGAACCGGGATTCGCCCCGGCACCCCTACTCGAGCACCTGGTGACCGCCGGCTACCTGGGCCGCAAGGTAGGCCGAGGGTTCCGCGAGTACGGCCTGGGCTGACGAGCGCGAGTTCGCAGCGGGGTCAGCGCAGCGACGGGTCAGCGCCGGCGGGTGGGTGCCCGGCGCTGGCGGGCCCGCCAGCATCCGGTGTGCCAGTGACGGCGGTCACCGAGATCGCCCCGCTCATCGGCCGGCCAGGCCACCAGGTGAGCGATACCCGGGCCGATCTCGTGGTCGCACCCCGGACACCGGTAGGTCTTGGTCGCCGCGGACGCCGGCACGTGCCGTACCGTCCAGTCGCCGTCTCGGGAGGTCTCCACCCGTGGTAGGCCGCGCAGGGCCTTCTCCTCGTCGAGCGCGACGACGTCATCACGCCGGTGGTTCCTGCGGGGCACGCCGCCAACCTTACGGCCACCTTCCAGCGTGCCCTGCTGGCCCGCAGCGGCGAGCGGATGGCGAGGTCAGGTGGTGCGGGCGTGGCGGGGTGGGCGGCCGAAGCGGCGCATGGCGGGGACCTCGACGAAGCGGTAGAGCAGCCAGCTCAGAGCGGTGGTCAGGGCAAGGGCGAACAGGGCCAGCCCGACCTCGGCCAGCAGCGGCAGGTCGTTTCCCGTCGCCTTGGCCAGCAAGCGCAGGCACAGGTGGTGGACCAGGTAGAAGGCGAACGAGATCTCGCCGAGGAAAACCGCCCAGCGTTTGCGCAGGAACGTGACGCGGCCCTCGGCATCGGAAGCGGCGACGGCGGCGATGAGCAGGGCCAGCGGTACGGCGGTGGCGGCCACGATGCGGGCCTCGCCCGGCACATAGCGGGCGGCACCGTACGCGATCGCGGTCAGCAGCACGGTATGCCAGATGGTGATCCGGGGCCAGGCGCCTGACAACACGATCCGGGCGAGCACCATGCCCACCACGAACTCGGGCAGCCGGGCCACCGGCAACACCCACACCGCCCAGTACCGGTACTGCTCGGGCAGCACCTGTACGGCCAGCGGGATGATCCAGATTGTCGTCATCGTGGCGATCGCGGCCGGCCACAGGGCCCGTACCGGCAGTCGCCGCAGACCCAGGAACAACATCGGGAACATGGCGTAGAAGAAGGCCTCACACGACAGTGACCAGCTGACCGTGTTCATGCCGTAATAGACGTCGACGTCCGGCACCCAGGCCTGCAGCAGGAGCAGGTTCGGCACCGCGACACCGGCCGTCACCGCGGCGGACGTAGCGAGCAACGCCGCCCCGGCGATCACCCAGGTGACCAGATGGTTGGGGTAGATCTTGGCGATCCGGCGGCGCCAGAAACGCCGGGCGGTGTCCGCCGGCCGAACCGACCAGGCCAGCACGAATCCACTGAGGACGAAGAAGAAGGAGACGCCCGAGGAGCCCTGCCCAAACAGTCGTTCGAAAACCACGCCGACCGGACCGTCGTTGATGAAACCGCCCGTGACGAGGTGGAAGCCGAAGACGGCAAAGGCGGCGATGAACCGCAGACCGGTCAGCGACGGCAACCGTGCTGCCGATGGCTGTACTTGTGGTTGCAGTACCTGGGATCGCAGTACCTGGGATTGCAGTGGCGCGGCGGCCGGTGCTCCGGCGAGCGGCACGGCAGCCTCCGGAGCTGTCACCGGGTCACCGTAACGTGTGGTGCACCGCAGTACGCTGTCGCAACCGCGACACCACCGGCGGGTCAACGTAGGCTTGCTGTTGTGAGTGTGATTCGCGCGAACTCCATCCTGCCCGCCAAGCGCGAGGACATCAGCCTCGATACCTCCGACGGGCTGCGTCTGGTCGGTGAACTCGCCACACCGCTCGAGCGCGAACCGGTGGCCACGCTGGTCTGCCTGCATCCGCTGCCCACCCACGGCGGCATGATGGACAGTCACATCCTGCGCAAGGCCGCGTGGCGGTTGCCGGCGCTGGCCGGGGTCGCTGTGTTGCGGTTCAACACCCGCGGCACCACGAGTGACCGTGGAACCAGCGAGGGCAGCTTCGACGAGGGCATCTCCGAGCGGTACGACGTGGCCGCCGCGGTCAGTTATGCCACCGAGGCAGGCCTGCCCAATCTCTGGCTGCTCGGCTGGTCCTTCGGCACCGAACTGGCCCTGCGCTGCGGGTACGACCAGCCGGTGCTGGGCGCGATCCTGTTGTCACCGCCGTTGAAGCGAGCCACGCAGGCTGACCTGGAGGCTTGGGCGAGCACCGGCCGGCCGGTGAAGGCGCTGGTGCCGGAGTTTGACGACTACCTGCGCCCACCCGAGGCCGGGCAGCGGTTCGCCGCCATCCCGCAGGCAGACGTGGTGGGGGTTGCGGGGGCGAAGCACCTGTGGGTGGGCGACGCGGAAACCGTCCTCAACGAGATCGTGAAGCTGGTCGCGCCTGACGCATATCCGCTACCGATTCAGTGGGATGGGCCGATGGAAACCTTCGCGAGCACTGCGTACGCTGGCCGCGAGCAAACGCAATGATCCGGCTCCGCGCAGCCGAACAAAGCTAAGGCGGCGATCGCGCCGACCGACCACTGAGGAGAGTGCGTGATCGGCCCCGATGAGACGATCGCCGTCGTCAGCATCCTCTACAACAGTGAAGCGCTGCTGCCCGAACTGGTGGCCTCGTTGGGTCCCGGTCTCGCCGGTGTGCGCTGGCACCTGACTGTCGCGGACAATGCGTCGAGCGACGACTCGGTGGCAACGATGCGCCGGCTCGCGCCGGACGCACGGGTGGTCGAGACGGGACGCAACGGCGGGTACGCCGCCGGCTTCAACGCCGCCGTCGCCGCGGCTGACCCGTACACGGCGATCCTGCTGTTGAACCCCGACATCCGGCTGTCCGAGGGTGTCGTCGCGGAGATGCTGTCGGTGTTGCGGCGCACCGGCGCTGGCATCGTGGTGCCACGTCTGGTGCACGGCGACGGGCACGTGATCCCGGTGCTGCGGCGTGAACCCTCCGTACCGCGGGCATTCGGCGACGCTCTGCTCGGTGCCCGCCGGGCCGGGCGGTTCCCGGTCTTCGGCGAGGTCGTCACCGACCCGGCCGCCTACACCGCGGAAACCACGTCGGACTGGGCCGCCGGCTCCGCGATGCTGATGAGCGCGGACTGCTGGAATGCCTGCGGACCGTGGGACGAGTCGTTCTTCATGTACTCGGAGGAAACCGACTTCGCATTGCGTTCACGCGACGCCGGATTCGCCACCCGTCTCGCTCCGAAGGCCGAAGTGGTGCACCTCGAAGGGGAGTCCAAGCAGTCTCCCGGACTGTGGGCGCTGCTCATGGTCAACCGCCTGCGCCTGTACCGCAGGCGGCACGGACTGCTGGCGTCGGCCGCGTACTGGAGTGCGCTGGTGATCCGCGAAGCCAGCCGGGCCGCACTGGGCAACCGACCCAGCCGCGCCGCCACCGCAGCTCTGCTCAGCCGTACCCGCCTCACCGAGCGACCCGGCCCGTGGAGCCTCGCCCCCAGACGCCGCAGCGCCCAAACCCCCGCCTAACTGGCCTCTTCCTAGATGCCGTCAATCCAGAAACGATTCACCCGCTCGATGGCGCGCTCCTTTGACAAGCCGGCTACATCGGATTCCGTCAGGCCTACTCTGTTGATGAGGAGCCAGGCCAACTCCGCAGGCAGGCTTTCCACGGGTGCCGGCGGTGCGCCTCGTTCGGGCTTGCGCCCATCGGTAACGCAGGCCCAGAAGGCTTCCTCCGAGACGCAGAGCTGGGTGCGAAGGACATGCGTCCACAAGCTGGCGCCGTAGCCCGTGCGGTTGACAGGGTGCGAGATCCGAGTTCGAAGAGTTTGGCCACCCGGAAGGTCACGTTCGTAGGTGAAGCGATGCCCCACCTCCCTGAGCAGGCGCCAGTCCTCCACCTCGACGAACCGTTGGTGATCCTTTCTCGACGGTGAAGGAAAGGTGGTCACTGCTGTGCCCCGCAGAGCCATGCACGCAACTGGCTGTCAGAGGAGAGGCTCACCATCTGTACGAGACCCCACTGCCCGCGATGATTCGGCGCGTGGCGCAGATGGTCGGCCCAGTCGACCACGTACTCCCGCAGAGCAGTGATCATTTCGTCTACCGCCTCGTCCAGAGTCATCCCGTCTGCGGAGATCGGCGCGTGCGGCAGGAAAATGCTCCAACCCTCCGCCTCCGCCACGACCTGAGGACCTGACTCGCCGCCAATCGCACGCGTGAGCAATTGTCGGAGGCTCTCGGCATCAACCACCGCCACTACACGGTGGTCGCGACGAACCGTTACCGGTACGGATTCCTCCGCCGCGTCGAGTAGATCCTTGAGGTGCGACCTTGCTTCGGTGTAGCTGTTGTAGTGCCGTGCGGTGATTGTCACGGCGTCCCCCTTAGGTCATCCCAGTCTGCGCCCGCATTACTAGGTACGTCAAGTACGTCACGTACGTGTAGGACGGTCGGGTGAGCTGCCTTGTTGCTACCGTTCCGCGACTATTTCGGCTTTTCGTCACGTTTAGGGATGCTGGTTCGCACGGCGCGTACGGCGGGCCGGACGGCGCGGCGGGTGAGTTCGAGGGCGCGAAGGGCGTGCCGGGGGGCACCGGCGCAGACGCTGGCCACGCTCCGGCTGCGGAAAGTCGGCTCGAACTGCCCGGCGGCGAGCGCGCGGTAGACGGCGTCCACTGTGGTCTGTTCGACGTTGACGGTCACCGCGAGGGGGAAGAATTGGCGGCTGGTGTGGAAATCGACGGCAACGAATGGGCGCAGGCCGTGCTCGCGGGCCAGGGCGAGAGCCCGGGCGTTGGGTGCGATGCCGTCGTACTTGCGGTTCCAGACCTCGACTCCGGTGAGCCAGGCGCTCCACGCCGGCCGGAAGCGGCGCCAGGCTTCGCGGCGCCACGGGTGGGCCAGCACCGCGGTGCCCCCAGCGATCTTGACTTGGACGAGTAGCTCCTCGGTGTCCGGTTCGGCGCCGAAGAATGGCAGGTCACCCCAGACCGGTACGTGCACCACGTTGTCGGGGTCGTTGTACTCGATGCCGGGTACCAGCAGCACCTCATCCGTGCTGGCCTGGGCACACGCGACCCGGTAGTCGTCCCACTGGCCGGCGGTCAGGCCACGGCTGTGTTCGCTGAGCAGCACCGCGGAATATCCGCGTTGGCCGAAGGCATGCGCGATGCGCGACAGCGGCCAGTGCGCGTCGTCGGACCATTCCGAGTGGACATGCGCGGCGGCTCGAAGTGACGTGGTCACCGGCGGCGCCAGACCTGGTCGGCCACGGTGTCCCAGGTGTCGCGTAGGAACACCCGTCGGTCGCCGCGGCGGTTGTTGTACCAGGTCGTGCCCTGGCGCGCACGCAGCAAGGCGGCGACGGTGGCACCCCGCGAGGGCCAGCGGCCGGCGTCGGCGCCGCGCCCGCCGCGCAGTACGGCGAGCAGGTGGACCAGTTCGCGGCCCGCGTGGCGGGCGAGCAGATGTGGGGATCCGGCCGGCACGGCGGGACGCCAAGCCGGGTCGAGGGCAGCGCGCACCGCCCAGGCCGGATACTCGAGCCCGCGGCGGCGGGCCAGCGCCATGCTTCCCCAGGCACGGCCGTTGAGTTCCATGAACCACGGCCGCCCGGCCGTGTCACGGAGCAGTTCGATCATGAAGATGCCCCGCCAGCCGGTGCTGTCCACAAAGGAGCTCGTGGCGCGGGCCAGATCCGGGTCGACCGGGATCGACTGGCACGCGCTCGATCCGGAGCCACGCGGGTTCATCATCCGTACCCGGCGGTGCGCCGACAGCGCCATTACCTGGCCGTCGATCGCGATGCCGAACACACCCTCACCGATCCCGTCGAGCACCGGCTGCACCAAGACCGGTGCCGCGATCTCGGTGGTGATCCGACTCACCTCAGCCTTGTTGCGGGCGATGGCGCCACTGGGCCGAACGATCCGGCCGTCCCGCTCGACCACGGCCAACGCGGACTTCACCATCCATGGCCCGCCACCGTCACTGCCCGCGGTGGCGGGAACCGGGAACCCGGCCTTTTCGGCGTGTTCGAGCTGTTCGGCCTTGTCCAGGGCCAGCCGGGCCTGTGCCCCGGTCGGACCGGCGATCACGGTGCCGTCCACGGTGGGCTGACCGAGGCCGGTCGGGAAGGCCAACTGGTCGCATAACAGGACGGAGGTGTCGTCGAGCGGAAGGATCGCGTCGAAGCGTTCCCGGGCCAGCAGGCGGCGCAATGCGGCGAGGCATCCGGCCAGGTCGCGTTCCGGCGCGGGCACGGCGACGACACGCACCGCCCGGCTCGCGCCCAACGCCGGCGTGCGTCCCTCACGGGCGAACGTGACAACCTCGACGCCGTCCTCCAGCAGGCTCCAGGCCGACTCGATCGCGGCCAGCGACTCGGCGAACCCCAGCAGGACCTTGGTTACCGCCACCGCTTCACCACCCCGACCATGGCGTCGCGGGCCCGCCGCGCGGCAGGCACCGAACCGAGAGCCTCCGCCCGTACGCTGGCGGCGGTATCCTGGTGCCGCACGCTGTAACGGGGTTGCAGCCAGGAACCGGCCACCGCGGGTCTGCGGTCACTGGTGAAGACATGCCGGTAGCCCAGCCGCCGCAGGCTGGCCAGCACCCCCCGGTCGTACTGGCCGAGCGGGCAGGCCGCGGTGTCCACCGGTGCCCCGGCCACCTCGCTGAGCTGTTCGCGGGCGGTGACGAACTCCGCCTGCCCGGTCGCCTCGTCCAGACGCCGCCAGGGCCGGTGGTGCATGCCGTGCGAACCGATCGCCATGCCATGTCGACGCAGTTCGCGGATATCGTCCGAGCTCAGGCTGCCGGGCTGGTCGAGCCGGCCGGCGAGGGCGAAGAACTCGGCGGTGAGGCCGCGTTCCAGCAGCGCGGGCAGGGCGATCTGGGCGTCGGAGGCGTTGCCGTCGTCGAAACTTATCTGGACCGCCGGCCACGTCGAGATCTCGTCCAGAATGGACAGGAACTGGTCGGTGCCGACCCAGTAGACATGCTCCCCGGGCTCCAGTTCCCGTTGGGGTGTGCCAACACCGTGGAAGCAGATGTTGCGCACCGCGGTGCCTGCCATCGGTTCCTCGCTCACGCTCATGCGCCCACGCGCGGGTTCTCGCCGGCCTGTTGGCGGGTCGACTCGTCCCGCCCCCAGTGGCTGGCGCTGCCGGACCGTCGCGCGAGGACGGTCGCGGTCACGATCAGCGCGGCGTAGCAGGCGCCCGCGGGCGCCAGCCAGGGCCGGGGGAGCACGACGTCACGAAACCAGGAGAGGTTACTGGCCCGCCGCACCACAGGCCTACCCGAGCCAGCGTTGCCGGCCGCCTGGCGCAGCGCCGCGTTGCCGGCCCGGACCCGCACCAGCCGGCGCACCAGGTCGCGGGTGCGGTGCGGTGTCGCGATGCGCGAGGAGACTCCGGCGACCTCGGTCTTCTCCGCCGAGGTGAAGGTCGAATCCAGAAACAGGTCGTCGGCCATGACCTCGGGGAACTCGCCGAAACGTTGCCGGCCAGCGCCGGACACCGCGATCGCACCGCGGCCGAACAGGCCGTCGGCGTACACAGGCAGTCTCCGGTTGATCGCGTAGAACGCGCGCACCAGCAACGGCCGCCCAGCCAGGTCCAACTCCCGGCGCGGGACCGCCGCAAACGGCGGCGGCGCTGCCAGGGCGGCACTGAGCAGCCGCACCCCATCCGCGCTCAGCCGGATATCGGCATCCAGGTAGATGCGGGGAAAGCCCGTCGCCACCGCGTCACCGGCGTTGAGGGCCCGGGCCTTGCCGGGCTCGGCCAGATCCAGCACCCGCACGCCGGGACGGCTGGCTGCGACCCGCGCGGTGTCATCGGTGCACCCGTTGGCGACCACGGTGATGTCGAACTCATCCGGCCTGGCACCGGCGAGCAGCGTGTCCAGGCAGTCGCCGATAACCGCCGCCTCGTTGTGGGCGGCAATGACAATGCTGGTCACCGGCGCTCCGAAACACCACGGCCGGCCGACTCCGTGACCGGGGCCGCTGGCGGGCGCCGTACCTTGCCGGCCAGCAGCCGGTCCCATACTGCCAGGTAGCCCACCGCCTGATGTTCCCACGACAAGGTTTCGGCGAACCGGGTGAGTCCGGTCTGGTGCATCCGCTGCCGGGCGGCCGGGTCGTCGAGCAGGTCGTTGATCGCGGTGGCGAACTCGGTCGGGGTGCCGTTGGGGACGTACACCGCGGCGTCGGCGGCGGTGGCCCGGGTCTCGGTCAGGTCGGCCGCGACCACCGGCAGGCCGCGGGCGACGTACTCCACCGTTTTGGCCATGGTGGACAGGTCGTTCATCCGGGTGGGCAGGTCCGGCTGGATGCCGATGGTGCCGGAGCGCAGGAGCGCGTCCACCTCGCTGGTGTCGAGCCAGCCAGCGAATTCCACCACATCGGACAGTCCCCGTTCGGCGACCAGCTTGGTCAGTGCTGGCATACTCTCGCCGTCACCCGCGATGATCATGCGCCAACCCGTCCGGCCGCGCAGCCGGGTCAGCCCATCGGCGGCGAGCACCGCACCCTCCACATTGTCCTGTGGTCCGAGCACACCGACATACACGATGCGGTGCTCCGGATGCCGCTGCGCCGGCGCGCTGGCGGAGGCGCCCGTGATTTCCGGCGCCGACGGTCCATTGCGGACAACGGTGACCTTGTCCGGGGCCACGCCGCGGTCCAGTGCGTTGCGCCGGAACGATTCGTTGGTGGCGAAGACCGCGCTGGCCGTGCGCAGCGTGCTCCGCTCCAGTGCGACCAGCAGCCGGAACACCGCCTTGTTGGGTGACCCGTTGGATCTGGTCGCGTAGATCTCGGGGCACAGGTCGTGGTGGTCGAACACCCAGGGCCGGCCGAGCGCACGGAAGATCAGGGCGAGCGGGAAGTAGATATCGGGCGGGTTGCACACCTGGACCGCCTGGGCCCGGCCACGCAGCAACTCGCCCAGCAGCCGGTAGGAAATCCAGAGGAACGACCAGGTGAATTCCAAGAGGAATGTGAATATGCCGCCGCCGAGCACGGGCACCGGATATGGCCGCAGCCGGGTGGCGCGGCTGCCGGGCAGGATGGTCAGGCTGCGGTCGCCACGCGGCGCGATCACGGTCACGTCATAACCGTGCTGTTCCAGCGAAAGGCATTCTCGGATGACGCGACGGTCGCGTTCGGCCGGAAGGTTGGCCACCAGAATCGCGATGTGCGGACGAGAGTTCTTCATGTGCCCACTGCTCCCCCACCTCAGGACAGACGACCCCACGGCAACGCTGGTGCATGGCACCGTCGCGGACAAGTAGCCGGAAGGCGATTTGGGATGTCACTTTTCTTACATGACGCAGCTTTTTGCCTGTTCCAGCCATTACCTGACGAGCGGTTGGTAGATGTCGATCAGGTCCTGCCGCAGACCAGACTGCTGGTAGCGCCCCAATACCGCCGCGGACGCGTCCCGGCCATCGCGGGCCAGACTCTCCGGGTCCGTCTCGTACCGCTCGATCGCGGTCTCCACCGCGATCGCATAGGCGAGCAGGTCGCCGTCTGTGATCGGCGCGCTGTAACGGGCGTCGAAGTAGTCCCGGCCGCCGTTGCCGGTGTAGCCGATGACGTAGCAACCACTGGCCATCGCCTCGGCCGGAGGCAGGCCGAAGCCCTCCCGGTCGCTGAAACTGAGGAATATCGCAGACGACCGCATCAGTTGCGCGGTCTCGGCCTCGGTGTAGCCCTCGATCGCCACCAGCCGCCATCCACGCAACACGCCACGCGAACGTAGGACATGCAACAGCTGCTCGCGTTCCTGCGGCCGGCGACGGGGGATGAAGGCAAGCTGGCGATCACCGGGCAGCGGGCCCGGGTGGAACACGCCGCCGTCCAGCACCGCCCGGGCCTGGCGCACTTCGATGGTCGGGAACGTGTGCCGCAACAGGGCCGCGCTGTCATTCGACACGGTGAGCATGGCGATCAGGTTGGTGACGGTCGAGTACGGCTGGCCAGGCTCGGTGGCATCGAAGGGAATGTGATCAAAGGTGTGGTACGCACCCTGGTTGAAGACGATCTTTCGCGGTTCGACCGGTAGCAGGTCCAGGCCAACCGCGTAGAACTCCGGCACCACCAGGATGTCGGACGGGCGCAGCGTCAGCGAGTCCGCGCCCACGGTCCGGGTGGTGTTGGCGAACCACTCGCACCGGAAGCCCGAGTGCGCGTGCAGCACCGCGGCGTCGATGCCGGCGTCGCTGAGCAGGTCGACGTGGCGGTAGAGCATGCGCACCCCGCCCCGCGGCGAGGACTGCTCCGGGGTCAGGTAGAACACCCGGGGCGGGCCGCCCTGGTCGCGCCCCACGGTCAGCGCCGGTGGCCGTCGCCCACGCAACTCCCGGGCATGACTCGCCGCGGCGAGCGCACCCCGAAGCCTGACTGACACTCCCATGTGGACGTTCCTCCTACGCGGTGTAGCGGGCGTGGTCAGGGTCGCACGGACGCCGGCTCGGGCCGCGACACCCAGTTGTGGCCAGATCCGGTCACACCGGTCGCGACGAGCAGGTTGACCAGGAAGGCGACGGTGGTCGGCTGGGCGCCGCGACCGCCGGCCAGCAGCCCGTCCAACCATTCCTGACGCACAACGCCGTTACCCCGCAGCGGGGCAACGATGTCCGGATGGGTCCGCCAGTGCGCGAGCACCAGCTCGCTCATGCTTGCCGCACCCAGCTGTGCCCGGCGCGCGCTGGACACCCGCTGGCGCACCTTGCCCACCACCTTGTGGGCCTTCACCCGGGCAACCGCGGTACGGGCGGCCAGGCCGGTACGGCCCAGCCGTGCCGGCACCAGTCCGGAGTCCAACGGGATCCGCGACAGCGCCGGATCCAGCCTGGCGATCAGCGCCCCGGTCAGCTTGGAGTCCTTCTTGTCGGCGGGCTGTGGACCCAGGGCCAACTGCATGAATCGGCGGTCCAGCAACGGATTGACATAGAACCGGCGCACGGCGGCCGGTGTGCCGTGGGCACCGGCCCACCGCGCCGTTCGCTCGTAGAGGTAGAACTCGTCGGTGGCCCGTAGCCACTGGTCCGACAGGGGTGCGAAGGCGGCCGCGATGCGTTCCTGCGCGGCGGCCCGGGCCGCGCTGACGAATTCCGGCTCCAACGCATCGGCGGCCACCGCCTCGTTGGTGAACAGTCGCCAGCTGGCCAGCCGTCCGATCAGGCTTGCCGAAGTGTGCGACCGGGTCGGCTGCCCGGCGTAGTAGAAACCGCGGGCCGTCTCGCCCCCGGCACCGGAGAGCCGATGGCCCTGCTGCAGGGCCGATTCGGCCCGTTGCAGTGGGGCGAGCGCGAGCGGGCTGGCCATCGTGTCCAACTCGATCGCCGCGTCCAGAGCCAGCTCATATGCGGTGGCCGGGTCCAGCGGCGGCTGGCCATCGAGCGGAAAGATCTGATGGTCAAGACCGGCGGCCGCGCTGAGCCGGGTTGCCACCGTCGTGTCGGCACTGCCCGGCGCATGCAGGGTCAACGCGTGCATGCCGCGCCGTAGCGGCGCCGGCACCGCACACAACAGGAGCCGGGAGTCCTGCCCGCCGGTGAGTTGAAGGATGGTGTCCGGATGATCAGTGACGTAACCGGTCAGGATCTCGCGCAGGATCTGCGCCATCTCGTCGACCACGTCATCCACCGGCAGGTCGCTCGCCGGTGTCAGAGGATGCTCGGCGTAGCGGCGCACCGACACCGCACCGGCCTCGAGATGCGCCAGGCAGCCAGGGTCCAGTTTGCTCACACCGGCGAACATCGTCGCCAGGCCGACCTGGTGGCCGACCAGGCTCTGTAGGCCGACCGCGCCGAGGTCGAGCTCCGCTCCGGCGAGGGCGGCCAGTGCCAACGCGCTGGTCGAGACCGCGGCCACCCCGTCGCCCTGCCACCAGAACAGCTGGCGCATGCCCAGCCAGTCCCCGGCGACCACGATCGCTGCGTCCGGCCCCGCCCGGTGCGCGGCCGCGAACGGCGGCAGGATTCCGGCCAGGCCGCCCTCGTGCATGCCGCTGACGTCCACAGTGGATGTCATGGCCGGCAGGCTGGCCCGGGCCAGCAGACCAGCCAATGCGGTGGTCGGGACGTCGCCGCAGCGGCTGCGGATCGAGCGGGTCAGCCGGACCGTGAAGGCGCCCGAGCGCACAAGATCATCCGGATCCGGGTCGACCAATGCCACCCAGCCGTCGGCCGCCTCGTGCACCATGCCGGGATCGGCACCGAGTGCCCGTACGGCTTCGTCACGGCGTACCGGCAATGGCCCTGACGTGGCCCGGGGCGAGGCGGACACGGCGAGCAGTGCTCTCATCGGGACACCGGCGTGGCTCGTCGCATGGGGGCAAGCTTATGGCGTCGGGCCGAGGCGCCCCGCACGCGTACCTGACGCCTAGCCGACAGCCACGCCCACCACCGCTAGTTGCCGGTGACCACCTTGTCCCGGTTGGGGTACCAGTAGTTTCCGGACCACTCGTTGCCCTCGACCGGGTACTCCCAGGCCGCCACCGGACCGAGGTCGCCGCAGCGGGGCCACTGGTTGGCCAGAAAGCCGTTGTTGTGGAACCGGACGTTGGTCGCGGCGAGGTTGGACCCGTCGGTGTCGCGGTACACGCCGCCATAGACGCAGTACCCACCGCCGGAGAAGAGGTTGTTCTCGACCAGCACATGGTCGATCCTGCCGTCGCGCGGGTACAACGACAGCGCGGACGAGCAGTTGTAGCCGCCGTCACATTGCAGCAGGTTGTGCCGGATAGTGATGTTGGTACCGCCGTGGATGGACAGCGCGGTGTTGTGGCTGTCCCCGCCGACGTGGTTGCCGTGCAGCCAGGAGTCCTCGACCACGGTGTCGTCGCCGGCCCGGATGCCGGTGCCGCCGCCGTGCAGGTCGCAGCGGCGACACGTGAAGCTCTCCCCGGCAATCAGCGAGTAGCTGGTGGACTGGTTGAGGCCGTCCACCTCGACGTCCTCGATGAGGACCTTGGACATGGTGGTCTGGTACGCCGGCCCGATCGTGCCCTCGGCGCATGACCCGCGGATCCGGCTGCGCTTGATGGTCACGTCGGCCGCCGCCACGACGATGCAGCCAGCTAGATCGATACGGTCGATGACCGTGCCAGGTTTGCTGATGCGCAGGTTGCCATACTGCTGCCGCAGTACCGTTCCCACCGGTACGCCCGTGTTGTCCGGGCCCGGGAAGGTGCCGAACTTTTCCCCCGGTGGACCGCTCGGCGCGGTGACGGTCACCGTGCCGCCCACGCTGATGGTGGGATCGGCGGCCGGGGTGGTGGTCGGGGACGACACCTGACGGCCCAGTATCCAGACCGCGGCGGCGCCGGCGACCAAGCCCACAACCAGTGCCACAACCGCGGTGCGCAGCACCAGAACGGGAATCGAGACCTGCTGGCGGGATGATGGCCGCTCGCTGGTGGACGGTTGGGCGTTGGGGGGTGCCGCCGGGCGAGCCATTCGTGGGAGTATGCCAGAGCGATGTGAGCAGTGAAGGTCTGTCGCCAATCCGATAGTGGCGCGACATGACCGCAGTCGCGCAGTCTGGTATTTGCCAGCATTTCCAACCTCACGGCGGTGTGCGCCGGCTTGCTGGTCCGACTAGGCTGACCAGCGATTGGTCAGGGAACCAATCGACAATCACGTCCGTCGCGATGAGGGCTACCGTGGATCTTTGGGACCTGACCAAGCTGCTGTTTCGCCGCTGGTACGTCACGTTACCTATGCTGCTCATCTCCATGACAGGTGTGCTGCTGGTGAGCCAGACCGTCAAGTCTGACTACAGCGCCGTGGGCCACCTGCAGATGTTGCCTGCCCCGGGTAGCCCGAACCCGGACGAAGTGAACCTGAACCCGAACCCGTGGGATGCGCTCGGCTTCGGGGCGCTCGGCTCGGCGGTCATCGTGAAGCTTCAGGAACCAGCCGTCGCGGAGCAGCTCGCAGCGGCCGGTCTCTCCGACAGCTTCAGCGTCAGCGTCGAGTACGGCACCACGTTCTTCCTCATCGACGTCACCGCAGCGACGCCCAAGCAGGCCACAGACACCGTCCAGCGGTTGATGAAGATGATCGCGGCCGAGGTGGCCGCCGTGCAGGCACGCTTCAACGTCAAGCCCGAAGGTTTGATCACCACGCTGGAACTGGACCAGGGCGAGAGCGTCACCGAGGTCACGTCCAAGTTCAAGCGGGTACTCATCGTCTCGGCCGGCATCGGTTTCCTGCTCACCACGGGTATCACCATTGCCGTGGACGCCTGGCTGCGTCGCCGCGAGCGCCGCAACCCGGACGCGGACCGGGCAGACCGGGCGGCACTGGACATGATGCCGACCAGCGGTGGTCCCGGACGCCGGATCGACCCGTCGCCCTCGAGCGTGTCGATCGCCACCTCGCCGACCCTCAGTAAGAAGGCAGGCGAGCCAAGGGGTGGTCAGTACGCGATGGCCGCGGCCCGGGGCGCGAGCGCGCCGCTGGCCACCGACGTGAGTGCGGAATACCTGGGCACCGCCGACGAGCCCGAGCCGGCGGATTCCCACGAAGCCTCACCTGACTCCACGATCGTCCTGCCCCTGCAACTGTCCCGGTCGCACAACGGTGGACCGGAGAACCGGCACCGGTGAGCTCGAGTTCCGTCCTGTATCACCCGGTCGACCTCGAGCCGTCGCTCGTTGGTGGACGGACCTACGCCACCCGGCGCCTGACCACGCGCATCGACCTGAGCGCGGTGCTGTGCATCATGCTCGTGTTGTTGTTCATGATGCCGGGCCGGCTGATCGTGCCGAACCTCACCTACGTCGGCCGGCCAGCCCTGCTGATCGCCCTCGGGCTGTTCTGCTGGTGGGTCCTGGCCCGGCTCAACCCGTGGCTGCATGTCGTGGGACCCCAACCATTGCGTTGGGCGGTCCTGTTCTATCTGCTCGTCTTTCTCACGACCTATCTGGCCGGTCTGTTTCGCGGACTTCTGCCGGTGGAGTTGAACGCGCAGGACTTCGGCGCGCTCGAGGTGATGGAACTGCTCGGCGTCATCCTGGTGGTGGCCGACGGCATTCCCAACTGGGACCGGTTCAACAGCGTGCTGCGGGTCTTCCTGTGGGGCGCGGCCGTCTGTGCGCTGGCTGGGCTCTACGAATCACTGACCCGGACGGACGTGGCGCACTTCTTCAACATTCCGGGGTTGGAACTCAAGGGTGGTGTGGTCGGGTTCGAGAACCGCGGCACCGGCTTCCGGGTCGCCGGCATGACCACGCACTACATCGAATTCAGTGCGGTGATGGCGATAGCGGTTCCGTTCGGTATCCATTTCGCCCGTTTCTCGCCCAGCAAGCTGCATCGTCGAGCGGCCGCGTTCGCGGCACTTCTGTGCGCCGCGGCGGTGCCCGTCGCCATCTCCCGGACCGGTATCCTGGCCATCGCCGCGATCTTCCTCGTCATGCTGGCCACGTGGAACCTCCGCATGATCTACAACCTGCTGATCCTGTTCGCGGTCCTCATCGCAGGCCTGTTCGTCGGCAAGCCGGGCCTACTCGGATCGGTGCAGGGCCTGTTCGCGAACACCAGCACAGACAACAGCATCGCCGGCCGCACGCAGGACTACGACCTTGCCTTCGCGCTGTTCTACCAACGGCCGTGGTTGGGCCGGGGACCGTGGACCCTGGTGCCGGAGCTGTGGCAGGGCTGGGTCCTGGACAACCAATGGCTGTATACGCTGATCACACAGGGCGTGCTCGGCGTGGCCGCGTTGCTCACCTTGCATGTCACCTGCATCTCGTTGGCCGTGATCGCTCACCGGCGCGCGAAGCGAGCCGAGGACAAGCACCTGTGCATCGCGCTGGTAGCCACGCAGGTTGTATGCATCCTGGTTGAGGGCACAGTGGACTCGCTGTACTACACGACCCTCGCCATCACGATGGCTTTGATGATGGGCGCCTGCGGCACTGTGTGGCGATTCACCCATCCGGCTCGAACGGTGCGAACGTCGAGCGTCCGCAAGTTCCTGCATTGATCCCATTCCGCTGCGTAACCGGCGGAACTTGCGGGAAGCCAGATTCCTGACTGTGGCGACACGCGCCCGATGGTCTAATGTATACGCACCCCGCCTTCGGACGCTGGTGGTTTCCCACCCCCCGCACCGTCGACCAGCGTCTCAGGCACAGTAAAGAAACCCCGAAGCGACAGCATGATGTGGTGGCCCCGCCGATGGTCGGACATCGGCCATGGTGGTAGCCGTCCGATGTGGCGCCCCCTAAGGCTTCCGTCGTCTCGTGTGTAGTCCGAACGGACCATCAGTTCCCGCCTCACGGGGGATGCAGTCCGCGTGAACGAATGGTCCTGACCGGAGGGTCAGGCCGGTATCGTGCCGGATGATCGCGACGGCCCTTCGTGATTTGTTGCGTAGACGTGAGCTTGAGGAGAAGTCGTGAGCCGTGCGCAGACGCGCTGGATGTCGTCGGCCTGGTCCGACCTACGATCCAGGTCCAAGGCGCTGACCCAGTCGTTGAGGTCGGTCGCGCGGCGCCCGTTGGCGCGGCAGCATTCCGGCCGGAGACTGGCCATCGTCGCGGGCATCGCCGCACTCCTGGTGGCCACCGGAATCGGTGTCATTCCCCGCGCGTTCGCGGCCGATCCGTGTAATCCGCTCGTCAACCCGATCGCCTGTGAGAACAGCAAAACCGGCAACTCTCCGGACGAGTGGGACATCACGGGCGTGGGTGACGCGACCATCCAGGGTTTCGCGACCAGCGCCAGCGTGAATGTGGGCAGCGCGATCAGCTTCAAAATCAACACGACCGCACCCTCGTACCGGGTCGACATCTACCGGCTCGGCTACTACAACGGCAACGGTGCTCGCAAGCAGGCCACCATCAACGTGAACTCCTCCACGCCGCAGTCGCAGGCATGCGTGGCCGACCCTAACACCGAGATCTTCGACTGCGGTCGATGGGTTGTGTCGGCGAGCTGGACTGTGCCGTCGACCGCCGTGTCTGGTGTATACATCGCCAAACTGACCACGAACAAGGATGACGCGAGCCAGATCCCCTTCGTCGTCCGCAACGACGCCAGCACGTCGAAGCTGTTCATGAAGACGTCCGACGCGACCTGGCAGGCGTACAACCGTTACGGGGGCTCGGACTTCTACACCGGGCAGGGCAACGGGCGGGCCTACAAGCTCAGCTACAACCGTCCATATGCGACTCGCGGTCTCGAGAAGGGCCGTGACTACCTGTTCTCGAACGAGTACCCGATGATCCGGTTCCTGGAGTCCAACGGGTACGACGTCAGTTACACCACCGATGTGGACACCGACGTGCGGGGCAACCTCATCAAGAACCACAAGGTGTTTCTTTCGGTTGGTCACGACGAGTACTGGACCGGGACGGCCCGGGCGAACGTCGAGTCCGCCCGCGACGACGGCGTCCATCTAGCCTTCTTCAGCGGCAACGAGGTCTACTGGAAGACCCGGCTAGAGCCGAGCCAGGACGGTTCCAACACGGCCAACCGGACGCTGGTCTGCTACAAGGAGACCTGGGCCAACAGGAAGCTGGACCCATCGCCCGAGTGGACCGGCACCTGGCGCGACCCCCGGTTCAGCCCGCCGGCCAACGGCGGCCGGCCGGAGAACGCGCTCACTGGCACCATGTACATGGCCAACAGCGACGACCTGCCGATCCAGGTTCCGGCCCAACAGGGTAAGAACCGGTTTTGGCGCGGCACCTCCGTCGCGAGTCTGGGCACGAACCAGACCGCCACGCTGGCCCAGCACACGGTCGGTTACGAGTCCAACGAGGACCTCGACAACGGCTTCCGCCCAGCCGGACTGATCCGTCTGTCCACGACGGTCGGTCCGACACCGGAATACCTCCAGGACTTCGGCAACGTCGTCAAGCCCGGCACCACCACGCATCGCATGACCCTCTACCGGGCCGCGAGCGGCGCGCTGGTCTTCTCAGCCGGCACCATCCAGTACGCCTGGGGCCTGGACGCGAACCACGACGGCAACGGCGCCCCGGCCGACCCGGCCCTGCGCCAGGCCACGGTGAACCTGTTCGCCGACATGGGGGTCCAGCCGACCACTCTCGTCAGCGGGCTCATCGCGTCGGCCGCGTCGAGCGACACCCAGGGCCCGAACGTGACCATCACCTCACCGGCCGCCGGAGCCAGCTTCGCCAACGGCGCCCAGATCGCCCTGTCCGGCACCGCCACCGACGTCGGTGGCGGGGTCGTGGCCGGAGTCGAGGTCTCGCTGGACAGCGGAGCGACCTGGCACCCAGCCAACGGCACGAGCTCGTGGACATACAGCTTCATCTCGACCGGCATGAGCACGCAGACGGTCCTGGTGCGGGGCATTGATGACAGCGCGAACGTGGGGGCGAATCCGACCAGCCGCACCTTCACGCTGACCGGCGCGCACACCCTTTTCGGTGCCACCGTGCCCAAGGTTGCCACCTCGGACGACACGGGCTCGGTCGAGTTGGGCGTGCACTTCGTGCCGCAGACCGACGGCGTCGTCACCGGCGTGCGGTTCTACAAGGGGACTGGAAACACCGGCCAGCACACCGGCACCCTGTGGAGCCTGGCTGGCAGCAAGCTGGCCACCGGCATCTTCACCTCGGAGACCGCGTCCGGCTGGCAGACCCTGACCTTCGGTACGCCGGTGCAGGTCACCGCGGGACAGACGTATGTCGCGTCCTATCGCGCGCCCAACGGGCACTACGCCTCCGATGAGTACTTCTTCAGCTACGGCGACTGGGTGGCCGGACCGCTCAAGGCGCCGCGGTTGCGGACCACCAACGGCAACGGTGTGTCCACCTACGGCAACGGGGTTCCGACGGACCAGTACCGGGAGACCAACTACTACGTGGACGTGACTTTCGTCGCGGCCAACGATGCGGCTCCTTACGTCACATCGGTCTCGCCGATGGCCGGAGCGGGCGGCGTGCCGTTCACCGTGCAGCCTTCGGCGACGTTCTCCAAGTCGTTGGCCCCCGCCACGGTGGCGTTCACCCTGAAGGACCCGGCCAACGCGACCGTGGCCGGAACCGCCACCTACAACGACAGTCTGAAGACGGTCACCTTCGCCCCGGCGGCGAACCTGGCCTCGGCCAAGACCTATACGGCCACCGCCTCCGGCCAGGACGCGTCCGGCAATCCCGCCACCTTCACCTGGTCGTTCACCACCGATCTCGACGCGACGGTGCTGAGACTGTTCCCCAGCAACCTGACCCCGGCCGTACTGTCCGATCCGGACACTGACGGGATCGAGTTGGGCGTCAAGTTCACGCCCTCGGTGAACGGCACGGTTGTCGGCGTCCGGTACTACGCCGGCCCCGGCAACATCGGTACCCACACCGGCGCGTTGTGGTCGTCCAGCGGCAGCGAACTGGCGCGGGTGACCTTCCCGACCAGCTCGGGTGTGGGCTGGCAGGTCGCCTCCTTCACCACACCCGTGGCCGTCACGGCCGGCACCACCTACGTGGCGAGCTACTTCGCGCCCAACGGGCACTACTCGTCCACGAGCAACTTCTTCGCCTCGACGTACACCAACGGGCCACTGAGCGCACCGGGTGGCAGCAACGGCGTCTACCGCTACGGCGCGACCAGCACGTTCCCGAACAACACCTTCGGTTCGACGAATTACTGGGTGGACCCGCTGTTTGTGGCAGACCCGGTGCAGCCCTCACCTACCCCGACCCCGACGGTCACGCCGACGCCCACCCCGAGCAGCAGCCCGACCACCCCGCCGCCCACCGGCACGCAGTTGTCGCTGTTCGCGGCCACCGACACTCCGGTGAACCCGGCCTGGAACGACACCGACGCGGTCGAGGTAGGCGTCAAGTTCACCACCGACGTGACCGGCGTGGTGACCGGCGTTCGCTTCTACAAGGGCGCCACGAACACCGGCACGCACACCGGTACATTGTGGTCGGCGGCCACCAACCAGATCCTGGCCACCGGCACGTTCACCAATGAGACGGCGAGTGGTTGGCAGACGTTGACCTTCACGCAACCGGTAACGATAAGTCCCGGCACCACGTATGTCGTCTCGTACCACACGAATGTCGGTCGCTACTCGGTCGATCTGAATTACTTCACCACCGGGTTCGACAAGGCGCCATTGCGGGTGCCGAGTACCGGTGCCGTCTACCGCTACGGACCAGGAAACGCCTTCCCCAACAACACGGCCAGGCACAACTACTGGGTCGATGTCGTATTCATCGCGAGTTAGCGGGGCGGTGGTACGGTAGGCGCGGCTTACCGGGATCGTAGAACCGGCCTGGATCCGGCCGAATGCCATCTCAGGGCATGCAGCCGGATCCAGGCCGGTCGCGGTCTGTGGGCGCCGGCTGCTTGCGTTTGGCTGACCGGAAGGAGGAGCCGTGCGGATTCTGACTTGCGTGCACACCATGGAGATCGGTGGCACGCAGATCAATGCCATTGAACTGGCCCGTACCCTGGCCGAGCTCGGTCATGAGTCGATCATTTTCGGCCCGCCCGGTGACATCACGCATGTGGTCGAGGAATTTGGTCTCGAATTCGTGCCTGCTCCGCCCGCCGGGGAACCCCCGGCGATCCGGACCTCCATGGCGATCTGGAAACTGGCCCGCGAGCGCGACGTCGATCTGATCCACGCGCACTACTGGACTCCGGCGGTGGAGGCGGCCTACGGCGGCTTCCTCACCCGGGCAGTGCCGACGATCGCGACGATCTACACACCAGAGGTCCCGCGATGGGCGCTGCCGCGGTCAATGCCGATCATCGTGGGCACGGCCGAACTGGCCGAATCAGAGCGCCGGTACCGGCCCCGCACCTACCTGCTCGAACCGCCGGTGGACACGGTGGCCAACGCCCCGGTGGCCGACACCGCGCCCGCCCGGGCCCGGTTCGGCCTGCGACCCGACGAAGTCGCCATCTTTGTTGTCTGCCGGTTGACACCGGAGCTCAAGGAGGAGGGCCTACTCGCGGCGGCCCGGGTGATGGGGAAGTTCGCCAATACATATGGGCTGCGGTTGTTCATCGTCGGCGACGGTCCGTCCCGCGCGGCGGTGCAGGCCGAGGCGGACCGGCCAACCTCGCCGCCGGCCGCGAGGTGGTCACCTTGACCGGGCAGATGACCGATCCACGTGACGCCTATGCCGCCGCCGACATCATGCTGGGGATGGGCGGGTCGGCCCTGCGAGCTATGGCATTCGCCAAACCATTGGTGGTGCAGGGCGAACGTGGTTACTGGCGCCTGCTCACACCAGAGAGCCTGGACTTCTTCCTCGACAAGGGCTGGTACTGGCTGGGCGACGGAAGCGACGGCGCCCCACTGCTGGAGCAGATCCTCGTCGATCTCTGAAGAGGTTCGACAGCTGCGAATCGTTGGCGGCGTTGGGCCGCGAGGTCGTCATGTCCCGGTTCAGTCTCGAGGCCGCCGGCCGGCAGTTGGCGCAGATCTACCAGACCGAGCTGGCGTTGCGCCGGCCAACCCTGCGCCGGGCCGCCGCGATGCTGGCCACCACCGCGCACATGGCCTCGTACAAGGCGGACCGGTCCAAGACGATGGGCCTTGCGGTCCGCCCGGTCCGTGCGATCGCCCGCCGTGCCCGCCCGAGCCGATCGGCCAACGATGAATGATCAGATCACCGCAACTGAACCTGAACCCGTCGCGAATCGTCCGAGCGGCGCGACGATCGGGGCCAAGGCGGGACGAGGCTTCGCCTGGAGCACGGTAAGCAGCCTGGTGCTGCGGGTCGGCAACTTCGGCGTCGGCATCATCATGGCCCGACTGCTCGCGCCAGAGGAGTTCGGAGTATTCGCGGTCGCGTTGACCGTACAGACGATTCTGCTGGCGTTTGTCGACCTGGGCCTGACCGCCGACCTGGTCCGTTCGGGCAACATCCGGGCCCGCGCGGCGACCGCCACCACGATCGCGGTCGGCCTGGGCGCGATCCTGGGGGCGGCGATGGCTGCCCTGGCTGGTCCGCTGTCCGAAAGCCTCGGCGCCGGGCAGGCCGCGCCGGTGGTGCGGGTCATGTCGATCACCCTGGTGCTGTCCGCGCTTGCCACCGTGCCGCATGCCATCCTGCAGACCAACTTCCGCCAGTCGGCCCAGTTCGCCGTGGACGGCAGCGGCCTGCTGGTCAACACGGTCGCGGTGCTGACGTTGGCCCTGACCGGATTCGGCGCGATGTCGCTGGCGCTTGCCAGCGTGCTCTCGTTGGGCACCACCTGCGTGCTGCAGTACGTCATCACGCACACCCGGCCTCGTTTCGGCTTCGATCGTGTCGTGGCCAGACAGCTGGTCTGGTTCGGGCTGCCGCTGGCGCTGGCCAACCTGCTGTCGTGGGTGGTCATGAACGTCGACTATGTCGTCGTCGGTTGGCACTCGGGCCCGATCATCCTCGGCTTCTACGTACTCGCGTTCAACATGGCCTCCTGGCCGATGACCTCGCTCGGTCTGGCCCTGCGCGTGGTCGCGCTGCCCGGCTTCTCCCAACTGGACGACAAGCGCCGCTCCGCCGGCCTGAGCCTGGCCGCCGGCCTGAGCTTCACCCTGGCCCTGCTCGCCGGCGTCGTGCTGTCCAGCCTCGCCTCGGTTGTCATCCCGTTCGTATACGGGGACAAGTGGCTCGCCGCCGCACACACGCGCTGGCCGGATTGGCGTTCTTCGGAGCGCTGCGGGTGGTCTTCGACCTGATGGCCACATACCTCATCGCCGCTGGCGCGACCCGTGCGGTCTTGGTGGTCCAAGTGCTGTGGCTGCTCGCGCTCGGCCGCGGCCATGGTGATCGGGCTGGACCGTTGGGGGCTGGCCGGCGCCGGCTGGGCGCACGTGGTGATCGGCGCGGGCATCGCGCTGCCGGCCTACCTGGTCGCGGTACGGTCCGTGGTGCGAGTCCCGGGAAGATACTCAAAAACCTCGCGGTGCCGTTGGTCGCGGTCGCCCCGGCCATGTTCGCCGGGTATGGGGTGTCGCGGCTGTTCGACCTGCGAGTGCTGGCGCTGTTGACCGGTGGGCTTTGCGCGACCATGGTGTACGTCGGCATCCTGTTCGTCTGGACCCGTCGCCTGCTGCGCACCCTGCGGACGGTCATGGATGTGGAGCACGACGAGCAACGACAACTCGGCGAGCCGAAGCTGGCTGCGCCAGCGTGAGCACGCGACGCGGAGAGGGTGGGACATCGTGCGCCGGATGACCATGTGGGCCCAGCGCCAGGCCCATAACGTGCCAGCACCGGTACGGCGTATCGCCCGCCGGGCACTGTCCGCTGTGGGCGGTGACGCTGCGCCCGTCGGGCCCAGCGAGGACTGGTCCGTGCCGCTGATCCCGGGCCGTGACGGGGCCGACGTCCAGGCGTTGCCGCGCACCAGCGCTGCGACGCCCGCGCCGTCGGTCGCGGCGTCGGTCGCGGCGCGCGCGACGACTGCGACGCTGGGTTGCGTGGTGGCGATCGAGGTGCTCGACGTCGGCGGCATGGACGAGATGGCCGCCTTCCTGGGACGTCGGTTGCCGGAGTTCGGCATCGAGACCACGGTCGTTTACCACTCGGCCACCGAGGCCGGCTACACCGGCGAGGCGGGCCGGCTGGTCCGTGCGCTGACCGAGGCCGGGGTCGCCCTGCAACAGCTCGATCCGGGCAACGCCCGCGAGTTCCTCGCCCGTACCCGGCCTGACGTGATCAGCGCGCATGGGGCGCCCAGTTGGTTGCTCGACGCGGCCGTGGCGACCGGCGTGCCATGGGTGGAGACTCTGCACGGGATGCATCATTTCCTGCACCGCGATTCGTGGGCACCGGAGCTGGAGCGATCCCGGGGCATCGCCGCCCAGATCGCGGTCAGCGAGATGGTGCGCCGGCAGTACCTCGCCCGGGTGCCGACGTTTCCCGCCGACCGGCTGGTGACCATACCCAATGGCGTCGACGAGCACCGGATCACCACAGTGGACAGAACCGCCGCGCGGGCGGCGCTGGGCCTCGACGGCGAGGTGCTGCTGCTGTCACTGGCCCGGTTCGGACTGCAGAAGAACACCTACGGCCTACTCACCGCGTTCGCGAGAGTGGCCCGTCCGGACACGCATCTGCTCATCGCCGGCCGGGCCGACGACGCGCTGTACTACGAGCAGGTCCGCCATTACGCCGAGAGCCTGCCGTGCGCGGACCGCATCCATCTGCGCGGCCACTGCACGAACCCGACGGCGTTGTTCGCGGCGGCCGACGCGTTCGTCCTCGACTCCTTCTTCGAAGGATGGTCACTCGCGTCGATGGAGGCGCTGGCCACCGGGCTACCGGTGGTGATGCCCGACGTCGGCGGTGCGCGGGAACAACTGGATGGCCCGGGCCGCGGCGTGCTGGTGGCCAACCCGGCTGGGGACGCGGAGCGGCTCGACTGGGACGTGATCAGCGACCTGCGCTTTCGCCGCCAGCCGAACGAGGACGAGCTGGTTGCGGCAATGTCCACTGTGCTCGCCGACATCGAAGGCTCGGCCGGCCGGCGCGAGCAGTTGGCGGCCGAGTCGCGCGCAGCCTTCCCCGCTATCCTCTGCCTGCAACGCCACGCCGAAGTCCTCCGCGCCGTAGCGACAAGGCAACCCCTCCCGCACTTCGTCACGGTATGACAAGCGCCGGCGGGGTGAGTTACCTGACTACGGCGGGGGAGGCGGCGTCGGGGATGAGGACGCTGGGTGCGCCGGTGCCGTCCGCGGGGACTACCCAGATGTCGCTGGTCGCGGTGCCGGCCTGGCTGCGGGGTAGACCGTAGATAATGCGGGCGTTGTCGAGCCAGGTGACCTGATCGTCCACGCTGTGCTGCTCGGCCAGCAGGGTCTGCGCGCCAGTAGCCAGGTCGTATACGGCCAACCGCCACTGGCCGGCGGGCAGGTCGTCATGTTTCTTGAACGCGATGCGGGTGCCGTCCGGCGACAACGACGGGCACTCGACGTCATCGCGGATGGAGGTCAGTGTGCGGCGTGACATGCTTCCCCGCACCAGCCAGGTCTTGCCGCCAGAGGCCGCGGTCGCGTAGAAGGTGTCGCCGTCGGCGAACGTGACGCCCCAGAAGTTGCGGTCCGGCGCGTTGTTGGCCTGTCCGTCGACGACGAGTCCGAACTGCTCCAGATCCTCGTTGCGCGAGCCGTCCAGTGCACTGATCAGGGTACGGGTGGAGAACTGGCCAGGGTTGCTGTACGAGTCGCCGTACACGAATGTGGTGGTCGCGGCGAACTTTCCGTCCGCGGACAGCCGAGCCCGGCTGGGCAGGCCGCTGAGTGGCAGGTCTCGCACCACCGTCCAGTCTGGACCGAGCACAGTGGACTTGTATGTGGTTACCAGGCCCCGCTGCGCGGACAGGCACAGAGCATTATTGGCGTTGGCGAAGACCCGTTCGCAGGAGGCCGGGGCAATCGCGCGCGGGCCACCCGGGTCGCCCGCCGGCACGAGCGCCACCTGCCCGTACCCGGTGCCGAGGGCGGTGTTGCGGAACGCGATGTGCGGCACGCCGCGCAATGCGGCCAAGTCGTTTCGGGTATTGACGGCGGGGGCGTTGGCCGCCGCCTGGCGCTGCTCGCCGCGCAGATACAGGATGTAGCCGGCCGAGGCGAGCAATGCGACCAGCACCACGCCGATCAGCGCCGCTATGCGCGCCTTCATCTCGCCACCCCTTCGACCGTGGGGGAAGCCACGCCGGCATCGGACTTCCGGTCCGACGGCCAGAGCAGCCAGCCGGCCACCGGTATCGCCATCAGCAGCAACGCCGCCGCGATCATCAGTGCACCACCGCGTCCGGCGTTGGCCCAGAGTAGGCCGAAGCCGAGCGACGAGAGGAACCGGGCCACCGCGACGACGGTCTGTGCCGCCGCGATGCCACTTCCCCGGGCGCCGGCCGGCACCAGTCGGCTCACCAGCGCGGGCAACACCCCGTCCGTGGCGGCATAGAAGACCCCGAGCAACAGCAAGGTGAGGATGGTGGTGCGCAGGCCGCCGCCGGGCGCGGCCGCGATGAGG
Organism: uncultured Actinomycetota bacterium; assembly: GCA_963742855.1. Lineage (GTDB taxonomy): Bacteria > Actinomycetota > Actinomycetes > Mycobacteriales > Micromonosporaceae > CAVUNP01. The sequence continues at coordinate 136,856 of CAVUNP010000037.1, read as the reverse complement.
TATGCGCCGAGCAGGGCGACGTGCCCACCGACGAGAACCTTGGCGCGACCGATCCGATCGGCCAGCCGTCCGAACGGGATCGCCGTGGCGAGATAGGCGATGTTCGTGCCCACATACAACAGCGGAAACCAGGTGGCGGCGAAATCGTCGCGCTGCTGCAACGAAAGGTAGAGGAACCCGTCGCCGACGGTGAACACACCCAGGACCGCCGCGGCGATCAGTGGCCGCCGCAACGGGCGTGCGGTCAGGTGGCCGACCAGCCGGGAGAACCGCACGCCCTGCTTGCCGCCGCCGGTACGCCGGTTCGGCACGAACAGCAGCAGCACCGCCACGCCGACCATGGCAACGGCGAAGGAGACCACGAAGATGGCGTTGTATCCGCCCGGCACCAGCAGCAGCAATCCGAACGCCACCAACGGTCCGGCAGCCGCGCCCGCCGTGTCCAGCGCCCGGTGCACACCGAACGATCGGCCCAACGCGGCCGGCTCGGAGGCGTCGGCGATGAGCGCGTCGCGCGGGGCGGTGCGCAGTCCCTTGCCGAGCCGGTCCGCGGTGATCACGCCGGTGACCGCGGCGAACGTGTGTGCCGGCAGCATCGCCAGGCGGCTCAGCGCCGACAGGCCGTAGCCCACTGCGGCGACCCACTTCGGTGCCCGGCCCCGGTCCGCCGCGTAACCGCCCGCAATCCGCACCAGGGCGCTCACGCCCTGGTACACGCCGTCGACAAAGCCGTACGCCAAAAGGCCGAGGCCCAGTTCGGTGGTCAGGTAGAGCGGAAGGACCGCGGTGATCATCTCCGACGAGACATCGGTGAGCAGGCTCACCACGCCCAGTAACACGACGGTGGTGGCCACCCGCGCGCGGACGGAGCGGGTCGGGTCAGTGCCGGCACCGGGGCGGTCTCGCAACGAGACGTACATGCTGGCCTAGCCTCCTCCTACCCCAGGGCGGCGCGCAACGCGGCCACCACCTGTTCCTGCTGGACCGCGGTGATCTGCGGGAACAGCGGCAGCGACAGGATCTCGGTGGCCGCGCGTTCGGCATGGGGGAACGCGCCGGCCCGGTAGCCCAGATCGGCGAAGGCCGGGGTGAGGTGCACCGGCACCGGATAGTGGATGCCCGCGCCGATGCCGTTGGCGTTCAGCTTGGCCAGTACCTCGTCGCGGCGGCGTGGGCTGCCATCGCCCGGTACCCGCACCACGTAGAGGTGCCACACGTGGACGTTGCCGTCCACAGTGGTGGGACGCAGCACGTCGAGATCGGCCAGCATCTCGTCGTAGCGGGCGGCGGCCGCCCGGCGGGCGGAGTTCCAGGCAGCCAGACGGGCCAGCTTCGCCCGCAACACCACGGCCTGCAGGCCATCCAGGCGGCTGTTCACACCGACCAGTTCATGCACGTACTTCTGGAGCCCACCGTGACTGCCCAGTGTCCGCACGGTCGTGGCGGCCTCGCCGTCTTCGGTGACCACGGCGCCGGCATCGCCGTAGGCGCCGAGGTTCTTGCCCGGGTAGAAGCTGGTCGAGGCGAGCCCCTGCGGGCCGGCGAGCCCCAACGAGCCGGCGGAGTGACCGTGCCGGGTGGCACCCTGGCACTGGGCCGCGTCCTCGACCACCCGAACGCCGGAGTCGGCCAGGCCTTCGACCAGCTTCTCGGTCGCGGCCAGTTGCCCGTAAAGGTGCACCGGTACGACGACCCGGGTTCCCATGCCGACCGCGTTCAGGGCGGCGTCCACATCGATCAGATAGCTGGTCGGGTCCATGTCCACCAGCACGCATCGGGCGCCCAGCCGGGCAGCTGCCTCAGCGGTGGCGACGAACGTGTTGGCCGGCATGACGACCGCGTCACCGCGACCGACGCCAGCCGCGCGCAGGGCCAGTTCCAGCGCATCGGTGCCGTTGGCCACACCGACGCAGTGGCTGATCCCGGAGAAGGCGGCGTACTCGCGCTCGAAGGCGGTGACCTCCGCGCCGCCGACGAACGCGGTGTCCGCGATCACCCGCTTGAATCCGGCTTCCACCTCCTCCGCGACCTCGGTGTGGGCGGCTTGCAGGTCCACCAGCGCAATCACGGTCGGGAGCTCCCTTGGCTGAGATCGGCACGAGGCCGTGGGGGTAATTGGACATCGCGGTGATAGCGGGCCGGGTTGCCCAGCCAGACCTGGCCGGCGGGTACGTCGTGGAGCACGACCGAGCCCATGCCGACCTGAGCCCAGGCTCCGATGTGGACTGACTCGCGGATCAGCGCACCGGCGGCCAGGTAGGCTCCCACGCCCACCACCACGTTGCCGCCGAGCCGAACGCCCGAGGCCAACGTCACATAGTCCGCGATAGAGTCGTCATGCGTGATCACGACATGCGGCATCACCGCGACGTGCGAGCCCACTGTCGCCTCGGCGGTCACAACACAATGTGCCAACAGCACCGAACCGGGGGCGATCAGGGCCTCCCCGGCAAGTGCGGCGGTCGGGTGCACCACCGTGGCATAACGATGCGCGGGCAGGTCGAGCCGGCGCACCAGCCACTCCCGGACGCCGAAGTCGCGCGGATTGCCGACACACACGACGACCGCGGCGTCGGGCCAGTCGGCCACCGCGTCGAGGCTGCCGATGATGGTCGTGCCTGCCCGCTGCTGGCCGTGCAGGGTTGCGTCGTCGTCCAGGAAACCCCGCAGGCGCCAGGTCGGCCGGACCACGTTGACGGCATGCACCGCCGCGGCGGTCTCCCGGGCGAACCCACCCGCTCCGACGATCAGCAGATCCCTCATTGCCGGCCGGAGTCCGGTTCTACGCCGCTGAGGCCGGATCCGCGCGGCCCCGCCAGCTTGCGCAGCACGTTGACCACATGGTCCTGGTCCTCGGCGGTCAGCGCGTGGTGCAACGGCAGGATGAGCGAGTGACGGGTCAGCTGTCGCGTCACCGGCAGGTCAAGTCCAGCCGCCTCGGCATACGCCGGTTCGAGGTGGGCGGCCATGATGCCCCGCCGGGCGGACACTCCGGCTGCGGCCAACTCGGACAGGACCTCGTCCCGGGACGCACCGAAGCGTTCGTCCAGCAGCACCCAGAACGACTGGAAATTGGCCTGCCCGTACGCCGGATCCCGCACGGGTGTCACGCCGTCCAGGTCGGCCAGCAGTTCGTGGTAGCGCGCGGCCAACTCCCGGCGTTGCGCCACCAGCCCGGCCAGCCGGGTCAACTGCACCAGGCCGATGGCCGCCTGGATGTCGGTCATCCGGAAGTTGTAGCCGGTCTCCAGGTAGGCCTCGAGCACCGGCTGGGCACTGGCGTGCCGGTCGGCGGCGGACACGTTCATGCCGTGCTCGCGCAACCGGCGCAGCCGGGCCGCCTGCTCCGCGTCGTCAACGGTGACCATGCCGCCCTCGCCGGTGGTGATCACCTTGCGCGGATGGAAGGACCAGGCCGCGATCGCCGCGCCGATGCCGACCGGTTCACCATACACAGTGGACCCTGCCGCGCAGGCCGCGTCCTCGACGAGCAGACAGTCCCAGTTGGCTGCGGCCGCCCGCAACGCCCGTACGTCGAACGGCACGCCACCCTGGTGCACCGCGATGACGGCCCGGGTGCGCTCGGTGCGCACCGCGTCGACGCTGTCCACGGTCAGGTTGCCGGTGGTCAGTTCCACGTCCGCGAAAACAGGCGTGGCACCCACGTATCTGGCCGCGTTGGCGGTTGCGATGAACGACAACGACGGCACGATGACCTCGTCGCCCGGTCCGATGCCGGCGGCGACCAGGGCCAGGTGCAGCCCGGTGGTGCAGGAACTCACCGCGATCCCGTGCCCTGCTCCCACAATGGACGCGAACGCCCGCTCGAACTCAGCCACCCGCGGACCCTGGGCCACCCAGCCAGACCGGACGGTGTCCGCGGCTGCCAGTGCCTCCTCTTCGCCCAGCATCGGGATCATGACGGGAATCTTGCGCTCCACCGTGGTCATGCCGGCACTCCCTCGTCCTGCTTACGCTGCGCGGCTTCCCGTTGCTCCGCCTCGCGTTCGGCGCGCCACCAGTCGACCAACTGGCGCAGCCCTTCGGTGAGGCCGATTTCGGCGGTGAAGCCCAGCTTCGCGGCCGCGGTGGAGGTGTCCGCCAGACGGCGGGTGACGCCGTTCACCGTCCGAGCCGGACCGTGCTCGGTGGACAGTCGCGCACCCATCACATCGGACAGTGCGGCGGCGAGTTCGGCCAGGCTCGTCTCCACCCCACAGGCGATGTTGAACACGTCGTCGGTGACATCCGCCTCGGCCGCCAGGATGTTGGCCCGGGCGATGTCGACAACATTGATGAAGTCCATCGTCTGCGAGCCGTCACCGTGGATGAGCGGCGGGATGCCCGTGTCGATGCGCTCCATCCACCGGATCAGCACCTCGGTATAGAGGCCGAAGATGTCCATCCGGGGGCCGTAGACGTTGAAGTACCGCAGCGCGACGTAGTCCATGCCGTACATGCTGTGGAAGCTGCGCAGCAGGCCTTCGTTGTATGCCTTCGCGGCACCGTACAGGGTGTCGTTGTTGTACGGGTGGTGGCGTTCGGTGGTGGGGAACTGCTCGGCCAGGCCGTACACCGACGCCGACGACGAGGCGATCACCTTGCGGACACCGGCCTGTTGCGCGGCCTCCACCACGTTGAAGGTGCCGTCCACCAGCACCTCATTGGCGAGCCGGGGCTCCTCGGCACACTGGGTGATCCGGATCGCGGCGAGGTGGAAGACCAGATCCTTGCCAGCGGTGAGTTCGCGGACCAGCGCGGCATCGCGGATGTCACCGTGCACCACCCGGACCGGGCCGTTGGCCACCGCCCAGGCCAGGTTCGCGTCCCGGCCCCGAACGAAGTTGTCCAGCACCACGATCTCGCTCGCGCCCCCGGACACCAGCAGGTCCGTCACATGGGAGCCGATCGTGCCGGCCCCGCCGGTGACCAGGGCTGCGCTGCCGGCGATGCTCACCGCGGCGGTCACCGGTCACCACCGGACAGGGCGATGGTACGGCCACCGTCGGCCAGGCTCGCTGACGCGGCCTCAAGGATCTCGAGTACCCGCAGGCCGGCGCGGCCGTCGGTGAGTGGTGACTGTCCAGTTCGGATGGACGTGGCGAAGTGCGCGACCATGGTCTGTAGAGCCTCACGTTCGATGATGGCCGGGGCGATCATGTCCCCGGACCGGTAGGACACCCGCATGTTGCGGAGATCGTCGGAACCGAGCTCCTCCGGGGCGGCGACGTCGACGCCCCGGTCGAAGATGGACAGTCGCTGGCTCGGGTTCAGGTCGTCCCACACCATGGTTCGTTTGGATCCGCCGATGATGGTGGTCCGCACCTTGATAGGAGACAGCCAGTTCACGTGGATGTGGGCGATAGCCCCGGTGTTCAGTTGCAGGGTGAGATAGGCCACACAGGACCGTCCCGCGCCGATCGGGTCCGCGCCGTGCGCGCTGACCGTGACCGGCTCCACGCCGTCCGGGAGGACGAAGTCGAAAATGGACAGATCGTGCGGGGCCAGGTCCCATAACACGTCGATGTCGCGCTGGACCAGCCCCAGGTTGATCCGCACCGAGTCCAGATAGTGCAGGTCGCCGAGTTCGCCCGAGCGGACCGACTCCCGGATCCTGCCCACCACCGGGGTGTAGCAGTAGGTGTGGTCGCACATCAGCGTGAGCCCGCGGCCGGCGGCCTCGTCGACCAGGCGTCGCCCGTCCGCCATGGTGGCCGCCAACGGCTTTTCCACCAGCACGTGCTTGCCGGCCCGTAGCGCCGCCATTGCGACATCGAGGTGGGTGCCGGCGGGGGTGGCGATGGCCACCGCGCCGACCCGCGGGTCAGCCAGCACTTCGGACAGGCCGCTCGTTGCCGCCACGGTCGAATACGGGCCGAGCACCTTCACCGCCCGGGCGACGTCGAGATCGCACAGCCACAACAGGTGGAAATCCGCGGAGGCTTGAAAATTGCGGACGAGGTTGGGGCCCCAATAACCGGCGCCCACAACGGCTACGCCGATCGGCTCGGCAAGGGCCGAATCGTGTGAACTCACAGGTCCTCGTTTCGTCAACGAGCCGCGACAAATGGGCGCGCACAAGCGGCGTCGGGCGTCTGATGGCCTTCGCACGCTATCGTGCCAGGCCGGGTGCACCGCATGCGCCTCGGTGGGTGACGGTTTGCCGACATACCAGTCGGTGTTCACGTTGCGGCCGCCGGACTCCCGGACTCACCGCGCAGTAATGCCGCACGACTATGCTGGCCGGCTATGGCGATCCCTTCCGACAACGTCATGCTGGCAGCCAGCGCCGACGTCGACGAGCGCGCGACTATCGGCGCTGGCACAAAGGTGTGGCATCTGGCACAGATCCGGGAAGACGCGACGGTGGGCGAAAACTGCAACATCGGCCGCGGCGCTTATATCGGACCCGGGGCCTCGTTGGGCAACAACGTGAAGGTGCAGAACTACGCCCTCGTCTTCGAGCCCGCCCAACTCGGTGACGGAGTATTCATCGGGCCAGCCGCAGTGCTGACCAATGACCAGTACCCACGGGCGGTCACCCCCGACGGTCGGCTCAAAGACGGCGACGACTGGACCAAGGTTTGCGTCGTTGTGGGGGACGGCGCCGCGATCAGTGCCCGGGCGGTCTGCGTCGCACCGGTCACCATCGGTCGATGGGCGCTGGTCGGCGCCGGTGCGGTGGTCACCAACGACGTGCCTGACTACGCCCTCGTGGTCGGCGTGCCGGCCCGCCAGGTCGGCTGGGTCGGCCGGGCCGGGGTCAAGCTGGTGGACCAGGGCGACGGCCGGTTCGCCTGCCCCAGCACCGGCGCCGAATACCTCGAACAAGACGGCCGGCTGCGTGAGTCGCAGTCATGAGTGACGCCCTGGCCAGTCTGCGCAGCATGACCCGGCAGGCGCTTCGACGGGTCGCGCACGACGAGACCGCGACCGTGGGGCAACGCTCCGCTCTCGTGCTTGCTCCGCACCCGGACGACGAGACGCTCGGCTGCGGCGCCACCATCCTGCGCAAGGTTGCCGCCGGCACCCGCGTCACCATTGCCGTGGTCACCGATGGCCAGCATTCCCATGACAGTCCATACCTGCCGCCGGCGCGGTTGGCCGCGTTGCGTCGGGTAGAGATGTCCGAAGCCGCCAGACGGCTCGGGCTCACCGACGCCGACGTGGTCTGGGGCGGTTTCGTCGACGGCGAACTACGCCACCACCTCGACGACGTATTGACGTTTGTCGCGGGCCTGCTCACCTCGTTGCGGCCGGATGAGGTCTACGTGACCAGTGCGGACGAACCGCACCCCGACCACGCTGCCCTCGGTCAGGCCGCCCGCCGAGCCGTGAGCGCCGCCGATGGGCCGGTACGGCTCTGGGAGTATCCGGTGTGGCTGTGGGGATCCTGGCCGCTGCGTAAGGGCGAACGCCTCGGTTCCCTGGCGCAAGCGCTACGTTTGGTGGCCGGTCGCCGAGCCAGCAAAGTCCGCGCCGACGAGTACCTGCCCGGCAAGCTGCACGCCCTGCAGGCCCATGCCTGCCAGCTTGCCCGGCCGGCGGAGGTGCCGGAGACCGCCGACTGGCCCGTGTTGCCAGCGGGCCTGCTCGCCGCCGCCGCCGAGCCTTACGAACTCTTCCTACCCTGGCACCCACCGCGCTGAGCAACCGGTGGGGTTTTTCACAGGTCAGCGGGTGATGTACGTGCAGGGCAGCTGCATCCACCAGCTCACCTCGCCCGCGGGCTGCGGCGCGATGTGTACCTCGGCCGTCGGTGAGCCGGTGGCGCAGACAGTCCGGGCCCGATCGAGTTCCTCGCCCCAGCCGGGTCCGTGCGCGCGGGGGTTGTCCACCCGGAGGTTGACCAGCCAGACCGCGACCAACAGCACAGTCAACGCGATGTGCGGACCGCGGCCGCGCGGCGCGAAACGGCCCACACCACGCGCATGGGCAGGAGAGGAAGCCGAACCATCGCTCGGGTCGTCGAGGGACCGCGACATGCGCGGTTGCAGCAGCGCGGTCAGCACGACCACGAGCATCATCGCGGTCGGTACGGCGTAGCGGGCGGTCGCGATGCCGCTGGACAGCACGGGCAGGGCGTACACGGCCATGCCACAGATCGCGGCGGTGATCGCGAGCGCCCAGGCAGGACTGCTCCACCGGGCAAGTGCGACCAGGATGGCGGCCAGCACCAGCAGCCAGGCGATGGCAGCCAGAGCCAGCCAGGTCAGGTTGACATCAGCCGGGTAGAAGCGTTCGCCGAGCAGGCCCGGCGGGATTGCCCGTACCAGGTAACCCGAGACGGCCTTGACGGGGTCCGGGGCGAGGGAGCGGGAACTCTCGCCCGTGGCGAGGCCCAACACCTGGACGGTGAGACCGGCCAGCAGCGAGCCGAGCAGGACCGCGGCGAAGCGTTCCCGACGCCCGTCGTGCCGGCGGCGCAGCACCCGGACCAGGGCCAGCGGAAACAGGGCCGGGGTGAGGATGTTGCTACCGGCGATGCACAGCGTGGTGAACACCGCGCCGACCCGGCCGGGAAGACCACGGGGAGTCCAGAGCAGCAACCAGAACAACGTGTACAGCCCTGGCCACTGCAGGTTGGCGATCGAGTTGGGCACGTCCTGCATGCCCAGTGGGACCACCAGGGTGACCGCGGCGACGAGTAGCCGGGACACCCGTGAGGTGAGGTGGCCCGCGCTCGCGACGTAGACGAGCAGCGCCATCAGCGAGGTGGTCACGGCCGCGGCGACGGACAGGCCGATGGCCGCGTCCTGCGGCGGGAGAGCGGCGGCCGCCTCGGCCAGCACCCGCGGTACGAGGTGGTAGTAGCCCGCATACGACGTGGTGACCGAATCGACAAAGCCGTGGGAGATAGCGGTTTCGAGGAAAAACGAACCGTCCTCTGCCCAGACTGTGTCGAACGGGCCGAAGCCGGGCTGCCGCAGCAGGCTCACACCGGTGCCGGCGGCGACGCCAAGTACCCCGAGGGCAAGGCCGCGCCAGGTGAGTCCGGCACCGACCGGTTCGGCGAACAGTTCGGACAGGCCCCGGCGCCAGCGGGCACGCCAACCGGCGATGCGGCCGGCAGCGGAGCTGACTGGCCCAGCTGCGGTAGCACTGTCGGCCACGCTGATCTTTCCCAACAGTGCCTCCGCAACATCTACCCGGCCGCCAACCGCAGAGGATGCTACTGAGGTGGCATCGGGGTTTGCCGGACTTGTCCGGTTCCCGACATTGGCTGGGCTAGGCCTAGCCGGTTCAGGTCGACTCAGACCCGGCCCGTGCCCTGGCGCCGACGCCGGCCGGCTCGTTCGCCATCGGTTCGTTCGCCATCGGCTTGCTCGGCACCGGTCTGTTCATCGTCGGGCTGGCGCGACCCCACTGCGGAGGTGGCAGGTGGCGATGCGGCCTCGACCGGACCAGTCGAGACGGCGTCCGAGCCATTGACCGATGGCTCCTCGTCCCCAGCCTCGCCCGACCGCTGCGCCGGCAGCACCGGGTTGGACTCCACCGCGCTGGACTCCACCGCGCTGGACTCCACGGCACTGGACTCCACGGCATTGCGGACCTCGGCGGAGACCTCGTTCAGCAGGACTTCGGCCTCGGCGATGATCGTGGCCGCCTTGGCGTCGGCCTCGCTCACGAGGCGGGCGGCCTCCCGTTCCGCCTCGTCGGTGATCGCGGCGGCCTTGGCCTGGGCGTCGGTGAGAAGTGCGTCCGCGTCAACCCGCACTCCGGCCAGAAGACCGTCGGCCTCCGCCCGCGCCTGGCTGACCAGGGTGTCGGCTTCGGTACGCGCGGTGTTGAGCAGCGTCTGCGCTTCCTGGCCCGCGCTGGACAGTTGCTCGTCGGACCGGCTGCGCAGCGACGTCGCGTACTGCTCGGCGTCGGCACGCAGTTCCGCCACCGCCTGATCGGCGGCGCGTTGCGCGACGGACAGCTCAGCCTCAACGGTGCTACGGCGCTTCGCCCATTCCTGCTCCGCGTCGACCCGGCGCTTGCTGACCTCGTCGTCCACGCTGGCCCGCAGCTCGTCCAGGGTCCGGGCCAGTTCCTCGCGCCGGGCGGACACCTCGGCCTCGACCTCCGCGCGCAACGCGGTCACCTCGGTCTCGACCTCCGCACGCAACGCGGTCACCTCGGCCTTGACCGCGGCGCGTTGCTCCGCCAGTTCGGCCTCGAGTTGACTGCGCCGCTCGGCCAGCTCCGCATCCACCTGCGCGCGGACCTGGGCGGCGTGCGCCTCGGTCTCCGCGCGTACCTGGTCGGCGTAGCTCTTGGTCGCGTCGCCGACCCGGGTGGACTCCTGCATGGCCGCCGTGTACAGGGCATCAACATCGGCGCGTACCCGGGTCGCGTACTCGCGGGCGGTGTCGACCTCGGCCTCGAGTTCGACCCGGCGTTTCGCGGCGGCCTGTTCCTCTTCCGCCTTACGGCTGCCCAGCAGGGACTCGAAGTCGCGGGTGGCGTCCTGAGCCTTGGCCTCCAGCTCGATCCGGAGCTGGTTGAGCGCCGCTTCGCGGTCGGCGAGGTCCCGCTCCACCCGCTCGCGGATCTCCGTGGCCTGGTCCTCGGCCAGGGCCAGGATCTGTTCCACCTTCGGGCCAAGGTGGCGGTACGCGGCTGTCTCGGCCGGACTCGCCGCCATCCGTGCCCGCGAGAAGTCGTGCTGGAGCTGGGCGACGTGCTGATTGAGCACCGCGATCTGCGCGTACAGCTCTTCACGCTCGGCCACCAGCCCGGCGACGTCGGCTTCGACCTGTTGGACGTAGCGGTCTACCTGGCGTTTCTCGTAGCCACGGAAGCCCTGCTCGAAGACAGGTTCGGATGAGGATCCGAATGGGAAGCCATCGGGAGCGGAAGACATGTCTCTATCCTCACACGGCACATCCCGCCCCGCAGGCCCGGCTGTGGGGTTGTCGACGCAATCGATCAACCAGCCACAGGTGGGCCCGCGCATGGCGGGATGCGCGACTGTCCATTGTGTCCGACCGGCTACGGCGCGTGACCGCGCGTACCCGGTCGGTCAGCTGTTAACGGTTGGCGTTCTGGTCGCCGTCAGCCTTCGGGGAGCCGGGAACGATGCCGGCCAGGCCGGACAGCATCTGTCCGAGCTGGGAAGTGACGGCGTTCTTCTGGCGGGTCAGGTCCTCGACCTCGCGGCGGGCCGCACCGGTGGTCATCTCGGCCTCGCTGCGGGCCTCGGACAGCACCCGGTGTGCCTCGGAGCGAGCGTCGTTGACGGTCTTGTCGGCGAGCGCCTTGGCCTTTTCGATCGTGTCGGTGGCGTGGCGTTCCGCCTCGACGCGACGGGCCTCGGCGCGCTGCTCTATTTCCTTTGAACGTTCCTCGGCGGCCCGGGCCCGACCTTCGGCCTCACCCACGAGCTTGTTGGTGCCGGCGACGGCGGCGGCGTGACGCTGGCCTTCCTCGCGCTCGGCCTTCTCGCGGCGCTCGGCCAGCTCCAACGACAGGGCCTGGAGCTCCTTGTCCCGGCGGTCCTTGGCCTCGGCGTGCAGCTTGGCTGCCTCGGCCCGCTTCTCCTCCGCCTCGCGGGCGGCCTTGGCCCGCAGCTGGGTGATCTCGCGCTCGGCGGTGGCCCGCAGAGTGGCGACCTCCCGCTCGACGGTGGCCTTGAGTTCGGCCACCTCATGTGAGGTCGCCGCGCGCAGCTGCTTGGTCTCGCGGTCGGCGTCGGTGCGCAGCGTGTCCGCCTCGCGCCGGGCCTGCACCCGCAGTTCAGCGGCCTCGCGCTCAGCCACGGTACGGAGGTTGCTCGCGTCCCGTTCGGCGGAGGCCTTCATCGCGGCCGCCTCGGCGCGCGCCTTGTCGGTGATCTCGCGAGCCTCGAGCCGCGCGGAGGAGATGATGCCTTCCGAGTCCCGCTTGGATTCGCCGCGGTGCTCGTTGGCCTGCTCCTCGGCCAGTCGGAGGATCTGCTCGACCCGGGTGCCCAGACCGGAGAGCGTCGGGCGGCTGCTCTCCTCGATCTGCTTGCTCTGGTCGGTCAGCTTCTGCTGGGCGGAGGTCAGGGCCTGCTCGGTTTGCCGAGCCCGACGCTGCGCTTCATTGAGTCGTTGTTCCGCCTCGGCACGCGCAGCCTCCGACTGCGCCAGAGCTGCGTTGAGGCGCTGGACGAAGTCGTCAACCTGGGGACGGTCGTAGCCGCGAAGGACGACCGTGAAGTCAGGCTGTGAGTTGGCGTTCTCGAAGAACGTCAGAGAAGACTGCTGAGCCATGTCGCACATACTCGCAGACTCACCCTGCCCCTTCGCAAGGGCGTGGGCACAGATATCGCACGTTGTGGGCATGGTCAACCGGGAGTACCCGAACCAGACCACGTGATCAGGTGAACTGTGCGGCTTTTGTGAGCGTATGGATGCGCGCTTCGCGTCCCCCCGCTGCCGGCGCGGGGGCGAAACTCACAGCGGGGGTTTACCTGCCCCGAAAAATATTGATGCCCTCGGCGTGTCGAGCCCGCTGTTCGTGTCGCGCACGCCCAGCCCCTCCCGCGGGGCCAGGCAGAGCACGCCGACCTTCCCCTGATGGGCGTTGCGGAGCACTTCGTACGCGGCCTGGCCGGTCTGCTCCAGCGGATAGCTCTTCGACAAGGTGGGAGGCACCCGGCCACGCTCGATGAGCCGGTTTGCCTCCCACGCCTCGCGATAGTTGGCGAAATGCGAACCGATGATCCACTTCACGTTCATCCACAGGTAGCGGTTGTCGTACGAGTGCTGGAAGCCGCTCGTGGAGGCGCTCCGCCGTTGATCGTGGTAGATGAGTGCAGCCCCGACTACACCAATCTTCCACGATCAGTGTGTAGCCGCGCACAATCCGGTGATCCACGGTAGTTCGCTGCACCCGGGGACCGCGCGGCCCCACGACACTGCCAGGCGCACCCGCCGCCAGCATGATCACCGGCGATTCGGTGCGCTCCGCCGTGATCGTGGTAGATGAGTGCAGCCCCGGCTACACCAATCTTCCACGATCACCGCGTAGCCCCGCGCGATCCGGTGATCCGCGGTAGTTCGCTGCACCGGGGGGCCGCGCGGCTCCACGACACTGCCAGGTGCACGCTCCCGCGAGCATGATCACTGGCGATTCGGTGTGCTCCGCCGTGATTGTGGTAGATGGGTGCAGCCCCGACTACACCAATCTTCCACGGTCAGTGTGTAGTCGCGCGCGATCCGGTGATCCGCGGTAGTTCGCTGCACCGGGGGGCCGCGCGGCTCCACGACACTGCCGGGCGTACGCTCCCGCGAGCATGATCACTGGCGATTCGGTGTGCTCCGCCGTGATCGTGGTAGATGGGTGCAGCCCCGACTACACCAATCTTCCACAATCAGTGGCTTCTGGTGCTCGCTGCGGGTCGGGGATCGCGGCTACGTCACCTGGACTAGTTCGATCAGGACGCCGCCGGTGTCTTTGGGGTGGACGAAGTTGATGCGGGAACCGGCGGTGCCGCGGCGGGCGTGTCGTAGAGCAGGCGCATGCCCCGGCCCGCAGTTGCGCGCAGGTCGCCTCGATATCGGTGACGGTGTACGCGACCTGTTGTACGCCGGGGCCGTTGCGGTCCAGGAACTTGGCGATCGGGGAGTCGGCGAGCAGCGGGGCGAGCAGTTGGACGCATCCGCCGGCCGGGGTCGGGCCGACCGACAACATCGCCTCACGCACGCCTTGCTCCTCATTGGTCTCCTCATGCACGCACCGCATGCCGAAGACGCGTCCGTAGAACTCGATGGCCGCGTCCAGGTCGGGCACCGCGATGCCGACGTGATCGATGCGCAGCAGGCCGACGCCTGTGACGGATTGCGCAGCGAGCTCGCGGAGGAGTGTCCGTGGTCATAGCGCTAGTCTGACCGAACCATCGTTAAGGCGTACGCGCGGGACGGGTCTTTCATGACTTCGGTGATCATCAATGGCGCCCGGACGCCGATGGGGCGCTTGCTGGGGAACCTCAAGGACCTGCCGGCAACCAAGCTGGGCGTGCTCGCGATCAGGCGGCGCTGCAGCGCGCCGGCGTGGCGCCCGAGCAGGTGCAGTACGTGATCATGGGTCAGGTGCTCCAGGCCGGCGCCGGGCAGATGCCCGCCCGCCAGGCCGCGGTCGGTGCCGGCATCCCGATGTCCGTACCGGCCCTGACGATCAACAAGGTGTGCCTGTCCGGCTTGGATGCCATCGCGCTGGCCGACCAGCTCATCCGGGCCGGCGAGTTCGACATCGTGGTGGCCGGCGGCATGGAGTCGATGACCAACGCACCGCACCTGATGCTCGGCTCGCGCGGCGGACTACAAGTACGGCGAGGTGACGATGGACGACCACATGGCCCTGGACGGCCTGACCGACGCCTAGGAAGCTCGCCATGGGTGAGTCGACCGAGCATCACAGCGCCAAGCGCGGCATCGCCCGCGGCCGACCAGGACGCCTTCGGCGCCGCAGCCACCAGCGCGCCGCGGCCGCGCAAAGAACGGCGCGTTCGCCGAGGAGATCGTGCCGGTGTCGCTGCCGCAGCGGCGTGGCGCGAGCTCGCGAGCGTCAGCAGGAGCTCAGGGAGAGCCAATCACCATCAGCGAGGACGAGGGATTCGCCCGGACACCACCGTCGAGTCGCTGGCCAAGCTGCGTCCGGCCTTCGGTGTGGGCGGCACGATCACCGCCGGCACCTCGTCGCCGATCTCCGACGGCGCCTGCGCGGTCGTGGTCATGAGCAAGGCCAAGGCCGAGGAACTCGGGTTGACCTGGCTGGCCGAGATCGGCGCCCACGGCAACGTGGCCGGGCCCGACAACTCGCTGCACTCTCAGCCGGCCAACGCCATCAAGCACGCGCTAAGCAAGTCCGGCCTGACGGTGGCCGACCTGGACCTGATCGAGATCAACGAGGCGTTCGCCTCGGTCGGCATCGCGTCGACCGCGCGAGCTGGGCGTGGACCCGGAGATCGTGAATGTCAACGGTGGCGCGATCGCGTTGGGTCACCCCATCGGCATGTCGGGTGCCCGGTTGGTGCTGACGTTGGCGCTGGAACTGCGTCGCCGCGGCGGCGGAACGGGCGCCGCGGCGTTGTGCGGCGGCGGAGGACAGGGCGATGCGTTGATCATCCAGGTACCGTCAGCGACATGACCAGCAGCCCCGGCCCGGCACGCCGCAGTCGCGATGTGCCGGTCTGGTGCGGCTCGCCCGTGACGGTGATCCACGTGCGGTAGCCCGGCTGGTCACTCTGGTCGAGAACAACGACCCGTTGCTGCCCGAGTCGGCCAGCCAACTGTGCGGAAACGCCGGGCAGGCGCAGATCCTCGGCCTGACCGGTTCGCCCGGCGTGGGTAAGTCGACGCCACCAACGAACTCGTCCGGGCGCTACCGGGCCGAGGGCCAACGGGTCGGCGTGCTCGCCGTGGACCCGTCCAGCCCGTTCACCGGCGGCGCCATCCTCGGCGACCGGGTCCGGATGCAGGACCACGCCATGGACCCGGGGGTCTACATCCGGTCAATGTCCAGCCGGGGCCACCTGGGCGGGCTGGCCGCGGCCACCCCACAGGCGGTACGGGTGCTCGAAGGCGCCGGCTGCGACATCGTGATCATCGAGACGGTGGGGGTCGGGCAGGCCGAGGTCGAGGTGGCCCGGCTAGCCGACACCACCCTGGTCCTGCTCGCGCCCGGCATGGGCGACGCGATCCAGGCGGTGAAAGCAGGCATCCTGGAGATCGCCGACGTGTTCGTGGTCAACAAGGCCGACCGCGAAGGAGCGGACGCCACCTACCGCGACATCCAGGGCATGATCGCGCTGGGCCAGCGCGAGATCGGGCGAGTGGCGCCCTCAGGTGGTGCGTGCGGTCGCCGCACGCGCCGAGGGGATCGATTACGTCGTGGCCGCGATTGGCAAGCATCGCGCCTGGCTCGGCGACCAAGGCCAGTTGCAGCCCCGCCGCGAGCATCGGGCGACGCCGAGGTCGAAGAGATCGCCCTCGGCACCCTGCGCGGCCGGATCGGCTCGCTGCGCGACGGCGCCGCGCTGCCGGAGCTGGCGAGCCAGGTCGCGGCCGGCCAGTTGGACCCGTACTCGGCGGCCGCTGAGCTCCTCGCCTCACTCGAGCACGACTAGCCGGTCTCGAACGCTGTGGGGCCAGCACCGTGGGGCGAGCACCGTGGGGCGAGCGCTCGGGGTCGAGCGCTGCGGTCGAACGGCCGGTAGTTGCCCGCCGCCTGGCTGTAGTGGGCAGTACCGGGAGCAAGACAAGGGAGGCCGCACGTTCTAGGGTGTCTCGCGCGGGCTCGTGCCACACCACGGCACCGGCTCGCCGACGCTCGTGGGGAGGAATACGTTGGCCGGCTGGACCGTCGTGCTGCGTGGGATCCGGTATCGCTCTGGCCGTTCGCTGTTGGTACTCCTGCTCGCGGCCGTGGCCACCGCGGCCACCGTACTGGCGCCTGCGTACAGTCGCGCCGCGCAACAGTCGGTGCTCTCCGACGGACTGCGCGCCGCGCCATCGAACGCGACCAGCTTGCAGGTGCGGGCCGATCCGGCCGCGGGGGAGACACCCGCGCTGGAGAGCACCACCGAAGCAAAGCTGGAACTGGACCAACTGCTCAAGGGACGCCGGCTCGGTGACCTGCTGGCAGCCCCGGTCGCGGCCGCGGACACCGAGACGGTGGTGGCAGCGCAGCCCGGTACCAGTGTGGTCGCCCGCCTCGCCTACCGCGACAACGCCTGCCAGCACCTGACCATGGTGTCCGGCCAGTGCGCCAACGTCGACGGCCAGGTCGTCATGAGCCAGCGCTCGGCCAAGGAGTACTCGATCGGGGTCGGACAGACCCTGAGCATCCGCGGGCGCGGTGCCGATGCCAGCGGCACCCGGACGGTTACCGTCACCGGCACCTATCAGCCGAGCAATGCCAGCGATCCGTACTGGGGCCGCGGTGGATATTTCGCCGCCGGACCCCCGGACGACGACTCCGGGCTGCCCCGCGTCGACGCGTTGTTCGTCGGCGACGAGCAGGACGTGACATTGCCCCGGACGCTGCCATCGGTGTACCTCGATTACCGGTTGCGTGCCGACAGCGTCCGGCTGGACGACGTCAACGCGCTGCGCGGCGACCTGAGCAGCTTCGAGACCGCGGTAAACATCCGGCAGCTGCAGTTGTCCACGTCGTTGCGCGCCGTGCTGGACGACATCGACACGGAGGCGTCAGCGCTCGCTCGTACCGTGCCCATCGTCGCGGTGCCGTTGATCCTGGTCTGCTGGTTCGTGCTGTTCCTGCTGGTCGCCGCGTTGACCGAGGAACGCTCGCCGGAAGTGGGCCTGGCCAAGTTGCGTGGTTTCTCGCCCGGCCAGGCGGCCCGCTTCGGCCGGTCCGAGGCGACGGTCCTGGTCGTGCTGGCGGCTCCGTTCGGTGCGTTGATCGGACTCGGCCTGGTCGAGGCGGCCGCCCGCACACTGCTTGGCGCGGGAGTGCACGTCGAGGCGCGGTGGCCGGTGCTCGCCGCGGTCCTGCTGTCGGTGCTGGTGTCGTTCGTCGCGATCCGGCTGGCCAGCGCCCGCGCGCTTGCCCGGCCGGTGCTCGCGTTGTTGCGCCGGGTGCCCGAGCGCACCCGGTGGCGCGCCGGTGTGGTCGACGGCGCGGTGGTCGCGCTCGCCGGCGCCTCGCTGGTGGCGGCCGTGAGTGACCAGACCGCTCCGCTGGCCCTCCTGGCGCCGGCCCTGCTCGCGCTGGTCGCCGGCATCCTGACCGCTCGCCTGCTGGGCATGTGGTCGCGATCGCGGGTGCGCCGTCATGCCCGCAAGGGCCGGGTCACCGGCGTGCTCGCCCACGCCCAACTGTCCCGGCGAAGCCTGGGCCAGCGGGTGATGCTGGTGGTGACCGTGGCCGTGGCGCTGCTGTCGTTCGCCGCGACGGCGTGGGATGTGGCCGCACAGGCCCGCCAGAACGTGGCCGCGGACACTGTCGGTGCCGATCGGGTCATGCTCGTCGGTGCGGCCAACCCGACCGCGCTGGAGGTCGCGGTCCACGCTGCCGCCGGTGACAGCGGTGCGGCGATGCCGGTCGTTCGGGCCACCGTGCCCTATGGCGACGGCAGCGTCGAACTGCTGGGCGTGGGCACGGACCAACTGGCCGACGTGATGGTCTGGCGCGGGCACAGCCGGTCCGAGGTGGCCAGCCTGGCCAAGCTGCTGCGACCGGCGCAGGCCGCGTCGATCGCGCTGGACGGCTTCGTCGAGGTCGCCGCCACCACCACGAGCGTGGTGGGCAAGCCGCGGCTGGCCGCGCTGGTGGCCGGCACCGGGCAGACCGCGCAGACGGTGAACCTGGGGCCGCTGTCGGGCGGCGCCAAGCACTACCGGGCCGAGCTGTCCGCATGTACGCAGGGCTGCCGGCTGCTGGGACTGACCATCAACCGGAGCCCGGGTTCCGCCGGCTCCGATCCGGTCGGCGCTCAGTTCACAGTGGATGGTATCGGGACCGGAGCCGGTGCGGCGAAGGCCAACTTCGAGGACCCCAGCCGTTGGCGGGTCAACAAGAAGCGGGCACCGAGCGCCACGGTCGCGGTGACGCCGGGTGCGGCGCTCGCCGTGGACACCAACTCCACCGACGCCGGCGACGTCGTGATCGACTACGTCGACACCCCGAACGCCCTGCCGGCGGCACTGTCCGGCCCGACGCCGGACGACGACCTTGGTGCGGCCGAGTTCACCTTCCCCGGCCTCGGCGAGACGTCACAACCGTTCGCAGTGGTGCGCCGGGCCGACGTGTTGCCGCGCGCCGGCGCCAACGCGGTGCTGTTCGACCTGGAGTACGCGGTCCGGGCGGCACAGCGCGCCGGCGGTGTGTCGGACAACACCCGGCTCCGGTACGAGGTGTGGGCCAACGCCGCCGCGCCGGTCGACCTGTCCAGGCGACTCGCGGACGCCGGGCTGCAGGTGCTCGGTGAGCAGTCGATCGTGGCCGAGCGGGATCGCCTGGCCCGTGCGGCGCCGGCCCTCGGCCTCAGTCTGTACCTGATCGCCGGCGCGGCCGCGGTGGCCCTCGCCGTCGGCGCCGTGCTGCTCACCGCGTACATAGGTGCACAGTCGCGCCGGTACGAGCTGGCCGCGCTGCGGGTGGCCGGCCTACGCCGCGGTGTGCTGCGCCGTGGCCTGCTGCGCGAGTATCTGCACCTCATCGGCCTGCCGTTCGTGATCGGACTGCTGGCCGGGGTGGCCGGTGCCGCGCTGATGCTGCCCGGCATCCCGCTGGTGACCGTGGGTACGGCCACCGGCGAGATCACGTACACGGCCTCGATGGGTGCGTTGCCGGTCGCCGTCGTGGCGACCCTGGTGGGCCTGCTGCTCGCCGTCTCGGTGGTGCTCCGCCTGGTCCGTGCGGCTACCCCGGATCGACTGCGAGAGGGGGTCACGGCGTGAGCTGTGTAACGGACGGCCTATCTGCGGCTGGGAGGAAGGCATGACCACCGCGCCCGCGGCGTCCGCCACGAGGACCACCGGTGTCGGCGTGAGCTGCCGTGGCCTGGTCTACATCTACCGGCTCGAGGGCTACGACGTGGTCGCGCTGGCCGGCGTCGATCTGGACATCGAGCCCAGTGAGTCGGTGGCCCTGCTCGGTCCGTCCGGTTCCGGCAAGTCCACCCTGTTGGCGGTGTTGGCCGGCCTGCTGCCACCGTCCGCCGGCCGGCTGCTCGTCGGCGACCGCGACATGACGAAGGCCAGCGACATCGAACTGGCCCAGATGCGGGCGAACAATGTCGGCGTGGTGCTGCAGGGCACCAGCCGTAACCTGCTGCCGTACCTGTCGGCGGAGCAGAATGTGCGCTTCGCCCAGCGCGGCGGCTCTGGGCGGCGCGACTCGCCGTCACCGCGCGAGGTGCTGCAACTGGTCGGATTGTCTGGTCGCGGCCGTGGCCGGATGCGACCGCACGAGCTCACCCCGGGCGAACGGCAGCGGCTGGCCCTCGCCGTGGCGCTGGCCAACGGGCCCGGGCTGTTGCTCGCCGACGAACCGACCAGCCAGCTCGACAGCCGGGCCCGAGATGAGGTCATCTCGGCGCTTGAATCGGTGCGCCAGGCCGGCACCACCGTCGTCCTGGTGACCCACGACCCCACCGTTGGTGCACAAATGGGGCGCACCATCACGATCCGGGATGGTCGGGTCGGTGCGGAGGGCCGCAAGGGCGAGGACTACGCAGTGGTGGGTCGGGATGGCTCGATCCACCTTCCACCCGATGTTCTGCAGGCCTTCCCACCAGGCACCCTGGTGGAGGTACTTCTCGTGGGCGACGGTACGGCCAGGTTGGCGGCGGCGGGCGATCCGTCGGTAGCCGCCCTGCGCCGCGCCGCACCCGCGGTGGCACCGACGCACGGGGTCAGCACGCCAGCGCTGCCCAGCCAACCGGTCGGCTACGCCGCACCGCAATACGCGGACGCCCGGTACGCCGATCAGCAGTACGCCGATCAGCAGTACGCCGAGACGCCGTACCAGGACCCGCGCTACGGCGACGGGCAGTTCGGGGATTCGCAGTACACGGATGCGCAGCGTGCGCAGGCCCAGCGGGCAGAGTCGCAGCGAGCGGCTGACGCGGCCGGGTCGGGCCAACGCGGGTCCGGCCTCGCCGAGGCACTGCGCAGGGATCCCAGCAGCACGGCCGGGTTCGACTACTGGGGCGAGCCCGACACTGGGGAGAGAAGGTAGACGTGGGTAAGTCGCTGACCGTAGACCGGGTAACCGTCGCTTACGACCGCAACGTGGTCCTACGCGACGTGTCCGCCAACGCCGAGCCGGGCCGGGTGCTCGCGGTGACCGGGCCGTCAGGCGCGGGCAAGACGACGCTGCTGTGGGCGATGGCCGGACTCGTCAAGCCGGTCGGCGGTGCGGTGTCGGTCGGCGGCGTGGCACTGCGCAACCGGGACCACGCGGTGTCCGAAGAAGTCGTGCTGGTCCCGCAGGACAACGGCCTGGCCCCGATCCTCACCGCGGGCGAGAACGTCCAGGTGGCGCTGGTCGCCTGCGGCGTGAGTGCGCCGGAGGCCCGGCGCCGGATGGTCGAGTCGCTGGAATCGTTGGGTCTCGCAGACCAGGCCGACCAGCTGGTCGAGGAACTTTCCGGCGGCCAGCAACAGCGCACCGCGTTAGCCCGTGGACTGGCCCTGCGCGGAAGCGTCCTGCTGGCCGACGAGGTCACCAGCGAACTCGACGCACAGAACCGGCAGCGGGTGCTGGACCTCCTGCGGGCCGAAGCCAACCGGGGTACCGCGGTGGTCTTTGCCACCCACGACCCCGAAGCGGCCGCCGCCTGCGACAACGAACTCCACCTCCTCGACGGTCACGCCGAGTACGTCCGCTAGCAGCCGGTTGCGGTCGCGGGAACGGGCGGCCGGCTCTACGGTGGGCGGGTGACGGTACGCGCGGTGGCGGTGACCGGGGGAGCCCGGGGTATCGGTTTGGCCATCGCGCGGGCGCTCGCCGCTAGAGGTTCCCGGGTCGTCATCGGGGACCTTGACGGGGACTTGGCCGCCCGGCAGGCGCAGTCATGGGGTGGCCTCGGGGTGGCGCTCGACGTACGTGACGAAGACTCGTACGCGACGTTTCTGGACCAGGCCGGTGCCCTCGATGTACTGGTCAACAATGCCGGGGTGGCCGTGGCCGGCACGTTCATGGGTACCAACGCCGCCGAACACGCGCTGCAGCTCGAGGTGAACCTGCGGGGAGTGGCCCGTGGCATGCGGCTGGCCCTGCCGGGGATGCTCGAGCGCGGTCGGGGGCATGTCGTGAACATCGCGTCGGCAGCCGGGCTGATTCCGGCTCCCGGCGCGGCGATCTACTCGGCCAGCAAGCACGCGGTGGTCGGCCTCAGCGACGCGATACGTTCCGAGCTGCTCGGTTGCGGGGTGCATGTGACGGCGGTCCTGCCGACGGCGGTGCGCACCGAAATGGCGGCCGGACTCGTGTTGCGCCACCTGCCTCAGGTGAGCCCGGAGACCGTGGCGAAGGCGGTCACCCGGGTGGTGAGCCGACGCCGGCCCCCGGCCACTGTGTTGGTACCTCGGTGGCTGCGCCCGCTGGCTATGGGTGACGCGGTCGCCCCGCAGTGGCTGCGGGATCTGGCTCGGCGGATCGTCGCGGTGGACCCGGTCGCGGATGTCACGGCGCGGGCCGGATATGCCGCCCGCATCGCGCGCCAGCTCGACGAGTGACGCATCTCGACGCGACTGTGGCGGGAATGCCACCGGATGGCGGGGAGAAGGACTCCAAGATCGCCAGATGCTGAGCGAGCGTTCAGGTTCGCGCCTACGATCGAGGTGAGCACGAACGGGCACCTGCCGGGTGGGGGATGCGATGGACACCGAGGGTATTGCGGCCGGCCGGCGGCGGTGGCGCGAGCGCTACGACGCGGCGAGGGTCCGGGACACGGATTTCACCACGCTCTCCGGCATGCAGGTCGACCCGGTCTACGGCCCACCCGAGGGTGCCGGCGTGCCGGGATTCGAGCGGATCGGCTGGCCCGGCGAATACCCGTACACGCGGGGTCTGTATGCGACCGGATATCGCGGACGGGCGTGGACGATCCGCCAGTTCGCCGGATTCGGCAACGCGCGGCAGACCAACGAGCGGTACAAGATGATCCTCGGCCACGGCGGCGGCGGGCTGTCCGTGGCGTTCGACATGCCGACCCTGATGGGTCGCGACTCCGACGATCCGCAGGCCCTCGGCGAGGTGGGTCACTGCGGGGTGGCCATCGACTCGGCCGCTGACATGGCCGTGCTGTTCGAGGGCATTCCGCTCGACCGGGTCACCACCAGCATGACCATCTCCGGCCCGGCGGTGCCGGTGTTCTGCATGTACCTGGTCGCAGCCGAACGCCAGGGCGCGGATCTGTCCACACTGGATGGAACGCTGCAGACGGACATCTTCAAGGAGTACATCGCGCAGAAGGAGTGGCTGTTCCCGCCGGAGCCGCACCTTCGCCTGATCGGCGATCTGATGGAGTACTGCGACCGGGAGATCCCTCGATACAAGCCCTTGTCGGTGTCGGGTTACCACATCCGCGAGGCCGGATCGACTGCCGCGCAGGAGCTCGCCTACACGCTGGCCGACGGTTTCGCGTACGTGGAACTGGGGTTGTCCCGTGGCCTGGACGTGAACCGGTTCGCGCCCGGCCTGTCGTTCTTCTTCGATTCCCATGTGGACTTCTTCGAGGAGATCGCGAAGTTCCGGGCGGCCCGACGCATCTGGGCCCGGTGGCTGCGGGAGCGATACGGCGCGACCAGCGAGAAGGCATTGTGGCTGCGGTTTCACACCCAGACCGCCGGCGTCTCGTTGACCGCGCAGCAGCCGGTCAACAACGTTGTGCGTACCGCGCTCGAAGCCCTCGCCGCGGTGCTCGGCGGGACGAACTCATTGCACACCAACGCGCTGGACGAGACTTTGGCGCTGCCAACGGATGAGTCCGCGGAGATCGCGCTGCGCACGCAGCAGGTGATCATGGAGGAGTCGGGTGTGGCGAATGTGGCCGACCCGCTCGGCGGCTCGTGGTACGTGGAGGCGCTGACCGACAAGATGGAGGCTGAGGCGGAACGTGTCTTCCAGCGGATCCTGACCATGGGATCCGCCGAGGGGAGCGGCGTCGGGCCGATGACCAGGGGCATCCTGCGCGGCATCGAGGACGGCTGGTTCATGGCCGAGATCGCCGACGCGTCGTTCGCCTACCAGCAGGCACTGGAGAACGGCGCGAAAAAGGTGGTCGGGGTCAACGTACACACCGCGACGGTGGCACCCGAGCTGGAAATTCTTCGTATCTCACAAGAAGTGGAACGAAAACAGCGGGAATTGCTGGCCCAGCGCCGGGCGGCACGGGATCCGGAGACGGTCGCGGCGGCGGTCCGGAGGATGGTGGATGCCGCCAACGCCGGCACGAACGTCATTGCGTCCATGATGGACGCGGCTCGCGCCGAGGCCACGTTGGGCGAGATCTGCGACGCGCTGCGCCGCATCTGGGGCGGTTACCGGGAGCCAGCTCGTTTCTGAAAGTTCCTCGCGGGTAGTTTCATCAGCGCAACTGCCGTGTGCGCAATGGCCGGAAGGCTTGTGCGACATATCGCAGCCGTTGCGATCGTTCGCCGGGTATCGACGCGGCTGGCCAAACACGTTAATGTCCGGACCGCTCGAACTAGGCGATCTGGCAGGCGGGCGGGGGAATGTTTGGTCTGGTGCTGGGCGCTCTGCGCGCCCGCAGGGCACAGACGGTGGCTCTGTTCGTGCTCACCGTGCTGGCCGCGTTGGGTGCGTCAGCCGCGCCGTGGTTTCTCGGCTGGTCCAAGGACGCGGTGGCGGCCGCGGACATCGAGGCAGCGCCACCGCTGCAACGGTTGGTCATCGCCAAGGGCGCGGTGCGATACGAGCCCGGCGAGACGTCACCCATGCAGTTGATGCGCGACGCCGTCTCGCTGCATCTCGACCTGCCCGGGGTTACCACGACCGTGGGTGCCCGCCTGTACGTCACGATGACCCGCGTCGGCGTGGCCAAACCGACGGAGGCAGGGCTCTACCTCAATTCCCGCGAGGGTGTGTGTGCCGAGCTTCGGCTGATCGAAGGCACCTGTCCGAACGCGCCCGGTGACATCGTGCTCGGGCGGTCGACGGCGGAGTCGCTCGATCTGCATCCCGGCGATGAGGTCAGGTTCGAGGGCTTCCGGCTGCCGCAGCCGCCCGTCTTGCGGATCAGTGGCACGTATGCCGTGGCGAATCCGCTCAGCGCCTACTGGGCCGGCACGGATCTGGTCTCCGGCTCGGCCGAGATCAGCAGCGCCCTCGTCGACGAGCCGGCCTACGTGAGCGAACAGACACTGCTCGCGGCCGCGCCGAGCGGACTCGACCTCGATCTGCACATGTACCTGCCGGTGGACCTCATTCAGGGCCGCCACCAGGATCTGGCCCGCACGCTCGACGTCGCCACGGTGCGGATGCGGCAACGGAACCTGGATCTGAAGTCCCAGGTCCCGGCCCTGATCGCCCAGATCGACCGGGAGCAGCGACTGGTCACGTTGGGCGTCACTGTCGCGACCACACAGCTGCTTCTGTTGTGCTGGTTCGTCCTGTTTCTCGCGGTGCGCCACACGTCCGACGGGCGACGGCCCGACATTGGCCTGCTGAAGATCCGTGGCGCCGCCCGATGGCGGATCTGGTCGCTGACGGCTTTGCAGAGCGCGATTCCGATGCTCGTCGGCGCCGTCGTGGGATGGGCTGCCGGCTTCGGCGCCTCGGCGCTGCTGACCGCAGACCCCGCCGCGATGGTGAGCACATCGGACACCGCGGTCCGCGACACGCTGGTGCTGTCCGTGCTGGCCAGCGCGGCGGCCTGCCTGGGCGCGTTGCTGGCCGCCGTACTGGCCGAGTCGCGAGTACTGCGATCGCCGGTGGTGGCGCTGTTGCGTCAGGTGCCGGGCGGGCATCGCAACTGGCGGGCCGAGGTGGGCGATCTGGTCATCCTGCTGCTGGCCGGTGTCGGGGTGTACCAGGGATATGCCGAACTGCGCGCCAACGGCGAGGCGTCATTGCTGACCCTGATGGCCCCGGTACTGGTCGGGCTGGCGGTGGCCCTGCTGGTGGCCCGGGCCCTGCCCTGGCTCGCCGCGCACGCCGGCGCGGCCGCCCTGCGCTCCGGCCGCCCTGGCACCGGGCTGACCGCCCTGCATCTGGCTCGGCGGCGCGGCACGCACCGGGTGTTCGCGGTGCTGGCCGTCTGCGTCGCCGTCTTCACCACGGCGATGTTCTTCTGGCATACGGCCAGCATCGGCTGGGCCGACCGGGCCGAGCAGGAGATGGGCGCGCAGCGGGTGCTCACCGTACGGGCACTCAACAGCACCGCGTTGCTGCAGGCGGTACGCAACGTCGACCCCGAGGGCGCCTACGCCATGGCGGTCGCCCGCACCGAGGGGGTGAGCACCGAGGACCGGTTACTCGCGGTGGACAGTTCTCGGCTGTCCACAGTGGTCGCTTCGTCAGCGGGCTTCGGTGGGTCCGATGTGGGCGAACTGGCGAGGCTTCTGCGCCCGGACGTCAAGCCGCTCGCGATGGTTGGCGACGGTCCGCTCACCGTCGACCTGACCGGACCGGCAGAGGCGGTGCCCAAAGGTCCGGTACGCCTCCGGTTGCATCTGATGTCCACGGCCGGGGTACGGAGTACTGTCGACTTTGGACCGCTCGGTTCGGCTCGGGCCAGTTATCCGGCCGAGGTGACCGGCTGCCCGCAGCGCAGTTGTCGGCTGGTCGCGCTGGAGCCCGTCCTCACCTTCGAGCGGGCCACACCGGCGCAGTCGCAGCTGACGATCTTCGGGATCCAGCAGCCGGACCATGTGGTGGTGGACGCACAGGCACTTTCCGACATCACCCGGTGGAGCGGGCAGCTGGGCAAGGCCGGCCTGGGTAACGTGCTGTCCGCCAGGGACAACCAGCTGACCATCACTCCCTATACCGATGACCTGCCGAGGGCACAGCGTCGTGACTACCGGGTGTTCGCGTTGTCCGGCCCGTCGCCGCTACCGATCGTGCTGGCCGGGGCTCGGCCGGACCAGGCACGCGCGGGGGATGGCCGGTTCACCGTATTGGGCGTGAGCGGGTACGCCTACCAGGTTGTCGCCGCCACGACGGTGCTGCCCCGGCTCGGCGCATCGGGGGGTGTGGCCGACCTGGAGTATGCCCAGCGGAGCTTGGCCGGGGCGCCTGAGTCGGCGGCGCTGGAGGTCTGGCTGAACGCGGCCGCACCGGCGGACACGGTGGACCGGTTGGAGGCGGCGGGGGTCCAGGTGCTGCGCCAGGACACCATCGCCGACGTGACCGACCGGTTGGCCGATCAGGGGCCGGGCGTGGCGCTGCGATTCCAGCTCTTCGCCGCCTCCGTCGTGCTGCTGCTCGCCGCCGGCACCGTGGTGGTGACCGCCGCCGTCGAACGGCGCGGCCGGGTCGAGGAGTTGGTCGCGTTGCGCATGCAGGGACTGACCGACCGGTCGATGGTGATCGCCGGGCATGGCGGCACCGGTGTGCTGGCTGGGGGAGCGGTGCTCACCGGACTGATGGGGGCGTTGCTGGCCCAGGCGCTGGTCACTACCTCGATGCCGGTGTTCGCCGATGGTTGGTCGTTGGTGCCGCTGCACCGGGGGGCCCAACCGTTGCCGTTATTGCTGGCCGCCGTGATCGCGTTGGTGGTCATCGGCGCCGCGACGGTGACCGGGTCGGCCCGGGTGGTGGCATCGGTGCGGGGCCGGCGCCGCCCCGACAGCACGGTGGGAGGAACGTTGTGATCGCGCTCATCCTGTCGATGATCAACGCTCGGCGGGCGCAGGCGTTGACAGTCTTCCTGCTCTCGGCAGTCTCGATCGCCGCCGCGGTGGCCGGTCCAGCCGCGGTGCGCGAGGTGGACGACGCCATCGTCCGGTACGAGGTGGGCGCGGCCAGCAACACTGAGCGGGCGCTGTCGGTGACCGCATTCGTGAATCCGTCCGACCAGGAGTCCGTTGGCCAGTTCGAAACCGTGGCCAAGTTGCTGGACCGGCCGGGCTTTGATCAGATCCGGGCCGGTGAACTGGAAGCGTTCGGTCCGGTGCCGGTCGACCAACCGGCGGCCGAGTCGTCCACGTCGCGGGTCGCGTTCCGGGACCGGGTGTGCGAGCACCTGCGGATGGTCGCCGGGCGGTGCCTGTCGGGACCGCTGGAAGTGATTGTCGGCGAGGACACCGCCAAAGCGGCGAGCTTGCGTCCCGGTGACCTGACCAAGGTGCAGGCAGCCCGCTTCGTCTTTGGTCGGGGCCTGGTGCCGGACGGTCCCGAGGCTACCCTGACCGTGGCCGGCATCTACCGGCCGATTGATCAGGCCGAGGCATTCTGGGCCGGACAGCAGTACTTCCCGGTGACCGCCGACGGCACCCGCCGGGAAGCCGTCTTTGTCACGGTGCAGACCTATGACTTCATCGGACACTCGCTGGGCCAGACCTCCGTCGACGCCCTGCTCCCGCCCGAGGCGCTCACGCTCGACCGGTTGAGCGGCCTGACTGCCGAGATGGACGCCATTACCCGGCCGCTGCAGGAGGGCCAGCAGTTTGCCGTGGACACGCAACTTCCGGTCCTGGCCGAGCGGGTGGCCCGCAGCCGCCAGGTCGCCCGGCAACTCGTGCCGATCGCGTTCGTGCCTTTGGTCGCGCTCTGCTTCTTCGTGATCTACCTGGCGGTTGGCTACGGAGTGTTCGGCCGGCGGCAGGAACTCGGCATGGTCGCCCTACGCGGCGTCACAACCGGGCGGCGCTGGTGGCTCGCCACCGGTGAGACCGCCCTGGTGATCGTGGCCGGCGCGCTGCCGGGCTTTCTGCTCGGTCACCTCGCGGTCGGCCTGGTGTCGTGGTTGCGCCTGGACGGCAACCTGTTCGACCTCGACGCCGCCGGCCTGCCGTACGCTGGGCTGGCGCTGGCTGGCGCGCTGTTGGTGGCCCTGCTCGGGCTCCGCCGCACGGTGGCCGAGCCGGTGTCGCAACTTCTGCGCGGGGTGCAACGCGCCTCGATGGCGTGGCGGTCGCTGGTGGTCGAGGTGCTTCTGGTCACGCTGGCCATAGTCGCCACCGTCCAACTGCGATTGTCCACTCAGGAACTCAGTGGTGTGGTCCTGTTGGTGCCCGGACTGGTGGTGGTCGCGGTCGCCTTGGTGGCGGCACGCGCGTTCATACCCATGGCCGGTGTGGTCGCGCGCGGTGCGCTGCGGCGGGGACGGTTGGGCACCGGGCTGGCCGCCGTGCAGTTGGCCCGCCGGCCGGGCAGCCAGCGGCTGTTCGTGTTGCTCGCGGTGGCCACCGCGATGTTGACCTTCGTGGCAGCCAGCATCGACGTATCCGCCCGGGCCAGGGAGGACCGGGCGCTGATCGCGACCGGCGCACCGACGGTGGTGACCGTGGACCAGGGCGACGTGCGCAAGTTGCTTCACGCCACCCACGCGGTCGATCCCGACGGCGCCTGGGCGATGGCGGTGATGCCGGTCGAGCAAAAGGCGGTGGACGCACCACCCATGCTCGCCGTGGACAGCAGTCGACTGGCCAATGTGGCCACCTGGCGACCTGAGTTCGGTACCACGATCCAGGCGGTGGTCGACGCGCTTCGCCCGCCGCCGGCCCAACCGTTCGTGTTCCAGGGAACCCAGTTGGTCGTCGACGTGGCGACGCAGCGCCCGGAGGGCGATCCGCTCCTGGACCTGGCGCTCACCTTCGCCCCGCTCGACGGCGCTATCCCGGTTACGGTCAAGGTGAGCGAGTTGGCCAACGGGCGTTCGGTACGGACAGTCGGCCTGGTCGGCTGTGAATCCGGCTGCCGGCTGACCGGCCTGGCGGTGCCGCTGGTCCGGGGCGATCTGCTGCGGATGACGATCTACCGCCTGGGCCAGGCGGATCCGCCGGCGGACGTTATCCCGGCCGCCGCGCTGGTGGACCGGTCGCGGTGGCGTAGCAGTGCGGACGCGCAAGTCGGACCGGTCGGCGACGGCCTGGTGCTGGCGGCGTCGCCGTCGGTGTTCACGACCGCCGACGTCGCGGTCGCTCCGATCGACGCGCAGCTCCCGATCCCCGTGGTGGCCACCCAGAATTTCCGTGAGGGCGTCGAAATTTCCTCTTTGGACGGTCAGTTCACCGACTCCCGGGTGCAGGTGACCGCGGGCATGTTGCCGCGACTCGGCACCAACGGGGTGCTGGCCGACCTGGAATACCTGGAGCGCACCCTGCTGGGCCCGCCGCGGCAGGTCCGGTCAGAGGTGTGGTTGGGCCCGAATGCCCCCGCGGACGCCGCCGAACGGTTGCGCCGGGCGGGCCTGGCCGTGTCCGGGGTCGGCGGCATCAGTCAGAGTCGCAGTGCCCTGGCCCGCCAGGGACCGGCGCTTGCCATGCAGTTCCACCTCGCCTCGGCCATCTTCGGCATGGTGCTGGCCGTGGGTGGCCTCGGCCTGGTGGCCGCGGTGGACCGCCGACGCCGGGCCGACGACCTGCGCGCGCTGCGTCGCCAGGGCCTGTCTGCCCGGGTCGCCCGCCGCGCGGGCCTGTGGAGTTATCTGTCCACAGTAGTCGCCGCCGCGATAGCCGGCCTGGTCGCCGGCGTCGCCGCCTGGCTGGCCGCGGGTGACCGGATGCCGATTTTCACCGACGCGGTGTCTGTCCTGCGGCCACCCAGATGGCCCCTGCTCGCGCCGGTCCTGCAACCATGGGCCGTGGCGACCGTGGTCATGATCGGTGGATCTGTCCTGGTCGCGTGGGCCCTGCGCCGCGCGGTCGTACGCAATGGCTCGGATCCGGCCGGGAAGATCATCACGGCCCGTACGCCGGATCCAAGCCGCAACGGGAGGGGGTAGGCACGGTGGCTGGACTGGCGGTGGCGTGTCGCCGGGTTGTGCACATTTACCGGGCGGAAGCCGGCGATGTGGTCGCGCTCGCGGGTGTGGATCTGACGATCGCGCCCGGGGAGATGCTGGCGCTGGTGGGGCCGTCCGGGTCCGGTAAGTCGACATTGATCGCCTTGCTGTCGGGCCTGATGCGCCCGTCGGCCGGACGGGTGAGCATCGGCACCTACGACATCGGCAAGCTCACCGACACCGAGATCTCCCGGCTGCGCGGAACCGAGATCGGCGTGGTGTTGCAGGGCGCGGCCCGCAACCTGCTGCCGTACGCGACGCTGTCGCGCAACATCTGGCTGGCCCAGACCCGCGCAGCCGGCACCCGCGGCCTCAAGCTGGACGACCCGGAGCGGATCCTGGATCTCGTCGGCCTGGGCGGCCAGGGGCGGGCCAAAGTGGGCGATCTGGCTCCCGGCGCCCGGCAACGGGCGGCGCTCGCCGTGGGTATCGCGGCCGGGCCGGGGCTGCTGCTGGTGGACGAACCGACCTCGCAACTGGACTCCGCCGGTCGCGACGAGGTGGTCCACGCGCTGGAAACGGTGAACGCGGAGCGGGGCACCACGATCGTGGTGGTGACCCACGACAACGAGGTAGGCGACCGGCTTGGCCGCGCCGTCACCATCCGCGACGGACGGGTCGGCGCGGAAGGGCGTGGCGGACAGGACTTCGCCGTTGTTGCCGGGGACGGCACCGTCCAACTGCCGCCGGAGGTCCTCGGCGACTTCCCGCCCGGCACGCTGTTCACGGTGGACCGCACCAACGGCAGCGTGTCGCTGGTGCCCAGTGGCGGCCCGGATGAATTGCCGCAAGCCGGCCCAGCTGTACCAACCCAGGGACCGCCGCGGCCGACTGCCTGAGCTGCCGCCCGCGCCGCGGCGGCGAGCGTCGCGGTCGGCGTGCCAGACTAGCAACCATGGACCCACGGACCACTCCGTCGATTATGCGGGGCGCGGTGGACCTCGGCGCGTTGCGCGACCGCGCCGCGGCAGCCAACCGCCCGGCCGAGCAGACCGGCCCCGCACCGACAACCTCATCCCCAGCCGCATCCACCAACGGCGCCGGCCCGCCGGGCGCGGGCCCAGGCGGCCCAGTGATCATTGATGTGACCGAGGCGACGTTCCAGAGCGACGTGCTCGAACGTTCCCTGACCACACCCGTGATCATCGACTTCTGGGCCGACTGGTGTGAGCCCTGCAAGCAGCTCTCGCCAGTGCTGGAGAAGCTCGCGGTGGAGGGCGAAGGCGCCTGGATCCTCGCCAAGATTGACGTGGACGCCAACCCGCGCATCGCGCAGGCCTTCCGGGTGCAGGGCATTCCGATGGTGTTCGCCGTCGTGGGTGGCCAGCCGGTGGACGCGTTTTCAGGCGTGGTGCCGGAGTCACAGCTCCGGCCGTGGATTGCGTCGGTACTCAAGGCAGGCGGGGTCGAGATCGAGCAGCCGGCCGACCCGGCCCTGGTCGCGGCCGACGACGCCATGGTCGAGGGAAATCTGGAAGAGGCAGAGCGGGCGTATCGCAAGATCCTCGCTGACCGCCCCGCCGACGAAGCGGCCCAGGCCGGCCTCGCGCAGGTCGAACTGCTCCGTCGGATCGCCGGGGTGGACGCTGCCGAGGCGCTCGGCGCGGCCGACGCCGACCTGATCAACCTTGACGCGCAACTGCTCGCGGCCGACGTCGAAGTAGTCAGTGGACAGGCCGAACAGGCATATCAGCGACTGGTCGACCTGGTCCGGCGTACCTCGGGTGAGGATCGGGACCGGGTCCGTAACCACCTGGTGTCGCTCTTCGCGGTGGCCGGGCCGGACGATCCGGCCGTCCTCGCCGCGCGTCGCGCCCTCGCCAGTGCGTTGTTCTGAGGCCTGATGCGCCGAATCGCCGTCCTGGACGCGCCGTCCAACCTGGGCCTTCGACCGCCGACACCATCTTCGGTGCCCGGCTGCTCGAAGGCCCCAGGGGCGCTGCGTGACCACGGACTGGTGGCCCGGCTGCAAGCCCGCGACGCCGGCTGTCATACCCCACCCCGGTTCGACCCGGGTGCCTGGCGCCCCGGCGACGGGGTCAGTCAGGCAGCCGAGATCGCCAGCTATTCGGTTCGCCTGGCCGACCGCATCGGCGCCATCGTGGCCGAGGACGACTTCCCGCTGGTGCTCGGCGGGGACTGTTCCATCGTGCTCGGTTCGGCGCTGGCCATGCGGCGGCTGGGCGAGGACCGGGGTGGCCGGGTGGGTCTGGTCTACGTTGACGCCCACTCCGACTTCCGCCACCCCGGCAATGCCTCCCTCGTCGGCGCCGCCGCAGGAGAGGCCCTTGCCCTGGTCACCGGCCGCGGGCAGGCGGACCTGGCCGGCATCGAACAGCGCCGGCCCTACGTCCGCGACAGCGACGTGGTGCTGGTCGGACTGCGTCACTCGGACGAGTACCGGATGGATCTGCAGGCGGGTGGCTTCTCCTTCCGCACCGCGCCGGACATCCGCACCCACGGCGCGAGCCGGACCGCGCAGTGGGTGCACAGCCAACTGCGGGGCTGCATCGGTTTCTGGGTGCACCTCGATGTCGACGTGCTCGACCCGTCGGTGATGCCGGCTGTCGACGCGCCGAACCCCGGCGGTATCGCCTATCCCGAGCTCGAGGTGCTGCTGCGCGGCCTGGTCAACGACCCGGGGTGCGTGGGCATGGAGGTCACCGTGTTCGACCCCGACTTCGACACCGAGGGCGTGTACGCGGCAGACCTGGTCGGCACCCTCGTGGCCGCGCTGACCAGCACCCGCGACATTGCTGCCCGCGACGGCGGCGCCATCGTTTCCAGCATCAACCGCACGTTCGACAAGACGGAAACCGGCACGCCGGCTGGTGCGGCAGCGCTGGCGTCCGAGGGGCCTGTCATCCCGAGCCAGTCCAAGCGGCACCAGCGCCCCCGCCGCAACACCCCGGCCGCCACGTAGTCCGGCACCGTCCGCACTGGGCGAGGGCCAGGTCCGCCCTAGGCCAGCGTCGAGGTGAAGACCTCCTCGCGGGTTTCGGTCAGCGCGGTGAGCAGGGCGCCCTGGAGCACCGGGTCGCCTTCGACCTCGGTGACCACAACCCGCGGCGTGACCGGAGCCAGCCGGGTGACCTGATCCTGCACCCGGGCGGCCAATGCCTCGCCACCGGCGCGACCGACATCACCGGCGAGAACCACCAGGGACGGGTCGAGCACCACGCAGACGGCGACCACACCGAGGGCGACCCGGCGGGCCAGCTCGTCGATGACGGGTTCGCCGTTGACGCCACCGGCGATGGCCGATGCGACGGCCTCACTGGCGGTCGGCGCCCGGAAACCGTGTTCCCGGGCCAGTGCCCGTACCGCCTTTTCGCTGATGGTCTGCTGGAATGACGGTGTCACCGCACGCGAGTTGGCCCGGGAGGTGTCCGGCAGCGGGCCGCCGGGCACGTAGAGGTAGCCGATCTCGCCGGCCGCGCCCGCGGCGCCCCGGTGCAGGCGACCGCCGAGCACCACCGCGGTGCCGACACCGCGGCTGATCCAGATCAGGACAAAGTCATCCACGCCCCGGGCCGCGCCGAGTCGCGCCTCCGCTACCGCGGCCAGGTTCACGTCGTTCTCGAACGAAACCGGCCGATCCAGGTCGGCCTTCAACGTGTCGCGCAGGCCATGATGCCAGCGGGGCAGGTCGAACGCGAACGCGATGTCGCCGCTGGCCGGGTCCACCACTCCGGGGGTGCCGAGCACGACCCGCCGTACCCGATCCCAGGACGCTCCGCCCTTGCTGGCCGCCTCGACAACCGCGGCATGTACCCGTCCGACCGGATCGTCCGCGTCGTGGGTTGAAACTTCCACCTCGGCGACCGTGGCGCCGGTGATGTCGGCGGATGCGGCGACCACCTTCGTCGGGCCGACCTGCACGCCGATCACATAGGCGCTTCCGGGCACCACGGCGTACAGCTGGGCGTTGGGGCCGCGGCCGCCGGCAAGCTCGCCGACCCGGGCGACGAGCCGGCGTTCTTCCAGTCGTTCCACGAGTTGGGAGGCGGTGACTTTGGACAGGCCGGTGAGCTCGCCCAGTTGCGCACGGGTCAACGGGCCACGCTCGAGCAGCAGCTCAAGGGCGGCGCGATCGTTGATCGCACGAAGCAGGCTCGGCGTCCCCGGCTGGCGGCTTTGACTCATTCTGATAACGGCCCCTAGCGTTTAGGAAAGTTTACTATTAGATTCGGGCCCAGCGTACGCATGACATCGCGACCCGCTGGGCACAGTCAGGGGGACGGGGGAGGACGAAGGTGAGGGCACCGATGCGCCGTGGTACTCGAACGACGCGGCGCGGTGGCGCCGGGGTTCGCATTCACGCTTGGACACGCGATCTCCGTTCGGGCGGTCTTCGCTTGCACCGCGTGTGGATTTTAGGCGCTGAGCACGTGCAGGCGCGCCCGTGAACGGCGCGACTCTGCGGGGGCTCGCGCTGCGTACCCTCCTGCCCGCCTTTCCGGGCACCCTACCGCCAGATTGGGCGCTGGACCTGACTCGTGAAGGTCTGGGCGGCTTTGCCTTGTTCGGCTACAACATCGCCGACGCCGACCAGGTGGCCGAACTGACCGCCCGCCTGCGCACCGCCCGGCCCGATGTGATCGTGGCCACCGACGAGGAAGGTGGCGACGTCACCCGCCTCTGCTACGCACACGGCAGTCCGTACCCGGGCAATGCCGCGTTGGGCGTGGTCGACGACGTGGACCTGACCCGCCGTATCTATCGGGCCATCGGTGACGAGCTCGCCGAGGTCGGGATCACGCTGGACATGGCCCCGGCAGTGGACGTGAACAGCGCGGACGACAACCCCGCCATCGGTACCCGCAGCTTCGGCGCCGACCCCGCGCGGGTTTCGGCCCATGCCGCGGCCGCGGTGGCAGGCCTGCAGGGAGCAGGTGTCGCGGCCTGCGCCAAGCACTTTCCCGGCCACGGCGCGACCGAGCTGGACTCGCACCACGACCTGCCCCTGGTCGACGCGACCGAGGAACTGCTGTGGCGGCGCGAGCTGCCACCGTTTCAGGCCGCCATCGCGGCCGGCGTGCGGTCCATCATGACCGCGCATATCCGGGTACCGGTCCTGACCGGAGACCTGCCCGCCACGTTCAGCACGGACGCGCTGATCGGCCTGCTGCGCAAGGAGTTGGGCTTCACCGGCGCGATCATCTCGGACGCGCTGGAGATGCAGGGCGCGAGTGGCCGCATCGGACTGCCCGAGGCCGCGGTGCGCGCACTGGTCGCCGGCAATGACCTGCTCTGCCTCGGCGGCGAATTCCCGAAGTCGCCCAATGCCCATGCGCTGATCGAAGCCACCGCCGCCGCCATTGTCGCGGCCGTCCACGACGGACGGATCACCGCCGACCGGCTCGACGAGGCGGCAAGCCGCAACGCCCTGCTGGGCAACACCAACCCGACGATACGGGCCAACGCCAGCGTCGCGGACCTGGGCCTGGCCGCGGCGCGGCGTGCCGTGCGCATCGAGGGCACGCTGCCGTCCCTGGTGGACAGTCTGGTCGTACAACTCGAACCGCCGGCCACGATCGCCGTCGGCGAGGTGCCGTGGGGCCTGGCTCCACACGTTCCCGGGGTACGGGCAGTGACGTCACAGGCTTCGCAGATCGATGAGGTCGTCGCGGCTGGTCAAGGGCGGCCGGTTCTCGTGGTGAGCCGGGACACCCACCGTCACCCGTGGGCGCGCGACTTCGTCGAGGCGCTCAGTGCCCGCCACCCCGCCGTCGTACTGGTCGAGATGGGCTGGCCGGCGGCTTGGCGCCCGGCCGGCGTGGTCGCCTACGTGGCAAGCTACGGCGCCTCCCGCGCCAACGGCGGTGCGGTCGCCGAACTCCTCCTGCCCTCTGCCTAACGGGCTTCGCACAGCCGTTTCACGTGATCGTGCGGGATTGTGGGCCGTGACCCGCAATCCCGCACGGTCAGCTGTGTGCTCCTAGGCGGCCGAGGCCCGGACCAGGGTACGGATCTGGCGGAGCAGGACGGACAGCGAGGCGAGGTCCCTGCGCGAGTCGTCGAACTCAGCCATCGCGTTGCGGGCGCGCGCGATGCTCGCTGCATTCGTCTGCTCCCACTGCAACACCTTGTCCTCGGCGGACGCACTGGCCGGTGCGGCCGCCAGCACCTCACCGGTCAGGGCGGCCAGCGCCGCGTACAGGTCGTAGCGCAACGCCATCCTTGCCAGGGTCTGCCAACGATCCTCGCGGGGCAGTGCGGAGATTTGCGAGAGCAGGTCGTCGACCCGGAACCGTTCGGACAGCACGTAGTACACGCCGGCCACCTCGTCCAGGTCCCGACCGGCGGCATGCGCCACCTCGACCACGTCCAGCAGGCCGAAGCTGTACATCATCAGGGTGGCCCGGTGCGCGAGCTCCTCCGGCAGCTCCCCGTTCGTGCAGGAGAGCGGCATGCTCGCCGACCGAACGTAGTTCCCGGCCACACAGCAGCCGGTCCAGGTTGGGCAGAAGCGCCTGTACCCCGGGGCGCAGGCGATTGATCTCACCGGTGACGTCGATCGGCGACCGGCGGTTGGTCACCAGCCAACGCACGGCCCGGTCGATGCAGCCGGCGGGTCCGTAGCTGCAACGAGGTCTGTGCCGAGGTGGGCACGTGGTTGTCCGGTGATTCGATGGCCTGCCACAACGGCGGCAGGTCGAACACGTCGCGCACCACGACGTAGGCCCGGATGAGGTCGGCCGAGCTGACCCCGGTCTCCTCGACTTCCTCGATACAGGAACGAGATGCCACCCCGGTTGACGGTCTCGTTGACCACCGCGGTGGAGACCAGTTCGCGCCGCAGCGGATGGGGCGCATCCGGTCCGCGAAGCGCTCCCGCAGCGGGGTCGGAAAATACGCCGACACCACCCCATCGGTCCACGGATCGTCGGGCAGGTCGGAGTCGGTGATCTCCCGCTCCGCGATGATCTTTGTGTAGGCCAGCATGACGGCGAGTTCCGGCGAGGTGAGACCCCGGCCGGTCATGCCCCTGGCTTCCAGCTCCTCGTCGGCGGGTAGTGCCTCGATGGCCCGGTCGAGCTGGCCGGTCCGCTCCATGTCCGTGATCATCCGGCGGTGTACCGGTAGCAACGGGAGGGCCTGCGCCCGGGAGCCACCGAGGGTACGGGCCTGGTGGTAGTTGTCCTGCAGCACCAGGTCGGCCACCTCGTCGGTCATCTGGACCAGCAGCGCGTCGCGCTCGGGCCGGTCCAGCTCGCCGTCGTTGATCGCCGCACCGAGCAGGATCTTGATGTTCACCTCGTGGTCGGAGCAGTCCACGCCGGCCGAGTTGTCGATGAAGTCCGTGCACAGCCGCGCCTGCCGAGCGTCGCCGACTACCCGCCCACCGAGCAGGTCGTACTCGATCCGGCCGCGCTGGGTGAGGCCGAGGTTGCCGCCCTCGCCGATGACCGTCGCCCGCACCTGGGCCCCGTTCACCCGTACCGCGTCGTTGGCCTTGTCTCCGACCTCCGCGTGGGACTCGTCGGCGGCCTTCACGTATGTGCCGATACCCCCGTTGAACAGCAGGTCGACCGGTGCGCTGCAGCAGGGCGTGGATCAGTTCCGGCGGCGAGAGCTGCTCGATCGTGGGATCAGCGAGGGCGAGCAGTTCGCGCAGCGCAGGGCTGAGCGGGATCGTCTTCGCGGTCCGCGGCCAGATCCCACCTCCTTCGGAGAGCAGCGACCTGTCGTAGTCGTCCCAGGAGGAGCGGGGCAGGTCGAACAGCCGGCGGCGTTGCACATAGGAGGCAGCCGGATCCGGATTCGGATCCACGAACACATGCCGGTGGTCGAACGCGGCGACCAGCTTGATGTGTTCGGACAGCAGCATCGCATTGCCGAAGACGTCACCCGACATGTCCCCGATGCCCACCACGGTGAAGTCAGTCGTCTGGGTGTCGACGCCCATCTCCATGAAGTGGCGCGCACAGACTCCCAGGCGCCGCGGGCCGTGATGGCCATCTTCTTGTGGTCGTAGCCGGCCGACCCGCCGGATGCGAAAGCGTCAGCCAGCCAGAAGCCCTTCGACTCGGCGATCTCGTTGGCGATGTCGGAGAAC
The DNA here is from genome assembly GCA_963742855.1 of uncultured Actinomycetota bacterium. Classification (GTDB taxonomy): domain Bacteria; phylum Actinomycetota; class Actinomycetes; order Mycobacteriales; family Micromonosporaceae; genus CAVUNP01. The sequence continues at coordinate 98,394 of CAVUNP010000037.1, read as the reverse complement.
GTGGCGGTGCCCTTGTCCGCGGCCACCACGAGGTAGGTGTCGTCGCCGTCGTGGCGCACGACCTCCGGCGGCGCCACCACGGCCCCGCCGACCAGGTTGTCGGTCACGTCGAGCATGGCGGAGATGAACTCGCGGTAGCAGGCCACACCTTCGCCTGAAATGCCTCCCGGTCGCTGCCGGCAGGTGCCTGCTTGAGGACGAAGCCGCCCTTCGCGCCGACCGGAACGATCACCGCGTTCTTGACCATCTGCGCCTTGACCAGGCCGAGCACCTCGGTGCGGAAGTCCTCACGCCGGTCCGACCAGCGCAGGCCACCGCGGGCCACCGCGCCGAAGCGCAGGTGTACCCCCTCGAACCGGGGCGAGTAGACGAAGATCTCGAACCGCGGCCGGGGTGCCGGCAGGTCTGGAATCACCTGTGGGTCGAGTTTGAAGGCCACGTAGGACTTGGGCCGGCCGTCCGCGGACCGCTGGAAGAACGAGGTCCGCAGGGTTGCCGTGATCAGGGTCAGGTAGGACCTCAGGATCCGATCCTGGTCCAAAGACGACACATCGTCGAGCTGTTCGGAAATGGATTCCACCAGGGCCTTGGTGTACACGTCCCGGTCCGCTGTGGACTGCCCGGTCGCGGGGTCGAAGCGGGCCTCGAACAGGGCCACCAGTCGGGCGGCGATATCCGGGTACGCGACGAACGTCTGCTTCCATGTACTCCTGGGAGAACACCGTTCCGGTCTGCCGCAGATATTTCGCGTACGCGCGCAGGACCACCACCTGTCGCCAGGTCAGCCCGGCCCGGAACACCAGCTCGTTGAACCGGTCCACCTCGGACTCACCGCGCCAGGCGGCGGAGAAGGCGTTCTCCACCTTCGGGCGTACCTCGACGATGTCCCGGGCGCCGCTGGGCAGGGACAGCCCGAAGTCGTAGATGTGGATCGTGCCGTCACTGCGGCGTATCTCGTACGGCCGCTCGTCCTCGACCCGCACTCCCAGTGAGTGCAGCACTGGCAGCACATCGGACAGCATCATCGGCTCGCCGTAGCGGAACACCTTGAACCGTACGTCCTGGTCGGCTCTTGCGGCGACGGAACAGATGCAGGACCAGTTGGCCCGGCTCCTCGAGCAGCTCGAGCATGGCCAGGTCCTGGGCCGCCTCGTGCCCGGAGTGTGTCGTCCTTATAGGACTCCGGCAGAGCGTTGCGGTAGCGCTCCAACAGGTAGCTGGCCTGTGCGTCGTCGAACGGCGCTCCAGCGTGAACGCGAAGTCGTCGTCCCACCGCCGGGTCGCGTCGGGCGATCTCCTCGCGACAGCGCCTCCGAGTCGATCTCACCGAGACGGGCCTGCCGGGTCGGTGCGGACGATGAAATGGATGCGGGCGAGCATCGAGTCGTTCACCCGGGTGGTCCAGTCGACCCCGACGCCGTTGAGCGCGCGGAGCAGGATCTCCTGGATCCGCAACCGGTTCGCCGTGGTGAACCGGTCCCGGGGCAGGTAGACCAGGCAGGAGACGAACCGTCCGTACTGGTCCCTGCGAGCGAACATCCGCACCTGCCGGCGGCCGGCCAAGCGCAGCACGCCCATCACGGTGCGGAACAGGTCGTCAGTGCTGATCTGGAACAGTTCCTCGCGCGGATAGTCCTCCAGGATGGCCATCAGGTCCTTGCCCGAGTGGCCGCGGGGACTGAGCCCGGACCGGGCCACCACTTCGGCCACCTTGCGCTGGATGACCGGCAGGTCACGTACGCGGGTCAGATAGGACGTGGACGAGAACAGGCCGAGGAAGCGGCGTTCGCCGACCACGTTGCCATCGTGGTCAAAGATCTTGAAACCGATGTAGTCGAGGAAGGCGGCCCGGTGCACGGTCGACCGGGAGTTCGCCTTGGTGATGATGAGCAGCCGCTTCTCCATCACCCGGGCGTAGGCCTCGGGACTCATCGTGGACAGCTCGCGGGGTCCGCTCGGGTCACGGCGCAGCACGCCGAGGCCGGTGCCGAGGACCGCTTCGAGTACCTCGCCTTCGAGCATCCGGTACTCGCGATAGCCGATGAAGGTGAAATGCTCGTCGGACAGCCAGCGCAGCAACGCCACCGAGTCGGTGATGTCCTTGGCCGGCACCGGCAGCACCGCATTGGACAGTTCATCGGCGAGTTCCAGTGCCCGGGTGCGCATCCGCGGCCAGTCTTCAACCGCTTCCCGGACGTCGGTGAGCACCCGCTGGATCTCGTTACGCAGTTTGGCGACCGCGGGCTCGCCGCCGAACAGGGCGCCGACCTCCACGTACATCCAACTCTCGACCAGTTCGGTGCTGCTGGCCTCGTCGGGCTCCATGTCCGCCCGGGCCTCGATGAGCGCGCCGAGGGCTTCCCGGCGTACCACCACCTGTGGATGGACGAACAGGTCGAGATCGAGTCCGGCACCGGTGATCGCCGCGGTGACGGAGTCGACCAGGAATGGCATATCGTCGGTGACGATCTGCAGGACCGTTTGTTCAGCGATCTGGTTGACCTGGATCTTGAGCTCGCCAGGCAGTCGTTGGCGGGCGAGTTCGAGGTGGGTTTGGGTGGCCGCCAGCATGCTGGCCGCGGTGCGACCTTCGAGGTCCTCGTCCGGCACCAGCCGCCAGTAGCGGTTGACCAGGTTGGCCAGGTCTGGGCCGGATTCACCTGTCGCCGCCGCCATGTGCATGGCATCAGCCACGAGACGCTCCAGATTGGGAATCGGCTGTCCGGCATCTTCGTCCGGTCCGGGCCCGTTCCGGTTGGTCCGGCGTTCGGGCGGGGCCGCGTCCTCTCCTGCCGTGCTCCGCCGCGGCGCCGCGTCGATGCTGGCAGAACGCCTGTTCATAGGGGTGTCACTCCATTCCGCGCTCCACCACACTGTGGGGCGCCTTCATCATCATCAGCCTAGGGCCTCAAGAACGCTGGACTCACGCGGGAACCGATCAGGAATTCGGCTGGCGATACATCCGCTTTTGTCCGTTGAGCCGGACATCAGGGGCGAAGGGTGTTGTTCGAGGTAGGCAGAATGGCATCGCCACACTGTCGTATCGCCACACTGCCGTATCGCCACACCGTCGAATCGCAAGGGACATCGGATGCGTCGCCCACTCGTCGCGGCCTCAGCGGTCGCGCTCTTCTCGGTCACCCTCGTATCCGGCTGTTCGAGTGATTCCGGGCCCAAACCGGCTCTGGTCGACTTCCTGGACCTCTGGACGCACAGCAACGTGGACAAGGCCATCGTGCAGGACGCCAACGGCGCGGCGATCGCGGACACCGACGTGGTTGACAAGATCAAGGCGCTCTCGGGTGATCTGGCGCCTTCGCAGGCGACCCTGGCCATCGTCGGCGACCCCGCGGTCACCGACGACACCGCCACCGGCACGGTCGACGTGACCTGGCAGGTGGCCAAGGGTGTGGACTGGAAGTATCAGACCACGGTGCCGCTCAAGAAGGTCGACAAGCAGTGGCGGATCATCTGGTCACCGAGTGTGGTCCACCCACAGCTCATGGACGGGGACAACCTCACCGCGCGAGCCCTCCCGTCGCAACGGGGCAACATCCTCGACGGTTCCGGCCAGCCCATCGTGATGCCCCGACCGGTGGTGGTGGTCGGCATCCAGCCGAGCCTGGTCAAGGACCAAGCGGCCCTGATCGGCGCGCTGGACGCGGCCTTCACGTCGGTCAAGGTGGCCGTTGACCTGGCCGACCTGCCAGCGCAGATCGCGGCGGCCAAGCCCGACGCGTTCGTGACCGTGGTCACGCTGCGCCGGGAGGCTTACGATCAGATCCGCGCCCAGATCCGCGACCTCGACGGCACCGTGTTCCAGGAGACAAGCCTGGCGCTGGCGCCGAGCCGTACGTTCGCCCGCGCGTTGATCGGCTCGGTCGGCGACGTCACGAAGGAGCAGATGGACAAAAGTCCCGGCAGCTACGCTATCGGTGACCAGGTGGGCCAGTCGGGCCTGCAGGCGCAGTACGACGCGATGCTGCGCGGCACGTCGGGCATCAGCGTCGGCATCGGCGGCCGCAAGACCCCGAGCGGTACGAACGAGGCCGTGATCCAGTTGTTCAAGACCGAGCCGAAGGCCGGTGCGGCGCTGAAGACCACGCTGGATCAGAAGGTGCAGAACGCGGCCGACTCGGCGTTGGTCGGCCAGCAGAACCGCTCCGCCCTGGTCGCCGTGCGGATCAGCGACGGCGCGATCCTGGCCGCGGCCAACGGGCCGGATGGCGGCGGGGTGAACCTGGCCTTCACCGCGTCGGTGCCGCCCGGCTCCACCTTCAAGATGGTCACCGCATTGGGCCTGCTGGACAAGGGCGCGGTCACGCTGGACAGCATGGTCAACTGCCCCAAGACCTACACTGTGGACGGTCGCAGTTTCAACAACGCCAACAACTACGAGCTGGGCTCGGTGAAGTTCCGGGTGGACTTCGCCAAATCCTGCAACACCGCCTTCGCCTCGCTCGCGCCCCAGTTGGGCGGTGACGGGCTGCGCAAGGCAGCCGCCTCGGTCGGCATCGGCACATCCTGGAACCTCGGCACCGACGTCTTCACCGGCTTGGTCCCCGCCAACGTGTCCAACGTGGAGGCGGCTGCGGCGGCGTTCGGTCAGGGACAGACCGTGGTAAGTCCGCTGGCCATGGCCGGTGCGACCGCGGCGGTGGCGAGGGGGACATGGCAGCAGCCCAAGCTGTTCACCGAACTGCCGGCACCGGTCGCGGCCACCGCCGCCCCCACCGCGGACGGCGCCGCGCTCAACCCGGCTTCGGTGCAGGCGCTACGCACCATGATGCGCGAAGTGGTCACCGCCGGAACCGCTACCTCGCTGGCCGATGTGCCGGGCGAACCGGTCTACAGCAAGACCGGTACGGCCGAGTACGACAACAACCCGGCCAACACGCACGCCTGGACCGTGGGCTGGCGGGGCGACATCGCGTTCGCGGTGTTCGTGGAGAAGGGCGGTTCCAGTTCCGCCACCGCATTGCCCATCGTGGAGGCTTTCCTTCGCGCGCTGTGATGCCGCGCCACTTGACGCCGCGTATGCCCACCGCGAGGGAGCGTGATTGGATGGAGGACGTGGAAGCGCCAGCCGACCCGGACATTGTCATCGCCGTAGATCGGGCAACCGTGACCCGCGGAGGCAGCGATCTGCTGCACAATCTGTCCTGGCAGGTCGAACTGGACGAACGGTGGGTGATCCTCGGACCCAACGGAGCCGGCAAGACGACCCTGCTCAACCTCGCCTCGGCCCGGATCTACCCGACCAGCGGCACCGTGCACATTCTCGGCGAGCGGCTGGGCCGCCTTGATGTGGCTGAGTTACGGACCAGGATCGGGCTGACCACGGCCTCGCTGCACGACCGCATCCCACCGGATGAAGCCGCGCTCGACGTGGTGGTGACCGCGTCGTGGGGTGTGGTCGGACGATTCCGGGAGACCTACGAGACGCCGGACACCGCCCGGGCACACAGCTTGCTGGAACAACTCGGCGTCGCCAGCCTGGCCGACCGCCGCTACGGCACCCTGTCCGAAGGGGAACGCAAACGGGTGCAGATCGCCCGGGCCCTGATGACCGACCCAGAACTGTTGCTGCTGGACGAGCCGGCGGCCGGACTGGATCTGGGCGGGCGGGAGGATCTGGTACGGCGGCTGGCCGAACTCGCCGCCGACCCCGACGCGCCGGCGCTGGTGCTGGTGACCCACCATGTGGAGGAGATCCCGCCGGGGTTCAGCCACGCCCTGCTGCTGCGCGACGGTGCGGTGGTAGCGCAGGGCCAGGTCGGCGACACCGTCACCGGCGAGAACCTGTCGAAGACGTTCGGACTCGATCTGCACGTCACCTACGAGGCCGGCCGCTTCACCGCCCGCGCCCTCTAACGGCTCCCTGCGTCCGCCGCATTGGAGTTCTGGCTACTGGATCCGAATACCGGAATGCGGCGGTAACGCCTCCATGATCGATGCGAACTGAATGTTAGTTCTTTCTGCGCCGACCCCATTCGCGCAAGCCGACCACGACACCCGTGCTCGGACCGTCAGACACCTTGTAGCCTTCATCACGAAGGGCTGCTGCGGCTATTTCTGGTTGACGACGTACCGCGGCAGCGAGTTGGCGTTCCCGAAACTTTTCACGCCCAGCGTCGATCACCCGCTGCCAACTCGAGCCGCGTGGTTCGACGATTCCCTCGGTGATCAGCGCCTCGAGGACGTCCTCCAGCGCGGGGCGATACCGTCTGCCCCCAACCGGAAGGTGGATCTTGTGCAGGCTGCCCGTGCCCTTGCCAGACGCGGCCAACAACGCGTCCCAGGCCGCACTGCCGGCCCGTACCTGGAGATGCGCGTCTGGGTAGTCGTCCTTGTCGCGCTCATAGTCGTAGTGCAAGAGTTCATCGTCCTGGGTGACGGCACTGAGTGTGTAGGCGGAGGACTTGACCGTGAGATAACCGCGGTCATCGAGAAATGTCCCACAGACCACATTTAGCCACAGGGGAACATCGCCGACCGTGCGCAAGCGCACCGGCGTTGCCCGGCCGTATGCGCGCATTCCGGTGCCGAGGCTCGCCCTGCCATCGGGTCGCGCGAATACGCCAATATGCGCCGAGTCGCAGACGGTCCCGTTCAGGAGGCCCTTGACTCCTTCTGCGAAGTCCTTCGTGAGCTTTAGAACATCGGGCTTACGACTCACCGATGATGATCCAGAAGTTCATGGCATCCGCCGACACGAAGTTTCGTTCGCGCGCTTGTTGCGCGAGCTCTTCATAGGTGAGTCCCAGCTCATCCAGACTTTTGCGCACATACTCGAGCCATTCGGCTTCCGATGGTTGCCATACTTCGACTTCGGGCGAATCGACGTTCAGTGCGTGTGACATGGGTGACGCCTTCCAGGCAGAGGGGTGTTCCTGGTTGGACGGCCCGATCGTACGGGGATCCTCTGACAATCGCCACCTCCGGTAGCGCCCCTGTTACGTTGAGGCAACGTGCAACCTGCACCTTCAGTTACGGCGATCGAACAGCATTGTCATCGGGGCCCGTTGGATCATGGGTCTGGGCGGCGGAGGTGCGGGCGGCGGATATCCTTGGGACGCAACGACTACGGCGGGAGCGGATCGATGAAACTGGCGAATGTCGTTCTCAACGTGATCTGGTTGGTGTTCGGCGGGCTGGTGATGGCGTTGGGCTACGCCGTCGCGGGGATCATCTGCTGTGTACTGATCATCACGATCCCGTTCGGACTCGCCGCGTTCCGGATGGCGAACTACTGCCTGTGGCCGTTCGGGCGCACCACCGTACCCAGGCCGACCGCGGGAGTGCTGTCGGTCGTCGGCAACATCATCTGGTTTTTGATCGCTGGCTGGTGGCTTGCGCTGGGCCACATCGTTGCCGCGATTGCCCAGTTCATCACGATCATCGGGATTCCCTTGGCCATCGCGAACCTGAAGCTGGTGCCGGTGTCGCTGTTCCCGCTCGGGCACACCATCGTCGACGGCGACGACATCCGCATCCGGCGCTGAGCGTCAACTCTCGTACTGCTGCTCGTGGTGGCGTTCCCGGGCCCGCTGGATGGCCCGGAGCGCCTTGTTCGCCTCGATCGCGTTCGCCCGCCAGAGGCATACCGAGATCTGGTCGGTGGACATCCACAACTCGTGGTGACGCTTCTCGAGGTAGATCGCGACGGGGTCGAGCAGGCCGATCCCCGCCGCGACGAAGAAGAGCACGGGCGCGGCCAGCAACCAGCCCCAATTCTTCTGCAGCCATCCGGTCGCGCCCGCGCCGCCGATGAGGATGAGCAACGCGGCCACGCCGAGCAGGCCGGTTGCCAACCGGCTGCCCCGCCCGATCTGCTTGCGGGTCACCCAGGCATTGCGGACGTCGCGGATGGCAAAGGTACCGGCGGCGCAACGGATCCAGTCGTCGGAGACCTGAAGATGATCGCTGCGAAACAACAAGGCCATACAAACCCCGATCGATACGAGTCCTAGCTCATTGTGCGGTGCCCGCGCCACTGTTGGACAGAAACCTGCCGCGATACGCCACTGGAGAGCAGGCCTGACCTCCCGATCATGCCGGCGATGCGTACGCTCCGGATCGAGGCTGGACCCGGTCAGACCACGTACAGCGACGTCGCTGGACTTGACGAGGAGCAACGTATGGGTGAGTTTGTACGGCTGGACGTAGCGGACGGCATCGGCACGATCCGGCTGGCCCGGCCGCCGATGAACGCGCTCAATGAACAGGTCCAGGAGGAACTGCGCGCCGCCGCGGCCGAGGCCACCGCCGACACCGCGGTACGGGCAGTGGTGGTCTACGGCGGTGAGAAGGTGTTCGCGGCCGGCGCGGACATCAAGCAGATGACCGACATGTCCTATGCGGACATGGCGGCCAGGGCTGCTGGCCTGTCGAGTTCGCTGGATTCGCTGGCGCAGATCCCCAAGCCGGTCGTGGCCGCGATCACGGGCTACGCGCTGGGCGGCGGCTGCGAGGTCGCGCTGGCCTGTGACTGGCGGGTCGTCGCCGACGACGCGAAGCTCGGTCTGCCGGAGATCACCCTCGGCATCATCCCCGGCGCCGGTGGCACCCAGCGGCTGCCGCGGCTGGTCGGGCCGGCCCGCGCAAAGGAACTCATCATGACCGGCCGGTTCGTCGACGCGGCTGAGGCGTTGGCCATCGGACTGGCCGACAAGGTGGTCCCGGCCGCGGAAGTGTACGAGACCGCGGTGGCCATGGTCCGACCGTTCGTCACCGGGCCGGCTGCGGCGCTGCGGGCCGCGAAGCAGGCCATCGACGGTGGTCTGGACCAGACTCTTGCCGGCGGTCTGGCCTGGGAGAGTCAGCTCTTCGCCGGACTGTTCGCCACCGAGGACCGCAAGGAAGGGATGACCGCCTTCGTGGAGAAGCGCAAGCCCACCTTCATCGGCCGGTAGCCGCCGGGCAGCATCGTTCACCGCCAGAACACGGGCGTTGTCTTATCCGTGGCAACGCCCGTGAGGGAATGACGGGCGGCCGTACACTCGGCGCCATGCCTGCGGACTCCACCGTGCCCGGCTCGCCGGGTAGCCCTGCCTCTCCGGATGGCACTGCTTCTCCGGGTGGCGCTGTCTCATCGGGGGGCGCTGTCTCTCCGGGGGGCGCTGTCTCATCGGGGGGCGCTGTCTCATCGGGTGGCGCTGTCTCTCCGGATGGCCCGACCGTCCCACTCGACGAGCAGGTATCGCCCAAGCCTGGTGAAGAACTCACCCTGCCGCTGGCGAACCCGTCCGCGGCGGCCACTGTCCCATTCCCCGACCCTGTCCCGATCCCCGTCCCTGTCCCGATCCCGGCCACGGGGCCGGCGCGGGTGCCGCCGTTGCCGGATGCGACCGTGGAGGACCCGAAGGCGAAGGCAGCGAGGAAGGCCGGGAAGGTCGCGGAGCCCCAGAAGGCCGCCCAGCCGAGCACACCCGAGGCAGCCAAGCCGGCGGCGCCCAAGCCGGAGGTGTGGGCCGGTCGGGCCGCGATCCCGGGAGCCGCCGGGCCGGAGCAGAAGAAGGCGGCTCCGGTGGCGCCCACCCAGAAGATGGCCCGGTACGCCGAGCCCACGCCCACGGTGATGGCGGCCCGACCGGCCCCACCCCGCCCGGCCGCGCCGCCGCGTCGGCCTGCGCCGGGCCGGCGTCGGGGCAGGTTCCGGCGTTTCCTGGGCGCCGTGCTCGCGTTGTTGCTGCTGTTGGCCGTACCCGTCGCCTCGGCGTATGTCGCCTACAAACTCGCTTCGGGGGAGAATCCATTCGAATGGCCGCCGTACGTGGACCTCGGTCAGGGTTTCTAGGCGTCTGTTGAGGCAGAGTAGGGGCTGGATTCAGCTGGGTCGTTCGCGACCACGGGACTGTGAGTACTTTTTCGCGTTTATGCGCGCACGAGCTTGGGGAGCGCACCACGATGACCGACGAGCACAAGATTGACGGGCATGGCGGCCAACTGGCCTTGGCCGCGTTGGAGGCGTTTGGCGTACGGGAGATGTTCACGCTCTCCGGCGGCCACATCTTTCCCGCTCTACGACGCGGCCCATCGCGGTACGGTGCGCATCGTCGACGTCCGGCACGAACAGTCCGCTGTGTTCGCCGCCGAAGCCGTGGCGAAGCTGCAGCGGCGTCCCGGCCTGGCCGCGTTGACCGCCGGTCCCGGCGTCACCAACGGCATTTCCGGCATCACCTCGGCGTACTTCAATGGTGCTCCGGTGATCGTCCTGGGTGGACGCGCACCACAGTTCCGCTGGGGTGCCGGCAGCCTGCAGGAGATCGACCACGTGCCGCTGGTTCGGCGATCACCAAGAAAGCGGCTACCGTCACCGCCACCGACGACATCCCGGGCGTGCTGCGTGACGCCGCCCTGACCGCGTTGTCGCCGCACCGCGGTCCGGTGTTCCTTGACCTGCCGTTGGAGGTGGTCTTCTCGGTGCAGGCGAGGCGATCCTGCCCGGCGACAACGGCGTGGATGTGCTCGAGCCCGACCCGCAGGACGTGGCCAAGGCCGCCGCCATGCTGGCCGGGGCACAACGCCCGGTGATCATCGCCGGTTCCGACGTGTACGCCGGCGACGCGGTCGGCGCGCTGCGGGAAGCCGCTGAGGCGCTGCGGATTCCGGTGTTCAGCAACGGAATGGGCCGGGGAAGCCTGCCGCCGGGCCACCCTCTCGCGTTTGCCAAGGCCCGGCGTGCCGCGCTTCAAGGGCGCCGACGTGATCGCGGTGATCGGCACTCCGCTGGACTTCCGGCTGGGCTTCGGCGACTTCGGCGAGGCGCAGGTCATCCACATCGTCGACGCACCCGGTCAGCGAGCCAGGCACGTCACGCCGACCGTCTCGCCCGCCGGTGACCTGCGCCTGATCCTGTCCACGTTGGCCGAGTACGCCGGCGACCGGGCCGACCACAGCGATTGGGTCGCCGACCTGCGCCAGATCGAGGACGCCGCCCGCGCCGCGGAGCGGGCCGACCTCGAGGCGGACAGCGACCCATCAAGCCCAGCCGGATCTACGGCGAACTACGCAAGATGCTCGATCCCGACGCGGTCACCATCGGCGACGGTGGCGATTTCGTCTCGTACGCCGGGAAAGTACCTGGAACCGGCCCAGCCCGGCACCTGGCTCGACCCCGGACCATACGGCTGCCTGGGTACGGGCATGGGATACGCCATGGGTGCTCGGCTGACCTACCCGGACCGCCAGATCTGCGTGCTGATGGGTGACGGTGCAGCCGGGTTCTCACTGATGGACGTGGAGTCGCTGGTCCGGCACAAGCTGCCGGTGGTGATCGTGGTCGGCAACAACGGCATCTGGGGGCTGGAGAAGCACCCGATGCAGGCGCATGTACGGCTACGACGTGGCCGCCGACCTGCAGCCCGGACTGCGCTACGACACCGTGGTCGAGGCGCTCGGTGGTGCCGGCGAGACGGTCCAGCGCCCCGGTGACCTCGGCCCCGCTCTGCGGCGCGCCTTCGACTCCGGTGTGCCGTACCTGGTGAACGTGCTGACCGACCCCGCCGACGCCTACCCCCGCTCCTCCAACCTCGCCTGACCGCTCGGGGTGAACGGACCAGCGCGATGGTGGGAATCGCCGCTACCGGATCCGGTGGCCGGCCGACCAAGATCGATTGTCGCGGGAGCGGGTGGTTGGGGTACCGGATACGGGACAGCAAAACATTCTCACATTCACTCGACCCGCCTACGCTGGTCATTGAGGACCTTGTTGACCTTGCCAAGCCGGTCTACGGACGATAGACCGGCCCTGCCGATGCTTGTTATGCGCCGAATGTCCGGGGAGCCTACCCTCGACAGCCACCGGTTCATGGCGTTCGACGAGGCGGCCATGCTTGAACGTGGAGCCGGCGCGGACGAGCGCGACGAGGTGTGGCGAGTTGACCGCGCGCCAACGGGCCTGGGCGGCCTCGATGAGCTTGAACGCCATCGCGATCCCGGCAGCCTTGGAACCGAGTCCCTTGGTGACCCTGGTCCGGTGACGCACGGTCGCGAAGGTCGACTCGATCAGGTTCGTGGTGCGGAGGTGGATCCAGTGCTCGGCGGGGAAGTTGTCGAACGCGAGCAGCTCATCCATATCATCGGTGATCTTGGCGGCGGCTTTGCCGAACTTGGCGCTGTAGGGGAGTTTTACCGCGGCGGCGGCGCGGCGCGCGTGGTCCAGTGAGTACCGTCGAGCGCCGCGCTGGCGGATCGGCTCGTAGCTATCTCGTAGTTATGATGAAGCCCCCGTAATGAGGGTGGAACGAAGGGGTCGGCTCATCGATGGGGTTGCTGACACGAGCAACCGGGATGGGTAGGTCGAGGTCGGCGATGCCGGCGGCGATGAGGACCGGATGGTGATAGGTGCGTAGGTTCAGGTCGAGGGTGACGGGCGTCGTCGGTGATGTCGAGGTGCCGGGTGTCTCGAGGAAATGGTGCTGAGCGCGTGCCGCCTGCTCGCGCGGCCTTCCCGGGTGCCGTTCGTCCTGCGGACCGCGCGCTTCGCGGCTACTTGTTTACTGGACCTACGACCGCAGCCCGGCCAGGCTAGGTCGAGGTGGTCGGCAGGTCGCTCCCATTCGCGGCTGTCCACGGCACGAAGGTGTGACTCTCATCTGGCATGCGTCTGCCGGCCACCGCGGCGCGGAGAGGCTCAAGAGGGTATGCCCAGCTCAAAGTAGCGTTGCCCTCCTCGCCCATGTCTAGTCGGGTACGAGCGAGGAGAACAGCGTGGCACGAGTGATCATCGGCATGGATCCGCACAAGCGGTCAGCCACCATCGAGATCATTGACGAACGAGAGAAAGTCCTGGCGCAGGGCCGGTTCGGCACTGATCACGTCGGCTACCAGGAGATGCTCAGCGCGGGTCGCCGACACCGCGACCGCGTCTGGGCGGTAGAAGGCTGCGCCGGTATCGGCAAGCACATCGCTCAACGGCTGGTCGCTGACGGCGAAACCGTCGTTGACGTTCCCGCGAAACTGTCGGCCAGGGCCAGGGTGTTCTCCACCGGCCAGGGCCGCAAAACCGATCCGGTGGACGCGCACTCGGTGGCGCTGGTTGCGTTGCGTACGAATGGTTTGCGCCAGGTCACCGTCGACGACACTACCGTTGCGTTGCGACTCCTCGTTGACCGTCGCGACGGGCTCGGCCGCGCCCGCACTGAAACGATCAACCGCATCCACAAACTGTTGCTGGAGTTGCTGCCCGGCGGGGCGAAGAAGTTCCTGTCCGCACCCCAGGCCCGAGCGCTACTCAATACTGTGCGACCGCGCGACATCGTCGGGCGGACCCGCCGTCAGCTGGCCTCCGAACTGATCACTGAACTCGTCACGATCGACAAGAAGATCAAGGCCGCGAACGCTCAACTCATCGAACTGGGCGACACGACCGGCAGCACACTGCGTCAACTCAACGGGATCGGACCCTCCGGCGCCGCCCGCCTCCTCGGCGACATCGCCGACATCGCCCGCTTCGCCACCGCTGGGCACTTCGCATCGTGGAACGGCACGGCCCCGATCGACGCGTCTTCCGGCGACCAACAACGCCACCGCCTGTCCAGAGCCGGGAACCGGCGCATCAACCGGGTCCTGCACATCATGGCCGTCGTCCAACTCCGCCACGACACCGAAGGACGCGCCTACTACCGGCGCAAACTCGCCGGAGGCAAGACACCTATGGAAGCCCTACGGGCACTCAAACGTCGTCTGTCCGATGTGGTCTACCGCCAGATGATCAACGACGTCAAAACCGCGCGGACGGGTCCGGGAGGACACACGGGAGCGGCTCTTCAATCCAGCGCGACCAGCCCAATCCCGACGGCCGGCACTTCGGATCAGTCACAACCCGGACCCATCACACACCAGCTTAGAACACAACTCCTCGCTGCCTCTTGACACAGAGGGGTGCCAGATGAGTTCGTCAACGCGCGCAGCTAACGGCGAAACGCCTCGACGGGCTCGATCCGAGCAGCCCGAATGGACGGATACGCACCGGCCAACAACCCGACGAGACTTCCGATGACCGGGCCACACGCGAGGGTCCAAGTGGCGACGACCGGTGTCCAGTCTTGGGCGATGGCCACAATCACAACGGTGCCGATGCCGAGACTGGCACCGGCAAGCCCGCCTGCCGTGCCCAAGGTCGCGGCCTCCAACAGGAACTGGGCCGCGATGTGACCCCTACGAGCACCGAGCGCTCGACGAAGCCCGATCTCGTGTGTTCGCTCCAGGACACCGACCATGGTCGTGTTGGCGATGCCCAACGCTCCGATCACGACGCACACGACGGCCAACAGTATGAACAGGACCCCCAGATCGTTTGACACCTGGTCACGAAGGGATCTGGGGTCGGGCGGTGGAGTGACCATGAAGAGTTCCGGTGCGTCGGGCCGCAGTGCGAGCGCGACCTGCTCGGCGACCGTCTGAGCCGCTCCGACGCTAGTGTCGACGGTCATCTTCGCCGGATCCGAACGGCTCGGCGGTCCCCAATAGTTCTCTGCGGTCTGTCGAGGCACCACGACGGCGAAGAGCAGGTCGCTGTTTCGGTCCACCGAGTCGAGGACCCCGACGACCAGGAAGGGAGCGCCATCGATGAGAATCGCGGGTCGCATGGTGAGCGTCGGAATGCCTAGACGGCGAGCCGCTGCCGCCCCGACAACGGCGACCTGTTCGGCGCCGTCGTTGTGGAAGTCATCGAAGAGGCGACCTTCCTGGACCTCGCCGTGAAGGGCTCGCAGATAGCCCGGTGATGCCGCCACGACCGGGATCTCCGTTTCGGGCTGGCGCCCGGCGAACACGACTCCTGTCACGCTCCGGTTGGCAACGGTCCAGTGCACACCGGCCGCCTGGACTCCCGGAATAATACCGACCCGGCGGTCGGCATCTCTGGGAAATGCCAGCGGCACGTTCGTCGGATCGGCACCGCTCTTATCGGTCACCGTCACCTCCGTGGCCATTAGGGTGGTGAACCGCGAACTGATCTGACTGCTGGCGGTGGCTGTCAGACCGAGCACGGCGACGAAGACACCAACGCCAAGAACCGTCCCGAGCGCCGTCACCACCGCCCGTGCCGGGCGTTGAAGAATTCCCGCGACCGCCTCGTCGAACAGGTCCCCGATCGTCAGGCTCGATTCATATTTCGCGACATCCGACTGCGAACGGCGCCACCTCATGGCCGCTCCGCTGGCACGTTCGGTGAGGCCGGGTACGGCTCGCCCGACGTTGACGTCTCGACCAGACCGTCAGTCACGTGTAGTAGTCGGCCGGCACGATCTGCGGCTGCCGGGTCGTGGGTGACGAGGACGACCGTCATGCCGTCTGTGTGAAGCTCGTCGATCAGATTCAGAATCTCCGTGCCCGTGGCCATATCCAGGTTTCCGGTCGGTTCGTCGCACAGGAGGATCACCGGTTGCCCGACGATCGCCCGGGCGACAGCCACGCGCTGCCGCTCGCCGCCTGACAAGCGGGCGGGAACCGCCGACACGCGATGCCCGAGGCCGACGCGTTGGAGGGCTTCGACGGCCCGTTCCTCCCGTACCTTCGGGTTCATGCCGCGATACAGCAATCCCAACGCGACGTTCTCCAACGCTGTTCGATACGGCATGAGGTGGAATGCCTGGAACACAAAGCCGATGCTCTGACCACGCAGGGCGGATCGATCGTTCTCGGGCAGCGCACCCGCATCCGTGCCGGCGATCTCGACACTGCCGGCGGTTGGACGATCGAGGAGCCCAAGAATATTGAGCAGAGTGGACTTGCCCGAACCAGAGCGGCCGGTAATAGCGACATATTCCCCGACTCCGATTGTGAGGTCGGTCGGGCGAAGGGCAGGCACTGGTGGTGGACCCGGATAAGTCACTGCTGCACCCAGCAGTCGAACCACCGGTCCCTGCTGTCCGGTCATGAGTCCGTCTCAGCACCGACTATGACTCGGTCGCCAGCCTCGAGCCCCCCGCCAAGCGGCTCGACAGCCACATAGCCGTCACCGGAGACACCGACTTCGACCGGAACCCGCACCTGGGAGCCATCCGTAGCGAGCCTTAGTATCACGCTGCGTCCGGTCGCGTCCGCGTAAACCGCCGAAACCGGAACGACGAGGACGGGGCCATCGGTCGAAGCCGCCTGCACGGCCAGCCGCACATCGGCGCCGAGCAGCGCCTTGTCAATCGGTGTCTTGTCCGCAGTCACCAGCAACGCGTGACTTCGTGCTCCCGATTCATCCTGCGCCAGCTCGCCGATCGACGCGAGCACACCGTGGGCCTTCGTTCCATCGAGGCTGGACTCGATCTCCACCGGCATGCCGACCTTCAACAACTGCCGTTGACCGGGGTTGACCGATCCCCGCACCACGAGGGTGCCACTGGACAGCGTCAGGAGAGGAGCGGTGACATCGGTTCCGATCCGCGCCGACGTCTTCTCGACTCGACCGGGCAGTGCTGGCAGGAAAACGTACTCCGACACCGGCAGCATCGGCCCGGTCGTGCGCTCCAGTTCGAAGCGGGCCTGCTTGGCGGTAGCGAGATCCTCCTCGGCGAACTGAACCCGGCGCCGCGCGGCGCCGACAGGATCCGGAGTTCCCGGTTGCGCCGCGGGGGGATTCACCAGGATCATTTCAAGATCCTCCTGTGCCGCGGTGAGCGCGCGCGCGGCGTTGGTGACTTCCTTTCCCGCTGCGGCAACCCTCGCCTCGTCGTCGTCCCCGGTGGTGGCCACGTCGTAGCCGAAAGCCGCGAACCACACCAAAAGCGCCTGCTTGGTCCGTGCGCCGAAGGTACCGTCCCGTTCCGGCGAGAATCCCATCGACGACAGCGACGCCTGAAGCTGCGACACGTCCTGACCCTTCATGGCCGGGCGAAGGTCCCGATACGCCGGGGTCGTGCCTTCCAACACGACCACCGGCCGTCCAGCCACTTCGACGAGGACATCGCCAAGGCCGAAGGTGTCACCAGCCTTCGCCCGCAAGCCGGTGACCACCGGACGCCCGTCTCTGGGCGAAGGAGTCACGTCCAAGGTGTTCTCGGAACCTACCTTGCCCCGCGACACCACAGTGTCCCGAAGGACTCGGCGCTCGACGTCGGCGAGAAGCACGCCACGGGAGGGCGGCTTGGTGTCCGCCAACACATCTTGCGGTGACCGGACGAGCCGGGTGGCGGCCAGCCCCAACCCGGTGACCGAAACCACCGCCGCGCCAGCCCATAACAGCACACGCCTACGGGATGATCGCCCCGCCAGCCTGGCGCCGTCGTCCCTCGGACCCTTATCCCCCATCGAGGCAGACCCACTTCCAACAACGAAACTGGAACCAGCCATGAAAATCGCTTTCGGTCACTGTACTCATCGACGCCCCGGCCCTCGACCGCGGGCACCCATCGCCCGTGCCGATGGACGACCATGCTGGGTCTCGTCATGCTGAGCGTTCGAACCAGTCGTGCGAACTCGGGACGGCGGGAAACGCAATCCATGCTAACATCGACTGTCTACAATTCGATCTTCCGCATTGGAGACACCAGATGTTCGGCCAGCGACTGGAGGAAACATGATCGAGACTACACGGAAACAGCGCCAATTATCGAAGCACCGCTGGGTCGCGCGCATCGCGGCGGTGATCACCCTGATCGGAGGCTCCGTGCTCGCGATAGCCGCGCCGGCCAATGCGGTAACAAGCGCGGATGTCAATTTGGGCGGAACCACCTACACACTTGGATACGAGTGGGAAAACAACAACTACATGGGTGCGCGAATTCTTATTCGCGCCTCGTATCAATGCACGGTGACGTCTGCGGACTGGGACGTCAGTTTCGGCGACCTCCCCGCCACTTGGCCGAACCAGATCTCCTCGTTCCAGAACTCCAACAACTGCTACACGAACCACTACGCCGACACCTTCTTTGGTGGCGGACAATCTGGGCTCTTCGACGACAGGACGTCAATGCCATCGGTCCCGGGGAATGACAACGCTGAGTCTCTCCGCATGACGTGAAGCGAGCCCAACAACCTGTGATCACCAAGACGCCGAGCTCCATCCGATTGAAGGCTGGCCCCAGCATGGCGCCGAGGTCGTGGCTGGTCGGAGCGCTGATACTGCCGCTCGTTCTTCTTCTGGGGTCGACACTCACGGCCTGCAGCGGCGTCACCGCCGAGGAGGAACCTACGCTCGGCGACGTGATCATCGTGACGTCCCCCAATCAGATCGTGCTACCGCTGGACGCCTACCAACCCTCACGGGAACAACAGACGACCACGATTCAGGCACACAGAATCCTGACCCGAAAATGCGCGAGCCGATACGGTGTCCAATATGCGCCAGGTACGTTCGACATCGCTGATGTCGGCTCGTTGAATGAGCGGCGGTACGGGATCGTGCTGGAGAGCGACGCGTCATCCTCGGGCTATCGCCCACCACAACGGCTCGTTGGCCCGTCCGGCAAGGAAGAGGGAAGTGGGTGGGATCCAATCGGCTACGAGTTCGAGGTTGTCCGAGGTCGTGACCAACGGACACAAGACTCCAGAGAAGGAAAACTCGTCAATGGCGTCCCAATTGTGAAAGACGGCTGCGCAGGCGAGGCGGAACGGACTCTACAGAAGGGAGTCGGGGCCGACGATTCGACACTTACCTTTCCCGACACCCTGGCCCACACGGCGTACGACTCCGCTCGGAGCGACAGCAGGCTCCTTGAGGCATTCGGGCGCTGGAGTACGTGCATGGCGTCAGCTGGATACCAGTTTGGCGATCCTTTCGAGGCCAACGACAAGGAAACCGGCGCCCAGGTGACGGACGGGGAAATCGCCCAGGCTTTGGCAGATGTCAAATGCCGACGCACGGAGAACCTCGTCGGCCTCTGGCTCGCGGTCGAAACTGCTTATCAGGTGCGGCTCATCGAGCAGAACGCCGAAGCGCTCACCAACGTTCGAAAGGCGTACGACCAACGACTCGCCAACGCCGCCGCAGCACTCGCTGGCCCGGCGACCTGAGCTCGACCTGAGCTGGCGAAACCTTCGTCAGGCCAGAGCCCGTGCCCCTCGACCAGACCATGCTCCAACTGGGCGTCGTGTACGGGCGCTGGTCACGGGCTCCGAGGCGTTGGCACCATCAGACGGCTAAGGCCGCCACGGTTGGCGCGATCGGCTGTCCAGCAACCACTAGGCGTACATGTCTTCGCCCAGTCCCGCGACGGAACGCGCTCTGAACAGGACCTCGAGGAGACCTACGACGACTGGAAGGTTTGGAAGCCGAATCCCGGAATACGACACAGTTTGTACTGGCTGATCGGCCAGATGTCCGATCCGGGAAACCTTTCAGAATCCATGATCACTTTTCATGGGCGGCTTCACTTTCCGGAGCGACTCTTCCGGCAGGCCGTGTGGTTCAGCCGCCACGGCACATCAGTCGGTCGGCAGGCTGATAGTCCGCCACCCGCCATCTGCGACCCGTCGCTTGTCGAGCGCACCGCCGCACGGAAATTGCAAACGTAAATCTGGACAATCCAGGCAACGCGCGTCCAACTCAAATCTTCAACTCGTAGCTCACGGTCTTGCCTATTTTGAAAGATCCACTTGGACGCGACAGCGTCTGGGAAAACGGGCGTGTGGTTGGTGTCGCAGGTCGCACGGGCGGTGGCTATCGATGAATCAATCTGGACATGTACAGCCAGCCGCCGCCCTCCTGAGTGCCGCCATGGCCGCCCCGCCGGGTGTCTCCCCGCTCCGGGCAGCTCGGGTTATCGTCCGGCAGGTGGCCAATGATCAGCAGCCGATTGACACACTGAACCTTTTGCTGTCGGGCGTAGTCGGTGCACACCGCCTACGGCATGGCGGCTCCGACCGATGTGGACTGCCTCGGCATCTATGCCGTGGCCACGCCATCGATGCCGAATGCCGGCTCCCACACTCGAGGGGGACACGGAGTCCGGTTCTTCGCCCGGCAGCTGAAGTGAAGCCGGGCCGTCAGGCCGGCAGCAGTCGATAATAGCTGTCGGTCAGGATGCCGCTCATCGAGGGCAGGCGGTCCCGGCTCTCCTCGATGGCGGTGGCCAGCAGATGCACAACCGCCCCGACCGTAGCGGTGCCAGCCATCGGCGATACCTGCCCGGTCGGGGCGCGTTCAGCCACCACTGTCTCCCTCAGCTGGGGTCACGCCGTGGGGAGTTCGGCCCGTACCTTGCCGATCACCTGGGCAGACGACCGAGTGGAGGGCCTAACGACCATGAGGCGGAATCCAGCGATCGTCGCAACACGGCGCGGCGAGTGTTGAGTGGGAGTGGGAGTGTAGTGGTGAGCTCGGGCGATGTTCGGGCAGAAAGGTGGGCGTGGGCGACGCGTACGGGGTCGCGGCGCGGGTCGGTTTCGCCGGAGCACCCCCGCCACGCCAGCCAGCGAACGGTCCGCGTCTCGCATGACCCTGCGGCAGGTGCTCCTCACCGGGCTGGAAGACGTGGTGGCGGTCGGCAAGACGTTCACCCGGGTTCGAACAGAGGGTTCTCCGCTAGATCGTGTGGGTTACGCGCAGTGACGGTCGGGGTAGTTTCGCTGCGATGAGGTAGATGATGGTGATCATGTATTTCTTGTTGCGGTAGCCGCGGGCTCGGGCTTTGGCGGCTTGGATGAGGGAGTTGGTTCCCTCGAGCAGGCCGGTGGTGAGGTGGCTGCGGTGCCAGGCGAGGATTCCGGCCCAGTGACGTTTGAGCATGGCGACGAAGTCCTTGATGGGTTGCAGGCGGCTGCGCATCGCGCCGGCGCACCAGCGGGTCAGGTAGGTCTCGGCCTGTTCGGCGGGCTGGTCGTAGAAGCTTTGGAAGTCCTCGCGCCAGCGGTGGGCCCGTGCGGTGGCCAGTTGCAGCGAGGGGCGGGTGAGCCACACCAGTTCCCGTTGCTGGCCCACGCTGAGATTGTGGCGGTTGGTCAGCCACAGCCAACGGGTCTTCTTCAGCAGCAGTGGCCGGTCCTTGGCCTCGGCGCGGCGGACCTCGTCGACGGCTTCGCCGAGCTTCTTCATGATGTGGAACCGGTCGAAGGTGATGTCTGCATTGGACAGATGCGCCTTGACGCCGGAGATGAACGCCGGGCTCATGTCGCAGGTGATGTCGCCGATGAACTCGGGGTAGCCGCCGTGTGCCTTGAGATCCTCAGCGAAGGCGTTGACCGTGTCGCCGTCGCGGCCGGGGGTGGCGAACAGCACACTGTGGGCGTCGGCGTCCATGAACACGCTGACGTAGTCCTGCCCGCGGGCGGCGGCGGTCTCGTCTACCCCGACCCGCTCCACACCGGAGAAGTCCAGCTTGGCCCGCTCTGTCTCGACGTAGTGGCCGAGCACCCGCCAGATGCGGGTGTCGTGCTCGCCGGTGAACGCCGCCACTTTCGCGACCGGCATCGCACTGGCGAAGGTGATCAGCAGCGCCTCGAACAGCAGCGTGAACCCAGAACCGGGGCGGGCCCAGCTCACCGTCACCTGACGCACGCCGTGCTCGGGGCAGCGCACCCGCGGCAGCCTCGCGTGCAGGTGCGCCTGGTACTGGAAGAAGTCCAGATGCCGCCAGGTCTTGTCCTCCGTGTCGTGCACCGGGCACTCCCGCTCGCCGCACCCCGGCTCCGGGCACGCGAACCGGGCCCCGCGGGGAAACTGCAGATACAGGTCCAGGCGGCCCGCGTTGGCGTCGAACTCCGACCGCGCCACCCGCCACGGTGCCACCAGCCCCAACGCCGCGCTGAACAGCTCCTGCTCCACCCTGGACCACCCTCCGGCCGATCACCCACCGTAAGTACACTATGGACTCAACGAGGGTACCGAGAGCGCTCCCGGGGAACCAAACCCACTCAGATCAGCGAGGAGCCGAACAGAGCGACGACAGCACCGTGACGGCATTCTTCGAGGACGGCACCTCCGCAACCGGTGACGTGCTGGTCGCCGCGGACGGGACGAATTCGCGGGTGCGTCGCCAGTATCTCCCGCACGCGAACCTCAAGCCTTCTGACCTGATCGGAGTCACCGGCAAGGTCCCGTTCGACGACTCCACCCGCGCGGGCTGCTCACGCCGCGGATGATCGACGGCGTCTCCCTCATCATCGCGCCAAGGAGCGATACCTGCATCTTTCACGTAATGCGCTTCCCATGGGATGCCGCCGGCGCTCCGAAGGCCGGGATCGGCGCCACCGACGCGGCACTCATCACTGACTGGCCCGGGTTGCAGTTCGATAACACGCGCGACTACATCATGTGGGGCTTCGGCGCCGCGTCCGATCAGCTCCTAGACAACGTGTTGAAGATGTCCGGGCCGCAGTTGCACCGTCTCGTGCGGCAGCGGACGACGAACCGGCGTACGGACCTGCAGAAAGTCGTTGGGCATCGTCGGCGGTGTCGATGCCGTCGGCGGTCACGGAGATTCCCATGTCCCGGGCAAGGCTGATCAGTCCTGCGATCGCGTAGCGGTGGTAGCGGGCGGTCGGTGTTGGCGCGCTCAGCGCGTGGACCGCTGTGGCCGCAATCTTGACGGTGTCGACTCCGAGGCTGAGAGTGCGCGCGGTTGATGGTGCGGTTCCGTATCCCTGGGCGCCGATCGAGATACCCAGGTCGTTGAGTGTGTTCAGAGTGTCGGTCGTGGTTTTGTCGAGGGCCGCGAGCGTGTCGTCGGCGATGTCGATCTGTAGACGTGACGGCTGGAGGGCGTGGTTGCGAAGCGTGTCGACGATACTCGGCACGAGGCTGGGCTGACGGAGGTGCTCTGCGCGAATCTCGACGCTGACAACCGCGGTGGCGGTTTGCTGAGGTGGCGGGTCTGGCTTGTAGTTGAGCAGGGTTCCGATGAGGGTGCGGGCCCGGTTGAGGCGTCCGCGTAGTGCGTCGTCGGTGAGGGTGCCGACCTCGACGGGGAGGGTGGCGCGGACGTCGGCGAATGCTTCGGCCCTGCTCCATCCGCAGACACTGGCGCGGGCGATGAGTGCGGCGTCGAGTCGGCTGAGGTTTCCTTCGCGGACGAGGTCAGCGAGGACGATGAGGGGGTAGATCGGCCCTGCCGATGCATGTTATGCGCCGAATGTTCGGTTAGTCCAAGTAGCCTGGGCGTGCCGATTCGTCTGACGTTGTTCAGGTCGAACGGGGTCGGGTCGTCCCCAAAAGGGCTTACGTGTTTGGTGTTTCATCCGAACGCCCAGCCCTGCACTTGCATCAGAGCCAAGACCGCCGCGGCAATCGTGACAAGTCCGACAATGACGGCTGCGGCGACACGTATCCAGCGCCGAGGCTTTCCCTCTTCGTCCGCTGGCGGGGTTGTCTCGACCGTGCTGCCGGCTTGGGGAGCGGTGAAATTGATCTTGTTGCGCTTTCCGGTAACGGCGAAGTGAATGGCGTTGGTCGCCACCTCAGCAGGTGGTGTCTCCGTGCCCCCTGGGACGTTGGCGTTGATCTCAGCCATCATGACAGTGAGCGTCGTGCGCACTTGGTCGACCACGCCTTCGAGCGCGACCGGCGCGACCGCCCAGTACAGCTGCAGGATGCGCCCTGTGGCCATCTGCTTCATGTTCATGTAGTGCACCAGCTCGGCCGCAAACGGGGGCTGGAGCTTCACTGCTTCATCGGACCCGGTGGCCTCACGAGCGAGCTTCTCAATTTCGGCGATTCCCATGTAGAGGTTCAAATCATTGTTGATCTTGTCTTGGGCAAAATCTGGCAGTTCCGAGGGGCTGACCGTCTGCCCCGTAGACAGCCACCGCATGTTCATCAGGTCGAGACGGAGCGGCGCAATGATCTTTCGGTACTCCGGTAGCTCGTCGCCAGGCTTGTACCCCTTCAGCTCTCGGGTGGCCCAGTCTCGGAGTTCAGTCGAGCCCGCCCGCCCGCCGAGGAAGATGACCTTCCGGAGGAGGTCGCCAATCGGGGTCTGATGGTCTAAGGCACCGACCTCGATTTCTAGGAGGAGGCGGTCCATGCGCATGGTCACGCGTGGAGAGTACCGGCCGCCTCCGACAGTGGCCTTCGAGGCGACGCACGTGACCTTCGGCCAGAGATGACACAACGCCACCCCGGGGACAGCATCACGGGTCGTTAGCTTGCAACCACCCTGGTAACCGGCGGAATCGCTCGATTCCATTGGCATCGCCGACTATTTGGGAAAGATGGTCACGGAGCCGCCTCCTTGTTCGGGTCTCGTCGAGACGTGTCTCACGAGTCTGTAGACGGCGGCATGCCTGTGTCGAGCCAGATCTCTACCGCAGCGTCTGGTGTCCTCAAACCGAGGTCCATGCCGCGGCGCCCGGCAGCTACGCTCACGGCTCGGAGCGCTAATGCCAGGGTTCCCCCGTTGTGTGTCAGACCGGCCTCGACGTAGGGGCCGTCGTTGCCGTCGGCTTCGACGAGGCGCGCCATTCGCTCCGCGACCGGGCTCCGCCAGTTCTCATGTCCACCGGCATACGCGCCGTTCGCGATAAGGATGTGTGGACGGTCGATCTGCACGAGGTTCGCGGCTCGCCCGAGCGTGCGGCCCCGCCCGTCAGCCGCCAACGAACCCCGGTTTCGTCGAACGCATCTGTTCGGCCGCCAGAAACACTGTGCAGGCCCCGTCATGTGCGACGACGGGGCCTGCATGTCGGATGAGCGAGGCAGATGCTGTTGCCGCCCGGACGCCGGGTTGTCTCTGGAGTCCAGGCGCGAGACTTCACCTTCCGCGAGTGCGGTAGGTGCGGCCATTCCCCGGACCATAGGATGCGGCGCGGGTGGGCATAGTCGGGTCAAAGGCGGGCGCATAGACGCCCTCGGGCGGCAGGGAGCCGTCTTGGCCGCGACGGACTCGGGTCACCAGTCGCTTGACTTCGCACAGCAAGCCATGGTGGAGCGTCCGTAGGAGCCTAGTCATTCCGTCTCCCCCTCCAGCCTGGCTAGCAGGCGACCGTCAGGTAGTTCAAGGACTGCACTGATGAGCTGTACGCCCCGCCAACAGCATAGCCGTCGGTGACTACTCGGTAGGTCTGCGTTCCCAAACTTGAGCAGTCATAGATGAAGTCGCGCTGGACGAAGCCGACGTTCACATAGCCGGAATCGACGATTGTAAGGTTGTTCCAGAACCCCAGGCCGAGCTTCCTTTGTAGGGTGACGCGCACCCGCTGCGGCGTATACCCAGTACCCGAACAGCTTTGGAAGCCTTCCCCTTCGATGGTGTTGGCGAACTTGACGGGGTCCGACGCGTAGATCGAGCAGACCCAGCTGGCGAGTGGCGTCGCGACTCTATTCGGTCTTGCCGTAGCCTGCGCGGACGAGTGAAGCCCCGAGGTAGGCAGGTCGTTGTCGAAGGCCGGCACCAGTCGCATCTCGGGGCGCGGGCTCGGTTCGGGCGCAGCGTGGGCCGGACTTCCGCCGGCAACCGCCAGAATCGAAGCCGTCGCGATCATCGCGATGACTCGCAGACAGCGCCTGTTGGTTACGAAGTTCACTTGAACCTCCAAGAGTGGGGCCCCCGGGAAGCAAAGCCTTTTTTTGGGAGCGACTACATTGAGAGTCTCGAATCGGCGCTCAAAGAGTCAAGGGCCGCACATAGTTGCGGCAACATTGAGCACTGGCAACAGACTCGGGGACCTTCTTGATCCGCGATTGACGATTCAAAAGCGTGTCGACTACAGCATGTTTGCCCCGTGGATCAATGTGTGGCCCATACGTGTGCGCCTCGCCGTCAGGTCGTGTGCTCACGGTTGTGTCGAACGAATCACGGGCTCGGTATTCGGCAGATTCCGTTGTCCGGGTTGGGTTCAACGCGAACCTGGCAATGCAGGACGTGTTGCCGCAACGACCCGTTGCGGCAACGTAAGCCGTGGACGAGGCCGTTGCTGTCCGCGATGGTTAATGCGCGCTTCGATAGAAATCGATCTTTCGAGGTGACATTCCGGCAGGAGCGTTCCAATCGCAGAACGTCAGCATCTGAAAGGAGGGAACATGGAAGACGAGCGAATCTCGCCCGTTGTCAGCAACGAAGATGATAGCGACCTCGCGGCGCTGGTGAACCTTGGCAGTGCGGGAGATCTAACGCAAGGGGGCACGGCCTCGGGTTCGGAAGACAAGCGCAAGGATTACTCCTAGCCGCTCGGGTGTCCGGGTCGCATTCCAATGGCTCGGACACCCTCACCCACAAAGTCAGCTGGGGGAATGCCCTATGTGGTTCGGTGGTTCTAGCGGCCCGGTGGCAAACGCGTGGGTGCCGGAGACCTGCAAAACTTTGTGGTCCGCTGCCTCGTCGCGATGTTGGATAGTGGGGGAATGGCGGCCGGAAAGCATCAAGCGAATCCGTCTAGGTGCACAAGTTACAATGGTTGCTGGAGTATGCGATGTCGGGATGGACGACTTAACGCGAATGGCGCGTTCCGGTGTACCCGACGACGCACCGTGGCGGTGGGCAGGTAGCTACACAGTCGTTCAAGCCGGACGGCAGGGTACGACAATCTGGACTGACCTGGGCGGCGCATGGCCGATCTACACCGCGAGGCTCGATGACACAACCTACTGGGCGACTAGTTCTCGGGCGCTAGCGGCACTAGTGGGCGGAAGAGTCGATGAGGACTGGTTGTCGGCCTGGCTTCTGGCGCCCGATGCTCCGGAGTTGCTTCGCGGTCGGTCCGCGTTTTCAGACGTGCGACATGTACCACCGGGGCACCAGCTACTTCTTCGGTCCGATGGCCATATTGATGCTCGGCCCTTGTGGTCGAGTCGGCCCCAATCGAGGAGTCACGAACAGCACCTTCGTGCCGAGTTGAGTGCGGCTGTTCGCGTTCGTGTGAGCACGGCTGAGGCTCCGACGGTGGACCTCTCCGGCGGGTATGACTCCTCTGCTCTCGCAGTACTCGCGGCAGATTGTTTACGCCCTGGACGAGCCGTCACCGCTGTCACGGTGTACGGGCAAGGAGTCGAAGCCGGCGGCGACCTAGCCTATTCCCGGCTGGTCGCCGCACACGCTGACCTGCAACATCGATTTCTACCGATAGATCAGGACCTCCTACCGTATAGCGCGTTGACCGAGGTGCCGGTCACGGACGAACCTGCGCCGTCCACCATCTCGTACGCTCGCTTCCGAGCTCAGCTCCTGTGGATACGCGAGGTGCTTGGATCGGACTGTCACCTGACTGGCGACGGCGGCGACAGTCTCCTGTGCTCCCCACCGATGATGCTTTCCGAGTTGGTCGGCGCGAGGCGGTACAGGCGGGCGACGAAGGAGGCCCTCGCGTGGGCACGGCTTCGGCGGGTGTCGGCGCTCGGGTTGCTCACCTCGGCGCATCGGGCGTCACGGACCCCACGCGCAGCTGCATTGCTGGCGCTGGCCGACGCGTTGCGTTCGAGCACACGGCGGCCCTCTGCACCTGTCCATGGCACGGTTGGATGGATCGAAGTCGCGGCCCCTCCGGTATGGGCTACCACCGCTACCCGCGAGATGGCGGCCAACGTCGCGGAGGAAGTCTCCTTGTCTGTGTCCGCGGCCGGGAACTGCGATCTCACCAGGTTCATTCTCGCCGAGCGAATCGCGGAGGTTGGGCGTACCGCACGGGCAGACGCGCAACTGGCCGAGTTCAACGGAATCGCTCTACACAATCCCTTCACGGACTCCAGGGTGGTCGACACATGTCTCGCCATTCCGCTTGGGGAACGACCCGGGCCAGCCGAGTACAAGCCCGTCCTCCGCGCGGCACTGTCCGATCTTTTCCCGGATCTTCTAAAGGCCCGCCTGACGAAGGGCAGCTTTACAAGCGACTATTATGGCGGCCTGAGGGTCAACCTCGACGCTCTAAATGCACTCACAGTGGGACACCTAGCCGAGCGCGGCCTCATCAATCCGAGCGCGCTGAGAATGACTTTGCGACTCGCGGCTGCTGGAATTTCGTCCGCCTATACCGCCATCGAGCCCGCAATACGGGCCGAGGCCTGGCTACGCGCCGTCCACGGGGCCGATACGGTGCGTTGGATGCGAACACCCAGCCCACAAGAGGTGCACTGATGGCAAGTCCATTCTTGACCATTGGGCGGCACGTCGCCGCATGCAACCTCGGAGACAATACTGCGACTGTCCTCCTTAACTACCACACCGGAAAGGTGCACACGCTGCTTGACTCGTCTGCTCGGTGGTGGGCCGAACTCGCCACGACCGGCGACCCATCTCATCCAACCGCCCTGAGCCCGACAACGGCGGCACGACTCGGGCGCCAACTCCAAGCGGCGGGCTTACTGGTCAACACGGACAAGCCGAGACCATGGCCAGCGCCGCTGAAGGGGCGTCCATGGAGAATCAGCTTTGGCGCCGAGGAACACCAAGCGGAGATGACACCGCTTCCGCGGGTGCCGAACGGAACTCTCGTTCTGGCCGCTCTCGCCGTGACTGTCGCCCTGGTCGCGGTGCACGTTGGTCGCAAAGGCTCAAGCATCGCCCGTGTGACAGCGCTGCTCACCTGGGCGCAGACTACGCGGCTGCGGCCAGCTACAGCCAAGCGGGCCGAACGAGCCGTCTACGCCGTTCGGCGGGTGGGTCGGATCATCCCGGGGAGGATGGCGTGTCTGGAAGAGTCGACGGCAGCCGCAGTCCTTTTGGCCGCGCTTCGACGTCGTGTGACCTGGTGCCATGGCGTCGCAGGCGACCCGATCACGTTTCATGCTTGGCTACAGACAGATGACCTGCCAGTCGCCGAACCTCGGTCAACTGGTCGATATACGATAATTCGAGCAATTCCGGCAACTAGATTGGGCGGCTGTGACTGATCTGCTAAATGAACCGGCCCTCTGGCTTAAAGGTGACGTGGCTGCGCTGGGGCCGCTGGACAGTAAGTTGGCCGTGCTGTACTGGCGGTGGGAGAACAATCCACGTGTGCGCGTCGGCTACGGCCAACAAACGCCAGAATCGTTGGAGGAGCGTACCGAGGGACTCGGATACCAGTTGCGGCGGTCGAGCAATCAGGCCCGCTTCACTGTGTACGACGTGACCGGACCGAGCCCGGTTCCGGTGGGCATGACTGCCCTCGACATCGATCATCCCCGCCGTACGGCAGAATTCTTCGTATTGGTGGGCGACGATAACGCGACCGGGAAAGGAATTGGCACCGAGTGCACCCGGTTGACGCTGGACTATGCTTTCCACATAACCAACCTGCGGTGCGTGCATTTGTCCGTCTTGACACCGAACGTGGGGGCTATCAAGGCATACGAGAACGCGGGCTTCCGCCGCATTGGCGAACGCAGGCAATCCGGCTATTGGCTTGGGGAACCAGCCAACGAGTTGTTCATGGACGCGGTGCCAGCCGACTTCACCGGACCGTCCGCCGTGGCCGCCCTCCTCGGCGACAAGCACGAAAGGTCGTAGCAAGGGGGCCCGCGCCCGGACGACTCTCAGGGAGATCCGGGCGCGGGTGCATGGAACGTGTCGCGAACCGCTAGGCGGAACCTTCGCTTTGCGGTGCAAAATATGCCTGGAGCATCTCCATGGTCCACGAGGGTTGACTCACGTCACCACGCGGGCCGAACTCGTTGAACCATGGCTTGATTTCCAGGACGGGGGAACCGTCGACGGCATCAAGGTCCTCAACGTGAAGATCAAGCCCATCCACCTTCAACAAGCGGCACCGGGATACGCCGAGCCAGTTGGGGCGGCGCATGTTGCGGTGACCAAAGATCCCCACCAAAGGCCAGGCAGGATTCTCGCGGGGCCTTCGCGCGCCGAGAGGAAGATCCGTCTTGTCCGTCAAATGGAAGTAGAAGACAACTTCAAGGTGGGAGAAGTCGGAGAGTCCTTCAGTTGATTCGGGCGTGAACTTCTCCGAATTGATGCGTATGATTGATTGCGTGCCACCCCAATAGTCGTCGGTCGGCTCAGACCTGCCCCCCACCACCGTCGCTACTGGCGTGACTTCGATCTTGTCAAGCATGATTCCTCCTCACCGCTTAGCCTGCGGTAGCCAGGTAGTGCTTGGCCCTTAGGCTCAGCATTCCTGCGGCTCGGCTACCTCGTTCGCTGAGGTGATCGAGCGTACTCAACATGGTAACGGCGGTCTGCCGGGCTCGTGCCGACTGGACTCCTTCCATGGCATCCAGCGCCGCCGCCCAGGTCGCGCAAGCTTCCTCGATGTTGCCTTGATCGGCCTGCACGGCCCCAAGGTAGCCCAAAGTGACTGCGTGCGTGCGTTTGAATATCGACGCCTTGCGCAACCGCACGCTTCGGCGCAACTCTCGCTCAGCCCCAGACATGTCGGCGCTGACGTGCAAGGTTCGACCCGTCTCGTGTGCCAGGCTCGCCTCGCTGAAGAAGAAGACCCGAGACGGTTCGTCGTCGCCCGGATCAGCGGCTGCAAGGTCATCTTCAGCACGGAGCAGGGCCCGCGCGGCTCCCCGAGTTTGGCCGCCCATTGCCATTGCTCGCGCGTGCACTACGCCTAGAAGTGCTCGCTCGCGTGGGCAAGCTTCCCCGTAACGCCTGTCCTCTACGGATGAGGCGGCGAGTGCGAGCCCATGATCAGTATGACCCAGATCAAGGGCCTGATGGGCCATTGCCCGCAATGTGTGCGCGGCCATCGCATGGTCGTTTGCCTCAGCCGCCAGCTTCACGGATGCGGTGAAGAACTGCTGAGCGCGTGCATGCTCACCGTTGTCGAACGCCATCCATCCGGCCAAGTACGCAAGCTCGGATGCTGCCGTGAACGTTCTCCGCCGAACCGAGTTGTCGGTGAATCGCCCGCTGAGCAGCGGGGTTACATCTGATGTCAGGTAGAGCACCACGGCCGAACGAGCGTGCCCGCCGCCATGTCGCTGATCGAGTTGGGAGAAGAACTGCACGGCGTCCAGCATGGCGCCAAGGTCAGATCGTCCCACCAACCGTCGCCCTTCCGGCGCCCGGCGCCTCGCGGACCGACGGGCCGTCCGGTCCCACCAACTCGCGGCGGGCACGGCTTGGCTTGCGACTGTGTACGCAACCGTGCCCAGCACGGCGCGGCGTGAGATACCCACAAAGGCGCTCCCGAGATCGGCCAACAGGGCCAGAGTATCGGCGTCCCACTCTTCACCGACGACCGCTGGGCCGGGGCGCGGGTGTGCAGCCTCTTGCACGCCCGGTCCAGGGACAGAATGAGTCACGACCGCGGCTGAACTTGCCACCCGAGGCTTAGCCGGAGGGGAAACCATGAGCGTCGGGTCACCGATCGGCACGCCCAGCGCGCGCTCGTAGTCACGCGTCAGCGCCGGGGTCGGGCTGCGTCCGGCCCCAGTCTCGACCCGACTGAGGTGGCCCTTGTCGCGGTCGATCATTTTCGCGAGTTGTCCAAGGCTGACCCCCTGGCTCTCGCGCGCCTTTCGAAGATCTGCTCCGGTCACCATGTGGATACCTCTCATCGGGTTGCCGCATCGATCCGTTGCGGCAACTATGCAACGCCCACCGGCCCACCATATCGGCAATTCTCAGTTCGACGGCAAGCAGATGGATTCGACTGGTGCCCGACGCCAATCGGTTCCTATCGCGAACCGAAAGCGAAAACTGCTCATCACATCAGTGTCCAGGGTGAAGAGGAACGCCGTGATACATGTGTCGCAACTAGCGGTCTTGCCGTTCGTGAGATTGGAGTTGGACCGACTGACCTCCAGCGGTCGGCTGTCGACGCGGCCCACGTCATTTGGCGCCTCAGGTTGGGCGCGTTTCTTCGCGACGTCCCTCCCGTCGGCGCTTTCACCCGGCTCCCGCTGCGATCAGAGCCCGGTCGAACTCACACATGCCGTTCGTGACTTTGTCTTGCGTCTGCGATGAAACCTTCGAGTCAGGACGCCTGGGCACGGGCCTTCGCTCGCCTCGACCCACCCATCTCCTGGAACGGCAACCAATGGACATGACAGTACGGAGCGCTGTCCGCCCGGGCGCAGACTCGTTTGGCCATCTCTTCCACACGAACAGAACGTCACGGGTTTCGAGTTGCCCGCCGGAAGGCAGCAGGCCACTGGTCGCCGACAGGCGGGAGTCTCGGATCGATCAGGCCCGGTCGATCATCGTCGTGCACCTGCCGTCCGCCGATGGGTGGTGTGTTGGTTGTGCAGATCTGGGTCGGTACGCCTTGGCGCCGTGCCCAACGATGAAGCTTGCCCTGTCGGTTGTGGAGACGCACGGCATTGCCGTGTGGGACGCCCGACCGTCCGAAGGTAAGGAACTGCGCTCGCTTCCCCCTCGTGATGCGTGCGAGACGCATTCGCCGGTTCGGATGGTCGTGTGATGGCCGCCGTTCACGGGATGGGACCGTCGACTCTTGCTGTCATGGGACGCGGTGGTCGGCAGGATCCCGTGATCGGCGGCCTTTCCCGACAACGCCATGTCAGAGGTCGCGTGTGTTGACTCACATGTTGTTGGCGGATGACTTCTTCCGCCTGGCCCACTCGGATCTTACGGGTCGTCCGTTGCTTCATCCGATCGCGTTGTCGACGGGGCTTGCTGGTGCCTTGCTGGGTGAGTTGATGCTCGAGGGCTTTCTGGACGTCAACGGCGGTCTGATTGTGCTGCCCGCCGAGGAGAAGAAGGCGGGGGAGGAGCGGCGGCAGCCGCAGGAGAAGCTCTCGCGGGCTGTTCTCGAGTTGCTGCATTGCGAAGATCATCCGGTTGGGACATGGCTGGAGTATCTGGCCCAACGGTCCGTGCGCAAGGTGGCCCGTCGGCTGGAGGCAGCCGGTCACGTGACGACGGAGCGGTCGCGGCGCCGGTTGCGTGAGGTGGTGACGTATGTGCCGAATCACCCGTTGGAGGCGTCGCGGCCGATGTCGGTGTTGGCGACTCGACTGAATGCCCGTTACGACGTGGAGCCCTGGTATGGCGTCCTGGCCGGTTTCATGGTCGCGACCGGCTTGCACACCCGTGTCTTGGCCGGGGCGCCAGCCGAGTCGCACCAGTTCATGCACGCCTTGATCGCGCGCTCGTCGCCGCCGGGGATGCTGGAACTCTTTGGCCATGTCGAGTCGGTGATCGGCGCCGCCGTGCTCGCGCACCGAACCTAGCCACCCGCCCGGCTATCAACCTGTCGCCACCAGCGGCAATGCAGTACCTCCGCAAGACCGTGCTCATCTGATCAAGTATGCCCATCCCTCGAACTATTGGATAGATCGTCCGTGACTACTCGTACAGGTAAGCAGAGTCCGTCTGTCGGCGCGGTGTCGACCGCGCTGGCGAAAAACCGTTTGGGTATCCCGTCGGTCGTGTTCTTCGTCGTTGCAGCGGCCGCCCCGCTCACTGTTGTGGCTGGCGGTGCGACGACGGGATATGCGGTGACCGGGCAGAAGAGTTTCCCGGTGGCGTACCTGGCTGTCGCGGTCATCCTGGCGGTGTTCGCGGTCGGCTATGTGGCCATGTCGAGGTATGTGCTCAATGCCGGCGCCTTCTACACCTACATTGCCCGCGGTCTGGGTCGCATCCCCGGCGTCGGGGCCGCGTTCGTCGCCGTCTACGGCTATCTCGCCATGGGTCTCGGCCTGTACGGCGGGTTGGGCGTGGTCGCCTCCGGCTTCCTGGACAGCCGATTCGGCATCGCCGTGCCCTGGTGGGTGTGTGCCCTTGTCGGCCTGGTCGCGGTCGGCATCCTGGGGCTGATGCGAGTCGACATCAACGGGAGAGTCTTGGCGTTCCTGCTGGTGACGGAGATCGCGATCGCGGTGGTCTTCGACATCGTCATGGTCCGCCACCCCGCCGAGGGCGGTGTCACGTTCGAGACCCTGTCGCCGGGCCTGCTGGGCACCTGGGCGGCCGGGGCCACCGCCGTTGTCGCGGTCACAGGCTACGTCGGATTCGAAGCCACGGTCGTCTTCTCAGAAGAGTCTCGCGACCCCCGGCGGACGATCGCCCGCGCCACCTACATCGCCGTGGCCATCACCGGCCTGCTGTATGGCCTGTCGGCGTGGGCCATGTCCGTGGCCACCGGCCCGGATCACATCGTCGACGCGGCGACCGCCAACGGCACCGAACTCATTTTCGTGCTCGTGGCGCCGTATGTGTCGCCGGTCCTGCTCGACATCGGACACATCCTGTTCGTCACCAGCCTGGTCGCCGCCGTCCTCGCTTTCCACAACACCGTCACCCGCTACGG
Source organism: uncultured Actinomycetota bacterium (assembly GCA_963742855.1). GTDB lineage: Bacteria > Actinomycetota > Actinomycetes > Mycobacteriales > Micromonosporaceae > CAVUNP01. Next base: position 64,362 of record CAVUNP010000037.1, on the reverse strand, counting down.
CTTCGCTTTGGGCCGTGAACGAGTCTTCCCGGCGGCGCTCGGCCGGACCAACCCTGCCAACGGCGCTCCGCGCACCGCATCGCTCATCCAGTCGACTGTCGGCCTGGTCGTGATCGTCGGCTACGCGATCTCCGGGGTCGACCCGCTCGTCTACCTGTTCTTCTGGCTCGCATGCACAGGCGGACTCGGCGTCCTCATCCTCATGCTCCTGACCTCCATCGCCGTGATCGGGTACTTCCCGCGTCATGACAACCACGAAACCGTGTGGCGGCGTGTGATCGCACCGGTGATCGCGGCACTCGGCCTCGGCACCATCCTGATCGCGACCCTGGCCGACTTCCACACCATGCTCGGCGTCGAACCCTCCTCACCCTGGACGTGGATCTTCCCCACCTCCTACCTTGCCGTGTTCCTCATCGGTGCCGCATGGGCAGGTTGGCTCAAGGCGACCAGACCCGCCACCTACCACGCCATCGGACTCGGCGCCCACAGCACCACCACCGCCAGCACCGCCCCGGCGACCGTTCACACCGCCGCCTAACTCCGGCTGACAGGAGGACAACAATGACGAGCACACGGCCTGCCGCGACGATCCGCGCGGCGACCCATACTGACCGGGATGCGGTTGTGGACCTGTTGGTCGAGGCGTTCTTGAAAAGTCCTATTGGGGATTGGCTCATCCCGGACATCAAGATCCGACGTCGGGTGTATGAGGGCTACTTCGGCATCCACGTCGACCACGCGCTCGCGGACGGCAACATCGACATGACCACGGGTGGCGCCGCGTTGTGGTTTCCACGTCTGCACCCCATGCCTGGCCCGGAAGACTACGACGCCCGACTCGCCGACGCCTGCGGCGATTGGGTAGATCGATTCCGGATGATCGACGCGCTCTTCGACGCGGAGCATCCAGCCACGCCACACCACTACCTGGCGTTCGTGGGTGTGCACCCTGCCTGGCAGGGGGTCGGCATCGGCAGCACCCTACTGGAGCACTACCACGCGGAGCTCGATGCGCAAGGACTCCCGGCCTATCTGGTGGCCAGCACCGAGCGGAGTCGTGATCTGTATGTGAGACACGGGTATGTCCTGGCCTCGTCTGCGCCGTTATCGCTGCCTGACGATGGACCGCCGGTGTGGCCTATGTGGCGCGCACCGGTAGACGCTCGCACGCCGATCCGCCATTCGGAGTGCGAGTAGACCGGACCGTCCGGGTAGCCATCTGAGCCCTGCACCCGGACGGTCCGGCGGCACCACCGCCAAGGGAAGGACACGCCCGGACTTGGACACTCCGGGCGGCGGGCAGCGTCTGCACATGAGATCTCCGAGGGGTTGTTCAGACGCTGCCCGCACCACCAACCCAACCCCAGCACCACATGGACTCCAACTCCCGCTGCGCCGCCCGACAGCGGCGCAGCTGCTCGACGGACGTTGTCCCCCGCACGCGTCGCCGAGCAACGCCTGGCCGGGCACAGAGCCCGAGCAGCTCGTGCCCGGCCAGGCCATCCAGTGACCACAAAGGACGATAGGAGTCGCGCATGCGTCGCCCGACTGGGCAGGCAAGGTGAGGACCGCTCTGAGGACACGAGTCGTCGTGGTGTGTGTCCGCAACGCACAGATGCACGTCGTCACCGGCGAGGACGTGTTGAGACGGGATGAGGCTCTGACCGTGGCCGCCGACCGCGTCCTGCGTGAGCAGTGCATGCCATCAACGGCACGGCGGGCGAGCGTGGTCGCGCAACTCGGCACCTACCAGATCGGCGCGCGCCGGATCGTCGTCGCGTATCTCGCCGTGGCCCGTCCGCCGACAGTCGGCGAATACTCCGGCCGTGTGTGGAGCGCCTTCGACGATGCGGCACATGCCAGCTGTCAGGGTGACACCGCAGCCGTGCTGGACGACGCCCGCACGTGCCTGGCGCGGCTGCTGGAGCGCACGACGGTTGCGACGTCGTTATGCCCCAACGCCTTCACCTTGACCGACCTGCGCGAGGTCTACGAGGCCGTGTGGGGCATACGGCTCGATGCGCCCAATTTCCAGCGCTTCGCATTGCACCGGCCGGGATTCGTGACCGCCCTTGGATGCAACAGCCGCTCAGGCAGCCGGGGCGGACGCCCGGCCAGGCTCTACACGCGGGGTAACGCCAACGTTCCGTGGCCGCCACTGCTCCGCGACGACATACCCGCGGACAACTCCGGCCCGATCCGCCGCCAGGACGAGGACTGAACACGATGGACTCCTACGGCCAGGACTCCCGCCAACAGTGCCCGACCGATGTTCTCGCGGAGCGCCGTCGCGCCACCGGTGCCAGTTCGGCGGGCGACGTGTTGCCGCGGGTCAGTCTCCACGACGAGTTGGCGCTGTACTATGTGCCGGCCTTCCGTGCGGTCGTCGCCATCGAAGCGCAACGAGGCGGCGGCTGGGATTGCCAGGTCGTCACCCGGCGCATCGATCTAGCCCGCGCCGCGCTATGCGACTACGTCGTAGACGTGCCCGAGACCGTGCATGTCCGCCGCCGCCTCCTCGCCGACGCGCACGGCACGATGCAGGTGGATCCGGTTGAGGATCCGCAAGGTTTCGCCATGTTGTGGCGGGCCCGTCTCTGGCAGCCGCCGCCGAATCCGATCTCGTATATCGCCGGATCGCTGGAGCGCAGGGCCCGACTGTCACACGGCATCACCGTCGACATCCGACGCGACGACCTGCCCCTCCTCTACGGACCAATGCCCCAGGCAACCGGCAGGCGCGTCATACAAGGTCTGATCGCGCGTGGCCTCCTGACCCGGACGCACCAGTCCAGGAACAAGGTGTGCGGCACGGTCAGACTCACCCTCCTGCCCACGACGACGCCCAAGCCCACCGCGTCGATGGCGTTGTCGCGACGCGCAGGGGCACCCGCTGGAACGTATTGGCCGCACAAGGAAAGGTAAGCCCGCCGTGGCGATGAAACCTTCAACGAACCGGTCGACTCCGAATCGCCGGCGCAACGACGCCGAGCATCGGCCGCGACGATCCCGTCCGCGGCCGCTGGGTGTTCGAGAGCCGCAACTGGATGCCGCGGCGGTGGAAGAGGTCGTCCGGGGCGTCATCGAGTATCTCGACCCGAGGGCACCGAACCTCGGTATGGCGTGGCCTCCGACCAACGGAGATGTCCTGGACGCCCTGGCCGCCGTGCGCCTACGGGAAGGGTTCGAACCACGCGCTGACGACTGCGACCACGACAACACAGACGAGTGGGCCGCCCGCAGAGACGAACCGGCCAGCGGCTGGCTGCTGCTGAACCTGGCACTCGTGGTCAACGCCACCCCCGCCATCGCCGACCAGACCGTGTGGCCCATGCATGTACTCGCCCCGCACGCATCTTTGATCACAAACGGATCGAAGACGGTCGAGATCCGGGCCGCCATCGATGAAGCATCCGCCCGCAGCGTCCTACAGCTCCTGCGACGAATCCAGCAACCCCTGTCCGAGGAGGCGGCACGTGCCCTCGCCCGTGAGCAGGGATGGACGGTCGACGCGGACCTGCGCGGCGAAGGCCTCGTCGCCAGCGGCACCTGGCCGGGCGCTGCCGAAGCCATCATGTTCACCTTCGCTGATGGCCAGACCCGCACCTTCTCCGTCAGCGCGTTCTGCGCACCGACCGAGGACGCGCCAACCTTGGCGACGGCTCGCAAGGTGTTCGCGATGCTGGTCCAGGTCGCCGAAGAAACCTACGGCCAGGCCACAGGAACCCAGCTCGGGCACGACCCGCGCGCCTGGTGGGTCCTGTCCCACCAGACGGTCGGTCTGACTCAGGGAAGCACCTTTGCGACCATACGGTGGTACACGCACGAGGACCACGACAACCTTCTGCGGTCGATGCGTGACGAGACCTACGAAGGCATGCTCGACGACGAGGAATAGCGCAGATCCACCAAGGCACCACCCGGACCTCCGGCGGGCACCGGCTCAGCCATCGCGGTGGAGATCGGCGAGGAGTACCGCGTCTGCGGCGCACCTGCTCGACCGCGAGGATCCAGCGACGATCGCAGGCCCCGGCGCCACCCGCGACGACGTCGAGGCACTCCTGGGCTCCATCTACCCCCAACCCGTACCGGGCTATCTCGCCATCGAGATCCGCGTGATCGACCCGGCCGCGGAACAGGCGACCGCCACCCGCCCAGCCGAAGGCCCCTAGTCCGTAAACCAACGGTGAGTGGGCAGGCGGCAGCTTCGCGGCGGAGCCGCGAAGGGTTTTGTGGGCTGTCGGTTGCCGGTTAGGCCGCTGCGGGAACTGGTGCGGGTTCGATGGTGACGGTAAAGCCAAGGGCGTGGAGCGCGTTGATGTGGCTACGGGCTCGGCGTTGAGGGTTGATGCGGGTGTCGTAGAAGTCGGCTCCGAGGTCATGGAATGTGACCTCGGGGTCTGACAGCAGGTGCCAGACGATGGTGAGAACGGATCGGCCGACCGCGACGATGGCACGTTTGGCGCCGCGTCTGCGTGCGATGCGTTTGTAGCGTTCGCCGAGGAAGGTCCGGGTCCGGGATGCGCTGACGGCGATCTGCCCGAGGGCTCTGGCCAGGTACGGGTTGCCGTGGCCGGTCGAGCTGGTGCCTTTCTTCCGTCCTGCGGACTCGTTCACGCCTGGGGCGAAACGCGCCCAGCTCGCCAGGTGGGCTGGGGTGGGGAAACGGTCCATGTCGACACCGATCTCGGCGATGATCGCGCGGGCGGCCGTGGCCCCGACGCCGGGGATCTGTTCAAGCCGGGCGGCCGCTGATGCGAAAGGGGCGATCTGGGCCTCGATCTGTTGGTCAATATCAGCGATGTCGCCCTCGATCGCGTCGATGCGCGAGAGCATCTTGGCCAGCAGAAAGGCGTGATGGTCACTGAAACGTCCAACGAACGCGTCCTCCAACATGCTGATCTTGCGACGGAGGGTGGATCGGGCCATCTGCGCCAACAGCTTCGGGTCACGCTGTCCGGCGATCAACGCAGCCATCATGGCCCGACCGGACATGCCGAAAATATCGGACGCGACGACAGACAGCTTGATCTGGGCGTCTTCGAGAAGCTTCTCGGCCCGGTTCTTCTCCGCACCAGCCGCGGCGACCAGGTCGACCCGGTACCGAGTCAGGTCCCGCAGCATCCGAATCTCCGGCGGTGGCACGAAACTAGGGCGCAGCATCTGCCGTTCGGCGACCTTGCACAACCACACCGCATCCAACCGGTCCGTTTTCGGCCGGCCCGGCAGATGCTTCACATCGCGGGCGTTGACTAGCCAGGTCTCGAACCCGGCCGCTTCGAGCAGATAGAACGGCGGTTTCCAGTAGTCACTGGTCGCTTCCATCACGACCCGGGTCACGCCAAGCTCCCTCAGCCGCCCGACCATACCCATCAACGAGCGGGTCATGGTCGAGTACGTGTCGACCTCCTGCAACCGGCGACCGGGCTTGCCCTCATGAGGCACCCGCGCACAGCACACGAGAGTTGCTTTCCCGATGTCCAGGGCAGCGACCCGCTCGATGATCTCCTCGCGTTCCTGTGTCTGTTCCAACATGGCGTCTCCTTCGCCGAGATGTAAACGGCGGTCGCCCGCGGCAGCCACAGGGAATGGTGAATCTAGTCCTCGTGCTCGAAGCAACACTGAAAGGCCCATGGCGCGGCTGCCAGCATCCGACTAACCCACGACCTCAAACGGACCAAGGAGGCACGACGTCTGCGGACGACCACAACGTCCAACGCGCCAAGAGGCACAACGGCCGCGACGTCCGCACAAGGTTTTCAGCCCGGAACGGGCCGCCCGACAGGGAGAAGGGGACTAACCCGCCGGCCACGCCGCCACGACGCCCCGCATGAACCATCGGCACGGTGATGCCGGATGTCGAGAGAGTGGAGTTTGACTTGGAGATCGAGATTGATCCCACAGTGTCGAGGGGCCGGCTGGCCCGCGCCTTGCGGCAGGCGCGATTGGACGCCGGTCAGTCGCAGCAACAGGCGGGTGAGGCGTTGGGGTGGTCGGTGTCCAAAGTGATACGGGTCGAGGGCGCAACGGTGGGCGTCACGCAAACCGACGTGCGGGCGATGCTGTCGCAGTACGGGATCAGCGACGCTGCTGCTGTCGACCACTGCGTGCAGCTGTCCATCGTCGGCCGCCGGCAGCCCTGGGGCCAGTACCGCGACGTTCTCGCCGGTGACGAACTGCGCTACCTCGCCCATGAAGGATCCGCGGCACGGATCCGCCTGTTCGAGTTCGGGACCGTTCCTGACCTCCTCCAGACCGAGGCGTTCGCGTGCCGGCTCATCTCCCAGCTCGCGACGCCCCACACCGCCCCGGACGCGACCCGACGACTGCTACAGGCGCGCATGACACGCCAGCTACGGCTTCGCAACGAGGAATCGGTGACCGCACACGTCATCCTCGACGAGGCCGTCGTCCGGCGGATCGTCGGCCCAACACCGCAGGACCGGCATTTGATGGTCGACCAGCTTGCCTGGATTCGCAGCCTCGCGCAGTGGCCGTCGATCACGGTCCAGATTCTGCCGTTCACCGCGGGCGTTCACGTCGGCCTCCTCGGCCCGTTCACACTCGTGGAGTCTGTCGACGCCGCCATCGGCGAGGTGCTGTTCCTCGACGACGCCGCGCCGCGCAGGCTCTACCCCTGCGACCATCCGCAGGTCGCCCGCTACCAGGCCATCTTCGGCGACCTCGCCGACGGCGCGTTGGACGCGGATCGCAGCAGCGGCCTGCTCGACCAGATCATCGACGACCTGACCACCACCCGCTGCTGACGGACGGTCCGGCGGTTGACCCGCGAACTTTGTAATGGAGGAGAACGGTGCTCAGGAGTGAGCTGGTGTCCGCGCTGATGGCACGACGCGACAACGACGTCGAGGTCCGCGTTGGGCGTGCACTTGTCCCGACGGATCGGGTCGACTACGACCCAACCGCCGAGAGGATCATCATTGGGTTGGACCCGGTGACGTTGGCGGACGTACTGGAGGGCGTCGCCGAGGAAGGCGTGCGTCAACTGGCCCTGTGGCGAATGCATGTGCTCGCCCCGCACGCCGCGCTGATCGCGAAAGGTTCCAAGACGGTCGATGTCCGGGCCGCCCCCACACCTGGCGGAGTGGCCTGACGGAAGGGCACCTGATCCTGTTCGACACCGACCACCCCACCATCCCGAGCATCCTGGCCCACGTGGAGCGGGTCACCCGCTACCCGACCGTCGAGAAGCTGCTCGCAGGCGAGGATCCGGCCACGATAGGAGGCCCCGGCGCCACCCGCGACGACGTCGCGGGTGTGCTGGCCTCCATCTACCCCCAGCCGGTGCCCGGCTACCTCGCCATCGAGATCTCACCAATCGCCCCCATCAACGAACAGGTGACCGGCGCCACTAGGTCGCGCGAAACCTACGGCCTGGACTGGAACTTCCGCCATCACCGCCCGATCGACGCCCTCACCGAAGAGGAGGCGCGCAGCCGGTACCAGTCCGGCGAGCACGTCGTCATCGCGGTCGGGGCACCGCTACGGCCAGAGGTCGTCATCGAGGTCCACTGGAACAACCAGTACCTGGGCGTATGGTTCTTCGACAACTTGGGCCGCCAGGCGACGAAATTCCAATTCACCCGCTACGGCAACGACCGGCTGTTCCTCAACTCCGTGACCGCCTGGAAGTACCCGGGCGACACCGCACGCGGGCTGCACATGTCGATCCTGGTGGACGAGTTCACATTCGAGACCGACGGCCGGGCCGTGCGCATCATCAAGGACGACATCGCCCAAGAAACCGTCACCCAGCAGCGCACAGGGGTGGACGTCTCCACCAACTGGGAACCCGTCCCCACCTTCGGCGACTGGGCATCAATCGCGCGTTTCGAGCGTGCCGGCCCGTCGAGAGTGGCAGATAGCGAAAGACGTACACGTGCCACGCGAACGCGGTCCGGCAGACCCTGGGCGCACCCGGCCTCATGAGCCGCGACCGCAGCACGTCGTCAACGACCCCGACTGATACGTCCCTGACCTCCTCCCGCCGCCCAGGACGCCAAGCCGCCGAACTCGACCTCGACCGACGCCTAGCGAAATGCCGGCGACTCGCGACTCTCGAAGGTGAGGCCATCGATTTGCCGGCGCCGCAGCCGACGCGTCCGGCCACAGACGGCGCGAAGACCACGGCGGAGTCTTCGGGTGATCATTCCGACAACCAAGAAGGGACGGACGCTCAGTGGCGAAGGCGACATCGTGGACGCTCGATATGAAGGTGGATGTGAGCGAGGAGGTCCGGGCGGTGCTGGGCGCCGTCGCAGTCGAGGCCGTGTTGGTCGAAATGCATTGCCAAGGAGAGCATCCGTGTTGGGCATGCCCGCAGTGGGTGCTGGTCGGGCGGGAGGAATCGTCGCTGATCGTGTTCGTTTCCGGCCGTGGCGACGACGCTCCTTACCTGTGCCGTTTAGCGCATCGGTGGTGCGCGGATTCCACGCTGCAAACGGCAGGCCCCAGGTGGGCGTTGCAGGGCGTCGACCGCTTCCATCGGGAACCTGCCCAGCTCGCCGTCTGCTTCGACCTGTTCACGCTGGATGACGTGCCGGTCGCCGCGATCATCGCCGACGAGCAGGCATCCCGTGTGGACATCTTCCTCGATGCGAAGGTAGCGCGGACCGTTCGCCGCGAGCGTGCAGAACTGCGCCGCGCCGGGTTCATAGACTTCGACCCCGCCGCGGCGTCGTTGCCGCACCTCCCCGGCTGGGAAGTCCACCTCACTGCCGCAGGAGTAGTCGTCGACATTGTGGCCCCGCCAGATGTCCTGTCTCACGCGCCACGCGGTCGATGGCGCCACGACTCGGGGCCCGACCCAAACCGCGTTAAGAAGGCCACTACAAGCGTCACAGACATGGCTCGACGTGGCGCGCCAGACCGGTACGGCCGCGCTCCTCATAACCCCACCGGGCAACGTCGCGCAAATGGCCCTCCGCTCGATGATCAGCCGTCTCCTCCAAGACACCAGCACCTGCCCAGATCAAGAAATATTGCTCGACCTCATCGACCAGCGAGAAGTCATCGCCGCGCGCGTGGACGTCCAAACCGCCATGCGCCGAGACTGACGCAGCGGCCTGGGGAACCTTGGAGCGTCACCACCCAGGCCGGTCCTGCTGTGACGTCCGTCACCAAATCCGTTCTGGTGTCCAAAAAGCATGATCATTTGGTTATCTATATGTAGAGGCGTTTCCCGGTGCGATGACCTCCGCCGGGCGCGGGCCAGATCGCGCGAAGGCGATCATCCGTCATGTGGACGATCCGAGATCGAGGTGAACCTCGACACGATAATGGACACCGCCCGGGGGCCGCCGGGGCAGCTTCGACGTCGACCCGGCGCATGCGGAGCGCCTTTCTTAGTACGGCTCTGTCAGGCGGATCGAACCCATCGTGTGCCTGACAAGACCTGACAACCGGGGGTATCTGGAGAGCGCTGTCAGGTTCTGTCAGGCGGCCGCCGAGTTCGTTTTGCCTGACAACCCGGATCTATGCAGTGCGGGCGACGTGGCGGTGCGCTCCTCCGCGGCTTCGAGCTTCACCAGCAGCGTAACCAAGTCAGGGGTGTGTTTCGGCGGCGTGCGGGCCGGACGCCGCCGCCCGCCAGTGTGAGCCGCGCGTGCCCGTCGATGGCGTCGAGATGGTGTTCCGCTTGCGCCACCAACACGTTCCCTGTGGCCATCGCCATGTGTTCGTGCGGTGGGCGCCGCCGGGGCAGGAACTGGTCGACCGGCGCCGGGGCCGGACCTCGTGACACGTGCCTGTCATGTGTCCACGGGCTTGTCATCCGACCGGCCGGTGGCCTGTCATGTGGCTGTCAGACGGGGAAGTGTTCGCCACGCATGACAAACACCGTTTGGTAGGTAGGGGTAAACGAAGCAGCGGACTGCGACAACGGTCGGGCCTGCGTTCGGGTGTCGGGGCGACGCCGGCTCGAGTCCGATGTTGGGCAGGTTGACCCCCTGTCCGGTCGGCCTGTTGGGTCCCCTTCGGATCGTCTGTTGGGTCGCTTTGGATCGTCTGTTGGGTCGATTTGTGGGCGGGAATGCTCGGGGAGCGCTCTCTGGAGGGCTTTTGTAGGTAACGGGTTTGAGCCGCCGCAAGGAGCGAGGTCTTGGACGACTTGGCCATGGTCGGTGCCTCGTCCCGTGGTTTTCAACAACCAGCTCGACGCCCCCCCCCCCGGCGACACACGCCGTGGACCCACCACATGAGGAGAACGAAATGATCATGGTAGACGTTGTGTCCAAGGGGGCACGCTGCTCGTCGAGCGGCTCGGAGAGTAGCTCGGTGTCTGGCGGGAAGTCGAAGTCGTCAGGGCCTGGGATGGCCGTCACAGCCTGACGGCGGCTACGGCAAGCAATGGCTGGTGCCTATCCGGGCGGCCCGGGGCGGGCGGCGTGTTGGGTGGTGGGACACGTCGGCGGAGGTTGCGGATTGCTCTGGATCCGATCGGCAAGGTTGTCGGGCGTGGATCCCGTGCGGTGTGCGGGTTTGCCGGCTTCCGGCAAGGGGCGACTGACATGGGATGTCATTCCTTCCGGGGTGCTGGCCGCATGGCCGCTTTTCGCGTGGAGGGGAGGTGATGGGCATGACTGGTGAGCGTGGACTGGTGGCCCGGCTACGGGCCGGTGGTGGGCCGTCGATGCGGCTGTTGGAGTTGCTCTACACGCATCGGGTGATGACTACTCAGCAGGCGGCCCGGGCGACGGGCACACCCGAGCGCACGGTGTTGTACCGGCTGGACCGCCTCCGGGAGGCCGGTCTGGTCGACCGGATCCGTCCTGGCCGGGAGACCGGGTCAGCTCCGCAGCATTGGTTCCTGCGTCGGGCCGGGGCGCAGTTGGTGACCGCATCGGTACCGGTGGACCCGCGGGCTCCGTCCGGGATGTTCATGGCCCACGCCGCCGCGATCACTGAGGTGTGGCTGGCCCTGGTCGAGCATGGCCCGGGGCAGGGCATGGTGGTCAGCCGGTGGTTGACCGACCGGGCGGCGTGGCAGCAGTGGCCCCAACCGGGCTCGACGTGGGGGCCGGCGCAGGAGAACCGGCTGACTCCGGACGCTTTGGTCGGTGTCCGCCTCCACGCCGAGATTCCCCGCCAGGCCATCAACGGCGAGGCCAGTTCGGGCGATGTGCCCAACCCGGGGGATGTGGCCGTCCCGGCTGAGCCGGCAATGGGGCCGTTGCTGGGCGAGGTCGGGGCGTTCCTGGAGGTCGATCTGGCCACCATGACGCAAACGCAGTTGAAGGTGAAACTGAAACGCTACCGTGCCTACGCGCGGGACCGGGCGTGGGCGGGCTGGGCCGGGGCGTGCCCGCCGATGCTCCTGCTGACGACCAGCGAGGCGCGGGCGGCCACGTTCATCCGGGCGGTTACCCGAGACCTCAAGGCAGAACGCGGCACCTACTCGTCGTGGCGACGTAACGCCGATGACGAGGTGATCGCCGCCGCCGAGCAGTTGGTCGTCGTCGCGGCCGGGTTCGTCCGGGATCCGGCCATGGCGGTGACAGAGCCGGTGTGGCTGCTCAACAACGAGACGTTCACCCCGGTGATGTTGCGGGAGGTACTGGCCGTGCGGCACGTGGTCGGTACCAGGGCCGTGGTGATCCGCCGGTACCGGGCCGAGGTCGAGCAGCGTCAACACATCACCTGGCAACTAGGCATCGCGCTTCACCAGGCGCGCCGGGGGCTGCTCGACAAGGAGGCCGACGAGTGGTTGAAGTGGCAAGCTCGGCCAGGCCATGTCGGCCCGGACCGACTTCTCGACACCGATCCCGAACTGGCCGAGCTGATCCTGACCTGGCACCGCAACCGCCACGACAACGCGGCCCGGCAAGCCCTCATCCGCCTCCTACGCGGCCGGCACCGCACCGTCTGGATCGAACAGGCCAGCCGACTGCTCGCCGCGACCGATCACCACCAGGCACGTTCCCGGTCTTTCGTGACGGCCGTGCTCGCACTCGACGACGGCGACCTGCTCGACACCTGGACCGACGAAGCCCTGACCCGCCCCGTCCCCGAACGTGACAACCGAGAACACCCGCAATGGGCCGCCTACCAGCAGGCCCGCGCCGACCACGTCGAGGACGAGTGGGGTCGGCTGTCCCTGACCCGGCGGTGGCGCACCAGCCGCGACGCGATCAGCGACGCCTACGACCAGGAACGCCTGCGAGTCTGCGGACGCTGCGCCGCGCTCATCCCCACCGTCGCCCCCCACTACGACGCCACCTGCGACCGCTGCGACCATCAGCACGACCTGCGCCCCCTCACCGACCGCGCCGAAATCACCGCCGCCCTACACACCCGCCTCGACCACATCGCCGCCCTCCTAGCCCACACCACCCGCCCACCCGCCAACCCGGCCGACGGCACCGACGAGGCCGAATAGGGCCGCCCACGGCCGTTACAAGCCGTCAGCCGGGCACCCCCGGTGTCGAGGGTGCACGGCGGGATGGTCCGACCGTGGGCGACGGGGCGCAGGACGACCTCGAAACCGCCCAGGCGGATCAGGTCACCGTCGTCGAGGTGTCTGGTGGTCGGCCAACAGCCGCAGGAGCCATAGGTCTCGGGGCATGAGCCGGCGTAGTTCGTCGGCGACCGCAGGCCCGCCGGTTTGGCCGGGCATTGGTGCAGGCGTGGTATTTGATACCAGTCGGGTCCGGCCCATGGGGTCTCCTCATCGGTGCTGACCTGCGGGTTCCCGACGCCACGGGTGGGGTGTTCAGTGGGGCGCTCGTGCCCCACAGAGGGACCCGTACAGGGTTCCAGTGACGGCCCCAGTGAACGACCCATCGGCTGTTCGGAGGATGGGTCTAGACATTCGTCGATGCGGCCTTCGGTAGGGGTGGAGGTGGCGAGGGCGGCGGCCCGCTGGTCGATCAGCGCCCGGCGTTTGTCGTGGCTCAGACGCAGCCGGCCTACCCAACAGTCTGCGGGGAACCAACATTTTCGATGTGTTCCCGCACCCCGTGAAACGGAAGATCGCACGGGAATTCTCACGCGCAAGTGAACGGCCTGGAACAGGCGGGCCAACACGCGCCCGGGAACACGCCGTTTCCGCAGCTCAACGACGATAAGGACGACTGGTAAACCGGACCCGACTGATAGTACCTATCACTCCTACGGCGTAGGCACTCGTGCGCGGCGACGGCCGGCGACCCGGTCCTCGTTCCATGCCGCGGCCTCCGGCAGCACGCCCGCGACCGGGGTCAACGTCGGTCGCCGTTCCCCCCTGAACACGTTCAACGTCAAACCCGTAACGAGGTACGTCCACCGCTGCCACTGTCGGGCATCAGCTCCTGTGACTACCTGGCCACCGGCTCGCCTCTGACCCGTGGGCCGCCCTGACCCGTGGCGCATCCTGGCCAGGTCTCCCCGCGATAGTTGGCCAGCAATGGCCGCCCCAAAGCAGGCCCATTCCGCCAAACTCAACGGCGATGAGGAGCACCGCTGGCAAAGTGCGCTGGTGGCGGCCAATATCGCTAGCAGTCACAGTAGCCCACAAGGCTTTGCGGTCAGCGACAAGCCGACCAACGACTTGACCGCAGCGGGGTCCGCGAGCGTCCATGGACCCGGGCCTGCCGTCGACGCGGCGGAAGGGACGGCCACCGCGCCGCGATACCACCCCGCGTCGATGGCGGCACCTTCCCGCGAGCCCTCCGACTTCCGACACCACACCGTGGGCCGTGGGCGGCTTGCTCTCCCTGATCGCGTATCCAGGTGGCCGCAAACATCAGGGAGACCGGCGACGGAGTCCGCTCATCCGAGCCGCTGTTTCCGCCTCTATGGGAAACAGGATTCAGGACAACCATCGAATTACTGGAAGGAGGTTACGAGTGGACAGAAATCCGCGTTCGCTATCCGAAAATAGTGGTCCCGCAATAGGGGGAAAATGGCATCCCGACCCATCGATGGATATATCAATTCCCGGTACAATGGCAAGCGTGGGGGCGAACAGCAAAACATCCCCACAGTTGCACCCGACGCCCGCCCCGTCGTAGAACGTAGGGGGCGGGCCGCACCGGAGGCGGAGTTGACGCTCGACGTCACCTACGCCTCAGGGCCCGAGGCCGAAAGCCTGGCCCGCACCCAGTACGAAACGATATGGGAGGTGTTGGAATGGCTGCACAACAACCAGCCACCCGGCCAGAGAACCTGACGATCCGCGGGGCCGGACCCGGCGGTACCGGCCCCGCCTCACCCTGGACGGCGATGGCCAAGCTGTCCGGCCTCGAAAGTGTGGCCGTCGCGGGGCTGCTGCGGGTTTCGCAGGAACAACTCCAGGACGTGCGCGGGTCGCTGATCCGGCAGGTCGCCAACATCCTTCAGGTCCTGCCCGCCGGATGGCACGTCGTCGCGTGGTTCATCGACATCGAGTCCGGCCGGCTCGAATTGGACGAGCGTGGTGGAGGAACCGGACACCTGAATTACGTCCTTCCCGTCGAGCGTGACGGCGGCCTGCCCGAACTGCTGGAAGAGGCGAAACGACGCGACTGCCGGTTCGCCGCCGTGGTCGGGGAAAGTTCGGAACGACTCGCCCGCTACACCTATTTCGGCACGAAAGTCGAACACCAACTCGCAACGTGCGGGATGGAAATCTTCCACGCAGACGAAGGCATCAACCTTGAGGGAAAGAAGGCCGTCAAAGTTCTCCTGCGGCGAATGAAACAGGCCATCGGGGAATTCCACGCCATCAACGTGATGGAGCAAGCCTGGGAAGGGACGAAAGTCCACACCCAGGAGGGCTACAACATCGGCCCTATTCCCTACGGCTACACCGCCGTGAAGATCCCCCACCCCGCACCGGCGCGACGGTCACGCGGGCTGACCAAAACCCGCCTCGCGGTCGACCCCGTACGGGGCCCGGTCGTCACCCAGATCTTCACATGGCGGGTCGTCGACAAACTCACCTACTGGGAGATCGCCAACAAGCTCAACGAAGACCCGCAACGGTACCCACCTCGCACCCCGACCCCCAACGCCAAGACCGACGGCCCCGGAGTGTGGACCTTCAACACCGTGCGGATCATCCTGGCAAACCCGAAGTACACCGGACACATGGTCTGGAACCGCAGCACCACGAGAACCGGCGCAACCCTCCACCGGAAAAAGACCCACCGCCCCAACCCCGTCGACCAATGGGTCTGGTCCGAAGAACCCACCCACCCCCCACTGATCACCCTCGACAGGTACCGGCAGGCGCAGAAGATCGGGGCCGGCTCCCAAGGATCGCGCACAGATACCGAGGCGAACAGTCACCCGGCCACCCAGCGCACCTACCTCTACCGCGGACTCTTACGTTGTGGCCTCTGCGGATGCCGCCTCCAAGGCACATACCAAGCCGGACACGTCTACTACAAATGCAAAGGACCACGCAACGCGGCCGGGAAAGCGACCCAACCCGACCACCCCGGAGCCCTCTGCGTCCGCGAAGACGCCCTCACACCAGCCGTGGCCAACCTCATCGCCACCCGGATATTCGGCCCCGACCGGCAAAAATACCTCCACAAACAGCACACCGCCGTACCCCGCCAACGCGCCGAACGCCACGCCCGTGCCGTGGAAGCCGCCCGCAAGATCGTCAACAACCTCGCCAACCGGCAGACCAACCTCATCACCGAACTGGAAGAAACCCCCCAAAACAACCAGAAATACCGAGCCCGCATCCGCCAGCGCTACCAAGGACTCGACCAACAACGAGGCGAAGCCGAAACGAAACTCGCCGAACTGGTCGCCACCCAACCCGACACCGACAGCGGCACGCCCGAACTGCTCGACCGCATGCCCCTCGCCCGCACCAACCTCGCCGCCGTCCCCGCCACCCTCCAACGGCGACTCTTCGACGCACTACAACTCACCATCCGCATCGACACCCCGCGCAGCGCGCACGTCAGCATCACCCTGACCACCGACACACCCCACACAACCGCCGCAACCGTCGCCGGTATCGAACCCGATACCGGCGACGACCCCGGCACCACCCACCCGACACACGGAACAGTCGCCAACCATCCCGCCATCCCCGCCCAGCGGAAATCTGGGGATCTTTTGCAGTCCCCTATCCGGTTGCTGGCCGACCAAGATTTGAATGTCGCGGGGGAGACTGTGGTCGCTGGAACCGGAATCCGGTGGTGTGGGTTCCACGGTCAACCGATTCGGGCGTTCCGGCGAGGTCGCGGTACTGGTGGGGGTACTGGTGGACAATCCGGAGAAGGTACAGATCTTCGGGTTCGTGGTCACCTTCCCGCTGACCTTCACCAGCAACGCCTTCGTGCCGACCGACACCATGCCGGGCTGGCCGCAGGCGTGGGTGAAGGTGAATCCGGTGACCATCCTGGCTGACGCGATTCGCGGCCTGCTCAATGGTCAGGCGAGCTCCGGGCCGGCGGTGATCTGGCCCGGATCTGGCCCGCGGCGTCCAGCCCTAACGGCGCAGCGTGGCCGCGAACCGTTCCAGCGGGTCCGCTGGTCCGCCGCGGGTGTTCCTGGGGCGCTCGCCTCCGGACCGCCTGGTCCGGGGTCGGCCGAGGCTTGGGGTGGTCGCCAACATGCGACCCCGGATGGCGGCGACCACCGCGCAGGGCACCCAGTACGCCTCCAGCGCTATCCGGATCACCGAAGGTGGCACGGGAATGAACGGCAGCATGAACACGCTGCGGTCGATCGCGCCCAGCAACGCAAAAACCGCCACACCCAGGGTCAACCAGCCCAGACCGGGCCGGCCCCGCCGCCGCAGCGCGATTCCGACTGCGAGCCAGCCGAAACCGCCCAGGGCCAGCCCGATCGCGGTCAGTGGCGTGGTCTCGTTACGGGTGCCGTAGATACCGACGACCAGGCCACCGAGTGACAGCGCGAGCCCGAGGAAGGCCAGCCGGGAGCCGCCCAGCAACCGCCACCACATGATCAGCATGATCAGTCCGAGCAGGATCGCGCCGCCCAAGGCGTACTTGACCTCGATCCGGTCGAACCCACGTGCGCCGAACCAGTCGCAGTCCGTGGGGATCCGCTGGCTGGCCAGGTCATAGTCGGAGCAGACGAGCAACTTCAGCACCTTGCCCGGTTCGGCGAGGTAGCGGTGGGTGCCGAGCAGGACTGGTGCCTCATCGGCACGGCAACCGGGTGGCGCCATCGGCTCCGCGCCATTCGACGGCCGCTGCCAGCAGGAGCCCACGCCCTGGCCGTCCCACCAGAGATCCATGCCGTTCGGGGCGGCGGCACCGTTGGGCGTCGTACCGAGGATGTTGCCGTTGTAGACGTCGTGGTGCGAGGTGTCGACCTGATGGGTCAACCCGCCATCGGCGCGCACGAAGGCCGGCACCCAGGTGCTCACGACGCCGGCGTACCGGTTGTCGAAGACCCAGTTCCCCCGCCAACTGTTGTAGTTGCCGCCGGTGTTCAGTACGCCGGTGCCGACGGGAACGCCGGCAAGTGGGCACACCACGCCGTCTTCGATGCCCTGCTGCGCGTACGGCTTCTTACAGGTGCCGTCCCGTACGAAGCGGTAGTAGTCCTCATTGTTGCTGTTGATGACGTTCTTCTCGAACAAGGCGTGGTTCTGCGGCAGACCGGGCAGGTTGGCCGCCGTACTGTCGGTGGACACGCCCACGGTGTTGTTGGCGAACACGTTGTCGTGCACCCACACCGAGTTGCCGCCGCTGCCGGAGAAGCCGCGCAGGTTCTCCTCCGCCCGGCACTCCTTGATCTCGACCGCGTACCGGTCGACGGCACGTTGCTGGTGGGCGTTGACATTGGCACTGGCCTCGACCGAGATGCCGGCGGCGCCGTTGCCGTATGCGGAGCATCCGGTGAACAGTCCATGGTCGCCGGCCCGGCTGAGGAAGCCGTTCTCGCCGTTCCACCGGCCGGTCACCCGGTCCACCGCGAACCCGTCCGACTCGAGCAGGTAGATCGCGCTCGAGGTGGTCCGCTGGACAACGAAGTTACGCAAGTAGATCCCGGGTGACCGGTCCGCCCGGATGCCGTTGGCACGCTTGAACTGAGCGTCGATGATCACGTCATCGGGCTTCGCCCCGGTTCCTTCGATCTGCAGATTGCTCTTGCCCAGGATGGCCACGAGATTCTGGTTGTTCGGGCACGTGGCCTGCTGATCGAAGGTCAGTACGGTCGAGCCGGCCGGCGGCACGTCCCCGCACTCGGGGGTGGCCGGGGCCAGGCTCGGCGGCTCCTGGTAGATGCCCGGCAGGATCTTGATGGTGGTGCCGGGGTCCTTGGCCTTGTTGATCGCGTCCTGCAGGTTGCGGTAGCCGCCGGCGGCGCACTGGGTCCACAGCGCCTCGTTCGTCGCCTTGAGTTCGTCGGGGAAGGCACTGACCCGGTTGTCGAAGTCGGCCTTCGCGGCGGGGCAGACCAGCAGGGTGGGCCCGTCCGTGCGGTAGGCGGGCACGGCGCCGTGGCCGACAGTCGCCGTGGTGGGCCGTTCGTCGTCCGCCATCGCCGGGCTGCCCTGGGCGAGGGCCAGGGCGAGCAGGGTCGCGCCGATGGCAACGGACAGGACCCGCCCGACACGCTGTCCGCCGGGCAATGTCCTCATGCCGGCGAAGCCTAGAAGAACCCCGGGTGATCAGCCATCACCTGGCGGCATATCTTCCTTTTTACGTAGATCGTTCTCCCGGCGCTTGAGGTCTTCCTCCCACCGGCGCAGGAGTTCCGTGTCGTCCTGGCGGGTCTTCTCGTGGAGTCGACGGAGGAACTCGGGGTCGTCGTCCGGTGCCACCTGGCGCGGCGGGCGGCTTGCCTCCGGAAATCCATTTCCTGGTCGCCACGTGTTCGGGCGCGCGGCAGTGGTCACCGGCCGGCCGACGGCGAAGTAGACGATCGCCCCCACGATGGGAAACAGCAGGATGATGATGACCCAGACGATGCGCGGCAGGGCGCGGACGTCACCTTCCTCCGCGGACAGACAACTGATCAACGCGAGGACGATCAACAGCACTTCGAGTGCGAAGAACAGCATGTACCGCATGCCTGCATCATGCCGGGCCCAGAACTCGTTTGCCTCCCCGCATAGGCTCCCAATGTGCCTGAAAATCTAGATCCGCTCGCGTTGCGTGACGTCTACGACTCCCAGCTGCGTACGTGGCTGCCCGCGAAGCTGCCGCCACAGGCACGCGTCGAGTCCGACGGGCCGCTGCGCCGGGCGTTGGGCCTCTTCGGTGGCGGCTTCGTCACTTACCGTTCGGTGGCGGACCTGTCCAGTGCCGAACTGGACGAGCTGATCGCCAGACAGCGCGACATCTTCGCCGCGCGTGGCGAGAGCGTCGAGTGGAAGCTGCATGGGCACGACCTGCCGACCGACCTGCCCAGTCGCCTGATCGCGGCCGGTTTCGTGCCGGAGGAACAGGAGACCGTGGTCATCGGCCCGGCCGCGCCCCTGGCGGCGCAACCGGCAGAGGTGGCCGGCGTACGCCTGCGTGAGGTCACCGCACGGGCCGACCTGGACCGGATCGCGGTGATGGAAGAAGCCGTCTGGAACGAGGACAAGTCGCACCTCGCGAACGCCCTGGCAGACGAACTCGCGGCCGACCCGAGCGGCACGACGGTGGTCGTGGCCGAGTCCACGGACGACCCCGAGGGTGCCGGACCGGTGTTGTCGGCCGGCTGGGTGCGCTACATCGGCGGCACCTCGTTCGCGACCCTCTGGGGCGGTTCGACCCTCGCCGAATGGCGCGGCCGGGGCATCTACAAGGCGTTGGTGCGCTACCGCGCCCGGCTCGCGGTGCAGCGGGGCTTGCGCTACCTGCAGGTGGACGCCTCCGACGACAGCCGCCCGATCCTGGAGCGCAACGGATTCGTCCCGGTGACCACGACAACACCGTACGTGTATCCCGCGCCCTAGCTGTTGCGCTATTCGAATGCCACGACACTGCGTAGGACCTCGCCGCGCTGCATCCGGTCGAACGCTTCTTCGATGTCACCGATGCCGATGGTCTCGCTGACAAACCGATCCAGTGGCAGCCGGCCCTGCTGGAACAGCGCGATGAACGTGGGGAAGTCCCGGCTCGGCAGCACGTCGCCGTACCAGCTGGACTTCAGCGCCCCGCCGCGGCCGAAGAAGTCCAGCAGCGGCAGCTCCAGAGTCATGTCCGGCCGGGGCACGCCCACCATCACCACCGTGCCGGCGTGGTCGCGGGCGTAGAACGCGCTGCGGAACACCTCCGGTGCGCCGACCGCGTCGATGGTCACATCCGCGCCGTTGCCGCCGGTGAGGGCCCGGATCGCCTCGACCGGATCGGTCTGGCGGGAGTTGATCACGTGGGTGGCGCCGAACTCCCGCGCCCAGTCGAGCTTCCGGTCATCGACGTCGATACCGATGATCGTGGTCGCTCCGGCCAGGACCGCGCCGGCGATCGCCGCGTCGCCGACTCCACCGCAGCCGAACACCGCCACTGAGTCACCACGGCCGACGTTGCCGGTGTTCAGTGCCGCGCCCAGCCCGGCCGCCACGCCGCAGCCGAGCAGGCCAGCCACCGTGGCCGGCGCCGTGGCGTCCACAATGGTGCACTGCCCGGCGGCGACCAGCGTCTTCTCGGCGAACGCGCCGATGCCCAGGGCGGCCGACAACGGCGTACCGTCGGCGAGAGTCATCTTCTGCCCGGCGTTGTGTGTGTTGAAGCAGTACCACGGCCGCCCGCGCCGGCAGGACCGGCACTGGCCACACACCGCGCGCCAGTTGAGGATGACGAAGTCACCGGGCGCCACGTCGGTGACCCCCTCGCCGACCGCCTCCACCACGCCGGCCGCTTCGTGACCCAGCAGGTACGGGAAGTCATCGCCGATGCCGCCTTCGCGGTAGTGCAGATCGGTATGGCATACCCCGCACGCCTGCACCTTGATCAGCGCCTCGCCGGGGCCCGGATCGGGCACGGTGATGGTCTCCAGTTGTACCGGCGCGTTCTTGCTGTGCGCCACGACCGCTCGTACCTGGCTGGGCATCGCGACCTCCTGTTGTCTTGACGTGGTGCCGCGTTCTGGTGTGCGGCCCCTCGGCTATCGTCCTCGTCGATCCCGCAACGGGAAAGCCAGCGCCTCGCGACCAAGCTTCCTCCGACGGCTTGGGACTTCACTGTTCCCGGCCAGACGAGCAGCCCCAAAGACGGATGAGGTGCAGCGTGCTAACGCCTGGGCAGCAGGGTCAGCGCTAAGGCGGCGTAGGTGGTGATGAGCAGCGCCAGTAGCCCGGGGGATCGGTTGACGAGGACCCGGCGGCCGCTGCGTAGCGCGCTCATCCGGCGCCGTGCGACGGTCATGATGGCGAACCACACGATGGCGAATCCCACATTGGGGATCAGCACGACGATGGCCGATTCGCCGGGCGACGGCGAGGCGAGGATGAGCTTGGACACCGCGATCAGTCCGACCACGAGCGCCGACAGGATGGTGCGCCGCCACGACAGGTGGGTGCGTTCGGCCGCGGCGACGACGTCCGGGTCGTAGCCATCGGCAGGCGCCTGGGTCATGGCCGCAGTCCCGATAGCACCGCGATCAGCAGGGCCACCGCGCCCAGCCCGATGGCCAACGCGAGGATTGCCGGGAAGCGGGACCGGGGCAGCGGTTCGCCCAGCCGCATGGCCCGTTCCGACCGGGCCCAGTGATCCACCGCGCGGACCGCGACCGCCGCGCCCAGTACGAGCAGGACCACCGCGATCGCCTCGCGGATGTGCGGCCATCGCATCGGCGGTACGAACGCGGCGACGGCCAGTCCGCCACCGATGAGGGCCAGGCCGGTGCGGATCCAGGCGAGGAAGGTCCGCTCGTTGGCCAGGGAAAACCGGTAGTCCGGCGTACGGCCGACCTGCTGCACGTCGGTGGGGTCGAACCATTGCCGGATGGAACGGAGCACGGCTGTGATTCAACCCCACTCGACTGCGGCGCGGCGTGATCGGGTCTCTTCGGCCAGCATGCCGGATCGGCTCCGGCTCCGGGCGAGGATACGGTGAGGCTGCTCACCCCACAGGTGATTACCGATGGGTAACAATGGGGTGGTCAACTCCACAGCACGCTCGGTTGACCGGGCGACGCGACACGGGCAGCCTTGTCTGAGCGTTGCACCGGTGTTCACACAGGAGGATCTGAAGAACACGATGAAGATTGTCGTACTCGTCAAGCAGGTGCCGGATTCCGGTTCGGAGCGCAACCTGCGCAGTGACGACAGCACCGTCGACCGCGCGTCGGCCAACAATGTCATCAACGAGATGGACGAGTACGCCATCGAGGCGGCGCTCAAGCTGAAAGAGGCGCACGGCGGCGAGGTCACCATCCTCACCATGGGACCGAGCGGCGCAGACCGTCTCGATCCGCAAGGCGCTGTCCATGGGCCCGGACAAGGCTGTGCATGTGGTGGACGACGCGCTGCACGGTTCGTGTGCGCTGGCCACGTCCAAGGTGCTCGCCGCGGCCGTCAAAACGCTCGAGCCGGATCTGGTCATCACCGGCGCCGAGTCGACCGACGCCCGCGGGCAGGTGCTGGCGCACATGCTCGGCGAGCGGCTGGGCCTGGCCACGCTGACCGGTGCGCGCAAGCTCACCGTCGACGGCTCGGCCATCACCATCGAGCGGCAGACCGAAGAGGGATACGAGGTCATCACCGGCTCCACCCCGGCCGTGGTCTCCGTGTGGGACACCATCAACGAGCCTCGCTACCCCTCGTTCAAGGGGATCATGGAGGCCAAGAAGAAGCCGTTGCAGACCCTGGCGCTGGCCGATCTGGGCATCGACGCGGGCGAGGTCGGCCTCGACCGGGGCGTCAACCGCCGTGATCGAGCACGCCAAGCGCCCGCCGCGCCAGGCGGCACCCAGAGTCCCCGACGAGGGCGAGGGCGGCCTGAAACTGGTCGAGTACCTCGCCGCCGAGAAGTTCGTCTGAGAGGCATCTGATGACTGAAATCCTAGTCGCTCGTCGAAGCCCTCCGGCGGCATTCGGCTCACGAAGGTCGACGCTGGAGACCCTGACCATCGCCCGCGATCTGGGCGAGCCGTCGGCGCCGTCGTGGTCGGCGAGCCCGGCCTGGCCGCCGACGCTGGCCGACAAGCTCGGCGAGTACGGCGCGGTCAAGATCTACGCGGCCGAGGCGGATGAGCTCGAGGACTACCTGGTCACGCCCAAGGCGACGGTGCTGGCCGACCTTGGTCAAGCCAGACCTCTCCGGGCGCGGTACTGCTCCCGTCCACGCAGGAGGGCAAGGAGATCGCCGGCCGGCTCGCGGTTAGCCTCGACAACGGTGTGCCTGACCGACGTGCTCGTCCCTCGACGCCGACGGCACCGCCACCCAGGTCGCGTTCGCCGGCTCGACCGTCGTGAAGTCCAAGGTCACTCAGGGGCTCCCGCTGGTGACCGTACGGCCGTCGTCGGTGACCCCGACCCCGGCGCCGACCACCCCGTCGGTGCAGCAGGTCGAGGTGACCGCTGGCCGACTCGGACCGGCTGGCCCGGGTGGCCGAGCGGGTCGACCGAGGCGAAGGGCGCCCGGCCCGAGCTCACCGAAGCGTCGATCGTGGTCTCCGGCGGCCGCGGGGTCGGCTCGGCCGACAACTTCGCACTGGTCGAGGAGCTGGCCGACCTGCTCGGCGGCGCCGTCGGCGCGTCCCGGGCTGCCACCGACTCCGGTTTCTATCCGCACCAGTTCCAGGTCGGCCAGACCGGCAAGACGGTGTCGCCGCAGCTGTACATCGCACTGGGCATCTCCGGCGCGATCCAGCACCGGGCCGGCATGCAGACCTCCAAGACCATCGTGGCCGTCAACAAGGACGACGAGGCGCCGATCTTCGAGCTGGCCGACTACGGCGTGGTCGGCGACCTTTTCAAGGTGGTCCCGCAGGCCGCCGAGGAGATCCGCAAGCGCAAGGCCTGACGTCGCAGGCGCCGTCCACGGTGCACCGTGAACCCCAGTTCGGACTCGCAGATCTTGGGGCGGAACACGCGGTTTTCCGCACCCTCCGCCCCAAGATCGACAATCTGTCGCTCGGTAGAGACTAGGCTTGGCGGCGATGGCATATTTGGATCACGCCGCGACCACCCCGATGCTCGCCGAGGCGGTGGAAGCCTACGTGTCTTCGGCGGGCCGCGTCGGTAACGCGTCGTCCCTGCACGCGCCGGGACGCCGGGCCCGGCGCACGGTGGAAGAGGCCCGGGAACGGGTCGCGGCCGCGCTCGGGGCCCGCCCGTCCGAGGTCATCTTCACCGGTGGTGGCACGGAGAGCGACAACCTCGCGGTCAAAGGCATCTACTGGGCCGCACGGGAGGCCGACCCACGGCGGAACCGGATCGTCGCCTCGGTCGCCGAGCACCATGCCGTCCTCGACGCGGTCCACTGGCTGGGGCGATCCGTTGGGGCGGAGGTCTCCTGGCTGCCCGTTGACGCTTCCGGGCGGGTCGACCTCGACGCGCTGCGCGCCGAACTCGACCGGTACCCCGACGAGATCTCGCTGGTCACCGCCATGTGGGCGAACAACGAGGTGGGCACGGTGCAGCCGGTGGCTCAGATCGCCGCGATGGCCGCCGGAGCCGGTGTCGCGTTTCACACCGACGCGATCCAGGCCATCGGCCAGGTGCCCGTCGACTTCGCCCGGTGTGGCGCGGCCGCATTGACCGCCACCGGACACAAGCTGGGCGGCCCGACCGGCGTGGGCGCCCTGCTGCTGGGCCGCGACGTCGCCTGCACCCCGTTGCTGCACGGTGGCGGCCAGGAGCGCGATGTGCGATCCGGCACCCTGGATGTGGCCGGCGTCACCGCGTTCGCGGTAGCGGTGGAGATCGCGGTCAAGGGCCAGCAGGAATTCGCGGCCACGGTTGGTGCGTTGCGCGACAATCTGGTCGCCCGGGTGCGGGCCGCGGTGCCCGACGCCGTACTCAACGGTGACCCGCACGACCGGCTGGCCGGCAACGCGCACTTCTCGTTCCCCGGTTGCGAAGGTGACGCCCTGCTGCTGCTCCTCGACGCGCAGGACATCGCCTGCTCCACTGGATCGGCCTGCTCAGCCGGGATCGCGCAGCCGTCACACGTACTGGTGGCGATGGGAGCCGACGACGACCTGGCCCGGTCCACGCTGCGGTTCAGCCTCGGCCACACCTCCACCGCCGCCGACGTCGACCAGTTGGTGGCCGCGTTGCCCGCGGCGGTCGAACGGGCCCGCCGGGCCGGTGCGGTAAAGGCCGCGCGGTCCGGGGCTACTCTGAACGAATGAGAGTGCTGGCCGCCATGTCGGGTGGTGTCGACTCGGCCGTGGCTGCGGCCCGGGCGCTCGACGCCGGACACGACGTCACCGGCGTACATCTGGCGTTGGCGCGTAACCCGCAGACGTACCGGTCCGGGGCCCGCGGTTGCTGCACCCTCGAGGACGCGCGGGACGCGCGACGGGCCGCTGACGTGATCGGCATCCCGTTCTACGTCTGGGACATGGCCGACGAGTTCCACGAGAACGTGGTCGATGACTTCGTCGCCGAATACGCCGCCGGCCGCACACCCAACCCCTGCCTGCGGTGTAACGAGAAGATCAAGTTCGCGGCGGTGCTGGACCGGGCCGTCGCGCTCGGCTTCGATGCCGTGGTGACCGGCCACCATGCCCGGCTCGGCTCGGACGGACTGCTCCGGCGCTCCGTCGACCTGGCCAAGGACCAGTCGTACGTGCTCGCGGTACTGCGGCCCGACCAGTTGGCCCGCTCGGTGTTCCCGCTCGGTGACTCCACCAAGGCCACCGTCCGGGAGGAGGCGGCCGAGCGCGGGCTGGCCGTCGCAGACAAGCCCGACTCGCATGACATCTGCTTCATCGCCGACGGTGACACCCAGGGATTTCTCGCCAGCCGGCTCGGTGCCGCGCCTGGGGACATTGTGGACAGTCAGACCGGCGACGTGGTCGGCACGCATGCCGGAACCTTCGGGTACACCGTCGGCCAGCGCAAGGGGCTCAACCTGACCCGCCCGGCTCCTGACGGCCGGCCGCGATACGTACTGTCCATCACCCCGGTGTCCAACACCGTGACAGTCGGCCCGGTCGAAGCCCTCGAAGTCTCCACGGTGGAGGCTGACCGTCCGGTGTGGATCGGCGGACCGACACCGGCCGGGCCACTGGAATGCGACGTGCAACTGCGGGCCCATGGCGCGGTCGTGCCGGCCGTGGTCGAACTGGCCGGTGGCCGGATGACCGCCACGCTGCGCCGGCCAGCCCGTGGCGTGGCCGCCGGGCAGGCCATGGTCGCCTACCGCCCCGACCAGTCCGGCGACATCGTCCTCGCCTCGGCCACAGTTCTGTAGGCGCTTGCTCCGCGAGCCCGTCGCGCCATGTGATGCGGGGGTGGGGTGGTGCGCGGTGATAGCGTTCGCGAGGTGACTGAGGTGCAGTGGCCGTGGGGCCCGGGTGCGGCAACCGGTGTGGGTTCTATGCCGGGCACCGACGTCCGTGAGGCGGTCAGGTACGCCTTCGGTGAACTTTCCGCGTTGCCGTACCTGCCGGAGTTGCCGGCCCGAGGTCCGGGCGCTGACATGATCGGCCGCGGCGCGGCGTTGCTCACCGACCTGCCGGTGGAACTGTATGCCGGTCGCTGGCGGGTGGCCGCCCGCCCGGGTCGCGACCTTCGCCGCGCGCTCGACCTGCTCGACCGCGACCTCGACGCGCTGACCGAAGTGGCCGACGGCTACACCGGGCCGGTCAAGGTACAGGCGGCCGGCGCGTGGACCCTCGCGGCCAGCCTGGAACTGGCCATCGGCGGCAAGGTGCTCCGCGATCACGGGGCCACCCGGGACCTGGTCGAGTCACTCGCCGATGGACTGCGCCGTCACGTGGACGAGGTCGCCCGCCGGGTGCCCGGTGCGACGGTGCTGCTGCAACTCGACGAACCGTCGTTGCCCAACGTGCTCGCCGGACGGGTGCCCACGCAAAGCGGTCTGGCCACACTGCGGTCGGTGCCGGCGTCCGATGCCCGGGATGCACTTCGCTCGATCGTGGACCAGGTCGGCGTACCGACGATCATGCATTGCTGCGCTCCGGGCGTACCGCTGAAACTGTTCGCTGAGGCGGGCGCGGCAGCGGTCGGGCTGGACCTGTCCCTGCTGGACGGGGCGGACGCGGCCGGGCTGGACGCGCTCGGGGAGGTCATCGACGCGGGCCTCGGCCTGTTCGCCGGGGCGATACCCACCCGGGCACCGGTGGAGGTTGCGGCCGAAGGGGCGGCGCCGGTCGCGCGGGCTCCGTCGTCGAAGCAGGCGGCTGACCGGATCACTGCGGTATGGCGGCGGCTGGGCTTCCCGCTCGGGCAACTCGCCAGCCAGGTGGTCGTCACGCCAGCCTGCGGCCTCGCCGGCGCCTCGCCGGACTACGCCACCGCGGCCCTCGCCGCCTGCGTGGAGGCCGCCGACCGGATGCGCGAGCTCTCCTAGCCTCATCCCTGCCAAGATCGAGCTGATGTCTCCGGGGCACGTTGTCGGAGGGTCGGGTTACGGTGCGGGATGACGAAGGAAAGGGGCAGCGTGGTGGCTACCCGGAATCGGAAGGCTCAGGCCGGTACGGACGAGGGAACCGAGTCTGCGGTGTTCGCGGGTACCGCGGAGGCGGCGGCCGCGGCGGGTGCCGACCCGGCGAAGGTGGCGGCCACCGTTGCCGCCGGCGGCGGAGCGCCGCCCGCCGCCGCCCGGGACCGGCACGCGAACCTTGTCACCGAGGTCGACGAGCACCAGTACCGCTACTACGTCCTCGACGCGCCCAGCGTTGGTGACGACGAGTACGACGCGCTCATGCGTGAGCTGGAGGCGTTGGAGGACGAGTATCCAGGGCTGCGTACCCCGGATTCGCCGACGCAGAAGGTCGGCGGTACGTACTCCACGCTGTTCGCGCCGGCCGAGCACCTCGAACGGATGATGAGCCTGGACAACGCGTTCAGCCAGGAGGAGTTGTCCGCCTGGGCGGAGCGGGTGGAGCGCGAGGTGGGCGCGGACGCCGCCACCTACCTGTGCGAGCTGAAGATCGACGGATTGGCGATCAGCCTGACCTACGAGTCCGGCCGGCTCGTTCGCGCGGCCACCAGGGGCGACGGCCGTACCGGCGAGGACGTCACGCTCAACGTCGCGCACGATCGCCGACGTGCCCGAGCGCCTACGCAGCGACAAGCCGCCGGCGCTGGTCGAGGTGCGCGGTGAGGTCTTCTTCACGGTGGACGGCTTCCACAAGGTCAACGACCAGATGATGGAGCAGGGCAAGGCGCCGTTCGCCAACCCGCGCAACGCCGCCGCCGGCAGCCTGCGGCAGAAGGATCCCCGGGTGACCGCCTCGCGGCCGATGCGGCTGATCGTGCACGGTTTCGGCGCGCGTAAGGGCTTCGAACCGACGCACCAGTCCGAGGCGTACGAGCAGCTCAACGCCTGGGGCCTGCCCACCTCGCCGCGCTGGAAGGTGCTGCCTGACCTGGCCGGGGTGGCCGGGTTCATCGACTACTACCAGGAGCATCGCCACGACGTCGAGCACGAGATCGACGGGGTCGTGGTGAAGGTGGACAGTGTCGCGTTGCAGCGCCGGTTGGGCTCCACCAGTCGGGCACCACGCTGGGCGATCGCCTACAAGTACCCGGCCGAGACAGCCACCACCAAGCTGCTGGACATCCAGGTCAATGTCGGCCGGACCGGTCGGGTCACGCCGTTCGCGGTGCTGCAGCCGGTCTTCGTCGGCGGCGTCACGGTGGAGAATGCGACGCTGCACAACGCTGACGACGTGGTCCGCCGGGGTGTGCTGATCGGCGACACCGTCGATCGTGCGCCGGGCCGGAGACGTGATTCCGGAGATCGTCGGCGCGGTGGTGGAGAACTGCGGGACGGCACCGAAAGGGCATTCGAGATGCCCACGCATTGCCCGGCCTGCGGCACCGCGCTCGCGCCGGCCCGGGAAGGCGATGCCGACATCCGCTGTCCCAACGCGCGGTCCTGCCCGGCCCAGTTGCGCGAGAGGTTGTTCCATCTGGCCGGCCGCAGCGCACTGGACATCGAGGGGCTCGGGGCAAGGCCGCCATTGCGCTGTTCGAGTCCGGAGTGATCGAGGACGAAGGCGACCTGTTCGACCTGACCGAGGAGAAGTTCGCCCAGGTTCCGTTCTTCACCAACAAGAACGGCAGCCTGTCGTCGAATGCCCGCAAGTTGCTGGTGAACTTGGAGGAGGTCAAGACCCGTCCACTGGCACGGGTCATCGTGGCCCTCTCCATCCGGCATGTCGGGCCGAGTGCCGCCGCGCCGCTGGCCGCGCACTTCGGTTCGATCGACGCGATCGCGGCGGCGTCGACTGAGGAGATCGCGGGCATCGACGGCGTCGGTCCCACGATCGCCGAGGCGCTCGAGGAGTGGTTCACCATCGACTGGCACGCCGAGATCGTGCGGAAATGGCGCGACGCCGGTGTGCGCCTCGAGGAGGAACAGGTCGACACCGGCCCGAAGCCGCTGGCCGGAGTGACCGTGGTGGTGACCGGATCTCTCGTCGACTTCTCCCGGGACACCGCGGCCGAGGCCATCGCCAGCCGCGGTGGACGGGTGAGTGGTTCGGTGTCGAAGAAGACCGACTTCGTGGTGGTGGGGGACAGCCCCGGTTCGAAGTACGACAAGGCCGTCTCGCTGAAGGTGCCGGTGCTCGACGAGGACGGCTTCAAGGCTCTGCTGGCCGATGGCCCCGACGCCGCTCGTGCGCTGGCGCAGACACCTGACGGCGGGGATTCCTGACGGTCTTCTAACGGCTGGCAGGCGTGGGACGTTACCTAACGAGGGCCGCTGGCAGGCGAAATTCACCTCTTGTCCGTTTGGCTGGCGAAACATCGAGGCTAGCGCGTCCATAAAGTGCGGAATGAGCGTTAGTCACAGCGATAATTGGGGCGTATCAGCTGATCGCCACCAAAGATTGCCACCAATGATGCGATTGATGTATGCGCCCAGGGAGGTGTCATGGAGGCGGCCTCACTGAGTGACGTCGGGCCGACCAACGACGAACGGTTCGTCGGTTCGTCGCCTGAGATCACGACGCCGAATCAGCACCGCAGGGCCCGCCGCGCCCGTCGCCCGCCGGTGCGGGCCCTGCCCGGCGCCGCGGAAGCCGCCGAGTTGCGCAACAGCGTGCCCCGCGAGCGGGCGCCGAGCTTCTTTTCGTACCTGTTCACCGTGGTCGCGGCCGGTCTGGCCAGCGTGAGCTTCGCCCTGCCCGATCTGCCTGACCAGGTCGCGCTGGCGCCGGCAGGCTTCTTCGTCATCGCCGTGCTCGCCGTCGCGGTCGACTCGCAGTCGTTCACCGCACCCGGTCGCCCGCCCGCCTCGACCGTGTTCCCCTCCATCGCGTTCACCTTTGCCCTGCTGCTGGGATGGGGGCTGGCGCCGGCCGTCGTGGTGCAGGCGGCCGCCGTCGGAGTTTCGGCGATCCGCCTGCGCCACGCGCCGTGGCGGGCCGCCTTCGATGCGAGCCAGTACCGCGTTGGCGCTGGCCGCCGCCTGGCTGATGCTCCAGTGGGCTGGCGTGCGGCCCCTGTCCAGCGGCGGAGACGCGGACATCGTGGCCGCGGCCGCGATCCTGGGTGCGGCGTGCGCCTGGTTCAGTGTCAACGACCTGCTGGTGACGACCGCCGTGTGGCTGCGCTTCGGTGGGCTCTGGCGCGAGATGATGAAGCGCCGGGTACCGGGAGTACACCCTGTCCACCCTCGCTCTGCTGGCCCTTGGGCCGTTGGTGGTGGGGGCCAGCGCGGTGAGTGCGTTCCTGGTGCCGCTGATGCTGATCCCGCTCTACAGCGTCAACCAGTGGGCGCGCGCCTCGGAGGAGGAACGGCGCAAGTCGTTGTTCGACGACCTGACCGGCCTGCCCAATCGCCGGGCACTGTTCGCCGAGATGATCCAGCAGGCCCGGTCGTACGCGGAACGCTCCGCACGCGGCCCCGAGGACCACCGCCGGATGGCCCTGCTGCTGCTCGACATCGACCAGTTCAAACGGGTCAACGACGCGCTCGGGCACACGGTGGGCGACCGGCTGCTCGGTGCGGTCGCGCAACGGGTGCGGGAGTGCATCGGCTCGGACGGATTCGTGGCCCGGCTGGGCGGTGACGAGTTCGCCGTGTTGGCGCCCCGCCTGGTCGACCCGGAAGCGGCCCGGGTGCTGGCCCAGCGGGTGGCCGACGCGCTGGCCGAACCGGTGACCCTCGACGGGCTGCCGCTGGACGTCACCGCGTCCATCGGAGTGGCCATCCATCCGGACCACGGCACCGACAACGCGAACCTGCTGCGCCACGCCGAGGTGGCCATGTACGACGCGAAGGACCGGGCCTGCACCTTTGCCGTCTATACCCCCGAGTCGGACCAGAACTCGCCCGAACGGCTGCAACTGGTGGCCGAACTACGCCGTGCCCTCGAAGCCTCCCGTCCGGACGAGATCCAGCTCTACTACCAGCCTCAGGTGGACATGATCACCGGCGCGGTGGTCGGGGTCGAGGCGCTGCTGCGGTGGCGGCATCCGCAACGGGGTCCGGTCAGTCCAGAACACGTGATCCGGGTAGCGGAGCACACCGCGGTGATGCGGCTGCTGACCTCGCGGGTGATCGAGGACGCGATCGAGTCAGTTGGCCAAGTGGCGGGCCCAGGGCCTCGACCTGCGGGCGTCCATCAATGTCAGCGTGCGCGACCTGCACCGTCCGGAACTGGTAGATCATCTGGAAAGCAGCCTCGCCGACCGCGGGGTCGAGCCGAACCAGGTCCAGTTGGAGATAACGGAAGGCGCGTTGATGGCCGACCCGCGCCGGGTCCTGGTCACCCTGCACCGCCTCGACCGGCTGGGCGTCGCGCTGTCGCTGGACGATTTCGGCACCGGGTACTCGTCGCTGCAGCATCTGCGCCGGCTGCCGCTGGCCGAGGTGAAGATCGACCGGTCCTTTGTGCTCGGTATGACCACCGATCCGGACGACGCCGCCGTGGTGGGTTCGATCATCGACCTTGCCCGCGCGCTCGGACTGCGGGTGGTGGCGGAGGGGGTGGAGGAGGACGGCACCCGCCGCATGTTGATCAATGGCGGCTGCGAGGTGGCCCAGGGTTGGTTCTACGCCCGCCCGATGCCGGCCGACGCGCTGGTCTCCTGGCTCAGCCGCTACCGCCCCGTCCCCACCCTCGACGGCCGCTAGCCCGTCCCGTCGCGCCGATCGTGGAAGTCCGGCCACCGGATTCGGTAGCTGCCGTTCCACGATCGCGTGGCGGCCGAGGGGGGCGGCAGGCGGTAGCGGAGGTGAGGGGCGGGCGGGGGAGGCAGGGGGGTGGGCAAATAGACTCGCCGGGTCAGTAACCGCGTGCCACGCTGGCTACCAACCACCACAACGATGAGGGGGCACCATGGCTGCCATCTCCCGCGAGGAGGTCGCGCATCTCGCGCGCCTGTCGCGGCTTGCCGTGACCGATGACGAACTCGACCGGTTCGCCGGCCAGTTGGACGTCATCCTGCAGGCCGTCGCCCGCATCGGCGAGGTGGCCGCGGCGGACATCCCGCCCACCTCGCACTCGGTACCGCTGACCAACGTGCTGCGCGAGGATGTCGTGGTTGCCTGCCTGACTCGTGAAGAGGCGCTCGCCGGCGCGCCCGATACGGCGGAGGACCGCTTCCGCGTACCGCGGATCCTGGACGAGGAGGTCTGATGGCGGCGAGTGAGTTGACCCAGTTGACCGCGGCCGAGTTGGGCCGGCGGCTGGCGGCGAAAGACGTCTCCGCGGTGGAGGTGACCCAGGCGCACCTTGACCGGATCGCCGAGGTCGACGACCGGGTCCACGCGTTCCTGCACGTCGACACCGATGGCGCGGTCGAGGCGGCCCGCCGGGTCGACCAGGCCCGCGCCCAGGGCGAGGCGATGGGGCCGCTGGCCGGTGTGCCGATCGCGGTCAAGGACGTGATGGTCACCAAGGGCGTGCCCACCACAGCCGCTTCCAAGATCCTCGAGGGCTGGCGACCGCCGTACGACGCGACGATCGTGACCCGGTTGCGTGAGGCTGGCCTGGTCATGCTCGGTAAGACCAACATGGACGAATTCGCGATGGGATCGTCCACTGAGTACTCCGCCTTCGGGCCCAGCTACAACCCGTGGGACCTGGGCCGCATCCCCGGTGGTTCCGGGGGTGGCTCGGCCGCCGCGATCGCCGCGTACGAGGCGCCGCTCGCGATCGGCACCGACACCGGTGGCTCGATCCGCCAGCCGGGTGCGGTGACCGGAACGGTCGGCTCGAAGCCCACCTACGGCGGCACGTCCCGGTACGGGCTGATCGCCTTCTCGTCCTCTTTGGACACTCCCGGACCCTGTGCCCGTACGGTCGAGGACGCGGCCCTGTTGCACGCGGTGATCGGCGGGCACGACCCGTGCGACTCCACCTCCATCCCGGCGGCCATGCCGGACGTGGTCGCGTCGGCCCGCCTCGGTGCCAGCGGTGACCTGACCGGCATGAAGCTGGGGCTGGTCAAGGAGTTCGCCGGCGAGGGTGCGGAACCCGGCGTGATGGCCGCGTTCCGGGAAGGCGTGGACGCGCTGGTCAAGCTCGGCGCGGAGGTCGTCGAGGTGTCCTGCCCGCACTTCGAGTACGCCTTGGCCGCGTACTATCTCATCGCGCCCAGCGAATGCTCGTCCAACCTGGCCCGGTTCGACGGTGTCCGATTTGGACTGCGCGAGGGCGACGACGGGCAGCGTTCGCTCGAGGAGGTCATGTCGCTGACCCGCGAGGCCGGCTTCGGTCCCGAGGTGAAGCGCCGCATCATCCTCGGTACGTACGCGCTGTCGTCCGGTTACTACGACGCGTACTACGGGCAGGCGCAGAAGGTGCGCACCCTGATCACCCAGGACTTCACCAAGGCCTTCGAGCAGGTGGACGTGCTGGTGTCGCCGACCACGCCGTTCGTGGCGTTCCCGTTCGGCTCGCGTACCGCGGATCCGTACCAGATGTACCTGGCCGACCTGTACACGATTCCCACCAACCTGTACGGCGGTCCGGCCATCTCGGTCCCCTGTGGACTCTCCGAGGGCCTGCCGGTCGGACTTCAGGTGATGGCGCCGACCATGTCCGATGACCGGATGTACCGCGTCGCCGCGGCATTGGAGACGGCCATCCCGCCGCTCACCCCGCCCGTGCTCTGAACTTGTCCGGTGTGCCGGTTGGGGTTCGGCCCCAACCGGCCCGTGGAATGTGGCTAGTTGCCCTTGCTGGTCCAGGAGGCCGGACCGGGCAGGTCGACCCGGTGCGCCTTGGCCCGGGAGTTCCAGGACCACCGCCAGATCTTGATGCTCCACGAAGAGAACCCGTTCTTGGTGAAGTTGAGCCGGAGGGGACCCAGTCTGATCGTCTTGCGGAAAATCAGTGGCATGCCCCCATGGTTACCCATGCGAGCAACGAACTACACGACTGTCATTCGCGTGTCGCGCGCGGCGCGCCGTTCGAAACCCGCTCGAACCGCGTGATCCGCGCGGACTAGGCTTGTACCCGATCTGTCGCCCCGCCCCGCTGAGCTGGAGCATCGATGACCACCGTGACAACGCTGACCTACGACGACATCATCGGCCCGTACGAGCCGGTGATCGGCCTGGAGACGCACGTCGAGCTGGGCACGAACACCAAGATGTTCTGCGGATGCCCGACCGACTTCGGGGCTGAGCCGAACACGCAGATCTGTCCGGTCTGCCTGGGCCTGCCGGGCAGCCTGCCGGTGGCGAACAAGGCGGCCATCGAGGCGACCATCCGGATCGGTCTGGCGCTGAACTGCGAGATCGCCACGTGGTGCCGGTTCGCCCGGAAGAACTACTTCTACCCGGATATGCCGAAGAACTACCAGATCAGCCAGTACGACGAGCCGCTGTGCGTGGATGGCTGGCTGGACGTCGATGTCGAAGGTGAGACGGTCCGGGTCGGTATCGAACGGGTCCACCTGGAGGAGGACACCGGCAAGACGCTGCACATCGGTGGCGCGACCGGCCGGATCCACGGTGCGACGGAGTCCCTTGTGGACTACAACCGGGCCGGTATCCCGTTGGTGGAGATCGTGACCAAGCCGGTGCCCGGCACCGGGGCGCTGGCGCCGGTGGTCGCTCGGGCTTACGTCACCGAACTGCGCGACCTGCTCCGTACCCTGGACGTGTCCGATGTGCGCATGGAGCAGGGCTCGATGCGCTGTGACGTCAACACCTCGCTGAACCGGCCGGGCGAACCCTGGGGTACCCGGACCGAGACAAAGAACGTGAACTCGCTGCGCAGCGTGGAGCGCGCGGTCCGTTCCGAGATCATCCGGCAGGGCGCCCTGCTCGCCGCGGGTGGGCGCATCCTGCAGGAAACCCGGCATTTCCACGAGGAGACGGGCGACACCCGGCCCGGTCGCAGCAAGGAGACCGCGACCGACTACCGGTACTTCCCCGAGCCGGACCTGGTGCCGCTCGAGCCTGACCCGACCTGGGTCAGCACGCTGCGCGGGACGCTGCCCGAACTTCCGCGGGTGCACCGCCGCCGGCTGCAGGAGGCCTGGGGGCTGGCAGACCGGGAGATGCAGGCCATCCTCAACGCTGGCGCGGTCGAACTGATCGAGCGGACCATCGCGGCCGGCGCGTCACCCGAAGGCGCCCGCAAGTGGTGGCTCGGCGAACTGGCCCGCCGCGCGAACGAACTCGGTGTGGACCTGACCGAGGTTGGCGCGACCCCGGCTCAGGTGGCCGAACTGCAGGCGCTGGTCGACGCCGGCAAGCTGAACGACAAGCTCGCCCGTACCGTGTTGGAAGGTGTCATCGCCGGCGAGGGCACGCCCGATCAGGTGATGGCGGCCCGCGGTCTCGGCGTGGTCTCCGACACCGGGGCGCTCACCAAGGCCGTGGACGACGCCATCGCCGCCAACCCGGACATCGCCGCGAAGATCCGCGATGGCAAGGTCGAGGCGGCCGGTGTCCTCATCGGCGCCATCATGAAGACCACCAAGGGCCAAGCCGACGCCAAGACAGTCCGGACACTGATCCTGGCCCGCCTTTCTTCGTAGGACGTTAGATCTTGGTGAGAAACACGCGGATATCCGCGTGTTTCTCACCAAGATCTACGCCTTGCTGACGGATCCAGAGCCGGAGACGACAATCCGGAGGATCTTGTCGTCGCCGGGTTTCGGGGCGAGCTTGCCGTCGTGGTTGGACGTGGTGACCCAGATCGAGCCGTCTGGCGCGAGTACCGCGTCGCGCAGCCGGCCGTACTGTTCGACCAGAGCCGCGACCGGGGCGCCGAGTACCTTGCCCTTCTCGGTGAGCCGCACCAACCAGAGCCGTTGCCCGCGCAGGCAGGCGGCGACCAGGATGTTTCCGGCCATCGCCGCGCCGGCACAGGAGGCCTCGGCCGGCGGCCACTGCTGGATCGGGTCGCTGAACTCGGGATTGTTCCCGGCACCCTCGATCGCCGGCCAGCCGTAGTTGTGTCCCGGTTCGATGAGGTTGATCTCGTCCCAGGTGTCCTGGCCGAACTCGGTGGCGTAGAGGCGACCGGCGGCGTCCCAGTCGAAGCCCTGGACGTTGCGGTGCCCGTACGACCAGATCAGTGAGTTGGGCAACGGGTTGCCCGGCGCGGGTTGGCCGTCCGGAGTCATCCGCAGGATCTTGCCGGCCAGGCTGTCACGGTCCTGGGCCAGGTTGCCGGAGGCGGCATCGCCGGTCGAGGCGTAGAGGTAGCCGTCCGGCCCGAACTTCAGCCGGCCGCCGTTGTGCCGGCCGGCGACGGGGATGCCGGTGACGATCGGTTGTGGCTTGCCGCCGAGCGTGAGCTTGGCGATCCGGTTGTCCGTGGCGGTGCTGTAGTAGATGAAGACCGTCTGGTCAGTCCGGTAGTTGGGCGACACGGCGATGCCCAGCAGACCACCTTCGCCGTTGGCGTTGGCCTCGTCGATGGTCTGTACGAGGACCTTCTTCAATCCGTTGATGTCACCGCCGGGGCCGACCTTCACGATCTGGCGGGTGGCCCGCTCGGTGACCAGCGCGCCGCCGTCCGGAAGGAACGCGATCGCCCAGGGAATGCGCATGTCTTCGACCAGAGTGGTGGCGACGACGCTCGGTGGCGAACTGTTGTCGTTGCTTTGGCTCCGCGTCGGTGCCGGCAGGTTCGGTGGCCCGCCGCCGTCGGTGTCATTGGGCGGGCCGAAGGCGCAACCGGCGAGCAGGCTGACGCAGAGTCCGGCGGCGAGGGCGGCCGCGGGCAGTCGGGGGGCCATCAGACCAAGGTAGCCGGCCGGTCGCCGCGGCGCCGGTCCGGAGTGCGCCGGCTGTGGTCCGCTGCTGAGCGCGGTTACCGGCGACTACGCAACGCGCTCGAGTTCCTGGCCGGAGGCGGCGACGAGGCGAGGCAGGTCGGCGGCGGTCACCGCGGTCAGCCGTACCGACGCGCCCGAGTCAAGCTGCGCCTGTACCCGCCCGCGCGGGTCGGCGGTCAGTCCGGTCACCGTCGGCCAGGGCAGATGGCGCCCGCGCAGGCCATTACGCACAGTGAGTCCGGCGGCATCCGCGTCTGTGCCGGCCCGCCAGGTCCACACCGCCAGGCCGAGCGGAATGATCAACAGTGGCAGCAGGTATGGCGCGTAGGTGCCGAAAGAGAGCCCGGAAATGGCCGAGATGATCGCGGCCACCGTCGTGGCGGAGCTGTACCGGAAGCGCTGCCTGGTCACCCACCCATAGTCTCACCTGGCCCGCGGCGGCCGCATCCTGCCGTCCTGGCTCACCCACGTCAAAGCATGTCGGACGTGTGGACGCGCAGTTTGTCAGGGGGGGTGAGCATACTGTCCGCATGACGGCAAACCTGCTGGCGATGGGTACGGGCAAGGGCCTCTTTCTGGCCCGCAGCGATGACGATCGGCGGACGTGGCAGCTGAGCGGGCCGCATTTTCCGATGACCGGGGTCTACGCGGTGGCGATCGACACCCGCCGTGACCCGGTGCGCCTTCTGGCCGGTGTGGACAGCTCACACTTCGGTCCGATCGTGGCCACCAGTGACGATCTGGGCGAGACCTGGCAGGAACCGGACCGGCGGCCCATCTCGTTTCCCGAGGACACCGGCAACGCCCTGGTCCGGGTCTGGCAGATCGCGCCCGGTCCGGCGCACCAGCCCGACGTGGTCTATGCCGGCACCGAGCCTCAGGGGCTGTTCCGGTCCACCGACGGCGGCGTGTCCTATGAGTTCGTGCGCGGACTGTACGACCACCCGCACCGGCCCGAGTGGGGCTCCGGTTTCGGCGGGCCGGCGGTGCACACCGTGTTGCCGCATCCGACCGACGAGCGGCGGGTGACCGTGGCGATGTCGACCGGCGGCGTGTACCGCAGCGCCGATGGCGGCGACACCTGGCAGGCGACGAACCGGGGTATCTCCGCTGTCTTCCTGCCCGACAAGTACCCCGAATTCGGCCAGTGCGTGCACAAGGTCACTCGCGACCCCAACCGACCCGAGCAGTTCTTCGCCCAGAATCACCACGGCGTCTACCGTTCGGAGAACGAGGGGGACAGCTGGGAGACGATCGAGGAAACGCTGCCCTGCGACTTCGGTTTCACCATGGTCGCGCACCCCCACCGGTCCGGGGTCATCTACAGCTTCCCGATCGAGTCCGACGGGATGCGGTTCCCGGCCGGCTCGGTGTGCCAGGCCTACCGTAGCGAGGACGCGGGGAAGTCCTGGCAACCACTGTCTCACGGGCTGCCCGAGGGACCCTTCTACGGCAGCGTCCTGCGTGACGCGATGTGCGTGGACGACGCGGAGACGGTTGGTGTCTACTTCGGCACCCGCACCGGCGAGGTGTTCGCGAGCCGCGACGAGGGAGACAGCTGGCAGCAGGTGGCCGCGCATCTGCCCGATGTGCTGTGTGTACGCGCGGCGGTGGTCTGATCGCGATGGAGGGGACGCAGACAATGGCGGTGACTGTGCGGCTGCCCGGTGTGCTCGCGGCCGAGGCCGGTGGCCAGACCGTGCTGGAGCACGCGGCGACTGACAATCTGACGCTGGGTTCGGTCCTCGATGAGATCGGGACCCGCTGGCCGCTCCTGGATCGCCGCATCCGGGATGAGCGGGGTGAACTCCGTCGATACGTCAACGTTTATGTCGATGGGGAAGAGTGCCGACGGATGGACGGTCTGCGCACACCCGTATCCGACCGCGCCGAGATCCTCGTTGTACCTAGCGTCGCGGGGGGCTGACCCGGACCGCCGAGGCGGGGAGGACGACCATGATGCGGCGCGGCCTGTCCGAGCTGGCCTGTGTGCGCAGGCTGGACGGGGCGGAGGACGACGGTCCCGACGCGGCCGGCCGTCGTTCGGACAGTCCATGGTCAATGGAGACAGCGGCGAGTGAAGGTGCCGCGAATTCCCGCGACCCAGCCCACCCGGAGCCGGGCCACCCGGAGCCGGCCGACCGGCGTGTCGGACGCCGTCCTAGTCTGAGCCGCAATCTGCGGCGCAATCTGAGCAACGGTCTAAGCCGCAGCCTCAGCAACAGTCTGAGCCGGAGCATCAGCAACACTCTGAGCCGGAGCCTCGGCAACGGGCTGATCCGCTGGGGCTGGCGCGGCGAATCTGGCACGCGGGCTCACAGTCGACCTGGCCAGCGGGGTCAGGCCGGGGCGTCCCAATCACCGTCCACATCGCCACTGCCCGCATTATCACCGTCCACATTGCCACCGTTCAGGTCGCCATCGTCCGGTACAGCCATGGGGCCGGCAGTAGGCTCGGCCTCTCGCCGGCCGGCACCCTTGCCCGGGCCAGCGGACCGTCAGGCCGACCGTCTCGACGACCGTCAGGCTGAGCGTCCAACTGACCGTCAGGCCGACCGTCTAACTGACCGTCGGGCCGACCGTCTAACTGACCGTCAGGCCCGTCTGGCTGAGCGTGCGGCTGTGCGTTGGACGGATCGTGTGGCCGACCGTCCGTCGTGGGCCGGGATCGCGCTGCCGGTCCGGCCGGACGAGGTGTACCTGGCCAGGCGCGCCGATGGTGCCGAAGTGGTGGTCCGGATCCATGGCCGTCCACTGGGGACGGAACGGGAACGCCTGCGGTTCGAGCAGGAAGTGAGCGCGCTGCGCGATCTGTCCACCGTGGAGCATGTGGTGGAGGTCCACGACTGCGGTGTGATGGAGGACGGTCGGCCGTTCGTTGTCACCGAATACTGCGGTGGTGGATCGTTGGCTGGCCACGTGGCCATGGTGGGCCGGTTGACGCCGGTGGAGGTGGGCCGGATCGGCGCCAAGATCGCGGGTGCGGTGATGGCCGCGCACCGGCGCGCCATCGTCCACCGTGACGTCCGTCCGGGCAATGTGTACATCAATGCCGCTGGCGAACCGGTGCTCGGCGACTTCGGCCTGCTGTGCCTCGCGCCGTCGGATCGGACCCCGCCGCCCGGTCCCCGCCCGTTCGTGGCGCCCGAGGCGTACCTACCCGAACTGATGTCGGCTGCGGCGGACATCTATGCCCTGGGCGCCATGTTGTACGCCGCACTGTCCGGCGCTTCGCCGCACCCCTGGCCGGCCGACCCTCATCGAGCCGGCCCTGATCTCGCCGGCCGTGTTCTACCCGGCCCCGACCGAGCGGGCCCCGACCGAGCGGGCCCCGACCGAGCCGGCCCCGACCGAGCCGGCCCGACCGAGCCGGCCCCGACCGAGCCGGCCGTGATCTACCCGGACCAGATCGAGCCGGCCGTGATCTAACCGGCCCCGAACGAGCCGGCCCCGAACGAGCCGGCCCCGAACGAGCCGGCCGTGATATACGCGGATCCGGTCGAGCCGACCCCGGACCGTGGAACGCCGCTACCTACCGGTCGATGCGCAGTGGCCTGGACAGGGCGAAGTTCGCCGACGGCGAGAATCTGGCCGACCTGCCCGGCGTACCGGCGGAACTCATGGCGGTGCTCCGGCGTGCCATGGCCCACGATCCGCGCGACCGCTACCCGACCGCTGCCGAACTTCAGGCCGCCCTGAACGCAGCCGTCGCAGCTGCCTGAAACGCTCATTGTCGTAGTCGATCGTGGAGGTCCAGCCACCGGATCCGGTGGCCGGAGCTCCACGATCGTGTTGCTGTTGAGATCGCCGCGGCCGTCAGGCGGAGCGGTAGCCGGGCATCGGGAAGGCCGACAGCAGGTCGGACACCTCGCCGGCGATGCGTTCGAGGCTTGCTTCGTCGTCCTTTGCGGCGGCGCTCACCGCGTCGTCCATCCACGCGGCGACGGCCGGCATGTGCTCCTCGGTCAGTCCGCGGGTGGTCAGCGCCGGTGTGCCCAGCCGGATGCCTGACGGCGACCACGGCTTGCGCGGGTCGTACGGCACGGTGTTGAAGTTGAGTTCGATGCCGGCGCGGTCGAGGGCCTTCGCCGCCGGCTTGCCGTCGACACCTTTGTTGGTGAGGTCGATGAGGATGAGGTGGTTGTCGGTACCACCGGACACCAGGTCGAAGCCGCGCTCGTTGAGCGCCGCCGCGAGGGCCTGTGCGTTGCGGACGATCTGGTGCGCGTAGGTGGAGAACGACGGTTGCGCTGCCTCGTGCAGGGCTACCGCGATGCCGGCTGTGGTGTGGTTGTGCGGGCCACCCTGCAGGCCGGGGAAGACCGCCTTGTCGATCGCGGTGGCGTGTTCCTCCGTGGTCATCAGCATCGCGCCGCGCGGACC
This sequence comes from uncultured Actinomycetota bacterium, assembly GCA_963742855.1. GTDB lineage: Bacteria > Actinomycetota > Actinomycetes > Mycobacteriales > Micromonosporaceae > CAVUNP01. The sequence goes on along the minus strand of CAVUNP010000037.1, from coordinate 22,724 downwards.
ACGCAGAGTCTTGTGCGTCGTGGTCGAGATGATGTCCGCGTGGCCCACCGGGGACGGGTGTGCGCCACCCACGATCAGGCCGGCGATGTGCGCGATGTCGGCGACCAGCAGCGCGTCCACCTCGCGGGCTATCTGCGCGAACGCGGCGAAGTCGATCGTGCGGGGAATGGCCGTACCGCCACAAATGATCATCTTGGGGCGTTCGGCCAGGGCCAGTTCGCGTACGTGGTCCATGTCGACGCGGCCGGTGTCGCGGCCCACCGCGTAATGGACCGGCCGGAACCACTTGCCGGTCGCGGACACCGGCGAGCCGTGGGTGAGGTGGCCGCCGTGGGCCAACTCCAACGACAGGAACGTGTCACCCGGCGTCATGAAGGCCAGGTAGATGGCCAGGTTGGCCGGCGAGCCGGAGTACGGCTGGACGTTGGCGTGCGGCACTCCGAACAGCGCCTGAGCCCGTTCGATGGCCAGGGTCTCCACCGGGTCCACGAACTGCTGGCCCTCGTAGTACCGCTTGCCCGCGTAGCCCTCGGAGTACTTGTTGTTCAGCACCGACGCGCAGGCTTCGAGTACCGCTTCGGAGACGTAGTTCTCCGACGGGATCATGCGCAGTTTGTCGTGCTGCCGCTTCGCCTCGGCCTCGATGTAGCCGGCCAGGATCGGATCGGTGCCAGCCAGGTGCGGCAACGGTGGTACGTGCATCATCGGCCTCCCAGTTGTTGGTGGCCGGCACCCAGGCGCGCGGTGCGTGGCGGTGTGTCGCTCCCTGGTGGTCGGTTCCACCTCAGCGCCAGTCGCGATTTCCACAGTCTAGCGTCCGGATAGGCACCCACCTGCCGGACCTCGCCCGGTCCCGGCCCGGGCGCTTCCTCAGCCGCTCGCCCGACGGTAGGCGAGGTTGGCCACGGTGACGACCCTCGGCCTTCCGGTTGCCCGAAATCCGAGACCATGGCGGAAGATCTCGGGTATCCAGTACTTTTCGCCTTCTTTGAACAGCACTCCGTTCGTCTCGAGCAGTCGGGTGTCGCTCGGGTGAAGGCCGACCGCCTCAAGATCCGCGAACGGAATTCGTCTCGCGTCGGCCGGCAGAGTGCGAAGCTTCTCCAACAGAGTTCCGACCGGCGGGTTCTCCGTTTGGATTGCAACGATCTTTTCCCGACTGCATTCCGGCAGGGCATCCCGCATGGCGGTGGGTGTGATGAGTCTGTCTGTCCATCGTGCGTCGCCGATCGACCTCCTCGCCGCGGACCGCAGGAATGCGACGATGTCGCGGGCTTGGATCTGTTGGTTGAAATCAGATAGCGCGACGAGGAACCAGGTGTCCGAGCGAGCCTGCCGTGACGAGGCGCTACCCATCTTCTCCCCCCATAGCGGGAGCAGCGCGCCCGAAAGCTGCTTCTCGTCCGCCTTCTGTACGGACGCCTTCGGATTTATCGCCCGAGCACGCTGGCTGATCCAGGCGGCAAGGCGGAGCGCCTCGACACGGTTCCATCGCAACTCGTACGGCTGATGTCTCGCCAGGAACTGAGCGACATTCTGTTTGATCGAATTCTCCACAAGGTCCCGGCGAACGAAAACGACGAGTCCCAATGGCCGGCCACGAAGGGTTCTCAGCCATTCGGGGCAGTCCTGGAGGAGGATCCTGAGCGCTTGTTGCTGATGTGGGTTGGTGGTGAAGTCCTGGAACAGGTCTTCCAGACCGTCGATGACGAAGACGGCGCGGGAGCGGCGGGCGAAGTCCGCAAGTCGTGTCTCAACATTCCCGACATCCGCGTTCAGACCTACGGCCCGGGCAAGGCAGGTCAGCCACAGCCGGCGCCACGTCAGATCGTCATTCCGTACCCCGAGTTGGGCGCGAATGAGATCATGCAGCTGCGAGGTCGTGGCAGCTTCTTGGCCGGTAAGTTGCTCAGCCGCGCTCACCTGGGCGTCTCGCAGATCATCTCGATCTTGCGCATCCAGATTGATGGGGGTTAGGACCGGAACGACCCGGGCGTGTACTTCGACAGGCACGTTGCCAACGGTTTGAGCAAACCCACGCCAGCTTCGCGAGCGGCACAGGGTGAGGAACGTGAAGGTCTTGCCCGATCCCTTGGCGCCGACCACCACCTCCACCGGCACATCCACGCGGTGCGAGGCGACCAGATTCGTCAACGCATCCGTGACGAGGAGCTCTTGTTCGTGGGCCGTTTCGGCAAACACGAGCTGTTCGGAACGTTCGGCCAGGCGTCGTCTGAGATCATCCAGGCTCAGCGTCGGGTCCGCGTCGGTGCCAGGTAGCGCTCTGGACTGCTGGGCCGGAGCCAGCAGATCGACGAGCGGACGGACGATGTCACCGAGCCCAGTCGATGCGACTGTTTCTGAGACTTCCGTCCAGCTGGCCGGCAAACTCAAGAGCAACGGATTGAACGGACTGAAGATCGGTTCTGACACTATGTCAAAGTCTGTAGTCAAGCCGAGTTCATCCGCCCGGTCTATGGGCACGCCCGCAGCCCGAGCCGCAGCCCCACGTAGATCACCGGCCACCTGTCCTAGTCGATCGAAGTGATCTTGGGCGTTGAACTGGGTGAGGATCAGCGTCGTGGGCGCGTCGGTGATCCGCGTTGCCGGCGCCTTGCGCGCTAGCTCGTCCAGGATGCGACCGGTGCCGCGAACGGACTGGTCACTGACCGTTGAGACGAAGACCCGATGGACTCTCGGGTCGAGCAGGATGGGCGCACTGAGTTCTGAAATCCCTGCGCGGAGGTCGACAAGAACGACTTCCACGTGTAGTTGATGGGCAAGCTGGGCGAGTGTCTCGGTGACGACGTACGGGCTGCGATCGGCGGTCAGCAGATCTGTGGGAGTGATGCGCGGCGGCGCGATTCTTTCGTGATCCCGCTTGGACGGCATAACGACGACATCATCGAGTTCCTGATTCGTCAGAAACTTTCGGCCGAGGGAGAGCGCGTCGGTGTAGCGACCGTCGTTCGCGCCATGGACCAGGGCGAGGAAGTCCTCCCAGGAGAAGTCGATCCGGGTACCCTGCGCCTCGAGCATCCAGGTGATTCCGGGGGCCTCGAGGTCGCCATCGACCAGGAGAACCCGGGCTCCCCGCGCCGCGAGGCGTCGGGCCACGGCAACGCAATGAAGTGTCCGCCCAACTCCGCCCTTGAATGAGTGGAAGGCGCATATCGCGACGCCGTGCGGCATCGTTTCCTGTTGGGGCGGTGGCAGCTGGGCACCGAGGTCACTGGTGACCCGACGCTCGCCGAAGCGCGGCACGCGGGTAACGGTGGTGACGCGAGGCTCCCGCTCTACCTCGACCGGCAGGGGACGCTCGGGACCGTTGTCGTCGAGCAGGAGAAGGCGGCGGTCGCGATCGACCGTCAGCGGGCCGAGCACCTGGGAAAGCCAACCCCACAGCGTGTCATCGGTTACCGACGCATCGACGGACAGTCTCAGGCCGTCCCAGAATCCGTCGACTTCGAGGAGCCAGTCTGGCCAGCGGCCGTGGAGCGCGAGGTTGCCGAAATAGGCCTCGACATCGAGCCACGTGTAGAGATGGTCAGGCGCTGTAAACGAGGCAGCGCGAGACGCCAGTGCGTCGTTCACAACCCTAACTCCTCCCGGCACCAGGCGGATAGCCTCGTCAAGCCTGCCACGAATGTGGCCTCGTCTGTCGAGTCCAGTCCTGCCCCGTAGCGCCAGGCTTGATGAATTTCGGTGGATCCGATCTGATCCGTTGACCGCGCGGTGCGGCAGCTGGCAATGCCCTCATATGTGCCACCAGCCACGTTCAGTTCCTTCGCCAGAGCTCGGAGGTCGTGACCGCTGCTCCCGCTGGTCAGAGCGGCGTTCAGGTTGCGGGTAGATCTTACGTTTGATCGCTTGAGCAAGGCGGCTTTGAGACCGCACTCCACAGCGTAGAAGGCGAGCAGGTGCGCGGTAGGGCCCATCACCGCCCGACTGTCCCGGCTCAGGCGGACGAAGCTGTTGAACAGTTCCCGGAAGCTGACGTGAACCGACACCGGCGCACCCTACCGACGACGAAGCTCCGCCCGCCATAGCCGTATGGGGAGTTGTGGATAACTCAGTCGGGGACGCGGCGGTAGGCGCCGTCGCAGGCGGAGGTGGCCATCGAGGCGTACGCGCGCAGCGCCGCCGACACCGGGCGCTCGCCGGTCCACCGGGGTGTACGGGCGGTCGCGCTTCTCCTGGTCGACCCGGCGGGCCGCCAGCTCGTCGTCGGGCACGCTCGAGCTCGATGGACCGGGCCGGGATGTCGATGACGATCTCGTCGCCGTCGCGTACCAGGGCGATCAGCCCGCCGGTGGCCGCCTCGGGGGAGACGTGGCCGATGGACAGGCCGGCTGGTGCCGCCGGAGAAGCGTCCGTCGGTGATCAGCGCGCAGGACTGGCCCAGACCGCGCCCCTTGAGGAACGACGTGGGGTAGAGCATCTCCTGCATGCCCGGCCCGCCCTCGGGGTCCCTCGTAGCGGATCACCACGACGTCGCCGGCGACCACCTGCTTGGCGAGGATGGCGTCCACTGCGTCGTCCTGGGACTCGTAGACCTTGGCCGGCCCGCGGAAGATCAGGCATCTCCGCGCACGCCGGCGGTCTTCACCACGCTGCCGTCCGGCGCCAGGTTGCCGTGCAGGATGGCCAGCCCGCCGTCGGCGCTGTACGCGTGCTCCAGGTCGCGGATGCAGCCGCCGGCCGCGTCGGTGTCCAGCGAGCGACCAGCGGTTGGCGGTGGAGAACGGTTCGGTGGTACGCACCCCGCCCGGCGCGGCGTGGAACAGCTCGACCGGCCTCCGGGGTGGCCGAGCCGCCGCGCACGTCCCAGTCGGCTGCAGCCACTGCGCCAGGTCGGGGGAGTGCACCGCGTGCACGTCGCGGTGGAGCAGGCCGGCGCGGTCCAGTTCGCCGAGGATGGCCGGGATGCCGCCGGCCCGGTGCACGTCCTCCATGTGGTAGTTGGGCGAGTTCGGGGCGACCTTGGCCAGGCAGGGCACCCGGCGGGAGATCGCGTCGATGTCGGCCACGTCGAAGTCCATCTCCGCCTTCGCGGGCGGCGGCGAGCAGGTGCAGCACCGTGTTGGTGGAGCCGCCCATGGCCACGTCGAGGGCGACCGCGTTCTCGAACGCCGGCCGGGTGGCGATGGCGCGGGGCAGCACCGAGGCGTCGTCGTCGTCGTACCAGCGCCGGGCGATGTCGACGACAGCGCGGCCGGCCTCGATGAACAGGGACCGGCGGGCGGCGTGGGTGGCCAGCGTCGACCCGTTGCCGGGCAGCGCCAGTCCGATCGCCTCGGTGAGGCAGTTCATCGAGTTGGCGGTGAACATGCCGGAGCAGGAGCCGCAGGTCGGGCAGGCGGAGCGTTCGATCTCGTCGAGCTGCTCGTCGGTGACCGCCTCGTTGGCGGAGGCGATCATGGCGTCGATCAGGTCGATCTTGGCGTGCACCACGCCCTCGATCGCCATCGTCTTGCCGGCCTCCATCGGGCCGCCGGAGACGAAGACGGTCGGGATGTTGAGCCGCAGCGCGGCCAGCAGCATGCCCGGGGTGATCTTGTCGCAGTTGGAGATGCAGACCAGGGCGTCCGCGCAGTGCGCGTTGACCATGTACTCGACCGCGTCGGCGATCAGCTCCCGGCTGGGCAGCGAGTAGAGCATGCCGCCGTGGCCCATGGCGATGCCGTCGTCGACGGCGATGGTGTTGAACTCCCGTCCCACGCCGCCGGCCTCGGCGACCGCGTCGGCGACCAGGCCGCCGAGGTCCTTCGCAGGTGGACGTGGCCGGGCACGAACTGGGTGAAACTGTTGGCGATGGCGACGATCGGCTTGCCGAAATCGTCGTCGGTCATCCCGGTGGCCCGCCAGAGGGCGCGGGCGCCGGCCATCGTGCGACCCTGGGTGGAGGTTCTGACCGCAGCTCAGGCATCTGTCAAGTGTGCCAGCGTCCGCGCAGCACGCAATAACCGCCCCGAAGGTCACCACCCAGCGGGAAACGCCCCGCACCAGGGGGCGTAACCTATCCGTGATCTGTCTGTTGACCACGATGTGGGATGGATTGGCTCGCCGGCTGCGAATGAGGCAACCTGATCGCATGTCGTCTCCCGACTTCACCCGAGTACTTCTCACCTAGCGCGTCCGACGCCAGTCAGACGCGCGAGCCCACGTGCCCAGCACGGGGGCCTTTTTATGCCGCCGTTGTGCCGCCCGTCACCCGACGACACGCACGACGACACGCGCTGACGCGGTACGCCGGTGCACCCGCGCCCGTTTACCGAGCAGGACCACATCCGAACCCCCGACTAGCCGAGCACGAGCCCACTCAAACCGAAGGCCACGGTCATGACGAAGACACCATCGGAGCACGCCACCCCAAGACCGCCGTCCGGCGCGGCGCCTTCCCCGCTCACCGTCGCAGCCGGCGCACGTACGCACGCCCACACCGCGGCGCAGGCGGCGGCCGGACACCGGGACGCCACCGCGCCCGCCCGGGCGGCAGTCCGGAATGCGGTCACCGGCGCCGGTCGCTGGTGCGGTCGCTCGAGGCGCTCGGCGTCGAGGTCGTCTTCGGCATCCCCGGCGGCGCGATCCTGCCCGCCTACGACCCGCTCTACGACTCCACGGTCCGGCACATCCTGGTCCGCCACGAGCAGGGCGCCGGGCACGCGGCCACCGGCTACGCGCAGGCCACCGGCAAGGTCGGCGTCTGCATCGCCACCTCCGGTCCGGGCGCGACCAACCTGGTCACCCCGATCGCCGACGCCTACATGGACTCGGTGCCGATCGTGGCGATCACCGGCCAGGTCGCCGCGCCGTCGATCGGCACGGACGCCTTCCAGGAGGCCGACATCCAGGGCATCACGCTGCCGATCACCAAGCACAACTTCCTGGTGCAGACCGCCGAGGAGATCCCCCGGGTCCTGGCCGAGGCGTTCCACCTGGCCGCGACCGGCCGGCCCGGCCCGGTGCTGGTCGACATCCCCAAGGACGTCCTGCAGGCGCCGGACCACCTTCACCTGGCCGCCCACCCTGGACCTGCCCGGCTACCGGCCCACCCTGCACCCGCACGGCAAGCAGATCCGCGAGGCGGCCCGGCTGATGACGCGACGGCCCGCCGCCCGGTGCTCTACGTCGGCGGCGGCGTGCTCAAGGCCGGCGCCACCGAGGGCGCTGCGCCGGCTGGCCGAGCTGACCGGCATCCCGGTGGTCACCACCCTGATGGCGCTCGGCGCGTTCCCCGACACGCACCGGCAGCACCTGGGCATGCCCGGCATGCACGGCACGGTGGCGCGCGGTCTACGGCCTGCAGAAGGCCGACCTGATCGTGGCGCTCGGCGCCCGCTTCGACGACCGGGTCACCGGCAAGCTGGACTCGTTCGCACCGGACGCCGCCATCGTGCACGCCGACATCGACCCGGCCGAGATCGGCAAGAACCGGCACGCCGACGTCCCGATCGTGGGCGACGCCCGGCACGTGATCGACGAGCTGATCGCGGCGGTCACCGCCGAGCAGGCGGCCCACCGGCCGCCGACCTGGCCGACTGGTGGACCCAGCTCGACGACCTGCGCGACCGCTACCCGCTCGGCTACGACGAGCCGGCCGACGGCACGCTCTCCCCGCAGTACGTGATCAAGCGGCTGGGCGAGATCGCCGGCCCGGACGCGATCTACGTGGCCGGCGTCGGCCAGCACCAGATGTGGGCCAGCCAGTTCATCTCGTACGAGAAGCCCGAGCACCTGGCTCAACTCCGGCGGCCTGGGCACGATGGGCTACGCCGTGCCGGCGGCGATGGGCGCCAAGGTCGGCAAGCCGGACACCACGGTCTGGGCGGTGGACGGCGACGGCTGCTTCCAGATGACCAACCAGGAGCTGGCCACCTGCGCGCTGGAGGGCATCCCGATCAAGGTCGCCGTGATCAACAACGGCAACCTGGGCATGGTCCGGCAGTGGCAGACCCTGTTCTACGGCGAGCGCTACTCCAACACCGAGCTGGGCACCCACAAGCACCGCATCCCGGACTTCGTCAAGCTGGCCGAGGCGCTGGGCTGCGTCGGGCTGCGCTGCGAGAACGCCGCCGACGTGGACACGACCATCGAGGCGGCCATGGCGATCAACGACGCGCCCGGTGGTGATCGACTTCGTGGTCGGCAAGGACGCGATGGTCTGGCCGATGGTGGCCGCCGGCACCAGCAACGACGAGATCATGTTCGCCCGGGACGTCCGCCCGCGTTCGACGAGGACGACATCTAGTCATGACCGAATGCACCGAGCGCAGCGAGGGCCATGAGGGCATGACGAGGAAGGCACAGTATGACCATGCACACGCTGTCCGTGCTGGTGGAGAACAAGCCGGGTGTGCTGGCCCGGGTCTCCGGGCTGTTCTCCCGGCGCGGGTTCAACATCGACAGCCTCGCGGTGGGCGAGACCGAGAACCCCGACGTCTCCCGGATCACCATCGTGGTCAACGCCGAGTCCTCCCCGCTGGAGCAGGTGACCAAGCAGCTCAACAAGCTGGTCAACGTACTCAAGATCGTGGAGCTGGACCCGCAGGTCTCGGTGGCCCGGGAGCTGCTGCTGGTCAAGGTCCGCGCGGACCGCAGCCGCCCGCGCCGCAGGTGCTGGAGACGGTCGACCTGTTCCGCGCCCGGGTGGTCGACGTCGCGCCGGACACGCTGACCATCGAGGCCACCGGCACCGCCGGACAAGCTCGACGCGCTGCTGCGCGACCTCGAGCCGTTCGGCATCAAGGAGATGGTCCAGTCCGGGCACGGTGGCCATCGGGCGCGGCTCGCGCTCGATCACCGCCGGACCGGTCGCTGCGCGCCGCCTGATCCAGTGCCGCGTCGTAACTGTCCACAAGCAACACCAAATAGGCACGAGCGAACGGCACCGCCGTAGAAAGGGAAGTCAATGAGCGTTGAGGTTTTCTACGACGACGACGCCGACCTGCGGCCTGATCCAGGGCCGCAAGGTCGCGGTGATCGGCTACGGCAGCCAGGGCCACGCCCACGCGCTGTCGCTGCGCGACTCCGGCGTCGACGTGGTGATCGGCCTGCCCGAAGGCTCGAAGAGCCGGCCCAAGGCCGAGGAGCAGGGCCTGCGCGTGCTCACGCCGGCCGAGGCTGCGGCCGAGGCCGACGTCATCATGGTGCTCGCGCCGGACACCGCCCAGCGCGCCCTGTACACCGAGGCCATCGCGCCCAACCTGACCGCCGGCAAGGCCATCTTCTTCGGGCACGGCTTCAACATCCGGTACGGCCTGATCAAGCCGCCGGCCGATGTGGACGTGGCGATGGTCGCCCCGAAGGGCCCGGGTCACCTGGTCCGCCGCCAGTACGTCGACGGCAAGGGCGTGCCGCTGCCTGGTCGCCGTCGAGCAGGACGCCACCGGCAACGCGTTCGGCCTGGCCCTGGCCTACGCCAAGGCGATCGGCGGAACCCGGGCCGGCGCGATCAAGACCACCTTCACCGAGGAGACCGAGACCGACCTCTTCGGCGAGCAGGCGGTGCTCTGCGGCGGCGCCGCCGCGCTGGTGCAGACCGGTTTCGAGGTGCTCACCGAGGCGGGCTACGCCCCCGAGGTGGCCTACTTCGAGTGCCTGCACGAGCTGAAGCTGATCGTCGACCTGATGTACGAGGGCGGCATCGCCCGGATGCGCTACAGCATCTCCGACACCGCCGAGTACGGCGACTACTCCCGTGGCCCGCGGGTCATCGACGCCCGGGTCAAGGACGAGATGCGCAAGATCCTCGGCGAGATGCGCAGTCCGGCGAGTTCGCCCGCGAGTGGGTCGCCGAGGACGAGGCCGGCCGGCCGAACTTCACCAAGTGGCGGGAAGAGGGCGCGGCGCACCCGATCGAGGAGACCGGCCAGAAGCTGCGCGGCATGATGAGCTGGGTCGACCGCCCGATCACCGAGACCGCCTGACGTCGCCGGAGGCGATCAACGACGAAACGTCGCCGGAGGCGATCAACGGACGCCGGCAGGCGCACCTCGACGCGGGGTCCGCCGTCCCGCACGCGAGCGGGGACTGACGGAACGTACTGACACCACAGCGAAGCGTCAATACCGATGCCATCGTAAGTAGCCACAGTCAGGCGGCAGGTGCGGAAACTCCAGCCCGATGAGGTGCACCGCCGAGCGCTCGTTCCAGTCACCATCCGATCACGGGCTGCCTCGGCCACCCGGCGGGCAGGGCGACCGTTGTGACCGCCGCCTACGATCCTGCTAGGGCGCAGCCGGCACCTGTCGGCCATGGCACCCGCGATCAGAGGCGTCACCGCGGGGCGCAGTGCGGCGCCCCGTGACGGCCCGGCCGAAGCCGCACACGACCGTCTACGAGGACCGTGAATCCTGTCGTACTGATCGCCGAAGAACTCGCCCCCGCCGCCATCGAGGTGCTCGCGCACGACTTCGACGTGCGCCACGTCGACGGCACCGACCGGCCGGCCCTGCTCTCCGCGCTCTCCGAGGCGGACGCGGTGATCGTACGCAGCGCCACCCAGATCGACGCCGAGGCGGTCGCCGCCGCGCCCCGGCTGAAGGTGGTCGCCCGGGCCGGCGTCGGCCTGGACAACGTCGAGGTACCGGCCGCCACCGCCCGGGGCGTGATGGTGGTCAACGCGCCCACCTCCAACATCGTCTCCGCCGCCGAGCAGGCCCTCGCGCTGCTGCTCGCGGTCGCCCGGCAACACCTCGGCCAGCGCCAGCGCCGCGCTCAAGGCCGGCGAGTGGAAGCGGTCGAAGTACACCGGCGTCGAGCTCCAGGGCAAGACCGTCGGCGTCGTCGGGCTCGGCCGCATCGGTGTGCTGTTCGCCCAGCGCATCGCCGCGTTCGGCACCCGGCTGATCGCGTACGACCCGTACGTCCAGCCGGCCCGGGCCGCGCAGCTCGGGGTACGCCTGGTCGGGCTGGAGGAGCTGCTGCAGTGAGAGCGACTTCATCTCCATCCACCTGCCCAAGACCCCGGAGACGGTGGGCCTCATCGGCGAGAAGGAGCTGGCGGCTCGTCAAGCCGGGCGTACGGATCGTCAACGCCGCCCGGGGCGGGCTGGTCGACGAGCGTGCCCTCGCCGACGCGATCGCCGAGGGCCGGGTCGCCGGCGCGGGCATCGACGTCTTCGTCAAGGAGCCGTGCACCTGTTCGCCGCTGTTCGCGACTCGACAACGTGGTGGCCACCCCGCACCTGGGCGCCTCCACACACGAGGCACAGGACAAGGCCGGCCTGGCCGTGGCCAGGAGCGTCAAGTTGGCTCTGCTGGGCGAGTTCGTGCCGGACGCGGTCAACGTCCAGGCCGGTGGCGTGGTCGCCGAAGACGTACGGCCGTTGCTGCCGCTGGCCGAGAAGCTGGGCCGGGTTTTCACCGCGGTGGCCGGCGGCATCGCCACCACCGTCACCGTCGAGGTCAGCGGCGAGATGCTGGCCAACGACGTGTCAGCGTGCTGAAGCTCGCCGCCACCAAGGGACTGTTCGCTCCGTGGTGGAGGAGCAGGTCACCTACGTCAACGCCCCGCACCTGGCCGCCGACCGGGGTATCGAGGTGACCCTGAGCACGCTGCCGAAACGGTGGCGCAGCCCAGCCTGGTCACCATCAAGGGGCCCTGGGCGATGGTCGGGTCGTGTCGGTGTCCGGTACGCCGGTGCCGGCGGGCCGGGCCAGGCTCACCGGACTCGACGGCTACCCGCTGGAACTGGCGCAGATGGCATCCTGCTGTTCTTCCTGCGCTACTCCGACCGCCCCGGCGTGGTCGGCACCATCGGATCACTGCTCGGCGCGGCCGACGTGAACATCGCCGCGATGCAGGTGGCCCGCCGGGAAGCCGGTGGCGAGGCGCTGATGACGTTGACCGTGGACCACAAGGTCGAGCCGGTCCTGTTGGCCCAAGCCGCCGAAGCCATCGGCGCCACCGCCGCCTCAGTAGTCGACCTCACCGACTAACCACCCCCGGCCTCGCTGATCTTGGAGGCAAACCCACCGCCTCGCCGATCGTGGATGCGAAGCCACCGAATCTGGTGGCTTCGCATCCAAGGTCAGCGGTGGGCGGCCATGAAGTGGCGGGCGGTGGCCAGGATGACGCCCGGGTCTTCGTCGAGCCAGTGCGTGGGCACGATCACGGTCTGCTCCCGGTCGGCCGACCTGAACTCGAGGGCGAACGGGGGACCGTCGAACGGATCGGCCGGCGCTACGTCGGCGACCGTCACGTCGGCCCACGGTACCGTCCGGTTGAGCTGCGGGAACCGAAGTTCCTCGGGCCCGAGGCTGAGCAGGAGTTGACCTCCGCCCGGGAATCGCGGCATGCCAGCCGGCCGGCGCGCGCGCCGGAACAGGAACATGGGCACACCGATGATCGCCGCCATGATGATCGAGCCGAAGGCGCGGTCCGGCGCGGCCCAGATCGTCCAACCGATCCACCCGCCGGCGACGAGCACCAGGCCGGGAATGAACCACCACGGTCTCACCCGTGTGCGCACCTCGAGCGTGGCCTGCGGCTGGTAGGCGTCGGCGGCTACCCGGCTGGACAGGTTCACCCGGGCCGTCAACGAGGCGAACCGGTGTCGGCCCACAAGCCACACCCCCAGTCCGATCACGGCCAGGATCGGCAGCACCCGAGCCGCTACAACCACGCCCGTTGCCGGACTGTAACGAAAGCTGCCATGGGTGAAGGCGCCCAGTGTGACCAGCGCCAGTATCGGCGCGTAGCTCAGCGGCTGTTCGCTGCGTCCCCAGTTCACGGCCCGCTCGGCCACCCCCTGGTCGTGCACAGCCTGGCTGGCGCGGGCCAGCGCCACCGCTTCTTTGCGTACGTCGGGGTCGAGGTCGCGCCACTGACGTAGCGCGATGCGGGCTGCGCTTCTGTCCACTGGAACCCCTATCTGTTGACCGCCGCCATGAGATTGTCGCCGGGCGCAGCGAACCGCGGTGCCCCGATCACCCGGGGATCGGTACCTGCGTCAGGGTCCCGGTGGTTTGGTCGCCGGTGGATTGGTCGCTGATGCGATGGCCATGTACTGCTGGGCGGTGACGAGGATGACGCCGGGATCCTGGTCGAGCCAATGAGCGGGAAAGGTGAGGGCGAGGTCCGGGTCGGCCAGCCGAAACCGGATCGCGAGTTGCGATTGCCGCGGCCGGCCGGCCGGTGGCACCTCGGCGGCTGTTACCTGCGACCAGGAGAAGGTGCGGTCGAGGTGTGCCACATACAGGCCAGCCGAGGTGAGAGTGAGCACTGGTATGCCGCGGCGCGGTTGGTATTTGAGGTCATCGCGCCCTCGCCTGCGGGTAGGCACGAACAACAGGCCCCCCAACGCGAACATGGCGAGCGATCGGAGGCCGTCGACCAGACCATGCGCCCACCACAGCGAGATGTCAGTCAGGACGACCAGCGCCACCAGGCCGGGCAGGAGCCAGGTTGGACGGCCGACCGCCCGCACCTCAAGCGTGTCCCGCGCTTCGTAGTGGTACGGAGACCGGTCGACGGGAGAGCGGGATCGCTGGACCAGATTGCGCAGATTTGCGGCCGCCGCGGGTTCGGCCCCCTGGTGCCAGCGACCGATCGCCAGAGGGGCGGCCCACAGCAGCAGGGCCAACAGCCACTGCAGAAGGGGGTCGATCAGGCGAAGGCTCGCAAGACCAAAGCCAATCAACGCCAGCGCCACCCAGAACATCCGCGGTCCGCGGGTGAGCGGGATCTCGCTGCGCCCCCAATCAACGGTGATCCTGGCCAGTTTGGGGTCGTCCACGGCGAGGCCCTCTCGACCCCGGGCAACCACGACGCGCCGTACCGCCTTGGATTCGAGGTGCCAGGCGTGCGCCGCCGATCGTGCCGCGGTCCGGTCCATCCGGGTCTCCTGCCCTCGATCGTCTGTCCAACGCGAGTATGAGATGCAGGGCGGGCCATGCACATCGGACGATCGCATCGCTGTTACCCGCGGGTCATGTCCAGATGGTGGGAGCGGTGTACCGGGACTTAGGATGGCGACTTAACGTTCGGTAGACAAGGCGGCAGACATAGTGCCGTGCCAAGGGTCCGGCCCTTCGGATCGAACCCAAGGCAGTGAAGGGTGGAGGCAGGACGTGGCGGTGGCGCGGATCGCGGTGGTGGCCGGCGACGGCATCGGCACCGAGGTGGTGGCGCAGGGCCTCAAGGTCCTCGACGCTGTGCTGCCCGGTTGCGAGACCACCGCCTACGACCTGGGCGCCGCGCGTTACCACCGCACCGGCGAGGTGCTGCCCGACTCGGTACTCACCGAGCTGGCCGACCACGACGCGATCCTGCTGGGCGCGGTGGGCGACCCGACCGTAGCGCCGGGTGTACTGGAGCGAGGGCTCCTGCTCAAACTGCGTTTCGCGTTCGACCAGTACGTGAATCTGCGGCCATCGCGGCTGTGGCCCGGCACCACGGGCCCACTGGCCAAGGTCAAGCCGGGCGAGATCGACTTCGTGGTGGTCCGGGAAGGTACCGAGGGCCTGTACACGGGCGCCGGTGGCCAGATGCACCAGGGCACCCCGGCCGAGGTGGCCACCGAAGAGAGCCTGAACACCCGTCACGGCGTGGAACGGGTCATCCGCGACGCCTTCAACCGTGCGTCCCGCCGCGAACGGCGCCGGGTCACCATGGTCCACAAGACCAACGTACTGACTCACGCCGGCGGCCTCTGGGCCCGTACGTTCGCTGACGTTTCAGCCGAGTTCCCGGACATCGCCACCGACTACCAGCACGTGGACGCCGCCGCGATGTTCCTGGTCACCCAGCCGCAACGGTACGACGTGATCGTCACAGACAACCTGTTCGGCGACATCCTGACCGACATCGCCGCCGCCGTCACCGGTGGCATCGGACTGGCCGCCAGCGGGTGCATCAACCCGGAGCGCCGCTTCCCGTCCATGTTCGAACCGGTACACGGGTCCGCACCGGACATCGCCGGCCAGGGCATCGCCGATCCTGCCGCGGCTGTCCTGTCGGTATCCCTCATGCTTGAACATCTCGGACACCCCGAGGCAGCCCGTCGGGTGGAAGAGGCGGTGGCGGTGGAACTTTCCTCCCGCACCGCCGGCCAGCCGCTGCGGACCGACGAGGTAGGCGACCGCCTGGCCTCCCAGATGTGACGTCCGGCCAACTCGCCGGACCACATCGTCGCACTACCCCTCGCCTGGTCGTGATGACGGCTTGGCCACTACGCGTGGTGTCGACTTAACGTCCGTTCGGGTAAGTTGCAATCGCGGGTTCCTACCCGTTTGCGCCCACCAGTCGTGGCTGGCGAGGCGATCGTTCGACCCCCTGCCTCCGCCTGTCGCGGAGGTGGACCTGAGGCATGTGGAGGTTTGGCCATGACCGGTGGTGAGTTCGACTTCGAGATCCGACCCACGCAGGCGCCGGTACCGGCTGCCGAGCGCGCAGCACTGCTGACCAACCCGGTATTTGGCCGGGTCTTCACCGACCACATGGTCACCATCCGCTACGCCGACGGCAAGGGGTGGTACGACGCGCAGGTCGAACCGCGCGCGCCCATCCCGATGGATCCGGCCACCGCGGTGCTGCACTACGCGCAGGAGATCTTCGAGGGCATCAAGGCGTACGGCACGGCAGATGGCGGGGTGACCCTGTTCCGGGCCGACCAGAATTCCCAGCGGTTCCGGGACTCGGCCGCCCGGATGGCTATGCCGGGCCTGCCGGACGAGCTGTTCCTGGGCTCGATCCGCGAACTGGTCAGCATCGACCAGGCCTGGGTGCCCACCGACCCGGAGGGCTCGCTCTACCTGCGTCCGGTGATGTTCGCCAGCGAAGTGTTCCTCGGCGTCAAGCCGTCGTCGGAATACCTGTACGTGCTGATCGCCTCCCCGGTGGGTGCGTACTTCAAGGGTGGCCTCAAGCCGGTCACCGTCTGGGTGTCCGATGACTACAGTCGGGCCGCACCCGGCGGCACCGGCGCGGCGAAATGCGGCGGCAACTACGCGGCCAGCCTGCTCGCCCAGCAGGAGGCCATCGCGCACGGGTGCGACCAGGTGGTCTTCCTCGACGCGGCGCAGCACACGTACGTCGAAGAGCTCGGTGGGATGAACCTGTTCTTCGTCTACGACGACGGGTCGCTGGTGACGCCACCGTTGGGCGGCACCATCCTGCCGGGCGTGACCCGCGACTCGATCATCACGCTGGCCCGGGCGGCCGGCCGGGAAGTGACCGAGCGGCAGGTCACGTTCGACGACTGGCGTGCCGACGCGGCCAGCGGCCGGCTGCGCGAGGCGTTCGCCTGTGGTACGGCCGCGGTCGTCACCCCGGTCGGCACGCTGCGCTGGCAGGGCGGCGAGTTCGTGGTCGGCGACGGCGGCACCGGCGAGGTCACCGCATCCCTCCGTCAGTCTCTTGTAGACATTCAGCGCGGTCGGGTGGCTGACCCGTACGGCTGGGTGCAGCGGATCGTCTGACCGGTCTATTCGAGGAGGTGGGCGCGCATCGCCGCGACATGTCCGGCGCTCACGCCCACCGATTCGGCATACCCGGCTACCGAGCCGTACTTCGTCCGCAGGTCCGCCAGTACTCCGAGCATGCCTTCCCGCGGATTGACCGTGATGTGTTTCCATCTTTCGTTGGCCAGTTCCGGGCGGTGCTCGGTGAGGTGCGCCCACGCGGGTTCCTCGGCCAGTTCGCTGAGTTGGTAGTCGTCGGCGATGTCCTCGTCGGCGACACCGAGCAGGCTGAGTGTGACGGCCGAGATGACGCCCGTACGGTCCTTGCCGGCCCGGCAGTGGTAGACCAACGGTACGGAGTCCGCGTCGGCGATGAGCCGCAGCGTCTCTCCCACGGCAACCCGTCCCGCATCGAGCATCTCGTTGTACCGCTCGCGCACGTACGCGACTCGCTGGGTCGTATCGACGAAGGTCCGCTGCGGCCAGTCCGGGTAGCGCAGATGTAGGTGGTGGTAGCTGTAGCTGGGTAGTTCCCTGATCCGGCCGTGGTCCTCGATCTCGTCTGGGCGGCGCAGGTCGACCACCGTCCGGATGCCGAGCTCGCCGAAACGTTGCGCGTCCGTCTCGGTCAGCCTGGCCAGGTCATCCGAACGGAACAGCCGCTGCCAGCGCACCTGCCGGCCATCGACGGTGGGATAGCCACCGAGATCGCGGAAATTGAAAACTTTCGAAAAGGTCACGCCCCGCTCAACCATGCCCTCAGCCTACCGAATCGCCCCAGGAGGATTCAGTCTGACTGGAGTCCGGCCAGGATCTCCGCCACGATGTGATCCACTGACTGTCCAATGAGGACGATGATGGGACGTTCGTCGGGCGCGGGTTCCTGCAGGTCGGCCAGTTGGGTTTCGAGCAGGCCGCGTGGGAAGAAGTGTCCACGACGCCGGTTCAGGCGGGTGGTGAGCGCATGGTGGTCGCCGCGCAGGTAGACCACCCGCAGCATCGGGTCGCTCTCGCGCAGCAGATCCCGGTAGGGGCGCTTGAGCGCGGAACATCCGACGATCCCGCCCTCGCCATCCTGCGCGCGCTCGCTGATCCAGGCCGCGACCAGGTCCAGCCACGGCCACCGGTCCTCGTCGGTGAGCGGGATGCCGACCTGCATCTTGGCCACGTTCGAGGCTGGGTGCAGGTCATCGGCGTCCAGGAACGGCCAGCCGGTACGGGCCGCCAGGAGGTGACCAATGGTCGTCTTGCCGGAGCCGGACACGCCCATCACAAGGACCACGGGTTGGCGTCGCACCACCCGATGAGCCTATCCCCACGGCATCGTGGCAGACCGCGTCGGCCGGCGCGGTCCGACCGCGCCGGCCGTCGGGGCTAGATCAGCCGCTGTCCCTGGTACGTCGAGTGGTAGTAGTCGCCGAGCTTCTCGCGATACATGGGTTCGCTGTGCTGGTCAGCCTCGAACTCCGGCGAACTCTTCACCTCGGCCTCGGTGCGGTCCAAGTAGATCTTGCGATCGGTGTGGTCGATGTGAGTGACCGTGCCGGCCGGCACCGTCACCTTCGTACCGAAGATCCACGGTCCGGTGTCGACCACGAGATAGCTGTCGTTGGTGGCTTGACTCTGTTGATCGATCTTGCCGATGTGCCCGTCAGTGGCCTCGACGTGGTAGCCGGCGAGATCGAACTCCGGTGTCCAGCCGGCATCCGGGCGGTAGTTCCAGGGGTCGAACGTTGCCCCGGCACCAGGCAGCGGCGTGATTCCGGCCACCGGGACCTCCGCAGCCCGCAGTTGCTCGGTGCGCAGCTCGACGTCGCGGTCGCGTGGTTCGAGCGTGTCCATGGCAGTTCCTCCGTTTCCTCGGGTTCGATCTGCCTACGCGGGGCTACCCCAACCGAGCGCCGCTACACATCAGCCACAGAAATCTCTCGTACCAGGATCTGGGAGTTTGGCCGCACCAAGGCGAAGTGGTGGCACAATACGATGCGTGACTCGGCAACACCTCATTATCTTGTAGCGCGCGCAGACTTCCTTCCCTGCGCGCGCTGACCTCTCGCATTTGCGGGAGGTTTTTTTGTTGTCCGAGTCCGTCCCGGCTCCCGAGAGGAACTTCCATGACGTACCAGGTCTTCGACACGACACTGCGAGACGGCGCCCAGCGCGAGGGGATCACCTACTCCGTGGCCGACAAGCTCGCGGTGGCTCGGCTGCTGGACGAACTGGGCGTCGGGTTCATTGAGGGCGGCTGGCCGGGAGCCATGCCCAAGGACACCGAGTTCTTCCGCCGGGCGAAGACCGAACTCACACTCAAGCACGCGGTTCTGGTCGCTTTCGGATCGACCCGGAAAGCCGATCGGCAAAGTCGATAATGATCCGTAGGTACGCGGCTTGCTGGAGGCCGAAACCGAGGCGGTGTGCCTGGTCGCGAAATCCGACGTGCGGCACGTCGAGCGGGCGCTACGGACGACGCGCGAGGAGAACCTGGCGATGGTGCACGACACCGTGGAGTACTTCCGCAACGAGGGACGGCGGGTGTTCGTCGACTGCGAGCACTTCTTCGACGGCTTCCGGTACGACCCGGAGTACACCGCATCGGTCGCGGCGACCGCGCTGGAAGCCGGCGCCGAGGCGGTTGTGCTCTGCGACACCAACGGCGGCATGCTGCCCTCGATGATCACCCGTGCCGTGACGAGGTGTCGAGCCGGTTGGCTGGCCTGCTGAACGACGCCGGAAGAGGTTGTCGGCCGGCTCGGCATCCACTGCCAGAACGACACCTCCTGTGCCGTGGCCAACACGGTGGCCGCGGTCGAGGCCGGCATCAGACATTTCCAGTGCACGGCCAACGGCTACGGCGAACGCCCCGGCAACGCGGACCTGTTCGCGACCGTCGCCAACCTTCAACTCAAGCTCGGGCTGCCCGTCCTACCGGATGGCTGCCTGGAACAGATGGTGCGGGTTTCCCACGCCATCGCGGACATCGCGAATCTCGCCCCCGACACCCACCAGGCCTACGTCGGGGCGGCCGCCTTCGCTCACAAGGCGGGGTTGCACGCGAGCGCGATCAGGGTGGATCCGGTGCTCTATAACCACATAGACCCGGCCGCCGTCGGCAACGACATGAAGATCCTGGTCACCGAGATGGCTGGCCGGGCCTCGATCGAGCTGAAGATCTCGCGAGCTCGGTCTTGACCTGGCCGCCCATCCGGAGACGCTGTCCCGGGTCACCCAGCGGGTGAAGAACCTGGAAGCCGAGGGCTGGTCGTTCGAGGCCGCCGACGCCTCCTTTGAACTGATGGTCCGAGCGGAGTTGCCACCGCGGCCCCGGCCGCCGTTCTCGCTGGAGTCGTACCGGGTCATCGTCGAGCACCGTGAGGACGGCTCGGTGGTCTCCGAAGCCACGGTCAAGATGCTGGTCGGCGAGGAGCGCGTCATCGCAACGGCCGAAGGCAACGGCCCGGTGAACGCGCTGGACGAGGCGCTGCGCCTGTCGCTGACCCGGCACTATCCGATGCTGAGCGGCTTCGAGTTGGCCGACTACAAGGTGCGCATCCTGGAAGGGTCACACGGTACCGGCGCGGTGACCCGGGTACTGGTCGAGACGCAGGGCCAGACCGGCCGGGAATGGACCACGGTCGGCGTGCACGAGAACGTCGTCGAGGCCAGCTGGCATGCCCTGGTCGACGCGCTGGTGTACGGGCTACGGCACTCGTCCTGACCGTGAACCCCCGCTGTCCCGGCCGGCGTTTCGTCGGCGGGGACGGCGCAGCTTGGCCCGGATCGTCCGCTGCGCGAGTGGACCCAGCTCGTCCATCACCTCGATCAGCGTGGACAGCCGCTCCAGGCTGTCCAGTGCCGCGGTCGCACCTTCGGGGTCCACCCCTTCGAACAGTTCCAGTCCGACGAAGGCCGCGGCCACCGCCCGGGCCAGGCCGGGCGGATCGGCCAGTTCGGCGATCGGGGTGGTGGCCAGCAGACGGGTGAGGACGGTCTCGAGTTCGGCGACCCACAACCCCATCGCCCGTTTCGTTGGCTCGGCCAGCCGTGCGTCGTTCTGCGCACCGGCCAGTAACTGCGCCAGCACCGTCACGTTGCCCAGGGCGCGTTCTTCCTCGTGCAGGCGCCGGCCGAGGTCCAGCAACTCCCGCAACGAACCGACTTCGGCGAACCGGTCCCGGTAGGTTTCCACCCTGGCCTGGCTGCCGATCAACAAGGCCTCGGCCAGCAGGTCGTCCACGGTGCCGAAGTGGTAGAACACCAAAGCCTGATTCACTCCGGCCGTGGCGGCCACGGTACGCGCCGAGACGCCGGCGATGCCCCGCGTCCGGATCGTCGCCAGCGCGGCGTCGATCAGCTTTTCTCGTGTGCCCGCCACACCCGCGCTCCCTCCGGTGGGTACTGGCGAGGTAGGGCCGCGCCGAGCGCCGCGGAATAGGGGCGCCAGCGTGGCCACCATGCCCGCACCGCACTCCGGTAGCTCACCCAGGCCGCCCCGTGCCGGCGGGAGAGATCGTCGCGCTCGTGCGGGGCCGCCACCGCGGCACTGAAACAGATCAGGATCGCCGCGGTGGCCGCGATCGTCCAACTCCGGGTTGCCAGGCTCAGCACCGCCAACAGCGCTACGCCCGATAACTGCACTGGGTTGGCCAGGTTCAGTACCGTGATGGGGCCGCGCATCCGGATTGTCGAGGTCGGACGGTTCTGCCACGAGGCCTCCTTGTTAAGCGACTGCTCAACACATACCGTACTCCGTTTTGAGCATGCGCTCAACCCTCGCTCTCTTTCCGATGCGGTGCGCGTTATCGGGTGTCTTTTGCTTGACGGTGACGGAGATTCTGGCCTCACGCTGGGAACGGGCAGGCAGCCCGGCCACAGCGCCGGGGAGAACCGATCCAACCGCCGGCACGCAGCACCGCGGCGACCTGCATCGCCACATCACACGGAGATTCGCGGACATCGCCCATGCCGTAGCGCAGCACGTGATCGCCTTCCACGACGGCGGCGTTGTCGCGCCGCATATCCCGCCAGCGCGTATGTTCCGGATGGGCCGCCCGCCCGTCGAGTTCCACTCTGGTCCCGTGGTCCGGATAGCGGACGTCGTCGTACTGGCCGCTGTTACGCCGGACCTGTCGCTGTGAGCTGGGAAGGCGGTGTGCGCGTTCCACCTCCCGCAGGTACGCCAATTCGAGCAGCGACTGGCAACCTTGCTCGACGTCCCCGAGCGCCTCCATCAGTAGGCTCCGCCAACGGACCATGCGGCGGTCGCGTAGGCAGGCCCTGAGCCGTTCTGCCTTGGTGAAACGTCCGGCGATGGCGCGGGCCAGCCAGGAGACCGCGTCCTCGAAGTGTCCGGCGGCCTGGGTGAGATCGATGACAGTGTGCTCGATGCGGGTCAGCGGCGGCATGCGCGTGGGATGCCGTCTGCCTGCGACATGCGTGGACCGGTGGATCACCACACCCGACAGCGGCGGCGGCGTGCGTTGATGCGGCACTGTGACATGTATCGACAGACTGGGCTGTTGCGCCAGCGTCCAGAGTTCAGCAGCCGTTTCGTGACTGAGCATCGCGCCGGGGCCGGCGGCCAGCACCGCCGCCCAGAGCAAGGCGGGCCGCGGCACGGGTCCGCTGAAAACGGCGTAGACGCCACGGTGGATCCGTTGCCACCGACCCGTGACGAGGTGCCGGTGAATCCGCGTCGACGACAGTCCACAATCGAGTGCCTGTCGGCGGCTGACCACGCCGGCCTGGTCTTGCGCGAGGTCCCGAAGCTTCTGGTCGGCCGTCGCTCTCTCGTCCTGCACGTGAGCATGCTGCCTGCCCGCGAGACTGGAGTCGACCCCCTCGCCAAATCTGTGGATAACCATCGTCTGCGCTGCTCATCCGGTGCGATTCGCCCCACCTGGGGCGCGGTCATCGCGGGTCGTCGCGTGCCACGGCGTGATCCGGTGTGGTTGTTTGTCGCGGGTGACATAGATTCGCACCGGTGCGCGGAGGGTGCGGGTGCGGAGGCGTGGTCGGGTGTGGTTGTGTGTCGCGGGTGACGGTGAATCGCACCGGATCATGCGGGCGCCGCTGGCAAGCGCGGGTTCTGGCGTCGCAGACCGTGTGTGTGCGGGTGTGGTGTCGGACCAGATCATGCGGCGCCGCTGGAATCGTGTGTAGTGCGCGGGTTCTGGCGTGCCACGGCGTGATCCGGTGTGGTTTTTTGTTGCCGGTGACATCGAGTCGCACCGGTGCGCGCAGAGGTCGGGTGCCACGGCGTGATCCGGTGTGGTTGTGTGTCGCGGGTGGCATAGATTCGCAGCAGTGCGCGGCGGGTG
>CAVUNP010000036.1:0-22426 GCA_963742855.1 uncultured Actinomycetota bacterium | reverse complement strand
CGCAGCCGGATGTGCTGGTCATCGAAGCGCTGCTGCGGATCAGCGAGACCGCCGAGTGTCGCGGCGAGGGTCGCGTTGGCTCGGAAGCCGGCCCACGTCCACCAGCGGATATCGCCATCGGATGCACGCACGATGACATTGCCGCCAGGATGGACCACGCTGCTTCGCTCTTCCCGAACCACGGCGAGGCGATCTGTCGCCCGCTTGGTGAGGCGGACCGGCGGGTCCACTCCGAGCAGGACGTCCCGCATGGCGCGGTCATTTCGAAGCCGAGCCCCGCCCAGCCCATCGACATCCAGCGGGCCCGGCCGCCGCCGTCTGCGGGTTCGACGAAACAGCGCCGGCGGCGCCAGTCGATGTAGGTGACATGCCAACTCCGGCCGCCGAGCAGGAGACGGCGCTCGCCTTTGACTTCTTCGGTGAGCAGGCTGGGGTCGATACGGCCGAGTTCGGTTCGTCCTGTCAGGACGGTGAACTCGGGTGGCCCGGTGAACACGGCGGTCATGTCCATGAAGTTGCGCCGGCCGAACCGCAGCTCAGCAGCGGGCCCGATGAACAGCATGCCACCGTCGCTGTCGAGGTACTTGTTCTCAACGAGGTACTTCACAATAGGCGAGGCGCCATGCCCGAAGGGATCCAGACCGTTCCACCACTGTGGCCACACCTGGTCACCGACCTGGTGCTGTTGCAGGCAGAGCGCGAGGACTTGCTGAGCCACGATGTGACGCGGCTCAGGTGGTGGAGATACTGGCTCGACCCAACCCTTTCCCCACAGCGCCAGCAGCGCCGACGCGTGCACGAGCGATTGAGTGTCGACCGCGAGGAACAGGCAGTTACGGGTGGTCGCCGCGCGCCGTCCGGTACGTCCGAGGCGTTGCAGGAACGAGGCGACGGTGCCGGGCGCGTTGATCTGGATGACACGGTCGAGGTCGCCAACGTCGATGCCGAGTTCGAGCGTGCTGGTCGAGACGATGACACAGTCGCGTGCTTCGGCGAACGCCTCCTCCGACCGGCGCCGTTCATCCGCAGACAGCGACGCGTGGGAGAGGAATGTCGTGACACCATGCTGGCGCAGCAACTCGCCAAGTTCTTCCACGGTCTGCCGTGATTCGCAGAAGACTAGTCGTTTCTCGCCGCCATGCAATGACGAGATGACCGTCGCGGCATTACTCAAGGACCCCACGTAGTCGAGCTCGATGTCGCCGGGCGGCAAAGAAGCGGGCGACGGCACGGGGACCTCAGGCGCGATCAGGCTGGCGGGCCGCGCGCCCGCACCCGAGCCCTGCAACCAGGTCAGCAAAGTGGACGGGTTACCCACGGTTGCCGACAGCCCCACCCGTTGAACGGGGTGTCCAATCAGGTGGGTGAGGCGTTCCAGCACCGCCAGCAGATGCCAGCCACGGTCATCGTCGGCGAAGGCGTGCACCTCATCCACCACGACTGTCTTCAGCCCGGCGAAGAACCCGGCATGGTCAACGTTGACACTGACAAGCATCGCCTCGAGCGACTCCGGCGTGGTCAACAGGATGTCCGGCCGATCACGCAGGATGATGCGACGACCAGACGGTCCGATATCGCCATGCCACAGGGCCGCACTCCGCCCGAGCCAGCCGGCGTAGCGTTCCACTCGCGGGTGCAGGTTGTTGAGCAGCGCCTTAAGCGGACACAGATACAGTACCGACGTGCCCTGCCACTTCTCCCCCGTCATTCGTGAAAGCAGAGGGAACACGGCCGCTTCGGTCTTGCCGCCCGCTGTTGGTGCCAGGAGGAGCGCATCGTCCCCGGCCACCAGTGGCGCCACGGCCGCGTGTTGCAGCGGTCGCAAGTCCCGCCAGCCAAGCGAGTTGACGATGTGGTGAACCAGGACCGGGTCGAGGCCGTCGAGCGACACCGGCATCACATCGGCAGGTCGATGTCGCCCGCGGAGGCGGCGCAGGCGGCGTTGCGTTCGATGTCGGTGAGTTCGTCGGACCGCAGGGTGAGGGCGTAGTCGCGCCGGGGATCGAAGTCCTCGTGCTGCTCCACCCGATCCAGTACGTCGGCGACAAGCTTCTTCAGAAAGAGCCGCGGCACGACGCCAACCTGCCCGCCGAGTTTCCCGGTGACCGCAAGAGCAAGGTCACGGATGTAGGTGGCGTCGACGGTGGCGGGGATGCGGGCGCTGTCGTACGCCGCGGTATACAGGTCGACGACCTTGTCGCCGAGTTCGAGCAGGGCGTCGACAGAGAAGCCGGGCAGCCGGATTTGGATAGCCCGCGGGTTGTCCCATCGGGGATCGGTACCGAAGTCGGTGGCCAGCCGCTGTGCGAGCGGAGCGAGCCGTGCTGCGCCTTGCTGCCCGTCGTAGAAGGCCGGCGTGCCGGTGATGACGAGAAACAAGCCGGGGAACCGTCCAGAGTAGACTTCGTCGACCAGTTGACGCAGTGCGTTGAGTGCCTTGTCGCGGGCGTCGGAGCGCACCCGTTGCAGGGTCTCCACCTCGTCGAGGACGAGCAGCAGCCCAGGATGACCACTGTCACGCAACACAGTCAGCAGGCCCTGCAGGAAACTGAGGGCACCGAAATGGTCGAGGTCACCCTTCACTCCCGCCTGACGGCGGGCGGCTGCAGCGACGTGCGGCTGGCCGCCGAGCCAGGCCAGGATCGCGTCGGCGGTCGCCGCGTCCCCGGCCCCGGCCGAGGCACCCCGCGTAACCGCGCAGGGCCGCCGCGAAGGTGGGTGCGGCACCCCGGCTCACCCCGGCCAGCCGCTCGGCGAGCAGTTCCTCGACCGCCTGCCCGAGCTCCCGTGGGGTCGGCGCCCCAGCGGTCGAGCGCCGTCCTCTTCGAGTACGGTTAGAACCACGCGTCCACGACGGGCCGCAGGGCGCTGGGCGGGTAGCTCGCCGTGCAGAGGCGTTCGGTCAGTCGCCGGTAGACGGTTTCCAGCCGGTGCAGCGGGGTCTCGTTCTCCGAAACCTGGACCTCGGCGACCGCCATATTGGCGCGCTTTGCCTCTTCACCGAGCCACCTGGCAAAGAAGGTTTTCCCCGAACCGTATTCGCCGCGTACGGCTTTGAACACGGCATGACCCGCCCGTACCGACTCGAGCTCCGCGGTGATGGCGGCGCTGAAGCGGTCCAGCCCTACCGCGAGCAGATCGAGCCCTGACTCGGGAACGGCGCCGCGACGCAGCGCGTCGATGACCTGCGACCGTCGGGCGTGGCTCACCGTCGCCGTCATCGTGGATCGTCCGTCCGGGCAAATTGCTTGCGCAGAAGGGGGATGTTGAGGCGGACGGTGCGCGAGCCGTCCTCCAGCGAAAGCACCGGGTAATTGTCCACATTGAAGATACGTTGGAGGGTGGTAACGAACCCGACCGCCCGGGCTGGTTGTTCGGTGGCCCTTTCGGCGACAAGCACCGTAGGCAGGACGCCGTTGGCGTCGACCAGAGCCGAGCACACGTGGCCGAACCTTGGCCAGCGGCATTTTCCGCGCGGTCGAGGCATGCGCGGCGGTGAAGGTCTCCGACGCCAGTACCACGTCCACGAGCGTCGGCTGCGCTGATGGCGACGATGGCTCGGTCGCGGTGGTGCCGGCCAGGTCGAAGAGCGGCTCGATGGTGCCCCCGGTCTGAGGTCCTCGTTGCGGACGGCGGCCCCGTCGACTGACATCCACAGTGGACGATGCGATTCCCGCTTCCACTGTGGATGGCAGGTCGGGCACGGACCACCAGGGCGGTGCGACAGGTCCGAGCGGCCGCCATCCGGTTGGTGGCGCCGCACCGAACCGCAGGAGCGCCAGCACCGCTACGATCACTTCCGCTGACGCGGCTCCACCGTGATATCCGGCCCGCCTGGGCAGGTAGCGGGTGTCGGGGTCCCACAAGGCGGACCATCCGCTCTTCTGGCGCCAGGACCCGCCGTCCGCTGAGTTCGATCTCGGCGTCTCCCGCTGGCGCGGCGTCGGTCCGGTGGCGGGCCGACCGCGGCGTGCCCGACGGCAGCAGCCGCCCGCCCCGCTCGGGTACGTGCCCGTGGTCGCTGGTGATCACCACCGCCCGGCCGTGGTAACGCGCGTGGCTCAACAGCAGCCGCAGCGGACCGAGCTGATCCACCTGCCAGGCCGGATCGTCGCCTTCGCGGCCGGAAGCGAGTGAGTCGTCGACGATGTTGATGACGACCCCCACGAGGGTTCCTGGTTCGCTGAGGGCCAGTACCAGTTCTTCGTTGAGCGCTTCGCCTGCGCTTCCGTGGACGGTGCCCTGGTGGAAGAGTCGTGCGGGTTTCCCGCGCCAGAGCGTGTGCCGCTCGAATCCGACCCGCTCCTCGTCCTGTCCGCCACGCCGCAGCGATCCTGTCAGCAACGAGGTACGTGAGCCGTCGGTCACCGTCGGCAGGGTCGCCAGCGCGCCCCGGCGAGCCTCGGATGTATCCGTCGCGACGGGGTCATACCTCCACCCAGCCGTGTGCGGTCACCTCGGTGGCCAGTTGTGCCGCGATCGCGGCGGTCATACCGTCGACCACGATGAACAGGACCGGTCGCGCGTCGTCGGAGCCGGCCCGGACCAGCGGCGCCACCACCGAGGACAGCACTGTCTCCACGGTGAGTAGATCGTCGGGACCTTCCCGGGTCCATCCGGCCAGCGCGTGCGCGAAGGTGCGGTCCACGGCCCGGCGGCGGGTCGAAGCCAGATCGTAGATCTCCTGGTAAACGGCGGCCAGCGCACTTGCGGTGTGATCCCCGGCCACACCTGATCCAGCGCCATGTCCACATAGGAAATCTCATTCACATGGCGATCGACAAGGCTGGACAGGTGGCTCTTGGACTCGCAGCGGCGAATCGAGCCAACGTAGCAAGCGCATCGCCATCTGCGCCCGATGGGCGGTGCGGCGGTGGCTCTCACCGAGGTCGTGCCGGGCGAGGTCGTGTTCGGCGAGGTCCGCCACCGCCGCGGCCGCTTCGGCCAACGCGGTTGTGGCGCCGCCCCGGCGCACACTGCTGATCGCTGTCCGCATCGCCTCGGCGGCGACGTCGCGGCGGTGCGCAAACCCGGACCGCAGGATGCCGCTGCGGCTTGCGGCCGTGGTGGCGCCAAAGCTCACCAACAGGTCGTCTGCCTCATCGAGGATCGTGCGGCACAGCTCGCGGGCAGCGGATGCGTCCGGCCCGCCGACCTCCCGCAGGATGTCCCGCACGGTGGTGACCGAATGCTGCCCGAACGCCCGCAGTACGTCGTCGTCGAGGCCAGGCGCGTCGAGGTACTGGTCGACCCGACCGCGGCGCCGTACGGTGTCTGGTTGTTCGTCGGCCCACAACGCGGCGCAGACCAGCCCCAACGGCAGCGCCAGGTCGGCGCGACCGCGGTCGAGCAGCGCTCCGACCACCCGCGCCGTCGGCCCGGCCACGTGCGCGAGCCAGGAGAGCAAGCCTTGCCTTTCCTCGTCCGGCAGGTCGGCGAACGCCTGCGGCGCTGCCTCCAGCCTCGTCCAGCACAACAGGGCCTGCGTGTCGAGGCCATCCAGTCCAAGCCCGAGCCGGTGCAGACCCAGCCGTTGCGCGGCCAGATGACGCAGCGCCACATCACGTTCCAGCAGGGGCCCGGCCAACCGTGGCCAGCCCTCTGGCGGGGTCGCCTCGATGATGGCGCGACCGACCCATCGGTATGCCTCAAGCCGGAGATCGTGCTGCTGCGCGCCGAACAACTCCGACACCATGGTCCATCGGTCGAGGTTGATCAGGCGGTGTTCGAATACCTGCGCCAGGATGCCGACGCCGAGCTCGTCGTGGCTCAGGTCGGTGAGCAGGACACACGGCATTTCGTGCGGGCGCGCGAGCTGGTCCCAGACCGCCAGGACCGACACACACGGTACGACGGTGAAGCGTGTCCCGTCCGCGGCGGTGACGACCGCTTCGTGCGGCCAGATCGGCGCGGCACGCGCCGAGATAGCCGGCGCCGGCGCACGGTGCTGCCCGGCGAGCTTGCCGGACACCCGCTGGGCGAGGACCGCCGGGTTCACGGTCAAGGCGACGCGGAGAGCCTCGGCGGTTGTCGGCGAAGTCACCGCACGATCCTCCAGGCGATTTCAATTTTGGCGTCCGGGTCACGGTCGGCCATCTCACGCAGCTTCTCGATCACGGAGGCGAGGTCCTTGCCCGCCACAGTCATGCGGTGCTCATCGCGCGGGTGCACTGGGTGGTCCTCGCTGGCTGGCGGCGCAGAGGTGCCCTCGCTGTGGTCCGGCCACGCCGGTGTGTGGGGTCGCCGGGTGGCGCGCCGTAGCAGGTCGGTGGCCGCTTGGCGGCTCCGGTTCAGCACCGGCCGGCGGGGTTGAGTTCGTCGGCCGCCCCGGCATCGCGAAGGGATGCGAAGATCCGCGCCGCCTCGTCGGACCACGGCTCGCCCAGTCCGGCGACCAGATCGAATGTGTCCCACCCCGCAGTCCGCAGGGCCCGCACCACCTCGTTGGCGGACCGGATGCTACGCCCGACGCGTTCGGGCGAGCCGTCCAGTTCGGCGCGAGCCAGATGACGGATGACCTCGACGTCGCCATGGCTGGCCAGCAGGCCGGACAGGAGTGCGACGGCTAGGCGGGCGTTGTGAACCGGCCCCGGTCGCCGGATGTCGAGCCCGAGGCGTTCGGCGCGTTCCTCCAGTTCGTCCACCAGCAGGTCGGCCGCGCCCCGGGCCGCCTGCGCCTGCCGTTGCAGTTCCTGGACGAACAACGCCACCAGCCACCCGCGACGAAACCGGAGCGGGGGAGCCGAACACCGCCTCCGCGCGCCGGCAGGCCTCCTTGCAGTCGTCATCGTCCGGTCGCTGAGGCGCGCGCAGGGCGAGGTCGTCGGTGAGGTTCAGGTCCGGCTGTGGCGTCAGATGCCGCCGCTGGCGAACCCACGTCCGGTCTGTCTGCTCCGCGAAGGTGGCGAACACGAGGTTGGCTACCGCGGGATCGAGGCCGCGTGATTGTGGATCGTCCAACCACTCCCGCAGTTTGGCCACCGTGATGTCGTCGGCGCTGTCGCTGGCGTTCGCCTTGCGGTGGAAGTGTTCGACCCAGTGTCGCGAAGGACGAACGCCGCCTCGTGCATCTCACCGAGCAGGAGTGGATTCGCGATCCGACGTACCGTCGCCCGGTCCCGGCGGTCGACCTCCACCCGCAGTTCGGGCGATTCCACCGCCCGGCGCACCACTTCCAGCACAGTACGTAGGTCGGCCTGGCGAACCGCCTCGCCCCGACGGTCGAGTCGAAGTCGGGGTGGGCCGGGAACTGCCGGCTCAGCATCTGGTCGGCCACGCTGAACAGGGCGTCGCTCATCTTCGCCCCGACGGGCAGCGTCAGCGTCAGGCCCGCGTTGAGGCTCATCAGGTGGTCGTCGTAGCCCGTCACGACATCCGCCGGATTCTTGGTGGCGACACCGTAGGCCTGGCGCAGGACGCCGCGCAGGGTGACCTGGAGGGCGTCGCGCTGGCTGGACAGCAGGGCGTGGGCACGGCCCCGGTCGGCTTCACTGAGGTGCTTGGCGTACGTCTGAAAGCGGCTGCCGTTGAGTACGGATTCGAGTACGACCAGTCGCCCCAGGTCATGCTGGCGGCCGGTGGTGAAGGCCGCCGGGATCCAGCAGACCGTGTTGGCCGTGAAGCCGGCCAACCGTAGTTGCTGCACGCGCCCGCGATCCGACGCCGGTCCGAAGTTGTCGGTGTCGAACGGGTAGTCGACCACGAGTCGCCACCGGTCGTCCTGCAACGGGCGCAGTGACTCGTCGGTGAGGTCCGTGTCGTCGCGGACGTTGCCGAAGACCACTTCGAGACTACGGCGACTGCCCCGCCAGACGACGTTCGCCGGGTCGACGTACTGGTCGGTCATCGTGACGCCGAGCTCGTCCCACAGCAGCCGTTTCACCGTCGCCTTGCGCGCGCCGATGTTGTCGAAGTGGTGGGCGGCATTGAGGATGCCGTTGACATCGACGCCGATCAGCTCAAGCCGTACGCCCAGGTTCTCGCCTTCGATGAGCTGTATCTCGCCGAACTGCCCGGCCCACTCCTGCAGCTTCCGGTTGATCTGGCTGATCTCCCCGCCGGGAATGGGGCTGGTGATACTGCCGTGGTTGAGCGCGGACAGTTTCCGGGCGGTCAGGTCGTGCAGGGCCGGTACGGACGGGGCGAGCGCGGCGAGCAGCAGTGTCTTCATCAGACGGTCGTCGCCGGTGAAGGTTCGCACCCGGACCGCCACCGCGGGCTCGAGCGTCTCGCCTCGTTGGGCCCGTTCGAGTTGGTCCTCGGTGACATCGTGTCGCTGGATCAGATAGGGGCGTAGCCGCTGCCGGTAGAGCTTTTGCGCCAATTCGAACTCGGCCTTGAGCCTTTCCGTGAAGGGTTGGTCGCCGCCACGGCTGAGTACGTCGTACAGGTCGCCCAGCGGGATGATCTGCCCCAGGCGCAGCGTCTCCCGGCGGTCCACCAGCAGCTGTCGCATGAGCTTGAGCGCCGTGCGGGAGCGTTGCAGCGCACTGGAGACATGCACCAGGGTGGACAGGAACGCCGGGCTGAACGGGTACGACTGGCGAAACGACTCCAGGTCTGCCCCACCACGGGTATCCGTGCCGAGAAGCGTGTCCCATACGTCGCCCCGTACCCGGGTGATCGCGTCGAACGCAGCCCGGATCTGCTCGTCGGCGGCCCCGCCGTCACCGCCCACCCGCACGAGCAGCCGTTTGCGGGTGATCTCGGGCAGGTTCCGGTCGTCCAGGTTGATGGTGTCGAACCGGCCCTTGGCCAGGTTCAAGGTGTCCTGGAACCCCAGTTCGGCCGCGCCGGTGACCTCCTCACCAACCAACTCCCGCAGGTCACGCTGGCGGGCGATGAAGGTGATCACCGGAATCGGACGGCGCGCATTGCCGCCCTCGACGAAGTTGGTGATTTTCTGGATTTCGCGCGCCACGAATCTCTGATCGCCGATCGAGTTGGCCAGCCACAGGATCAGTTCGTCCAGGAAGAGGACGAGCGCGTCGTAACCCAGTTGCTTGGCATGTCCGGCGATCTCGGTGAGACCCCGGTCGAGCGAGACGAAGCCCTCGGCATCCTCGAGAGCGTTGCGGAAGAAGCCCTGCTGCCACGAGCTGAGCAGGTCGTTGACGAGACGGCGCCGGATCTGCTCGTTCGGGTCGGCCGCGAAGGCGTCATCAAGTTCGGCGCTGGTCCACGAGTTCGGGTCGCCCCACTTGTCGTCTTCGGCCGGTAGGCCGGCGATGAACTTCTCATCACCGATCTGCGTGCGCAGATGCCGGCTCTGTTCCAGCAGGGCATCGGTGCGGTGCACCGCGGGGATGGGCTGATCGCGGTGCAGGGCTCGGATGTATTCGATGTAGCCACCCAACACCCGCTGCTCCAGCGACTTCGCGCCGAGCATGTGGTAGGGGACGAGCAGGAACTGACGGCCGGAAAGCCATCCGTCATGGCGGGCCAGGAGCGGGGCGAACTCGATGCGTTGGCCGGGCCGCGCGTTCGCCGCGCAGCAGGGCGTGCAGGACGGCCATGAAGTGCGATTTGCCGGATCCGAACGACCCGTGCAGGTAAGCCGCCTTGGAGTTGCCGCTGCTCAGCGCCGTGGAGATGAGACCGAGCGCCTGGTCGAAGTTGGCCACCAGGCGGTCGGGGATCACATAGTCGCGCAGCGTCCGTTCCGCGTCCGTGACCCCTCGGCCAACATGAGCACGAAGTCGCTGTCGCTGGTGGCCGAGGGTTCGGGAACGACGATGACATCGCGCAGCAGCGGCAGTGGATCGGACGGCGACATACGTCCTACGGTAGCGGAGTCACCGCCGTGCGCCCGTCATCGCGCTCGCGACGGACGCCAGCGGTCCAGGTCACCGTCGGTGAGATGGAGGGCGTTCATCCGTTCGGCCAGGAATGCCGGATACACCTCGGCCGGGTCGTCGGCGATGCGCGGGTCGAAGCCGCGGTGCCATTGCCGAACCCATGGCAGGACCTCGCGCAGCCCGCTCAGCAACGGCGCCAGACGTTGCGCCGGCCAGCCGTCCTCCTGCTCGCGCTGGACCGCGAGCACCGCGAGCACCTGTGCCTGCTCCTGGTGGTCCCAGCCGGCCCAACCGAGCAACAGGCTCGGGTCGCCGTCCCGGCCGGCGTGCGGGTACGAGATGAACCGCTCCTTCGGTACGTCCAGCTTGCCACGATTGGACCAGTACGTGGTTTTCCGGAAGTCGGCTTGCGAATACTTCGGCGGCACCGGCGTGCGCTCCCGGATCGCCCGCTTGTCGCGTTCGTCCTTCGCGGCATCCTCGTCACGCTGCAGCTTCCACACCGCCTCCCAGTCGGCCCGCTTGGCCAGGCCGCTGTCCGTGTAGCGCAGGACCGGCAGGTACGGCACGTGCGCCTTGTCGACGAGGTCGGCGAGGATGGCGGCCAGATCCCGGCCAGGGTCGTAATGGTCGGCTACCGCGACGAAGTCCGCGTCGCGGCGCAACTCGTCAGCCAGTTGGCTCGTGGACAGCGGCCGGGGTTGCATCAGCCCGTTCTCGTCCGGCGCGTACCACAGGGCGCGGGATTCGCACCGGTCGAGCAGCCAATCGCGCAACGCCTGCTGGCGCAGGTCGTCCCAGCCGTCGGTGTACCACCGGCGTTTGCACTCGGGCCGTTCGATCAACGCGATCGACCGATTCGACGTCATCAGCGCGATGCGACGCTCCACCACCGCGCGGTAGGCCGGCGACCAGCTCGTCGGCAGGGTCGTGGTCTTGACCGAGTGGTGGCGTGCGAACCAGGAGGTTTCCTCCTCACCGGCGTCGACCTTCCGGGCGAGGACAATCTCGAACGCCCGCTCGCCCAGGTTGAGTTCCGGCACCTCGGCGGCCGGGGCGGTCAGGTCGTCGGCCAGGCCGTAGAGGTGGTAGACCTGCCAGTCCAGTTCCTCCTGCAAGGCGATCATCCGCGCCCGCGTCGAGGTCCACTCAGCCTCAGCGGAGCGCAGCCGCGCCGCGGTAGGTACGCCGCTTGACGCGACCCCGGCCGGGCTTACCGCGTTCAGTCGTTGCCCCGCCGCATCCACCTGGCGCGCCAACTCGAGCGGATACGCGGCCGGCAGCGGGAACTCCTGGAGCTTGGTACCGGTGAACTCGTAGAACCGCTCCCACTCGTCGTGCATAAAGCCGCCGGTGCCCGACTGACTACCCTTGTCATGGCTGACCTGCTTGAGCCAGAAGCAGGCCGTCGAACTGTTCAACACCCCCAACAGTTCCAGATGCGCTTCCTCCGACGCCCCCTCCGCCAACTTGATAACCGGCGCCGACCGATTGAAGACCTTGCCCCCCCGGTCCAGGACAAAATGATTGTGTGTGGCAACGAACGCGAAGGTGATCGAAAGGGGGGTGGCATAGGCGGACCTCGTGTGCTGCATGTATTCCCACCAATGCAGTCCAGCGTCGACCATCGTGCCCTGAAACGTCCGGCGCTGAGCAAGTACCTGTCGCCACGCCCAGAGTTCCGATGTCAGGCCTTTCTCGTCTAGCATTGCCTCGTATGGATACCAGATCTCGCAGTCGGCCGTCAGGCCCCAATCGCGGACGCGCTCGCCCACGAGAAGTGGACGTAAGGCGCCTGGGTTCACTTTGGCTCTATGTGCCCACCCCAGGGGGCGAATGAACGCTTCATCGGCTCCAGCCCTGATGGCTCGTCCGATCGGCTTGACAACACGACCCTTGAGTTTCCGTTTAGTTGCGCTCACGATGGAGGAACTCAGCTCGGTTGCCACGCCGCCGCTGAGGCTCCATGGGTGTGTCGACATCAGGCTGCGATCGACATCGCGGGCGCTTACCCAAGCAGTTTCTGAACCTGCTCTGTCGAACTGGTCGAGGATCGCCGACCATACATACCCACGGGATGGATCGAGTGGTGCACTAGGTTCGCCACGTATTCCGAGAACTGCTCTGATCGTCCGACTGCGGTTGAACCGACGGCGTCGGCCAATCAGAATGACTGTCGGAGTGCCGTGGCCCGGAATGAATGCGCTTGACGTGTCGATGATCCGAGTCAGTTCTACCTTGAGCCCGAAGAAATCGGTGACGAGTTTCTTGCCGAATTCTCGTTTCATGAATGAATTCGCCGTTATCTGCCCCACGTATCCGGCTCCCCGACCGTCGGTGGCCGCAGGTCGTGCGAGCTCAAAGAACTGTTGGGCGAATGGGACAGACAATGCATAAGTCCCCGCGCAGGCGTCGTAGATCGCCCGATAGGTTTTGTTCAGTTCATTGTCGCCGACCGTAACATACGGGGGATTCCCAACGACGACGTGGTATGTACCGTCCGTCAAGATTCCCGGATAGTTGTCTACGTCCTCAACGCTATACCGAAACTCCACGAGTTCGCTGTCGACGGCGAAGAGTTCCTCGGGGCGGTGTTTGATCAGGGAGTCGCCGGTGGCGATCTGGATGGAAAGGTGTAGTGGGCCGCTTCGAGGAGGGTCGAGAATCCGGCGGTGCGCATGGCTTCGATGAGGAGGCGGAAGCGGGCGATGGCGACGGCGAAGGGGTTGATGTCGACGCCGTGTACCGCGTCGAGGGCCAGCTTGACGACATCCTGGCGGTCCCGGCCGGGTGCGTGCTCCTCCCACTGCGTGACCAGACGGCGGAAGATGCCGAGCAGGAAGTGGCCCGAACCGCAGGCGGGGTCGATCGCCTTGACCACGTCGTACCCGAACTCCTCGATGGCCGGAGTGAGCGTGAGGTCGAGGATGAACTCCTCGACGAACTCGGGCGTCTGCAGCAGCGCGTACGTCTTGCGGGCCGCCTCGGACAGATGCTGGTAGAGGTCGCCCAGGAAACGGGTGTTCCATTCCGGGTCGCTGAAGTCGTGGGTCAGCGACCCGGACTGGTCGCGGTGGCGCCAGAACGCGATCAGGACCTTGGCCGCGTCGTGGCTGATCGGCACCTGGTAGGCGGCGTTGTGCCGCGGATCGAACAGCAGCCGGCCGGCCTGCGACTGCCCGATGTGGCCGAACGCGGCGAGCAACCAGTCCCGGTCGGTCTTGTCCGGATGCCGGGCGAAGAACTCCTCCTGCGCCTCCTCGGCCAGCACCACCTGGGTCTTGTCCGGGCCGGCCAGGAAGCGCACGTGCTCGCCGAGCAGACCGTTGTCCTCGCAGAAGCGCACGAACACCGTGCCCAGCACCCAGGCGACCGCGGTCTGGGTGACCCGCTCCGCCCGCCAGGTCGACCAGGTGGCTGCGGTCCGCTTCAGACGGAATGCCCGGTCGTACTCGGACCGGAGGCGTTCGTGCACGTCCCGGCGTTCGGTGACCTGTGCCAGGAGGTCCTTCTCCAACGCCCGAACCCGGGCTTGGAGGTCCTTCAATAACGCCTGCCGGTCGATCACCTGAGCTCCGCCTGCCGATCCGCCTTCGCTGGTGACCAACGTACCGGCTGCGGAGTCGGCCGAGGACGTCACCACGGTCGGCACTGACGTGTGTACATGGCTAAGGTGGGTCGCATGTCTCTGGTCGGCATGTCCCTGCGCGGCTACCGGTGCTTCGAGCGCGAGCAGCACATCGACCTGGCGCCGATCACCGTGGTGCTCGGCCGCAACAATTCCGGCAAGAGTGCGCTGGTGCGGGCACCGGTACTGATCGAGACCGGCATCCGGACCGACTCGAACGTTCCGCTGGATTCCGACCGGCTCTCCGAGGAGATGGTGGACTCGTTCGCCGACCTGGTCTTCGAGCATGCGCCGCATCGGGGCATCGGCATTGACCTGCAGGTGCGTGACGGTCGCGACACGCTGGGGCTGAGCGTCGAGGTCGTCCACCGGGAAGAGTCCCGCGACGAAGTGGTCAACCGGCTGGAGCTATCTCGCGATGGGGACACGTTGGGGCGGCTGGACTGGGATCTGACCGGGCCGGGCGATCGCCTCAGTTACACCGTGCAGATGTCCGGACGGTCGCAGACGGGCCTGCCGGTTCAGTTCGCCGGCCTGCTCCCGCGGGCGATACCCGAGGTGCCGGACGCGCAGCCCATGATCGACGCGGCTGCTCGGATCGTCGCGGCCTATCCCACGGTGTGCTACTTCGGGCCGTTCAGGGATCGTGCCAGACGGCGGTACCGACAACCGGCCGGCCGGCCGCAGCAGGTCGGCACCACTGGTGAACACATGGCGGCCACGCTGATCGATGACACCCTGCGCCACGGGGGCGCGGTGATCCGTCAGGTCAACGCCGACCTCGAGCACCAGCTTTCCGGCTGGGAGGTCGCCGTCCGCGAGGCCGGTGGGCTGTGGTCGGTGGTCCTTCAGTCGCGTCGCAGGCATAACGTCGTCGTGAACCTGGCCGACGCCGGGACCGGACTGGCCCAGGTCCTTCCGCTTTTCGTACAACGTGCTGTCGGTATCGTGCACCGCCCCCAGTCGCCCGTGTTGGAGATCATCGAGCAGCCGGAGCTTCACCTTCATCCGGCGGCCCACGCGGACCTCGCCGCGTCGTATCTCGATGCGATCGACCGTACGTCGGCGCGCTTCCTCATCGAGACGCACAGCGAGATCCTGTTGCTGCGACTGCGCCGGGCCGTGGCAGAGGGTATGGATCCGGCCACGGTGGCGGTGTATTTCGTCGACCACACCGACGGCGCCTCCACCGTACGTCGGATTGAGGTTCACGACGATGGGAGCCTGGACTACTGGCCCAGGGTGTCTTCAGCGAAGACTTCGAGGAGACCCGGCAGTTGACCCAGGCCCAGTGGCGTAGGCAGGACACCGCCGGTGCGCGTTGAGCTCGCCACCGAGGTGTTCGCCGAGGATGCCTCCGCGGACCATCAATGGAGTCTGCTCAAGTTGTTGCAGTGTTTCGTGGAAGGCCGTCACGACTGGGTTACTGACCATGCGCAGATCCCCGCGATCGAGACCGGTGTCCAGCGTCAGGTCCCCACTCTGGCCGACGGTCTGATCGCCCTGGCCCGGGACGCGGCGGTGTCTCAGCACTGGATCGGGACCACTGACAGACCGAGGTCGTGCGGGTCGACGCGGTTGATCTGCCGGACTGTTCGGCAGACCTGTGCGAACCCGCCGTCCTGGTGGTCGAGAACGAGGAATCCGACGGGCACTTCGTCCTGGCGGTCGCCCACGTGCTGGCCGAGGGGCGGATCGTGACCGCCGCGGCGAGGACCTGGCTGCGATTCGGCAACGGCGGGGGCAGCGGTGGCGTGCCGCGCTTGGCCGTTGTGGCGGCGGGGCGGTTCAGGCGGGTGATCCGGGTGACCGCCCTTCTCGACAGCGACCGGAAGATCCCCCGACAGCGGACCGGCAGCCACGGCAAGGCCGAGAAGCTGGAGAAGGAAGGTGTATCGACCCATGTGTTGCATCGGCGGGAGGCCGACAACTATGTGCCGGACGCGGTACTCGTGCTCGACCAGCCGCGGCGCAGCGGTACGTTTCGCCCAGTTGAGACGCCTGACTCCGGACCAGCGCGCGCACTTCGACATGAAGAAGGGCTTCGGGCAACCTCGTCCGTCACCGGCAACCAATCCGGAGGTGGATCGTTGTTCGCTGGTCTTCCCGCGGGGGTCCGATGGACTCTGCGCCAAGGGTTCGGCGAAGGACTACCCGTGGCGATGTACCGGCACCGGGAGGCTCTGACCGAACAGGACCTCCATACGCTCGGTCCGGGCGTGGTGACGGAACTGAGAACCATGCTCGCTATGATCGTCAGCAAGCTTTAGGAGCAGCGATGGTCGACGCCGAGATGGAAACCACGGTCAAGCCGGAAATCCTGCTGCTTGAACAGCTCCTCTCCACCAGCTCGCCACCGGACGGCTGCGGGTGCCGCGCTTCCAGCGGCCGTTCGTGTGGACTCCGCAACAGATGCTCGACCTGTTCGACAGCATCGAGAACGGGTTCCCGATCGGCAGCATCATGGTCTGGGACACCGACCTTGAACTGCACAGCCTCGACACGATCGCCGGCATGAGCGTACCGGCCCGGCCGAAGCGACCGGTGTCGTACGTGCTCGACGGCCACCAGCGACTGTCCACATTGTTCGGCGCGTTGGCCAGGCGTCCGGCGCGCGCGGAGCAGGATCCATGGTGGATCTACCGGTCCTTGGGCGTGGCCGGCGGTGCGCAGTACCAGCACTGGATCGGCACGCAGCCGCCGCCGGCGACGGTGCTGCCGATGCAGGCGATCCTGCGGACAATGGACTTCCTGGCCTTCGGTCGCACGCTCTCCCGCGCGGTCGACGACGTTGCCGAGTGCGAGGCACTCATCGACGAGGCAGAACGGGTGGCCCTGCGCATCAAGAGCTACAAGGTGGCCGTCGTCCGGCTCGTCGGTGGCGACCTGGCGCATGCCGCGGGTGCGTTCTCGCGGCTCAACAGCGCGGGACAACACGTCACCCCGTACCAGATGATTTCGGCGCTGGCCTACGACGACGCCACGGCGACCAGCCTGGCCGAACGGGTCGCCGCCATCCGTGCCGGCGTCATGGACATCGGTTTCGGCGGCATTCCGCACGATACGATCTTCCAGAGCATCATCGCGGTCGCTGGCGAGACCGACGTGACCGGAGCGCACTGGAACGATGTCGCTCGCCGGATGGCTGGTGGCGTGCAGCGTGCGGTCGACGACGCGCGCGCCGCGTTGGCGCGCGTGTTGGCCTTCCTGCGGTATGAGGCCGGTGTGCCGCTGGCCTGGCTGGTGCCACATCAGCTCCACATCGTCCTGTTGGCCGCGTTCTTCCAGCCCAGGTGCCGAAGCCGGACAGCACGCAGGTCCGCGCGTTGGTGCGATGGTTCTGGATCACGTCCTGGTCGGGCGTGCTGTCCAGCGCCGGAGCGCAGCACGCCGTGCGCATGCTGGAGGAGATGCGGGAGTCCCGCGGCCGGGCCACCGGTCGCTCGGCCTGGACGGGCATGCCCCGCTGCCCTTCCCTGACTACTTTGCCGTGGAGGATCCGCGAGTACGTGCCTATCTGGTCTGGGAACTGCGCGAGTTCGACCGCCGCCTCGATGCCTCCGGAAACGTCATCGATGTCATTGACCTGCTGCGCCGGTTGGGTCCGGACGCCTACCGGAACGTGACCGCGGCGGGGCACCCATGGTATGCGAGCCCGGGAGCGCTGGTGTTGTTCTACCCACGCCAGCCAATGCCTCCATTGTCAGACCACCCTGCTGTCGCTCGACTCGACCGTACGCCCGGCCGTGCTTGCCAGTCACGGCATCCCGTCGAACGTGGCCGGTCTGCGCGCCGAGGATGAGGTCCCGATGGAGCAGAACGAGAGGGCTGTCGAGGAAGAGGGAGAGGACGATTATGACGATGCCGACGAGCCCGTCGATGGAAAGCTCGATGATCTCCCTACCGACCCGGAGATCGTCTTTCTGCGGCTGCGTGCGCAGGAACTCGCGGCCCGGGAACGCGCGTTCATGCGGGAGATGGGTGTCGGCGACGGCGCCGCCTGAGCGTGGTCAGGACACCCGGGATCGCGCCCGGTGTTCGTTACGCACCCACGCGTGCCGCTGAGGACGATCCACTCGTAGTCAAGGCACAGGCGACCACACTGTTGTCCAACCGTGGCAGTTGGCTTGGATCGTCCATCGGGCACAGCAGCCAGGCCGCGCCAGCACCGCCGCGAGCTGCTTGGGCGATGCCTTCGAGCAGATCCATCGCCCCGTACCGGGACAGTGGTGCGGCATCGACGAGAAGGAGTGGCCGCGAAGAGGTGTCCAATGTGGACAATATCTCCGGCTGTCACCCGCTGCCACGCCTGATGCGTGAACTCGGCCAGCTTGAGCGCATCCCGGGAGTTCGGCTCCGGCGGCGTCAGCCTCCAAAACGATGTCCCACGTCGGCTTCGGCCGCGAGTCAACAATCTGTCGGAGGCTGCCGAGGAACCTGGTGGCCACCGACTCGGCGCGGGCGTCGCTAGCGGGTGCATGTAACTCCGCGACCGCGGTTGGGTAGAAGCGACCGCGGACGGTCAGGACCCGGAAGCTTCGGTCGGAAGCCCGCGAGACGCTCGTCCATGCCCGGGCGGCCTCGTACTCTGGCCGGTGACCGCTGTGTCCACCTCTGTGGCTGG
The DNA here is from genome assembly GCA_963742855.1 of uncultured Actinomycetota bacterium. Lineage (GTDB taxonomy): Bacteria > Actinomycetota > Actinomycetes > Mycobacteriales > Micromonosporaceae > CAVUNP01. The sequence goes on along the minus strand of CAVUNP010000036.1, from coordinate 4,377 downwards.
TTACTGACGGCTCGAGAGGCGCCGCATCGAGGCGACCTGTGTGGACGCACCGGAGGTGAGCCTGGGCAGGTACCAGTGCCCTTGCCAGGTCAGGTCGAAACCGGCATCCCGCGAGCAGCCTGTCCAACTCGGGCCGGCCGGGGAGAGGGACGAGCTCGGGGAATCGGGCCCGAACGCGCTCACGTACCTGATCGGGTGACAGCCCGACCTGCTCCGCGGTGCCGATGGGAGCTGGCACCACGCCGGCCTGGGCCAAGGCGGAGCCGCCACGGACCGGGTCGAGATCCTTGGGGTAGATCTCCAGCCTGGGTGATGCCAGCGCGTTCTTTGACGCCGCGGCGGCGAGCCGGACCGCGCGACGGTCATCCAGCAGAATGCCCACGCCCGGGCGGCACGCGACTCGAAACAGCCGCGAGTTCGCGCATCACCGTCGCCGGGCTTGGCAGGACGTCGCGGGCGGCCAGTTGGTCGGCGACCTCGCCGAGGGCGAAGACGTGGTCGAGGAGAGCCGGCGCGGACGGAAACAGTGTCGGCCGGATCGTCGGCGCCAACCTCCAGCGCCACCATCAACCGGTCCTCGTGACGCCGGATCAGCAATCGTGGTTCCTCGTTCCCATAATGGAGTCAACGTCGATCGCGGATCGCACCACCGCCCAAGCCAGCGCGCGCTGTAGCTGTTCACCGGTCCGGATCGAACCCCTCGAGGCCAACAGAGCCGCAGCCATCTCGGCCGGTCCCATCACACGAGCACTGTCGGTGAGGAGCCCGATCAGCTCCGCGCGCACGCTCTGCAGGACCGGCTCGTCGCCATCGCTTGCGCTGCGCGAGGTATATCGGGTGACCCGGGCCACCGTGACACCCACCCGTTGCTGCGCACCCACCATCTGCGTCGGCCATGCCGGCAGGTCCGGCAGCACACCGTCCTCATCCGGCAGGCCGAGAAGGAGCCGGATCGCCGTGAGGGTGCTTGTCCTTCTGGTTGCTGCCGTCGTCGAGGCACCGGCCGAGAGCAGCGCCGCGATCGCGTCGAGGCCGAGGACAGGCCGAGCGCAGTGATCTGATCGTCGCCCCGGCAGGCAATGCCGCAATCTCCGCTACTGCTCCGGCCCGCTCGGTCGGGGGGCGAGCGGCGAAGGTTCCCGCGGTGTGACCCGTGCCCGCCAGTCCCTGAGCCGAAACTGCAGCTCCTTGCGCGTGCGGGCGCCCAGACCCGGCAGGTGAACAGGTCTTTCGACCCGAGACCGAGCAGGTCGCCCACCGTGATCGCGTCGAGGCGATGTGCTGCCGATATGGCCCGCGGCGACAGGCCCGACGTCTCCAGCACCGTGTTGAGGACGGCCGCCAGCGCCGGCGAGTCCCGGTCGGTGGTGGTCGCCTCACCCTCATCGTCGGTGTGGGACGTGCGTACGGGCGCTGGCGTCCGAGCGACGGAACACCTGCTGCCAGGCGTCGCGCATGTCCTTGAGCGAGGCGAAGCGGTGCCGGTGGTCGCGGTGCAGGGCCTGGTGGAAGAAGTCCACGAGCTCGTCGCGGACGGCCGGGTCGAACGCCTCGGCGGCCAGCACGGGTGGGCCCTCGGTGAGCTGCGGCTCGGTGCCGCCGTCGCCCCAGACCGGCAGCTCGCCGGAGGCCATCTCGTGCAGCGTGACGGCGAGGGCGTACCACTCCGCGTGCTTGTCGTAGACCTGGCGGCTGGCGGCGCCGAGGAACGGGTCGAGGTAGCGGGGGGTGCCGGCGGCCAGCTCCTTGACCGAGACCCCGGCCAGGGAGAAATCGAAGAGCACGAGCTGGCGGGTCCGGTTGGGGCGTACCCGGATGGCGATGTTGTCCGGCTTGATGTCCCGGTGGTAGACGCCCTCGCCCTCCAGGTAGTCGAGCGCGCCGAACAGGTAGTCGCTGTAGGTCTCCAGCTCGTCGACGGTGAGCCGGCCGTCGTCGCGCAGCTTGCGGGCCACAGTCAGCTCGCCGGCGTGTTCGAGGACGATCACCGTACGGTTGGCGACCTGCAGCGGCTCGGGCCGGGCCAGCCGGATCACCCGGGAGTCGGTGAGCGGCCGGAGCACCCGAGCCTCGTGGGCGAGCCGTCCGGCCTTCTCGTCGGAGAGGCCGACCTTGAGCACCTCGTCCTTGCCGGTGCGCTCGTTCCGGGCCGAGGAACGCCCGGCAGGTCGATCCGGTGCCAGCCGCTTCCTGATGGTCCACTCGCCGACCAGGTCGCCGCCGCGAGCCTCCAGCGGGTCGGCCTCCTCCGGCTCGGGCTCCTCCGGATGCACCGAGACCCGTGGCGGGGTGGTCAGCTCGTTCTCGACCTCCTCGAGCATCTCGACGAAGTCGGCGACCGTGGTGAGTCGCTGGGCGGGCACCGGGGCGGTCGCCGCCTGGATCAACTCGTCGGCGAACTCGGTGATTCCGTCGGCCACCGCCGAGGGTCGGAGGCCGTTGTCCCGGGCGATCCGGGACAGCAGTTCCTGGCGCTTCGCGGCGGGCGGTTGACCGGTGAGGATCAGGTACGCCAGGGCGCCCAGCCCGAAGACGTCCATGGCGACCGGGTCCGGGCGGGGTGCGGTCAGCTCCGGTGCCAGGTACGCCTCGGCGGAGCGCTCGATGTGCGAGGCGGCGTGCGAGGAGAGGGTGGCGGGATCCCCGCTGCTGCCCCCGGCCGAGTCGGCGGTGCGGGTGGCGGTCTGCCAGTCGCTGAGCTGCAGCTGCGGGACCAGCCACGCCTCCTCTTCGCTGCCGCCACGGCGCTTCGGCCCAGGGGTGACCAGGACGCTGCGGGCGGAGAGGGCACGGTGGTGCAGGCGGCGCCCGTGCGCGTACGCGACCGCCTCCGCGAGCTGGCGGATCATCGCCAGCCGGCTGAGTGGCTCCAGCTTCTCGCCGTACTGGGCGACGTAGTGGTCCAGCCGCATCGACCGGGGGTCGTGGCGGAAGATCAACGCCGGACCAGCTTCGTGCGACTCCATCGAGTCGACCCGCACGATGCCCGGGTGGTTGACGCCGTGCAGGACGGTCATCTCCCGCTTGGCGGCCCGCTCGATACTGGCCCGCTCGGCCTGCACGGCGTTCCGCTCCACGAGGTAGATGCGGATGCGGCGGCGTTCCCGTTCCAGGTCGCGGTGGCGGGCGTGGTGGTCCTGCCAGGTAGGGCCCAGGTCGAACGGCCGGGGCTCCAGCTGCCATGACCCGACCTCGTAGTGCTTGCGGCTGCGCGCGATGCCGACCGCCTCGAGCAGGTCGGGCAGGGCCGCGGACAACTCCTTGGTGACCCGGTGCTTCTCGTCCTGCGGAGGGCGGGTCAGGAGTGAGGTGATGGTGGGCAGCTTGCCGGGCTGGTGCCCGGGCGCCGGCTCGGGACCGTAGATGCCGTGCAGGTGGTGGTCGGAGAGCTCGATCGTCAGGCCCGGCTTGGACAGGAACACGGCAGCCTGGACGAACGGGATCTTGACCGGCGATCCCTTGCGCTGGTTGGCGGCGACCTGGAGCAGGGACTTCAGCTTCTTGGCCTTGGCGTCGGCGAGGTGCAGCGGGTTGTCGAAGGTCCGCGTACCGCCGGGGTTGTGCAGGATCCAGTTGGAGCCGCTGGAGATCAGCCGGCCGGTCAGGCTCTTGATCTCGATCAGGTAGAGCCCGCCCGGCCCCGCCACCAGCAGGTCGACCTCGTAGGGGTGGCCGGTCTGGGCGGTGAAGGTGAAGTTCGACCACGCCCGGTAGGGCTCGCTGTCCGGCAGCAACGCCTGGACGTGCGCGAGCGCCTCCCGCTCGTGCGCGAACTGCGACGGGGTCACAATGCACCAGCGGCCCTCCTTCATGTCGCCCGTCACCTTCCCCAACGGTCGCACCGCCAGTCGTCGTCAGCCAAGGCTCGTCGCTGCGCCGCCGACCCGCTACCTGCGGGCGAGGTAGGCGAGTACCGCGAGCACGCGGCGGTGGGTGCTCGCCGTTGTCGTCGATGCGCAGTCTCTGGAAGATGCTGCGCATGTGCTGGGCTTCGACGGTGCGCTCGGCCATGCGCAGGCGGGCGCCGACGGCGGCGTTCGAGTGGCCCTGCGCGACCAGCGACAGCACTGCGCGCTCCCGGTCGGTCAGCGCGGAGAGCCGATCGTAACTGTTGCCAGGCGCGAGGAGGGCACCGACCACCTCCGGGTCCAGTGCCGAGCCGCCGTCGGCGACACCGGGACCGTCAAGAGCGCCAGCACGGGCACGAGCACGGGCAGCGGATCGCTGACCGTGGACACCAGCGACACGGCGACCTGTAGCGCCGCACCGGCGCCGTACACCAACACGGCGAGCAGGAGTGATCGCCTCATCCCCTCATCATGGCAAGCCAACCAAACGGTGCACATCAGTGCCAGCACGCACGGCGGATCCACAGGA
>CAVUNP010000035.1:0-57408 GCA_963742855.1 uncultured Actinomycetota bacterium | reverse complement strand
CGTGGCGGGTTCGGCGTGGGAAACGTGGGATGTGCTCACGGATAGCTCCAAGGGTGGGATGGCACAGGGCCGTGATGAAGGCGGGGCCGGGCGCGGTAAAGGAGCGCCCGGCCGGTGCAGGTCAGATGCGCGGGCCCAGGGCCAGCGGGGAGACGGGACGGCCGATCGTGGTCGTGACGATTTGCGCGACCGTTTCGCGGTCCTCGATCGGGGCGACCCGACCAGGTTGGCGAAGGCGATGTCCTTTCCGAGGACGGTGCGACTTTGGCGAAGGCCAGGAGTTCGCGCAGTTGGGGATGCCAGGGCGCCTCACCGGCGGCGCCGTTTGGCGATCTTCTTGGCGACCGTGACGGCTTCGGTCGGACGCTCAGAGCCCGGGCGACTTGGTAGTCCGAGCGCACCTGGATCTGGAGACGAACGCTGGAGGAGGGCCTCGGTGAGGATGGCTCCGTGGGCCCCGGGGTTGTGGCCTGCGATGACGTAGAACCCCTCGGCGGCGGTGATGGTCTCGCCCTTGTGGGCTTTGATGATGATCTCGCGTCGGCCGTCTACCTTTCCGCGCGTGAGTTCCTGAAGCCCTGGGGGCTGTTTCGACTGTCGGTGTGGCCTGGAGCTGGCGTGGGTCAGCGTTCTCACTCGTGCGAGTGGTTCGTGATGGGTTCTCGGGATTGGCGAGGGGATCTCGGTCAATCTCGCTTCAGGAGCTGAATGCTGAAGTGAGGTGGCGGGATGGGACTGGCTGTCGTCAAGGCGCTGCGGCCGGAGCCGTTGCTGTCCGATCCCGACGCGCTCGCGGCGTTCGAGCAGGACCTGCTGTCCGAATACGTGATGGCGCGCTCGGCGGCCGGGGTCGCGGACCGCACGATCCGCGGTGACACCGATGTGGTGGTGGAGCTGCGGGACTGGTTCGGCCGCCCGCTGTGGGAGATGCAGCCCACCGACCTGGACCGGTTCTTCGGCGTGGACCAGCGGGAGATGGCGAATGGGACGAAGGTCCGCAAGGCGAACGCGATCTCGATCTACTTCATGTTCCTGGAGCTGCGGCACCGCCCGGACATCCACGCCTCCACCGGCTTCCTGGTGGCCAACCCCGTCGATGAGATGAACCGTCCCCGCGCCGGCAGTGAGCTCGGAGTGCGGATCCCGCCTCCGGCGGCGGACCTGGAACGCTTCTTCGCCGCCTGGCGCGATGACCTGGCCAGCGTGCGCAAGTGGGAGCCCGCGGTGCGCAACTACACCTCGGCGCGGCTGATGTCGATGATCGGGCCGCGGGTGTCGGAGGCGTGTCTGGCCACGGTCGGCGACGTGCGGTTCGACCTGGGACGGTTCGGCAAGATCCGGCTGCAGGGAAAGGGCCGCAACGGCCGGAAGAAGGAGCGCCTGACCCCGCTGATCAACGGCGCCCGGGAACTGCTGACCTGGTGGCTGGAGGGGCCCCGCTGGGAGTTCGACGACAACGCCGACGACCTGGCGGCGCCGCTGTTCCCCTCTGAGCGCAGGTGCGGCAACGGCGTGAACGCCCCGGTGTCCGAAAGCGGTCTGCGTGACGGGCTCAAGGACGCCGTCGAGCGGCTGTGGCCGGCCTGGGCCGAGCGGATCTCGCCGCACGTGCTGCGGCATTTCGCCGCCTCGGACATGTTCGCCTCCGGCATGAACGTGGTGGCCATTCAGGACTTGCTCGGCCATCGCTGGCTGAACACCACGATGATCTACGTGCATGTGAACAAGACCCACATCGAGGATTCGTGGCTGGCCGGCGCCCCACGGGCCGCGTTGCGGTTCACCGGCTGAGGAGAATGAGGGTGCTGCGATGAAGTGGAACCTGCGCCTGGTCGCGGCCAAACGCGAGATCTGGAAGTCCTCCCAGTTGCAGAGGATGCTGGCCGACGCCGGACTGGTGATCAGCGCCGGGAAGATGTCGCACCTGTGGTCCGGCAAGCCGGTCACGATCCGGCTGGACGACCTGGATGTGATCTGCGAAGTCCTCGGCTGCGAGGTCGGGGAACTGCTCATCACGGAGCCCGAGGCCGCCCGGGCCCGTGCCCCGCAGGCCGACACCACCGGGCAGGCCATCGCCGTCGGCGCCGAGCAGCCCGCGCCGGTGCGCCGCCGCCCCGGCCGCAGCACCCCGCCACTGTGAGCTTCACACCCCGGCGCTGCAGGACGTGCACCAACGGGTTCGCCGAGACCCACCGCCAGCGCTGTCTCGCGTGTCTGCACCCTGATCGCCCGGTGCCGTCGTGCAAGGTGTGCGGCTCGGAGGAGTACTTCATGACCGGGTACTGCCGTCGCTGCCACCCGAGGCTGGAGAACCCCGACAGTTGCCGCGACTGCCTGGCCTGGGGTGCCAAACGCATTCAGGGGTTGTGCGCGGCCTGCTACCGCTTCGTTTTCAAGTACCCGACCGGCACCTGTTCGACGTGCGCACGGCGGCTGGCGTTGCGCGACGGTGCTTGCCGCTTGTGCTGGCACCAGGCATTGATCACTCCACGTCCGCAATGGGTTCGGATCGACCTGTCGGTCGCCGCGCGCGAGGGCCATCAGCTGTTCCTGGCCGACATCCCCAGGCCCGGTCGCACCTGGCGCAAGGCTGAGGTCCCGGCTCCGTTCCGGCCGCCGCGCTACGTCCAACCCGTGCTCGTCGACGCCCCGCGCGACATGTCCCGCGCCCGCCTGGGCGACCTGACACCGCTGGACGAGTCCTACTCCGCCCACGTCCGCGCCAACGCCGAGCGGATCTCCGCCGAACGCGGCTGGCCGGCGTGGAGCCGCGACGTGCTGCTGTGGAGCCTGAACCTGCTCACCGCCGTCCACCGGCCCGACGAGAAGATCAAAGCCTCCACCGTCCTGACGTTCCACAACGACGGCGACACCGGCCACGAGGTCGGGCGGGTCATGGACGTCCTGGCCGAACTCGACCTGCTCGTGGACGACCGCCCCGACGTCCTGGGCGCCTGGATCGACAAGCGCCTGGCCGGTGTCGCCCCCGTGATCCGCACCGAAGCCCAGACCTGGATCGACGTCCTGCGCAACGGCGGCCAGCGTCGTCTGCCGCGGAAAGTGACCACGATCCGGCAGAAGATCGACTACATCGGGCCGTTCCTGATCGACGCTTCCGCCGACCACACCACGCTGCGTGAAGTCACCAAAGACTGGATCCAGGACTGGCTGCGCGGCCGGCCCACCTTCTACGAGGTCGCCTGGGCCATCCGCGACCTGTTCAAAACCCTGACAGCGGCTCGCGTCGTCTTCGGGAACCCCACGCGATCTCTGCACACCGGCAAGCGGGACGAGACGATCCCGCTCCCCGTCGCCCCAGCCGACCTGCGCGCCGTCGGCCACGCCGCCGAACGCAACCCCGCACTGAAGGTGCTCGTGGCCCTCGTCGGCGTCCACGCCCTCTATCCCAGACAGGCTCGCGAGCTCATGCTCGACGCCGTCGATCTGCACCGCAATCGGCTGAGCCTGCCCGGCGGCGAGCGACCCATGGACGACTACACCCGCGCCGCGATTGCCGACTACCTGCGGCTGCGCCGCAGCACCTGGCCGACCACGACCAACCCCTACTTGCTGGTCACCCAACGCACGGTTCACTCCGGACAGCCCGTCACCTCGGCCTGGACGATCGCGCTGTTCCGCGACCTGCCCGTCACCGCCTGGCAGCTGCGTGACGACCGGCTCCTGGAGGAGGCCGCCCACAACGGCGATCCGCTGCACCTGTCCGCCGTCTTCGGCATCACTCCGATCACCAGCCTGCGCTTCACCAAGGCCCTCTACGGCGAGGCGACCCTCGGCGTCACCGACGCCTGAGTACGCACGAACCCACGCGGACCCAGACGCATCAACGCCCAACCACACGTCGGTTCCCGCCGAGAACCCCTCAGTTTTCGCGAACTCACGCGGGAACATTGCCGGGTAGAGGACCGCGAGAACTTTCGGGATATCAGCGTCGCGTCGTCGATCAGCAGTGCCCGGCCCTCGCGCATCGCGCGACCACCGGCCCGTGGACGAACTCGTAGGTGCCGTCGGGGTTCTGGGTGTACTCCCCGAGCAGGTCGCCGCGACCGTGGTGTCGTTGTCCCCGGCCACCGTGATCAGGTCCTCGAACGCGGCCTCGACCATCGAGGTCTTGCCGGTGCCGGGCGGGCCGTAGAGCATCGCCGGGACGCCCGCGCTGCGCAGCGCCCGCAGGACGTTGATGTCGGGGTGGCCGCCCAGTTCGCGCGGGTGGTAGATCTGTCCGTTCGGGCGGGTCACCGGCCCGGGCTGGGGCATGTCCGCCAGGCGCAACACCGGCGCGGCCCGGACAGGCGTAACGCGGGCCGAGATCGGAACCGTCTTCTTCGGACTAGGCGTCGTCGCCGCCGCTTTGTCCGGTGCGGGTTCGCCAGATGCGGCCGCCGCAGCGGGTGCGGCCGTTGGCCCGGAACCGGCGGGGTGCCTCGCCGGTCATCTGGACGGACCCGGCGGCAGCCATCGTCATCAGGGCGTTGCCAACTGCGCCGCCGGAGGCGCAGAGTACCCCGGCAATCTGGGTCACGGTGAACTGCTCGTCGGGGGTGGCGGCCAGGTGAGCGGCGACTTTGGCGCGCAGCGCGCCGGGCGCCAGCCTCGCGGACAGGGCGGCCGGATCCGGGCCGGGGGTGGTGGGGATGGTGCTCATGGGTGGGGTGGCTCCCGAAGGGTGGCAGGGCGGCGAGGCCGTTTTCGGCATGGCTCCGCCCTGGTGCGTTGATCAGGGTGAGATCGCGTCCGCCGCTGCGGAACCGGGGTCAGATACCCGGGTGGTGGCGCGGCGTGCGGTAGTGCGGGGCGGGTGCGGTCAGTGCCGCTTGCCGCGCTGGCCGGGGACCAGGCGGGAGGTCCACTCGGTGGGGAGTTTGCCGCCGTAGGACAGCGAGGCATCCAGCTCGGTGAAACAAGCGGCCATCGCCTCGGCCCGGTACTTGTTCGCGCAGTGCGGGTCCGCGCACGCGCCAGGGTTCTTCGCCGCCCGCGTGGCGTTGGCGGCCCACTGACGCATCTGCGTCAGAATGTGGTCAGGGTTCACGACATGCTCCTTGCTGATCTTCACAGGGTTGGTGGATGTGGTCGGGGCCTGGTTCCCGGCGGCGGGGGGCCACCCGCCGCCGGGGCACAGCTACAGTTCTGCGAGCTCCAGCGGTCCGTTCGGGCCGACCGGCGCGGTGCAGAACCACTCACACGCCGCGCCCGGGGATGCGCCGCATTCGTCGCAGGCCTGGCACAGCCGGTCAGGGCAATGACACCCGGGGCATCTCCGCACAGCTCGCATGTGGTTGCAGCGTCGCCTGTCATTCCGGTTTCCCTTCTGTCCGCTTCTCCCCTCACTTCCTCATATACCCAAGATATCTCGATAAATGACGCGCACCAAGCGCGAACCGCCCATTTCTTCACCCGTTCGGACTACGGATTTCGGCACGATTCCGCACTTCAGCCATCATTGGCAATCCGCCTTTATCGCATATCCGACTCGACTCGGCACACGGATTTGGCAGGCCTCGGCGTCCCGTATCGGAAAGCCGCGCGATGGGCCGTCCTCGGGTCGGAGGCCAGCGGCGCGGACGACGAGCAGGCCTGCCGGCGGCTAGAGCCATCTGGTTGCGTGGAGCTGTGGTGCAACTGGGCAGGGGGCGTCGAAGATTGACGTAGGAGCGGGGGAACCGGAGAAGCCGGCGAAGGCTCCGATGGGCCCGACCGGCTCAGTGATCGTGGTAATCACGATCGTCGGACCCCGCTCGCGGCGCAATAATTGGGCCCTGACCTGCGGTTACAGTGTCCTTACCGTCGCAGTACAGCGGGGTATGCATCGGGGCGCGCACCGGGGTACGCAGCTGGGGTACGCATCGGGTAGGTCCGGGGCCACAGACGGCCGGAGGCCTCTCCGGCGGCGGGAACCGGCCGGGTCGCGGCGAACAGATCGCGTGCCGCCAGCGGATCGAGGCGGACGACCGCGCCCGAGTGCGGGGCGTCCAGGACGACCCCTGCCCCGCGGCTTGTTCCCAGGTACATCGCCACGTGGTGGGCGAACCCGGGACTACCGTAGTACACGAGGTCGCCAGGCCGAAGACTCTGCAATTCGACTTTTACGCCTTTTGCATATTGCTCGGTGGCGACTCTCGGGATATCGACGCCGGCGGCCCGGTAGGCAATTTCCATCAGCCCGGAACAATCGTATCCGACGCTTCCGCCAGATGGCCCGGTTCCGCCCCAGACATACGGGCGCCCGATCTGGGCGGCCGCGAAGGCGATCGCCGTCGCGGCTTCGCGGCTTGGAGCATGGCTTTCGGCGAGGGCGATGATTCGGACGTACTCCTCGGCGCTGAAGCGGGTCTGCGTCTTGACCGGATCGCCGGTGACCGCGTGCCAGACCGCGGTGAGTGGCGCGGTGGCAGCTGTCGTGATGGCAGCGGCAACCGCTGCGGCCAGGACGGCGACCGCGAGCAGCACGACTGCGGTCGCTGCGGCGATCCTTGCTGGAAGGGACACGCAATGCTCCATTCCGCTCCGCGGCTGATCTCGACTCTGACGAACCGTGGAGCGGGGCCAGGTCAGAGTCGATGCGGCCGCTGGTGGTGCCCGAGGCGTGCGGCGGCGGAGGCGCCGAGTTCCGCCAGAGCCTGCCGCGGTCCTTCGCACCACGCCGGCCGCCAGACGACGCCGGACGGGGTGGTCGTCCTCGGGTCGCCGTGAGCGGTGGCGACCGGGACGCGAGTGCGGGTCTGGGCAAGGTTGCGGTGCAGGTTGGCTTCGCGTTCGGGCCCTGGCAGCCAGAACAGCACGGGGCACCAGACGGCCGCGGACTCCGACAGGCGTTCGTAGCCGGCGAGTTTGTCGATCAGCCGGTGCTGGGGTTCGCTGCCGGTGTCGTACTCGAGGAAGAACTCGCTCCAGGCTTCGCCGTCACGCCAGCGGCCGAAGCCGTCGGGGCGGATCTGGGAGGAGAACAGGCGGGTCGCGGACCATTCCGACAGCCAGGTCTCGAGGTCACGCTGCGGCGTTGTGCGGGCGTCGCCGAGCAGCTGGCAGAACACCTCGTTGATGCCTTTGAGGTGCTCCAGGTCCGGGCGCAGCGCGGCGGCGACGGCCGCATCGGCGCGTGCGCTCCGCCCCGCGGTCCGCACGTCATCGTCTGCGATCAAGCGCAGGGCTTTTGCGGTGGGGACGCAGTGCAGCGGCGAGGAGCCGGCCGTCGTCGGCGGGCGGAACGTCTCGACGAGCCCGGCGGCCCGCAAGGTGGCGATGCGGCGGCGGGCGTTGCGGCCGTCGCCGAACAGCGCGGTGGTGATCTGGGCGCTGGTGAGCACGCGGTGCTCGCACAGCAGCCGCAGCAGCCGTGCGTCCCGGCCCGTGATCCGATTGGCCAGCGGTACGTCGGTCGACCGCCGGGATCCTTCGCCAGTTGGATGCCGATTCATGATTATTCGCCTTTCGTGGAGCGGTCGACGTCCGCGGGCGCGGGCGGCCGCATGGGCACCGGCGCGGATGGTGTCGGCGCGCCCTTCGATGGGCGCCGGCAGCGGCCGGGTGCGGATGGTGAAGGCCGGCGCCTGGACGCCGTCGACGGTGAGGCGGACGGCCGCCTGGTAGCCGCCGAGGTGGGACAGGTCGTGCTCGGACAGGTTCGGGGCGGAGTGGATCGCCAGCGCCCGGGCGTCCTCCGGCGAGCACGTGAAGAAGACCTTGTTGCGGGTGTTGGCCGAGATCCCTTCGCGCAGGTCAGGTGGGAGCTGGGCGAGGTTCTGGTGCGCCAGGACCAGTGAGAGGCGGTAGCCCCGCGCCTCGGCGAGCATGTCTTCCAGCGGGAACGGCAGGTTCAGGAAGTTGTGGCACTCGTCGATGTACAACGCGGCGTCGTTCCGCGCTGCCTCTTGCCGGCTTGGCGCGGTGGGATGCGCCCTGCCAGGTGGCGGCGACGATGAACGAGCCGAGGAGTCTTCACGGTCTCCTCGCCGAGCACGCCCTTGGGCAGCCGGACCAGCAGCACTCCGCCGTCCAGCACTTCCGTGCATGTCGATGCTGGACTGCGGCCGGGCGACGACCTCGGAGACGAAGTCGCGCAGCAGGAACGCCCGCAGCTTGTTCAGCAAGGGCCCGGTGACGTTGCCCTGGGTGCAGTTGGCGAGAGGCCGTCGTACCAGGTCCAGAACTCGCGCAGGACCTTGATGCTTTTCGTCTGGTTATCGGATGGCAGCTCGTCGACTACGCGCTTGCGGTACACCGGGTCGGCGAGCAGCGTCGGGACCAGGGACAGCGTCGGAGTCTCCTCATCTGGCCTGCCGGGTGGACAGCAGCGTCAAGCAGGCGGCACGCAGGATGTCGTCGGTGCGCGGGCCCCAGAACGCCGAGAAGATCCGCCGGAAGATCCCGACGAGGTTGTCCACCAGCAGCTCCGGCTCCCCTGCGGCGAGGATGTTCAGGGAGGGCCTGGGGCCGGTGTCCGTCGGATCGATCAGTACCGTGCGCGGGGCCGCCGAGGCCGGAAGCCGGTCCAACAGGTCGGCGACGAGATCGCCTTTCGGGTCGACGACCACCACGCCGCGGCCGGCCTGGACGTCGTCCATGATCATCCGGCTCATCAGGGTGGACTTGCCGCAGCCGGTCGCTCCGAGGATGTGCGTGTGCTGCCGGCCGTCCGCGACGTTGAGGGCGACCGGCCGGGCAGGCCCGGTGTCGGCGTCGCCGAGGAACTTCACCACCTCCGCGGAGCCGGCACCGGGAGTGGACGGTGGCGGGGCGACGGAGCGAGCCCCGGCGCGGACGACGCCGATCGCTCCGGCGTCCAGGGGCAGGTGGGCTACGGCGGCGAGTTCCCCGACGGTGATGAGGTCGCCGCGGTCAAGGAACCTGGAAGCCGTCACGGCGACGACGTTGCGCAGGGGCTTGCGGGCCCACCAGTTGCGCTCGGCGTGAACGCCGAAGGCGCAGGCGAGCCCGTGGGCCACTCCACGAAGGGGCATCTGGGCCTCCTTGCGGCGGGCACGGCCGGGCGGGATGTATGCCGTGGTCGCCACGGCGTAGCGGATCTCGGCCTCCCACAGCGGGCCTGGAGTTTTCAAGCACGGCCGCGCGCAAGGCCGCGGCCAGGACCGGGTCTTGCCGTCGCACCGCACGGATGACCGGCTGGCCCGGCGTCAGCTCGTCGAAGAGCGCGGTCTTCAGCGAGGCGTGCTCGAGCGCGCCGCTGGCGTCGTGCCGGAACCTGGCCAGGTCCCGGCGGTACTTCCGCACCCGCCGCCCTGTCGCTGGGCGGGCCAGGACCTGGACAACGGCCGACTCGGCTACCGATCAGGTTACCGGCGGCGGCCAGCAACGGGCGCAGCGGATCAGCCTCGTGCCGCTGTTTCAGCGGCAGATACTCAGGACGGGCCAGACGCAGCCGGCCGCCGGTCGACGCGGTGGCCCCGGAGGGCAGCGGGAGCGGAGGCGGGGACAGCACCGTCACGCGCGCGCCGGGCCACGCGCCTTCGACCGCAGCTTCGACGACACCGACCGGGACGACGCCGGGAACCCAGATCCCCAGCGACAGCACGTCGCGGCTCCAGATGTACTCGAACACCAGGTGCGGCTGGCCGTCGAAGAAGCGTCGCCACGCCGGCCGAAGCAGTGCGTGGAGGTTCGCCCAGAACGCCTCACCCGCCCCCGGCTCTACGACAGGCGGGACCTGGACGTCAATGAAGCGTGCGCCCTGCGCCATCAGGCGCTGATGCCGCGCCCGAAGCTGCAGCACGCACACCGGCAAACGCGCAAAGCACTGCGATGGTCGCGGGCACCTCGACCTGCCACCACGTCTCGGCGAATCGGGCAACGGCGTCAGCCATCTGGCCGAGAGCACCGCTCGGGTTCGTCAGGTACTGCACGAGCGGAACCCGCTGCGGCAGCCACGCCGACGGGCGCCGCCGCCCGGCACGGTCCGACGAATCCATCGAGCTCGCCGCTGGCGTGACCGCCCTCAGAAGGACCACTCCTCGGCCTCGTCGAAGGTCGGCCCGGAGCCGTCGAACATCTCTGCTGGCCTTGGACCGTCAGGGGCAGCCGACATCCGCGCCAGCTCGGCCGGGTCCGTGGTCGCGACCGCGTGCTCCGCAGGTGACGACACTGCGGCGAACGCCGCGCGCGACGACCCGGACATGACCAGTCCCTGGCCCCGGGTCGCCGACAGCAGGTAGGCCCGCTCCCCCGCCGACAGCCGGAACGCGGTCGCCACATGGTCGATGGCCTGCGGAGCCTGACGCAGCAGGATCTGCGTGGCGGCGTTCGTCACGACGGCTTGGCCGAGCTCGGTTCCCAGCAGGTCGTCGGCGTCCTGCGTGATGACAGCGAGGCCGGCCCACTGCTTCCGGGCGGCTTTGGCCATGCGGAACAGGAACCGGGCGCCGGCGGGCTCCTTCATCAACAGCCACGCCTCGTCCACCACCACAAGACGACGGCGGCGCTGCTCGGTATCAGATACGGTGCGCCAGATCGCATCCAGGACCAGGAGCGTCCCGATGGCCTTCAGCTCCTCCGGGAGCTGCCGCAGAGCGAACACCACGAGGTGCCCCTCGGCTGAGGTCGTGGTCGGGCCGTCGAAAAGCCCGGAGAAGGATCCCGTCGTGTGCGGCGTGAGCCTCGCGGCCAGCGCCACGGCCTCGGGATCCAGAGAGCACGGCCAGCAGGTCCGCGACGTCCCGAAGAGTAGGCGCGGGACGCGAATGCGTCTGGACGTCTTCGGTGATGCCCGCGTCGGTGTAGGCGGCGAGGATCGCGGTGTCGAGTGCGGCTTGTTGTCCGCCGGTCAGCTCGGATCCGAGCAGGACTGCGACGACTGTGTGTGCGAACAGCGCCCGCCGACGGACGGCATCGCTCGAGGGTGCACCGACCTGCGGGATGTCCAGGGGGTTGATCCGCACGTTCGGAGCGCCGAGTTCGACGACCGTTCCGCCGACCGCTTCGGCCAGCCTGGTGTATTCCTGCTCGGGATCCACGACCATCACCTGCACGTCCTGATACAAGGACCGCAGGATCTCCAGCTTCGTCAGGTAGGACTTCCCGGCTCCCGAGCGGGCGAGCACGACCGAGTTGTGGTTGTCGCACTGCCACCGGTCCCAGAGCACGAGCCTGGATCCGGAGGCGTTGACGCCGTAGAGCACCGGCGATGAAGTGCTCCCGCGGGAGCCCGCGTCAGGCGGGGCGACGAGGTCGGCGGACGTGAACGGGAACACCGTGGCCAGGGCGTCGGTGTCGAACGTGCGCCTGATCTTGAGCAGGTCCAGCCCGAGCGGCAGCGTGGAGCACCAGCCCTGCACGGTGCGGAATGTGGCCGGGAACCAGGCGCAGCAGCATCCCGTCGGCCGTGGATTTCACGGCCGCGCAGGTCTGGGCGAGTTCGGTCTCGGTGTCGGCGTGGACGGTGAGGTAGATCCCGACGCCGAACAGCTTCCCTTGTCCGCACGCCACTCGATAGGCCAGATCGCGGGCGTCGGCTGCGGCGGCTTCGGTCTCCGGGTCGTCCAGGCGCCCCTTGTCCGCGCCCTGGCGGCGGCCGGATTCCAGCCTCGCGCGCTGCTTGCGCAGTCGGTCGGCGGCGACCGGCGCGGGGACCGGATCGATGTGCACAGACACGTCGACGCGCGCGGGGAACGCCAACAGCGGCTCGAGCCATCCCGCGGCGACCTCGGACGGGTAGCCGGCCACGGCGAATGAGGCAGCGTAGGAGTCCCCGACTCGAAGAACCCGCGGCCCGACCTCCAGACTTGCAGGGCCGAGGCCCAGTTCCGTTCGCAGGCGGGATGAGCGCCTGAGGCGGCCGCCGCCCCTCGTGTGCTTCGTTCCAGTGCTGCTCCACAGGGGAAGCAGCCCGGCAGCGGTGGTACGGTGCGCATCGGGATCCTTCTAGCCGTTCGAGGCGGTGAGGTGGTCGGGGTCGAATGCGGCAGACAGTGCCTGTCTTGCGGCGTCGCGGTCGAGGACGGTGACATCCACCTCGCAGCCGGCGAGGACCGCCGTACAGTCGTGCGCCCGGCGGAGCAGCCGCTGCCCGGCAGCTCGGTCAGGTTCATGACGCAGCGATGAGGACGCGGCGCGTCAGCAGGCTTCGGGAGGCTGCGAGCTGCTCCAGGAAGTCGGCGTGGTCCTCGGCCGCCTGCTGCGAGCAGCGGATGCGGGAGTTCGGGGCCTCGCCGACGCAGCGTCTCGATCTGCGGGGTCAAGTCGCTCGGCGCGGTGTGCGAGGCGATCTGAACCGGGCCGGTGAGCGTGTTGAGCCAGCGGGCGAAGCCCGACAGCAGCACTTCCTGCTCGGCGGCGGTGCGCAGTGTGAAGTTCACCGTTGACGCCGCGGCCAGCACGCTCGCGCCGTCTTTATCGAGGTCGAGAATGCCCGCGGAGTCGACCTCGCGCGCCGGGAGACTCAGCGGCGCCGGGTTCATGCGAGTGCTGTCCGTCAAGCACCTCCCGCAGGAATTTCGGCGTCGGCCGCACGCCCTCGGGGGCCAGGACCCGGCGGCGCGGTGTGAGCATCTGGCATACGGCTGCGACGAGCAGTCGGTCCAGGCTGACGCCGTCGCGCTCGGTGCTGACCACTGTGGCGACGAGCAGCAGCAGTACCAGAGTGCCGGCGCTAGGAACAGGAGCGGGTCCAGCCAGGCGCGAATCGCCATCCAGGCTCCCCACAGCGCGAGGGCAGTTCCGCCGAGGATCGCGGCCTGTCGGGCCGACCACGGGCCCAACAGCAGGTCGGGTTTGTTGACGTCAGCGGGGATCCGGACGGTCGTATAGCTTCCGGGGTTGTCCTCGGGCATCGGAAATCACGCTCCTTGCTCGGTCGGGCTCGGCGACGCCGGCTCGAGGGCGATGTCGGTGGTCGGCGCGGACGGTGTGGGTGGGAGCCGGTGGGGTGACGGCGTCGTCCGGCGACGCTTCGGCGGATCGCCGTGGTCGGCTGGGGAGATGAACAGCGGGGCCAGCGGCAGTCTGGCTGGGCCTGGCAGGCGTGTTTTCGAATCCGCCTTGCGGGGCGACGGGTTCGGGAACAGCGGGCGTTGCCCTTGACGGAGCCCGTCCAGGGCGCGGTGGGTGGCGTGGTGGCCTGTCGCTGCGCTGGAGGGCTCGACCCGGTGTCCGTTCGAGCGGCGGGAACAGTCCGAATTGCTTCCCGCGCGTCGGCGGAGCGGCGAGCCCGGTGTCTTCGGTCCCGCCGTTCGGTGGCTCCCGATCGGCAGCGCTGCGACCGGTTTTCGCGCTGGACCGGGCCCGACCGGCGACGGCGCTGCGGGCGGCCGCGGCGGCGGACGGTCTGACCTGGGTGGCGGTCACCGTCGGCGGCTTCGGTGTCCAGCCGCCGGGTCCTCCGGCGCCGGGGCTGCCAAGCCCAGTCCGCCGCCAGGTCGTGGGACGGCAGGCGTGAGTCCGGCTCCGGGCAGCGGGGATCCCGGGCGGCTGGCGTTGTGCCAGACGGCGTGCCTGCCTGGACCCAGTGCCTCTGGGGCGAGCTGCGCTGCCCGCGCCAGATCCCGCAGCGTCGTGAACGCCCTGTAGTACAAGAAGCTCGGCCCAGCCGGCCGGCAACCGTCATCCCGAACGGGTATCGTCCCATCACCATGCGATGCACCCATACGGGGATCTTGATGAGGATGAAGAACAGCACCAGACATAGCAGGAGGTCCGTCAGCGCCCCGGCGTCGACCGGCAGCCCGAGGATGACGTGGGCGTGCGGGTCGAAGAACACCTGCACGCAAGTGATCAAGGTGAGCGACTGGGCGACCTGGGTGGCCAGGCATCCGAAGATCGCCCGCCACCACAGCTTGGCCATGCCCTCGGTCTGCGGAAGGGCATGGCACGCGAAGGCCAGCGGCGCTCCGGCCGTCAAGATGATCAGGACCGCCGCCCGGATCAGGTAGGTGAGCGACCAGCACCAGGCCCATGGCGGCGATGACAGCGCCGAGCAGGACCAGGAGCATGGCTCCGGCTCCGCCGCGGCAGGAAGATCCGATCGACGACGGTGACGATCAGGATGTGACCGATGCCCTCGGCCGAGATCGTCCCGGTCAGCGAGCGCCTGAGCCAGGCTGTTGCCGAGCGACACCGCCTGGCAGATCACCCAGAGCGAGGCGTTGGAGGCGATGATCCCTATCGACCAGCCGCGGGGCGATCTCCTTGGCGGAGTACCGCGTCTGGACCGTCTCATGGCCCATCACGATGAACCGCCATCCAGTACGAAGAGTAGTAGATCGGCATTGGCGGTGACCAGCATCATCGTCCACACCTGGGCGATGCGGCCGTCGGACACGTCGGGGCTGGACAGCACCGTCGCGCCGACGAAATGCAGCACCGGTTCGAGCGCGGCCTTGACGATGTTCCCGAGCCAGGTGTTGATCGCCTTCTCGATCTGGCCCGGGATGTCGTACCACGACGGGTCCGACGACTGCTGCATGTCGGCGTCGTCCGGCGGAGTGGGCGGAGCCATCGTCCCGCCGCCGATCAGCGGACCGTAGATACCCGGCGTTACCGGCGTCGGCACGGCACCGCGGGCCCGGCCGCCGGCCCTGCGTAACGGCCGGGCTGGGACCGGCGCGGGGTCGGCTTGAGCCGACGCCGTGCCGAACAGGATGACGGCGGCGGCGATACCGACGAGCAGGCAGGCCAGCGTTATGCCTGCTCGACCCCGGCAGCCACGGCGGGACGTGCCAGCGGCTTGACAAGAGAGACAGAAAACGACGCGAGAGGTCAGGACCCTGCACCGACCAAGCCCTTCAGGACCGTAACCAGAACCGGAGCAAGGATCGCGATCCGCGTAGCCGACCGCGGCGGACCGAATGGCGCTCTTCGCCTTCTCCACCTCGCCCGGTTCGCCGCCGGCCATCATGTATCGCAGGCCGCCCCAGGTCAGATACACCGTCGCGACTGATGCGGCGATCCCGACGATCCAGTTCCGGACATTGCTGATCGTCTGGTCCAGCGTCGCCACGGCCAAGACTCGCGTCCCCGGCGGGCCGCTTGGGCGGCTGGGCATGTGCGGCGGCCTGTAGCACCTCGGCGCGGCGAGGCCAGCACGAGGGCTGCGGTACGGGGACGCGAGACTGAATCGGGGAATTTCACGGAGTCGGCCCTCCAGGAGACGAGCGCGGCCCGTGCCATGGGCCTGGGAGTTTTCCCTTCACCCCTAGAAGCCCGCGATGCCGACCCTGCGGGGTCACCGATTCCGGCAAATGGTCTCCGGGACCTCGGTCGAGTTCATGCCGCAGCCGCAGCCACGCAGGCCGACGGCCTCCGCGCGCGGCCACCCTTGAGCACCGCGCGGGCCGGCACGGGCCGACCCGCGAGGAACGCCGCCAGGCGAGCCTCAGCTTTCTGTCGACGGATCTTCGCTGCGTTCGCGGTGATTCCCAGGCAGACGGCGGCCTCGGCCAGGCTCACGTCCTCCAGCCTGGTCATCCCGATCAGGTCGGACTCCGCATCGGTCAGCACCTCGGCCCGCACTGCTCGGGCGAGCACCAGGTCCGGGTGCGCGGCTAGCGCCGGCGGCGGCATCGACCCCGGCTCGGTACGCAGTGCCGGCTGCTCTCCTGCCGCCGCGCACGCGTTGGCAGCCGCTCGGTGGCACGCCCAGCGCAGCCTTCCGGCGATGCCCTGGCGCTCGGGATCCATCGTGACACGTGGTCCAGGAACCCGGTCAGGATCTCCGAGGCCAGGTCGCAACCCTGGCCGTCGTACCGCTCGTTGAATAGCCGTGCCATGCGCTTGAGCATCGGCACCGCCATGCCAACCACCGCCAGCGTCCACTGGCCGCCGACCGTTGCGAGAGCAGTTCGATCAGGTGCCGCCACACCTCGTCCCGGACATCCATCGAGGTGCCCGCATTCAAGCAGGACCCGGCGCGCTTCCAGCAGCGCCAGCCGGGCCGACTCGAAGCGGGGCGCCCAAGCAGCCCCGTCCAGGACCGCTAGCGGTGTCTGAGAACAGCTCGACGAACGTGGTCTCGGCGATCTCCAGCACGGTCGTGCAGGTGGGCTTCTTCTTCATGGCGGGCTGGCTCCCTTGCATCGCGCGGCGAAGGGGTCGGAGACGACCCGCCGCCAAGGCAAGAGAGCACGAATGTAAGAGCTCGGTAGAGCTGGAATAAACGCGCAGTTCAGGGCCCTGTAATTGCTCTACGCTCTTCGTAATCGCGCCCGAGGCCGCAGATACGGGCGCGCAGGGTCTTGAGCGTGCCAGCGACCGGAGCCAACGTTCTGAGGACATGCGCGGGCTGGGGTTACCGTCCCGCACCAGCTGCGGACGCTCGCAGTAATGCTGCGCGCGGACGAGCGCTGTAGTCCGCGGCGTCGGATTTCACTCGTGCGAAGGGTCCCGATCAGACGGCTGTGAGCCTGTCGCCAGGACGGTCGCACTCCGGTGACCCCTATGCGTTGAATTGCCGGGCTTCTAAGGGTGAGGGCGAACGCGATCACCCGGGTCGCACAGCCCGCAACCGGAAGGCGACCACCGTATGACGGCCACGAACCACTCCCCACATCACCCGGCGCGACAGTGAACCCGACCGGTCCGCCGACACCGGTTTCGGTGTGGGCGACGGCGCAGGACAGCCCGCGCGCTCAGCGTCGCGGCCGCTACCTCCCAGAGTCCGACGCCCACCCGGGCAAGATGTTCCCTGCGATCGCCAGCCCACGCCATCGCACGCCTACACCACCCCCGGCGACCTCGTCATCGACCCGATGTGCGGCATCGGCACCACCCTGGTCGAGGCCGTCCACGCCGACCGCGATCGCGATCGGCGTGGAGTACGAGCGGCGCTGGGCCGACCTGGCGCTTCGGAACATCCAGCTACGCCACCGACCACGGCGCGCCCGGCTACGCCACGCGATCCACGGCGACGCCCGCGCCATCGGGCGGCTGCTCGGCACCGACGTCCGACGGCAGGGCGGCGCTGGTTCTGACCTCCCCGCCGTACGGGCCACGCCACCCATGGCCACGTCCTGTCGAACCCGCGACTCCGGTCGGCCGACGTCCGTCAAGACCGATTACCGCTACAGCCGGACCCGGCCAACCTCGCCCACGCCGACGTCGAGGACCTGATGACGGGCTTCGCCCAGATCCTGGCCGGCTGCCGCCCCCTGCTCACGCCCGGGGGCTCTCCTGGTCGTGACGACGCCGGCCGTTCCGCCGCGCCGGCGCCTGGTCGACATCCCCACGATGGCCAGCCGAGGCGGCGACCGCAGGCCGGCTTCACGCTGCACGAGCGCTGCGTCGCGCTGCTCGCGGCCGCCGGCGACAGCGGGATCACGGTCGCGGCCTCGTTCTTCCAGCTGTCAACGCCCGCAACGCCTTCACCGCCGGCCAGCCCACCCATGTCGTAGTCCATGAAGAGGTGATCGTCCTACGAGCGCTCGGAGTCGAGTCGCCGAGGGCGGCGGACCGTGCAGGCAACGACGATGGCCGCCGCAACTCTTGCGAGCGTGCCGCATGACCACCCGCCCGCTCGGCACGTACCCGACCGTCCCGCAGCCTGTTGACCAGATTTCGGCCCGAGAGGCCCAGTCGCTTCCGGACAGCCCGGCGCCGGACCTGTTCGAGCTGTGTGAGATCTGGCGAGAACTCGACTTCTCCACCGATACCGACACCGACACCGAGCCCGCGGAGGCATCATGACCAGCGTCAGAACCGCTGTTACACCGTCACCGACCTCGCGAGTCTCCCGCCGACCCTGAGCCTGGAGGCCGCAGCGCTACTGCTGGGCATCGGCCGTACCCGGGCCTACATCCTGGCCCGCGCAGACCAGTTCCCCGTACCGGTGATCCGTGTCGGCAAGCCCTACCGGGTGCCGACCCTGCCCGTGCTCCGGCTGCTGGGCGTGACCGTCCCCGAGGGACACCGGCCGCTGTCACCCGGACGGTAGGGACTTCGGCGGGGCTTCAACCGCGGGCTTGAAGTCTCCGAACGAGTCGAGCGTCGATAAACCCCGACCTGCTGACTGCCCGGCGGGAGCCCGTGCGATGGTTGCGGGTTCCCGCCGGGCGTGCCCCTCCACCACGGCAAGGACACCCGCTTTGAACGGCTCCCTCTTTAAAAGGTGCTCATGCAGCACTCTCACGGCCGATGCTGACGGTCGGGCGAAGCGCCAGGATCTCAGCACTTCGTGCCCTCGGCTGCGCCGTGCCGACGGCGCCTGGAACACCAAGCACGGAACTTGGTTCTTCCGCATCGAGTTCACCCGGCCCGGCGACGTCGACCGAGCCATCGTCCGGCACGGCGGCTACCTGAGCCGCAAGAGCGCCGAAGAGGCGATGAACGACATCGCGGCACTCGTCGCCATCGCCGACCAGGCCGACAACCCGGCCAAGACCCGCACGGTGATCATCGACATGGTCCGCACACAGCTCAAGGCCAACCTGCCGCTCCCCGACGCAGACCAGGTCCGGGCCCGAACACGCGTCGGACAAATCCTGGACGCCGACGTCACCGTCGAACAGTGGCTGCGCCGCTGGCTGGCCAGCAAGACGGATCTTCGACGTGCGACCCAGCTCAACTACGCGGCGGTCATCGACAACCACCTCATCCCCGCACTCGGCGAGCACCAACTGAACCGCCTGCGACCAAGCCACATCCGGGAGGCGATGGCACTCATCGCGGAAGACGCCCGCCAGACCGCCGCCGCCAACGCCAAGCGCCACACGGTCCTGGCCGCGTCGAAGCAGGCCTGGCGCGACCACGACGCGGCGGCCGCCCGGGCCGCCCGGGCCCAGCTCGCCGAGATGCCACCCTTCCGCCGGCCGCCGGGCCCGGTCACCATCCAGCGCATCAGGGCCGTACTGCGGTCGGCACTGACGGACGCGACCTACGAGCAGCTCATCACGGTCAATCCGGCGAAGCTCGTGAAGCTGCCGTCCGGAAAGACCCCCAAAGCCCTGATCTGGACACCGGCCCGCATCAAGGCCTGGCAGGACACCGGGGTCAAACCCGGCCCCGTGATGGTGTGGACCGCCGCCCAGACCGCCGTGTTCCTGCGGCGCGCCACCAAACACCAGCTGTACGCTCTCTACCTGCTCATCGCCCACTGCGGCCTACGCCGCGGCGAGGCCTGCGGGCTGCGCTGGCAAGACCTCGACCTGGGCAACAACACCATGGCTATCAAGCAACAGATCGTCCAAGTCGGGTGGGTCACCGACATCGGCGACACCAAGACCGACAGCGGAGAACGCACCATTGCCCTGTCCAAAATCGTCGTCAAAGCGCTCCGGGACCGCGAACTCGACCAAGCCCGGGACAAGCGCGACCATGGTGCCACCTGGACCGACACCGGTCTGGTGTTCACCCGCCGCGACGGGACCGCACTGCAACCGGCACGGGTCACCGACCATTTCACCGGCCTGGCCCGCGAAGCCGGGCTGCCTCCAGTCCGGCTGCATGACATGCGGCACGGAACCGCGACCCACCTGCTGACAGCCGGCATCGAGATGAAGGTCGTCTCGGAGATCCTCGGACACTCCAGCACCGTTATCACGGCCGACCTCTACACCTCGGTCGTGGACGACCTCAAGCATGCCGCCGCCATCGCCATCGCGGACACTTTCTCCGCCCCCCACCGCAATCGCACCGCCTGAGAGACGTTCCACTCGAACGGGTGAGCCGGACGGGAGCCAAACAGGACGACCGTCACGCTCGGCATACGTGACCGACGGCATGCCAACGCTCCGCCCGGGCCCTCATCGGACCCGGGCGGATTCGGAACCTGCCGGACCAGGCGGCCACCTCCCCGACCGGCCCGTACACCGTGATCACCGCCGACGCAGCCTGGCCGCTAGGCGTGGGCCGTATACCCTCAAAGCATGACTCACCGGCTAGCCTCAGTGCGGGGTAGCGAGCTACACCCCAGAACGTTGCGTTTTGGTAACTGCCTGGTAGCACCGCAGGTCGGGAAGGTCTCTCCGCGCGAGCGGAGGTGGTCCGGCGGCGTCGCGTGGTGAGCCTCATCCCCGCGTTCTCTCCGCGCGAGCGGAGGTGGTCCGCCGTCATCGACGCGGGAGCCCGGCCCGCGTTCGTTCTCTCCGCGCGAGCGGAGGTGGTCCTGTGAACCGTCGCCGAATCCCCCGCCCCTCGCGTCACGAGGTTGGCCATGGCCCCGGCGACGCGTCGTTCGTCGGGGCCATGGGGACGACGCACTTCTCGGGCCGCCCGATAGCTGCCGCGCCTGTAGGGACGGGGCGGGTTGTCCAGGATGAGCGCAGCTCACCGCGTAGCGGCGCCGAAGGCGTCCTTGACGGCCCGTCTCGTCCCGGACACTTCAAGATCGGGCGGCCCGCCGCCCTCGTGGGGAATTACGTGACGCGATCATGGCGCTCGATGGGGAATTTATGACGGACGGCAGTTATCCGCGCCACTTAGGAAATCGGTAGTCAAACCCCGGCATCACGCTCTTGAGCGGCACCAACTGAGCCCGAATCGCGCATGTAGGTGGACGGGATCATCAGCACGCGCTCAGGGGGACGCAGCGTGATTCCCACCCGCGGCTCCGGCAACCCCTGGGTAACCGGATCCACAGCTCCACAGTGAGTTGAGCACCGCGAGTATCACCGCTCCCTCGACCTCGGCGAACGACTTGCCGGGGCATTGAGGTGATCCGGACAGGCAAATGACGCATCGCCGCCAAGTCGGATATTTGCGACGCCTGTAGTAAACACGCAGGGCCCTGCGATAGGAAGTGGTCTTCTCACGGATCACTCACCGACAAGGCCCTGCGTGACCACCTATTGTGTCAAGCTCGACGTCCCGCGCAACCTGATCTTCTTCGTGGCCGGGCTGCTGCGGCAGCACCGCAAAGCCATCGGAACGCGCAGGGGAACCCGCAAGCTGACTTGTTACCGTCAAGCCGTTTTCACCCTGGCCTGGATGCGCGATGGCGTCGACATCGAACGGCTCGGCGCCGGCTTCGGCCTGTCCCGCAGCACGGCCTACGAGTACCACGCCGAGGCCCTGGGTGAGATCGCCAAACGCGGCACGGATCTGGTCGCGATCCTGGAGCGGGCGCTCCGTGACGGTACGCCGTACCTCATCCTGGACGGCACCGTTGTGGAGTGCGACCGGCTGGACGAGAAGAAGGTCTCCTCGAAAGGCAACATCATCGACTCCTGGTACAGCGGGAAATGCAAGCTGTTCGGCGGCAACGTACAGTTGCTCACCGACCCGTCGGGGGTTCCGCTGTGGACGTCCGAGGTGTGGCCCGGCAGCTTCCACGACATCACCGTCGCCCGCGCCGAGGTGCTGCAATTCCTCCAGCCGTATCTCAAAGACCTCCCGATCCTCGCCGACGGCGGCTACGTCGGCGCAGGCCACGGCGTGTACGTGCCGGTGCCGCAACCCAAGGATGGCACCGAACTCCCGATCGACGTCCGCAGCTACAACAAGGCCCTGCGCGGGCTTCGCGCACAAGGGGAAAGGGGATTCGCATTGCTGTTCGGGCGATGGAAAGCGCTACGCCATGTGACGATGAGCCCGCGCTCCATCACCAGCCTCATGCGCGTCGCCGTCGTACTCACGCAGTTCGAGCACAAGATCATCATGTGATTGTTGTCCGGATCACCTCATTGGCGCGGCGCACCACCGAAGGGAAAGTAGGCCTCCTTGGCCCCGGCCCTTCGGGTGTGGGCCGGACACATAACGCCGCTTGTGGAGGCCGTCTCAGTCACTCGGGAACCCGTACCGGCCATAACCACCGTTCGGGCCTGAATTCATCTGGGTCGGGCCACCACAGCGGGTCGTGGTGAACCACCCAGGCGCTGAACAGCGTGACAGCGCCAGCGGGGAGTAGATATCCACAGACCTCGCGGGGCTCCGTCAACCTGCGGAAGATCAGCCAGGATGGCGAGTACAAACGCAACGTCTCTTTGAGAGAGCTGAAAGTTAGCTGATGCCCGATTCGTCTTTGGGTCGAGCCGGGGATCGCGTTGCACCGTTTCGTAATGGTTAGCTGGGATTTCGGCATCGCGCGTTCCGGTGACGCTGACCGGTTCGGGCCGACAGCGGCCCGGGCGGCTGGTGGACTGGCGCGATGAGGGACAGGGTCTATCCGACCGACACCACCGACGAGCAGTGGGAGCTGATCGGCCCGGTGATCGCGGCGCGGAAAGCGCAGCATCCTCGGTCAGCGGGCACGACGGGCAGTACGAGATGCGCGACATCGTGGACGGGATCTTCTACCAGAACCGGGCCGGCTGCTCCTGGAACATGCTGCCCGCGGACTTCCCGCCGGCCTCGGCGGTGAAGTATTACTTCTACACCTGGCGCAACGAAGGCTTCGACAAGATCCTCCACGATCTGCTGCGGGCTCAGGTCCGGGAGCGGGCCGGGCGTGCGGAGGATCCGAGCGCGGTCGTTCTGGACTCGGCCAGCCTGCACGCCGCCTCGAACGTCCCCGCCTCCACGACGGGTAAGGATGCGAATAAAAAGGTTCCAGGTCGCAAGCGTGGACTGGCTGTAGACGTGATAGGGCTGATCATCGCCGTGGTGATCGTGGCGGCCGGCGTGCACGAGAACGCCATCGGCAAGGCGCTGCTGGACCAGGTCGCCGCCGACGTCCCCACCGTCACCAAGGCCTGGGTCGATCAGGGCGTGCGCCACGAGGCGCTGCGTGATTCGGGTGGAGATGGAAGGGCTCCACCGCCAGGCCGTCGCAGCGGTCTGGTGAAGCTGGCGGCAGTCTGATCCGGGGAACGCCGGGGAGGGTGGGAGCAGCCGCGACAACGTCGGGACGGGTCGGCACTGCCAGACGGTCCGGGTCCGGCTAGCAAGGTCAGAAGGTGTAACGAAAGTGAATCAGTGGATGAAGCCCCGTAACCGACCCTCCGGCTCCAACCTGGTGGATATGGGCCGGATGCAGTGCGTGACTCGCCTGCCTTGAGCGGGTCAACCCCGAGGTCGGCTCCTGGTGCCGGTCGCGGGGGCCACGCTGAAAGCCTGCGGCGTAGGTGTGGCGATGCTGCCGGGGTAAAGCTGGACGCCGACCTGGCCGACCGACATGCAGTGAACGTGGGAACCGCCCGCAGTCGCCCTCCCGCCGGACAACCTGTCCGGTGGTGGGCAGGCCCGTTGCCGGCTGACGGCCGTCGGGTGGGGCGGAGGCCCCGTATGTCGGCGTACTTGTTGTAGTGCAGAGCGGGGTACGGATGAACGTGCAGAGTGGGTGTGTACGGGTTCAGCCCGCGTGGGCCTCGTAGGGGTAGCGGTGTTCGTTGATGGCGTCTTGGAGTCGGTCGGCTTCCAGGGCGGTGACGGCGGCGTAGGACTCGGCGGCGGGTTCGAAGCCGAAGTGCTCGTCGAGGGCGTCGGCGATGGTCTCGTCGCAGTCGTCGAAGAACTCCTCGATCTCTCGCAGTAGCCGGATCAGGCGGGTGGCGTGCTCGAGATCGAGTGCGACGGCGTCGTGGTGGGGTGGTGGCTGGCTGTGGCACACGGTCAGCTCGCGGGTGTGTCGGTTGCGGGCTTGGTCTTGGTAGCCTCGGCTTCGAGCGCGGCCAGGCGGTTCTTCAGCCGGTAGGACGGTCCATTGATGCTGATCACGTCGCAGTGGTGAAGCAGGCGGTCCAAGATCGCAGTGGCCAGGACCTCGTCGCCGAACACGGACCCCCACTCCCCGAAGGTCTTGTTCGAGGTCAGGATGATCGAGCCCTTCTCGTACCGCTTCGAGATCACCTGGAAGACCAGGTTGGCCTCGGCGCGTTCCAGCGGCTGATAGCCGACCTCGTCGATCACGAGGACCGAGGTGCGCAGGTAGGTTCCGAGCTTGCTGGCCAGACGGCCGGCGCGTTCGGCGGCGGCGAGCTGGCGGACCATGTCGTCCAGCGTGGTGAAGTAGATCGAGTAGCCCGCGCGGCAGGCGGCCACGGCCAGGCCGACCGCGAGGTGCGTCTTGCCGACTCCCGGCGGCCCCAGGAGAGCGGCGTTGGCCTTGGCCTCCACGAACGACAGCGTCGCGAGGTCCTTGACCTTGCGGGGCTCGAGCTCCGGCTGGAAGGCGAAGTCGTAGTCGTCGATCGTTTTGTGATGCGGCAGCTTGGAGATCCGCAGCCCATGGCGGAACCGGCCGTCGTCGCGGACCGCGACCTCGTCGGAGAGCACCATGTCCAGCAGGTCGAGGTATCCGATCTTCCCGTCGTCTGCGCGCTTGGCGTACTGGGTGACGTGGTCGGCGAGGTGGTTCAGGCCCAGTTTGCCGGCCATGGTGCGGATCCGGGTGGCGACCAGCTCGCTCAACGGGCGTCCTCTCCGAACTGCGGGTGGATGGTGAACGGCACGGTGCCGGTCAGCTCGTCGTAAACCGACAGCGGACGGCGCCCGACCTCGACATGGGCGGCACCGGACTGGCTCAGCAGCGCGGCCAGGGATCCGGCCGGGACCGCGCGGTCGCCGTGCTGTCGCCGATAGCCCGGTGATCCGTCGTCGCCGGTGGTGACGGCGCGGGTGTGGCCGTCGGGCAGCCCGTCCCAGTGCGTCTGGTTGACGACCCGCTGCCCGCGCTGCTTGGCTCTGGGGTGGATGGCCAGCAGCGTCGTGCCGTCCGGGCCGGGGCTGAGCGCGTGCAGCAGGATCTCGGTCTTCGTCGCGCGGACCTCGACCATCTGCCGGGGGCGGATCCTGCGCGCGGGCACGGAGTAGAGGCTGGCGTCGAACGCGACCAGGCAGTCCTTGCCGACGAACCGCAGGTGCCGGTCGGCGACCAGATACGGGATGGTCGGCAGCGGACGCAGCGCGACCTGGTCGCGGACCGCCCGCACCCCGATCACCTCCCCGTGCGTGGCGTGTACCCGGGCCCGGCGCAGCGGCACCCAGGCGTTGAACGCCGCGTCCATCTCCTCGACCGAGCAGAAGCCCCGCCCGGCCAGGACGTGGTCGCGGACGATCAGCACCTGCCGCTCCACCCGGCCCTTCCCGGTCGGGCGGTAGGCGGCCAGGACGTCGATGTCGAAGTCGTAGTGCCCGGCGAACGCCACCGCCTCCGGGTGCAGCGGGACCGCCATCCCCGGCGCGACGTGCCGGCGCACCACGGTCTTCGTCCGGTCGTAGACGATCGCCATCGGCACCCCTCTAATATGCGGGTCTCGTTGTCAAGCCCTCGAGCGTCACAGCGGCTTCAA
Source organism: uncultured Actinomycetota bacterium (assembly GCA_963742855.1). GTDB lineage: Bacteria > Actinomycetota > Actinomycetes > Mycobacteriales > Micromonosporaceae > CAVUNP01. Next base: position 32,284 of record CAVUNP010000035.1, on the reverse strand, counting down.
TGAGGGCTTTTCATCCTGAAGTTGCAGGTGAGTGGGGGTGGTGTGGCGCCGGGTTGGTATGAGTGGGCTGATGGGTGCCGGTGGTCATCGGTCTTGATCGTCCGTCATCGGGTGACTTGGAGTCGGGTCAGGACCAGTAGGGCGCGCAGGAGGTCGGTGGCGTGCCGGGCGTTCATGCGGACCTTGGCCAGGATGCGCCAGGCCTTGAGGTCGGCGAAGGCGTGTTCGTTGGCCGCGCGTTCGCGGCTGATCAGCTTGTTCGCCTCCTTCTGGGCGTCGGTCAGGGGCCGTTTGCGGGCGGCTTTCCTCCCGGTGATGATGACGGGGTCGTCGGGGTCGTCGTCCAGGCCGACGAAGCCCAGGTCGCCGATCGCGCCGAGTCCGGCGTCCCGCAGTTTCGCGGTGATGTGGTTGTGGCGGGCGGCGGTGATGTCCGAGGCGCGGCCCGGTTTGGCTGCCGAGATCCACAGCAGGTTGCCGCGGTCGTCGGTGACCGCGAGGAAGAGCAGGCCGTGGACCTTGTGTTTCCCGCTGTAGTTCTTCCGGTTGGCTTTCCCGGTGCGTCGGCGGGTGCGCACGAGGGTGCCGTCGATGAGGACGGCCTCGCCACCGGATCGGGCGATCTTTCCCAGGGCGCGTTCCAGGCGTGGGGCCTTCGCGGCCAGCAGCTTGATGACCTCCAGCACCCAGCGGCGCACGGTGGACGCCGAGACGCCGTTGCCGCCGGCCAGATCGGACAGACGCTGGTCGTGACGCAGATGGGCCAGGACGATCAGTGCTTGGCGGCCCGCGTCGGCTTTGCGCCAGCGGGTGCCCAGTGCCTTGCGGCGGGCGCGGATCAGATCGGCCACGAAGGCCAGCACCCGGCTCGACAGCGGGAGCTTGACCTGGTAGACAACGGAATCAGTGCCCTCGGCGGGCTCAGGGTTCGTATTCACACACTGCCCAACCCGCCGGGGGCGCAGTGGTTACGGCGGTGCCGGCGGCATCCTGCAGCCGATGCCCGCCGGAGTCGGGGCGAGGCCGGATCGGGTCAGGGTTGACGCCCCTTACCGGTCACTGTTCCAGCCCGCCCGGTATGACCGCATATAAGGCTCCGCATAATCACCCCTATGCGGGACGCCGCCCGGCTCGCCGGGGCACCTGCCCACGTCCGGGAGACCGACGCCCAGAAGGCGGCATCCACTTCGGCCGCGCAGGTCAGCGATCATTTCTCGGTGCGCGGAGGGCCTTGAACCGGTAAGGGGCGTCAGAATCGGAGGCTTCGGGCCGCCTTACAACGCGATCGCGAACCGGCCGTCGCCGAGTTTACGCAGCCAGCCGCGGTCGGCGAGCTTGTTCAGCTTCCCGCGCAGCGGCTCCAGCTTGCCCCGCACCTCCACCGGCAGGCCCAGCACCTCGCCGACGGCCCTGACCGTCACCGGCCCGCCCGCCTCCGCAACGATGGTCAGGATGCGCTGGTAGTCCGGCGGCAGCGCGTCAGGGCCGACTCCGGCGGCACGGGCCGGGATCAGCAGCACCGACCGGCCGCCCACCTGGGCCTCCGGCGGCGCGGGCGCGAGCGACAAGTACTCGCCGAAGCCCTGCTCGCTGATCCGCTGCACGACACGCTCGGCCACCACCAACTCGTCACGCTCGACCCGCACGTCGGCCAGCCGCTTGACCAGCTCCTCCTCCAGCAGGTCCAGCTCGGCACGTCGAGCAGCGATCCGCTCCAGCATCACGGAATCCGAATCCGACATGCGACCCAGCGTAGGAACAACACCGCGCCCCGCGACGCGAAACAGCTAAACGTCAAACGATCGAGACCACAGACAGCCGCCCACGACCAGCATGAGCACCCACGAACCCTGCCACACCAGCCTCCTGAGCAGCCACTTCAGGATGAAAATCTCCCAATGCTTGATGCAGAATGATCGGCATGTCGACCACGTCTCCCTCAGCGCCCTTGATGACGGCTGCTGCGCGTGAGGCCCTTGGCCCGCTGGGTCTGCAGCGACGCGGCCGTTCCCGAATCTGGCTCGATGATCACGACTGGTGGCTCGGCGTGGTCGAGTTCCAGCCAGGTAGTAACGAAGGCAGTTACCTCAATGTCGGCGTCATGTGGTTGTGGCAGGTGCGCGCTCACCTGGCTTATGACATCGGTGGCAGAGACGGCGCCTTTGAGAGGTTCGTGAACCCGACACAGTTCGCTCAGGACATCGGCAGCCTGGCGTCCCGGGCCGCTGTGGTCGTCGCGGAAAATCGGGGCCGTTTCTCCACCCTTCGCTCGACCGCATCCTTCCTGACCTCGCAAGAGCCTCAGCCCGGCAGTTTCTGGGACAACTACCACGCGGCGGTGGCGGCCGCGCTGGTCGGCGACAGTGCGACGGCGAGGCTCCGGTTTGCGCGGGTCCTGGCCGAAGACGCGTTTGCGCCTTGGATGGTCGAGGCTCAAGAAATGGCTCGACAGCTGCACGACCTTGCCGGAGACATCGAAGTCTTCCGGGAGAGGGCTACGGAGATGACGTCGTCTTGCCGCCAGCTACTGAACCTTCCCCCGTGCGAGGTTGTCTTCGGCGACCGGTGAGTTGGCCAGCGTGTCAGCCGGCCTGTTCGTCGAGTCGGGTGAGAAGTCCGTTGAAGATCTGCTCTCGGGCGACCTGGCCTTTTTTGGCTGCGTCGTCACGTTGCCGTTCCAAGGTCGGGCGGAACTCGATGGTCGTAACGAAGAACGTGCACGACTCGCAGATCGACTCGAAGTGGCAGTCCATCTCGACCGGGCGGGCGCAGTAGCCGTTGCCGAGCATCCGGCGGTGCACCTCGGCGCGCAGCTTCCGCATCTCGGACCCTTCGGCGGCGGCGGGCAGCCGGCGCGGGGCGTCGTAGAGGGCTTCGACCTTCTCGGTGACGGCGAAGTACTCATCGGCCACGGTCCGGTCTGCGATCCGGGCATAAACCCTGGTCATCGAGAGTGAGCGGTGACCAAGCAGCGCGGCGATTGCCTCCAGCGACATGCCGCGGTTGATGGCCTGGGTGGCCAGGGTGTGGCGAAGCTGGTGGGGTGTGACCCGGCCCAGACCCGCGCGAGCGGCGGCCTCGCGCACGGCCTGCTCGATGCGGCTGGCGTTGACCGGGCGGCCGCGGTCGGTAAACAGCAGGTTGGAGCGCAACCCATCGGGTCGATGCGCCAGCCAGTCGTCCAGCAGCAGCTTCAACTGGGGGTGGAGAGGGACGTAGCGGTCGGTGTGCATCTTGCCGACCGGGACGCGCAGCCAGTAGGCCGAGCCGATCTGGACCACGGCGTCGACGGTGAGGCCGAGCATCTCCGAGCGGCGCATTCCGGTGCGGGCCAGGATCTCGATCGCCAGCCGGACGAACGGGTCGGGGTGCTGACGGGCCGCCGTGAGCAGCCTGGCGGCCGCGGCGTCATCCAGGAACCTGGGCAGCGGCTCGTCCGCGATCGGGAAATCGCTGTCGAAGATCAGTTGGCGGATCGGGCGGTCGTCGGCGTCCCACTCGTCCAGGCGGCGGAAGAACCCGCGCAGCTTGCTGAGCCGGTCGCGGACCGTGTGCCGATGCAGCGGCCCGCCGCGGGCGGCAGGCCGCTCCAGCAGCCACTGCCGGTAGCGTTCGATGTGCCGCCGCTTCAGATCCGCGACGCGGACCACGTCGGCGTCCTCAGCGGCCACCAGCAACGCGAACTCCCGCAGCGTCAGCTCGGTGTTCTTCACTGTGCCCGGGCGCAGCGTCCCGGTGACCTGCTGCAGATAGTGCTGCATCACGGCGGCCATCGGCTGCGGAACGCGGGACCACTCCGCAGCGCGGACGTCGGCCCGATCCGGTGTCCGCCGACGTGGCAGATGGTCGGTCAGGCCGCAGTGGAACAGCGTGGCCTCCAGGTTGAACAGGGCCGTGGACAGCGCTTTGACGCCGCGGCTGGGGATACGGCCGGCCGCGTCCAACAACACTCGACGCCCTTCGTCCCAGTCGGTCTGCTGGAGTTGGTGCGGCAGCTTGCCGGTCAGAGCAACGAAGTGTCCGAGCAGGTTGAACTGGGTCATCGCGACCGCGTCACGAAAGCCCAATGACCGGGCTGTCTCCATGAACCGCAGGTGCAGTTCAGGGTCCGTCCTGGCCATGACGATGCCCAGGCGCGGGCGCCGGGCGACCAGGTAGTCCGCGCCCGGTTGCATGCGCCCAGTGACAGCCAGCCAGCTGATGAACCGGTGGGTCTCGTGATTGAACCCGAGCTGCCGCTCCAGTGGCAGCTCGCGGAAGTCGTCCAAGTCCGGCACCGCGGCGAGCAGTGCACGGGCGCCCCATCGGACTTTGTGATCGGTTCCCATGCCCTGGACGGCCCGGTGGGCCAGATAGGACTCGACCAGGTCCGGGCAAACGATCGGCAACGCCGCGGCCCGCGGCATCAGAGCTCTGCCTGGTCGGCGTCGATGGCGGCGGACGCGGCCAGGTACTGCTCCACCAGCCAGGAGTTCGCCAGGTGGATGTAGATCCGGGTCGACTCGATGGACCGGTGACCGGCCTGGGCCTGCACGGCCTCCAGCGCCATGCCGGCCTCGCGCAGCCGCGTCAGGCAGGTGTGCCGCAGCTGATGGCAGGTCAGCCGCGGCAGCCCGGTGCGCTTGCGGACACCGTCGAGGATCTCGTCCAAGCCGGCGGCCGACAGCGGCAAACCACGCCGCGGTCCACGAAGCACGACGAACAACCGATCGTGGTTCGACCCGCGGACGCTCACGGTCCAGATAGTCGCCGACCGCGGCGAAGAACTGCCCCGAGATCGGTATCAGCCGCTGGTGTCCGCCCTTGCCCTCGGCGACGAACACCCGACGCTCTCCCGGCGACAGGTCCGAGACCCGTAAGCCGAGCACCTCACAGCGCCGCAGCCCGCCCAGAACCATCGCCAACAGCATCGCCCGGTCCCGCGCAGTGTTCACCGCGCCCAGCGCGGTCTCGACCTCGCCGGGCCCGAGGACTCGCGGCAGGGTGCGGGGCGTGCGCAGCAGTGGTGCTCCGCGGTTCCCGCCTCGGCGGCGCCCGGCCAGTCCGGTCGGCACCGGATTGCGTACGACTCCGAGGTCGTCTCGGGTGATCAGGTATCCGAACAGGCCGGAAACGCTGGCCAGGCGACGCTTGATCGTCCTGGCCGACAGCCCCGCCTCCCCGTCCTCGAGCCGGACGACCTTCGATCCTCGCCGTGGCGCCTTCTGTGCGGTGATGAAAGCGAAGACGTCAGCGGTGACGATGTCGACCGGGTCCTTGGGCACCGCGGTGAAGAACACTTTCAGGTCATAGGCGGTTGCCAGCAGCGTGTTGGGGCGGCAGCGCGCCGCGACGAACGCCAAGTAGTCGTCCACCAGGGCGTGCCCCAGCGCGGCCGTGGGATTGCCGGCGGTATCGACACGACGAACGAGAGAGGGCTGCCAGGCCATGCGCGCTCCTTGACGGGAGCGACCATCCTGACCGGAAACGCGAGATCGCGGAAGAGAAGTCACCCACATAACCGCCGAAGTGCTCGAACGCCCTGCGGTGGCACTCGAAGAACGTCGCCAGGTCCTGGGAGGTGGTGAAGCAGCAGAACGGGTCGCGGGAGTACGACAGCGTCATATGGAAGGAGTAGACCTTGCCGATCCCGACGTGCGCCAGGACCTTGCCCTCGTCGCCCCAGTCGACCTGCGCCTGGGCGCCGGGGATCACCTCGAACCGGCGGTGCAGCCCGGCCAGCTCGCGCGGCGCGATCCCCAACTCCTCGGCCACCCGCGGCCGCGCCTGCTGCACATACAGCTTGATCCGCTGGTAGGAGCCGGAGAAGCCGTACTCGGCGACCAGCCGCTCGTGCACCACCGACGCCTTGATCAGGATTTCTGCACGGAGCATCGCGTCGATCAACGGCGCGAACTCGTCCACCATCGCTCTGCGCGCCGACCCGTTCGCCATTCTCTGCGGAGGCGTGGTCGGAGCATCAGCAGTCAAGTACTTACGAACGGTACGCCAGTTGAGACCGGTCTCCGCCGCGATCTCCGACAGGCTGACCACACCCGACTCGAACAAGCCACGAAACCGGCGCAGCTCCAGCCAGCGATGCGGATCCAGAACCACCGTCGACCGCCTCCCGACCTGCTCGACTACGACGAGTAGCCGATGCCCGGAGGCCAAGATCAGAGCACTGTGACCACTGCACTTTCACTCGTACGAGGCTCTGCACTTTCGTTCGTACGCTGACAGACCTCGGCGTTGGAGCGGCCGACCCCGGGGATCGTCTGCAGCAGCTCAAGGGCCCGGGCGAAAGGGAGCATCTGCTCCTCGATCCGCTTGGACAGCTCCAGGATCGCCTCGGTGATCTGGTCGATGCGCTGCAGGTGCAGCCGGACCAGGAAGGCGTGGTGCTCCCGGAATGTGGGCGCTCACGGAATTGACCCAGGGTCGGCTCACGCAATTGACCCGGCCGCTGCTCGTCGCGCCTCTCCCCAACGGGGCAAAGCCGCCACCCGCTGACGCGCGACGGCGAGCGAACCGAGGTACCGCTCTACCCGCCCCAGGTGCGCTTTTCAACCACGCGCTCGCCGTATCCGCGATGGAAACGACGAACGAATCCGCTCGCGCTCCCCTGGGTCACGACGAGCGGCCGTTGGGTCAATTACGTGAGCGAATCAAGCCTCGATGGGAGCATTACGTGAGCGCCGACACTTCAGGTCCTTCTTCCCGATGTCCAGCGCGGCGCACCGCTCGTGTAGCAGTTCCATGACACCCTTCCGAAGTCCGCGAGCATCCAGGCGGGCCGTCCGGCAGGGCCACAGGGCTGAAGAGTCTGACTCGCGTGCTCGACGGCAACATTCCGCATGTCCTGTCAGCGACCCCCACACCAAACTGATCCACGAGCTCGCTCGGCATCACAGAAAGACCGGCGTCCCGGACGGACCCGCCCCCATTTTCCCGCCTCGCGGCGGCCAGCGCAGCGGCCTGGGGAACTGATCCGCAACCGCGACTGATCCGCAACCGCGACTGCCGTTTCGCCGATGCGTTCGACACGGCCTTCATCTCGATCTCGGCATCGAGATCATGAAGACCGCCCCGCAGGGGACACGCATGAACTGTCCTGGCTGAGAATGCGGCCGTCGGTTCTGATCAGGCCTTTCAAGCGGCGGCCTGGTACTCGCTGAGGAGTCCGCCGAGGCGTTGTTGTCGGCGAATTCGCCGGTAGGCGCGGGGAACGGGCAACGCGACTGCGGAACCTCGGGCCCACGGTCCGCCAGCCGAGCGCTCGAGGCCGACGCCGTCAGCGCCAAACGCCGTTTTCACCACCGTCTCAGCGGCCTCAGGCTGCGCCAAGCACGACGACGATGTTAGCCGTCTGCGATGCCGGCGCGTTGTCGGGCGCATCCAACCAGCCGGCGATGAGCAGACGGCCATCACCGAAGGCGAGGGACGCGACGTGGTCCGGCAGGCACGGCAACGCCACCGGGCTCGCCGAGCCCTGGACCGAGCACCGCACGGCGGCACCACCGCCGGGCAGCGCCGCCTGAGCGGCGATGGCCTCCGCGGCGCCGCCGTGGATGTGCAGGACGTAGCGCGCAGCGGTGAAGTCCCCGTCCGACGTCTCCACGAGCGCGTACACGCCGTCGTCTGCCGCTGCGATGGCCAGGATGCGCAGCGCCCCAGGGTCACCGCGCACGTCGGCGATGGAGCGCGGCAACGTGACGCGGGCGGGAGTCCCTCCCGAGGTGTTGGCGGTGAGCAGTGTGTTCAGCGGCGCGTAGTGGTCGGCATCGAGCTCGTTCCGGTCGCTGCCGATGCAGTGCTCGAGGACGTACAGAACCCAGTGGCCGTCGACGACCGTGGCCCGCAGCAGGCGGTCAGCACACTCCTGCCCGTCGGCGGAGCCCGTGCAGCGCTGGTTGAGGCCGGGGAGTGGGAACGTCAGGGCTTGCTTCGCCGTGCCTCCGCCCTTCAGCGCCCAGACCGTCTCCTGGACAGCGTCGACGACCAGGACATCCCGTGGGCCAGTTCACCAATCACGGGGAAGCCTCGCTGTGGCGCTAGTGATCGACGATGAGATCGTCGTAGCGGTTTTACCCATAAATCAATCGACCATCGCGATTCAGCAGATGAATACCGGCATTATATCTCTCGAATCACTGCTGCCATCCGACTGACACACTCCAACTATTGGGCTAAGCGAAACCCCGCTGGCACCTAGTCGACGGGGTCTCACTTTTAGCATGTCATGAAGGCCAGTCACTCGGCGCGAGAAGTTCCGGCTTCCGGCGAAACCACTCGATGTTACGCAGCGCGTCAAAGGTTCTCAGGTGATCGACGCTAGTGGCGCCAATCGCTACATCGAAGAGGCCATATTTGACGGTCATGGTCCGATAGTCGGAGATTGCTGGGAACACTTGGGCGACTAGCGATTCTGCAAAGTAAAGACGAGCTCCGGGGTAAGGGTACGACCAACCACCGAACGCAACCTCGTCCATTGACGCATCGATGGCTGAAAGAACGTCATCTGCCACGTCGCGCGCGGTCATTTTCCACGCGGTGGGGGCAAAGGCAAGCTCATCAAGCGCGTGGTGGATAAGAAATTCGGAGAGTCGCTCCGCCACTGGACACCAACCTTGACGGCCTCCACTGGAGCTATACACCGTCGCAGTATTGCGTAGATCAAATGCCCAGCGCCACCCTTCGTTTGGGTCGCTCATGAACACACCCTTGTCGTCTTCGATCTTAATGTCCGATGCCGAGAAAAACCTCCGTGCCAATTGGTGGCTTCGCCTCCGGCGCGAGTTCAGTTCGTACCACTCTTTCAACGGCTGCGGCAGCCATTGGAACTCGCCAGGTACAAGCGTGGCGGGCCGGTCTTCCGGACCATACCAATGCGCAAAAACATCGCGCAAGTCGATTGTCTCTGATTTTTTCACCGAGAATTCCAATCCGGAGAGGGCTGCCAGTTCCTGACTGATGGATCACGGCCAACCGCCCTGAAACGTCTTGGACGCTGGCATACCGTTGGACCCCGTGTAGACGACGGTAAGCTGGACCCCATCGGGAAGCATCGTACCGAGGGTATCAGCACACGTGTCGCAAACGTAGTCTCCCGATATGTACAAGTATGCCTTTTGTACTCCAGGATTCGCTCGTAGCGCAGCGGCAGCTTGCGGTTCCAGATGCGTTGCCCAACCACCCGGGGCTGCACCTGGAGGAGGTGTGTACCCGGCAAAAACATTCCTTCCGCCGGACATAAGCTCCTTGCTTGTGCCGTTGTCCATAACGAGCAGGCCAACCATTCGTTCGTCGTTTGGGTCGGCGAATCCGCTCCTATCTATTGCTTTCACGGCGTTCAAGCCTGCCTGGTACTGACCGAACAGCGAGCAGTCAGCATTATGTACAAGTAGCGGCGTATCGCCAGCGACTACATAGTAGGTATGTAGGTCATCGACCGTCAGATTGTAGCGGTCGGCAGTACCTTCTATCGCAGTGACCTTGGACACCCGAGGATGCCTGCCATCCGAGCTTGCCAACTGATCACCGACAGTGAGTTGGCCGGCTGTGACCCACACACCCGCAGTTACGTCCCAGAAAGGGTGGCCAGCGGTTGTGTGAAGCGTAGAAGTTTGTCCGTAGCTGTCAGTAACTGTAACGTCAGTCAGACCCGAGTCGTGGTTGAGCCATAGCTTCTCAACCCTGCGAGGCCCAATCTTTTTTCCTGTGGCAGGGTCGGCCGCCTCAACCTCATCGCCGACTTTGACGTCCTTGATTGGCTTGGCACTACCGTCAGCCATAAGTACAGGGGTTTCGCCATCAAAGCTATTGCCGAGGCAGATGCTAACCCCAACACCTGGAGGATCACCAGGCACACCATCACAGGTACCAGAAGCCATGCAGGTGATTACCAACCCCGCTTCAGTACCGAATTGCCCAATGCAGATCGGGTTTGACGCGCAGCTCGCCGCAGCTGCGCACCCACCGAGTTCGCACACTGCGAGTGGAGCAAAAGCCGCCGCAACGATGATCGTGCCAGCCAAAAGCTGCTGGCCTAGGTTCTTATTCCAGCCGAAGGCGTCGCTCATATCGCCGCAGCCAACGGGTTGACGGCCGCCCGAAATATTGTCGACGCACCACCAGTTAAAGAATATGCTGACCGCTTGCATGTGGTTGGCGGCGTCTCCGTACGGATCATACAGCGGGTCATGATCTGCCAGCTGATCCGACGTCGGCACAAAGGGCAGCTGAATGACTGTCACATTCTTGTCGCAGCCATAGTTGCCGTTATCGTGAGTCCCCACAGGACACGACGGCCCAGAGCCCTTGTTCTCGACCATATGGTCCGTACCATCGTTGACCAGCCCACTGGGGTCGCTACTACTCGCCGGGTTGTTTCCGGCATAGGCGTAAGCGTTGAGTTGGTCAGGGCCAGCGCTGTTGATTGGGTCAGCGCTGATGAAGTGGCCGCTGGCGGGGTCGTAGTAGCGGGCACCGTCCTGAAGCAGCCCGGTGCTGTAGTCCTCGACGTGGCCGAGGAAGGCGTGGTCGGTGATCGGCTGGAGCGTATTGCCGCCGCGCTGGTTGCCGTAGGGCGTGTAGTACTGGCGGGTGGGGTTGCCGGTGACAGAGTCGACCGCGAGAGAGGCCGAGCCTTGTGCATCGCTCAGCAGCCAGGTAAGAGCGGAAGGCGTGCGCTGAGCAACAGTGGCGCCGTCTTGAGCAGTGTAGTAGCGGGTGGCGGTAACAGTGGTGCCGCTTAGCGCAAGCTGCTCGCCGCCGATGTAGAGGACTGCTGCGCCACCAGGATCGTGGCGGAGCAGTCTGCCACTTGGCCCGTCGATGAACGTAGTGCTTCCCGTGCTTGCGGAGGCTGCCGTCAGCTGCCCGTCATTCCAGGTCAGGGTCTGCGTGCCATTCGCTGGGGTGGTGCGAGTGGTCATGTTGCCGTTGGCGTCGTATGCGTAGCTGCTGCCGTCCCCGTCGCTGGTGGGGGCGTGGACGTGCGCCGGGTCGGCGTAGGTGAATGTCTTCGTGTTCGCTGAGTTGAGGACGTCGGTGGCGGTCTTGGTGTTGTCGATGTTGTCGAAGTCGTACTGGTAGCTGTACTTCGGGAGCGCGGTGGTGTCGCTGCTCTGGGCGCAGGCGCTTCCATCAGCCGTGTACGCGGCCGTCATACGCGCCAGCGAGTCGTACTGGAAGCACTGGGCCTGGCCGGACAGCGCATCCGTCAACGAGGTGACCTGTCCGACGGCATTGCGAGCGTAGGTATCCTGCTGAATGGGCGTGTTCGTACTCGTGCCAACCGTGGCAGTCAACGTATCGAGCGCCTGGGTCTGGGTGTTGTAGGTGTAGCTGCGCGTGACCTGGCCGACTCCGCTAGCGCCAAGGGTGCGACCCTTGATCTGGCCCGTGCTGTTGAAGCTGGTCGCGCCCACGTAGGTCGTGGTGCCGGAACCGATGCCGGTGGCGGTCAGTGTTGTGGGTATGCCGTTGTGATCCCACGCTGCATTCACGGTTTCAGTGGGAAGGCCGCCGGCAGCGGGGTAGGTCACAGAGTTCTGCTGTCCGGTAACAGGGTCGAAGCCGTAGGTCTCGGTGTAGGTACCGGCCAGCGCGCCTTCGGCTGCAGGGATGGTCCAGGTCGCACCGGTTGCCTGGCCGTCGGCGTTATATCCGGGCACCGAGACGGTGTAAGAGTTGCCGTCCTCGTGGGTGGTTGCCGCCGCCAGTTGTCCGATGCCGCCGGGTTCATCGTAGGTGGAGTAGTCGAGCGAGTCGGCGACGGTCGCGACATCGTTAGCGCTCAGCACGGACTGGTAGGTCTCCACGGCAGAAATGGCCGCGGATGTGTGGTTCGCAGTGCCAGCACCGCCGATGCTCAGCGGGCCGGCGCCCTGCCACGGTGTGGTGTGCGCGCTGCTGCTCGTGGAAGTTGGGCGGCCATCGACATACAGCGTGACACTTCCGGTGCTGCCGTCATAGACGCCGGCCAAGTGGGTCCAGACCCCTACGGCGCTTTTGGATGTCGGGCTTGATGCGTAGTCGTAGTCGGTGGTGGCGGTGCCGCCGTTGTTCTGCTTCTTCAGGGCGAACGTCCAGCCGCCGAACGTCGGTGAGTACTCCAGGTACATCGAGGGCAGGCCGCTGCCGTTCTGCGCGAGGAACGTCTGCTCGCCGGTCAATGAGGAGAGCTTCACCCAGGCTGCGACGGTGAAGCTGTGCGAGGTGTCGACGCCTGGTCCGGAGATGGTGATCTTCTCCGTTAGTGCCGTCGAATGTTGCTGACCCATCGCGGTCGCCGACCGTGCTGCGGTTGCCGTTCCATGCGACGCCAGTGGCTGAGACGGTGCCATTGTTGCCGTAGCCGGAGGAGTCGGCCGCAGTCGTGCCAGCAGTCTCGTTGAGCTTCCACAAACCGGTGATGCCTGCAACTGTATGGACGCCGCTGTTTGCATTGATATCTGCAATTTTGCGGCTAGTTGTATCGACGACGACTATTTACCACGGTATGGTCAGCCGACATGGACGAGACGACGTTGCCGTCATTGTCGTAGGTCGTGCTGCTGATGCCTGTGTCGGGATCGAGCGTCGTCAACCTGCGCCCGAGTGCGTCGTAGGTATAGTGCGACGGGTTGCCATTCGCGTCGGTGATGTCCGTCAGTCGGTCCGCGTCGTCTTCCTTGTATTGGGTGATGACGGTGCCGTGCGGGCCGGCCTGGTCGATCTCCTTCGTGCGGCCCAGTTCGTCGATCTTCGTGGTCGTTGTTCCGCTCGGAGCTGGCGGTGTGACCAGGATTTGTCCGTCGGAGTAGGTCGTGGTCGTCGTCATCGGCACGCCGCCGGGCGCAACTATGGTGCCGCTGTAAACGGTGGACGTGCTGGTGGGTCGGGAGGCAGGCGTCGTATGCAGCGTCTGTTTCCGTGACACCGATCGCCGGTACGGCCTGCAGTCCGCTGTCAGGAGTGGTGCTCGACAGGGCAAACGGCAAGGTCTGGCGGACAGTGCGCCCCTCGGCGTCGTAGAAAGTCGCGGTGTAGGTCGCCGATGTACTGCCGTCAGATGCCGCTGTGGCCGTCTCGAAAGTGCGGCCGTACCCGTCGGGGTACGTGTACGCCGATGTCGAGCCGCCGTTCTGCTTGGCGGTCGTGGTCACCATGTTATGGCCCGTGACCGTCTTGGTGGTGTCTGTGAAAGCGATGGCCTGGTAGGCGTACGTCGCAGACGGGCTACCGCCGGTTGGATTCCATTCCTGTCCAGGGGTGACTCCGTCGCTCGGGCGCCAGACCTTGATGAGCCGACCAAGTGAGTCGTATGCGCCGGTGACGATGTTGCCGTTGGCGTCTTGGACGGACTCGGGCAGCCCGCGGCCCGGATTGATCTTCATGACCGTGGTGTGGCCAAGCGGGTCGGTCGTTGTGATGATCATTGGATTGACGAACAACGCACCGTACTGGGTCGTGGTGCTGTTGCCGTTCCCGTCGGTGGACGATGTCGGTCGGCCGTAGCCGTCATAGGCGGTGGACGTGGTGATCGCGTTGGTGCTGGTGGTGTAGTTGTGGACGGCGGTCGGGTTGCCAGCGCTGTCGTAGTCGGTGGTGCTCCACCCATCCGCAGTACCGGATGAGCACTCTCCGAGATAGTGCACGGTGTGGTTGGGCAGCTCGTAGGTCGGGGAGGATATGGTGCCGGTTCCGGTACGCGCGTAGGACTGGGTAGCGCAGCGGTAGGACGTGTTGTTGTCGAGCCTGTCGATGTGGTCAGGACGTTGCCCAGATCGTCGTAGCTGCGCGAGGTGTAGGTGTACAACCCGTTGGCATGCCACGTTACGTCCCACATCGGAACAGTCATTGCCGAGGCGGACAGGTTCCCGTCCGGTGACTGGATAGGTGCTCCTTGATCGAAGGCTGAGATAGCGGCAGGATGGCGGTCGTGTCCGCCGAGCCGAAGCCCTCGTATGAGGAGCTGCTCGCGGAGAACGCCGAGCTGCGTGCGGAAAATGCGGCGCTGAAAGAGGCACTCGTACGGGTTGAGGCAGCGTTGGCGCAGGCCATGGCCCGGATCGCGGAGCTTGAGGCTCGGTTGAACCAGAACTCGAAGAACTCCTCCAAACCTCCGTCGTCGGATCCGCCGTTCGCCAAGCCGAAGTCGCTGCGTGGGAAGTCCGGGCGGCGTCCGGGCCGCCCGGACGGGCAGCCGGGGGTGACGTTGTCGCAGGTCGAGGACGCCGGACTTCACGGTGGTGCACGAGCCGTCGTCGTGTGGCGGTTGCGGGGCGGGCCTGGCGGCGGCGCGTGTGGTGGGCGTGGCCCGCCGTCAGGTGTTCGATCTGCCCGAGCGGCCGCTGGAGGTCACCGAGCACCAGGTGGTCGCCCGGCGTTGCGGCTGCGGGGCGGTGACCTGCGGTGTGCGCCCCGGCGTATGTCGTCGGCGCCGGTGCAGTACGGGCCGAAGGCCCGCGCGGCCTGTGTCTCTGATGCACGAGCAGTTCCTGTCGGCGAACCGTACCGCGAAGGCGATGGCGGACCTGTTCGGTGTGGAGCTCGCGGTCGGCACGGTGGCCTCGGGCCGTGGCGGCATGCGCGAGAACCGTGGCCCCGGTGGGTGCGGTGATCGCCGACGCGATCGCGGCTGCGTCGCTGGCGCACTTCGACGAGACCGGGTTCCGGGTCGAAGGGGCCTGCCACTGGCTGCACTCGGCCTGCACACCGCTGGCGGTGTTGTACTCGGTGCACCGCAAGCGCGGGACCGTGGCCATGGACGCCGCCGGGATACTGCCGCGGTTCACCGGCATCGCCGTGCACGACGCCTGGGCGCCGTATGACAGCTACGACAAGGCCACGCATCTTCTGTGCTCGGCGCACATCCTGCGTGAGCTCATCGCGACCACCGAGACCGCCACGGGCCGGACGAAGAAGCGTGGCCGAACAGGCCGTCGAGGCGCTGCGGGCGTTGAAGAAGGCCGCCGAGCCGCGCCCGCGAGCTCGGCAGGCAGGCGATGAACGACCGGGCGATGGAGCGTGGGCTGCGCTACCTGGAGGCCGCCGCCCGCGTCGGGGTCCAGGCCACCGCTAAGCGGGCCACGAAGCTGGAGCGCAAACACAACGCGCTGTTCACCAGGCTGCGCGACCGGTTCGACGACTACACCCGCTGGGTCCACGACCTGCGGCTTCCGTTCGACAACAACGCCGCGGAGCAGACGGTTCGCATGCCCAAGCTACGGATCAAGGTTTCCGGCAGCATGCGGACCCTGACCGGCGCCGAGCATTTCGCCGCGATCCGCTACCTACACCGCCACCGCCGTCCGGCACGGCAAGAACCGTACTCGGTCCTCGTCGACGCGATGCGCGGCCTGCCCTGGATCCCCACGTTCGCCTGACAGCCTGACCAGGCCGAACAGCGAGCAACCCTGATCACCTATCCAGTCACCCCGTCCGTAGCCACGAACCGGCCGCCGGGCTGGAAGACGTAGGCGTGCCAATCGACGTAGCCGGAAAGCAGATTGCCGCCGACGTCCTCGTGCTGACGTGAACGCAGCAGGCCCTGCAGTCGCCAATCGTCAGCAGTGCCATCGCATTTGCCCAGTGTGGTTGAGGTCGGATCGGTGGAGCTGACCCCGTTGACGGCCGCAGTGCAGGGCAGTTTCGTATCGTTGAGGAACGCCGAGGTGGTGTTCACCGTCTTGTGGCTGGTGCAGGCCTTGTCGAGGCAGTCCTTGTCCATGCCGCGGAAGTAGACGTAGATGTCCTTGGAGTCGACGATCCCTTGAGCGCAGGAGTACGTGTCGCATGCGGTCGGGGCATGGATGACGGTGACAACCCGGTAGCCGCGGTACTCGGTCCAGGCACGGTTGTTCACCACCGGCCCGGTCGGGTTGATGGCGTTGGACGTGAACCGCCAGGCTGCGCCCGAGTCCACGTCGCCTTCGAAGGACGCGGTGTTGTAGACGTAGCCGGTATAGCTGTTGGGTGCATCGCTCGCGGTGCTGGTCTGGCTCAGGTCCTGGGTGGCGGTGTACTGCACCAGGTACTTGTTGAACCAGCCGAACGGCGTTCCCGAGGCGCCCCAGCCGGATCCCCCGGTACCTCCCACGCCGCTGCCGGCGCCCATGTACTGGGCGAACACGTCGTAGTTGTCTTCGTTTGAGTGTCCGGCGGTAGGCGACATCACGTCCTGCGCGCCAGCCGCGGTCGGTGAGTCTGGCTGGAAGTAGCCGATCCGCACCGCACCGCCCAGCGGATTCACGATCTCGCCGAGCCGGTACATGTTCACCGGCGGCCGAGAACCGCCGCTGCCGTTGTTGTCCACCCGGTTGGGCAGCGGGGTCTCCTTCGGCGCGCCGCCGACATTCGTCCAGGTCGAGTAAAACCACGTCTTCTGCGGCGGCGCTGTCGTGGCGTTGGTGTTGCCATCGGCCCCGTAGCCGGTGTGGATGACATTCCGCAGCCACAGCGCTGCTGCAGTTGTGGTGTCACCAGTGGAGAGGAACGAATAGGAGAGGTCGTAGTGGTCGACATCGCGCCACCCCGCCACCGCATGCGTCACGCCGCTGGTGTTGTCCGCCGACCGCGTCGTGATCGTGGTCAGCACCTTGGTGTGGTAGAACACCGGCGACGATACGCACGTCGGCGAGGACGCCCCGCAGATCAGGTCCGTCGGCACGTCGGGAAAACTGCTCCCCGCGTTTGGGGCGGTACAGGTGCCCGGAACGATCGGCGTGCTGTTGCTGCACCGGTACCCGTAGTCGAAGTGCACCCAGCCGGTCGAATACGGGCTGACGTTGGTGTTCGCCCCGTAGTAGATGTCCGACACGTACGCATCGCGCGTGTAGTTCAGCTTGGTGCCAGCTACCGTCGAGGAGTAGAACGTGTCGCCGTCCCGGTTGTAGTACCAAGTCTCGGTATTGCCGCGGGCGTCGACCACGTAGTCCAGATTCCAACGGTAAGCCTTGACGACCTTTGTGGTCTTCGCGAAGCCCGGAACATCGTAGACCGGCTCCACCTGCACGGAGGAAGTCGCACCGCCCGAGGGATCATGGCCCTTGCCGAACCAGTACTGCACGTTCGCGGTGGTCGTGACCACCCAGTACTCGCCGTACTGGTCATCATTCCCACCCGGTGCACCGAAGAACTGCTGCACGGTGTCACCGTTGTCGTTCTTGAGCACGAAGTTGCCCGACGTCCCGGACTGCACCAGCTGCGTGCCGACCCCGTCCATCGACAGCGTCAGCGCCTGGCCGGCATCGAAGCACGCGTCAC
Organism: uncultured Actinomycetota bacterium; assembly: GCA_963742855.1. Classification (GTDB taxonomy): domain Bacteria; phylum Actinomycetota; class Actinomycetes; order Mycobacteriales; family Micromonosporaceae; genus CAVUNP01. The sequence goes on along the minus strand of CAVUNP010000035.1, from coordinate 15,052 downwards.
CAGAGCCGGAGAAGCCACTCGCGCCGCCGGAGAACACGTACTGATCGCCGCAGGAGCGATACGACCGCTCGATGTACGGCTGCGACCGGTCCCAGCCCATGCCGATATCCGACGCCTGGCCGTTCACCGCGGATGTCCGGCCGTCCACAGACTGCGAGTCATAGGACAGGTTCACCGTCGGCACCAGGCCGCCCGGCGAGGGCGGCACCGCAATGGGGAAGTTGTCAGTGAAGTCACCGGAAGAGGTGCCCACGCTCCACGTGTCGGAGTCCTTCAGCGAGGTCGCCGACCAATTCCCCAAGCGCTGTCGACGACGAAGACGACGTCACCGCGAAGACCGTCTGTGACGACGCCGAATCCTGCGCGGCAGCAGACAGCTGTTTCCCCCGCGCCGAAGTAGGGACCGCGGACCGCACCAGATCCGGCGACGCTGATCCCTCCAACGTCGACGGTGTGGTGCTGGCGGAAGGCTGTGACGCCGAAGGGGTCGTCGCCGCCGATGCCGACGTGCTGTCCGATGAAGGGGCCAGGCCGGTTGCAGAATCCGTAGGCGAACCCAGAGAAGAGGACGTGTCACCAGCGGCCTGTGGATCGCCAGCCGCGGTCAGGTCAACCGTAAGGGTCTGCGCCGAGACATCGTTCGTGACAGCAAGCGGGGTCGCGATCCCACAGCCGGGCGCCTCCGGCGTCGTCAACACGCATGCCGGATAGGCAACAACCTGCAGGCGGTACGGGTAATCAGAGTTATACGCATCGACGAACGAGGCGTAGTTGATCACAGCTTGCACGTCGCCGGGATCCGGCACACCATCAGAGCGCTGCATCTGGAACAGGAAGCCCGGCACGTTCAACAACTGCGCCGTGGCATGGTCCAGGACGTTCACCGTCACCTGCGACGGCCCGGTCGTACTCGAGCCCATCAGGTTCGAGGTCTTCGCAGTGCCTGACAACACCGTGTTCACGGCGGCACTGATCGAGAACAACGGGCCGGACGGATCAGCCGCCGCTCCAGTCGACACAATCTCTGACGCGCCGGAACCCGAGGGTCCATCGCCAGGCTCATCCGGGGCGACGGAGCTCAACCGGGCACTCGCCAGCGACGCATTTACACCCAGCTCGGACGAAGACGCAACAGGCCACACGGGCGCCTGTCTGGTCACCGACGCAGGCTCGGTCGGTACGACTGGAGTGATTGGACTGCCTTGGGAAAGCGGTGCCAAGGCAGCAAGCGCTGTCGCACCAGGTACAGCAGCAGTACGTAGAGTTGACGCAGGCGTATTGCCCGGGACAGCGAAGGAGGCGGATAGAGCCAACCCCGTCAGCCCCGAGAGCCAGCGGCGACCAGTCAAGACACGCACCAAGACCCACCCCTCAAAGCCTCGACTCATGACCAAGTGCCACGGAATCAGAGGCCTGGTCCCTCGTGGTGGCGGCTGGCATTAGATCACAAAAGGGGAACCCGGGGAAGATCATGTGATATAGAGACGCCCAGCGCTCGATGAACACTCGCCGTGGCCACGACAATGGTCATACGGTCCACGTCGGGCGCAATCGAAGCACACCTCTTGTTTCGCGTCCGCCGTGGCCGCGCAGGTCGCGGCTTCCCGGACATGCTGTGGTCCCCTTCGGCTTTGGGGAGGGTGTCCCGAGTCTCGTAGATCTTCGGTGGCGGCCTGAAGTGATCTTATGCGGCCTTCGCGGTCTTGACGGGTTGTGTCGTGTGGTCTGTTCGGGTGGTTTCTTCGAGCGCTGCGATGAGTGCGGGCATCTGGGCGTGGCCCTTGACGCGGCGGAACTGGGCGGCGGCCTGCTGCATGCCGGCGGCGGTCCAGCGCATGACCATCTCGCCGTCGCGCCAGCGGGTGACGTTCTTGTTGACGCGCCGGGCGATGGAGAACATCGACTCGATCGGGTTCGATGTCGTCAAGGTCCTCGCGAGCGTGCCGGTGATCCCGAGACGGGCGACGGTGAACATCTCGGGCAGGCCCTCGCGAAGCGACGCGGCGGCGCCGGGGTGCTGTCGTTCCAGCGAGGTGGCCAGGCTGCGGGCGGCACGCTCGGCTTTGGCCGGGTCGGGCTCGGCGAAGATGGCGGCGAGCTTGGCATCGACGCGGCCGCGGTCGCGCTCGGGCAGGTGGTCGCAGACGTTGCGGCGCTTATGGATCTTATGCCGATGTCGGCATAAGATCCATTATCCCGATGTCAGTGTTATGCCGAGTTCTCGACGAAAGCGCAGGCCGGTGGTGGTGACGGTACTGCCGCAGGCGGCATAGTCACAGCGCTTCGAGGAAGGCCAGCAGTGGGTCTGCGGGGCGGAACCGGCCGGGGACGGTGTCGGGTTGGGTGGTGCGGGCCAGCGCGGTTTCCTTGAGCGCGAGGTCGGCGTGGAGGTAGATCTGTGTGGTCTCCGGTGATTCGTGGCCGAGCCATAGCGCGATGACGGAGGTATCGACTCCGGCTTCCAGGAGCCGCATCGCCGCGGAATGCCGCAGGACGTGTGGGGTGACGTTCTTGGCGGCGATCGACGGGCAGGTGGCGACGGCGCTGTCGGCGTGGATCCGGAGGCGGTGTTCCAGGGCGTCTCGGCTCAGTGGGGTTCCTGTTCGGGTGGGGAACAGCGGGTCGGCCGGTCCGCCGCCGCGTTCGCGTTGCCATTCGCGCAGCAGGGCGATGGTTGTTCGGGTCAGCGGGCTGATGCGTTCTTTGCGGCCTTTTCCGTGGCAGGCCACGTGGGCGCCGGTGCCGAGGTGGATGTCGTGATTGACCAGACCGGTCAGCTCGCTGGCGCGTAGTCCGGTCTGGACGGCCAGGCCGATCATCGCGCGGTCTCGCCGGCCGGTCCAGGTGAGCGGGTTCGGGGCCGCCAGCAGGGCGTCGGCCTCGGCGGCGGTGAGGAAGGTGACCATCGCCCGGTCGGTGCGTTTGGTGGGGATCGCCAGTACTCGGCTGATCGTGTGGGCGTGTTCGGGGTGGTGGACGGCGGCGTAGGCGAACAACGAGTGGATCGCGGCCAGCCGGGCGTTGCGGGTGCGGGCGCTGTTGCCGCGTTGCTGCTCCAGATGATCCAAGAAGGCGCCGATCAGCGGCGCGTCTAGATCGGTGATGTCCAGCGCGGCCGCCGTCGTGTTCAGTCGGGTCGCTGCGAAGACCAGCAGCAGCCGGAAGGTGTCACGGTAGGCGGTGATCGTGTGCTGGCTGGCTTGACGTTGGCGGATCAGACGGTTGGTGAAGAACGCCTGGAGCGTCGGGGCGAGCGTGCTCATCGCGATGCTCCCGGCTCCAGACGTCCGGCGGCCAAGGCGAGCAGCTCCGGCGCGGCGGACAGATACCAGTAGGTGGCGGCGGGATCGGCATGTCCGAGGTAGGTCGACAACACGGCCATCCCGGCACGGACATCGGCCCCGTCGCGATACCAGTCCAGCATCGTGGCCACTGCGAAGCGATGACGAAGATCGTGGATCCGGGGCCGACAGGCCGACGAGCGCGGCGACAGTCCCGCGATGCCCAGCAGTCTGACGAAGGTGGCGTGGACGTTGCAGTAGAGCAGCCGGGTGCCGGCCGGAGACACGAACAACGCCGCCGGTCCGAAGTGGCCTGTCAGCCGGTCGCGCAAGCGCAGGTAGTCCGCCAGCGCCGCGGTCGCGGTCGGGTGCAGGGGCAGCAGCCGGTCCTTGCCGCCCTTCGCGGCGCGGACGGTCACGATCCCGTCGGTCAGGTCCACCGCGTCGCGGTCGGCCGCGATGGCCTCCCCGACCCGCATGCCGGTGGCGGCCAGCAACCCGATCAGGGTGGCGTATGTCGCGCGGCGCAGCGGAGACCGCAGCGAAGCCGCCGCGTCCATGAGGGCGCCGACCTCGGCGTCGGAATACAGATACGGTGTGGCCCGCATCGGCCGCGACGGGATCGCGCCGACCGGCGGGACCTCATGGACCGGATCCAGGGCATGCAGGTAGGAGGCGAACCCACGCACCGCGCCGAGCCGGTAGGCGTGCCAGTTGTTGCTCCCGCCGGGCGCGGTTGCCCACGCCAGCGCCGCGGACATGGTCACGCGATCGGTCCCGGTGGTGTCGCAGAAGGCGAGGAACTGTTTCAGCAGCTTCTCGGTGCGGACCAGGCCGAACCCCAGGGAACGGCGCAGCACCAGGTAGTCGGCCAACTGGTCGCACAACCCGTTCACGATGTACTCCCGGGCCAGGGCCGGGCCAGCGACCGCAGGGTATTGACGTCAACTTTCGCGTAGATCGCGGTAGTCAGCTGGCGGCGGTGCCGCAGCACCTGCCCGATCTCCGGCAGCGACGCACCGGCCGCCAGCAGCTGGCTGGCCACCGTGTGGCGCAGCCGGTGTCCGGTGATCGGCGCGATCCCGGCGCGGACGGCGGCATCCCGGACGATCGCGTCGACTCCGCGCGGCGTCAGCGCGCGGTGTGGCGCCCGGACACGCAGAAACACCTGCCGCGCCCCGTCGACCGGGGCGGGCCGGCCGTGTTCCAGATAGGCGGCGATCGCCGTGCCGACGTCATGCGGCAGCGGCATCCGCTCACTGCGGTCGCCTTTGCCGGTGATGACCAGCTCACCGCCGCGCCAGTCGATGTCCCCCAGACACAGGCCGGCTGTCTCACCGACCCGTAACCCCAACCGGGACAACACGGTGAGCACAGCGAAATCCCGCACCCCCACCGCTGTTCCCTGATCGCAGGCCTCGAGCAGAGCCCGCACCTGTCCGGTCTCGATACCGCGGGGAAGAGCGGCCAGGCGACGGCGTGCGATCCGCGGGACCGCCGAGGCGACAGACTCGGACAAGATCCCGTCGACGTGTAGGAACGTCAGGAACGACCGAAGCCCGGTGACGGTGAGCTTCGCCGTCCCGTTGCACCGCCGAGCACAGCAATCCAGCACGAACCCGGTCACCTCGGCCGGGCCGACCGGCCGCAGCCGGCCGTCATCTCCGATGTTGTCGGCCGCGAACGCCCGCACCAAGTCCACGTAGCAGCGAGCGGTCACCGCCGCCACGGCCCGTTCGCAGGTCAGCCAGGATCGGTAGCGTGCGAGCAACTGCTCGACCGGCGACAGTGGCGGCGGCTGCGTCGGCGGCGGGACCGCGTGGATCGACCGTAGGTACGACACCAGCGGCGTCAGGGCTTTGCCGGACAGCCACTGCCGGTAGCCGGCCGCCCGCCGCGCGGCCAGAAACGCCTCCTGCCGATCATCGGTGAGCCCGGACAGCGCCAGTCCCTGCCCCTCGAGCCACCGCCCCAGCCCTGCCGCCAACAGCAACTGCTGATAAGCCGCGTTCGGCCGGTAACCCGAACGCTCAAGCTCCGCAGCGAACCCGGACATGTACGGTGCCAGCACCCCGGCCGGCCGCATCCGCGCCAATTTGTCCATCATCGGCTCTCCTCTCCCTACTGAGAAAAGCACGTCTCACGCGATGGAGTTATGCCGCCTGCGGCAGTACCGTCACCACCACCGGCCTGCGCTTTCGTCGAGAACTCGGCATAACACTGACATCGGGATAATGGATCTGACACCTTTGGATCAGGACCTTGTTCCCGAAGACGCGGCGCAGCCCGGCGGATAGCGCCTTGCCGCCGTCGACGACGGCCGGCAACCCATGTTCGGCGGACAGGCCGCGCTCGACCAGGTCGGCCAGGAGCGATTTCACCACGGCGGTGTTCTCGGTGGCGCCCTCCCACAGGCCTAGCGGGGTCTTGGTGCCGTCGGCGCCGATACCCAGGGCGACGACCATGCAGTGGTCGCCGATGTGCACCCCGTCGATCATGAGGACCTTCGTGTCCAGCCCGGACAGGTCGGCCGCCAGCAGTTCCGCCAGAGCGGTCCTGGTCGCCGCGACGAACCGGCGGGAGGTCGCCGAGCGCGACGTGGACTTCGCCGTGTCCGCGATCTCGGCGCCGACCGGCTCCAGCGTGCGGGCATGCCGCCTGGTCGCGACCCCGGCCAGCATCTTCTCCATCACCACCGCCGACAGCTGGTCCTCGGCGGTGAACGCCTGGTAGGACTCCAGGCGTACCTCGGTGCCGTCAATGCCGCGCACGCGCGGCCGGGTGACCCCCACGCGGCGCCCGCCCAGCTCCACCGAGCCGCGCTCGCGGCCGTGGCGCACCGCGGCCCGCTCGGCGTCGTGCCGGCCGCGCGGACCCACGAGCTGCTCGACCTCGGCGTCGAACATCGCCTGCATCACCGCCATCCCGGCGGCGACGCTCATCGCCAGCAGGCCCTCCCGGGCCACTGCGGCGATGTCGCCGAAGATCTCGGCCAGCTCCGGCGGCACCTGCCCCCGCGTGATGCTCGTGTCGGCATCGGTCACCAGACGCAGGGCGGGTACGTTCTTCTTCACGGCGGTCCCTCGCATTTCGGGGTGAACTTGGTCGTTCCACCCGATCTACCACTCAGTGGCTCTCAGGTGGGGGACCGCCACCTCCAAGTTCCACGAGAGCCGGGACATCCTCTCCGATTCCGGTCAGTGGTCATAGGCGATCAGTGACCGGGTGATGTCGTGGCCGGTGTGGAAGTTGTGCCAGATGGCTGCGGCCATGGCCAGGACGCGTTGGGCGATGCGGATGGCCACGCCCTCGATGGTGTGGCCGCCGTGTCGTTCCAGGTCGAGCTGGCCTTTGAGGGTGTCGTTGACCGACTCGATGAGCTGGCGGACCTTCTTGAGCCTGGGCTCGCCGAATCCTTTGGCCTCGTCCTTGCGCGAGGGCCGCAGCAACTGGATGCCCTGTTCGGCCAGGAACGTCTGGAAGTCTTTGGAAGCGAACCCCTTGTCGGAGATCAGCAGGATCCCGTCGCGGGAGGCGACCAGGTCGGCGTCAACCTGAAGCATCGCGGCCAGGACTTCCCGCTCACCCAGCTTGGCGTTGGCCAGGGCCCACAGGATCGGCATCCCGGTCGGGGTGCAAACCAGGTACAGCCGCAGGCCCCAGAAGAACCGGGAGTGGGGACTTGACCCCGGAGGTTGGACACCAGAGACACTTGGATCATGATGGTTCAGGTGGTCAGGAGTCCGTAACACATGGTCATGAAGCACTACCCTCCGGAGTTCAAGGCTGAGGCGGTCGCGCTGTACCGGTCCCGGCCGGGAGCGACGATCAGGTCGATCGCGGACGATCTCGGGATCAACCCCGAGACGCTGCGGAACTGGATCCGCGTCGATGACGGGCGGCGCGCCGGTTCACACGCCCCGGCCCGCGAGGTCCCGACGGCCCCGGCCGGCTCGGCGGAGGCCGAGCTCGCGGCAGCGCGCAAGCGGATCCGCGAGCTGGAAGAAGAGCGGGACATCCTCCGGAAGGCTGCCCGCTATTTCGCGGGCGAGACGCGCTGGTGAACCGCTGCCAGTTCGTTGCCGACCACTCCAGCGCCTTCGGCGTGAAGCGGTTGTGCCAGGTCATCGGCGTGGCGAGGTCAAGCTTCTACCACTGGCTGAAGACCACGCCGGACCGGCAGGCCCGCGCCGCGGCCGACGAGGAGCTCGCGGTGCGGATACGCGCCGTCCACACCGACTCCGCCGGCACCTACGGCGCCCCGCGCGTCACCGCCGAACTGCGCGAGGCCGGGGAGCCGGTGAACCACAAGCGCGTGGCCCGCGTGATGCGCAAGTTCGGGATCACCGGGCTCCGGCTGCGCCGCAGGCACAAGACCACCATCGCCGACCCGTCGGCATCCAAGGCCCCTGACCTGCTCGGCCGGGACTTCACGGCCGACACGGTGAACACCAGATACGTCGGCGACATCACGTATCTGCCGATCGCCGATGGCACGCACCTGTACTTCGCGACCGTCATGGACCTCGCCTCACGCCGCCTGGCCGGCTGGGCCGTGGCCGACCACATGCGCACCGACCTGGTCATCGACGCCCTCGCGGCGGCCGAGCGGACCCGCGGCACCCTGACCGGGGCGATCATGCACACCGACCACGGAGCGCAATACACCTCCCGATCCTTCGCAGCAGCCTGCGACAGGGCCGGGGTGATCCAATCCATGGGCGCCGTCGGCAGCTCGGCCGACAACGCCGCCGCCGAAAGCCTCAACGCGACCTTCAAGCGCGAGACTCTGCAAGGGGCTCACGCCTGGCGCACCGAGCGCGACGCCCGCCTGGCCGTCTTCGGCTGGGCCCACCGCTACAACACCCGACGCCGCCACTCCCACCTCGGACAACAGTCCCCGATCAACTACGAGAACGCCTTGATCTCCACATCGGCTACGCTGACCCGAGCCGCATAACCCCGTGTCCAATCTCCGGGGTCAAGCCCCGTGTGAGGCGCACCAGCCGTAGGACGCCCAGCCGGCCAGGTTCGAGCCCTTGACCGCCGGCCTGGACATCGCGCACGGCACCGGGGTCGAATCGACGATCCAGTGGTTGTCGAACCAGAAGTCCGTGTCCCGGGCCAGATCCCGGATTGCCCGCTTGACCAGCGGCAACATCCTGCGCAGCCGCTTGTTGTAGCCGGGCTGCTTGGGCAAGTACCGAAACAGGTGGCCCAGACGGCCGTGACAGACCCGCAGCCACCGGGACTCCGAATGACAGCCCAGCAGAGCCTGGGCCACGGCCAGACACACCAGTTCGGCATCGGTCAGCTTTGGTGGGCGACCCGCTGGCCTGGGGATTCCGGTCAGATCGTCATCGATTTTCACGTAGAGTGCAATGAGGAGGGTGTCCAGGTCCTTAGTCACGCATCGATCCTGGTCACCCTCCCCTCACGCCCGCAGGCATTCGGAATAGCTCGTCTAGGTCCAGCCGAACTCCCCCGAACGCCGGATGCGCTGGTTGACGTGACGGTGACGACACCAGCACACCGCCCAACGCTGCCACTACCAGCGACGACAGGAAGCGCTGCTATGACAAATCTCGAACATCAGTTGGAGCTACTAGACCTTGGCCTTGCCCGCGCAATCGGCTGCGACGCCGGTCGGCTCTCGCGCGCAGGACGGGCCCGTGGCACGGGATCAGCCCGGTGAAGACGACGCCGTAGGTAGGAGGTGGTCTGTCGACCGCCCTAGACGGGTGAGGCGACGTGCCCGCCGATTTCGGCATCAAATAGTTGAATAAATATTTCCACTTCAAGGCCGCACAGTTCTTTACAAGGCTGAACCACCGGTGGATTGCACGATCTGGCGATGCCAGGGCACTACTTGGCATGACAGATGAGCCCCACGAGGACACTCCGACAACAATGCCGCAGCGTTCCGATGAGTCCATCGCTAACGCTGCGCGCTTGGATTGCTCGTTCCTCAGCGCCGCAGCCTGCGCGATCAGTAGCGTGTACATCGCGACCCAATCGGCCGTGGCCGCCACGGATGCCGCGCTAGTAGCCGTCGTCGTGATCTTGCGACCGGCAAGGCGGCGGTGAGCGCCGAACCGCAAAGGTCGATCACTTATGGACGATGCCGCGGAAGGACTGGTGCCTGTGGACGCTGACGAGTTCGCGCCGTTCTTCCGCCGGGAGTTTCCCAGACTGGTTCTGCACCTCGTGGTTCGAGGATTCGGTGAGTACGCCGAGGATGCTGCAGAGGAGGCGATGAAGGAGGCGTACCGGCAGTGGTCAAGTATCGTCGCACCGGCCGGATGGGTTCGAACGGTCGCTGTCCGCATCGCCGGCGACGCCGTGAAGCGTGATCAGCGCCGAATTCAGGTAGAAGGGGAGTACGAGCATCAGGCGGCGTGGACTGCGCCGGTCGTCCCTGAATATGCCGTGACGCTGACCGAGCAGGAGCAAGCTGTCCTTGCGCGATTGGCAGGTCTGCCTGCTGCGCGCAAACGCGTCCTGGCCTTGACCTTCGACGGGTATAAAGTCAAAGAGATCGCCAACGAACTCGACATCACAGAGGCGACTGTGCGCTCGCACCTTAGACATCTCCGGAAGGCATTCGGCCCCGGTGACAAAGGAACGGGAGGTGTGGCATGAGCATCGAAAACCCCGAGCCCAACGACGAGATCGAGATGCTGACGCAACTGCGGTCTGTTGGCGATGCGCTCGCCGACGCCCTGTCTCCGGTGCTGGACATCGAAGCCAGGCTGGCCCGCATCACCGGTGCCACCATCGCTGCTCCGGATGCGGGCCACGCTCACGACAAATACCTGGCCGAAACTGGCCTCGGGGCAGTGGTACGCGAGCCGCTTCCGCGGAATGCGAGAGCCGAACGTGCCACAGAGCAGGCTGCGCCCCGCCGGGTGGGTAGTTCCCCGCGCTGCTGCTGAAGGCGGCGGCGGCTGGCGACGAGACCGCCTGGAACCGCATCGTCGAGGACTACGGGCGCTTGGTGTGGTCAGTGGCCCGCGGGTACCGGCTGTCAGCGGCCGACGCAGCCGACGTCAGCCAGACCACGTGGCTGCGCCTGGTGGAGAACCTGGACAAGATCCGCGACCCGGACCACCTGGCCGGCTGGCTGGCCACGACGGCGCGGCGGGAGTCCCTGCGGGTGATCCGGGCCGCGACCCGGGAGATCCCGGACGACGCCGCGGACGACCCCGAGGCGGGAGGCTTCTTCGACGGCGTCGCCGACGGGGACCCCCAGGCGCGGGTCGTCGCGGACGAGGAGCGAATGGACCTGTGGACGGCGTATAGCTCGCTGAACACCAAGTGCCGCAACCTTCTGCGCGTGGTGGCGGTGACGCCGCTGGAGTCGTACGCGGCGGTGGCGCAGGTCCTGGGCATGCCGGTCGGGTCGATCGGGCCGACCCGCTCGCGCTGCCTGGAACAGCTCAAGCGCGCGCTGCGCGCGGTGAACGCAGTGACGGAGAAGGCGCAGTGGCGCCGGACTCCATGGTGACGCTGGGAACAGCGAGAGGGCAGTGACCAGAAGGCACGGAGCCGGGGAGGCCAGCCGGACCCATCGGGCCGGCAGGGCCGGATCGGCTGAGGCAGGACGCGGACCCCGCGGGATCCGCGGATCACAGCAGACACGCGAAACTCATGAAACGGTGCGCCGGCGCGGCACACGGACCGAGATCCAGGGGGCTGATGCCGAACCTGACCAACGACGCCTCCAAGGAGGACATCGGCCTCCTGCGTCAGCTGGCCGCGATGTTCGACGTCGTGGACCCAGTGCCGCCAGAGGTCCTGCAGGCCGGGCACGCGGCCTTCACGTGGCGCACAATCGACGCCGAGCTGGCCGAGGACAGCCTGCTGACCGGCACCGGCGGCGTACGCGGGGCGGACACCCGGCTGCTGACCTTCGAGTCGCCCAGCGTAAACGTCGTGGTGGAGGTCACCGAGCTCGGCGACCGACGCAAGCTGGTCGGCCAGGTCATCCCGGTGTTGTCCGGCGAGCTGCGCATCGAGCACCCCGACGGCGGCACGACCGTCTCGGTGGACGAGCAGGGGCTGTTCAACGCCGAGTCGGTGCCCGTCGGTCCGGCGCGGATCGTGCTGTCCGTGCCCGGTGGCGGCGCGGTGGTGACCAGCTGGGTGACGGTCTAGTACCTCCAACTGACGTTCGAGATTTGTCATAGCAGCGCTTCCTGTCGTCGCTTGTAGTGGCAGCGCTGGACGGTGTGCTGGTGTCGTCGCCGCCACGCCGACCAGCGCATCCGGTGTTGGGCTGAGCCTGGCCTGGCTTCTGAACCGGCACGACGCTCAGAGCGCCGCGGCGGCCGTCCACGGTCTTACAGGGTGGAATCGGACTCTGATTTAGAGCAATCTGTTGCCCATGGCCATCACCCCGCTCGAACACACAGTCCTCACCACGATGATGTCCAAAGTGGCTGGCCAGGCCTCGACGACTCTGACATCCCGGATTCGGGCGGGACTCGCCAAGCGAGGCCTGGTCAAGTCGGACGACATCCTGGTGGCGCTCGACAGCATAAATGGGCCGCACCTGGCAGAGCTGTCGACTCTGGCTCTCCTCGACCTGCTCCCGAACGATGTCACCGACGCGCATGTCCGGCGTTTAATTGAGTCACCGACGTTTCGCGGCAGTGCATACCAGATAATCGCCGCGCACTACCACGGAATCCACGACACTCAGCGCTTGGTGGACAAGCTAGAGGACTACCTAAGTCGCGAACTCAGCAACCAGACCTCCGGTCGAGTTTCGCCCCAGCAGGTCTCGAGATATGTCAGAGAACTACTGGTTCAGCTGCAGACCGCGTGCCAGGCGGTCGCGGTCGAGCTGAAGAGGCGTGTCAACCGAAGCACCGGTTCCGTGGAATGGGCCGCAGACCTGGTCGCCATCAGCAGCCTGGAATCCATTGACCGGCACTTGGCCGAGCTAAGCTCCTCGGGCAGGCCTGCCGGCGAGAGGAAGGACGACCTGGTACAGCGCTATCGCTCGATGTTTATCGCGTGGCATACAAAGATCACGCTTCCCGATCTGAAGAGCCGCAAGGAAGTGGATCACGTCAAGATCTTCGTGCCTCCCAGCCTGGAGTGGTGGACCCCTGACGCTACGACGGAATGGGATCCGGAGCCTGCGAGGACGGCGGCCCCGAGAGGCCGACTGTGGAACCCCGAGCTGGCCGACCTCCTCACCGAACACGTCGAACGGGCGGTCGTGCTCGGCGACCCGGGCGCTGGAAAGTCCACGGCGAGCTCGATCCTCGCATTGAACTGGATGCGGGACGAGAACGGCATCGCGTTCTACGTGCGGCTCAGGGAGGTCGTCTTCGACAGCAGCGGCTTCGACGTCGTCACGACGATCAGCCGGATGCTCGCAACCCGGTATCAGGTTCCTGGGATGAACGCCCGTCTCGTAGAGGACCTGCTGTCCCAGCCGACCACGCTGCTGGTGTTCGATGGGCTCGACGAAGTGCTCTCACAGCAACGGCGTGCAGTCACCAGCAAGATCATAGAAGCGGTGGCCGATCGGTACCCGTTCCTCAAGATGATCGTGACGTCGCGGAAAGTCGGATACCAGGAGGTCCGGCTAGACGACAAGACGTTCACCGAGTACTGCCTCGCCCCGTTCACCATCAAGCAGACCGAGACCTACGCGACCAGCTGGTTCCAGCTCATCGCCGGAGATGATTTCCAGGCGGCCGCCGCCGCAACGAAGGATCTGCTTAAGCAGAGCAACGGGATCGTCGACCTCCGCTCCAACCCCCTGATGCTCGCCCTCATCTGCACGATCTATCGCGGGCTGAAGAGCATCCCACGCAATCGCATCGAGATCTACCGTCGGTGCCTCGATCTGCTGCTGCACGAACTCGACGCGTCGAAGGATCTCGGCCCTGAGCTCCAGTACCTTAAGCACTACTACATCGCCCTGTCCGAGATCGCCTTCAACACATTCGCGTCCGACGACCTCCGATCTGGGATGCCGGAGGCGCGCGTCCGAGAAATCGCCAGAATCTCGCTGGCCAGGGAAGTCGCCTCGGACAAGATCGCGCTGCGCATCGCCGACGAGTTGATAGACCACTGCCGTGGCCGCGCCTGGGTCTTCACGGACATCGGCCTCGGACGAGGCCGGAGCGAGGTCTTCGGATTCACGCACGAGTGCTTCCGCGAGTATCTCGCAGCGGTCCACCTGGTGCGCTCTTCGAGATCGCCGGAGGAGATCGCCACCAGGATCGTCAACATCGCAGGTGCCGAACAGGCCGAGGTCCTAGCGCAGACGGCTGTGAGCATCGCTCAGGACAATCAGGCGGGCGGCGGGTCGGAGGTCGTCCTGAACCTGCTCAAGGCTTCGTCCACGAGCCGCGGGCGCCTTCTGGAGTTCGTCGCCAGGGCGACAGACTCGACGATGATGAATCGCGAGGCGCTGCAAGCCCTGGTTCGCGGCCTCTTCGAGTACTCCCTCACCAGTCATGCATGGAAGACGCTCTTGGAGCGGAACTACCTCCACCGCGAGGCCGCTCACGAACTGGTCTACGAGGAGTGGCTGCGAGTCGTCGCAGCCGATCCGGGCCAAGCCGCCTCCCTGGCTTCACGGTACGGCTGGCTCTGGGAGATCCTGGCCACCGCCGACTCCGAGGCCACCGACGATCTCGGAGCGCTGTTCGCCGGGAACATCCAGGACGAATTCACCAGGTTCTTCTCCGGCGACCTCGCGATCATGAGCCGGGACTTCGACGCCCCGACGCTCTTCTCGTGGATTGTCGCCACCGTATCCGAACCGGCGGAGAAACGGACACGGTGCCTGAACGTGCTTCGAGCGTTGGCGAGGCGCCTGGACACCGCCGGCTGGCCGCGGTTCTGCGGCATCATCCAGCCCTCGTTCTCCCACATGCTCTGCTCACACCTGCCGTTCTGGGCCGAACGCCTGACACTGGCTCTTCAGACATGTGCCGTCGACGGCGGAGCGGAAGCACATTCCGGACTGGTGTACCTCGCCGTGGGGTTCGTCGAGATAGCGGAATCGGTCGGCGACCTCGTCAGCGTGGCACCCGTCTCGAATTCGGATCTCACCGAGTCTCGAAGGACCGGGCAGATGCCGAAGCTGTCCGGTCCGATCACCCCGGAGTGCGAAAAGTTCTTGGAGGAATGGGCCGTGAACCAGAACCTTGTCATCTTCGACCAGAATTTCAGCCAGGCCGTCTCCTGATTCCGCACAGCCGGCCGGCTTTCCTCTTCCGCTTTCGGGGAGGCGGTCATTGTGAAGCGCTCTTCGCCAGGCTGAGCTTCATGCTGGATACAGGAGGCTGGGGTCGGCCTCTGGCAGCAGATGGCGCCGGAGGCAGCACGGCACCGGTTCCGGGAACTACGGGACCGGATCGGCGTCGTCAGCATCGCCGACACGCTTCGATCCGCACCGCACGGAGTTATAGCGGCGGCACGGTCGGCCCCTCTCAACTTGCTCCGGGAATCTCGAAGACCCGCTTCACTGCCGTCCGGGAACAATCCGGGGACGAACGTTCTGGCACCAACCGACAGCCAGCGGTACTCTGGAAGAGAGTCCCGAAGCGCTGACCTGGCCGAATCGGCACAGAGTGACACGAAGCATCACAAACTGCTGATGTAAAGAGCCTGACGAATCCGCCTCAAAGTCCGTGATCGACTGCCCGTCCACACCAGGTGCGCCGTCGTTCGCCTTGACCTTCTCCCGCGCCTGCCAGACCGCCTGCTTCGAGATCTCGAACGGCTTGCCTGGTGCTTTC
>CAVUNP010000034.1:0-7913 GCA_963742855.1 uncultured Actinomycetota bacterium | reverse complement strand
GCCGACCCATGGCGCCCTGAATGATGGATAAATGTCGGCAGGTCGTCATAGCGTTGTCGGTGACCGCGATCTTCCAGGCCCTCGGGGAGGCACGATGACCACGCTCGTCAACCGGCCGAACACCGCACTGCTCGTCATCGACGTCTAAGGCCGGCGTCGTGGCCGAGGCCTATGACCGGGACAACGTGATCGCCAACATCGGAGCACTGGTCGGTAAGGCGCGCGCCGCCGACGTCGACATTGTCTGGGTCCAGCACAACAGCGACGAACTGTTGCATTTGCCGGCAGCGAGAGCTGGCAGTATGTGCCTGAGCTCGTGCGCCACGATCCCGAGCCACTGGTGCAGAAGGCTTACGGCGACTCCTTCGAAGAGACCGATCTGGAGTCGGTCCTGGCCGCGCGTGGCATAGGCAGGCTCCTTGTGGCGGGCGCCCAGACCGACGAGTGCATCCGCTCGACACTGCACGGTGCGATAGCCCGCGGCTACGACGCGAGCACTGATTAGGCGACGCCCATACGACCGATGACCTCTCCTCGTACGGCGCGCCGCCGCCCGACAAGGTCATCGCCCATACGAACCTGTACTGGCAGTACCACAGGGCGCCAGGCCGGACCGCGGGTACGATCAAGCACCGCCGACGCCTCGATTTCGCCGCGGGCTAGATGACAGGTTGCGGAAGGGCTCGGGGGGCGTCGCCGCCGATTTTTTTTTTTTTTTTTTTTTTTTTTTTTTTTTTTTTTTTTTTTTTAAAAAAAAAAAAAAAAAAAAAAAAAAAAAAAAAAAAAAAAAAAAAAAAAAAAAAAAAAAAAAAAAAAAAAAAAAAAAAAAAAAAAAAAAAAAAAAAAAAAAAAAAAAAAAAAAAAAAAAAAAAAAAAAAAAAAAAAAAAAAAAAAAAAAAAAAAAAAAAAAAAAAAAAAAAAAAAAAAAAAAAAAAAAAAAAAAAAAAAAAAAAAAAAAAAAAAAAAAAAAAAAAAAAAAAAAAAAAAAAAAAAAAAAAAAAAAAAAAAAAAAAAAAAAAAAAAAAAAAAAAAAAAAAAAAAAAAAAAAAAAAAAAAAAAAAAAAAAAAAAAAAAAAAAAAAAAAAAAAAAAAAAAAAAAAAAAAAAAAAAAAAAAAAAAAAAAAAAAAAAAAAAAAAAAAAAAAAAAAAAAAAAAAAAAAAAAAAAAAAAAAAAAAAAAAAAAAAAAAAAACCCCCCCCCCCCCCCCCCCCCCCCCCCCCCCCCCCCCCCCCCCCCCCCCCCCCCCCCCCCCCCCCCCCCCCCCCCCCCCCCCCCCCCCCCCCCCCCCCCCCCCCCCCCCCCCCCCCCCCCCCCCCCCCCCCCCCCCCCCCCCCAAAAAAAAAAAAAAAAAAAAAAAAAAAAAAAAAAAAAAAAAAAAAAAAAAAAAAAAATTCGCATATGGCCCAGGCGGCTGCTAGCTGGCTTGTGCGTATCGGGCGGTCCAGCAAGGCGGGGAACCCAAGATCCGCGGCCATAACCGCCTTCGACAGGGGGCCGGTGAGCTCCCTGAGCCGGGCGCAGCCTTTCCTCGCCGATCGCCTCGTATGGAATCGCGGCCAGCGCGTCGGTACGATCCTCGATCGACTGGCGGCGGCGCTGTCCTGCCTCGCTCAGGCTCAACCCGGGAGCTTCGGCGAGCCAGCCCTGGTCGCGGAGGCGCTCCACTCCGGCCGCCCAGTCTCCCTCGCTCCGCGCACGGGTCGCCCGGAGTGCCTCGGCGGGGATGGTGCCCGTCGCGGCGTGCGTGATCAGCGCTTCCAGGCCCCGACGCCGACGCAGACGAGCTGGGCGACGTGACCGTCGCCGCGGTACTCGCGCAGGATCGACTGCGCATGCCACAGCACCAGGTGCGGCGCGCGAGGGCCAGGCGGCGAGGCGTGCCCGGCGAACGGCCTCCCCTGCGCGCTGCTGCCCCCTCGGCCGCGAGGCGGGCCAACTCGGCCGCCCGCCGCACCTCCGACTGCCATATCGTCGCCCAGGAGGCCGCCGCATAGCGGTCGACCGCCGTGAACCGGGCCCTCAGGCGCCACGGGCGTGGCCACTCCCACACGGCGGGGACCACTGCATGGACGAGTCCCGGGTTGAAGTTGAAGAAGGTCGAGACGACCACCTCGGCCGGTACCGCACCCATCGCGGCCGTCCGTGAGGCGAAGTACGTCTGCCCCGTGGTGATGCCAGCCGGCGCGTAGGCCTCGGCCGCCTCCGGGCTGAAGTAGATCATCCCGTGGATCGGCTCGGCGCTCCGGTGGATACGTCTCGCGGCATCAGGCGTGACGGAACTCATCTGGCCATTGTGCTTGGAAAACAAGCGAGGACGCCAGCCGCAGGGCCTGACTAAACGGCGGACTGCCCCAGCGTGGTGTATTCGGAGGGCAGCTGCCCGAGAAGATGGCGATAGTCCTCCTCGCCGAGCGTCTCGCGGAGCGTCCCCTGGACGGCGCTAGTGCCAGCACGAGCATCCTCCGCCTTCAGCCCGGTGCGATCGCTAACCTGCCGGATGAAGTCAAGTGCGGCTATCGGATGTGCCTCTGGGCGGCGGCGGTTCGGGGCCCGGAACTCCGCTGCCAGCGAAGCAGGCGGATCGAGGACCAGGTGCCTGACCTCGCCCTCGCTCAACTGGGTCGCTAGCCCCTCCAGTACTGCACGGGTGACATCTGCCGATTCCTCGCGTCGACAAGCCAGTTCGCTCGGCTATTGAGCGGAAGATGCCCTTCTGGTCCATACCCGTGCCCCCTTCGTCGGCCTACCCGCAAGTCTCCTGTCCTGGTGGATCCGGCCGGTGTCCGGGGTCGGCCGCAGCAGGTTCCGGTCCCGGCGCAGATGAGAGGAACGGGGTGGAAGGCGTTCCCCGTTCCCATAATTTGGAGGTGCGTCGCGGGGCTGACCCGCCGGGCGTGGCATCCATAGAACGAATGAGGACGCGATGGACACGTGGTGGGGAGTCTGCACGGCATTAGCTCTGCTGTTCGTTGCTTGTGACTTCGCGCCGGCGCCGACCGCTATCAGACGTTCGGGATGGTCGGCAGCTCTGCCGCCACGCTGGCGGCCGTGGTGTTGGTTGGCCCCCTGGGAGCGGCGGTTGTCGGCGCTTCAGCGGTCCTGACCTTTCGGCCCCTGCGGTTCACTGACCGTCTCTTCAACGGAGCGATGTACGCGCTGGCTGGCTTCGCTGCCGGGCTGACGTTACGCGTCCATCAGTCCATGGGCCGAGACGTCGCTGAGCTGGAATCTCGCATCGCTAACGACGCGTCGCCCTGGTATTCCGGCTGGCACAGTGGCCACGGTCCTCGTGCCCTTCATGGCTGCCGCACTTGTCCACGTTGTAGTCAACTACGGCGCGATTCGATACCGCGTGCGGCTACAGCGCCCCCGGCAGCCAGGAACGCGGCTGGACAGGAGCCGGATCGGGATTCTGCAGCTGCTTGCGTCAGATCTCGGTCTGTCATCGTTCGGGCTCTTCATCGCGGCATTGTGGCCCGTGACCGGCGTCATCGCGATCGGCATCGTGCTTGTGCCGCTCGGCGTTGCCCGATGGGCGATCGGTCAGTTCGCTGAGCTGCAGGAGGCGCGCGCCGCATCGCTGGCCACATTGTCGCGGGCGGTGGGGATCAAAGATCTCTATACGCGTGACCATGGTGAGCGGGTATCCAAAGGCGCTGGACTGATAGCGCGCGAGATCGGGATTGAGGCAGCCCGTGTCGAAGCTGTGATGGTCGCCGGTCTGCTGCACGATGTCGGCAAGCTGAGCGTGCCGAGAGCGTGCTCACGAAACAAGGGTGGCTGACCCAGGAGGAGGCGGCGGCAATCCAGCTCCATCCAACATCCGGGCTGACGATGGTGGCAGGGATTGAGTTCCTGGGCGAGGCGCTGAGCGGAATCATGCACCACCACGAGCGCATGGATGGGCTCGGCTATCCGATGGGTCTGGCCGGCGATGAGATCCCGCAGTTCGCCCGGATTATCGCTGTCGCCGACGCGTTCGACTCGATGACTTCCGATCGGTCCTACCGCAAGGCGCTTGACCCGGCGAGGCGATCTCCGAACTGCGCAAGGGCGCTGGCTCGCAATTCGACCCCGTGATGGTCGAGGCCTTCGTCGCCGGGATGTCTGGCGGCGATTCGCACCCGATCAGCAGCTAGCTCTGGCGCGGGCTACGCTGCGCCGCCACAGCTACGCTGTGCCGCCACTAGACGCCGCGCTGTGCTGGCCCGCCCGCCCTGGCACTCTGGAGGCATGCAGAGTGTGTATGAGGCCGCGGGCCGCAGCGACGGCCTGCTCCGCCTAGCCGAAGCGTGGCATGCCCGAGTGATGGCCGACGAGATCGTCAGCCACGCGTTCAGCCACGGATTCCATCCGCAGCACAACCAGCGGCTCGCCGCTTACTGGGCCGAGGCACTCGGCGGCCCCGCCAGCTACTCCGGCACCTACGGAGACGAGACGTCGGTCGTGCGCATCCATAGCGGCAACGGCCAGCACGAGGAGATGGACCGGCGTGCGATCGACTGCTTCGACCAGGCGATGCAAGATGCCGGCCTGGAATCGACCGGGCCACTGCGGCGGGTGCTGCACGACTACTTCGCCTGGGCCACCACGACGACCATGTCTCGCTACCACGATTCTGCTGACGAGGTGCCCGACGGCATGGCCATACCGCACTGGTCGTGGGATGGACTGCAGCGCTGAGGTCGTCCGCAGCGACGCAGCTTAGCTACGCCGCCGCGTCGCTCACCAGTGGTGTCTCGTTGTTACCCGGTGATTGATGCGAGTGCGACCGGCCTTCGTGCAGGGGTCTGTGCGGGATGCCAGAACCGGAAGGGCGACCAGCAGGGAACCCGCAGTTATCCGAGGCGCCGTAGCGCTGTCTCGATAGCGACCTCGACCCGGGAAGTCATGCCGGGCACATCGACGGGACGGCGCCCAGCGACCTGACCACGGATCCACTTCGGCCGGCTATCGTCATAGTGCAGCAGGGCATACAGGTCCCACCACGGATCGAGAGTCACCCCGGCGATCGACTCATAGAGCGACCGAAGCTGCTCCGACCACTCGGGCGAGTAGAGCGCCGCCAGGTATCGCCGACAGTGTCCGACGTCAATCGCGCGCGCCCCCCGATGGATGCAGTTCCAGTCGGTCAGTCCAGTAATCCTCCCGCGCGACCACAGCATGTTGACAGGCAGGAGATCGGCGTGCAGAAAGACGGCAGTGTCCTTTGGCGGCGGCGCCGCCATGACACCAAACGCCGCCTTCCACACAGCCGGCTTCTGTGCGTCGGCCGGCACCTGAAACCCGTCTAGAGGAGCGATCCAAGAATCCGTCCAAGGTCTGAACATCTTCGCGGGGAGATCGAGGGAATGCAGCAATACAGCAATCTCCGCGATCCTCGTCATCCACGACCGAGGTTCCGCCGGATTGAGGTGAACATGCCCCGGCAACCGTGTCATCAGCAACGATGGCGCGCCCCCCGTCGAAGCACCAGCAACATCAGTAGCCAGGATGCCCGGAACCGGGAGCCCGCTTCCCGCCACCACACCAAGGTTGGCGATCTCCTTCTCCAAGCTCCCCTGCAGGCCAAGCCCGCCCGGGTACTGCCGCAGTACGACGAACGTTCGCATTCCACGTCGCTCGACAGTCAGCCGATTCACGGCGGAGCAGACGCCACCGGTCAATCGGCGATAGCCAACGATGCGACTGCCCCGACCCATCGACGCCGCAACCCAGGCGAGAGTCTCCGCGGAGGGCCGACGCTGCCTGAACCCGCCATCCCTCCAGTCGCCGTCGGTCATGAGCGCGAGCCTATTCGTCAGGGGCCTGCGGCGATAGGGGTTTCTAACCCGCCAGAGGCAGTGACCCGGCGGACGGCTAGCCTCACACCGTGTCGTCGTGCGGGTGCGAATCGACGGTGCTTCGCTGGATCTGGGTCTTCTCGTCCATGCACAGCACCACCGCCTTGTCGGGCGGGTTCAGATAGGCGCCGACCACATCGAGCCCCGGCCGGGACGAACCCGACCCAGCTTGCCAGCCCCTCCTTCGCGAAGCGACTCCGCCAGGCCACCAGCCACTCGACGGCGAGACCCCGACCTCATAGGTGTACAGCCGTGCTGGCAAGACCATCGGCTGCCAGCACTAGGCGAGCTTCGCGACGATCTCGACGAGATTCCCGTCGGGATCGCGCAGGAGTGCATTGCGGTTGTTGTTGCCGGTATTGTGCGGCGGCTGAACGACCGGAGCGCGGCGGAGGTGAGCTGGATGAAGGCTGCCTCGACGTCGTCGGTCCACACGACCAGGACCATGGCGGGGCTGCCCGGTGACGCGTCGACGCCGTGTACTCTCTGCGCCGCCTCCACCGTGCCGAGCCCGAGGGCAAAGCCATTGAGCACTAGTTCGACGTGTTCGGGCGTTCCTTTGTCGGCGTGCGGAAGGTCTCCTCGAACCCCAGCAGGTCCCGGTAGAACCGGATCCCGGCGTCGATATCGGCGGTGTAGAGGTTGACCAGTGCGCTGGCGAACATGTTCGCAAGCTAACACGGGACAGACCAGGCCTCCGCTCGGTGCGGGATTCTTCCCCGCACCGTCGCCGACTGCCGGGCCGGTCAGCGTGGCGGCGACGACACCGAACCTGGCGGCGGGATCGTGCCCGGTCCCGTTACCTCGCAGTCCAGCGCGCTCCAGCGGGTCGGCATCGAGTAGCGGCTGCGCGAGCGCGGGTGGCCTCAGGAACGCCGGCTGCTGCAGGTCGAGCATGTCCAGCATGGCGTTGGCGTTAGCGTCGCGGTAGGTCATCGCGGGCAGGTTCCACTTGGCCTCGACCAGCGCGCAGATGCTGGTGTGGTCGAAGATCTGGTGCGAGACGTAGTCCGGCCGGGCCCAGGGGAGACGACCGCGCACGGCACCCGGAAGCCGTACTGGGCGAAGCCGTTGTAGGCGGACTCGCCGGCGGGCGTGATCCGGCGGGATGTCGTCCGGCGGGATGGCGGGCGGGCGGCCGCACGTGGTCGTAGTAGCCGCCGTGCTCGTCGTAGGTCCAGATCAGCAGCGTGCGCTCCCAGCCGGGGCCGTCCATGACCGCGTTGATCACCTTGGCCGCGAACTGCTCCCCGATCGCGATGTTCTGCGGATCCTCCTCGGACCCGAGCAGTAGTTCGGTTCGACCAGCGAGAAGCCGGGCAGCTTGCCCGCCGCAGCGTCGTTGTAGAAGTGCTCGATCCCGACGACGTTCGTGCCGACGTTCCTGGTGTACAGCTCGGGGTAGAGCTCGGTGGTCGATATGACGGTGCCGAGCGTGGAGCAGTAGTCCTTCCAGGTGATCCCGGCGTCCCCAGCCGTGTCGAAGATGGTTCCGTTCGGCGGGTAGGCGATGAGCTTTGGGGATGGTGTCGTCGATCATGCCCAGCGAGGTGGCGGAGATCAGGTAGCGCCGGTTAGGGAAGGTCTGGCCGAGCACCGAGCAGAAGTACCGGTCGGCGATCGGGAACTGGCGGCCAGCGAGTAGTAGAACGGCTGGTCGGCCTCGCTGCCAGTAGCCCATCGCGACGTTCCGCTGCGCCGACTCGACGAAACCGTCTTGCGGCCGCCGGCGAACTGGGCGTGGCTGTCCTGCCAGTCCTGGCTCGGTTGCCGTGTAACTGGCAGGTGGTCGGCATCGCGGAATGCGTGCTGGATGTCCCCGTTGGCGTAAGGATTGGTGGCTGTCGGCTTCCCGTCCGCGCCGATCCGGAATCCGTCGGCGCCGGGGCGGTCCAGCATCCCGAGCTTGTTGTCATAGGAGTGGTTCTCCATCATCAGCACGACGATGTGCCCGATCTTCGGGATCGTGTCGGTGCCCGCCGGGAGCTCGGGGTAAGGCAGCGAGCCTGGCTGACGGCGGGCCACCGGCGCCTCGCCGGTCACCCCTCCGGCCTGCATGCCGGCAGCGTT
>CAVUNP010000033.1:0-78807 GCA_963742855.1 uncultured Actinomycetota bacterium | reverse complement strand
TGGGCTGCCTCGAACTGGTGGATGTCAGGGATCGGGGTTAACAACTGCTCGCGAATGAGTGGTCTCTAGTGTTCTTGGGCGTGCTATGATTTTCGGCTGAATTTGAAGGAGTGGGCGGCGTCTCAGGGCATCGCCTACGTCACGGCGCGGCGGCAGTACGCGGCTGGGACGCTGCCCGTTCCACTTACCGGCTGGGTCGGCTCATCATGGTGGGCGAGCCGCTACCGGCTGTCTCGGCTGGCGCCGGGCGGGTGGTGGTGTACGCCCGGGTCTCGTCCGTCGATCAGCGCGCCGACCTTGATCGGCAGGTCGCTCGGGTCGTCATGTGGGCGACTGGGCAGAACCTGCCAGTGTCGCAGGTGGTGACCGAGGTCGGTTCCGCGCTGAACGGGCACCGCAAGAAGTTCCTCGCTCTACTGCGCGACCCGACGGTCACGACCATTGTGGTGGAACACCGCGACAGGTTCGCCCGTTTCGGTGCCGAGTGCGTCGAGGCGGCGCTGACCGCGCAGGGCCGCAAGTTGTTGGTGGTCGACCCGGCGGAGGTCGACGACGACCTGGTCGGGGACGTCACGGAGATTTTGACCTCGTTGTGCGTGCGTCTTTACGGCCGTCGGGCTGGCGCGGATCGGGCGCGCCGGGCGGTCGAGGCCGCCACCACACAGGACGGCCGTCGTGAAGGCGATTCAGGCGTACCGGTTCGCTCTGGACCTGACGCCGTCGCAGGAGCGGGCGGTGCTGGCGCACGCGGGCGCGGCCCGGGTCGCGTACAACTGGGCCTTGGCCAGGGTGAAGGCGGTCATGGACCAGCGCGCCGCCGAACGCACCTACGGCGTGCCCGACGAACTGCTGACTCCGGCCGTCGGGTGGAGCCTCGCCGCGTTGCGCAAGGCGTGGAACGCGGCGAAGCCAGACGTGGCGCCGTGGTGGGCCGAATGCTCCAAGGAGGCGTACAACACCGGCCTGGACAACCTGGCGCGCGGCTTGAAGAACTGGTCCGACTCCCGGGCCGGGAAACGCGCCGGTCGGCGTGTGGGATTTCCTCGGTTCAGGTCCCGCCGTCGCTGCACCCCCAGCGTCCGGTTCACCACCGGCGCGATCCGGGTGGAGCCGGACCGCAAGCATGTGGTGCTGCCCCGGCTGGGCCGGCTGAAGACCCACGAGTCGACGCGCAAGCTTGCCCGCCGTATCGAGGTAGGCACGGCTCGGATCCTGTCCGCGACCGTGCGTCGTGACGGCGGGCGGTGGCATGTCGCGTTCTGCGTCGAGGTCGAGCGGGCCGAGCGCTGTCCGGCACGCCCGCAGGCGGTGGTCGGCGTCGATGTGGGGATCACCCACCTGGCGGTGCTGTCCACCGGCGAGATGGTGCCCAACCCCCGGCACCTGGACGAGGCGGCCCAGCGGATGCGGCGTCTGGCCCGGCAGATGTCCCGGCGCGTCGGGCCGGACCGGCGCACCGGTCAGCGGCCGTCGAAGCGGTGGGAACGCGCCCGCCGGCAGGTCGCTCGAGCGCATGCGCGGGTGGCGAACCTGCGCCGTGACGGCCTGCACAAGCTCACCACCCGGCTGGCCCGCAAGTACGGCACGATCGTGGTCGAAGACCTCAACGTGGCCGGCATGCTGCGCAACCGGCGCCTAGCCCGGCAGGTCGCGGACGCCGGCTTCGGTGAGATCCGCCGACAGGTGGCGTACAAGGCTGAATGGAACGGCGGCCGGCGGATCGTGGCCGACCGCTGGTATCCCTCCAGCAAAACCTGTTCGGGCTGCGGCGCGGTGAAAGCCAAGCTGCCGCTGCGTGTCCGAACCTACACCTGCGACCTCTTGCGGCCTGGTCCTCGATCGGGACCTGAACGCCGCGCGTAACCTCGCCGCGATCGCGCGTGAGGCAAGCACCGCCGGGAGTGGCCCGGTGGCAGGACGTGGAGCCGACCGTAAGACCCGCCCCGGCGGGCCGGTGGCCATGAAGCGTCAACCCGGCACCGCCCAGGCGGATAAGACCGGGACCGTCCCACCGCAAGGCGGGACATGCCGATCAGCGCGCTCGCTAGAGCGCACTGACAGGTAACGGTGTGGGTCTGATGCGTGATCAGCTGCTTGCCCGGGTGCCGGTCGAACTGCGCGAGGCGGCCCGGCAGGTGCTCGAGTGGGTGTCGCCGAGGATGCCCAAGGTTGAGGACATCGCCGCGTACGACGCGCTTCATTTCGTTTGGTATTCGCTTCTCACAAAGTGGCTGGTTGACGCGGGCGAGCTTGCGGAGATCACGGCCGCCACGGCCGCCGTGTTGGACGTGATCGGGCGGTCCCGGGTGGCGCAGCTGATCCGGGACGACCCCCGCACGGGCAATCTGCAGGCGGCGTGGCGGACCGATCGGCGGGCTGCGGTGTCGCTGTACGAGCAGGCCATGGCGGACTCCGGTTACGCCCCGCCCGACATGGAGGTGCTGACCTGGGTGCGGTGATGGGCATGGACGAGGTGACCGCCCACGCCAACGTGGCTCTGGTGTTGAGAGGGCCATCGAAGCGGGCACGTTCACGCCCGGCCGGTCGGGGTGGCGGCGTACCCAGGCGAACCTGACCGAGACGCGGCTCACCACGCCGTCGCTGGCTCATGGTGGGCGAACGCCGCTCGATGCGGTCCATGCCGAGCGCCGCGAGACGTGGCTGAACAGTCGCTCGCCGCGCCGCCGTCGGGAACCTGTCGTCCTCAACGTCAGTGCCTCAGGAACGCGAGGAAGACGAGGAACGCCGCCGCTGCCAGCGCCGCGCACAGCATCAGGAGATACCAGGTTCGGCGTTGGCGGGTCGTCGCGCTGGGGGTCGCGCCGGGCACGCCGTCACCGAGCTGGCGGCGGGCGGATATCGGGTGGTCTTCCCGCATGGGCTGCGGTTCGGGCCTGGTGGTGCCGAGCGCCCCGGTCAGCGTTGGGTCAGCACCTGGTGCGGTCGGCAGCGCGCCCGGCGTTGCGATGGCCGGCCGGGCGTGGCGCAGGCGGGCGGTGGCCGCGGCGGCGGCCCACCCGATGGTCGCGGTCATCAAGGGCAGCGCCATCAGGTAGAACGTGGCCTGGTCGCCGAGGTTGTCGTCGATGACCTGGGCGGGCGTCCAGTCGTCGCTCGGATCATGTCCGGCTGCGCCCAGGACCGCGACCGCGAGGACCCCGTACAGGTAGATGCTCAGGGCGGCGGTCACGGCAGCCAGCCGCGCGGCGCGTCGACCGACGGCGGCGCTGCCGCCCCACAGTGCCGCCCACCCCGACCACGATGGGCGTCAGGATCAGCAACCACCCATGCGACCAGAGTGAGTTGAGCCATCGACTGAAGGTGAACCCGCCGACCGTCAGCCAGGTCGCCGCGACGAGCAGGCCGCCGACCAGCCCGGGAGCGGCCACCCCTGGGCGGCGCAGCAGTGCGCTGCCGCCAAGGATGTAGCCGATCAGGACCAGCAGCAGGACCGCCGCCCCCATCCAGGTCCAGCCGTCGGTATGAAGCCGGTAGTGGACGTGAGTGTAGAGGGCCAGCCCGCCGGCGCCGGCCGCGACCGCGATCAGGGCCCCGAGGGCGGCGGCGGCTCGTCCCCAGGGCGGCATGACCACGGCGGCAGCGACACAGCCGAGGGCGAAACGCCACCGTTGCGCCGGGCCGTCCAGACGGTCCAACTCGCCGATCATCGCCTGGCCCCACTGCTCCCGCTCCGCGCAGCAGGCCGACCGCCCAGCCCAGCAGCCGGGCCGGAGCGTCCTGGCTCAAGACCGGGTCTCCCGCGGCGGCCAGGAGGCGGCGGCGGGTCAGGGCCACCGCGATGCCTATCACGAAAATGAAGAACAGTGGCATGACGCCTCGCTCAGACGCAGGTTGGGGCGCGGCGCGCTGCGGCCGGCCCGGGCGGCGGCGGGCAGTCCCGCCAGGTATTCCCGGCCGGCCCCGGTGAGCCGGTAGAGGTGACGGGGCGGCCGGCCCTCCGGGCCGGGTTCCCAGGTCGCCTCCAGCAGGCCGCGGTCGGCCAGGCGGACCAGGATCGGATACAGGGAGCCGGACTTCAGGTGGACCTCGGTGGCCAGGTCGAGCCGTAGCGCCACCGCGACGGGTCGGCCGCCAACGCTCGCAGGACGCTGATCGCCTGCGCGGAAGGGTCGGTTACGCGGCATGGCCGTTAACTCTACTCATGTAGCGGTGGGAGGCAAGGGCTCTTGCTCGGCGGTCGGCCCTCCGCTCCGGCGCCTCATGGATCATGGCGTTGGCACGCGCCTGCGGCGAGGCCGCCGACGGGCTAGGTTTCCGGCCGCCGGGGCAGTCACCTTTGTGGTCAGACAATTGGGCAGGACCGGCGCTCTTACGGGCACGACCACGGCAGCCCGCGTTGCCGCGGCGGCCCGTTTGTCTCCGATATTTGGGCGGGGGTATGGCCTGTGTCGGAGGTAGGTTGCCGCAGTGCCGTCCACGTATCCTCCGCTGAACCTGTCCGTTCGCACACCCCGGCTGACTCTCGCCGCCGCCACCGATGATCTGCTGGCACGCCTCGTACCGGTGGTCCGGGCCGGCGTGGTCACCGACGGCGAGCCGGCGCCGTTCGACGATCCGATGTCCCTCTACGAGGACAGCCCGACCCGGGAGTGGCGCTGGATGCGCGGCATCTGCGGCCGGCCGGTCGCGGGTCGATGCCGCGTTCTGGCGGCTGTACTTCGTGATCTGCGACGACGGCGAGCCAGTCGGCATCAGGACCTGATCGGCACCGACTTCGCCACGGTCGGCACGGTGGAATCGTTCTCCTGGCTGGCCCCGCAGCCGCGGTCGCGGGCTGGGCAAGGAGGCTCGAGCGGCGATCCTCCACCTGGCCTTCGAGGGTTTCGGCGCCGGCCAGGCGTCCAGCGACGCGTTCGCCGACAACCATGCGTCGAACCGGGTCTCCGAAGCCCTCGGATACACCCGTAACGGCACGACCTGGGCCACCCGCCGCGGCGAGGCCGCCGAGCTGCTGCGCTGGCGGCTGACCCGGGACGAATGGGCACTGCGGCGACGCGCCGACATCGAGTTGTCCAGGCGTCGAGGAGTGCAAGCCGGTACTCGGCATCTGACGCTTCTAGGGGCACGCGCCCGGTGGCGTGGGCCAGCACATGCTCCCACCGGGCAACGGCTATGCGATGGCACGCGGGGCGACTCTGCCGATTTCGCTCCGGCGCTCGGGGGATCGGGGGATCGGGGGAGCGGCGTTCGGCTGTGCCCGTCGGGGCGTGGTCGCGCGGCGATGTGGACTATCTCATGCCATCCGACGCTATCAATCTCTCGCGATGGGGGCGTCGCTGTCGTCAGGCCGGATGAGCAGCGCCAACAGGGCGCGGCTGCGGCGCCGGAGTTGGCCTCCGCATGCTGACCAGCGTCAGCTCTCTAATGGCCTGGATGGACCGTCTAGCCTACGCTTACTCATGGTTTGGGCGGATTTATCGCCCGGTCGCGTGGTGGCCGAGTCCCATGGTTGGGCGCGAAGACGCATCGATGCAGGGGGATGATATGGCACGCCAGGAACGGCCCGTGGACCCTGCGACCGGACCGCTGGCATCGTTCGCGTACGACTTGCGGAAGCTTCGCTTGGAGGCCGGGCAACCGACGTACCGGGTCCTGGCCAAGGCCGCCGGCTACAGCCCGTCAACGCTCTCCGAGGCGGCGAACGGCGTACGCCGTCCGAGCCTTGACGTGGTGCTCGCCTATGTCGGCGCCTGCGGGGGCGATGCGACGGCCTGGCGTGCCCGCTGGCTCGCGCTCGACGAGGAGCTACGGCCCTTGAGTGGAGTGCAGGACGACCAGCGCGCCGGCGAGAGCGACGACGACGATCTACCCGGCGAAGGCGATTCGACCGGCCCTGATCTGCGAGGTGGCGAGACAACGGCGAGTGACGACGTGCCGGCCGGGCCGCCGGGTGCATCGATCGGATCCGACCGCCGCTGGTGGTCGCGGCCGAAGCTTGGCCTGGTGGCGGCTGCCGGCCTCACCCTGTCCGGGGTCGCGGTGGCCCAGATCGTGCAGCAGGCCAACAAACAGCAGCCAACTCCGGTAGCCAACCCGGAATGCCCCTCCGTCTCCGACACGGCGACCTTCACCGCCACCACGTACGGCAGTGGGGTGCATGTCCGTCGGGGGCAGCCCTCGACGAGCCGATCGTGCACACGATCCCGGCCGGTTGTGTGGTCGGGCTGAGCGGGTATTGCCTTGGGGAGAAGGTGGATGATTCGACCGCGGTACGCCGGACATCCGCTGGTTCCGGTTGGACGACGGCAGCGGGGTCATCGCCTCCGCGGTGGTGCACGGTAACCCGCCACCAGATCTGGTTCCGTCCCGCTGTGACGACGACCGGCCCCGGCCTGCCTCGATCGTGCTCGACATCTCCGCCGGCCCCACCGGCTCTGGGCAGGCTGGAGTTCAGCGCCGACGGGACTCATCTGGACATTGTCGGATCGGCGACTACCGCTCGCCGGACCGGACCTGCCCGAGGTCCGTCAGTGGCAGCAGGTCGGCCTGATCGGTAAGGCAACTCCGAAATTCGGGGTGTCCTGGCAGCTCACGCAGATACGTTACCCGCCGAAACCGACGGACCGGATCCTGGTGGCCGCGGTCGCCTGTCTCGGCGGCAACGGCGCAACGGAGATAATCGACGTACGAGAGGCGGGGATCGACGGCTCCAGCCAACCGGCCTCGGCCCGGCTGGAGCCGTCGGCGCGGGCGGCGGCGGCCCGCTCGGCCTGCGGTTATCCAGGCGCGGCTTAAGGGCCTTCACCGAGGCCGTGGGCAGCGGCCCCAGGCGCCGCTGCCACGTCAGTTCCGGTTACCGTCCGAGGTTCAGCCGCAGTGCGAGTTCCACTCGTACGATCCGACGCCGCTGATCTCGCCGCCCCAGTCGATGCACTTGCTCTTCGCCGACACGTACACCGGTCCGGCGTAGGTGGTGTAGTTGCCGACGTCCTGGATCCAGGTCGGCGAGGTCGACAGGGAGACCCGCGCCACCATCGGCCGAGACGTGCCCGGGTGTCCCGCACGGTGACGACGCAGTTCTTTCCGGTGCTGCTGCTGTAGGTCAGGTAGACCGTGCCCAGCCCCGGCAGACTCATCGCGTCGATCACGCCATAGCCTGATCCGCAGACGCCGTTGTACGAGGCAGCCTGTGCGACCCCCGGCGTCACGGCCGCCAGTCCGGCGGTCAGCGCCGCCGCGGCCCCCGCGCTCGCCGCGAACTCTGAGCTTGCTCGACATGCCACTCCCTCCGGTGCGGTGATCGTTCGATTGACCGCCTGTCATCAGTCGTAGTCGTCGTATCGATTGGTCGATGCTCCTGCGCCGGGCGATCAATCAACGTCGAACAGAGCCGTTCGCCGGCCCCGGGTCGTGGCTGTCTCGCACCCGCCGCCGGTGGAGCGTCCACGCTGGCAGCGACGATGCCAAGGGATATTGCACAAAAGTCTTTGAATACTTACGGTGCTTCCATGGGAGCACGACAGATCAGGGATCTTGCCGAACTACGGGTCTTCGCTCACCCGCTGCGGCTGCGGCTGTTCTATGCCCTGGCCACCGAGCAGGAGGCGACCGCATCCCGGTTGGCCGCGCTGGTCGACGAGTCGGTGTCGCTGGTCAGCTACCACCTGCGCGAGCTGGCGGCGCACGGCTCCATCGAGACGGCACGGGCCGGTCCGGCGACCGCCGCGAGCACTCGTGGCGGACCAGCGGCAAGGGCTTCAGTTCGTCCGCGTCACAGTTTGCCGAACCCAGTCGCGCGCCCTGTCGGTTGCCGTGAAGCGGCACATGCTGGCCCATCAGCTCAGCCGACGGAGCGGTTCATCGACGAAGAGCCCGCGTGGGGGCGCGACTGGTCCGACGCCGCGTTCTCCAGCGACATGCTCCTGCAACTGACCGCGACGAGCTCGAGCCAGCTTCCAGGCAGAACTTCACAGTGTGGTGACCCGCTGGCACGAGCATCGACCGGCCGCCGCGGCGCAGCAGCGCGCCGAGGATGCACCTTCCACGGAGTCGGCCACCCCCCGCGACACGTCATGCTGATCATGCATGGCTTCCCCTTCACGCCATGAGCCGCGACGGCACAGTTCAGCTGCCGGTCGGTGCCGCCGCACCCAGCCCGCCCCGTACCGCGACGTCAACGTCCTGCGATGGCTGGCCGGCTTCGCCATCTCACTCCTGGGCGACCAGGTCTTCTTCGTCGCGCTCGCCTGGGCGGCCGTGCAGTCCACCGCGCCGGCGGGCCGGCATGGTTCTCGCCGCGGGTTCGGTGCCCCGGCTGGTGCTGCTGCTGGTCGGCGGCGCGTTCGTCGACCGGTGGGGCGCGCGGCGACTCATGATCGGCAGTGACGTGCTCCGCGGCGCGGTCATGGCCGCCGCAGCCGTGATCACCGCGGCGACCAGCCCGTCACTGCTCGTGTTGCTGTCCGTGGCCGTGGTCTTCGGCGTGGTGGACGCGATGTTCCTGCCCGCGGTGGGAGCCCTGCCTCAACGCCTCGTGACAGCCGATCAGCTGGCCCGGTTGCAGGGTATGCGCATGGTCGCGCAGCGCGCCGCGATCGTCTTCGGGGCTCCCCTGGGCGGGGCCGTGGTGGCGACGTACGGCGTCCCGGCGGCCTTCGCCGTCGATGCGGTCAGCTTCACCGTCTCGGTCGTCGCGCTCACGCTGGTCCGCCTACGCCCGATCCCCGCTCCGGCCGCTGCCGCGCAAGAGCGACAGCGGGCGGGCGTGCTGGCAGATGTTCGTGACGGACTTCGCGTCGTGGGCCAGTCTCCGTTGCTGCGGACGGTTCTGGTCGCGGCGGCGGTCTCGGAGCTCGGGTTCAGCGGCCCGATCAATGTCGGCGTGCCGTTGCTCGTGCACGACCGTGGTTGGCAGGCCGCAGGCGTCGGCCTGATCGTCGGAGGGTTCGGCGCGGGCGCGGCACTGGCTGCCCTGGCACTGGCCGTGGCGGGCCGGATTCCCCGCGCGGGCCTCGCCTACGCCGTGCTGAGTCTCACGATGGCCGCCGCCCTCGCCGGAATCGGCTACGCGCCCTCGCGGCTGGGGCGGTCACCGCCGCGGTGCTGCTCGGAGCGGGCGGTGGCGTGGCCAGCGCCGTCCTGCTCGCCCTGTTGCAGGCGAACACACCCCCGGAGTATCTGGGAAGAGCGTTCAGCATCAGCAGCCTGGCAAGCTTCGGCGGCATCCCGATCAGCTATTCCCTCACCGGCTTGATCGTCGACGTGCTCGGCCCCCAGGCGGCCTTCACGGCCGGCGCGGCGCTGGCGGCCTGCGCCGGCCTGCTCGGGCTGCTGACACCGGCGCTGCGCAACGCCGAGCTACCGGACCGGCACGACAAGGTACCGCGTCGCTGACCACGGCAGCTCGCTTCGGCGGGCGATCAGGTGGGTGCAAAAGTGCCAGCCTCGAAAGCGCGACGATCAGGGCTTGCGGGCTATGGCACCGTACGCGTCGATCCCCTCCGCGTCGGCGGCGTCCGGGCGCCACAGCGGAATGGGTACCAGGCCGGGCTCCACCATCGTGAGCCCCGCGAAACAGGTCGCGAGTCCTCCGGGCTACGCAGGAGGTAGGGACGCCGCCGCTCTCGGCCAGTCGCTTGGCGCCGGCGACCACCGCCGGGCTGGTGTTGGTGCCGTCCCACAGCACCAGGTGGCTGCCGGACGTGGTGGCGTTCATCGTCCGCTGGACGATCGAGCGCGCCAGGTCCAGGTCGGGCTCATAGCCCAGCACACCCATGAACATCACGGCGATCGGCTGGTCGAAGTCCAGCGTCTGCGCCGCCTCGGCGAGAATCCTCTCCGGGTCGTGGTATCGGCGGGCACGTACGTGGTGACGCCTTCGGAGGTCGTGCTGGTGAGCAGGGCCCGGGCGTGCACGAGAACCATCGGGTCGTTGTCCACGTAGACGATTCGTGACTCGGGCGCGACCTCCTGGGCGACCGCGTGGGTGTTCTGCATCGTGGGCAGGCCGGTGCCGATGTCCAGGAACTGCCGGATGCCCGCTTCGGCGGCCAGGAACCGCACGGCCCGCACCAGGAACCGGCGGGACTGCTGCGCCATGACGACGATCTCCGGGTAGACCTCGGCCACGGCGTCACCGGCCGCCCGGTCGGCCTTGAAGTTGTCCTTGCCGCCCATCCAGTAGTTCCAGATTCGCGCCGCGTGCGGCACGTCGGACTGGATCTCCGCGGCGAGTTCGACACTCGGGCCAGCCATGCCAGGCTCCTATCGAAGGGTTCGTCGGACCGTGGGCCACCTCTGCGGTACGACCGGCATCGTACCCGTTTTGCGTCCACTGTCGACGATGCCGTTGCTTCGGGCCGGCCCGCCCGGTGCGCGCCGCCGGCGCCCGCCCTATCGGCAGCGACGGCGAGACGGGATTCGGATCTGTGGCCAAGGACACGAGCGGCCGGCTTGCCGCGCCAACCAGCTGATCATGTACCGTGACCTGCGTGAACACTGTGCCGTCGTTGGACCGGACCCCGCTCGCGGTCCGTGTCGTCGCCGCGCACCGTATCTGCGGTTGTTGACGCTCTGACACCCCGGCCCGCGTCCGTGGCTTTCGCGCCAGGATGCCCGCCGCCGTCGACAACGTCTGATTCCTCCCTTTTTCTGCACTTCACCACACCGCGTCTCCGCGCCCGCGCGACGCGGGTTCCGTCTGCCTGGAGTAAGAACATGACTGCTCGCCGGCCCTCGACTGGCCTACCCTTCGCCCGCCGGTTGCGCCCGCTCGGCGCGCTCGCCGTCACCGTCACCGCCGCGGTGCTGCTCGCCGCCTGCGGCTCGTCGACGAGCCCCGGGTCGACGGGCGCGCCCGACGCCGATGCGACGATCACGGTCGGTTCGCTGAACGAGCCGACGACGCTCAACACGATCAAGGGCGGCAACACCGGCCACGCCCAGGTGCTGCTGCGCAACGTGGTCGAAGGGCTCGACCGTGCTGACCGACGAGGGCAAGGTCGAGCCCTTGCTGGCCAAGTCGTGGGACGTGTCGCCGGACGGCACGGAATACACGTTCCGCCTGCAGTCCGGCGTGACGTTCTCCGACGGCGCCGCTGACGGCGGCGACGTGGTGGCCGCGCTCAAGCGGGTGACGTCCGACGAGTCGACCAGCGCCCGCAAGAAGAACCTCTCGATCATGAAGACGATCGAGGCGCCGGACGATGGCACGGTCAAGGTCACCCTGGCGACGCCGTCGCAGTCGTTCCCTGTTCTATCTCACCAGCACCGGCGCGGCCGTCACCCGGCCCGACACCGGCAACCCGGACACGACGGTGCTCGGCACCGGCCCGTACACCCTGACCTCCTGGAAGCAGGGCGACTCCATCACCCTGACCCGAAACGACACGTACTGGGCACGAAGGCCAGCAACAAGCAGGTCGTGTACCGCTTCTTCACGGACGCTACCGCCGAGAACAATGCGCTGCTCGCCGGCCAGCTCGACCTGGTGACCCAGGTGACCTCGCCGGACGTGCTCACCCAGTTCGACAACCGGCCCGAGTCCACCGTCGTCGAAGGCACGTCGACGACCAGGAGCTGTTCAACTTCAACGACGCCACCGCCCCGTTCAACAACCCGGACGTGCGGCACGCCATCCGGCAGGCTGTCGACCGCAAGGCGCTGCTGACGCGGTCTGGGCCGACCGGGGCCAGATCATCGGTTCGATGGTGCCGCCCACCGACCCCTGGTACGAGGACCTGACCAGCATCGACGACCACAACGTGACCGGCGCCAAGGAACTGCTGGCCCAGGCCGGGTACGCGAACGGGCTCTCCTTCACCGTCGACTACGTGCCGTCGGACGCGATGAACATCATCGCGCAGGGGTTGAAGAGCCAGCTCGCCCAGGCCGCATCACCGTCACGCTGAACCCGGTCGACGACGCGACCTGGACCGACAAGGTCTACAAGAACCACAACTTCCAGGCCACCCTCATGGACCACGTCAACCAGCGCGACCTGGTCTGGTACGGCGACCGAACTTCTACTGGCAGTACGACAACCCGCAGGTGCAGCAGTGGGTCAAGGACTCCGAGACCGCCGCGACGCCCGACGGCGACCGCCCGCCTAAGAAGGTGGCCCGGGAGATCTCCGAGGACGCGGCGAGCGCCTGGTGTTCCTCGACCCCGCCATCAAGGTCGCCAGCACCTCGGTCAGCGGGTACCAGAAGAACAACACCACGGACAGCTTCTATGTCGCGCCGATCACCAAACGCTAGCCGACAAGCGGTGCTCGGCTACCTCGCCCGCCGGGTCGCCTGGCTGATCGGTTCGCTGTTCGTCGCGGGCTCGGGGGTGTTCTTCCTGCTTCGGGTCCTACCGGGTGACCCGGCCGTCACCTGTGGCGGTCGGGCCTCCCCGGATCGAATCGGCGCGATCCGGCACCAGCTCGGCACCGACCGGCCGCTGCTGACGCAGTACGGCCACTGGCTGGGCGACCTGGTGACCGGGAACCTGGGAACAGCCTCGTTGACCCAGACGCCGGTGCTCGACCAGATCGCCGGCCGGCTCCCGGTCACCG
This sequence comes from uncultured Actinomycetota bacterium, assembly GCA_963742855.1. Lineage (GTDB taxonomy): Bacteria > Actinomycetota > Actinomycetes > Mycobacteriales > Micromonosporaceae > CAVUNP01. The sequence goes on along the minus strand of CAVUNP010000033.1, from coordinate 66,287 downwards.
TACCGCTGGCGCTGAGCGCGTTCGTGCTGTCGATCGTCGTGGCCCTACCGATCGGGGTGTTCGCGGCGGTACGGCGACGCGGTCTGCTCGGGCTGGCGGTCTCGGCGCTGACGCAGCTGGGGATCGCGTTGCCCATCTTCTGGATCGGGATCGTGGTGGTCTCGGCCGGTCGCGGTCCAGTGGCGGGTGCTGCCGCCGGGCGGGTTCCCCCGGCGCCGGCTGGCAGGAGCCGGGGGCCGCGATCCAGTCGCTGGTCCTGCCGGTGGTCACGCTGACGATCGCGCAGGCGTCGGTGCTGGTGCGCTACGTACGCTCGGCGACGCTCGACGTGCTGAGCCAGGAGTACGCGCGCACTGCCCGCTCCCTCGGCTACAGCCTGCCGAGGGCGCTGTGGCGGCACGGACCACGCAACGGCGCCGCGGCTGTGATCCAGATCCTGGGCATCCTGCTGGCCAGCGACACTGCTGGGCACCGTGGTCATCGAGAGCGTCTTCGCCCTGCCCGGCCTGGGCTCACTGCTGTTGACCAGCGTGAAGGCCCGCGACCTGCCGATCGTGCAGGGCACGGTCTTCCTCATGACGGCGACCGTGCTGGTCATGGGGCTGGTCGTGGATGTCGTGCAGCGGCTGGTCGACCGAACTGCGAGCACGGGCATGAGCGCCCCTCTGGTCGAAGCGGCCGAGACGATCGAGGCGCTCGACACCCCCGTCCTGCGCCGCCCGGGCTGGCGCTCGCCCTCGCTCGTGGTCGGCGCGGCGCTGCTGCTGGCGGTGCTTCTCGCCCTGGCACTGGGGTCGCTGCTCTGGTCCCCGTACGCGCTGGACCACACCGACCCGGCGGCCCGGCTGACCGGCCCGTCCGCACAACACTGGGCGGGCACCGACAGAGCTCGGCCGGGACCAGTTCACCCAGCTGATGCTCGGCGCGCGTACCGCGTGACGGTCGGCATCGGGCTCGGTCCTCGCTCGCGTGGCGTCCCATCGGGGAGGTCGCCGCGCGGTCTGCTCGCGGCGCTCCGCCGCCCGGTGCGCTCGAGACGCCGTCTCCGCAGCTGATCGACATCCTGATCGCCTTCCCCACCCTGCTCCTGGCCATGCTGCTGGTCGCGGTGCGGACGGCGTCCCTCGGCTCGGCCGTCCTGGCGATCGGGCTGGGGATGTCCGCGATCGTGGCGCGGCTGACCCGGGTGCTCGTCAAGCGCGTACTCGCCCAGGACTTCATCACGGCGGCGCGCACCTCGGGAACCTCCTGGCCGCGCATCGTGACCGAGCACGTCCTGCCGAACATCTGGCCGACGCTGCTGGTCAACCTCGCCCTGCGCTCGGCCTCGCCGTCACTGGCCGAGGCGTCCCTGTCCTATCTCGGGCTGGGACCCCCGCCGCCGAACGCGTCCTGGGGGCGCATGCTGCAGGAGGCCCAGGCGACCGTGCTCACGGCGCCGGTCGGCGCGATCGCCCCCGGCGTGCTCCTGGTCGGCTCGTCATCGGCGTGAACCTGGTCGCCGACGGCCTCCGCGACGTGGCCGACCCGACCCGCAGGAGGACCCGATGAGTCTGCTCGACGTCATCGGGACTCCACGTGCGGTCCGGAGACGGCCGCGGGCAACCTCCTTCCGACGTGTCCTTCGCGCTCGACGCCGGCGCGCGGCTCGGCCTGATCGGCGAGTCGGGCTCGGGCAAGTCGCTGACCGCGCTCGCGATCATGGGCCTGCTGCCCGCCGGGATGACCGCGTCGGGCAGCGTCGTGCTGGACGTCCCGGGCCTGCCCCGGACCGAGGTCGTCGGCGCGGCGGAGCGGCGCCTGACGGGCTGCGCGGCCGGGCCGCGACCATCGTCTTCCAGGAGCCCCTTACCGCGCTCGACCCGCTGGCGAGGGTCGGCCGCCAGCTCGCCGAGCCTCTCAGGCGCAGGCGGAGGCTGCGCGGCGCCGCCCTGCGCGCCGCCGTCGTCACGGCGCTGGAGGAGGTACGCATGACCGAGCCGGACCGCGCTCCGACGAGCGCATACCCGCACGAGATCTCCGGAGGGCAGCGCCAGCGGGTCGCCATCGCCATGGCGCTCGCCTGTGGGCCCGCGCTGCTCATCGCCGACGAGCCCACCACGGCCCTGGACGTGACGGTGCAGGCGGAGGTGCTCGCACTGCTGGACGGCCTGGTCTCGGCCCGGGGGATGGCGCTGCTGTTCATCAGCCACGATCTCGCGGTCGTCTCCGGCATCACCGACCGGGTCCTCGTCCTCAAGGACGGCGCCGCCGTAGAGTCGGGCACCGTCCCCGACATCGTGAACGCGCCGCGCCACCCGCTACACCCGCTCTCTGGTGACCAGCGCCCGCGAGCTCGACAGCGCACTGGATTGGACGGCGCGATGACCCCGGCCATCCTGGAGGCACGCCAGGTGGGCTTCGCGTACCGCGGGCGCGGCCCCCACGCTCACCGACGTCTCGATCGACATCACCCCGGGACGCGGCGTGGCGCTGGTCGGCGAGTCCGGCGCGGGCAAGACCACGCTGCTCCGCCTGCTGCTCGGCCTGACCAGTCCACCAGCGGCCGGATCCTCTTCGAGGGGACGGAACTCTCGCTGCGCGACCGCGGGCGGATGCGCGCCTTCCGGCGCAGCGTCCAGACCGTGTTCCAGGACCCCTACTCCTCGCTCGATCCGCGGCAGCGCGTGGGCGAGGATCATCGCCGAACCGCTCCGCTCGCTCGGCCTGGCGGCGGGCCGACCGGGCGGCTCCCACACCGACCAGCGGGTCGCCGCCGCGTTGCTGGCCGTCGGGCTGCCGCCGGACGCCGCACGCCGCTACCCGCACGAGTTCTCCGGCGGGCAGCGGCAGCGCATCGCCATCGCGCGCGCCATCGTGTGCGGCCCCGGGGTCCTGCTCGCGGACGAGCCCGTCAGCGCGCTCGACGTCTCCACGCGCCTGCAGCATCGTCGACCTGCTCAAGGACCTCGTCGACCGGCTCGGCCTCACGCTGGTGCGCCGTGGTCCTCGCACGACCTGGCGATCGTCAGCCAGCTCTGCCCGGAGGTGCTCGTCATGCGCCACGGCCGCGGTCGTCGAGCGCGGCCCGACCGCCGACGTGCTGACCAGCCCCGCCCACGACTACACCCGCGCCCTGCTGGCGGCCATCCCGCACCTGCCGCCCGACCTGATGGAGTAACCGTGACGTTTGTTGATCAATGGCAGGCCTGGCACGCCGAGCGCGAGGCGACCGTTTCGGCGCCGGGCGGCGACCTCACCCTGACCGGCACCCACTGGCTGACGGGGCCCACCCGGATCGACGGGATACCCGGCACCTGGTACACCGACGGAACCGACGTACGGGTGTCCGACGCCGCAGGCCTGCTCGTCGACGGCGTACCGACCGTCGAGGGCCGGCTGCGCCCCGACCAGCGGCTCATGGTGGGCGACGTCGAGCTGAAGATCATCCAGCGCGGCGGCGACCTGGCGGTACGGACGTACGACCCGCATGCGCCTCGGCCGTGCGCCGGTTCGCCGGCATCGACGCGTACGCCCCCGACCCGGCCTGGGTGGTGACCGCCGAGTTCACCCCGGCCGAGGCCGACCAGACGCTGCGCACCGAGCACAGCCACGCCGACCGGCTGGTGGACTACCCGGTCGTCGGCACGTTCACCTTCACCGTCGACGGCCGCCACGCCGAGTTGGTCGCGCTGTACACCGGCCACGAGGGTAAGGCGCATATCTCCTTCCAGGACGCCACCAGCGGACGGGAGAGCTACGGCGCGGCCCGGTTCCTGTTCCTGCCCCTGCCGGCCGAGGCGGGCCCGGTGACGCTGGACTTCAACCGGGTCACCCTGCCGCCTTGTGCGTTCTCCGACGCCTTTGTCTGCCCGCTGCCGCCCCCGGGCAACGTACTGCCGTTCGCCGTCCGGGCCGGCGAGAAAGCGGTGCTCGAACAGTCAGCCGGGTAGGCCTCCGAACCAGTTGCGGATGGCACCGCGCACATCGGCGGACAATGGGGGACCGTCATGGCAGCTCAACAGCGTGAAACGCCGGAACCAGCGATGAACGGGACCGAGTCGCACCCCCAGTCCGTCACGCATCCCAACTGCCGCAGGGTGGGCGAACCGGCGGCAGCCGCTTCCTTCGTGATATTTCACGGCGTCCCACCTCTTCGAGGCAGGGTGCGTCCGTACTGAATCGCGAACAATGTGCCCATCAGTGGTAGGAGCGCCACACCCCAGCCGCCTGCATGGAAAAGGATCGCGATCGCTATGCCGTTGGTGATCAGCATTCCGAGGATGTAGAGGGTACGGCGCAACTCCAGAAGAGACACGGGTGGAGTATTGCGGACGGTGGTAGACCGGGTGTGACCCTGGCCAGCCCATCACCTGTGGACCGCCGCACGACGCTCCACCGTCGCCCAGTCCGCGGGCAGGTGAGCCCAAAGTGGACGTCACCAGGTGATGCCCGTGACGGGATCGCGGCGAGAGGCGGCCACTGACAGCAACGGTGACAGCAACCAGCCCGGACCAGGACAGCCGCCAGGGGTCGAGCGCGGATCAACGCTCGACGTCAGAGACGTGCGCGGGACCGGCCCGAACGGAGCGCCCAGAACTCAGACGAAACCCCATGGTGGCGGCGGGTTGCTCGCGATCCGCCCACACAGCGGGGCCCGGTGGGCATCCACCGGACATCCCGACCAGCGCGCCCGCATCCGCAGCGAACGCCAACGACGCTGGGGCCAGCTCGCCACCCGGGCAGTCTGACCCAACGCCTCAAACGTCCTTGTTCACGGCACTATAGCGACGGCGCCTGCACGTCGCGGACCATGCGAATCTCCCGCACGCCGTCCTCGACCTGGGTCGTCCCGTCGGCAACGAAGCCGTTCTTGCGGTAGAACGCCTGCGCGCGAGGGTTGGGATCGGCGACCCACAGCCCCGCCGACTCCGCAGGGTCGATGACGGCCTGCAACAACGCTCGCCCAGCACCCGTGCCGTGGTCGGCTGTGTAGACATAGAGGACATACAGCTGCCTTGCCCACGCCGCCGCGGCGTCCACCGGCGGACCCGACATTGCGATCCCGATCAACTCGCCCTCCCGCACGGCCACAGCCGCCCGGTTCTCGCGATAGCGCTCGTCGGTCAAAGCGGCAGTCCAGAACCGTTCCCGAGCGGCCGGGAAACTCGGATCATCCAGCACCGCATCCGACATGAGCCCGCGATACGTCTCCTGCCAGCACCGAACATGCGCACACGCCATCTGGGCGACGTCCTCGACCCGCGCCGAGCGAACAGTCAGCGAGGAACCCACCGCCGAATCGTAGGCCGCGCCCAGATGCTCGCCGACCCGGACTCGCGGTGGCCGTTCGGTCGTCAGCTCGGACGCCGTGTCATCCAACACCCGCGAACGTTCTTGGTCACGGCCCCCACTAGCGACCGATCCGGATGCGGTCGGCGGGGTGCAGCTCGCGGGACCCGTCGGCGCGGAAGATCACCAGGACGGGGACGCCTTCGCCGATGTCCAGTTCCTTGCGTTCAGTAGGGTGGGCATCCGGGCGGAGGCGGTGTCGTCCTTGAGTAGGGTGATCGTCTCGGTCGGCTTCATGCTGCGGACGAAGGTGTCGCGCGGGGGTTGGACGGTCACGAGGCCTTCCGACCGGAGTAGGGAGACGGGCTGCCGGACGCTTGTCCGGCTCGGTCCGTGCTCCTGAGCCAGCCGTAGCTCGCTGCGCAGCGACGCGTCGGGCGCGAGGTCGCCGGACGTGATCCGGTTGCGCAGTAGGTCGGCTAGCTGCCGAAACACCGCCCGATCCGCGCTGGGGTCGATCACGAATGCGGCGCTACGTGTTTATCCGACGGTCAAGTGTCAAGGGTTACGGTCGCCCCTCGGGCGTTACGAACGTTCCGCGCCCGGTGAAGGTCACCACCCGGCCTTCCTCGCGTAGTGCGTCGAGCGCGGCCCGCACGGTGCCGCGCGCTACGTCGTAGGTCTGCGCCAGCGTCACCTCGCCAGGGAGCTTGTGCCCGGGTGGCCACTCCCCGCTGTCGATCTTCACTCGGAGTGCGTCGGCCACTTGTTCAGCGAATGAGCGCGGTGACCAAGGGTCGATCATTCTCACAGGTTTCCACCTGTCCAGCTAAGCCAGATTATCCAAGGTTGTCGATTCTATCGACAGGATGGATGGGTCCGCGTTGGTGTTGGGACAACGTGAAAAGTTGCCTCGGCTCGCGTGGTAGCGCTCGCCGAGCCTTGACGCCAATCGAGGTCGACGTGCAACAAGCCGACGCTACTCCTCGGCGACGTACAGCCCAGCGCCTTGGACGCCGACGACGACACCCTCTGCCTGCAGTAGCAGGACGGCCTTCTGCACGGTCGAGACACCAGCGGAGTAGATCTCGGCCAGCTCGCGGTAGGTGGGCAGGCGGGTGCCGGGCTGGTACTCGCCAGCGGCGATGCGGGCGCGTAGGTCATCGGCGATGCGCCGATACCCCATCGGGATAGGCATGGTGTTCTCCGTTCGGCACCCGATTTGATCACGTCAGTGACATGAGGTCACGCCCGGGACGGGTCGCCCTCGCGGCTCGTCCCGGTCCACCCGTACCTCCGGTTGAGGAGCCCCGCATGGTCGAGAGGTACACCGACCCACCTCCTTCCGGCCGGCGGCGGGTCTCGTACGAGGAGTACCTGCTCGCGGTAGCGATGACGCTGGCAAGGCGGCATCGGCCGGTGTGGTGTTGGCGGCGGTGGCGACGGGTCTGCCGGTGCGGAGCGGAGCTGCCGTGTCGTGCCCGGCACCAGATTCCGATCAATCGTGGTCACTGGCCGGGAGAGGGGGAGTGGTGAACGGTGACGTTCTGCCGATCGGCCGGCGGGTGGCGCACTGGCGGGTGCGGCGGCGGATGACGCAGCAGATGCTCGCCGACCGGCTCGGCAAGTCGAAGAGTTGGGTGGACAAGGTCGAGCGCGGTGTCCGCGTGTTGGACCGGTACTCGGTGATCCAGGAGATCGCCACGGTTCTGCGGGTCGATCCGGCGGTGCTGCTCGGCCAGCACTGCCGTCGCCGTCGGGGCCCTGGTCGCGGTGGACGGGGTGCGTGCCGCGCTCGCTCGCTACGACGCGGCGCGGACCGGTGATCCCGGCGGTCCGGTGTCGGTGACCGAGTTGGGGCGGCAGGTCGGGCATCTCTGGATGACCTATCAGCACGCGGACTACCCGCAGGTTCTTCGGACGCTACCGGGGCTGCTGGACGCCGCCCAGCGCCTGCACTCGGTCGACCCGTGCACGGGGTGCAGCTGCTGGTGTCGGTCTACCGGGTCATGTCGTCGGTGCTGGTCAAGCTCGGTGAGGCCGACCTCGGGTGGTTGGCCGCCGACCGGGCGGTTGCCACGGCGGGTGACGATCCGGTGCTGGCGGGTGCGGCGGCCGTGTCGATCGGGCACGCACTCCGGGCGTTGGGCAGGGGTCGGCTGGCGATGGCGGCGACTGTCGCCGCCGCCCACCGCATCGCACCCGTGCCGGCGCCCGAGTGCTCGGGCAAGCTGGCGGTGCAGGGTGCATTGTTGCTCCAGGCTGCGTTGGCCGCCGCCGGCTGCGTCGAGGGGCGCCGCGTCGAGGAACTGACCGGCCAGGCGATCGAGATCGCGGCGCGGGTCGACGCCCGCGATGACCCTCATCAAACCAGCTTCGGACTCGTCGCCGTCGAGTTGGCCAGGATCGTGGCGGCGGTCGAGTTGGGCGATGCGGAGGAGGCGGTGTATCGCCACGAGCAGGCGATCCGGCGGGAGGCGTGGCGGCTCTCCCGGCCGAATACCGGGCTGCCTATCTGGTGGACGCCGCGCGGGCGTACCTCCAGGTCGGTGACCTGCGTGGCGCGGGGCGCGTGCTGGTCGACGCGGATGGGATCGCGCCGGCCGAGGTCCGGTGTCGTCCGGCGGCGCGTACGGTGATCGCCGAACTCGCCCGGAGCCACCTGGCACCGGCCGGCGTGGCGCGCTTGGCGACTCTGGTCGGCCTGACCCGGTGACTGCCCGGCCTCAACTCCGGCCAGGGCGGTGGCTCGGGGACCAGGAGGCCTGGGTAGTTTCCCTATATGAGTGAGGACAGCCTCCGCTCGGTGGAGATCGAGCGCACCAGCGTCGGGCAGTACGTCGTGCGAAACGTCCGCGGCGGATCGTTGCCGATGGGCGCGGGTCAGGATGCCAGCTTCACGCCGGTGGAGCTGCTGCTGGCCGCCATCGGCGGCTGCACGGCGATCGATGTGGACCACATCACCAGCCGCCGTGCCGAGCCGTCCCGGTTCTCGGTCGAGGTCACTGGCGACAAGATCCGGGACGAGGCCGGGGGGAATCGGATGCAGAACCTCAGGGTCGAGTTCAGCGTGACGTTCCCGGCGGGCGCGGACGGTGACAGCGCGCGCGAGGCGCTGCCCCGGTCGCTGCAGCAGTCGCACGACCGGCTCTGCACCGTCTCTCGTACCGTCGAACTTGGCACTCCCGTCTCGATCGTCGACGCTGCAGGTTCCACCGAAGACTGAGGGCTCCGGGCTCGCCGGCGGCGGGGCGGAGACGGGTCAGTTCGGATCCTCCCGCACGGGCTCGTCGGCGGTGCGGCGGGGACTGCGCTGCCGCGGGACCTCCTTGCGTGCCGGCACCCGCTCGGCCGGCCGGGTCGGCCGGCGGGATGCCAGCCCGGTCTCCGTGACCAGGTCCTCCGTCTCCTGCACCAGGTAGTGCGGCCGGCGTTTGGATTCGTAGTAGATCCGGCCGATGTACTCCCCGATCACGCCCAGAATCATCATCTGGATTCCGCCGAGACCGATCACGCTGACGATCGTGGTGGTGTAGCCGGGGACGTCGATGCCCTTTTCGACCGCGTCGGCGACCACCCAGGCCATGTAGCCCACCGCTATCAGGGTGAGGAACATGCCCCCGTAGATGGCCAGTCGCAGTGGCCGGTTGTTGAACGACAGGAGACCGTCGAACGCGTAGTTGAAGAGCTTGCCGAAGCTCCACCTGCTCCGCCCGGCTTGGCGGAGCTCGTTGCGGTACGAGATCACCACGGTCCGGAACCCGATCCAGGAGAACAGCCCCTTGGAGAAGCGGTTGTACTCCGGCATCGCCAGCACCGCGTCCACCGCGAGCCGGGACAGCAGCCGGAAGTCGCCCGCCCCGTCCTGCAGCCGTACGTCGATCCACCGGTTGACGATGCGGTAGAAGGACCGAGAGGCCAGCATCCGCAGGAACCGGTCACCGTGCCGGTCCCGGTGGGCGATCACCTGGTCGAACCCCTGCCGGTACAGCGTCACCATGTCGGGCAGCAACCGGGGCGGGTGCTGCAGGTCGGCGTCCATGATGACGACCGCGTCGCCGGTGGCGCGGTCGAGGCCGGCCAGCATCGCCGCCTCCTTGCCGAAGTTCCGGCTCAGCGACGTGTACCGCACGGACTGGTCCCTGGTGGCGAGCCGGCGCAGCGCCTCGAGAGTGCCGTCCTCGCTGCCGTCGTCGACGTATACCACCTCGACGTCGACGTCGGGCACGTCCGCGAGCGCCTCGGTCACCGCCGTGTGCAGCCGCTCCACCGAGGCTTCCTCGTTGAAGCAGGGCACCACCACTGACAGCCGCACCGTCGTCACCCCCTCTGGCCCGTGTTCGTGGCCCATTCGTGGTGCGGCCGCCGCCGGCGATGCCACCTGCCGTGAGGTGCGGCGGTAGGGACCGGATCGTGGTGGGAAGCGGCGGCCGGTCGCGCGCCAGTGGAGCCGGTGATCATGGAATGGATACTTCCCGAGGGGGTTGGCCTTGTCGATCAGTGGTCCGAACGGTGGGCTCGCAAGGTCGGCTCAGGCACGCGGCTTTCGCGCGACCGGAATCGGCCTAGGCTAATTTGAAAAGTTGGGCATGTAAACGTAGCGGCGCGGGTCGTCCGGCGGCCGGTGCGCGCACCGGCCGCCCCGACGGCCACACGCCGGCGACCTCAGCCGACGGCGGCGCCGAACCACCGGGGCAGCTGGTGGAGCAGATCCTGCTGATCGTCACCGACCCACGCCACGTGGCCGTCCGGCCGCAGCAGCACGGCGGGCACGTCCAGTTCCTCGCTGATGTCGACGACGTGGTCGACCCGATCTGCCCAGCCCGCGACCGAGAGCCGGCCGGTCTGGTCGAGCAGCAGCCCGCGGCCGCCGTGCATCAGCTCGTAGAGGCGTCCCCGCTTCAGCCGCACGTCCCGCATCCGCCGGCCGAGCAGTTCGTGGCCCTCGCCGAAGTCGTAGCGGACCCCGATCGCGGTGATCTTCTCGATCAGGTACCGGTTGACGTCCTCGAAGTCCATCAGTTCCGACAGCAGCCGGCGCACCGCCTGGGGGCCCGGCTCGGTGGACATCAGTTCCATCTGCGCGCGGGTGTTGTCCAGCACGTCGGCGGCCACCGGGTGCCGTTCGGTGTGGTAGCTGTCCAGCAGCCCCTCCGGCGCCCAGCCGCCGACCTCGGCGGCCAGCTTCCAGCCGAGGTTGAACGCGTCCTGGATGCCGAGGTTGAGCCCCTGCCCGCCGGTCGGCGGGTGGATGTGCGCCGCGTCGCCGGCCAGCAGCACCCGGCCGACCCGGTAGCGCTCGGCCAGCCGGGTGGCGTCGCCGAAGCGGGACAGCCAGCGCGGTGAGTGCACGCCGAAGTCGGTGCCGGCGAACGCCCGCAGTTGTTGCTTGAACTCCTCGAGGGTCGGCGGGACCGTGCGGTCCTCGGCCACCCCCGTCGGCGGGCACGACGACGCGGTACACCCCGTCCCCGAGGGGCCCGACGCCGAACCGCAGTGTGGGTCTTGCGGACCTCGGCCACCACGGCGGCCACCGTCGCTCCGGCGGCGCGGCCACCTCCATCTCGCCCAGCAGCGTCTCGACCCTGGTGGGCTCACCCGGGAAGCCGACGCCGAGCAGCTTGCGCACCGTGCTGCGGCCGCCGTCGCAGCCGACGAGGTAGCGCGAGCGCAGCCGCGTGCCGTCGGCCAGCTCGGCGGTCACCCCGTCGTTCGTCCTGGCTCAGCCCGACCAGTTCGCAGCCGCGCCGGATCTCGGCGCCGAGCTCGGTGGCGTGCTCGGCGAGCAGCCGATCGATGATGGTCTGCGGGATGCCGAGGATGTACGCCGTGTGCGGTGTCCAGCCGTCGGGCGAGGGCTTGGCGGATGCCGGCGAAGAAACCGCCGACCGGATACTGCTGGCCGAGCGCGAGGAACCGCTCCAGCAGGCCGCGCTGGTCCATCACCTCGATGCTGCGCACGTGCAGACCGAGCGCGCGGACCTACCCGGTCGGCTCCGCCTCCTTCTCCAGCACGAGCACGCGCACGCCGTGCAGCCGCAACTCGCTGGCCAGCATCAAGCCGGTCGGTCCACCGCCGGCAACGATCACGTCAAACATGCAGCCCCCCATTGAACGTTCCGCCTCTGGGCCAGCTGCTCCGCGTGCTCCGACGGCGTGCCGCCACGAGCAACGCGCATGCCGTGAATCCCTGATTTCCGCAGTGCTGGCTTCGGCCGGAGATTCTGCGGCACGACCCGGGTCTTGCCGCAAGGCCCCCAATGCGCTATATGTTGGGAGTGGCGGGAGTCGGTCCTCTTTCTGCCTGACTGGCTGTCCCGAGTCGCGGCGCGGATCGCGGCAGCAGAGTGCACTCGGCCGGGTCGTCCGTGCGTCCATGATGATCTATCGTGCTCCTCGTCCCACAAGGCCTGGAGGAGGTGGCCCACGATGGCTCGTACCCGGCTGTATCTCGTCCGCCACGGCGAACAGGATCCGGCGTCCGATCACGCCTCGGACGGAGGCCTTTCGCCGCTCGGCCGCGAGCAGGCGGACCGGCTGGGCCGGCGGCTGCGTACGATGCCTTTCTCGGCGATCCACCACAGCCCGTTGGCCCGGGCGGCCCAGACCGCCGACATCGTCGCCGGTCATCTTCCGCAGGTGCCGAGACACGACTGCGATTTCGTGGCGGACCGAACGCCGGTGCCCTCCACCGGGCAGCGCGGCCGTTACCCGGACCGGTGGCACGGCTGGCTCGACGGCGTGCCCGAGGACGAACGCGACGAAGACGCCGTGGCCCTGCAGGCTGCCGTCGCGCACTTCGGTGTCGCCGGCGACGCCGATCGGCACGAACTGCTGATCACGCACAACTTCGTCATCGGGTGGTTCGTCCGGCACGTGCTTGACGCCCCGGAGTGGCGGTGGATCGGCCTCAACCAGGCCAACTGCGCGATCACCGTCGTGCAGTTGGATTCCGGCCGGCCGCCGGCCTTGGTCAGCTTCAACGATACGGGGCACCTTTGACATCCTCTCCCGCCTAGCGACGGGAGATTCCCGTTTCCAGCGCCGGTTGTCTGCGACGCTGGGTGGGTGGTCGACAGGACGCCTTGCGGTTCCTGTCCCGGACTGCCCGCCCGGTGAGTGGGGACGCCACCTCGGCGGCGTCCCGCACCCTGTAGCTCCAGGCGTGGCCGCGAGTCACGCGATGGACGGTTTGCGGGCCGCAATGCGTTCCACGGTGCCGGCCTTGAGCCGCTGGGTTTCGGCGATCTCGAACCCGGCGGCTTTGACGAGGGGTAGCGGGCGCCGCGTGAAGTGTTCCCCGGCGGCGCGGATCGTGACTCGTTCCAGGAGCCACTGACCAGCGTAGAGGGGTGGCCAGCTGCTGCGGATGTGGTCGAGTAGCAGCAGGCGGCCGCCGGGGCGCAGCACGCGTTTCATCTCGGCGATCGCGGCAGCCGGGTCGGGGATGCTGCACAGCGACAGGGTGCACACCACGGTGTCGAAGCTGCCGTCGTCCAACGGCAGCGCCTGGGCGTCTGCTTGGCACAGGTCGACGTCCAATCCGAGGTCGACCGCGTGCTGCTTGGCGATGGCGAGCATGGCTGGGCTCAGCTCAACCCCGGTGATGCTCACGGTGGGCGGGTAGCAGTCGAAGTTGCGGCCGGTGCCGACCGCCACCTCCAGCACGTGGCCTTCGACGCGCGCGCCGATCCACTCTCGGCCGCCGGCGAACTGAACCCGCTCCAGGAAGCGAATGTCGCGGTCGTAGCGCGGTGCCATCTTTTCCGACGCCCGCAGCACCCTTGCGGTCTGATCGTCCTGTCTGACCATGTCGTCCTCCAGCATGCGTGAGTGATTGCTGCTCGGTCCGATGATGCCGGCAGTCCCGCGAGATCACGACGGATGACGGAGCCATTCGCTGGCCTTCTCGACATATGCACCATGACGGTCCGCTCGTGCCGTCCCTAGTGTTGGACGGCGGCCCCCTTCGGTCGTGCGGTTGTCAACCTGCACTGAGGGTCGCCAAGGGAGAATGCCAAGGGAGCATGTGTTGAAAACGAGATCCCTCGTGGCGGGTGCGGTCGCTCTGGCGACAGCTGTGGCAGTGCAGCTGTATGGAGCCGGCACCGCAGCCGCCTACGGGCCGTCAGGCCCGGGCCCGTCGGACAACTCCGCCCACGGCGGTCCGATCCTCGACGATGTCCACAACGAGCCGACGACCGCCGTCGCCGGCAACGTCACGTTCATCGACAACGTCAAGGGAGTCAGCGGATACGCGGCGCTGAACTTCATCACTTCGACAAGTACGGCCACGACTTGATGTTCGCCAACGGCACCGGTGGCCTCGCCATCTGGTCGCTGAAGGACCCCGAGCGCCCGGCCCACATCGTCTCCAGTCACGTCGACCGAGCTGCGCCAGCCCGGGGACACCCAGGACCGGTTCTGGGAAGGCGAGAACATCACCGTCGACACCGAAGCGGAAGCTCGTCTTCCTCATTCGGGACCCGCGCGCTTCGGTGCACCTAAGCCGGTCTGTCCGGGGTCTACATCATCGATATCAACGACCCGTGGAAGCCGAAGATCATCGTCTTCCACCCGGTCCGGCCGGGCCACACGTCGACCTGCATCAACGACTGCCGGTTCATCTGGTCGGTCGGTCCGGCCAACACGGGGCGCCAGCGGCACGACCCCCCTGACCGTCCGTACGTGACCGACGTACACGACGTCAAGCACCCGTTCACCTTCGACCGGGCCGTCGCCGCCGACGTCCGGCGTACGACGGGACCACCGACTACATGCACAGCGTCGACGTCGACAACGACGGCGTCGCCTGGGTCTCCGGTGAGGGTGGCGTCCGCGGCTACTGGACGGAAGGCAACCACTACGACCCGGTCAGAAGCGCAAGCGTTCGCCACGGCTTACGACCCGCTCCCGTACGCGGGTGGGACCGTCATCCCATCGGCCCGGCCGGCGCCCCTTCTACCTTCTTCGCACAACGCCTACCACCCCCCGAAGGTCGGGCACCCTCGACAAGGGCGAGCTGCTCTCATCACCAACGAGAACATCACCAGACCTGCTCCCAGGCCGGCGAGTTCATGCTCGCCTCGTTGAAGGGCAGCTACGACGGCGAGGGAATGACCTCCACGCCGGCGAACCCGTTCAGGATGGGACTGATCGCCACGTACGCCCCGGGGGCAAGCCAGGCCTCCGCCGACCCGACAAGCCGGTAGCTGCTCCGCGCACTGGTTCACGGTGAACGGCAACATCGTCGCCGCCGGCTTCTACGGGCAGGGCATCCGCTTCCTCGACATCTCCGACCCGCGCAACCCGCCCAGGTCGGCTGGTTCCGCGTGCCGGACCGGGCGCCGGCCGACGGCCCGGCGATCATCGGGAGCCGTCGTCCGTCTACTGGCACAACGGGCTGGTCTACGTCCCCGACTACGGCCGGGGCGTCGACATCCTCGGTTCGACGGCAAGATCGCCGGCAAGCGCGGAGAAGAAGATCTGCTGGAACTCCTGCGACAAGTAACCAACTGAGTAAGATCACCGGCCCGAGCGCGGCGACAGCCGCGCCCGGGCCGGCTTTCAGTGTGACGGACATGGAGGTAGACGGTGCGACGCAGAGGTGCCGTACGCGCGGTCGCGCTGGGCGGGACCGCGCTGGTGGTGAGCGGTCTGCTCGCCGCGTGCTCTGCCTCCGACGAGGGCGGGAGCGTCCCGAAGCCGCGCGGCGAGATCACGTTCGGGGTGCTGGCCCCGCTCTCAGGCGACATGACCGAGCGCGGGCAGGACCTCGTCGACGGGGCGCAGCTGGCCGCCGCGGAGATCAACGACCAGGGCGGGGTGCTCGGGCGGCAGGTTAGGCTGGCCGTCGAGGACGGCGGCTGCGCGCCGGCGACCGGAGCGCAGGGGGCGACGCGGCTGGCCGCCAAGAACGTCGTGGCGGTGATCGGCGGGCTGTGCGAGGACGCGGCGGTGGCGGCGGCGAAGACCGCGGACGCCACGCCGTTCCTGGTCTCCTCCGCCCGCGCCGACCAGCTGATCGAGGCCGGGTTGCCGTTGGCGTTCCCGATGGAGGGCACGGTCCACCAGGAGGCGATGGCCGCCGTGCACTGGATGGGCTACCGGAGCCCGCAGCGGGTGGCGGTGCTCGGTGACGGATCACCGGCCTCGCAGCAGCTGTCCGAACTGGTGACCGACCGGATCAAGGCCGACGGCTTGACGGTGAGCATGCGGAGCGCCGGGACGAAGGATCCCGATCTCGCGGAGCTCACCCGCGCCGTCACCGACGCCGAGGCGGACTTCGTCTACTGGACCGGGGCGGCGGAACCGGGTGGACGCCTGCTGACAGCGCCTACGCCAGGCCGGCTACACCAGCTACTTCATGGCCTCCTCGGAGTCGGACAGCCCGGAGTTTCTGCAGGCCGCGGGCAGGGCGGCCGAGGATGCCTTCCTCATCATGGCCGCGGCCCCACGGCTGCTTCCGGCGGCGGCGGAATGGGCCGCGCGTTTCAAGGACCGCTACCGACGGGACCCGGGCCGTGACGCGATGCAGGCCTACGACGCGCTCCGCGCGCTGGCGCAGGCGGTGCGCCAGGCGGAGGACACCGATCCCTCGAAAGTCGTCGACAACCTCCCGCGGCTCGAAGACTTCACCACCTTCACCGGGACGCTCCGCTTCGCCGCCGATCACTCGCTGACGTACGACAACTACGTCATCGCCCAGGTCCGGGGCGGCAAGCTCATCCTGGCCAGCAAGCTGCGTACGGACTAGGTCGGATGATGCGTGGAGTGCGCGCCGCGGGTTGCGGTCGGCGTGGCTGATCGTGCGGCTGATGGTGGTCGCGTTCCTGGTAGCTGGTGGTCTGGGTACGGATCTGGTCGTCGGCCGCGCCTCCGGCGTACGCGCACGCCTACCTGTTGGAGACCTCGCCGGTCGATGGGGAGGTGCTCGCCTCGGCGCCGGAGGAGATGCGGCTGCGCTTCGACGAAGCGGTGAGTTTCAACCAGCGGTCGATCCAGTTGCTCGACGTGACCGCGAAGAAGCTGCCGATCGGTACCCCTGGTCACGTGGAGGGCAAGGCCAACACGGCGCGGGTGAGTCTGCCCACCGACCTGGCCGAGGGCACCTATGTGGTGGCGTGGCGGGTGACGTCTGCCGATTCACACGTGGTGGCGGGCGCGTTCAGTTTCAGCGTGGGCCACCCGAGCGCGGTGGCGGCTCCGCTGGAGCCGGACGCCAGCCGGGTTGCCCCGGTGGTGGACGGGATCGGCCGCGCCCTGGCCTTTCTGGGCATGGCGCTGGCTGTCGGTGGCGCGCTGTTCGTGGTGGTGCTCTGGCCCGCCGGGCGAGGTGACCGGCGGGGCCGGCGCGTCGTCTGGTCGGGATTCGGCGCGCTGACCGTTGGCACGCTGGCGGTGCTGCTCGTGCAGGGGCCGTACGCCGCCGGCACGTCGCTCGCTGGGGTATTCGACCCTGACCTGCTCGGCACCACGTTGTCGACGCGGTTGGGTCATGCGTTGGTGGCACGGTTGGTGATCGTGCTGGCCCTGGGTGTGCTCTTCGGCCTCGCCGTACGCCCCGCCGCGCCGTCCGATGGGGCCGAGGTGGCCGGCGGTGCGGGTCGGATCGCTGTGTCCGTGGCCGCCGCCGTCGGCGCTGTCGCCTTGACGTTGACGTGGACGTTGGCGGATCACGCGCAGACCGGTGCGCAGACGTGGGTGGCGGTGCCGGCGGCCAGTTTGCATCTGCTGGCGATGGCCCTGTGGTTGGGTGGTCTGGTTCTGCTCGTGGCCGGTGTGCTGGTCCCGGGCGGGGGGCGGGCGCCTGGCGGCGTGCTGTCCTTGGCGCCGGTGTTGCCGAGGTTTTCCCGGCTGGCGGAGATCTGTTTCGCGGTGATCGCGGTGACGGGTGGGTATCTGGCCTGGCGGCAGGTGGGGACGTGGGCGGCGCTCGTGGCGACCGAGTTTGGGCAGCTGCTGCTGGGTAAGGTCGCCGCTGTCCTGGTCGTGGTGGGTCTCGCGGCGGGGCGCGGCAGTTCGTGCGGCGGCGTAGGGGTGGGTCCCTTGACGCCGTGCCGGTGGTGGCGGTGCGCCGGTTGCGCCGTTCGGTCGTGGGTGAGGTCGTGCTCGGGGTGGTCGTCGTGTCGATCACGGCGGTGCTGGTCAACACCGTCCGGCTCGGATCAGTTACGCGCCGCCGGTGCAGGTCATCGTCCCGGTTCCAGCCGGGGACGAGGTCGGCGAGGCTGTCGGGCTGCGGGGTGGCTCGGTCGAGGTGACGATCGAGCCGGCGAGGTCGGGTAGCAACGTGGCCGACATCTACCTCACCGGGCAGGACGGTTCGCTGGTCGCGGTGCCCGAGATCTCCGGCGAACTCCAGTCACCCGACCGCAGCGTCACGGCCCTACCCGTCAAGGTCTCCGCAGCCGAACCCGGCCACTATGTGGCGTACGCGATGTCCGTCCCGTTCCCCGGGTCGTGGGTGCTGCGGCTGGACATCCGGATTTCGGACTTCGACGAGACACCCGTGCGTGTCCCCTTCACCGCACGCTGAAAGGTTGGTTGACACACATGCGAGTCGTTGACCGTATGGCGTCCCGAAGCCGATCGACCGCAGTCGCCGCCGGGCTGCTCGCCCTCGGCATGGTGACGGGCTGCTCCGGCGAGGCTCCGGAACCCCTGACCACGCCGCCGTACACCGTGGATTCCATCCGGCTCGGCCTCGTCAGCCCCGGCGACCTGGGCGACGGCGCGACCGAGATCAGGGACAACGGTCACTCCTCGCACGTCGTCTACACGCCGCCGAACAGCATCCCGACCTGCCCCTACGTCAGCGCTCCGAGAACATCGAGGTCGAGGTGCAGCCCGCGATCGAGCCGGTGGGCGGGAACCCGACCGGACGAAGCACCGTCGCACCACAACTCGTGGGGCCGTCATCACTTCCGGTCGTCACGCAGGGCGCGGTGGTCTTCCAGAGCGCCTCGCTCGCCGACGACACGATGAACACCGTCGTGGCCGAGTCCGCCAAGTGTCCGGCAACGTTCAGCGTGCTCGGCGGACCGCCGTCCGTCCTCGGCGACTACCAGGTCGGTAGCCGGTCGATCGAGATAGGCGGATGGACAGGGTTCGCCCAGCATCTCGTGCACACCTCGCCCCCGGACGTGAACCCGGACACCTACGACGATCTGGTCACCGTCGTGGTGCACAAGGCGAACGCCGTCCTCTACGTCGGCTACGCGCAGATCAAGACCGTGGGCCAGCGCGCCGACTCCGACGAGAAGGTCAAGACACTGATGAAGACGACCCTCGCCCGCCTCAGGTTAGCGTCGTAGCGGCGCAGGTTCCACCGACGGATGATGGCGCGCCGGTCTGCGGGCAGGGGGAAGGGCGCGGGCCGTAGCGTGCGGGGGTGGACAGCGTGCATCTGCCGTTGCTGATTCCGTAGTCGGATGTCAGCAATCCCGGCCTTTCGGCTGGGAAGGTCCGTAACGGTGTCACCGAAGCGCGAGCGGTCCGGTGTCCTGATGACGGTCTCGCGTTTCCTCCGCTGCCGTTGGTGTGGCAGGGTTGCGCCACCTGCCCGCTCACCCGTGGCCTTACGGCTGCGGGTGGTGGTGCGGGTCTTACGGTCGGCTCCACGCGGTTTCGGCGCTTGCGCGCCCGGGTCTCCGGCCACTCCGGTACCCGTTGCTTGTGCCGTCGCGAGGGCGGCGAGGTTGCGGGCTGCGTTGGCGTCCCGGTCGATGACCAGACCGCAGGCGTCGCAGGTGAACACTCGGACGTGCAGCGGCAGCTTGGCTTTCACCACGCCGCAGGCCGAGCAGATCTTGCTGGAGGGATACCAGCGGTCGGCCACTATCCGCCGACCGCCGTTCCATACGGTTTTGTACCCCACCTGCCGGCGGATCTCACCGAACCCGGCGTCGGCGATCCTGCGGGCCAGACGCCGGTTGCGGAGCATGCCGGCCACGTTGAGGTCTTCGACCACGACGGTGCCGTACTCGGCGGTGATGCCGGTGGTGAGCTGGTGCAGCCCGTCGGCGCGCAGGTTCGCCACCCGGTGGTGCACGCGGTTACGTTCGGCGTTCGCGACCGCCCACCGCCGGGACGGCCGCTGCCCGGTGCGCCGGTCCGGCCCCCGGCGGCGGGCAACCCGCCGGGAGAGCCGTTTGAGGTGCTTGAGCGCGGCGTCGTAGTGCCCCGGGTTCGGCACGAACCGCACCTCACCCTGACTGTCAGCGATCACCGCGAGACACTTCACCCCCAGGTCCACACCCGCCACCACGCCCGGACGCGCCGGAGCCCGGTCGGCGGCACGCTGGATCTCGACCTGGAAGGCGACGAACCACCGGCCCCGTGCGAACGTGACCGTGGCGGACAGGATGCGGGCGGTGCCGTTGCCGATACGGCGCTCAAGCTTGCGGGTGGACTCGTGGGTACGGATGGTCCCGAGCCGGGGCAGCGTCACGTGGCGGCGGTCCGGCTCCACCCGGATGGTGCCGGTGGTGAACCGGCAAGCCAGCCGGGCGGTGTGCTTGGACTTCCGCCGAGGCATACCCACACGCTTGCCCTTGCGCTGCCCGCGCTTGGATTGGGCGTAGTTGTCGAACGCCGCCGCCGCGTTCGCCAGGCCCGTGTTGTACGCCTCCTTCGAATTTTCCTCCCACCAGCCGGCGAAACGCGGGTCGATCTTCTTGACCTCGTTGAACACCTTCCGCAACACAGGCAGCGACCACGGCCGCCACGGCGTCAACTCCTCCTCGGCGATGCCGTACGACCCCTCCGCTTTGCGCTGCCACCACGACGCCATCACCCAGCCGACGGCCCAGTTGTAGGCGGCGCGAGCCGCACCACAATGCGACCGCAACCGCTGCTCCTGCCCGGCGTTCGGATCCAACGCGAAACGGAACGCCTGCACCACGAAACCCGGCCGCGGCTCGAACTTCTTCACACCGACGGCTCCTGGACGGTCGCGGCGGCCAGAGCACGAGCGGCACGGTTCTTTCCCGCCCGCTGCCCGTACAACCGGGCACACAACGACGTCAACACGTCGGCCATATCGTTGACCAGGTCGTCCGTGGACTCCTGCGGGTCCAGGACCACCAGACGACGCCCGGTCGCAGCGAGGTCATACCCTGCTGGCGCGCCCAGTCCGAAAGCTTCACACCCCACAATACATGGAAATGTTCGATTATGATTGCCCATAACACCCGGATCTGATGCCAACCCCACGTGCCGGCGCGGATCTCGCTGGTCAGCCGGCCCGATCGGGCCAGCTGACCAGCGTACGTCCCGTCCTCAGCTCACCGCCTGCTGCACGAGCGCGGCGATCCTCGCCTCGGCTTCGGCGGTCAGCTCGGCCAGCGCGAACGTGGTCGGCCACATGGTGCCCTCGTCGAGGTGCGCCTGGTCGCTGAAGCCGAGCGTCGCGTACCGCGTCTTGAACTTCGCCGCGCTCTGGAAGAAGCAGACCACCTTACCGTCGCGGGCGTACGCGGGCATCCCGTACCACAGCTTGGGGGTGAGGACCGGCGCATTGGCCTTGATCACGGCGTGCAGCCGCTCGGCGATCGCCCGGTCCGACTCCGACATCTCGGCGATCTTCGCGAGCACGTCGCTCTCCGGGTCGGCCTTGGCGCCCCGCCGAGCGCTCGTCTTCAGCTCCTTGGCGCGCTCCTTCATCGCGTCGCGCTCCTCATCGGTGAAACCGCCGTACTTCTCCCCGTTCGCAGCGGTGGGGTCTTCTTCGTGGTCGACATGACAACGTCCTCTTGTGCCGGGTGGCTTCGGGCGGTACTGGTCGGTGGAGCCCTGCCCGAGGGCGGACTCCCACAGGTTGTTTCAGCGTTGATCGATCTCTTCGGCCTTTATCAGATACAATGTCACCACGTGCCGGCCTGCTGCCGGGTCGGCGCGTTGAGCCGGTTGAAGGCGTTGACGATCGCGATGTTGAGCAGCAGCGCGGCCAACTCCTTCTGGTCGAAGTGCGTGGCGGCCACGTCCCACACCTGATCCGGCACCGGGTCCGGCTGGTCGGCGAGCCGAGTCACGGCCTCGGTCAGGGCCAGCACGGCGCGCTCCTCGTCGCTGAACCAGGGCGTCTCCCGCCACGCGGCGACGGCGTGCACCTGGTCCGCGGTCGCGCCGTGCTGGCGGGCCTGGTGCGCGCCCCCGGCCACACACGGGCCGCAGCCGTTGATCTGGCTGGCCCGCAGGTGGCTCAACGCCAGCAGCTTGCCGTCCACCGCGGCGCCCACGATGGCCCGGTTGACGGCCATCAGCGCCTCCATCGCCTCGGGGATCAGAACCGCCGGGTTCGGCATGCGCTCGGTTGACATCGCTTCTCCTTGTTGGACCTTCCGACAATTCGTCGCGGGTGTTTCTGACCGGAGTCATCCGACCATCGGCGTACCGGGGCCCGCGCGGCCCGTGGGACACCGTGGGACACCGAAGAACCCGGCTGAGCAGCGCAAACGCGCCACCGATCCGGCTCCACGGGCCGGGACGGGTACGGTGTTTCACGTGTCCAGCCCTCACGAGCGACTGGTGGCTCAGCTCGCCCGGATCAAAGAGCTGAGCGGGCTGAGCCTGCGCGCCCTCGCCCGCCAGGCGGGTCTGAGCAGCTCGTCGCTGTCGCGGTACCTGACCGGTCAGCTCGTGCCGCCATGGGAGGCCGTCGTTGCGCTGTGCCGGGCCGTGGGCCGCGACCCTCGACCACTGCGCAGCGGCGTGGGCCGAGGCGGCCAAAGCCGGCGCGGCACCCCTCCCGCGCCGCAACGATCTGCCGGCCGACCTGTTCGACTTCACCGGCCGGGAAGCGGAGTCCGCGCTGGTCGAGGAACTGCTGCGCACCACTGGCGCGGCCGCGATCGACGGCATGGCCGGCGTGGGCAAAACCAGCCTCGCCGTACGCGTCGCCCATCGGCTCACCCCGACGTACCCGGACGGCGGGCTCTACCTCGACCTGCACGGCTTCACCCCGGGCGAGGAGCCGCTGGAGCCGCACGCCGCGCTGGGCCGGCTGCTGGGCGCGTTGGACGTCACGCATACCCCGGTCGGCACCGCCGAACGCGCGGCGCTCTGGCGGTCGGAGCTGTCCCGCCGGCGGGCCCTCGTCGTGCTCGACAACGCCGCCGACGCGGACCAGGTGCGCCCGCTGCTCCCCGGCGCAGGGAAGTCCGCGGTCCTGGTCACCAGCCGCCACCGGCTGGTCAGTCTGCACGGGGTGCCGCCGGTGTCCCTGGAGCCACTGGCCGACGCCGACGCGGCGCACCTGTTCGGTCGGGCGGCCGGGCTCGCGCTGACCGACGAGGAAGCGGTCAGCCAGGTGTTACGGCAGTGCGGCGGCCTACCGCTGGCGCTACGGATGGCGGGCGCGCGGCTTCGTCACCGCCCAGGTTGGACGGTGGCGGTGCTGGCCGAGCGGCTGCGCGTCACCGCCGGCCGCTTCGACTCTGCGTTCGGCATGTCGCTGCAGCAGCTCGACGCGGTCCAGCGCCGCATGTTCCGGCTGCTGGGCGTGCTGCCGGGCGCCGACTTCGACGCGGCGGCGGCGGGCGCGCTCGCCGACATGCCACCAGACCGGTTCGGCGCGGTGCTGGAGGAGCTGGTCGATGCCCACCTGGTCCAGGAGCTCTCGCCCGGGCGGTACCGGACGCACGACCTGATCCGGCAATACGCGGCGGACCTCGCCGCCGACGAGGAGCCGCAGGCCGAAGCCGCCCTGCGCCGGGTCCTGAGCCACTATCTGGCGCAGGCCGTCGCCCACGATCGGAACTGCCCGCGCCGCACCGCAAGGAACCCTCGCCGGAGACCCGGCGAAGGCCATGGCCTGGTTCGACCACGAGTACGTCAACCTGGTCGCCGGCTTCGACGCGGCCGTGCGGCTCGGCATGGACGAGGTAGTGGCCGACCTGCCGCAGGCCTTGCGGGTCTGGTTCTTCCGACACCGCGGCACCGACGACCAGACCCGCCTGCTCGAAGCCGCCGCAGCCGCAGCGGCACGTCTCGGCCGCCACCAGCAGCGGGCTTCGCTGCTCGCCGACCTCGGCTACGCCCGTGCCGCCGCGGGACGTCTCACCGAGGCGCTCTCCGCCTACGAACTGGCCGAGCAGTCCGGGCCGGATGACGACGACCTCGCAGCTGCGCTGGCCCTGCGCATCGGCCTCGTACGCCGGGACCTCGGCGACCTGAACGCGGCACAGGCGCAGTTCCGGCGGGCACGCGAGCTGTTCGAAAAGATCGGAAACCACGCCGGGCAGGCGCAGGCGCTGGCCTTCGACGGGTGGGTGGCACTACACCTCGGGCGGCACAGTGAAGCCGTCGACCTCGCCCGGGCATCCGTCGCCCTGGCCAGCGGGCCTGCCCAGATCACCGGGCTGGTCACCCTCGGTGTCGCGCTGGCCTCGCACGACCCGGCGGAGTCGCTGCGAACGCTGCAGGACGCGTTGCGGCTGTCCGAGCAGCACAACCTGCAGCACAACCAGGCGTGGTGCCACAACTATCTCGGCGTCGCGCTGCGGA
Organism: uncultured Actinomycetota bacterium; assembly: GCA_963742855.1. GTDB lineage: Bacteria > Actinomycetota > Actinomycetes > Mycobacteriales > Micromonosporaceae > CAVUNP01. The sequence continues at coordinate 42,509 of CAVUNP010000033.1, read as the reverse complement.
TCATGGGTTCACCCGAGGAGGCGCTCGAACACCACCGACGCGCCTTCGAGCTGCTCGAACCGCTGGCCGAGGTGCAGCTGGAGATCGACTGCCGGCACACCTACGCCGAGACATGCCGCGCGGCGGGCCGCCACGACGAGGCGCTGGCGCTGCTCGACCGGACCATCGAGGTCGCGCGGGAGCTGGGTCGGCCGCACGACGAGAAACGTGCCCGCGCGGCGCGGGAGACGGTCACGAGTTCCCCGCCAAACGCTTCGAGCACCTCTGCGGCTGCTACGGCCTGTGTGACCTGATCGCCGCCGGCCCCGTGGGACACGATGGACAACAGACGGTACGGGTAGGTGCGGAGGTCGACGTGGTTCGCGAGGATCGCGTGGGCGGCAACGGTGCGGGCCTGGGTGGTCTGGTCAGGGTTCCCGCGGCTTTCCATACCGGAACCCTAGTCATCGGCTGCGCGGACAGCACCGGTTCAACGTCTGCGGGAGGTGCGCATACTTGCCGGCATGACCAGTCAACTTCGGCAGTTGGCCGAGGGGGAGGAGTTTCCCACCGACCTGACGGGCCACTTCTGGGCTACATCGGAGTACCGTCCCACGCTCGACCGGTGGGCTTTCACGATCTTCGACTATCAGAACAACGTCCTACTGCACGGTCTGGCCTTCAGCGAGCGGCAGGCCGCGGCGATCGTCAACGCCTGGGACCAGGTGATCGTCGCATCTGACGATGACGAGGATCCCAGCATGGACGGGGTGGACTGAACGCGCCGGTCACCGAAACCGCGCGCTACGCAGCAGCACGTCCGATGCCACCTGTGGCAGCATCAGAATCGGGTGACGGGTGAAATCGACATGTTGGTGACTCGGGCCTGCGCGGACCACGGTGCCGGGGCGAGACCTTCGCGGGAAGGAAGAACGCATGGCACTGGGGCGGGTACTGGTGGTCGGCCTCGACCCCGTCAGGATCCCGGGCTGGGATCCCGAGCCGGTCGTGGCGGCGATTGCACGCGGCCAGGCCCGCTTCGGCGATCACGGCATCGAGGCCGACCTGTGCCTGGTGGCACTCGACGAGAACCCCGAAGCGGCGATCGTGGCGGCGCTGGCCAGAAAGGACTACGCCTGCGTGGTGATCGGGGGCGGCATCCGCAAGCACGAGCCGCTGCTCAAACTCTTCGAGAAGGTGGTCAACCTGGTCCGGCAGCACGCGCCCGATGCGGCCATCGCCTTCAACAGCGGCCCCGAGGACAGCGCAGATGCCGCACTACGGTGGCTGCGGTAGCTCAGCGTTGATGGGGTCCGCCCGGCGGATATGGTGCGTCGGTGGAGGAACTGAGCCGACTGTTTCACTTGGCCGCCGACCACGCGGCCGACTACCGGCGGTCGCTGGCGGACCGGCCGGTCGGGGTGCCGGTCGACCAGGCCGCGCTGAACCGGGCGTTCGCCGTCCCGCTGCCGGCCGCGCCCACCCCACCCGGGCAGGTGCTGGCGGAGCTGGTCGCCGCGGCCGAACCGGGCCTGGTCGCCACCGCCGGGCCGCGCTACTTCGGCTTCGTGGTGGGCGGTGCCTTGCCGGCGGCCACCGCCGCCGAAATGCTCGCCGCCGGCTGGGACCAGATCGCGTTCAACGCGGTCACCTCGCCGGCCGCGATGGCCGCCGAGGCCGCCGCCGGCACCTGGCTCAAGGAGCTGCTCGGCATCCCGGCGACGGCGTCGGTCGGTTTCGTCACCGGCGGCCAGGCCGCCAACACGGCCGGGCCTCGCCGCCGCCCGCCACCAGGTGCTCGCCGACGCCGGCTGGGACGTGGAACGGCGCGGGCTGCTCGGCGCGCCGCCGATGCGGGTGCTCGCCGGCGACGAACGGCACGCCACCATCGACCGGTCGCTGCGCCTGCTCGGCCTCGGACTGGACGTGGTGCGGCAGGTGCCCGCCGGCCCGCAGGGCGCGATCGACCCGGCCGCGCTGGCGGCGGTGCTGCGCGACGCGGCCCCCCGGCCCGACGATCGTCTGCCTCCAGGCCGGCAACGTGAACACCGGCGCGTTCGACGAGCTGCGCGCGGCGTGCGACCTGGTCCACCGGCACGGCGGATGGGTGCATGTGGACGGCGCGTTCGGGCTGTGGGCCGCCGCCAGCCCGACCACCCGGCACCTGGTGGACGGCGTCGAGGCCGCCGACTCGTGGGCCTGCGACGGCCACAAGTGGCTGAACCTGCCGTACGACACCGCGTTCGCGTTCTGCGCCCGCCCGGACGTGCACGCGGCGGCCATGTCGTACGCGGCCGCGTACCTCGTCGGTTCCGGTGGGGTGCCGGCGGGCGCGGACCTGACCGCCGAGTCCTCGCGCCGCGCCCGCGGCTTCGCGGCCTGGGCCGGCCTGCGGGAGCTGGGCCGCGACGGCGTCGCCGCGCTTGTCGAACGCTGCTGCGCGCTGGCCCGCCGGTTCGCCGACGGGCTTGGCCGCGGCCGGGTTCGAGGTGGCCAACGACGTGGTCCTCAACCAGGTGCTGGTCGGCTTCGGCGACGACGCGGACGTACCGACCGGGTGGTCGCCGCGGTGCAGGCCGACGGGACGTGCTGGGTGGGCGGTACGACCTGGCGGGGACGGCGGCTGATGCGGATCTCGGTGTCGAACGCGACCACCACCGAGGCGGACGTGGACCGGTCGGTCGCCGCGATCACCCGGCTCGCCGACCGGCCCTGATGCGGAGCCGCTGCCGGCGAGCCCCCGCCGGCAGCACGGCTGGGGTTGGCAACAGATCCCGGTTTTATGGGCAGCCATAGTCGAACATTCCCATGTATTGTGGTGGTGTGAAGCTGTCGGACTGGGCGCGCGAGCAGGGCGTGTCCTATCAGACGGCTTGGCGGTGGGTGAAGGACGGCAGGATGCCGGTTCCTGTCCGTCAGGCGCCGTCTGGTACGTGGATCGTGGAAGAGGCGCGGTCGGCGGCCGGTCGTGTGGTCGCCTACTGCCGCGTGTCCTCCAGTGATCAGAAGAGTGACTTGGACCGGCAGACGGTGCGGGTGGTGGAGGGGGCGAACGCCCAGGGCCTGGCCGTGGCCGAGGTCGTGACCGAGATCGGCTCCGGCCTGAACGGCAAGCGCCGCAAGCTGCATCGTCTCCTCGCCGACCCGACTGCGGCGGTGATCGTGGTCGAGCACAAGGACCGGCTGGCCCGGTTCGGGGTGGAGCATCTGCAGGCCGCGCTCGCTGCCACCGGCCGCCGTCTGGTGGTCCTGGACCCGGAGGAATCCACGGACGACCTGGTCGAGGACATGGCCGACGTGTTGACGTCGATGTGTGCCCGGCTGTACGGGCAGCGGGCGGGCAAGAACCGTGCCGCTCGCGCTCTGGCCGCCGCGACCGTCCAGGAGCCGTCGGTGTGAGGAAGTTCGAGCCGCGGCCGGGTTTCGTGGTGCAGGCGTTCCGTTTCGCGTTGGACCCGAACGCCGGGCAGGAGCAGCGGTTGCGGTCGCATTGTGGTGCGGCTCGCGCCGCCTACAACTGGGCCGTCGGCTGGGTGATGGCGTCGTGGTGGCAGCGCAAGGCGGAGGCGTCCTACGGCATCGCCGAGGAGGAGTTGACGCCGTGGCGGCCGTGGTCGCTGCCGGTGTTGCGGAAGGTGTTCAACGAGGTCAAGAAGATCGACCCGCGTTTCGCCGGCTGGTGGGAGGAAAACTCGAAGGAGGCGTACAACACGGGCCTGGCGAACGCGGCGGCGGCGTTCGACAACTACGCCAAATCCAAGCGCGGGCAGCGCAAGGGCAAGCGTGTGGGTATGCCCCGGCGCAAGTCCAAGCACACCGCCCGGCTGGCTTGCCGGTTCACCACCGGCACCATCCGCGTCGAGGCGGACCGCCGCCACGTGACCCTGCCCCGGCTCGGGACCATCCGCACCCACGAGTCCACCCGCAAGCTTGAGCGCCGCATCGGCAACGACACCGCCCGCATCCTGTCCGCGACGGTCACGTTCGAGCGGGGCCGGTGGTTCGTCTCCTTCCAGGTCGAGATCCAGCGTGCCGATCGGGCTCCGGCGCGTCCGGATGTGGTGGCGGGTGTGGATCTGGGGGTGAAGTGTCTCGCGGTGATCGCCGACAGTCAGGGTGAGGTGCGGTACGTGCCGAACCCCGGGCACTACGACGCCGCGCTCAAGCACCTCAAACGGCTGTCCCGGCGGGTTTCCCGCCGCCGGGGGCCGGACCGGCGCACCGGGCAGCGGCCGTCCCGGCGGTGGGCGGTCGCGAACGCCGAACGTAACCGCGTGCACCATCGGGTGGCGAACCTGCGCGCTGACGGGCTGCACAAGCTCACCACCGGCATCACCGGCGAGTACGGCACCGTCGTGGTCGAAGACCTCAACGTGGCCGGCATGCTCCGTAACCGGCGTCTCGCCCGCAGGATCGCCGACGCCGGGTTCGGTGAGATCCGCCGGCAGGTGGAGTACAAAACCGGTATGGAACGGCGGTCGGCGGATAGTGGCCGACCGCTGGTATCCCTCCAGCAAGACCTGCTCGGCCTGCGGCGTGGTGAAAGCCAAACTGCCGCTGCACGTCCGAGTGTTCACCTGCGACGCCTGCGGTCTGGTCATCGACCGGGACGCCAACGCAGCCCGCAACCTCGCCGCCCTCGCGACGGCACAAGCAACGGGTACCGGAGTGGCCGGAGACCCGGGCGCGCAAGCGCCGAAACCGCGTGGAGCCGACCGCAAGACCCGCACCACCACCCGCAGCCGCAAGGCCACGGGTGGGCGGGCAGGTGGCGCAACCCTGCCGCACCAACGGCAGCAGGAGGAAGCGCGAGACCGTCATCAGGACACCGGACCGCTCGCGCTTCGGTGACACCGTTACGGACCTTCCCAGCCGAAAGACATCCCAGGAGCTTGAATGTCAAGCAGCAGCCTCGTTGAGGTGATGAGACCACGCGGTGGCTTCGTCGTAGGGGGTGCCGGTTTTGAGGCATCCGTGGAGGATGCCGACGAGGCGGTTGGCGAGTTGGCGCAGTGCGGCGTTGTAGCTGGCGCCGCGGGCGCGTTGCCGGTCGTAGTAGGCGCGGGCGCCCGGCGAGGCTCTCAACGCGGCGAACGCCTGGGTCATGAGCGCGTCGATGAGCCGGTCGTTGTGCACGAATCGGGCGGCGATGGTGCGTTTCTTGCCGGATGCGCGGGTGATCGGGCTGGTCGCGGCGTAGTTCTTGCGGGACTTCGCGCAGGCGTAGCGGTCGTGGTCGTCACCGAATTCGGCGAGCACCCGGGCGCCGAGGACGGCACCCAGTCCGGGCTGGGACAAAATGATCTCAGCGTCCGGGTGCTGGCCAAAATGGGCCTCCACCTGCCCTTGCAGGGCCTTGACCTGCTCGTTGAGAGTGCTCAGCAACGCGACCAGGGCCTGTACCGACACGGCGTACGCGGCGGTGACCACCGCCGGCTGGCCGAGGTGCTCGGCGCGCAGCACGGCCTGGATCGCTGCGGCCTTGCCGGCGATGTCACGGCGACGGGCCCGTTTGAGGGCCGCGCTGATCTGGCTGATGCTCAGCCTGGCAGCGGCGGCCGGGTCCGGGGCCTTGGCGAGCAGTTCCAGGGTGTCGGCGGCGTCGAGGTCGTCGAACGCGGCCAACGCGGCGGGGAAGTACTCCCGCAACGCGTGCCGCAGCCGCTGCCCGGCGCGGGTGCGTTCCCAGATCAGCGTCTTGTGCATCCGGGTGACGACCTTGACCGCCTCCGCCTCGGCGGTGTCACCGGCGATCGGGCGCAGCTGGTGCGAGTCGGTGCGCACCATGTCGGCCAGCATGTGCGCGTCCGCGGCGTCGCTCTTGGCCCCCGACAGCGCCAGGCGCTCCCGGTAGCGGGATGCCTGCAACGGGTTCACCGCGTACACCGTGTACCCGGCGGCGACCAGCGCCTGCACCCACGGGCCCCGGTCGGTCTCGATACCGATCTTCACCCGTCCGGCGACGTCCTCGGCCTCGATGTCGTCGCCGAGCCATTGGCCGATCATCGCGTGCAGCCGCGTGATGCCGGCGACGCCCTCGGGCAGCCGGGCCTTGGCCAGCCGGCGGCCGGAGGCGTCCATCACCTCAACGTCGTGGTGGTCCTCGGCCCAGTCATCTCCCACGAACAGCAACGCGTCTCCCACCTGTCGAGTCGATCACCTTCGGTAGCCAGGAGGAGAACCATCAGCGACCTAATGAAGCAGTGCTCACGCCGCAACCGGGCGGGCACGACATCCCATCAGCGATCAACTCTCCACACCGACCAGCCGGGGCACGATCTTTCGTCAGGACTCGACGTCCAGGCCGAGCAAGTGCTCACCTGCCGGCGGCTACCTATCCGCCAGGAGTTTGCCGGATGGCTCACTCCCAGAACTCATTAGGCCGGGATTGCTGACATCCGACTACGGAATCAGCAACGGCATACTGGCCGTTCACCTCAGGAGGCGATCATGAACGTCAAAATGCCGGCTGTCGCAGTACTGGCCCTCGCCCTCACCCTGACCGCGTGTGGCGGCGCTTCGTCCGATGCCACCGTCGCTCCGGAGAGCACGACCACTTCAGCGGCCCCGCCGTCGGGGTCGCCGAGCCCGTCCCCGCTGCCGGACACCGGGCCGGCGCTGGCCAAGGCGGTGGCCGCGACGAGATCGCAGAGCTTCGCCTTCACCCTCACCTCCGGCACGGATAGCCTGCCGGGAGAATTCGACGCGGCCACCAAAGGCACTCGGTTGCGCTCGCCCGACCCGAGCGACACCGACGAGATGGTGGCGATCGGCAACGATCTGTGGGTTCAGGTTGAGCCGAAGACCTACCTGCACTACACCGTCACCAAGTTCACCAAGGAGCAGGGCCTGGTGGTCCTCGGCGCGCCGGTCGCAGCGCTGGACTTCCTGACCACGGCGCGCGATGTCACCGCGCCCGGCGCCGACGAGTATCGGGGCGTGCTCGACCTGACCAAGACCCCGTCGGCGAACCCGGCCGCCGGGCATCTCGGCTCAATCCTGGCACAACGCATCGGCGCGCCGGCTACGGAAATCGTGTTCACGGCGAAGGTGGATGCGCAGGGCCCCATCGTCCAGTGTTTGCTGATGTTGCCCAACGTGGACACCAAAGGCGAAGACGCCACCTACACCTTTGCCGCCTCGGACTTCGGCAAGCGGGTGTCGGTGAAGAAGCCGACCGGCCGCATCGTCACGGCACCCGCGGGGGCGTACGGCTGATCGCACGTGATGGGCCCGTCGCGCGCCGCCGTCGCCGCGCGGAACGCGGCGACGGCGGGGTCATGGGATTCGTTCGCGGCGAGGTGTTACCGGTGCACGGGCGGCCAGTTGGCCGGGTCTGCCGGGTCGGGCAACAGTTCGACGTTGGCGTAGGCCGCCAACGCGTCGCCGTTGCCGTTCGAGTACTCGGCCATGGAACGGGTGCCGCTGGCCCCCCAGACGACCACGGCCGCGCGGTCGGCTTGCAGCCAGGCCGGGTGGCCGTCGACGGTGGTGTTGGGCGGGTTGTCGCGTTCGATGCGAGCGGACGGGTCACCAGGGACGAATCTGGCTCCCACGACTAGGCCCTGGTTCCCGTACATCTGCTTGACCGCCGTGTCGGCCGGGACGAGGTCGACACTGGCCGACCACACTTCGCCGTCCTCGTCGGGCGTGGCGTTGATCGAGACGAGTGTTGAGGCCACCGTCATGTCCGCCAGGTTTCCCTTGAGGGTGAACGGCATCCGGACCACCTCGCCGTCCGTCAGCGTCACCGACTCCGCGACCCGGCGGGCCACCGCAGCCGCCTGCTCGGGGCTGTTGCCGGCGCTGCCCGCATAGGACACCCGGGCCCACGCGTCCGGCGCGTAGTGCCAGCGGATGGCCGAGCAGGAGCCGGGTACGGCCGGGTCGGTGAGGCATTCGGCGGCGCCACCGTTGATGGGTTCGGTGGGCTTGGCCACCGGCTCGCGCGGCAGGCCGAGCGCACCGCTGGTGAAGTCGGTGACCGGCCGCCCCTTCGCCAGCACGGTCACGACGAGGCCGATGTCCGGGCCACCGTTGACCCAGGCCGCGTCTTGACTACCGAACGTCTGCTGCCACGGGGTGATCTCGGCCCCTTGGCCGTTGAGGCCGGACGGAATCCAGCCGACGTTCAACGTACGGCGCAGTGGATCGAACCGGTCCGGAGCCTCGGTGGCCAGCGGCGCGGTCGCCGCGACGAGGACCGCGTCGGGCGCGGCACCGGCGATCGGCGCGGCACCGGCGATCGGTGGGGCAGCCATCCGGTCCGGTCCGTTGTTCGGCTGGAGCGCCCCGACCATTCCGGCTCCGGCCGCGACGGCGACCAACGCGGCCCCCGCCAGCGGCACGTCTGGCGGCCCGCCTGCGCCGGCCCTTGGAGATCATCCCAGCCGCGTCCGGGGTAGCGGACTTTGCTGGGTAGCGGAGCGCCGTCCGCAGGTCGTCAGTGGTCTTCACAGCTGCTCTCCTGTCGACACGAGGGCGGGGACGGCCAGCTCCGGCGAGATCCGGAGCTTGCCCAGCGCCCGCGCGCATGTGCTCTTGACGGTGCCCGGTGCGATCCCGAGCGTGTGGGCGATCTCGGCTTCGCTGAGGTCCTCGTAGTAGCGCAGGACCACGACCGCGCGCTCGCGGGTGGTGAGGGTGGCGAGTGACCGTTGGACGGCGTCGCGGCCGACGACCTCGGCGGCATGGTCGGGTGTGACGGCGTCGGGCAGGGTCTCCGTCGGCCGCTCCCGTCCGCCGCCCCGCCGCCACCAGTCGGTACGCGCGTTGCTGAGCGCGGTGCGGACGTACCCGAGCGGGTTGTTCTGGCGCACCTTCGACCAACGCAGGTAGGTGCGGATCAGGACGGTCTGTTGGAGGATGTCCTCCGCGCGGCCCCGGTCGCCGATCGAGAAGATCCGCGAGGTGCAGCAGCCGGCCGTGGTTGGCCGCGACGAACTCCGCGAACTCCTCCTCGGCGCTACGCCGGCCCGCCCGCGTCACGCCTGCACCCTTGCTCCGGCTCGCCAGCGGGGCCAGTTAGCTCGCCGTCGGTCCGCTTCTTGGTGCGGTAGTTGGGTCATCATGCCCCCCAAGACGCGGCCCGCCCCGGCCAGGTTCTGCGCCATCATGATGTCTTCGACGAGCACGCCGATAATCCGGAAGGGTGCACCACCCGAGAAACCGAGGAGATCTCCATGACCATTCGGGCAGATGGCGTCGCCTGGCTTCGGCATGCTCGGCCGATGAGCGTCGGCGAGATCGTCGCTGCCGGAACCCGCTGATGGCCGACCTCACCGTCCGCCCCATGACCGCGGACGACGCCGACCAGGTCCTCGCCATCTACCAGGCCGGCCTCGACGGCGGCGACGCGAGCTTCGAGACCACCGCCCCGACCTGGGCGGCGTTCGACGCCGGCAAACTGCCCGCCACCGCTTCGTCGCCGTCGACGGCGACGATCACGTGATCGGCTGGGTCGCGGTCTCACCCACCTCGACCCGCGCCGTCTACGCCGGCGTGGTCGAGCACTCCGTCTACATTGACCCTGCCGCGCGGGGAGAGGTGCCGGCCGACTCTCCTCGATGCCCTGATCGCGTCCACCGAGGCCGCCGGGATCTGGACCATCCAGTCCGGTGTCTTCCCGGAGAACACCGCCAGCCTCGCCCTGCACCAGCGAGCCGGTTTCCGCGTCATCGGCACCCGAGAACGAGTCGGCCGCCACCACGGTCGCTGGCGCGACGTGATCCTCCTCGAACGCCGCAGCCCGACCATTACCTGACACCACCGCCGCCGCGGCCGGTAACCGTCATATCCCGGCGAGGAAGACACGACCCAGGATCACTTGGCGGACAGCGACGCTTCCTGACGCAGGGCGAGGGCTGGGCACATGGCGATCGCCTTCCGCGCGCTGCTGTCCAGCCAGGGTGGGACCGGCGCCTCCGGCAGGGACGGATAGCCGTTCGGGTCCAGAGTGATCAGTTCGGGCGCGAGTTGGGCACACAGCCCGTGCCCGTCGCAGCGGGACCAGTCCAGGGTGAGTTTCTGCGGGTTGCCGTCGGGCGCGCCGGGCAGGCCCATCACGCCCTTGACCCGCTTGCCGCAGCCCTCCCCGGTGGCGTGCAGCCGCAGGTCGTCGGCGAACACCTCCATGGCGGACAGCGCGAACCGGGCGGTGCCGTCCGGGTGGCTGCACGCGCCGCGCCCCTTGACGTCGCCGGCCGCGGCCCGGACCAGCTCGATCGGCGCGCTGCCGGACACCGCGAGGTCGACCGAGCGGGCCAGGTCGGGCAGGCCCATCTTGCACGGGCCGCACTGCCCGGCGGACTCGCCGGCCAGGTAGCGGACCACCTGGGCGGCCTCGCCGAGCGGGCAGGTGTCGGCGCCGAGCGGCACGATGATGCCGGCGCCGAGCGTGCCGCCCACCGCGGTGAGCCCCTTGCGGGAGACCTCGGCCCGCGCCGCCGCCTCGGCGGTGATCCACTTGCCGTGGTAGCCGCCCATCAGGATGCCCGGCCCGGGCGGCACCTCGCACAGGTCGAGGATCTCGCGCAGCGGGGTGCCGGCGGCGCACTCCACCACGGCCGGCCGCTTCGCCGACCCGGTGACGGTGAGCAGCACGGTGCCCGGCTCGTCGTCGGTGCCGAGCGCCGCGTACTCGTACGGGCCGATCCGGGCGGCGATGGCGAGCTGGGCGTACGTCTCGGCGTTGGAGAGCAGGGTGGGCAGCCCGTTGACGCCGGAGTCGCTGGAGCGCTTCTTGGTGCCGGGCGGGATGTGCGGCAGCCCGTTGATGCCGTTGACCAGCGCGCCGCCCTCGCCGGAGATGAACCGGTGCGGCACGGTGACGATGGTGGTCGGCACCGGCATCCGCCGTTCCTGCAACGCCTCGGTCAGCGAGGGCCGGCCCACGTCGTCGTCGGCCACCCCGATCACGATCTCCTCGGCGTCCAGCGCGAACGCGGCCAGCGCGGCGCCGTCCAGGATGAGGTGCGGGGCCCGGGTGAGCAGCACCTTGTCCTTCCAGCTGGCCGGCTCCCCCTCGGTGGCGTTGACCACCACCACGGCGGCGAGGTCCTGCCGCTCGCAGGACTCCAGCACCGCGCGCAGCTTGCGGGCGAACGGGAAGCCCGCCCCGCCCTTGCCCTTGAGGTCGATCGCCTCGGCGAGCCGGAGCAGCGCGGCCGGCTCCATCGGGCCGATCGGGCCGTGCACCTCCTCGTGGGCGAGCAGGTCGAGCCGGCCGAACTCGGAGAAGCCGGCGGTCAGGCGGGGCTCGCCGAGGTGCCCGACGACGGGTACGGTCACCGGCCGACCTCGTTGCGGATGTACGCCCAGAACTCCTCGTCGGTGATCTCGACGGTCTCGTCGAGTTGACGCGTCAGGACGGGTTCGCGCGGCGGGGACACCGGTCGACCCTCGCGCAGTGGCTGGTACGGCCGGTAGTCACTTGCCCGGCGCTGGTGGGGCGCGGCAGCCGCGTGCGCCGGTCGGTGGGCCGTTTCGTCCGGTTCCACGGCCCACTCGGTTGCGCCAGGGTGGGGATGGGAACGTTCGTGGCCAGTGGGGTCGCGGCGGTCGGTTCCGGCTGACGCGTCGGGCGCATCCGGCGGGTGGTCTGCGCCGCAGCCAGGTGCGTGCGGCGGCTCAGGGCCACGAAGAGGCGCACCAGCAGGGCCAGGGTGACCAGACCGATGCAGATGCTGTAGCTGACCACCACCCAGGTCAGCGCCGGCCGGACGTCGAGCCCGTGGACCAGGGCGAGGCCCCAGGCCGCGTACGCGGTGGCGTGCAGGACCCGCCAGCGGCCCGGCCGTCGGCTTTGCGCGTACGAGGCGCGGGTGACACGGTCCAGGTCGCCACGATCATGAGGTAGCTGGCCAGCGTGCCGAGCCCGACCTGAACGGGCCGGTGACTGGCGAGGAACGGGACCGCCGGGTCCCACAGGTGGGCGTGTCCCTCGATGAGCTTCGTCGCGACGTGGATCGCTGAGCAGACCATGGCGGTGGCCGCGGTGGCCCGGTGCACGATCTGCAGCAGGATCCGGTGGCGGATCAGCGGATAGGTCGGTCGCGGCCAGCCCGATCATCACCGTGATCGAGAGGCCGACCAGGCTGAACACGCCGGTGAAGAACTCCAGGAACGCGAAGGACCTGGCGATGGCGACCCTGCCGACCGGCATGAAAGCCGCAGTGGTGACCACGGCCACGGCCGCGCCGACGGCGAGTCGCCGGGCGCCGCTGTTGCGGCGCGCCGCCAGGCGGCCCGGCCAGTGGTGCGGAGCGGTGACCGGGTCGTCCTTCCGCCGTCCATGTCACCTCCCGATATCGCGACGCGCTGCGCCGTTGTCCCCGGCGGTTGCCGCGGTGTGCAGAGCATCCGGCCGCGCAGCGCGATCGGCTCGGGTGCCCGGTGGGTTTTCTCCAGTGCTGAGCCTCCCGTTCAGACCGGGATTTGACTGGATCGAGGGTGGTAAACGAAAGGTGCACCTGGCCTGCAAGGATGTGGGTGTCTAGACCATGTCCACAGCAGAATAAGGTGCACCTTTCTGGTGAGTAAGGGTAGCGGGTGGGATCAGCGGCGGTCGTCGGCTCGGCCGGAAAGGGCCTGGTCGGTCATGCGGGTGCGGTCCTGCTGCGCAGATGCGCGGACCGTACCGGGTTGACGGGCGGGTTGGACAAGGTCCTGCCGCGGGGCAAGGGCCCGGGCTGGTGGATCGGGGCACTGTCCTGGTGTCCCTCGCGGTGGCGATCGTGCTCGGCGCCACCGGCATGTCCGACATCGGCCTGCTGAACCATCAGGGCCTGGTGTTCGGTGAACCTCCATCGGAGGCGACCGTCCGGCGGGCCTTGGCCGGCCTCGACGAGTCCGCGCTCAAGCGGATCGGTAAGGCTCGGGCGAAGGTCCGCGCCCGGGTCGGGTCCTGCTCGGCTCGGCGGCCGCAGGGGTTCCCGTGGCTGACGGTGGCCGGGAAACTCCTTTCCGGGTGGGTGGTCATCGATCTGGACGCCACCCTGATCACCGCCCACTCACCCAAGCAGGGTGCAGCGGCCACCTTCAAGAAGGGTTTCGGCTTTCAGTGCGCCATGAGGCGCCCTGTCATATCCCCAGTGCAGCCGGGAGGAACTTGGAGGGAGGTTCCTGGGTCTGATGGCTTACCTGGACCCGAAAGGTGAAGGGGACAAGAGCATGCCAGGAAACCAGCGGCCGCGTTTAGGCGTATGAAACGGCGCGTCGCGGGACCCGCGCGATATGGCGAAAGCTTAATTGCCTGAACCCAGTCTCCAGAGGATGCAACGTAACATCCGCCGGAAAGACGCCTGAAACCGGTGCCGGCCCTGCGTCGGTGTGATGGAATCGCCGATAGCAACCTCCGGAGTGCAGAGCGATGCCCAGTGAGGGTATTCAAGGAGACGAACGGGACGCCTAAGTCGCGCTCGGACGTATGACAGGGACGAACATGGGATCGCCTACGGGACGCGAGTCCTATGGCGACGGAGTGCCCGTAGTAGTCGCAGGAGTCACGGCCGGCCAGGGAGGACGGGAAAGCCGTCCGCAGGGCGAAGGGGCACAGGTGATCGGACACCACACGCCAGGAGGTATGCGAAATGCAGAGCGCCGAAACGGTGCTGGGTGTCCTGCGTGAACGCGGCAGGCGTGGCCTGCCGCTCGATGAACTGTATCGGCAGATGTTCAACCCGCAGATGTATCTGCTGGCCTACGGCCGTATCTACTCCAACAAGGGAGCGATGACGCCCGGGGCCGACGCGGAAACCGTGGACGGCATGTCGCTGGGCAAGATCGGGCGCATCATCGATGCGTTGCGCCACGAACGCTACCGGTTCAGCCCGGTACGCCGGGTCTACATCCCGAAGAAGAACGGCAAACGCCGCCCGCTGGGTCTGCCAACCTGGTCGGACAAGCTGGTCGGCGAGGTGGTGCGCCTGCTGCTTGAGGCGTACTACGAGCCGCAGTTCTCCGACGCGTCCCATGGGTTCCGGCCCGGCCGGGGCTGCCATACCGCGTTACGGCGAGGTGGTGGACACCTGGACTGGGACGACCTGGTTTGTCGAGGGCGACATCGCCGACTGTTTCGGCCAGCCTCGATCACGAGGTCATGCTCGACGACCCTGGCGAGAAGATCCACGACAACCGGTTCCTGCGGCTGCTGCGCAACATGCTGCAGGCCGGATACCTGGAGGACTGGATCTGGAACGCCACGCTCAGCGGCTCGCCGCAAGGCGGGGTTGCCTCCCCGATCCTGTCGAACATCTATCTGCATCGGTTGGACATCTTCGTCGAGACAGGTCCTACATCCCGGAGTACACCCAGGGTGACGCGCAGGACACCTAACCCGGAATACCACAAGGTGGAACTACGCGATCCGGCCAGGCCCGCCGACGCGGCGACCACGCCGAGGTCGCGGGCCCTGCGCAGGCGGACTGCGCAGCCTGCCCAGCCTCGATCCGTACGATCCGGGCTACCGGCGGCTGCGCTACTGCCGCTATGCCGATGACATCCTGCTCGGATTCGCCGGACCGAAGCCGAAGCCGAGGAGATCAAAGCAGCGCCTGGCGGCGTTCCTGCGCGACGATCTCAAGCTGGAACTGTCCGCCAGGACAAGACACTGATCACCCACGCCCGCACAGGCGCGGCGAGATTCCTCGGCTACGAGATCATCGTCCAGCACGACGACAGCAAGCTCAGCCGCGGCCGTCGATCAATCAACGGCGCGATCGGGCTGCGCGTACCCACGGCAGTGATCAAGCCAAGTGCGCCCCGTACCTCGCACGCGGCAAACCCGCGCATCGGACCGAGCTGATGAGCGAGGACGACCACACATCGTCGCGACCTTACGGAGCCGAGTACCGGGGCATCGTCCAGTACTACCTGCTGGCCGGTGACGTCCACCGGCTGCAGCCGCCTACATTGGGTCATGGAGACCTCGATGCTCAAGACTCTGGCCGGCAAGCACCGCTCGACGGTGTCGAAGATGGCCAGAAGCCACAAAGCCAAGGTCGAGACACCGCTACGGGCTGCGCACCTGTTTCCAGGCCAGCGTCATGCGCACCGGCAGGAAGCCTCTGGTCGCCAGGTTCGGCGGCATCCCGCTGAGACGGCAGAAGTGGACGATCGTCAACGATCGTCCGCCAGTCCCCGTCACCGTCCGCCGCAAAGAGCTGATCACCCGGCTCCTGGCAGACATGTGCGAACTCTGCAAGAAGAAGGCAACGGTGGAAGTCCACCACGTCCGGAACCTCAACGAACTCGCACCACCGGGACGCCCACAGCCCGTACTGGGTGGCAACTGATGGCCAAACGCCGACGCAAGACCCTCGTGGTCTGCCAGGCATGCCACCACACCATCCACACACGGCAACCCACCGCGACACCCACGCAATAGTCACTGGAGAGCCGGATGCGGGGAAAGCTCGCACGTCCGGTTCGGGCCGGAGGCCGTCGGAAAAGGACCCCACCACGGGCACCTCGCCGACGGCCTACCGGTACCCCGCTGGGTGCCTGGTGTGCGAACACGGCAGAAAGCCTGGCCATGCTGCTGCGGCCCGGCAACGCCGGCTCGAACACGGTCACCGACCACATCCGGGTCCTGGGTGAGGCGATCGCCCAGCTACCGGTGACATACCGGCGCAAGATCCTCGTGCGGGTCGACGGCGCCGGCGCCACCCATGACCTCGTTGAACACCTCGAGCAGATGAACCGGCTGTGGCGCAGCGTGCGCTTCACCGTCGGCTGGACGATCACCGACGCCGACGAGACCGCGATCGCCGCCCTGCCCGCCGATGCGTGGACCGACAGCCTGCAGCCCGGACAGCACCGCCACCGACCAGGCGCAGGTCGCCGAACTGACCGGCCTCAACCAGCGGGTCGGCAACTGGACCGGCGGGCTACGGCTGATCGCGCGGCGCACCAAGCCGTCGGCCCGGCACGCGAAGAACCTCACCGACCTGGAGAAACGCACCGGCTGGCGGTACGCCATCGTCGCCACCAACATCCGCCGCATCCATGGCGTGCCCGGCTCGCACCAGCCGCAATGGCTCGACGCGCTGCACCGCTCACACGCAGGAGTGGAAGATCAAGTCCGCACGGCAAGGCCATGGGCCTGCGCAACCTGCCCTCCCAAGCCTGGATCGTCAACCAAGGCTGGGTCCTCGCGGCCAACATCGCCGCCGACCTGGCCGCCTGGACCCGGCTACTCGGCCTGCACGACCAGCCCGACCTCGCCCACGCCGAACCCGCAACCCTGCGCTACCGACTGCTGCACCTACCCGCGAAACTGGCCACCCACGCCCGCCGACGAATCCTGTCCATCCCCGATACCTGGCCCTGGGCCGAAGCGTTCAGCTCTGCTGGAAACGCCTCGACCTGCTACCCCTAACCCACCTGACCAGCCCATTCCTGCCCTACCAGCAGAAAGGCCACCCGGACCGGAGACCCGGCGCGCCCGCAGCGACACGTGGCCGCCCCCACCCCCACCCCAAGGACAAAACGGTCAAGCCGAAACGGTCAGGCAGGGATCAAAACCCACTGACGGATCGGGGTCGGGCATAGCAGGCAACCGACCTTTATGAGAACTTAAGGTTTGCCGCGCCGGAGCAAAGGCCGCCGCGCCGTTTCGATTGCCGACTATGTACAGATCTCGGGAGGGACGACGAATGAACGACACCGAGCCGCAGACCGCCGTCGGAAAGGTGCTTCTGCACTTCACGATGTCGCTCGACGGCTTCGTCGCAGGGCCGAATCACGAAATGGACTGGATGGTCGGTTCGTTTCGTCCGGGGCTGGTGCCCAGGGTACGTCAGCACCACGGGCGCCGTCCTCGGTGGTCGCAGCGGCTGGGATCAGTCCCCCGATGCCGGCAACGTGTACGGCGGCGCGTGGAACGGCCCGGTCTTCGTGCTCACCCATCACCCCGAGGACGCCACGCCCGCGACGGGGGTCACCTTTCTCCATCCGCGACCCGGCTGAGGCGGTGCGCATCGCGTTGAAGGCAGCCGGCGGCAAAAACGTGGAAGTGTTCTCACCGACCATCGGCCGCCAACTTCTCGAACTGGGACTGGTCGACGAGATCGATCTGCACATCGCGCCGATCATGCTCGGCCAGGGAATCCGCCTGTACGACAATCCAGGGTGTGCACCGATCCGCCTTCACCGGGTCGGCGAAGACGACCCGCTGTCCGTCGTGAACGTGCGCTACCGGCCCACCACGACGGCGAAGATTCCGCCGCAGGCCGTCTCGGGTAGTCGAGCGGCGCTGGTCGGGACCGGTGGCCGCCGTCAACGCGACGGCGGTCGCGTCCTCCGTACAGGAGGCCGACCGGCATCATCGGCGCGGACCTACGGCTGATAGCCGCGACGCCGCCGGCGCGCTTACCCTGACCGGGGTTGCTTGCTGTGACGTACCTCGGAGGTGTTCTGCACACCGCCTTCCGACCGCCGCATGCCTGGCGAGGCGCGGTCACTTGGATGTTGGCTTTTCCGGAACGAGTCGCTGCCGCAAGGGAGTCGGGCTTGATGGGGCAAACGGGCATCAGTCAGGTGGTCAGCGGCGCGCCGTCCGGGGTGCGGCGCATTCGCTCAGAGGCTGAGGCCGGCGAGCTTGCGCACCGGTTGTTGATGCCGGGGCGGCGGTGGCCGATCGTGGTGCTGACCATCCCGGGGGAGCACGACGAGCCGTTCGGTGATCCGGACGAGATCAAGGAGGCGGTCGGCGACCTGGCCGAGGTGGTGCTGATGCCCACGAGTGACATCTCGTGGGCGTTCTACGAGTAGATGCCGTCCATGACCCAGGTGTACGGCGGCGCGGGCCGGGTCTACCCAGTCGATCACGCCTGGGTTTCTGACCCTGGGCGCAGCCGGTTGCGGTTCGCCTACTCGCCGCATGACCGCAAACGCATCACCGACCAGTTGATCAGCGACGCGCTGCAAGCGGCCCTGGCGGCCGGACTGGTCGAACCGCGGACTCGTTCCGGAACGCAGGAGCGGTCCGGCCGGGTGCAGGGCGTCATCGGATCGCGCGCGCTGGTTACGTTGGACGACATGTCCATGGCCACGGTGTGGGAGGAGCTAACCGTCCCCGGCGTGGCGTTGGACCGGGTGCTGGTCAAGGGGCAGACGGTGTCGGGCCGCTACGACCCTGAGTCGCGGCGGCTGGATCTCCGTGCCGCGCTGCGGTTCACCGACGCCGCTACCGCCCGGGCCGGCGTCGATCCAGGCCTACGGCGTCGGCGACGTCATTCTCGCTGAGGTGGCGGCCGTGGCCGACGACGCAGTCGCCGTCCGGCTGCTGCCCGGCCTTGAGGTCGAGGTCGACAGGGCGGCGGTTACCGGCAACCGACAAGGATACCCTGGGCAACCTCTTCAGCGTCGGCGAGACCGTCGCCTGCCGCCTCGTCGCGGCCGAGCCGCTGCGGTTGCGATTGGACGACGTCGACGACGAGGAGGTGCCCAGGCCGGCGCCGAGCCTGCTTCCGGGTGGGCCGCCGTGGCTGCGCCCGCCCGAGCCGGAGCCGCAACCGCCGGCTGCGGCGGCGTCTCCGCCACCGGTGGCCCCGCCGCGGCAACTCATCGAGCCGAGCGTGGCACCTCGACAGCCGACGCCACTGGACCTGGCCCGACGCCTACCCGCGCCGCAGGGACCGGCGATGGCGCGCGCTACCCCGGCGGCGTCGGGGGTTGACCAGGCGTACGTGTCACAACTGAGCAACGAGTTGGCGGCCGAGCGGGCCACCCGCAAGGCCCTCGCCGACGAGCTGAGCGGTTTACGGGCGCGAGCCGCCGAGCTCGAGGCCCAGCTTGCCCAGGCGACCCTCTCCATTGAGCAGCTACAGACCCGCTACCGTGGCGCCGACCTGGCTCGGCAGCGTCTGGCCCGGCAGCTCAAGAGCGCGCAGGGCCGCGCCGACCAGCCGGCCCGCGTGGCTGGCCCGCTGTTCCTCGATCCCGAGGAACAGTTCCGCCACGAGGTCACCTGCGAGTGGGCGCAGCGCATTCCCGCCGCCGAGAAAGACGACAGACCCCTCGCCAGGTACGTGCTGGCTCCCGACTTCCTTGATTCCGTTGAACAGCTCGAAGGCATCAGCCGGGCAAAGGTTGTAGCCGTGGTGGTGGAGGTGCTCACCGGCCAGGTCCAGCACCTCGCCGGCCGTGACCTGCACCCACTGCGCACGGGTGCCGCAGGCAGCCCCAATGTTCGTCGATCTGACGGGGCGACCTGCTGGCGGGTGGCGCTTCAGCGAGAGTCGGCCTCCGCGCGCCGGCTGCACTACTGGCATACCCGCGACGGGTACGAGTTCTCTCGCGTCGCGCTCCACGACGACTACCGGCCGTGACAGTCGCGTTCGCGCGCCGGTCCGTGGCCTGGCCGGCGGTGCGGACCGCCTTCGACCGGCCATCGATGTCGCCTCGACCCGTCCGTGGTCACGTCGGTGACGGGCGGAAGCCCAGGTACGGATCGGGCGTCCGGCGGTGGCGTGGGCCAGGCCGGTGGAGCAGAGGCGGTCAGTTGTGCTGCGAGAGACACTTCGGCGATGGGATCCTCGGGTCTGGAACGCGACGCCGGACGAGGTGGCGGCCGAATATCCGTGTGACCGCCACCTGACCGTGCCGTTCCGCTCGTTCGTCCGGGCCGTCGACGTGGCGGCGCCGGTTCCCGTGGTGTATCGGTGGCTGTGCCAACTCAAGGTCGCGCCGTACAGCTACGACCTGGTCGACAACCCGGGGCGGCGCAGCCCCCGGACCCTCACCCCAGGTGCCGAGGAGCTGGCGGTGGGCCAGAAGTTCCTCATCTTCGAGGTGGTCGAGTTCGTCCGCGATGAACATCTCACCGGCCTGATCGCGCAGCGGCACCGGCGTAGCTACGGCGAGGTGGCCGTGACCTACCGGGTGACACCGTGCGCGACCGGCACCCGCCTGGTCGGACGACTCGACGTCGGCGCCACGACCGTCTTCGAGCAGGCCCGCCGGGCCGCGCTGGCGGTCGGTGACGCGCTCATGGGCCGCAAGCAGCTGCTCACCATCAAGGAGCTTGCCGAAGCCACCGCGGTTACGGAGTGAGCCGTGCCAGAGGCGGCTGGCACACTCATTCCGGCGCCATCAGTGCGCCGGTTGTGCGCACCCTTCGGTGCGGTGCCGTACCTCTAAAGTTGTGTCGACGGTGGACTATTGACGCGAGGTGGCTCTCCTTGGACGCAGCGGCATTGATGTTGGCCGGCGGACGGTTAGCGTCTAGGCCAGATGCAGAGAGAAGAGGGTCACGAAATGCTCCGCTTCAACATTCTTGGCGGCCTGGAAGTCCGGCAGCACGGCCTTGACTGCACGCCGACCGCGCCCAAGGTTCGTGCCGTTCTCGCGCTGCTGCTGCTACGGGCGAACCAGACGGTGAGCCAGGACGCCATTTTCGACTGGTTGTGGGGTGACCGGCCGCCACGAAGCGCCGCCACCACCACACAGACGTACGTCTACCAGCTCCGCGCGCTGTTCGAGCGGGTGGGCGTCGCCGGCTCCGCCGACCAGCTCCTGATCACCCGACCGACCGGCTACCTGCTGTCGCTCGGCGAGGAACAGCTCGACGCCACCGTCTTCGCCCGCCTCTGTGCCGAGGGCGGCGCGTTGCTGGACAACGCTCAGCCGGCCGAGGCCGCCCAGCGACTGCGCCAGGCGCTGTCCCTGTGGCGGGGGCCGGTGCTCGCCGACGTCCGCGTCGAGGACTCGATGGCCGCCGACATCGCACACCTCAGCGAACTGCGGATGCGGGCGCTGGAGCTGCGCATCGAGGCGGACGCCCGGTTGGGCCGCTACCGGGAACTCGTCACCGAGCTGCGGGGCCTGGTCGCGGCGCATCCCTTCAACGAATGGTTCCACGCCCAGCTGATCACCGCGTTGAACCGGTGCGGCCGGCGGGCCGAGGCGCTGCACGCGTACCGGAACCTCCGGCAGACCCTCTCCGACGAACTGGGCCTGGAACCAACGCCGGAGCTGCAGGAACTCCAGCGGCAGGTGCTCAACGGCACTCCCGTGCGGCTGCTCGCGGTCGCGAGCTGACCGCAGGCCGGCGCCCCCGACTCCTGCGAGCGGATGCCGTGGAGCGGGGGCGCCGGCCGGTTCGGGCCGGCAACGTCAGCGACAGCGACCCGGTCACGGCGGGGCCGTCGAAGGTGGTCAGCCGCGTAGCCGTGGGGCCGACGGCTTCTCCGGGCTGACCAGGTTCATCGCGATGGCCTTGTTCACCGCGTCGATCCGGGACACCGCGCCCAGCTTGGTGAACACGTTGCGCAGATGCCGCTTGACCGTGCCCTCGGTGATGTCCAGCCGCCGGGCGATCTGCGAGTTGCTGTACGCCTGCGCCACCAGGCCGACGATCTCCACCTCTCGATCGGACAGAATCCTGGCGCCGGTGTCGCTGACCTGCTCGAAGCTCTCCCGCGAAATCGACAACATGATCCGGTCGGGGTCGGCCCGCACGCTCCGCAGCGTCGCGACGAGGTCGTCCCGGGTCACGCTCTTCAACAGGTACGCCCGGGCGCCGGCACCGAGCAGTTCCCGCACCACGGTCGGCTCGTCGAACATGCTCAGAATGATGATGCGGGTGGCCGGTGCCGCCGCGAGGGTCCGGGTGATGGTGGTGGCGGCGTGGTCACCGGGGATGCCCACGTCGAGCAGCATCACGTCCGGCCGGTGCGCCGCGACGACCGCCACCGCCTCGGCACCGGTGCCGACCTCACCGATCACGGTCAGGTCCGGTTCCATCGACAGCAGCTCACGAAGCCCGTGCCGGAACAGGGCGTGGTCGTCGACGAGCAGGATCCTGGTCGGCGCGGAGGACGGTGTCATTTCGCGGCTCCGGCCAGGGGGATGTACGCCTCGATCATGGTGCCGTGCCCCGGCGCACTGTGCAGGGCGAGCTTGCCGCCGAGCAACTCGACTCGTTCCCGCATCGAAGCCAGCCCGCCGCCGCCGCTGGCCGTGCCGGCGTCCGGATCGAAGCCGGCGCCGTCGTCGCTGACCCAGGCCCGGATCTCGTGCGGCGCGATGTCCACGTGACTCAGGATGGTGTTGGCCGACGAGTGGCGGAAGGCGTTGCGCAGTGCCTCCCGGACCACCAGGAACACCTCGGCCAGCACCTCGGGAGGCACCCACGCCTCATCCCCGCGGACCGCGAGCTCGACCGTCGCGTTGCCGTCGACCATCACGTCGAGGAAGCCCCGTAGGGCCTGCTCCAGGTTGTCGAACTTGGACTCCAGCCGCAGGTCGGTGGCCACGCCCCGGACCGCCTCCAGGGTGTGCAGGCTGGCCCGGTAGGCCACGTCCATCTTGCTCTGGCTACGGTCGGGATCGGTCTCCGCGTATGCCTCGGCCAGTTCGAGGTTGCGGCTGACGACGCTGGCCGATCCGCCGACCCGGTCGTGCAGTTCGCGGGCGATCCGGCGTCGCTCGGCGAGCTGAGCCTCTTGGACGCGGTCGAGCAGGAACGCGACGTACATCTCGGAGGCCCAGCGGATCCGGGTCATGATGCTGCGCTGCAGAGCCTGGGTGGCCGTCCGGATGATGCAGGTGGCGTCCGGGCTGGCCGGACGCGGTCTCGATCACCGCGTCGAGCACCGGCTCGAACAGTTCGTTGGCGGTTCGTAGGGACTCGACCGGGTGCACATTGCTCTGGACCCCCGCCGCCCCGGTCTGCCAGAGAAAGGCGATCGCCGTCTCGTCGACCTGGATTTGTCCAGTTCGGACACTGTCGGTGACGTCGACCAACACCTGCCGCGCCTGGGCGATCGCCTGGTTGAGAAGGGCTTCTTCCAGTCCCAGTGGGCCGCAAATTCCGATCAGACGCTTACGGAAAGTGTCTAAAACGGTTTCGTGGCGGGCCTCGAACGCGCTCGCGATAGCGATGCCCGTGGCGAGCGCGCTTTGATCCATTGGTCTCTTACCCTCCGTCGAGCCATCCCCCCGACAGGCAAGTTTCCATGGCTTCCCGGCTGGCCGGCAAGATCCGCTGGTACATGAATCAACTAGTTCACCAATTTGTGTTGTTGCGTTGTCCGCGCGGTGAGCCGCGTGTAGCGGATTGCCGTGAGGTTGAACAGCAGGCCACCAGAAAGCCAAATCGGATCCCACAGCAGCAGATGCCACGGCAGCGCCGCGCGGCCCAGCCCGGCGGGGACGTCGACCACCCCGGCCACGATCAGCAGGTGCTGCACCAGGTTGGCCAGGGCGTACAGCGACAGCAGGGTGGCGGCGCCCCAGCCGGCGAGCAGCAACAGCCAGCGTGGCGCCCAGCGCGGCCGCTGCCGGAGCAGCGCGAAGGCGAGGGCTGCGGCGATCAGCTTGAGCACGGCGGTGGCCCACAGCAGAGCCACGAACGCCGGCTCCCGGGCCAACGCCGGGCCCTCGACGGCCGGGCCGATGGTGCCCGCGCCGACCAGGCCACCCGCCGCCCAGTAGAAGCTGAGCGCGGCGAACAACATCGACCAGAGACAGGCGCCGTATCCGGCCCATGCGCCCGGCCGGACGCCGTCCCCCTCCGTCGGGTCGGCTGGGCCGCCGTCACGCCGGCCATTGATGCTCGCTGCGGTGCCGCGGGTCAACGGGTCCTCCCGTTTGGTCGGGTTCGTCAGGTCAGTCGGGATGGTATCGGTGGACGTCGGTGCGGTCGCGCCCGCCGGCATTCGCCACGCTCGCCCGGCCTGCTCGAAGTGCCCTCTACCTTGGCTCGACCTGGAGTCCGGCGTGTTCGAGGCGACGTCGAGGCCGACGCGAGGCCGCCACAAGGCGGTGCCTCGACGGTGAGAACCCGACCACGCTGCGGGTGACGGGGCGGCGCGCGGCGCTCGCCGCCGGACGCGGCCCAAGGACTCACAAAGGACTCCGGGTGATGAACCGACGGGTTGTGGTAACCGGGCTCGGTCCGGTGTCGAGCATCGGCATCGGCATCGACGCCTTCACGACGGCGCTGCGCGCCGGGCGCAGCGGGATCACGCCGATCGCCAGCTTCGACACCACCGGCTTCCTCACCGACCGGGCCGGCGAGGTGCACGACTTCGCGCCGGAGGGGATGCTGACCCGACTCGACCTGGCAGAGTGGGGCCGCAGCAGCCAATTCGCCGCCGCCGCGGCCCGGCTCGCGCTCGCCGACGCGCAGGCCACCGACCTACCGGACCGGTCCGACCGGTTCGGCGTCTGCATGGGTACGACCAGCGGCGAGTCCCAGGTGGTGGAGCGGCTCACCGAGCACTGGCTGGCCCGCGGTTACCCCAGCACGCCGGAAGCGCTGGCACGCCAACTGCCCGCGGGCCGGGTCGCCGAGGCGGTCAGCCGCGAACTTGGCCTGAGGGGTACGACGCTGACCGTCTCGACCGCCTGCTCGGCGAGTAACTACGCCCTCGGGTACGCCTTCGACGCCATCGCCACCGGCGAACAGGACTACATGATGGTCGGTGGCGCCGACTCGGTGTGCCGGTGGGCGCACGCGGGCTTCTACCGGCTGGGCGCGCTCGCCGCCGAGCGGTGCGCGCCGTTCGACCGGGACCGGGCCGGCGTGATCACCGCCGAGGGCGGCGTCGCGCTGTTCCTGGAGAGCCTGGACTCGGCGCGGGCCCGCGGCGCCCGCGTCTACTGCGAGGTGCTCGGCTACGGGCTCACCTGTGACGCCAAGCATCCGACCGCCCCGGACGCGGCGAGCGTGGCCCGCTGCATGCGGCTGGCCCACCGGGACGCCGGCATCAAGCCCGACGAGGTCGACTTCATCTGCGCCCACGGCACCGCCACCCCCGCCAACGACACCGCCGAGTACGAGGCGGTGCGTGACGTCTTCGGCGACCGGATGCCGCCGATGAGTTCGATCAAGTCGATCCTCGGCCACACGATGGGCGCGGCGAGCGGATTCAGCGCCCTCGCCGGCGCGCTGGCCATCTCGGCCGGCTTCCTCGCACCGACCATCAACCACGTGACCACCGACCCGGCGATGCCCGGTCTGGACGTCGTGCCGAACGAGGCACGCCCCGCGCAGCCGCGCATCGTCCAGGTCAACGGGTTCGCCTTCGGCGGCAACAACGCCATCACCATCCTTGGACGGCTCTGATGACCGTGACGACAGATTCGCGTGCCGCGACCTTCGCGCTCGGCGTTTCCGGCTGGGGTGTGCTTTCCCCGTACGGGCTGGGCGCCGACGAGTTCACCGCCGGGCTGCGCACCGGGCGGGACGGCACGACCGACGCGGCGAAGCTGACCGACGCGCCGGTCCCGGACCCGCGGGCGTACGCCCTGGCCAGTTTCCGGGCCCGCGACCACCTGGGCCGCAAGGGCACCAGCTTCCTCGACCGGCGGACCGCCTTCGCCGTGTTGGCCTGCCGGCAGGCGCTGGCCGACAGCGACCTCGTCGTCGGCGACGACAACCGGGACCGGGTCGGCGTGGTGCTCGGCACCGGCGTCGGAAGCCTCCAGTCGACCAGCGACTACAGCCGCGACACGCTGGTGCAGGAGAAGCCCTACCTGGTCAACCCGATCCTGTTCCCCAACACCGTGCTCAACTGCGCGGCCGGCCAGGCGGCGATCTGGCACGGGCTGCGCGGAATCAACGCCACCCTCGCCGGCGGCCCGATGGCGACCCTCGCCGCCCTCCGCTACGCGATGACCGTGCTCGGGCGCGGCCGGGCGGAGGCGCTGCTGGTCGGGGCGATGGAGGAGTACACCCCGCACATGGCCTGGGCCGACCACCGGGCCGGCGGCGCGCCGACGACCGTCGGGGGCGAGGGCGGCGCGGTCTTCCTGGTCGAGGACGCCGCCGCCATGCGGGCCGTCGGCCGGGAACCGGTCGTGGAGATCCTCGCGGTCGACCTCGGCCACACCGGCGGGCGGACCGACCTCGCCACGGCGCTCGCCGACCGGGTGCGCCGGATGCTGCGCCGGGCCGGCGTCGCCCCCGAGGAACTGGCCACCGTGGTCACCTCCGGCGCCGCCGCCGAGCAGGACGCGCTCAACGCGACCGTCGGCCCGGACGCGAGCCGCGTGGCGATCACCGACGTGGTCGGCAACTGCCCGACCGCGGCCGGAGCGCTTCAGGTCGCCGCCGTGCTGGCGCACCACCGGGGCGAGCCGGAGCACGACGACTGCCTCTCGCTGATCGTCGCCAGCACCGCCGACGGCTCCGTCGGCGCCGCCCTGCTGAAGGGGAACGGGCGTGCCGCTCGCGATCACCGGTAGCGCGATGCGCACCAGCCTCGGCGACAGCACCGAGACGTACGAGGCGTTGCTGGCCGGGGAGTCCGGCCGGCAGCCGCTGCGGCACGTCGCCCCGGACGGGGTCAACGTCCGCTACGGCTATCACGTCGACGCGACCGGACCGGAGCGCCCGTACCGGGCCGGCGGCTGGCTGACCGAGTGCGTGGCGGCAGCGGCCCGCGAGGCCGGCCTCGACTGCGCCCGGCAGCGCGTCGTCGCGATCGTCGGCACCGGGCTGCGCGAGCTGCGCGCGGTGGAGCGGTGGCGGGCCGACGGGCAGCCGGTGGACCCGGATGCGCTGCACTTCGGCGCCGCCGTCCGCAGCGCGCTGCCCGGGATCGAGGACGTCGTCACCGTCTCCAACGCCTGCTCGGCCTCGTCGCACGCGCTCGCCCTGGCCGCCGACCTGATCGAGCTCGACGAGGCGGACGCGGTGCTGGCCTGCGGAGCAATGTTGTCGTACCTCGTTCGTTCATTGTATACCGAGATTGATGGTTGGCATGTCGTCGGCGAGAATCTTTTGCACATTGCCATACAGAGTTTGCTGCTTTGATCGATCGTCAGTGGCGGCCGCTTCCGTGAGCAACTGATCGATTTGTGGGTTTGCATAGAAGCCCCGATTCGCGCCGTGCGGCGGAAAACTCGCGGTTGAAAAAGAGTAGCGGAAGATGTCTGGGGCTTCATTCCCGCCAATCCAGCGCGACGGAGCGATTTGAAAGACACCGCGACTGATATCGGCGTAGAACGTCGCGAATTCAAAGCTGCGCACGTCGAGCGCAATGCCAACGTTCGCAAGTTGCTGCTGAACGACCAGCGCCAGCAGGCGGCTGCTCTCGTCCGTCGAAGTTTTCATTCCCAGGTGGAAGCGGTAGCCATCTGCCTTGCGGGTATAGCCGGCTTGGTCGAGGAGTGCGTTTGCCGCTGCCGGATCGTATTTGTGTTGCGCGACGTCACCATTCCATGCCCAGTGTTCTGGAGGCAGGACACTTTCCGCGAGTCTCGCCTCATCTCGATACAGAGAATGGATGATGAGCGGACGGTCGATGGCGAGAGCAATGGCGTTGCGAACGCGCGGGTCGCGCAAGACTAGATCACGCGTATTAAATGTCAGATAGACGAGAGTTGTCCCAGGGCCGGAATCGATCTCGAGGTTTGCATTGCGGCGCAAGGCATACACGGTATCTGCGGGCAGCGCGTTGATCAGCGCATCGGCGGATCCCTTCTGCAATTCAAGAGCCCGCGTCGTGGCATCCGGCACGACGGCAAAACGGAGATTTTGGATGGACGGCAACGGCTGCCACGAGCGCGACGCACGTTTCAGCACGACGTCTTTGTCCTGCTCCTGACTTACAAACTCAAAGGGTCCGCTGCCAATCGGATGCTGCCAGAAATCGCGACCACTGCCTGCGGGGACGACGCCGAAGCCGCCGTCACTGAGGTTCCAGAGCAACGCTGGATCGGGCTTCTTGAGATGGATGACAAGGGATTGCGCATCGGGCGCATCCACACGATCGATGGTCTGATAGGCATTCGCTTTTACGCTGATGACTTTGCCTTGCAAGATCGTGTCCAGCGTGTATTTGACATCTGCTGACGTAAGCGGGCGACCGTCGTGAAAGTGGACGTCGTTGCGAAGATGAAAGATGCAGGTAAGCGCGTCAGGATTTTCCCAGCTTACTGCCAGCCATGGTTTGAGATTAAAGTGATCGTCTTTGCGCACCAGCGAATCGAAGATCAGCGAATCGATACGTTCGGATTGGGCGTCCACGCCGATGCGTGGATCCAAATTCGTGGGGCTACTCTCGATCAGCATGGTAACCGTATTCGCGGACGTCTGTTGGTGCTTGCATCCGATTTGGAAAAACGCACATGCAAGTACCAGAACAGCCGTCATCAGGTTCTTAGGCATATGTGATCTGACCCAAAATTGCCGCTCTCCTGGCTCCAGTTGCCGAGGGGAGATTGGCCGGTCTCCTGTGCCACGTGTAGTAGGCAAGCAGCGCAAAAGCAACTGCCTCCTTCGCATCGACTGGGATGCCGGCGTCGGCGCTTTCCATCACGTTGCAGCCAAACGGCTCGAGCTTTTTTCGCAGCAGGGCCATGAGCGTTTCATTTTTCGCGCCGCCGCCGGAAACGACGTAGTCAAGCGGGATGCCATCTTTGAGCCTCGGCCGCACGAAGTGCTCGAAGGCATGCACAATGCTTTCCGCGGTGAGTGCAGTGGCGGTTGTAATTACGTCCTCACTAGTTCCGCCAGCTTTACGGCATGCCCTCAGCAGTTGTTCAGCAAAGGCGGCGCCGAACTCTTCGCGTCCGGCTGACTTTGGTGGCTTTGCGTGGAAGAAGGGATGCCTGAGCGCTGCAGCGAGCGGACGTTCGAGAACTCTCCCTCGAAGCGCGATTTTGCCGCCGTGGTCGTAAGATTTGCGGAATAGCTGCTGCATCAGCGCGTCGATCACCATGTTTCCGGGGCCTGTGTCGAATGCGAGCAGCTTGTCCGTACCCGACGCTGGCGGTCAGTGCGATCTCGGGGAGGACAGGACCAATTCCTCGCTGCTCCAGGTTGCCGCCACGCCACCTTCGAGGGTATCGAGGCGTGGATGGACCTGCCCGTACTCAGGACGCAGGACGTACTCCAGTGACAGCTCCACCTCCCCGTCAATGCAGGTCGCGCTCCGCAGGAGAAGCATGCGGCGCGTCCTTGCCGAGCTGGTGCCCCCGGTTGCCTTCACCCATCGCCAGGGCGTCAGTGAGTGTGACCGTCCCGTTGGCGTCCGGAAGGTGGTCTCCAGCACCATTGTCCGGTCCAGGTAGCGGCGGGTGACCTGGGTGGCACCAGGTACCCGGATCGACCAGTGGCCGGCTTGGTCGCCCAGGAGGCGACCGAAGATGGACGGGCTGTCGAAGCGGGGGAAGCACAACCAGTCGACGGACCCGTCCCGGCTCACCAGCGCCGCGCTGTGCCGATCCGAGAGGAGCGCATAGTCAGCTATGGGGGTCGTGCTCATGTGGAACTCCTTCGCCCGTCCATCCCGCGGATCGACAAGATGGCAGCGTCGGACCAGTGAGGCTCCGCCCATTGGGATCCGTGCCGTGCGGATGCCAGGCGGAATGTCAGCGTAGCCAGCTCAGCACCGAATCGGCGATGCTCGCCCGTGCGGTCCTGGGTACTGTCGAGATGGAGGGAGGGCCTCCATCATGACCACGGCGATTATCGGCACCGGGGGAATCGGATCCGCTGTCGCCCGTCTGCTCGCCACGGGCGGCGAGACATTGCGGCTCTCGAGCGCCGACCCCGAGTCAGCACGGGTGCTGGCCGCGGACATCGGTCCGGCGCCGCCGTCGCCACGGCAACCGCGACGCGCTGCAGGGCGCCGATGCCGTCGTCCTCGCGCTGCGTTTCACCGTGTTGAAGGACGTCATCGACGAGATCGCCGGGCTGCTCGGTCAAAGCTGGTGGTCGTTCCGAGCAACCCGTTGCGGACCGATGAGCAGGGCACTGTCCTGCGCGTCTTGCCCGAGGGCAAGCCTCTGGCAGGGCTGTCGCCGGGTGGCTGCCCAGCGGGGCACGACTGGCCATGGCGTTCGGGAGCATGTCGGCCGGTCTCCTGAAGTCTTCGAGCCGTCGGTCACCCGAGCCGGCGGTCCTCTTCTACGCAACTGACGACCGCCCGCGCCGGGACGGAAGTCGAGGGGTTGATCCGAACGGCAGGATTCGTGCCGGTGAGGGTTGGTGGGTCCGACCAATCGAGTCGGCTCGAGGTGGGTGGCGACCTCCATGATCTCGTGGCCTCTCCCGCGGAGGCTCAACCATTGTCGGCGAGGCCTGACCGCTCCAAGGGCAGTTGGACCTCCCGCTCGAGGCCCGCTGGTGGTCTCCTTCCTCGAGCGCCTCGAGCAAATTCGCAGGCGCCAGCATGCGGCCCGGGTCCCGGAGTTCGTATGCTGGCCTCGTCCTACCCAAGACTTGGAGGACACTGAAATTTCCACGGTGTCGTGATCAACGTGGCCGATCTGCCGTTCGGTCGCCTTCTACCGTCAGGTGCTCGGCTTCACCCTGCTTCCCCAAGAGGAGCACTTGGCTGTCGTCGGTGTTTCGGGGGGCGACGGTCCCAGGCCGTCGTCCTCCACACGCTTCGGGACCAGCCCTCCCTCGGAGCAGGCCATATCGGTCTGCGGAGCTTCATTCTCGAGGCCGATTCGGCCGATCCGTTGGAGGCGATCGAGCAGCAGAATTGGAGTCTCGGAAGCTCCTCGTCAGCCGGCGGGAGCATGCAGAGTGGACTGCAGTGGTCGGTCGCGACCCCGAGGGTGTCGCCATGTCGTGACCTGGCACCCAGGCGGGACGACCGAAGATGGGTGGAAGGTGCTCGATGATTTCCTTACGGAATCGGGGAGTAGACGTACGCTTGCAGGCGATCCTGGCCGACGAGAGGCGGCACGTCTCCCCCGTGGAGCGGCACACGTCGAGGCGCCGAAAGGAAGCGGTGATCCATGCGATCCGACATCAGACCCGGCGGCACCTTCCCCGACTACGCGCTGCCGGATCACACCAACACGGTGCGCAAGCTCAGCGAGCTCCAGGGCGACGACCCCTTGATCCTCACGCTGGCGCGGGGCAACTACTGCCCGAAGGAGCACCAGCAGCACCTGGAGCTCGCTGCGAACTATCCGAAGATCGCCGTCGCCTACACCCAGATCGTCACGATCTCGACCGACGACCACCACACCACCCAAGAGTTCCGCGCCTCAGTCGGCGCCCAATGGACCTTCCTCTCCGACCCCGCTCGGACGGTCCAGAAGGACCTCGACATCCAGGAATACACCGACCCCGAGCACGACCCGATGATCCCCCACACGCTGGTGCTCAAGCCGGGACTGGTGGTGCACAGCATCTACAACGGCTACTGGTTCTGGGGGCGCCCGTCGTTCTACGACCTCTGGCGCGACCTGTGCGCCGCGTCGAGCGAGATCCGTCCCGACTGGGATCTGAGCAAGCCGGGACTGCGCGAGGCCTGGGATGCCGGCGACTACTCGAGCTTTCACGGATGGAACAAGCGGGCTCCCGAGTCGACGCCGACGTCGTACGAGTCGTAGGTGGAGATGCGCCTGCGAAGCGACCGAGGGCTCGGCGAGCGAGCGGTGGCGATGCGAACGCCGGTCTGCGAGCTGCTCGGGATCGAACAACCGATCGTCCAGGCGCCGATGGCGGCCGTGCCCGAACTGGCGGCGGCGGTCTCGAATGCCGGTGCGCTCGGCATGTTGACGCTGACGTGGTCCACCCGGCCGGAGACGTGGTTCGCGAGACGGCGGCGCTCACCGATCGTCCCTTCGGCGGCAATCTGGTTCTCACCTCCGATCAGCACCGTCGCCTCGACGAGGCCCTCGAAGCCGGCCTGCGGATCGTGTCGTTGTTCTGGGGGGATCCCACCGGCTACGTCGAGCAGGTCCACGACGCCAACGGAGTCGTTCTGCAGACGGTCGGCAGCGCCGAAGAGGCGCGGCGGGCGGTCGCCAGCGGAGTCGATGTCATCGTGGCGCAGGGGTGGGAGGCGGGGGGACACGTGCGGGGCCAGGTGGCGACGCTTCCATTGGTGCCCGCCGTCGTGGACGCGGTGGCGCCGGTGCCGGTGATCGCGGCCGGCGGGATCGGGGACGCTCGGGGCGTGGCCGCCGTGCTCGCGCTGGGCGCGCAAGCGGCGTGGCTGGGTACCCGGTTTCTGCTCGCCCGAGGAGATGCCCATCCACGAGGAGTACCGCCGTCGTCTGATCGACGCCTCCGAGACCGACGCGCAGTGGTACGCCGACCTCTACGAGGTCGGATGGCCCGACGCGCCCCACCGCGCCCTGCGCAACTCGACGGCCGAGGCGTGGGAGGCCGCCGGCCGGCCCCCACCGGGGAGCCGACCGGGAGAGGGCGACGTCATCGCCCACTTCGCCTCCGGCGAAGCGATCGTCCGCTACGAGCCGGCGCCGCCGATGGTCGGCACCACCGGCGACATCGAAGCGCTCTCCATTGTGGGCCGGACAGAGCGTCGCGCTCGCCAGGCAGCGGCAACCAGCGGCGGAGATCGTGGCCGAGCTCGTCTCCAGCGTCTGAGGCGGAGCTGGGTGCTGAGCCCGGATCGATGCCGGTCAGCTTGAAGCGGGGACCGAGTCTGGGACTCTACGAAGGTCTGCGGTGGAGGCGAAGTCCGGGTCTAACAGCGAGGCGGGAGGCACGGCGTCGCGCGAAGACATCGTCGTCGGAGCCGCGTTTCCTGACTACCAGCTCGCAGGACCAGGCTGGGGTGCTCCGGAGGCTCTCCGAGCTCCAGGGCGGCAACCCCATGGTCCTCCATCTGTCCCGCGGGTCCTACGACCCCAAGGAGCACCGTTCTCTGAGGAACCTGGTGGACAGCTACCCGGAGTTCCGGGTCGCGTACACGCGGCTCGTCGTCATCTGCACGGACAACCCGCTCAACCTCAACGAGTTCCGCGACTCCCTGGGCGCCCTGTGGCCGTTTCTGGGTGACCCCGAGAGAACCGTGCAACAGGACCTCGGCATCGAGGAGTTCACGGACCCTCACAATCCGATGATTCCCCACACCTTTGTGCTGGAGCCGGGGCTTCGGATCTTCAGCATCTACAACGGCTACTGGTACTGGGGCCGACCGACGATGCACGAGCTGCACGTGGACCTGCGCGCTGTGCTGCAGAAGACCCGTCCGGACTTCGATCTGGGTGCACCTGGACTCCGCGAGGCCTGGGATCGCGGCGACCGGGACATGTTTCTCGTCGACACGCTCGATCCGCCGATCCGGTACACCGAGGGCAAGACCATCGGGATCAAGCGTGGCGACCTGTAAGCGGTGGCGCTGAAGAGACCAAGAATTCCCGAGCAACAGAGACTCGGCTGCAGGATCCCCGATACGGGTCCTCAGCCCCGACTGAGTGGAGGTAGCCAGATGACCGAATTCAACCCGGCCGCAGAGGGAATCGTCGCTGGCCCACTTCATCGTCTCGGACGATGTCGAGCGTTCTCGCCGGTTCTATACCGAGGTGCTCGGCGGGACGGTGGCCTTCTCGGGTGAGGTCACCTATGTGGCGCTCGCCAACAGCTACATCATCATCAATGTCGGTGGAGGCCCGACCGATGACAAGCCCACGGTCACGCTGGAAACCCCCCGCGACCCTGACCGGGTCAGCAGCTTCCTCAACATCCGGGTCAAGGACATCCACGCCGTCTATGAGGAATGGAGCGCCCGAGGCGCCCAGTTCCTGACGCCACCGAAGCAGCACAAGTACGAGATCCGGTGCTACATACGCGATCCCGATGGCTATCTGATCGAGGTAGGGCAAACCACCGACCCGAAGGGGGACTGGTCGTTCTGGCTGTCGGCTCCGTCGGAGGCTTGAACTCAGCGACGCCTCGACATGTCGCTGGACTGTGAGGAGAGATGAACGGACCCGCTCGAACGTGAGAACCAGGTCAGCCGACGCCGTGTCGGAACACGAGGCTCAGCAGCGCGCCCGCTGACCTCACCTTTCGAAGTTCTATGTGCGTGACATTTTACTTCGTCAGCATATGCTCTTCCTTCTTCTCCTTTTCGGTCGCCAGATGGAAAGAGATCGTACGAATTACCTTGCCTTGGGAATCCATGAACTGAAGCGTTGCCGGGGTCTTGCCATCGTAGCTCTCGGGAACGTGGAAGAAGACGGTGGCGCCGAACGGCGGATTGTAGCCAGCATCGGGGGGACGTCTTCTTTCCGGGCTCATAACGCCATAATCATGGGTCAGCCAGGCCGCCTGCGGAGCGAACAGGAAGGCAGCGCCGGCATCGACACTGGGATTTTTCGTCAACTGCTCGAGAAAGCTAAGATTGTCGAGCACCCAAAATGAGCGCCCGTGAGTCGCCGCAACGATTTGTCCCTGGCGCGTATTGATTGCGATGTCGCGCACCTGCGTGACCGGAAGATTAAGTGTGAGTGGCTGCCAGTGCGCGCCCGCGTCAAGGCTGAAATAAACAGTGCTGCGCGTGCCGAGGAACAGTAACTTCGGATCATTAGGATCCTGGCGAATGTCGAAGACAAATTCATCTTGTGGCAAGCCGGCGGTGATCGCGGTCCAATGCCGGCCCAAATCGTGGGTCTCGAAGACATACGGCCGGAAATCGTCCCACATGTAGCGGCGAGCGGTGAGATAGGCGGTTTGTTTGTCCGTGTGAGAAGGCTCGATGCAGCTGATCCACGATTCGGGCAACCCTGGCGGCGTCACGACCTGCCAATTCTTTCCACCGTCCGTCGTAATGTGAGCGAGTCCGTCATCCGAACCTGCCCAAATCAAGTTGCCGTCTAGAGGAGATACCGCGAGCGCAGAAACTAGTGGATAGATTTCCGCTCCCGACTGATCGAGATCGACGGGACCACCGCTGGGCACCTCCGTGCTCGCCTGGTTGCGGGTGAGATCGGGAGAAATTTGTTTCCAGGTGACGCCGTAGTCGTCGCTCTTGAATACAACCTGCGCTGCGATGAGCAGTTCTTTCGGGTTCGCCGGAGAAAACAGAATGGGATGCGTCCAGCCAAAGCGATATTTGAGTTCGCCCGACGATGCACCCTCCTGATAATAGGGCCAGGGGCTCACGCTCTCATACTGATCGGTGGTTCGGTCATATTTCAGAAAGATGCTGTAGTAGCCGCTCCCGAAGGTAATTTTGGGATTCCCCGGCTGCGGCACGGTATAAGTGCTCTCGCCATAGGCGACGCTATGCCAGTCCGCCAGCGGAATCATGCCTCCGTGGCTGGCGCTCGGCCCTTCAAAGGAGCCTTCATCCTGCTGTGCTCCAAAGATGTGATAAGGAAACTGGTCGTCCAGATTGACGTGGTAGAACTGGCCGGTGGGCTGATTATGCTCGGTGCTCCAGGTCTTGCCGCCATCGGTCGAAACGGTTCGCGCCGCCGTCGTTCCCTTCCAGCAAGATCCTGGTGTCATCCGGATTGATCCACACTATGTGATTGTCGCCGTGTGGTGTCCTTAGTTTCGTAAATGATTTGCCGCCGTCATGCGAAACCCACAGGGCGTCTACTTCGGGAGCATAGACAATGTCAGGATTCTTGGGGTCCACATAAATTGTCATGTAATAGAAGGCACGCTGCCGCAGCTTCATTTCGTCATTGACGCGCTTCCATGTGGCACCCGCGTCATCCGAGCGGAACACTCCGCCTTCTTTCGCCTGGATGATGGCGTACACGATATTCGAGTTACTGGCCGCCACCGACAATCCCCACCCGCCCCAGTACCATCTGCGGCAATCCCTGGGTTTTGCGTGAGATTGGTCCAATGCGCGCCGCCGTCAGTGCGTCTTATAAATGCCGCTACCCGGACCGCCGCTGATGAGACCCCAGGGCATTCGCTGCGCCTGCCACATCGTGGCATACAGCACTTCGGCATGATTGGGATCCATCACCAGGCAGATTGCTCCTGTGTTGTCATCTACAAATAGGATCTTGTTCCACGATTTGCCGCCGTCGGTCGATTTGAAAACACCACGATCGGGGTCGGCTTTGAACACGTGTCCCATGGAAGCGGCATATACAACATTTGGATCCTTGGGATCGATAACGATCGCGCTGATCGAGTGCGTGTCGCGCAGCCCGGCATATTGCCAGGTATTGCCGGCATCGGTCGATTTGAAAATGCCGTCGCCGGGGATCACGTCGTTGCGAATATCAGCTTCGCCCGTGCCGATGTAGATCGTGTTCGGATCGGATGCGGCCACCGCCACCGCACCGATGCTGGAACTGGGCCCCGGCAGCTTACCATCGGAGATGTTCTTCCACTCGAGACCTTCGTCCGTGCTCTTCCAAACCCCGCCGCCGACCGTTCCGGCGTAAAACAGATTGTGGTCTCCTGAAACACCGGCCACGGTGACCACTCGCCCGCCGATATACGGACCAACCGAGCGCCATTTGAGCTTACTCATCAGCGCTTGTGAAGAGAGCGGCCCGGAGGTTTGAGATGCCGAGAGCGCGGGAAAAAGTACGGCTACCGAGAAGATAGAAAACGAACAGATATTCAGTAACCCGATGGCACGTCTCATGATTCGATTCCTCCGGTTAAAATTTCCTTCCAAATCTTTGCGCGTGTGGACGCTTTCAATGTTTAGCGTAGATCTGTTGGAAGCAAGTCTAATCTGTTTGAATCACCGAATCCGCGTCCCGGCTTTTTCGTCCCAGTGAAGAGGCCGCGCGAAACTCTTCATGGGCGCCTCCGGCAGTTCACCTACGCTCACACCATATTTCCAGTCGGGCGGGCAGATTGCGATGTAACGTGCATATCCACCAGTTCCCCCTTGCAGTTTTGGGAATCCAATCGCTACCAACGCGCCCTTCTCCGGCACCTTATCGAGATTGGCCACACCTTCCCCCTGGGTATATCCGTTTCTGAGCAGCCACGCTTCGCCTTCAAGTGTTGGCGTCGTATCGGTATCCAGCGCTTCGTGCCCGTGGAAAAGAATCTTCCTTTCGAGGTGAAGGAATTTCAGGGCATCGAGCTTCACGCCGGGAAATTGCTTTCGTGTTGCGAGTTCCGGATTCGGCCATTCTTTCGACCAATCGGAGCGGATAAAGACGACCGAGCCTTCCGGAATTTTACCATTGCGTTTTTCCCAATCTCGAATGTCGTCCACGCTCATCTGGTAGCCGGGATCTTTGGCTACTTTGTCCTGGATGGGTATTACCACCAAGGGCCGGATTGTGTAGGTGGGCGGCAGTTCGTCGATTGCAGGATAGTAGGGATTCCAATGAGCCGGCGGATCGAGTTGCGTTCCAAGCTGGTCGGTAGAGAGATCGTAATGCGTGGCCTCAAATCCATCTTTTTCGTAGGTGTAGGGTCGATTCGTAGCCGGGTCCACAGTCGGAAGGAACTTCGACGGTCCGAAACCATGCCAAACCGGAATTGAAGGGTTGATCGTATGGGTCAGGTCCACGTATTTTGCATGCTTTAACGATTGATCATAGACGTCCCACAGTGAAGTGCTTTTCGGCTCCCGGTCCGTCAAGAACAAGGTGCCAGCGAGCACGACAAGGATTGCGCAAACGGCTTTCCAACGATTCATCGGGATTCCTCCGCCACAATCGGAGACGCACTCAGCCTGCATCGGTCTGCAACCGTCGACGCAATTTCCTGCCGGAACTCGCGCCTATCGTGCCCTGAATATTTTCGATGGACGCTTGCTTCCACAATGAAACACTATAGACCAAAGTCAAGTATGCCTAGAACTCCGCATCGGAACGGCTGCGTTTCGGCGTTGCGTTGCTGGCCGGCGAGCTTAAGGATTGCCAGCTTGACGGTCCGGCGCTATCTGTTGACCATCCTGTCTGGACAATCTCGGTGGCTTGCGAGCCGTTGCTAGTATACTGCCCCCCAGTATACAGTGGAGACATGGCGCACACGATCCGAGACAAGAAGAAGCTATTGAATCGCGTCCGCAGAGTCCGCGGCCAGGTGGAAGCAGTCGAACGCCTGCTGGAGAACGAAAACGAATGTTCGGAAATTCTTCAGCAGATTGCAGCGTGCAGAGGCTCAATTAACGCCTTGATGTCGGAAGTCCTGGAGGGGCATATCCGTTTCCATCTGGTCGAACGCCGGGAGAACCACAAGGCGCATAAAGGCAATGCCGTGGAAGAAGTAATCAGCGTTACCAAATCCTATTTGAAGTAGAGAGAAGCCATGCCGGACGTACAAGAAAATTTACCGCCTTTCCATGCGGAACGTAGGCGCGCCTTCGTCCGAGGGACATCGTCGCTGAAGCGCATGATCATGAGCATCCCGAACACGAAGGCCACGACCATGGATTCGAGTTGCAGGATGGAATTCGAATCGCCTTAGTGGCGGTTGCAGCCGCCCTGGTCTGGGCGAAGGTGTGGGAACCCTTTGCGCGCGTCAGCGTCATCGGGATCGTGGGCACTCTGATTGGAATTTATCCCATCCTCAAAGAAGCCGCCGAGAATGTGATGGAGCGCCGGATGACGATGGAGTTGTCGATGACCATCGCAATCCTTGCGGCTCTTGCCATCGGGCAGTTCTTCACGGCGCTGGTGATTGTGTTGTTTGTGCTGATTGCAGAAGTTCTGGAAGGTCTTACCGTCCGACGTGGCCGCACCGCTATTCGCGATCTTCTCAACCTGCTGCCCAGTGAAGTGATGGTTCGGAGAAATGGCAAGACCGAGCGGCGCAGCACGGCCAACATCAATATAGGAGAGTTGATCGAGGTCAATCCAGGAGGGCGTATACCCGTCGACGGGGACGTGGTGGGTGGCAATTCCTTTGTCGATCAGTCGGCTATCACCGGAGAATCTCTTCCGGTCGAGAAAGTACCCGGCACCTCCGTTTTTGCAGGCACAGTCAACCAGTCTGGGGCACTGGAAATTCGAGTCACGAGAATTGGGCGCGATACTGCCTTCGGCCGCATTTTGAATGCGGTTGAGGAAGCCGAACGGTCGCGCGCACCCATCCAGAAGACGGCAGATCGGCTCGCCGGTTATTTGGTCTGGTTTGCCCTGGGCTGCGCAGTTCTGACTTTTATCATTACTCGTAATCTCACATCGACCATCTCGGTGATTATTGTTGCTGGTGCCTGCGGAATTGCGGCTGGAACTCCACTCGCTATTCTGGGAGGAATTGGGCGAGCCGCCCGCGAAGGCGCAATCGTCAAGGGCGGTTTGTATCTGGAACTGCTAAGTTCAGTGGACACCGTTGTCTTCGACAAAACCGGCACGCTCACTGTTGGGAACCCTGTGGTCACATCCATTGTGGCGGCGCCAGGGCGGACCGATCACGACGTTTTACAGCTTGCCGCTATTGCGGAGCAGAGGTCCGAACATCCCTTGGGCAAGGCCATTGTCGGCAAAGCAGCTGAAGTCGGGCTAACGGTAACCCCACCGGAACGATTCGAGTACATCCCCGGCGCAGGCATCTCCTGCTCTCTCGACCATCGGCAGATACTCGTGGGAAGCAGAGCCTTCCTGCAGCAGAAACAGATCCATCTCGACGGACAGGGCACCGGAGCCGAACACTCATCGGAGATACTGGTTGCCTCCAACGGCGAGTATGTGGGAACCATCCGGATCGCGGATACGCTGCGACCGGAAGCTTGCGACGCAGTTCGTGCCCTCCACGCTATGGGATTGCGAACTGCCTTGTTGACGGGTGACGCCAAAGCGGTTGCCGAAGCTATTGCCCAAGAAGTTGGCATCGACGTGGTGCATGCTGGCGTTCTGCCGGATGAGAAGAACGCCATAATCAAGCAGTTGGTCGCCGATGGGAACAAAGTTGCAATGGTCGGCGATGGAATCAATGACGCGCCAGCACTGATGCAGGCAACGGTTGGCATCGCGATGGGATCAGGCACTGAGGTCGCACGCGAAAGCGCGAACATCATGTTGATTGGCAATGATTTGCTCCGCTTGGTGGACACTATCAAGATTTCCCGGCGTTGCCGTCGCATCATCATGCAGAACTTTGGTGGAACTCTGGCAGTGGACAGTGTTGGCGTGGGACTAGCCGCGTTCGGCATGCTGAATCCGCTGTTTGCCGCCTTTATCCATGTGGCTTCGGAGCTTACCTTCATTTTGAATTCTGCCCGGCTTTTACCCGGAACTAAACGACAGAATGAAACGGGCGGAACCACATCACCAATTTAATCAGGAGTACCATCCGATTTGAGGTACCGGAGACAACTCGCGTTGCTCATCCTAATCGGAATCACTATTCTTGTGCTTCTACTGAAGTATTGGCGCGAACTGGTGCAGTGGTTCGAGACCCACGAACACTTGCTCAATTGAAGTGTCGGCATCTGATAGAGCAACCTGGTCACAGCACTAGCCGATTCGAGAAAAACAAAACCACATGAGAGCAATACTGCTCACCGCGTTTGCAGCTCTTTCAACATTATTCGGCGGATGGCTCGCTCTTCGCGCCCGCAAGCACATCCACCTGCTGCTCGGTTTCGGTGCTGGAGTCCTGCTGGGAGCAACGTTCTTCGACCTGCTGCCCGAAGCGATTGAGGCGGCGGGCCAGCGGGGATGGACGAGCCGCGAAATTCTCGGCCTAACCGTCGTGGGATTCTTAATCTTCTATCTCGGCCAGCGCGTTTCTCTCGTTGCAACATTGTCCGGATGGCGACTGCGAGCCCGATCGCCACGTTGGCCGCATGAGTGCGCTTGGACTAATCGCACACAGCACGATGGACGGGGCCTCCATTGCTGCCTCCACCATGATTTCCTGGCGGATGGGACTCATCGTTGCGGTTGGCATCATCGTCCATGACATTACCGATGGACTCAACACGATTCTGCTAGTGACGCGCGGGGATTCAGCCAGCAAGAAAGACCTGGCATTTCTTGTTGCGGACGCGATTGCACCCATAATGGGTGGTACGGTTGTCGTTCTTTCTGCGCCTGCCTCCGCATTACCTCGCGCTGATTCTCGGAGTGACATCCGGATTCTTCCTCTTTACGGCAACCGGCGACTTATTGCCTGACGCTCATCGCCGCTCACCTGGATTCGGGGTTTCGGCGGCCGCAGTTGGAGGCATCGTCCTCATCGGCATAGCGGTGCGACTCGCCTCAATTTAGCTCTGACAATTCACAAAGCAGTCCTCCGTGATATCAGTCTTCCGATTTCTCGTCCCGTGGTTGGTGAAAAACACCCTCTCGGTGAGCGCCACGCCTCCACCTGTTTTCGCATGGGTCTCCAAGTTGCGCTGCATCCGGTCGACTCCGACCGAGATACAATCGATCAAACGTGCTTGGCAAGCACCGGCGTGAACACACCTCCGACAATGTTTCCAAGAAGTCCGGAGCGGGAGCATATCCGAGATGACGACCTGTCATCCTCATGGGTGATCATGTCCGAAAACCGCGAGTATTCGCTTCGACTGGGTGAGAGAATCCGAATATGGAACTGCCGGATCGGGAAATATGCTATCGAGCCTTAGAGACCCGAGATGCGCGTTTCGATGGACTGATTGTTCGTCGGCGTCACTTCGACCGGAGTCTATTGCCGGCCAGTCTGTCCAGCGCGAACCCCTCAGTTCCAATATTGCCGGTTCTTTAGCTCCGCCGCCGCGGCCCAGGAAGCGGGATTTCGACCGTGCCTGCGTTGCCGGCCCGAGACCGCTCCAGACTTAGCCTCATGGCGCGGAACTTCGAACACCGTTTCCCGAGCACTGGCTCTTATCGCAGATGGCGTCCTAGATAGTGACGACGCCAACGTTGCGAAATTGTCCGAACGCCTTGGTGTGGGAGAGCGCCAACTCCGTCGATTGTTCTTGGAGCATCTAGGCGCCTCGCCGATTGCTGTGGCACAGACACGGCGCGTACTCTTTGCCAAGCAACTCATTCATGAAACGCGGATGCCCATGACCGAGATTGCTTTGGCAGCCGGTTTCGGCAGCGTGCGTCGTTTTAACGAAGTGTTTCGGAATTTGTTTCGGCGTCCACCGAGCGCCCTGCGGCACGACTCGTCAGGTCTGGTGCCTGCGAAGGCGGGTGTCATGCTCCGTCTGCGTTATCAACCGCCCTATGACTGGGATTCCATCATCGCCTATTTAAAGGCGCGTGCGATCCCTGGCGTTGAAGTCGTCAAGGACAAAAGTTATCAGCGCACGGTTGAGATCGACGGTTATGTTGGATCTGTACAAGTTGTTCATCTGCCTCGGCAGCAGAGCCTAGGGCTTGCGATCCTTTTTCCGAGTGTTCGTTCCTTGCCAGTAATTGTGACCCGAGTGCGGCGGTTGTTTGACACGAGCGCCGATATCGGAACCATTGATGAGCATCTCTCTCGCGATAAGATTCTCGCGCCGCTCGTGGCGCAACGTCCTGGATTGCGGGCACCCGGCGGATGGGACGGATTCGAATTAGCGGTGCGAGCTGTTCTTGGCCAACAGGTGAGCCTCGCCGCGGCTCGCCGTCTGGCTGGCGAACTTGTTGTGCGGCACGGTAAACCTTTGCCGGTCACCCCTGACACTCACCCAGGCTTGTCGCATGTGTTTCCTACTCCAGAATCGTTTAGCGAGCACAGAATCCATCGCGCTTGGGATGCCGTCTGCGCGGCGAGCGTCATTGAAGGCCCTGGCGGAAGCTGCGGTGGCTGACCGGAACCTCTTTCGCCCGTTTGGAACCATCGAAGAAGCGATCACCCGATTCCGCTCGATCCCGGGCATCGGCGAATGGACTGCACAATACATCGCATTGCGGGCGTTACGCGAACCGGACGCTTTCCCCGCCTCTGATGCCGGCCTACTTCGCGGGGCGGCCTTGATCGACGGGATGCG
>CAVUNP010000032.1:0-15919 GCA_963742855.1 uncultured Actinomycetota bacterium | reverse complement strand
GCGAAAGCGCCGCCCCGGGCACCACCCCGACGCAGACCGTAGCCATTCCCGGTGCCCGCCCGCACCCGTTTCAAGACGGCCGCTGGGCCGACACGTACCCGTCGACCAGGGCCACGAACTCCGGGGCGAACAGCACGTCCGGCGGATCGATCAGGCCGGCCACCCGCATGAACATCTCGGTGATCCGGGCGTCGAAACGTGCCGCAGACTGCAGCCGGCCCATGTACGCGTTCGCCGCCTCGATCTCCGGCGTGCGCTCCCCCTCCACCTCCGGCCATGCCAGGTCACCGCCAGCCGCGACAGCCCACGGCACGTCGATGATCCGGGCCGCCACCTCGTGGAAGTGCTGCGGCTGCGGCGCGC
The DNA here is from genome assembly GCA_963742855.1 of uncultured Actinomycetota bacterium. GTDB lineage: Bacteria > Actinomycetota > Actinomycetes > Mycobacteriales > Micromonosporaceae > CAVUNP01. The sequence continues at coordinate 15,556 of CAVUNP010000032.1, read as the reverse complement.
TGCCGTGTGTCAGCAGATCCCGCAGGGCGATCGCCTCCAGGGCGGCGACCGTCATGCCCTGCCCATAGATCGGGTTGAAGCTGCAGTGCCCGTCGCCGAGAACCACCATCCGTTCCGGGAATCGGTCCAGCGCCTCGTACCGCCGGCGCACGCTGGTCGGGAACCGGATCACCGCGGGCGGGCTCTCCGGTTCGGCGTCCTTGATCGCCTGATAGATCCGGTCGGTGCACAGTTCCCTGGCCACCGCACGGAATTCCTCGATGGTGGTCGGCGCAGGCGCGCCGAGCATCCGGGTCAGCGACAACGAATGCCGGTCGCCCTTGACCCGGCCCATGAAGGCGCCGGTCGGGAACCTCGGCGTGCCCAGTGGAATGATCGACAGACTGTCCTCGAGCGGGCTGACCGGCATCCGGAAGAAGCACGACGAGTACGACAGGTTGATCTTCACCCGCTCCTCGGCGGGGCGGTCGTAACCCTGCTCCTGCAGCCACACCGGCATTCGTGAGCCACGGCCGGTGGTGTCCACGACGAAGTCCGCGGCGTGACTCTGCTGCGCTCCTGTCGCACTGTGATGCACCCGGACGCCACTGATACGGGTCCGGCCCGGATCGGCCAGCGGGCCGAGGATCTCGACTCCCGTGACGAACTCGACGTTGTCGATCGCGGCGACCCGAGCACGGACGTACTCCTCGAGGTCGGTGCGGGTCGCGTTGACCACGACCAACCCCGTGCGCACCGAGGCGAGCCGGTCCCCGTCGAGATACCAGTGCAGCTGCCCCATGTCGGTGCACGGGACCCCGGACGCCTCCAGTTCCGCGGTGAACCCGGGGAACAACTCGTTGAGAACCTGCTCTCCACGCGCCAGCAGCGCATGGGCATGCACCGCCTGCGGCGTCCCCGCCGCGGACCGCTGCTGCCGAGCAGGTCGTCACGGTCGAGGATCAGCACCTCGGTGTAGAAGTCGGCCAGCACCCGAGCGGCCAGCAGACCCGCCATGCTCCCACCGAGCACGATCGCCCGGCCACCCACGTTTGTCACCTTTGTGGACCCTTTCGGTCATCAGCCTGCACGGACGTGCACGCATTTACATCCTCGTTCGCCGACGAGTGGGGCCACACCTTCGGAAGAGCCCAACGGGGAGCAAGGGCAGAGGTGAGATCACCGGCCGCTGCCGGTCACGATGCGTAGGCCATGACCGTGACCTGCCGGTGATCATCCTGGTCACGCGAGCCCGCTCGAGCCGGACACCTTCGACTTGGAGGAGCACCTGAATGGAACCGTTCCGCATCGAGATCCCGGAAGCCGAACTCGACGACCTCAAGCGGCGGCTCGCCGACACACGCTGGCCCGACGACCTGCCGGACGCGGGCTGGGACCGCGGCGTGCCGACGGCCTACCTCAAAGAACTCGCCGACTACTGGCGCAACCAGTACGACTGGCGTGCCGCCGAAGCCACCTTCAACCGGTATCCGCAGTTCATCACCGAGATAGCCGGCGCCCGGGTGCACTTCCTGCACGTGCGCTCGCCCGAGCCGGACGCGACGCCGGTGCTGCTCACCCACGGCTGGCCCGGATCGGTCGCCGAATTCCTCAAGGTGATCGAGCCGCTCACCGACCCGGTGGCACACGGAGGCGACGCCGCCGACGCCGTCCACCTGGTCATCCCTTCGGTGCCCGGCTTCGGTTTCTCCAGCCCGCTGCGGGAACCAGGCTGGAACCTGGTCCGGATCGCCAGCGCCTGGGCCGAACTCATGCGCCGGCTCGGCTACGACCGTTACGTGGCCCAGGGCGGCGACTTCGGATCCGTGGTGTCGCTGGTGCTCAGCCAGGTGGCGCCGGAGGCGGTCCTGGGCGTGCACGTCAACCTACTGATCACGCCCCCGCCGCCGAACGATCTCACCGCGCTGGCCGGTCTGGAGCAGGCCGATCTGGCTCGGCTCGGGCTGCTGGCCGGCTTCGCGGCTGGTGATCTCTCCGGCTACATGAAGCTGCAATCGACCCGTCCGCAGACCCTCGCCTACGCGCTCACCGACTCGCCGGTGGGGCAGCTCGCCTGGATCGTGGAGAAGTTCCGGGACTGGACCGACGGCAACGGGCTGCCCGAGGACGCCGTCGATCGCGACCAGATGCTCACCGACGTGACGATCTACTGGCTGACCCGGACCGCGGGCACCTCGGCGCAGTTCTACCGCGAGACCTCCGCGAACCTGCCGACCGCACCGCCGCCGGCCCAGGCCCCGGCCCCGATGCCGGTGCCGCTGGCTGTCTCGGTCTTCCCGCGCGAGATGTTCCTGCCGGTCCGACGGCTGGCCGACGCCATGTTCCCAGGCATCGTCCAGTGGACCGAACACGATCGGGGCGGGCACTTCGCCGCCATGGAACAGCCCGAACTGCTGGTGGGTGACCTGCGCCGGTTCGTCAGGACGCTGCGGACGAGCCCTGCCCGCTGACCCCGGGATCAGACGACCGCTGGCCGTCGCCATCGCGATGGCCAGCGATCGCTGTCACCTCAGCGGTAGGCGGCGGCCTGCAGTTCGAACAGTTCGGCGTACACACCGCGGGCGGCCATCAGGGCCGCGTGATCGCCATGCTCGGCGATTCGGCCGTCGGCTACGACCAGGATCAAGTCCGCCATGCGTACGGTCGAGAAGCGGTGCGACACGAGAACCGTGATGCCCCCGTTGCCGGCCGCCACCCGCCGCGACTGCTCGACGTACCGCTGGAACAGGTCGTGCTCGGCCTGTGGATCGAGGGCCGAGGTGGGCTCGTCGAGAACCAGCAGCAGGGGCTGGGGCCGCATCAGCGCCCGTCCCAGCGCCAGTTTCTGCCACTGCCCCCCGGACAGTTCGGCGCCGTCGGTGTAGCTCTTGCCCAGCGCCGTCTCGAGCCCGTCGTCGAGGCGGTTCAGCACGTCGGTCGCCTGGGCCCGGCGCAGGCCGGCGAGCACCGCGTCGGCGGAGTCCATCCGGGCCAGATCGCCGACGCCGACGGTCTCCCGCGCCACCAGCTCGAAGCGGGCGAAGTCCTGGAAACCGGCCGCCACCCGCTCGCGCCACCCGGCGATCGACAGGTCGGCCAGGTCGTCGCCGTCCACGGTGATCCGGCCCCCGGTGGGTTGGTAGAAGCCACAGAGAAGCTTGACCAGTGTGGATTTTCCGGTGCCGTTCTCACCGATGATCGCCACGGTGGCGCCGGCCGGCAGGCTCAGATCAAGGTCGCGCAGCACGGGTGTGCCCGTGCCCGGGTAGGTGAAGCAGACCTTCTCGAAGGCGATCCCCGCACGCAACCGGTCCGGCGGGTCGCCGTCGCCCGCGGGCCCGGCCGACCAGGTCCGTACGAACGTCTCCAGCTCGGCCATCCGACGGTAGGTGCTGGCCGTACGCTGCATCGTCTCCAGCAGCGTGACCGCCTGGGTGACCTGCTGACTGACCTGCGCGGCCAGCACGATGGCGAGTACCACGTCACCGACGCTCCGGTCCCCCCGGACCGCGCCGGCGACCACGAGCAACACCGCCGCGATGTAGGCGGCAGCGAAGACCAGCTGCCCGGCGATCCGCAGCAGAGTTCCGGCCAGCTGGCCTTGCCGGAGCCGGTGGCTGGCTCGCGACCAGAGCACACCGTGGCGGTCGCGCAATTCCTGCTCCAGCCGGAACACGCGCAGCTCCCCGGCGGTCTCGGCGCTGGTGGCGAGCCGGAACAGGTTCAGCGCGACCCGGGTGGGCTCGGCGGCAGCCGTCCGGGACCGGTCGATCATTCGTTGCGCAAAGCGCCCGCACAGCACCGGGGGGATCGCGGCCAGCGGCAGCAGGAGCAGAACCGGATGCAGCCGGGCCAGCAGCACCGCGGTGACCCCGGACGCGATCAGCAGGCCGAGCGTGTTCAGCGACGCTTCGATGGCGCCGTGGAACTGCCGGCCGTCCTGTTCCAGCACGCTGAGCGTGTCGGCCTGCGCGGCATCCTCGTGGTGGTGCAGCCCGGCGGTGCCGTGCGACAGCGCGATCAGGCGTTCCTGGAAGTCCAACTCGGCGAGTTCCGCCAGGTCGAAGTAGAAGACGTGGGCGAAGTGGGCGAAGGTGAGCACCGCGACGGCGAGGACGGCGACGGCCAGGCCGGCCACGAAGGCGCCGGTGGGGTTGCCGGCGACCACCGCATCGGTCATCCCCGCGAGGGCGGCGGCGATCAGAGGCGCGGCCACGGCACCCGCCACCATCAGCAGGATCGAAACGGCGGTCTTGCCGCGGTGCCGGCGCCAGATGGCCTGCAGCACCGCGCGTACGCCTCGCACCAGGTCCCTCACGCCAGCGCTCCCTGGAGATCGGGCTCGTCGTCGGCGAACCGGTCGGCCTGCAGACGAAACAGCGCCGCGTACTGGCCGTCGCGGGCCATCAGCTCCTCATGGCTGCCCTGCTCCGACACTCTGCCGTTCTCCAGCACCACGATGTGGTCGGCTCGGCGCACGGTGGCGAACCGGTGCGAGATCAGCAGGGTGGTGGCGCCGCGGGTCACGGCGTTGAACTCGTCGAAGAACCGGGCCTCGGCCCGGACGTCCAGCGCCGCGGTCGGCTCGTCCAGCACAACCACCGACGCGCCGTGCCTCAACGCGAACAGCGCCCGGGCCAACGCGACCCGCTGCCACTGTCCGCCGGAGAGTTCGGCGCCGCCGGTCAGGTTGCGGCCCAGCGGCGTGTCGAAACCCTGCGGCAGCGCGCGCAGGGCCCCATCGATCCCGACCTGCTCGGCGGCCTCCTCGATGCCTGCCCGGTCGTCGCGGAACCGCTCGGCGCCGTAGCCGATGTTGTCGGCGGCGGAGACCTCGAACCGGGCGAACTGTTGGAAGATCACGGCGATCTTCTCCCGCCAGCGGTCGATCGGGAGCGCCCGGATGTCCACCCCGTTGACGCTGACCACCCCGTGATCCGGCTCGTAGAGACGGGTGAGAAGTTTGACCAGGGTGGTCTTTCCCGCGCCGTTGAGGCCGACGATCGCCGTGCACCGCCCGGCGGGAACCGTCAGGTCCAGTCCATCCAGGACAGGCCGGTCGGTGCGCGGGTACCGGAAGGCGACGTTCTCGAACCGGATCGCGCGTACCGGATCGGGCACCGTCGCGACGGTGGCCGCCGGCACGGCTCGGGCCTCACCCTGTACCCGCCCGGCGAACTTCCGTACGCCGTCGTGACCCAGCATGCCGATCGAGGTCTGCACATCGGCCTCGGGGTAGAACTCGCCCAGCCGCAACGCCGCCAGGGTGGACTGCACCACGACGGCGAACGCTGTCAGGGTGAGCCCCCGGGTGGCGGTCTGTCCGATCAGGACGAAGATGAGCATGGTCGCGGCCAGTCCGGCGAGGGCGAACCACACAAACGGCCACAGGTAGATCCGCCGGCGCGCTTCCCACTGCGGGCGCATCCAGACCAGATAGGCGTCCCGGTAGCGGGCGGTCAGCCAGCCGGTCAGCCCGAAGACCCGTAGTTCCTTGCCCGCGGCGGGTCGCAGCGACAACGCTCGGAAGTAGTCCATCTTGCGCTCGGCGTCCCACAGGCCCATCCGTATGTCACCGAACTTGCGCAGGCCACCGCGCTGCCCGTACCGGAAGAGAAGGACGGCGCCGAGCAGCGCGACAGCGCCCGGCCACGACGCCGCCAGGCCCACCACCGCGACGTAGCCGCCCAGTTGGGTGTATCTCGCGATCAGCGCGACCTGGCCGACGCAGGCCTCCCCCGGCGACTGGTAGGCGACCTCCAGGCCGCCCACGGCCTGGCGCAGGTCGTCGAGGGCCTCCTGATCCTCCAGCACGGCGATGCCCGGTGAGCCCAGCGAGGCGGCCATCAGCAGGTCGAAGACGTGCCCGTCGACGCGCCGGGCGAGCAGCACACCGACGGCGGACGCGACCGGCGCCAGGATCTGCTGCAAGGCGAAGGCTGCGCCCGCGAGAACGAACACCGTGACCAGGGCGTCGAACGCCGGCGACGACAGCCCGCCCTCGACTGCCGCCGGCACCTGACCCAGCAGGCGCGCGGTGGCCAGGACGAAGGCCACCGGCAGCACGCCGAGGACCAGGTTGATCGCCACCAGGGCGGTGACCGGCACGGCGCCGCCGCGCCGCAGCAGCCGGACGATGCGCAGCCGATCGGCGATCAGGGGCGGCATCGTCACGATTCCCGGCCCACCGACAGGATGATGTCGTTGAGGTCGAAGAAGACGTCCGGGTCGGATTCGCTGAGCAGCTTCATCACCGGGGTGCCGTACTTACGCGCCATGTAGCGGTAGTTCTCGACGGCGGTCTGCATGTTGACGGCGAACGTCTTCGGGTGCGGAATGTCCAGCGCGGCCGCGGCGCGGCTCAGGACCACCCGGGCGCCGTCGAGGTGGAGCCGGTAGCCGACGTCGATGTCCTCGCCGCCCCAGCCCCGAAACGCCTCGTCGAAGCCGCCGACGGCGCGGATCTGACCGGTACGCGCCGACGCGTTGACGGTCCAGTAGACGAGCCACGGCGCGGGCAGATCACCGAAGTCGTCTCCGTACCGGGCGTAGAAGGACTCCCGCACGTCCGGCCACCGGCCGCTGGCCTGAAGCCCCGCCATGGTCCGGTCCGGGTCAGTGAGATCCACCGTCGACAGGAACTCGTCGGCGTCCGCCTGGTCGGGTCCGAACCCGTAGACGTAGCCGCAGACCGCGATCGGCCGGTCGGCGTCCCGGTGTGCCGCCAGGTGCGCGCCGAGGCAGTCGGCGTGCAGCACCACCCCGCTGTCGATGAACACGCTGATCTCGCCGCGCGCGTTGGCGATGCCGGTATTGCGCATCCGCCCGGCCCGGAATCCTTCGTGCGGCTCGGTGAAGAAGCGGACGTCCAGCTGGTCGGTCAGGCTCTCCACGACCTCGGCGGTGTCGTCGGACGAGCCGTCGTCGCAAACCAGCACCTCGAAGTGGTCCGGCGCGAGTCTCTGCCGCGTCAGCGACAGCAGGGTCTGGGTCAGCAGCGGCGCCCGGTCGTACGTGGGGATGATGACGCTGAGCGCGAGTGCACCGGTCATACCGGCCTCCTCATCTGCGAGATCACGCTTTGTCCCGATCAGTCTTGTGGCCGCCGTGGCGATCAACCCACTTCCACCGTGCGCTGCGCCGATGTCTGAGCAGCTTCGGAGATGTCCCGGCCGGAAGCTGGCCATGACGATGGAGGCGCTTCGCACGACCGGAAGGAGCGCTGGACATGTCGCCAGCCCGCTCGGAGACCCTCGTCATGGCAGGCTTCCTCTGGGGGCCGCCCACCAACTTCAACATGTTCGGCGAGCAGACCTGGCCGACCCAGGTCAACTCGATGCAGCTGGTCTATGAGACGTTGTTCGCCTTCGACATCCGCGACGGCACGCTGCGCCCGCAGCTGGCCCAGTCGTACCAGATTGGCTATCCGGGCACGCTGACGGTACGGCTGCGGCCGCAGGCCCACTGGCGCGACGGGCGCCCGGTGACGGCACACGACGTGCTGTACACCGTCGAGCTGGCCCGGCGCTATCCCGAGGTGCAGTTCTCCGACGTGTGGCTGTACATCGACGGCGTCAGCGCGCCGGATCCGCAAACCGTCGTCTTCCACCTCGACCAGGCCCAGCTGAATCCCGGCATGATCAAGGCGCAGCTGGCGCAGATCCCGATCGTGCCACGGCATCTGTGGCAGCGACTGGAGCGCGAACACGACCACCTGAGCGAGTACTGGACCCAGGACCCGCTCGGCTCCGGCCCGTACCGGGTGCAGTCCGCGACCGAGGCCGGGCTGGTGATGGTCCGCGACGATCAATACTGGGGACGCCGTCTGCGGGGCCGGTCGCCGGCGCCGCGCTACATCGTGCACCCGGTCTTCGACGACAACGACGCGGGCAACGCCGCCTTCGAACGCGGCGACGTGGACATCATGCAGCAATACCTCCCGGAGATCTGGAAGCTGCAGGAACGGGGCCTGCCGGTGGGCACGTGGCTTCACAGCGCGCCGTATCACATACCGGGCGGCATGCCGATGATGATCTTCAACACCCTGCGGCCAGGGCTCCGCGATGCCCGGGTACGCCGGGCCATCGCCTTCGCCGTCGACTACGCGCGGATCCCCCGTGAGGCGGTGTCGAACTACTCCGATCCCGCCCAGTCCAGCCTGCTGCTACCGCAGGGCCCGGAGTCCGCCTACTTCGACGCGGCCAACGTGGCCCGCAACGGCTGGCGCACCGACCCGGCCGAGGCGATCCGCATCCTGGAGCAGGACCTGGCGGCCGTCCGGGGCGACGACGGTGTCTATCGGCTGCCCGACGGCACCCGGCTCGGCGGCTGGCGGATGCAGGCGCCGACCGGCTGGACCGACTGGCAGACGGCCATCGAGATCGTCGCGGAGAACGCCCGCGCGATCGGCATCGAGATCATCCCCAGCTACCCGTCCGAGGCGCAGACCGCCACGAACTTGTACAACGCCGAGTTCGACATCGCGGTCTGGCACGTCACCGCGACCACGCCGAGCACGCCATGGCAGCGCTTGCGCGACGTCCTCGACCTGCGCGGGGTACCGGCGCCGGGCCTGCCCGCCTCCTACAACTACGGCCGGTTCGACCACCCGCAGACCGCGGCCCTGCTGGACAAGGCGGCCGTTGCCGAAGGCACCGAGCTGTTCACCACGATCACCCGCCTGGACACCCTGTTCATGCAGCACGCGCCGATGGTCCCGCTGATGTACCGGCCGCTGGAGTTCTTCGAGTTCAACAAGACGGTGTGGACCGGCTTCCCGACGGCCGGCGCCCCCACCGCGCCGCCGGCCTTCCAGGGCGCCGGCGTCGACTGGCTCTACCAGATCCGCGCCCACGCGGTCGTCGACGGGGCGCGGTCGTGACCGCGGCGCCGCTGGCCACGGTGATCATCCCCACCTACAACCGGCACGCCATGCTGCGCCGGACGCTTGGCTGCCTCGTACGGCAGAGCATCGGCGCGGACCGGTTCGAGGTGCTCGTCGCCGACGATGGTGGCAGCGACGACACGCTGGCAGTCGTCCAGGGGTTCGCCGGCGCGCTGGCCGTCCGCTACGTCTGGCAGGAGGACAAGGGCTTCCGGGCGGGCCAGGCACGCAACGCCGGGGCCCGACTGGCGAACGCGCCGCTGCTGGTCTTCCTGGACAGCGGCGCCCTGGCCGGGCCACGGTTTCTGGAGGCGCACCTGGCTGCCCACGACGGCGCAACCCGCCGGGTGGTGGTCGGATACGCCTACGGCTACAACCCCGATGACCCGATGCCGGGCACCGAGGAGGTGCTCCTCAGCCGGCCGCCTGAGGACACGGTCACCCATTTCGCCGGCGACGACGCGTTCCACGACGTGCGGCACGCGATGCTCGAGCCGTACGGCTTCGATCTGCAACGGCGCCCCCTGCCGTGGGATCTCATGTGGACAATCAACGTCTCGGTCCGCGCCGATGATTTCTGGGCGGTCGGCGGCTTCGACGAGTCGTTCGTCGGCTGGGGCGCCGAGGACGCCGAGCTCGCCTACCGGCTGCACCGTGCCGGGCTGCGTTTCGTCTTCGGCCGGGACGCGTGGGTGATCGAGTTGCCCCACGCGCCGGACTGGGACGCACGCGACGCCACATACCGCGCCAACATGCGCCGGTTCCTGGCCAAACACCCGCAGCCGCAGATCGAGATCGGCGAACGGCTCGTCGCGATCGACCGCGGGCTGGAGTGGAATGAACACGTCGCCGCCCTGCACGAGTGGACGGCCAAGGCCCGCGAGGTGGACGTCGCCGAGGAGGTTGCCGCGGCGATCCGCGAGGCCGGCCCGGCTGCCCGGATCGCCGTGTTCGGCTGCGGCGCCCATCACCTGGACCCGGCGATCCCGGCCGTACTCTGTGATTTCGACGCCGAACTGCTGCACCGGGCGACGGCGGGCGGCGGGCACGTCGGGCACCACACGATTGGCATCCACACTCCGCTGGCCGAGAAGTCGGTGGATGTGGTGATCCTGACGTCCCGGCTGGCCGGGCTCCGCGACCGCTGGGACGCGGATCTGCTCGCCGAAGCGGCGCGCGTCGGGCACCGTGTTCTCGACGCGGGCCGCCGCTGAAACGCGGACCAGCAGCTTCTGGCACTCGTCGAGCCAGACCTGGCGATCGACAGCTTCCGCGGCCGGGCTCGAAAATCGTGAGCGGACATGCTCACCACTCTCAACGTATCGATGTCCACCTTAAAGGTGGTGGGCGGGTGGCAGCGACCGGCCGCGGATGAGGTCGGCGGCGCGCTCGGCCAGGGCGACCGTCGGTGCGTTCGTGTTGCCCCGCGGCACCAGGGGCATCGCTGAGGCGTCAGCTACCCGCAGCCCGGCGACGCCGTGCACCCGCAGTCCGTCGTCAAGGACCGCGCCGATCGCGCAGGTGCCGGCGGGGTGGAAGACCGACTGGGTGGCGGCCCGGGCGAACGCCCGCAGGTCCTGATCGGACCCGGACGCCGGATGGGTGAACCGGCCGGTGGTGTAGGGCGCCAACGCCGGCTGCCGGGACAGTTCCAGCGCGACGCGCAATCCGGCGACCATGACGTCGAGGTCGTCCGGATCGTGGTAGTAACGGTTGCGGATACGCGGCTTCGCGGTCGGGTCGTCCGATGCCAGCGTCACGTCCCCTCGGCTGCGCGGTCGCAGCACGCACGGACCGAACGAGATGCCGTGCGCGGGGGGCACTGCGAGCGCGCAGTTCACGAACATCACCGGCAACACGTGGAACTGCACATCCGGCGCGGTCAGGCCGGGGCGGGTACGGACGAAACCGCCGGCCTCCGGCACGTTGGAGGTGAGCGGGCCGTAGCCCTGCTCGTACTGCCGCCGGTAGCGCTCCTCCCCCGAACTGAGCAGGCTGACCGGCTGGTCGTGGGTGAACACCAGGTAGGTGCCCCGGGTGGTCCTGCAGGTTGCGCCCCACCTCCGGCAGGTCGGCGACGACCGGTATGCCCAGCCCGGTCAGCTCGTCGGCCGGACCGATTCCGGACAACATCAGCAACTGCGGCGTGTTGTACGCCCCAGCGGCCAGGATCACCTCGCGCCGCGCCCGGATGTGGATCTCCTCGTCGAGCCGGCTGCACCGTACGCCCCCTGCGACGCCGGCGGACACCTCCACGCGCAGCACCTGCAGATGGGTGCGGACGGTGAGGTTGGGGCGCCCGACCACCGGGTGTAGGTACGCCGCCGCGGCACTGCACCGGCGGCCGTCGCGCTGGTTGACGTGGTACGGCCCGAAGCCTTCCTGGCTCGCCCCGTTGAAGTCATCGTTGCGCTCGAAGCCCGCCTCCAGCGCCGCCCGCACGAACGCCAGTGTCATCGGATTGCGCGACCGGCCGTCGGTCACCGGCAGCGGGCCGCCCGTCCCGTGGTACTCCGAAGCGCCCAGCACGTGGTCCTCGGACCGGCGGAAATAGGGCAGCATCTGCTCGTACGACCAACCGGGGCGGTGCCAGTCGTCGAAATCCGCACGGTTCCCACGGATGTGCACCATGCCGTTCATCGCACTGGTGCCGCCGAGCACCCGCCCCCGGGGCAGGTAGATCCGCCGGCCGCCGAGGCCGGGGTCGTCATGGCCGTCGTAGTCCCAGTCGTACCGGGTCCGGCAGAGCCTGCCGCCCGCAGCCGGGATCGCGATGTTCGGTGAGTTGTCGGACGGGCCGGCCTCGATCAGGCAGACCGTGACGTCCGGATCCTCGCTGAGCCGGGCGGCCAGCACACATCCGGCGGTGCCGGCGCCGACGACGACGTAGTCGTAGGTACCGGTCACGGCAGCCGGCCGATCACATCCAGGACCGCGGACGCCGCCCGGTCCACGTCGGCCCGCGAGACCACCAGCGGAGGCGCCATCACGAGAGTGTTGCCGTAGTCGCGGGTCACCATCCGGTGCCGGTGACGTAGCTCGGAGGCCACCGGCCCCGCCATCAACGGCTCTCGGGTGCCGCGATCGCTGACCAGTTCGATCCCCACGGTCGCGCCGGCCACCCGGACCTCCCCGACCCGGGCCAGTTCCGCGACCGGGGCCAGGGCCACGCGCAGCCACTCACCGACGGTGGTGGACCGCCGGATCAGATCCTCGGACTCCAGAACGTCCAGATTGGCCAGCGCGACCGCGCAGGCGGCGGCATGCCCGGAGTAGGTGTGGCCGTGGAACAGATAGGCGTCGCCACCCACCACGGTCTCACCGATGTCATCGCGGACCAGCACCGCCCCGAGCGGCGCGTATCCGCTGGTCAACCCCTTGGCGAGCACGACGATGTCCGGCCGCATACCACGCTGCGCCGCATCGAACCAGGCCCCGGTACGGCCGAACCCGGTCACCACCTCATCGGCGATCAGCAGGATGCCGTGGCGGTCGAGCAGTTCACGCACCCGGGGCCAGTAGTCGGTCGGCGGCACCAGGATGCCTGCGCCACCCATCACCGGCTCACCGATCATGGCGGCGATGTTCCCGGCGCCGATCCGGTCGATCGTGGCCGCCAGCTCCTCGATCAGGAAGTCGGTCAGATCCCGGCCGGGGCATATGTCGGCGGCCCGGTACGGGTGCGGCGCCGACACCTTGGACACGTGCGGCAGCCCCAGGCCGATACCCTCGTGCATGCCCGGGAACCCGGTCGCGGTGCCGCTGCCGTACGTGCTGCCGTGGTAGGCGAAGTGCCGGGCGATGATCCACGTACGCTGCGGCTCGCCCCGGTGATGGTGGTAGAGCCGGGCGAACTTCATCGCGCTCTCCACACCCTCCGAGCCGCCGTTGGTGAAGAAGACACGGTCGAGACCCTCCGGCGCCAGGGCGACGAGACGCTCGGCCAGCTCCAGCGACTGGTCGTTGGAGAAGACGTCGAAACCGGTGAAGTACTCCAGCGTGCCGATCTGCCGGGCCGCCGCCTCGGCCAGCTCGGCCCGGCCGTGCCCCACCTGGGCGACCCAGTTGCCGCCGCCCATCATGTCGAGAAGCTCGGTGCCGTGTGCGTCCCACACGGTGCAGCCGGCGCCACGCACGATGACGCAGCGTTCCTGCCGTAGCCCGGTTTGGTGGGGGTGCAGGAGCAGACGGCGGTCCAATTCCTCGAGTTCGGCGGCCGAACGCGCCGGCGCCCCGGTCAATGCGGACATGCGTCGCTCCTTCGGGCGGATGGATAAGCCCAGTCAACGGTGCGGGCGGACCAGGGTCACCTTCACTTGTGCCCAGATGACGTCGCGGCCATCCGCAGGCCGATCGCGCTGGCAGGCGCCCGCAGAAGTGTGTCACCTGGGAGCATTTCGACGACCCTGCTGACGTGGTGTACGTGGGCCAGCAGATCGATGAGCCCACTCGCGCCGGATCCATTGCCGCAGAGCGGGATGATCGGTCAGGAGATGACCCCGGCTTTGACCGCGGCGCCCGCGATGACCACCTCCAGACACTCGCGGAACAGGTCGTCCACGGTGCGGCCGGGTCGGAAGTACTCGGCGACCGCGGCCACCACGGTCGGGTGCTGCTCGGCGAATGCGGCCATATCGAAGGTCTTCAGCGCCTCCGCGTCCGGGCGGGGGGCCTGTTCTTCGAGGACGTGGCCGACCGTGAAGCGCTCGACGGTCAGGACGATCACGCGGGCCTGTCGCAACGGGATTCCGCGCGCCACCAGGGTACTCATGGCCAGTTCCGAGATCGCTGTCATCTTGAGCGAGAGCTGGGAGGCGGAGATGACCCGGGCGCCGTCCGGATGGGCCAGCAGCGCCCGGCGCAGCCGTTCGGCGAGGCCGCTCAACCAGTCCTGCCAGTGCTGACCCGGCTCGGGCGGTGACATATCGCCGAACTGCTGGTCGAGGATCGCATCGGCGATGGCGGTGACCAGGGCCGCCTTGTTGGGCAGATGCCAGTAGAGGGTCGGCGATTGCACACCTAGCCGCGCGGCGAGTTTGCGCGTCGTCAGGCCGTCGAGACCCTCAGCGTCCAGCAGAGCGACGGCCTCGGCGACGATCCGCTGTCGATCCAACGCCAACTCAGCACCTCCCTCAGTACCCTATCAGTGCTAGAGTCTCTCTATCACTGATAGAGAAAGGGAGAGGAAGATGGCCAACAAGCACTCGTTCCACGGCCTGCTGCACTGGGCGACACATCGCATTCCCGGAATCCCCGCGCATGCCGAGCCGCCTGCCGGACACCAGGGCACGGCGGTCCACGGCCGCGCGCGCCGCCGCGGCAGCGTCGCCGCTCACCCTTCGCCGAACCACGGGTCGAACCACTCGCCCGCCCGCCCTCCCCGGTTCATGCCGGCCTGGCAGCGTCGCATCGCGGCGTTCTTCGGCCGGGAGGTGCGATGAAAGCGGCGGTGTTGCACGAGATCGGTGGCATCCCTCGCTACGAGGACTTCCCGGATCCCGTGGCCGGCGACGACGAGGTGGTCATAGACGTGAAGGCGGTCGCGGTCGAGAACGTCGACAAGGCCGTCGCGGCCGGCACGCATTACGCGAGCCGGCAGTACATCGCCCAGTTGCCGGCGATTGCCGCCTTCGACGGCATAGGCGCACTGCCCGACGGCACCCTGGTCGGGTTCGGCAACCCACGCCCGCCCTATGGCGCGCTCGCCGAGAAGACCGTGGTGCCCAAGGGCGCATATATGCCGATCGCGGAGGGTATCGATCCGGCGATCGCGACCGTGCTGGGCACGGCGATCACCGGCATGTCTATCAAGACCGCCGCTGGCTTCGTGCCGGGCGAAACCGTGCTCGTGCAGGGCGCCACCGGGGTCGCGGGGCGACTCGCGGTGAAGGTGGCCCGGCTGCTCGGCGCCGGACGGATCGTCGCGACCGGCCGCGACGACGATCAACTGCGTGACGTACAAGCCCTTGGCGCCGATGCGGTGATCAACACTGCCGTCTCGGACGAAGCGCTGGCGCAGGCGTACGTAGATGCCAAAGGGGATGGCTACGACGTCGTGGTCGACTACCTCTGGGGCCGACCCACCGAGATCCTGTTGCGATCGCTGGTACCGCAGACATTCGCGTTCCCGAAGCCGACCCGGCTGATCCAGGTCGGCGAGTCGGCCGATGCCGGGCTCGTTCTCGCCGCGGAGAGCCTGCGCACCTCCGGGGTCGAGATCTACGGCGCTGCCAAAGGGTTCAGCCCACAGACCATGCAGGAGGTGTATAGCCAGGTCGTGACGTGGGCGCAGTCCGGCGAGCTGACGTTCGACGTCGTGAAGGTCCCACTGAGCGAGATCGAGACCGCCTGGCAACGCACCGATCTACGGGGCAGCAGGCTCGTCGTGGTGCCGTGACAGGCAGGTTCACGAACGGCGATTATGCCGATCCTGGGGTTATGCCGAGCCTTTCGCGATGTGCCAGCTCGGCGTGGAGACGGCGGACAATCTGTCGGCATAACCGCCGTGGCGTTGGCTGATTCTCTCCATCACCTGATCCCTGATGGTGAGGAGGGCGACGATGTCCAGCCCCAGAAGCAAGGTTGCCGAGGTGCGGGTGCCCGGCCCGCTTGCACCGTACGCGTCGGCGTTCCGGGAAGTGTTGTCAGCGGCGGGTTACTCGCCGTTGTCGGCGGTCGTTCAGCTCAGCGCGC
>CAVUNP010000031.1:0-84394 GCA_963742855.1 uncultured Actinomycetota bacterium | reverse complement strand
GAGGTTGTCCCGGGTCTCGTAGAAGTTGAGGTGGCGGTCCCCCGCTCGAGACCCGCCGTGTGGTGGGTGTCGGGCGTTCCGCCAAAGAACACCGACAGCAAGGGGACCGCCGTGAAGAAGAGTAGCCAGAATCAGCCCGTGGACGCGAGCGCGTTGCCGGAGCGGGTGAGCGTGGCGATGGGTGAGATCGCCGAGAACATGCACGAGGGCCTGTTGGCCCTGGCTGTCGGCGCCGGGCTGCATGTGATGGCGGCGTTGATGGAGGCCGACGTGACCGCGCTGGCCGGGCCGAAGGGCAAGCATGACGCGAGACGCACCGCGGTGCGCCATGGCCATGAGCGCGGGTCGGTGACTCTGGGTGGGCGGCGGGTGCCGATCACCCGGCCGCGGGTGCGGGCGGCCGGCGGGGCGGGTGAGCTGCCGATCGCCTCCTACGAGCTGTTCAGCTCGACGGAGGTCCTGGGCAGGATGGCGATGGAGAAGATGCTGGCCGGCCTGTCGACCCGCCGTTACCCGGTCGGGCTCGAGCCGGTCGGCGAGCGGATTGATGAATCGGCCTCGGCGACAAGCAAATCCGCGGTCTCGCGGAAGTTCGTGGCGATGACCGAAACCGCGCTGGCCGAGTTGCTGTCCGGATCTGTCCGGGCTGGATCTGGTCGCGGTGATGATCGACGGGGTGCACTTCGCCGAGTCCTGCTGTGTGGTGGCGCTGGGCATCGACATCGACGGGGTCAAGCACCCGCTGGCGCTGGTGGAGGGCTCGACCGAGAACGCTACCCTGGTCACCGAGCTGTTCGTCGGGCTGCGCGATCGGGGCCTGGATGTCACCCGCCCGATGTTCGTCGGGATCGACGGGTCCAAGGCGCTGCGCAAGGCCGTCCTGGCCGTGCTCGACCGCCCGGTCATCCAACGCTGCCAACTGCACAAGATCCGAAATGTCAAAGACCATCTGCCGCAACGACTTCGGTCCAGTGTCGGCCGTAAGATGACCGACGCCTACCACGCCGACTCGGCGCTGGAGGCCGAGGCCGCGCTGCTGGCCCTGGCCAAAGAACTCGACCGCACCCACCCGGGCGCCGCGGCGAGCCTGCGTGAGGGCCTCGACGAAACTCTCACCGTGCTGCGCCTGAACGTGCCACCCACGCTGGCGCGCACGTTGCGCTCGACCAACTGCATCGAGTCGATGATCTCCGTCTGCCGCGAACACGCAAACAACGTCAAACGCTGGCGCGACGGGCAGATGGCGCTGCGCTGGTGCGCGGCCGGGATGTTCGAGGCCGGCAAGCAATTTCGTCGTGTGAACGGTCACCTGCACCTACCCGCACTACGCGCCGCGCTCGAACGCGAGGTTGCCGAATCTGTCGGCACCATGGGGCATGATGACCAGGTGAGCGCAGCCTGATCCTCACAGGACCGCCGCCGAAGTTCCACGGAACTCGGGACAAGCTCATCTCGGGTCGTTGGGATTGCTAGTGTTGCGTGTCATTGAAACGTTTACGTTTGGTTTACTGGGATAATTATCGGGTGCATGTGGCCCGGGCGTTGCGGTTGCGTGATGGTGATCGTTCGAGGTTAGAAGCGTTGACGCGGGCGCCGACGATGCGCGCGGGGTTGGCGACAAGGGCTCGGATCGTGTTGTTGGCCGCCGATGGTGTGGCCAACACCGGTATCGCCGATCAGACCGGCACGAGCCGGCCGACGGTGCTCAAGTGGCGTGGGCGGTATGCGGCATCGGGGGTCACCGGGCTCGACGACGTTCCACGCCCGGGACGTGCGGCAGTGATCGACGAGGTCGCGGTGCTGGCGGAGACGTTGGCGGACAAGGGAAAACCGCCCGAGCACCTGGGTGTGACGCACTGGTCGACGCGGCTGATGGCCGACCGGCTGGGGATCTCGTTTTCCTCGGTCGCACGGATCTGGCGCAAGTGGGATATCCAGCCGCACCGCATCGAGACCTTCAAGTTCTCCACCGACCCCGAGCTGGAGGCCAAGCTCCGCGACGTGGTCGGCCTGTACCTGGACCCTCGTGCGCCGCGAGGCGCTGATGATTTGAGCGGAGGTGAGAGACCTTCGCCGCCGGGCCTGTCGCAGCAGGAACGGTGAAGCTGAGGGCAGTCCGATCCGGGAGATGCCGGGGAGGGTGGGAGCAGCCCTGACAACGCCGGGACGTTTCAGCATCGCCAGATGGGGCGGGTCCGGCAAGCGTGATGAAGAGGAGTACGCGAGGAACCGGCGTGATGACGTCCCTCGAAAGGTAAACCGGCTCAAACCTGGCGGATATGGGCCGGGCGCGGTGCGCACCCGTGCCGGTTGAGAATCAGGGCGGGAAACTTCCGGGCAGTCATGTGGGTGGCGGTCCGGGAGGCCACGGTGACGTGCTGCGGGGTAGTCGTGGCGAGGCCGCAGGGATAGAGCTGGGCTCCTTCTTCGTCGAGCGAATCACAGTGAACGCGGGAACCGCCCTGGTCCTGCCTGGTTGTCGTGTAACCAACACGGTTTGTCGGGCTGGGTTCATCGTCGGCCGATCGGGTCGGGGCGGGACGGAGCCGCCGTAGTACTCCGAGCCGGGGAAAGCCCGTGCACATGGGGAAGGGCGGCAGCGGTTGCGAGAAGGGAAGGATGCTGCAATGCCGGAAGATGCGCCGGTGAATGTCGGCGCTCTCGACCAGCCGGCCCCGTTGGGGCCTTGGTCGCGGGTATCGGGGATGCAGACCAAACTTCACCGTTGGGCTGCGGCCGATCGTGGCCGCAGGTTCGATGACCTGTTCAATCTCGTGTGTGACCCGGCGACGTTGTTAGTGGCGTTCGACCGGGTCGCGGGCAACCACGGGGCGAATACTGCTGGCGTGGACGGCCTGACGGCCGCCCATGTCGAGCAAATCGTCGGGGTGTCCGGGTTTCTGGACGATCTGCGGACCCAGTCTGAAGGATGGTTCGTTTCGACCACTGCCGGTTCGGGAACGCAAGATTCCCAAGCCCGGAGGGTCGGGAAAGCTGCGAAAGCTCGGCATCCCGACTATCGCGGATCGGGTTGTTCAGGCTGCGCTGAAGCTGGTGCTGGAACCCATCTTCGAGGCCGATTTCGAGCCGGTCTCCTACGGGTTCCGGCCCAAGCGGCGGGCTCAAGATGCGATCGCCGAGATTCACCAATACGGCACCCAAGGTTATCGGTGGGTGCTGGATGCGGATATCGAGGCGTGCTTTGACTCCATCTCACATTCGGCTCTGCTGGATCGGATGCGATTGCGGGTCAAGGATAAACGCGTACTGGGCCTGGTGAAGGCGTTTCTCAAGGCCGGTGTGCTCACCGAGTCTCGGTGACCGCGAGGACACTCACACCGGAACGCCGCAGGGTGGCATCTTGTCGCCGCTGTTGGCCAACATCGCCTTATCAGCGCTCGATGAGTACCTGATGGCGCCATGGAAGCCGGGCGGTTCGATGTCCACCGCTTACCTGCGCAGTCGGCGCCGCGTCAAGGGCCTGCCGAGGTGGCGAATCGTCCGCTATGCCGACTTATGTCGAATTCGACATAAGTCGGCTTATGCCGACCGGCGGATTATGCCGACCGCGGCGTGAACGGGCTGGTCGGCGGGGTGGGGACGGTTGGTTGGTCGGCATAATCCGGGGTTGCCGGCGGGGTCAGATGTTGTCGAGGAATGCGAGTAGAGCGTCGGGGGCGCGGTAGCGTCCGGGGCTGGTGTTCGGTGGTGCGACGCGGGAGAGGGCTTGCTCTTTGATGGTCATGTCGGCGTGCAGATAGGCCTGCGTGGAGCCGGGGTCCTCGTGGCCGAGCCAGAGCGCGATGACCGAGGTGTCGACCCCGGCGTGCAGCAGCGCCATCGCCGCGGAATGTCGCAGGGTGTGCGGTGTGACGTGCTTGGTGGCGATGCTCGGGCAGTCGACCGCGGCGCGGGCAGCGTGTTTGGTGATCATCTTGGCGACCGCGTCCCGCGAGAGTGGTTGGCCTCGGCTGGTGGTGAACAGTGCGTCGTCCGGCCCGCCGTCGTGGTCGGCCAGCCAAACACGGAGTGCGGCAACGGTTTGTCTCGTCAAGGGCGTGGCTCGGTCTTTGCGGCCCTTGCCGGTGCAACGGCAGTGCGCGCCGGCGCCGAGGTCGATGTCGGCGCGACGTAGGCCGATCAGTTCCGAGACCCTGAGCCCGGTTTGGCACGCCAGAATCAGCATCGCGTGGTCACGGCGACCGAGCCGGGTGGAACGGTCGGGCGCCGCCAGCAGCGCGTCGATCTCGGCGGCGGTCAGGAAGCACACTACGGGCCGGTCGCAGCGTTTCGGTGGGATCGCCAGCACTCGGCTGATGTGGTCGGCGTGTTCGGGGGCGTGCAACGCGGCGTAGCGGAACAGGGACCGGATCGCGGACAACCTGGCGTTTCGGGTGGCGGTGGTGTTGGCGCGCTCGGTTTCCAGGTGCCGCAGGAACGCGGTGATCAGATCTGCGTCGATGACCTGGAAATCGAGTGTGCTGGGCTCGACACCTATTGTCCGGGAGGCGAACTCGATCAGCAGTCGGCAGGTGTCGCGGTAGGCCGCGATGGTGTTGGGTCCGGCTCGGCGTTGACGGATCAGCTTGTCGGTGAAGAATCCTTGCAGGATCGGTGCCAGCGGGCTCATGACAGCTCCCCGAACGCGGTGGACTCGAGGCGACCGGCCGCCAGGGCGAGCAGCTCCGGAATCGCCTGCAGGTACCAGTACGTCGACTTCGGGTCGACGTGACCGAGCCAGGTCGACAGCACCGGCAGCCGGGCCTGGATATCACCGCCGTCGCGGTAGAGGTCCAATAGTGTGGCGACGGTGAAGCCGTGGCGCAGATCGTGCATTCGTGGGCGGCGTCGACCGGGCGGCGCGATCCCGGCATCATCGAGGAGGCCCGCGAAGGTGCGAGTGAGGTTGTGCACGTCGAGTCGGGTGCCGCGAGTGGAGACGAAGAAGCTTCCCTGATCAGGATCGGGGAACCACAGGTCGCGGCGGCGGCGGCGGTAGTCCCGCAGGGCGGTGACCGTGGAGTCGTGCAGGAACAGTCGCCGCGACTTGCCGAACTTCGAGTCCAGAATCAAAAGTGTCGCGGCGTCGAGATCGACATGGTCGTCGTCGAGTCGGCACGCCTCGGACTTGCGCATCCCGGTGACCGCGAGCAGCCCGATCAGCGTCTGCCAGGTCGCCGCCCGCAGCGGCGGCCGTAACCTGCCGGCGGCGTCGATGAGCGCGGCGATCTCGCCCGGCGAATACAGGTACGGCGTGATCCGGCACTTGTGGTGCGGCAACGCGTCCTCGGGCGGGATCGCGCTGTCGGGGTCGAGGGTCTGGTAGTGGCGGGCGAAGATCCGCACGCTCATCAGCCGCCGCGCCAGGTAGCCGTCGTGGGTGCTGCCGCTGCGGGTCGTCGTCGCCCACTCCAGCGCCAGGTCGCTGGCGATCCGGTCGCTGCCGCGGGACTCGCAGTAGTCGACGAACGACATCAGTTGCCTGCCTTGGGTGGTCAGCTTGAACCCCAGGGCCCGCCGCATCGCCAGATAGCCCTCGGCGGCCCGCCGCAGCCCGGTCATGACCACACCGCCGCAGTTGGCCACGGCCGCGCCAGCGGTCGCAGCGCGTTTTCGTCCACCTTGGCGTAGATCGCGGTGGACAGGTCGCTGCGATGCCGCAGCACCTGCCCGACCTGCGGCAGCGATGCCCCGGCGCGCAGCATGTCGGTGGCCAGCGTGTGTCGCAACCGATGCGCACCCACCCGCGGCAGGCCCGCGCGGCGACACGCCTGTCTCATGATGCCGCGGATCGCCGCCGCCGTGAGCCGCCGATACGGCTTGCGCACCGTAGCGAACACCGTCCGCGTCTCGCAGTCGGGCCGGCCATCGGTCAGATATGCCACGATCGCTTCCCCGACATCGCTGGGCATCGGGAGCCGATCGATCCGGTGGCCCTTGCCCCGCACCGTGACCTCACCGGCACGCCAATCGAGGTCGCCGAGCCGCAGGTCGGCGGCCTCGGCGCCGCGCAATCCCAACCGCACCAACATGATCAGGATCGCGTAGTCACGCCGACCGACCACCGTGGCCTGGTCGCAGGACCCCAATAGCTGCGCCACCACCGCGGCATCCACCCCCCGCGGCAGCGAGGCCAGTCGCCAACCCGCCACCCCCGGAACCGCCCCCGCCAGCCCTATCGGCGTGTGTCCGGACACGTGCAGAAACCGCAGCAACGCTCGCAGCGACGTCGCCATCGCCTTCGCCGATTCGACGTTGCGGTCCCGGCAGTAGCCGACCATGAACGAAGTCACCTGCCCCGAATCCAGTTGCCGCACAGCGGACTCCACCGGATCCGGCAACGAAGCCAGAAACGTGCCGGCCTGGTTGCTGTAGCAGCGCACTGTCTCCCGCGACAGCCCCCGCTCCGCCGCTAGCCATGACCGGAACCCGGCCAACAACGCAGCCGGTGACACATCGACGCTCATGATCTTCTCCCGTCTCGAGTGGTCTTCCTTCAACCACTCAGACGTGAAACCGCCCCGATCACAAGACGCGGATTATGCCGACCAACCAACCGTCCCCACCCCGCCGACCAGCCCGTTCACGCCGCGGTCGGCATAATCCGCCGGTCGGCATAAGCGGACGATTTCGTTGTCCTCGTCCATGGTGACCAGACACACGTCGAAGCCCTGCGAGATGAAATCGCCTCGGTGCTCGCGCCTCTGGGTCTGCGGCTGTCGGCTGCAAAGACACAGATCACGCATCTCAGTAGCGGGGTGGACTTCCTCGGCTTCCACATCCGGTGGAAACGCAAGAGGGGAACGAACAAGTGGCATGTCTATACCTTCATCGCCGACCGGCCGCTACGGTCCGTGAAGGGCAAGGTCCGTGCCCTGACGAACAGGAAATCACAGCGCAATCCAGGGGCTGTGCTGGCCAGGATCAACCAGATCCTGCGCGGGTGGACCAACTACTTCCGGCATGCCGCCTGCAAACGCACCCTTAGCCGCCTGTTCCACTTCGTGTGGTGGCGGGTGATTCTGTGGTTTCGGGCACTGTATCGCTGGAGGTGGAAGGACGTCCGCCGCCGGTTCACCACCTCCGAGGGACGGTGGAAACCGATTGAGGCAGAAGGGGTCACACTATTTAACCCGGCCTCGATACCGGTCACCCGGTATCGCTACCGGGGCACCACGATCCCCAACCCCTGGACCAGCGTTACCACCGCCTAACGGCAGCGACCGTGGAGAGCCCGGTGCGTGGAGACGCGCACGCCGGGTTCGGCGAGCGGCCTGGGGAAACGGACCGAGAGCAATCCCGGCACCGCGCCCCAGGCCGACTCAACCCGCGGGTGCTGTCGTGGTCAGCGTTGACGAAAAGTCTCAGATCCAGGCGTTGGATCGCACCCAGCCGATTCTGCCGCTGCGCCAAGGCATTCCCGAGCAGCAGACCCACGACTACATCCGCCACGGCACCACCAGCCTGTTCGCCGCGCTGGAGGTCGCCACCGGCAAGATCACCGCCGACGCCTGCTACCCGCGCCACACCAACGTCGAGTTCCTCGCCTTCCTCAAACTGGTCGCCAAGACCCATCCCCGCGTGCAGCTGTGCGTCATCTGCGACAACTACGCCACCCACAAACACCCCAACGTCGAGGCCTGGCTGAACAAGAACCCGAGAGTCACCCTGCATTTCACGCCGACGAGCTGCTCGTGGCTGAATATGGTCGAGATCTTCTTCGGCATCATCACCCGCCAAGCCATCCGCCGCGGCACCTTCACCGACGTCACCGACCTGCAGGCCGCGATCCGCACCTACATCGACAGCTACAACGAACGCGCCAAGCCGTTCACCTGGACCAAGACCCCCGACGAACTACTCGGCAAAATCAAACGTAAACGTTTCAACAACACGCGACACTAGTGTCCTGTGACTCTGTTAGCTTTACATACGGTAGTCTGTTGGGGTGGAGTTGACCATGGATCAGCTCGAGGAGCTGCGTGAGTTGACTTACTGCGCAGACGTGCCGGCCACTGTAGGCGGAAGAGCGCGAATTGTGTTGTGGTATGCGGAGAATCGCCCGAAGAAGGAGATCGCCACGATGGCGGGGGTGTCGCGGCCGACCGTGGATCTATGGTTAGCGCGGTACGCGGCCGAGGGGGTCGCGGTCTGCTGGAGCGCAAGCGGGGCGCCGGACGGGAGCAGGTTGCGGCGCGCATCCGTGCCAGGATTCTCGCAGCAACCCGCAGCGCGCCGCCGGATGGGTTGTCGCACTGGTCGTCTCGGGAGATGGTGAAGTTCATCGCCCGCACCGAGGGGGTGACGGTGTCGCATCATTACGTGGCCGGGCTGTGGCGTGAGACCGGTCTCAAGCCTCATCGACAGGGCACGTTCAAGCTCAGCCGCAATCCCCGGTTCGCCGAGAAGGTCGCCGACATCGTGGGCCTATACATGGATCCTCCAGGCGCTGCGGTGGTGTTGTCCATCGATGAGAAGACGCAGGTCCAGGCACTGGACCGGACCCAGCCGCTATTGCCGATCGACTTCGGCGCCACCGAGAAACGCACCCACGACTACATCCGGCACGGCACAACGAACCTGTTCGCCGCACTGGACGTCGGCTCCGGCGAGGTCTACGGCGAATGCCGCCCGACCCGCCACGGCGCGCAGTTCCTCGACTTTCTGAAGAAGGCGGTGAAACCGCACGCGGGCACGGAAATCCACGTCATCCTCGACAACCTCTCGACTCACACCACACCGGACGTGCAGCAGTGGCTGGAAGACAACCCGCACGTCAGCTTGCACTTCACCCCGGTCGGCTCTTCGTGGATCAACCAAATCGAGACCTGGTTCGGCATCATCACCCGCCAAGCCATCCGCCGCGGCACCTTCACCTCGGTCAAAGCCCTTGTCAAGCAGATCCGCGACTACATCGCCCACTGGAACGCCGACGCCCGCCCGTTCACCTGGACCGCCACCGCCAACGAGATCCTCGCCAAGGTCGCGCTCACACAGACCAACATCCGCAAGCTCGTCGACAACAATGCGAAGTAAATACAACAGAATCACGAGACACTAGTGGGTTAAACCGGGGAGAAAGCGGTGAAGCGAACCCTCGACGTGCTCTGGGCGCGATGTTGGCAGCGACCCGGAGTCGGGCCTCGAGGAGTCCCCGCTTACCGCTGTCGACAGCCGCCACGCCCAGCAGCGCTACTCACGGTCGTAATCACCAACCTCATCGCCGCAACCGAGGTTTGGTCGTCGCCTGAAAAATAGACGGCG
This sequence comes from uncultured Actinomycetota bacterium, assembly GCA_963742855.1. Lineage (GTDB taxonomy): Bacteria > Actinomycetota > Actinomycetes > Mycobacteriales > Micromonosporaceae > CAVUNP01. Next base: position 75,130 of record CAVUNP010000031.1, on the reverse strand, counting down.
CCGGACTGGCGACCGAGGCGCGAGCACATGCTGATCCCGACGCGTTTCTTGCCCACTGCAAAATCTCCAGCCGCACCACATGGTTAGAACCACCCTTGGCTACCGGTTCGACGTGGTGGGCTGACCAGGCGCCGAGGTCGGGCCACTTCAGTTCCATGTCGATCAAGCGGTGACAGACCCAACACCACTCAGCACCGACTGAGTGGCGTAGCCGTGTGCGGCGGCGCTGGTACCCGCGGTCACTCGTGCGGGACGTGGCGATCAGCTTCCCGGCGCCGCGATGTCGAACCGGCCGACGCGCTCGGGCCGGGTGACTGCAAAGCCGGTGCGCCAGGTCCCGCGAACCAGAACGGAATCCGAGCTGAAAAACTGATGCTCGCTCACCGCGATCCGCACTGGTCCGACCGCAGAGACGACCGCGTTCCGATCCAGCACGTACCCGGAGTATTGCGGGCAGCCGACGTTGGTCAACACCGGCAAGCTCAACAACATCGGCGTGGCGTCGACGGTGCCTGCACCCAGCAGTGATTGATTCCAGTCCGTCGCGGCCTTCAACTTTCGCAGAACGCCCCAGCCGAGCGGGTCGATCACGATCGCGGTCGGCGTGGCCAGGTTCGCTTCGAGTTGAGAGATCAGGTCCACCAGCGCGTCGAGTGAATCGGTGATGGTATCGCCCTCAACAAGATTCGACTGGTCGGCGATGAAGCCGGTCACTGTCCCAGACGGCGACCCGGCCGACCACACCGTTGCGGATGTCGGCGCACAAGTCCTCGTAGACCGGACGGCGACCAGTATTAGCGCTGATCGAGTTGTCGCAGTACTCCAGCGGATCATCCCAGCCCTTAGCGGCGGACAACTTCAGCAGATCGTCGCGCTGTCGGTCGATGGCGAGTTTGTTTCTGATCCCGGTCGAGGGACTGACGGAGGTAGATAGCGCGTCTTCACAACTAGCAGCATTGGTCTTTCATGTGGCCGCGGTCGGACCGCCCCAGCAGCGTTGGGCGCCCCCGCTGTGCGGCGCCTCACTCCGCCGCGAGCTTCACTACCCGGTTCTTGTCACGGTCGGTGACATAGAGGTTGCCGGCGGCATCCACCGCCACATCGCCGGGATGGTTGAGGCCTGTGAAGGGGAGCAGGGTCGGAGTGTTCGTGCCGGCTGCAAGCTTCAGCGCCCGATTGTTGGAATAGTCGGTAACGTAGACGTTGCCGGTGGCATCCACCGCGACACCGTCTGGGCCTGTTAGGGGGTAGATTGGCAGCACAGCCGCGATGCTGGAGTCCGGCGCCAGCTTTAGCACCCGATTGTTGGAATAGTCGGTGACGTAGAGGTTGCCGGCGGCATCCACCGCCACACCGCTAGGCCAGTTGAGGTCGGTGAAGGACATCACTTTCTGGGTAGCCGAGCCCGCCGCCAGCTTCAGCACCCGATTGTTGAACGTATCGGTGACGTAGAGGTTGCCGGCGGCATCCACCGCCACACCGGTGGGGTTGATGAGCCCGGTGAAGGGCAACACGGTCTGGGTGTTCGAGTCCGCCGCCAGCTTCAGCACCCGATCGTTGGAATAGTCGGTGACGTAGACGTTGCCGGCCTCATCCACGGCCACACCGTTGGGGCAGTTGAGGCCCGTGAACGGCAGCACAGCCGGAGTGCTGGAACCCGCTGCCAGCTTCAGCACACGATTGTTGCCATAGTCAACAACGTAGAGGTTGCGGGCAGCATCCACTGCCACACCCTCGGGGTGGTTGAGGCCGGTGAACTGCGACAGCGCGACTTGGGAACCGATGGGCAGCGTGGTCTGGGAGTCCTTCGAGCTCTGTAGCTGGCCGGTGATGACAATGGCGGTGGTCTGGGCTACCACCAACACGGCAGCCAGAATCGCCAACAGGGCAGCTGGGATCACGATAGCCCGTCGGCGCCACCACCGGCGCCGTGGCGGGGTGCGGGTATCGGGGAGCGGGCGGTCGGCGGGTTGAGCTTGATACAGCAACTCGACCGGACGATCATCCCCGAACGGTATGCTCTCCACCGGCTCACTATAGGCAGTGAGCCGCTCCACCGACAGGCTAACCAGCTACTGCCTTTACTACTTCCCGGCGGTTATCGACTCCGCAATCGCCCTTCCCCGCCGACGGCCTCGCCCCATGCAGCGACCCAAGCGCGGCGAGGTGCGTAACGTTCCCGGACGCAAACCGATGTGCAAGACGCGGAGTGGATCCGCCAGCTGGTCGTGCATGGTTGGTGCGCCCTTTTTGCGCCCAAGCCGATCCGCGAGTTGCGGGATCTGACCCGCTACCGCGAGGCCCCGATCGATGAGCGGGCCGAGAGGCCCAGCGGCTGGGTCTTCAGCGTTGTCTAACCGGTTGGTTGGTTACGACGGTGAGGTTCCACTTCTTCAGCCACGGCTGCACAAGTTCGGCGACGGAGAATTTGGTTCGGGCCGCGCACCCGGCGTTGGGGTTGTCAGGATTTCCACCTCGGACGTGGATGCCGACCGCGCTGGCGGTGCCGTCGCTTTTGACGAGGTAGACCGGGCCGCCGAAATCGCCGCATCGGCCGAGCGCCAGAAACACGACTTTGCTGTCGGTGAATCGCCCTGGAAATGCTGGAGGCTCCTGACCTTGGAAACGAGGATGCGGGTATGCCGAAAGAACAGTCTCCTGGGAAGCCGACGACACGCCGATACAGTCCGGAAGAGAAGGCCGCCGCGGTGCGGATGGTGCGGGCGTTGCGCGCCGAGCTGGGTACCGAGCAGGGAACCGTGCAACGGGTAGCCCGCCAGCTCGGCTACGGCATGGAGTCGGTACGCATGTGGGTGCGCCAGGCAGATATCGATGAAGGATTAGCTCCGGGGGTATCGACCGCAGAGTCGGTGCGGGTCAAGGAACTCGAGCAAGAGAACCGAGAACTCAAGCGCGCCAACGAGATTCTGAAGCGAGCGGCCAGTTTCTTCGGGGCGGAGCTCGACCGCCAACACAAGAAATAGTCGACTTCATCGACGACAACCGCCAAGAGTTCGGGGTCGAGCCCATCTGCACCGTCCTGCGATCGGCAGGGGTGTCGATGGCCCCGAGCACCTACTACGCGGCCAAGTCCCGCGGTCCGTCGCCGCGAGCCTGCCGTGACGCCGTCCTGGGTCCGGCCCTGGTCCAGTTGTGGAAGGACAACTACTGCGTCTACGGGGCACACAAGCTGTGGAAAACGGCACGCCGGGCCGGGCATGACGTGGGCCGCGATCAGGTTGCCCGGCTGATGCGGGCCGCCGGCATCGAAGGGGTGCGTCGCGGCAAACGGGTCCGCACCACCAAGCCCGACCCTGGCGCCGGGCGGCATCCCGATCTGGTCAAGCGCAACTTCACCGCGACTGCCCCCAACCAGTTGTGGGTCACCGACCTGACCTACGTCCCGACCTGGGCCGGCGTGGCGTACGTCTGCTTCATCACCGACGCGTTCAGTCGGATGATCGTCGGCTGGCGGGTCGCGTCGAACATGCGGACCACGATGGTGCTCGACGCGATTGAGATGGCCCGCTGGTCACGCGGCAATACGTTGCCGGGCTTGACATGTCACTCCGACGCCGGATCGCAGTTCACGTCCGTTCGCTACGGTGAACGCCTCGCCGAGATCGGTGCGGTGCCCTCCATCGGATCCGTCGGCGACAGCTTCGATAACGCCCTGGCCGAAACGGTGAACGGATACTACAAGTCTGAGCTGATCTACGGACCCGCCCGCACCGGCCCCTGGAAGACCGTCGAGGATGTCGAACTGGCCACCCTGAGCTGGGTGCACTGGCACAACACAGCGCGTCTGCACGGCTACCTCAACGACCTACCGCCCACAGAGTTCGAAGCCATCTTCTACGCTACGAAACGGACCGACCAACCCCTGGTCGAAATCCAATAGCCCGAGCCTCCACCGGAACCAGGGCGTTTCAGGGCGTCTCCGGGCGGGCGATGTTAGCCGCGCTGATCGACGGCGAACGAGACCCGCGGGCGCTGGCCGAGCTGGCCAAGGCTCGGATGCGGCCCAAGATCCCGCAGTTGGTGCAGGCGTTGAACGGCAACTTCGGTGACCATCATGCCTTCCTGTGCCGGCTACACCTGCAACGCATCGACCAGCTCACAGTGGCCATCGGGGAACTATCGAAGCGCATCGAGGAGCAGATGCGCCCTTTTGCCCGCCAGCTCCAACAATTGGCGACCATCCCGGGCGTGGGCCAGTCCGTCGCTGAGGTCATCATCGCCGAGACCGGCGCTGACATGAGTCGCTTTCGCACCGCCGCACACTTGGCGTCGTGGACCGGGGTGTGCCCGGGCCATCACGAGTCGGCCGGCAAACGCCGGTCCGGCAAGACCCGTCACGGCAACCGATGGCTTACCGGCGCTTTGGGCACCGCCGCGATGGCCGCGGCCCGCACCAAAGACACCACCTACCTCGGGGCCCGATATCAGCGCCTGGCGCCCCGCCTGGGTAAGACGAAAGCCATTGTCGCCATCCAACACTCAATCCTGACTGCGGTATGGCACATGTTCACCGACGATGTCGACTACGCCGATCTCGGCGGTGACTACTTCGCACGGCTGGATCCCGAACGCGCCATGCGCCGCATCGTGCGCCAAGCCAACATGTTGGGTTTCACCGTGCGCTTCGACCCCATCCAAGCCGCCTGACCAGCACGACCTCGGGCGCAGCGCAACAAACACCAATCACCCTGGGAGCCGCGGCTCACCCATTATTTTCGGACCAGGCATCACGGCATTTCGAACCAGTCCAGGCGTGTTGAGGTATGCGGCGTTAATGCTGTCCTAACGCGGCCCTGAATTGTAGGAAGTCGGCCAGCATTCGGTGGGCAGGGAACCCGCTGCCTTGTTGTCCAGGTGGCGCGAGTCGCGGAATAAAAGTGCATCACCGTTGCTCATGGTGACGGCCTGCGCACTGGCACGGACATCCGGCGCGACCGCCAATTGCGGTTATCGACGGCCCCTCGACACCCGACTCGGCATAGCGACCCGGCACTTAAGACCGTCGGTCGCGGGGTGTCGGTCCGATCGGCGATATCGATGTTAGCCACTCCGTCGTCGGCGGCCAACAACACGATCCGCGCCCGTGCCGCCAACCCTGCCGGTTCCGACGACGCCCGCGTCAACGACTCCAGCTGACCCCGGTCGCCATCGTGCAATTCCAAGGCAGCAATGACATGCGACTCTAGCCTCGGATGGCGGATAGGGTTACCGAGGTCACCGGGGGACCGCCGCCCTGCATTATGTAGAGGGGTTTGGACGGGTCGTAGCCGTACCACTGCGGGCAGCTGCCGACTCGCAGGGTCAGGCGGGGTCCGGCCCGGTCAAGCCAGTTTGCTGAAATCTCGTGGCCGGGGTAGGTGGGCTGATCGGTCACTGCCACGTAGCCCCCGCCGAGTCCACCGGTCGAGGACAGCGTCGCGAGATCGTAGTCACGCAGGTTTATACCGCTGGGCAGCTGGAACTCGCCTACCGTGTAGACGTCGGCGTGGTAGTCGTCGATCCAACCGCCCATGGTCGGTGCGACCCTGATCGGGCTCCCGCCCGGCAGGCGCAGCACGGCGACCGGCGCGCCCGGCGTCCCGCCGAGCGGATGGGCCAGCCCGTCCGCGCTGATGAGATAGGCCGACGGGTGCACCGGCGCGGCATCGACCATGACGTTGTACTGGAAGCCGCTCACCGAGGTGGGCTGGTGCAGCTTCTGGGCGATGTCCGGGCGGTCCATCGAGGGCGTCGCCAGGGCCACGACCCGGTCGCCGTCGGCAATCAGGACCGTGCTGGCCGGTTGGTTGGTGGCCGGGTCGACCGCCCAGCCGACGTAGTGCACCTGGTAGACGACCCTCCGCGGGATCGCCCAGCGCACCGGCAGCGTCGTGGCCCGTGTGCTGTCGGGGACCGGCAGGTAGTTCGGCGTCGCCCCCCATCGGCAGGATGGGCCGCTGAAGTAGAGGTCGGTCGTCTGCGGCGGCGTGCTCAGGGCGGGCACGGGCCTCGAGGCGACCAGGTCGTTGCGGGCCATGACCAAAACCCCATGGGTACGCAGCACCGGGGTCCAGCCGTGAAGGATGTACTCGCTCACCTCGTAGTGGCGCACGTCGTTGGTGATGCCGTCCCAGATCGGCAAGCCGATCGTGGTGGCATCGTAGATCACCACCGGCGGCCGCGAGGCCTTCAACTCGTCGATGAGCAGCCGTTGCGCATACTCGGGCATGGCTATGTCCACGTGGATGAACCGGGTGCCCGGCGCGCGGCCCAGCACGAAGTAGAGGTAGCCCAGGCTGTTGGTCATGTCGAACACCGGCCCGTCCTCGCCGGCGTAGGCGCGGATCGCGGTGTCCAGATCGCCCAGCAGGCCGGTGTCGATCGCCCCGGGAGCCGCATAGCCCAGCCGGCCGAAGCTCGTTTCGGTGACGCCGGCCAGGTGATGCTGCCCGGCCACCGTGCGAAGCGGTCCGGCATAGACGAGAGGTCCGGCATAGACCAGGCCCAGTGCGATCACCGGGACCAGAACGGCGGTGACCGGGTGGGCGAACCGGGCCGGTCTGGCGTCCCACCCGCTCCACCAGGCGACGATCAGCCGGTCCAGGCCGCCCAGAAGACGCCAGGACCACAACAGCACAAGGGGCAGGCCGGCTGCGAACACCTGCCAGACGTGGACGGAGTCGAAGTGCCCGAGCGCCTTCTCCACATACAGCGCCACGAACCCGGCCGCCGCCATGGCCACCCAGTCGCGCACCTCCCAATCGGCGCGCCTGGCGACCTTGACCGCCACCGCCCACACCGTGAGCAGCACACACCCGATGTTGACCGCCAGCATCGTCCACTCGATTCGAGGGAAGGCGTCCAGGTGCGGCGGGATGGCGGCTTCGAAGTTGTGGCCGGGCCCCACCACCACGTAGTAGTCGATGAATCCACGCAGCGCGCCGAGACCCGCCAGGAACGCGGCCCACACGGCCGTGGCGGCCAGCCCGGTGCCAACACACCAGCGGGTCAGCCGCAGGCTGGTCCACAGGCTCTCTCCTGGCCGGCGGTGCACAAGCTCTGCGGCGACCACACAGGCCAAGACCGGCGCGGCCAGGAAGATCGTCTCCGGGACCAGGATCTCCTGCACGACCAGCAGCAGCGTCAACCCCACCACCCAGGCGACGCCGCGCCGGCGCAGGGTCTCACCGAGCACGATCAGCGCCACCGGCAGGCCAATGAACTTCTCCGACCACAACAGCAACATCCCGGGGGGCAGGCTCAGGAACGGCGTCCACTCCAGCAACGGCCGCAAGCTGGCCACGCCCAGGAAGGTCAGGGCCAGAAACCACGGGTTGCGCCGGCTGACCCAGACCGCGAAGAAATAGGTGCTAACCCAAAACAGCGGGATCAGGATCACGCTGTGGATGGCGCGGATGCCCCAAATGCTGTCGCCGAAGACGACCCGGCCCAGGCTTCCGGTCAACACGTCCGGGAACAGGCCGTGGAAGAAGAGCACATCGCGCCACGGGAAGTAACCGCGGGCGAGCACGCTCGCACCAGCCATCTCCAAGGCGTCGTCGTAGCCCTGGAAATGTGTGATCTGTCCGGGCAGCACCGACATCGCCAAAAACACCGCGATCGCACCCACAACCACCGCGAGCAATGTCCGCTCGACATCGCGCGCCGCGCGCCCCACACGCAGCTGACGCGCCGCCCACCACCCAATCGCGACCACACCAAAGACGGGCAACCACCAGACCAGCCACGGCCACGACCGCGTCCCGGTGGCGGTCTGCACGACCGTGTGGGCCGAGACGAACCACAGGCCCAGTACCGCGGCAACCGCACCACCCACCCCGTTGACCATCGACAACACCCGCCAGCGGTGCCCGTTGGTGCGGCGCGCCCACACCTCGGCGACCGCGGCGACCAACACCACATAGACCACACCCGCGGCCACGGCAAGCAGATCCATGCGCCCGCTCCGGGCACCGCACGCGACCACCACCACAGCCGCCGGCAGCAACACCCGCGCCAGGGCGCCCCACCACGCCCGCTGCGGCGTGGGTGGCGCCGTGGGCACCGGCTCGACCAGCTCGATGGTCCGCTTGGCCGGTCGCGCACCGCGCGACCGCAGCGGCCCGAACCGCGCCAGCAGCACACACCCGACGATCGCGAACAACGGAAACCCGTACACGCTCAGCCGGTAGTTCCAAAACGAAAGCTCGAAGTTGAAGTTCGCAAACGTCGGATAGCCGACGATGTCGGTCGGGCCCGAAAGGCTCGGCGCGGCGAACCGGGCGAGCAACAAACACAGCACCGCCGACACGGCGACCGCGACCAAAAAACGCGCCACCACCCGCCAGCGAGCGCCGATCAGGGCCAACCACCGCCCCGGCGCCACCAGCTCCGGCGCGCGCGCGCTGCGCCCGGGCGCGCGTGGGTCCACTGACGGGGAAGCCTCAGCATCGGTGTCGGCCGTCACCCGAGCGGCACCCCGTCCATCGGTCCTCCATCCATGAGTTCGCCCACCAAGGCGAACGACGCCCCCAAAGTCCCCACGCCAGGCGCAACAATAGCAGCCCGAAACGCCGCAGGCTGGGCTTCCGCTCACACGGAGGCCGCGCGGCCAGGGTTAGGTCGAAGTCCCCCCGCTTTGTTGATGGTTTGGGGCGTTGACCTGGGGGTTTGTGGTTCGTCCGGTGCGCGGGTTACTGACTACGCGTAGCCGTGGCGGTGTGAGACGGCGAGCAGTTCGAAGGCTTGGCGTTGCAGCCGGGTGGGGCTGGTGATCATAGTAAATGCCGGTATGTCGTCGGCCGGCTGGATGTAGTTAGCGCAGATGGTGGCCAGGTCGGCGAGCAGGCTGGTCAAGCTGTGCACTGGGATGCCGTCTTCGGTGCGTTTCCGCGCGGCTTTGGTGAGTGCCTGGTCGGAGCGTTGGGCCGCGGCGACGCGGTTGGCGCGTTTGGCGCGTTTGGCGGCTGCGCGGGGTTTGTCGTTGTCGTAGAACAGGATTGGGGCGAGGGCTTGTTTCATGTGCCAGCTGATGTAATAGGACAGCATGCGTAAGAACATATGGGCGCGCACCCGATCGGCCAGCCGGTGGCGGATGGGCCGCACGTCCAGCTCGCTGTTGAGGGTGCGGAAGAACCGTTCGACCTCTTCGAGTCCCTTGTAACGCAGCACCACATCGTCGTCGGGGAGAGTGTCGGCGGGCAGGCTGGTGCGCAGCAGGTAGATGCCGTCGAGGGCGGCCTCGGCGGCGATGGTCTCGGTGTTGCAGGTGAACTTGAACGCCTCGTTGGTGATCTCGATGGGGAAGTGCTTGGCCATGTTGTAGTGGCCGATGACCTTGCCCACCCGCAGGGCGATCTTGTCACGTCCGCGCAACGGCCGGCGCTCGCGGCGGGGTGGCCGCGGCGATCTTGTCCAGTTCTTTTTCGGTGGCCGCGAGCAGCTCTCGGCGTGTGCGGGCGCGGTCCTGGGCCAATATCGGGTTGTGGCAGCACACCAGCCGCTCCCCGGGATAGTCCGGATGACTGATCTGGACCAGGTCCTGCTCGTCGAACAGCGACAGCTGCAGCGCGCCGTCCTCGAGCAGGATCTTGATCTGCGGGGCCCGCAGGGCGCTGAGCCAATCCAATTGGGCCGGCCGCAGCTCGTCGCGAATACGCGCATTGGTGAGCATGCCCCGATCACCGACCAGGCAGACCCGCTCCAGCCCGAACCGGGTCTTGAGCTTGGTGATCTGGCAGGCCAGGGTTTTGGGGTGGCCGTGTTGCCCTCGAACACCTCGATGGCCACCGGCATCCCCGCGGTCGAGCACAGCAGCCCGTAGACGATCTGGCGCCGGCTTCTGACCCCGTCGCGGGCGTGCCCGATCGCCCCCAGCGGGCAGGTGAGGCCCTCGAACACCGCCGAGGACACGTCATAGATCACCAGCGTCCCATTCGTCAGATGCCGGGCGGCCAAGGCGTTTTCGACGTGTTCTTGACGGGCCAGCGCCCCGTCCATCGCCGCATACAGGTCGTCCTCATCACAGCGCGCGACGCCGAGCACCTCACCCAGCGAGCTGGTGGCGGTCTCGGTGCGCAGACCCCCCGCGGTGGCCAGCTTGGAGTCCGGGGCGATCACAGCCGCGACCACCATGGCGCACACCAGATCTCGCTGCCGCGACGGCGCCGGGTCGATCAGTTCGGCCAGCCCGCAGCGCTCGGCCGTGCCTAACACGGCGGCCACATGCCCGTGCGGCAGGCTGCGGGTGATCTCGAACGCTGCGGCCAGATCCACCTTCGGCGGCAGGCCCTTCAGCCCCCGCACGAGCGCGTCGACCTTGTGCTCAGGCCAGTGCGACAGGTTGGCTAGGGTGCGGTTCTTCACCTTGGCGCCCTCACGGTAGCTCTCCCGCAACAGGATCGCCGGCGGCGACCCCCGATTCGGAATCCGCGCCACGTACATGTCTACATATATTTAAGCACGCCTGCCAGCCATATATCGGTTATATCACTTTCTGACACGCCGACTATCTCGGAAATATACATGTCTACATTATGCAGCCGGGGGGCCGATCCACGGTCGCGGGATTTGCGCCAGTTGTAGAAGCCCGAGCGTGACACCTCACAGCAACTCGCACATCCGCTTGATCGGGTAGGTGGCCTTCTCCGCCTCGATCACCCGGTAGGCTTCTACCGGTTGTGTTCGGAGACGAAGAAGGCCGCGGCTGAAGTGTGAATCGCTGGTGACCTGACCCGACTTCGCCGGCCACCTCAGGCCTGGATGTGGTGGGTTCAGGCGGCGGACATGGTGATCTGCACGGCAGCGCCGAGTTTCTCGATCTGTTTGGCGAGCCGCGCGATCTGGTACTCGCGGCTGTGCCGGCGTGCCACCCAGTCGGCACCGAGGTCCTGGTACTGCACCCCAGCGCCGACGATGTACCAGTAGGCGATCAGGATGTCATGGCGGATCGCGCCCACGGCCTTGAAGGTGCCGCGCCGACCCCGGATTGCGTGATACCGCGCGCCCAGATAGGTGTTTTTGGTGCGTGCGGCGGCTTGGGCTGCCTCGGTGAGCACCGTCTTGAGCGCGATCGAGCCGTGGCGGGTGCGCCCGGAGCGGGCTTTGCCGCCGGAGGCGTTGTTGCCCGGGCATATTCCGGCCCACGACGCCAGGTGCGCCGGGGTGGCGAACACGTTCATGTCGACACCGATCTCGGCGATCATGCCGATCGCGCATTTACGGGCCACGCCCGGAATCGTTTCCAGGCGTTCGATGATCGGCTCGTAGTCGACTACCAACGTGGTGATCTGCTCGTCGAGTTCGGCCAACTGGCGATCGAGGAAATCGATATGAGCCAGGATCTGACGAACCAGCACCCCGTGATGAGCGACCCGGAAATTCCCGCGCAGGGCATCGGTGAGGGCGGGGATCTTCGATCGCATCCTGCCCTTGGCCAGGTCAGCCAACGCCGCGGGGTCGGATTCGCCGGCCAGCATCGCCTCCAGCATCGCCCGCCCCGACTTGGACAACACCGTCGAGGCCACCGACGTCAACTTGATCCCCGCATCCTGCAGCACCTTCTCTAACCGCTGCACCATCCGGGTGCGTTCCTCACTGAGCACCCGGCGGTGCCGTGTGAAATCCCGCAACTGCCGTATCTGAGGCGGCGGCACGAACGAGGGCCGCACCAGTCCGTACTCGACGAGCTGGGCGATCCACGCCGAATCGACCACATCAGATTTGCGGCCGGGCACATTCTTGAGGTGCTGGGCATTGAGCAGCCACAGCTGTTCGATCCGCTCCTCCAGCAGGTAAAACACCGGTTTCCAATACACCCCTGTCGATTCCAATCCCACCCGGCTCACCCGATGCGACATCAGCCAATCACCCAACGCCACCAGTTCGGCGGTGTCGGTGCCGAATGTCTTTGTTTCACTGCCACGTTGGCGACCCTGCGGGAATCGCACCGTCGCGACCACAGTGTCGCGGTGCACATCCAGACCCGCGCAATACTGCACTACCTCATCCACCAGTGACCTCCCGACTCACACCCACCAGGACAGCGGCGACTGCCGGAGGAAGGTCGTCGATCAAAGGAGTCTGAAGTTCGCGCTCACTGGCAGCACAACCGGGTGCCCACAACCCTCCGCGCCATACTTTTTTCCGGGCTCACGGGCACCAAGCGGCGTCGGCGTCAGCCCGACAGAAGCCACCACCAGCATCAACCCGCGCGCACACCACCGCAACACACACCGAACGCAACCAGCGCCGATTCTCATCCCACCGGGTGTGCCCCGCCAAGGGGGCGCATCAGTACTTTTTTCAAAAACTCACGGTCCAAACGTAATTCGGCATTTTCACGGCGCAGACGCTCCAACTCTGCACGTTCATCAGCATCCAGCACCGCGCCAGTATCACCAGCCGACAAGGCCTGGCGTTGGAGGCGCACCCAACGCCCCAGCAGTTGTTCACCGACACCAATCTCGGCCGCTACATGCGCCACCGGACGGCCGGTCTCGATCACCAGGCGGGCAGCCTGCTCCCGAAACTCGGGGTGTACTTTCTGCGCTTGCCCGACATACGGACATCCTTCCCGCGGGACCAGAAGTCCCACCAGTCAGGTGGCCACCATCAGGGGTCAACCCCACATGCGGTTTCAGGCGTGTCGGGGTGTGTCGGTCTGGGTGCGGGGTGCAGTTCATTCGCCGTGGAAGTTGTGTCGGTGCGGGATTCCGGCATGGGTGAGGGCGGCCATGTCGCGGTCGGGAATCTTGATCCCGGTGGGGTATTCGCTGGTGTCGACTTCGGCGCCGACGTTCAGTCCGGCGCGGGTGGCAAGCGCGGCCAGTTCGGTCTTGAAGGCGCGGTTGCGGCAACCGCTCGAGCCTTCGCCGTCGGCGCAGATCAGCAGTCGGCTGGCCTGCGGGTAGGTCGGTGAGCCGACCGTGTGCCACCAGAGTGCGACGTTGGCGACCGTGAACGCGGCGATGTCGTGGTCGATGCTGACCGAAACCCATCCGGCGTCGGCGGCGATGTCGTATACGCCGCACGGGTTGGCCTTCCCCGCTGTGGGTCGAGAAGTCGCGGACCTTGACCTACTCGGGCGGCGGGCGAAGGCCCATAGGCGCCGGCCGTTTACATAGTATTCATCGTTGGGCGCTTCGAATTCCGCAATTCGGGCCCAGAGCGACCAATTGCCAGGTAGCTTGGCGGACCATGGATCTCTCGCCGTGGAACCTCATCGCGTATGCCCGCACGGAGGATGCGCTCAAGAAGTTGCGCTACGTTGGTGTGTCGGCGATCTTCGTCCCACTCGGCCAGGGCCTCATTCAGGTCTTCGGCGTGTGGCTCGAGGGCTACACCGTCGCGACGCTGCTGGTGGCCGCCGTCGTCACAGTCCCCAACTTCTTCGCCAACAAGCACTTCGTCTGGCGGGTCACGTCGCGCGAGAACCTGCGCAGCCAGGTGCTCGTGTTCTGGGTGGCCATGATGCTAGGCGTCGCGCTGGCCACGCTCTTCACCTACTTCGTCGAGAATGCGATGGCCAATCAAACAGTCCTCATCCGTGGCGCATCCGTGTGCTTCGCCCAGCTGCTGGGCTTCGGCATCGTCTGGGTCGGCCGCTTCCTCATCCTTGACCGGTGGCTCTTCAAGCTCGCGGGCGACAAGCTGTACTCGAAGTTCACGCAAGGGGCGCCACCCACCATGGCTAAGCTTGTATCTATTTGGGATGAAATTCCCCATGGCGTGCCGCGTCCCCGCGTGTCGGTCGTAATTCCGGCACTCAACGAAGAACGTAACCTTCCGTATGTGGCGTCTCGTATGCCTACTGATATTGACGAAATTGTGTTGGTCAATGGACCTTCCATCGATAATACGGCCGAGGTGGCGCGTCAGCTTTGGCCAGACGGCGTGCACATCGACCAAACCCGCAAAGGTAAGGGCAACGCGCTAGCATGCGGGTTTGCCGCTGCATCGGGTGACATCATCGTGATGATTGACTCCGACGGCAGCACCGACCCAGCTGAAATACCTCGATATGTCGCTACCCTGATCTCGGGAACCGACTTCGCAAAAGGGTCACGCTTCATCCAAGGCGGTGGGAGCGATGACATCACCAAGTTCCGCCAATTCGGCAACAAGGGCCTCAACAGCATTGTGAACATCCTGTTCTCGACGAGGTTCACCGACCTGTGCTATGGCTACAACGCATTTTGGCGGAGATGCCTCGACGCAATGCGCCTTCCCGACATCCATGCGCTTCCGCAGCAGTGGGGGGATGGTTTCGAGGTTGAGGCCCTGATCAACGTGAGAGTGGCAGTATCCAACTTGAAGATCGCCGAAGTCTGCAGTTATGAGAAGGCGCGGATCTACGGCTCGAGCAATCTGCGCGCGGTGACCGATGGCATGCGGGTGTTGTCGACAATTCGCAAAGAATATGTGTGGGCCTGGGGCCAGAAAAACGAAACAGCGAAGGGCCCCCTCGAGGAGAATAAAGAAGCAGTGAAAGGCTCCTTCAAGGAGAATTGGGATGCTGAGGCTGCATGGTCGCCGCCATAATGACAAGCTCTTGCGAAGAAGAAGTGGGTCGCAGCGAGCGCGGTCGAAGAATGGAATGCGCCTAGACCGTATGGGGGGCTGGGGCCTCCGCTCGCATGTGAACGTGGGTTGCCGACAGGGTGGTCCTGGTCGGTAGAGCCACAAGATGTGGAAGGCCACAGTGAAGGTTCAGCGTACGAGTATTGGCCTGGATGTGCACGCACGATCGATCGTAGCGTGCGGGTTACCAGCAGGTGATGCTGACCAGCTGCGGCGCCGTCGGCATTGCTGTCGGTGATGTCGATGAGCACCCAGCGCTGACCCTTGGCGCCCATACCGAAGCCGATGCCCCGCCGCTGCAGCCTCTGGCGCAGCTCGGGATCGGCGGAACCTCATCAACCCCCTGCGTGCTGGGCATCGGCGCCAATCGGACGGTGAGCACCGGCGCCGGCGCCGAGCGGGTCGATGTGTTCACCGCCTCGCTGCCGCGGCGGGCCTGGCAGCGTCGCTCGGTCCTGTCAATACGTTACCGAGCAGCGGTTTTGCTGGCTTTCGGCCTCCGTGTAGACAGCGCCAGGCAAGGACCGGTCGTCAAGACGGAGCGCCCGCAGCGCAGCGAAGACGAACGGTCTTGACGCCGGGCCGGCCTGGTGCATGCTGTCGGCGGATGCCGGAAGGTGCAGCGGCGCGATTGTGTGGTTGTGGGCCTTCTCCAAGCCGTGATGGTGCAGATACGTTGGGGCAAGGCCGGATTGGTCCGGCTGCCGGTCATCCCTTCGCCCAGCTGTGTGGGCATGGAGCGGTGCGGTGGCAACACGCGGGGTCGATCAAGCGGGCGACCATGCCGATGGTTCGGGGGTCATGACAAGAGGCGGCCGCGCGCGGTTGCGTCCGGAGCGCTCAGGCCGCCCTGGCACGGTCGAGCGCGCGAATGTGGCCGTCGCGCAGCCCGTAGTGACCAGCGTGAGCAGTTTGCGTGCCGCGGCGACCTTGGCGATGTTGCGGCCGCGGCGAGCTTCGATGCGTTGTTTGTCGGCTGAGATCTTGGCCGTCGTCGGGTGGCGCTGTACCGCCTCGATCGCGGCCCAGCGAACCGCTTTGGAGCCTTGTTTGGTGATGTGTCCGCGGTGCACGACGGTGTCGGACTCGCGGTGGCGCGGGGTCAGCCCGGCCCATGAGCACAGGTGGGCTGGGTCGGTGAAACGCTGCACGTCACCGATCTCGGCGACGAAAACCGCCGCCAGCGTCGGTCCGATGCCGGGCACTTGCTGAATCGCTTGATAGCCGCGGTGGGTGCTCAACCGCTCGGCGATCATCGTGGCAAAGCGAGCTTCGTGGCTGTCGAGGATGTCGATGAGTTCCAGCAGCGAGCGGATTCGTTGGGCGTAGGCAGGACCCAGTGGCACCTCGGCCAGTCGTTGCCGGCCTGTAACTCCGAACAGATCCGACACTGCGATCAACACGCCGGCTTTGGCGAGCACCGCGTGGATCTGGGCCTTTAGTCCGGATCGCATCGCGACGAGCTTGGCGCGGTAGCGCACCAACTCCCGTAATTCGCGCGTCTGCGGTGGGGCGATCCAGGCTTCGGGCAGTCGGCCCATCCGCAGCAGATCGGCCAGATCGGCGGCATCGCGCACATCGTTCTTCACTCGCCGGTATCGGAATCCTTTGACTCCCAACGGATGCGCCAAATGTACGCGCGCTCCGCAAGCGTGCAGCACGTCGACTGCCCAGTACCAGCCGTACGTCGCTTCCAGCACCACCTCGGGATCAGATCCAGCGAACTCAAGCTGCATTTTCCAGGCGACCGGATCGTTGACGATCCGCACCGCCGACAACTGCTCGCCTGATTCGGACTGGCGTACGATCACCGATCGCTGCCGATGCAGATCGATCGCGACAACCTGCCTGCCGTCATACTCGTCCATAAGGGGTGTTGGAGGCGTCGCGGGCGGCGATCTCGGCCTCGACCAACGTGCGCAGGATCTCCTCGGGGGTCCAGCGTTGGGTCTTGGCCACCTGCAAGACCTCGGCGGCGTTGCGGCGCACCGTGGCCAACTTCAACCGCCGCAGCGCTGCGTCGAGATCGGCAGCCAGCGGCGCCACCGACGCCGGAGCGGCTGTTTTCACGGTGCCAGTGCCGGTGGCGGTCATGACGCCGTCCCGTCGGCGGTGGTGTCGCTGATCTTGTAGGCGTCCAGGGAGCGGGTCTCGGCGGTGGGAAGATCGAGGACCAGGGCGTCGCCGGCGGGGCGCGGTTGTGGGGTGCCGGCGCCGGCGTCGAGGATGGAGCGCACATCAGCAGCGCGGAACCGTCGAAACGCCACTGCCCGGCGCAGGGCGTCGACCAATGCTTGTTCACCGTGGGCGGCACCGAGTCCGAGCAGGATGTCGAGTTCGGCTTTCAACCGGGTGTTGCCGATCGCGGCAGCGCCGACGAGGAACTGCTCAGCTTCGGCGCCGGGGGCGCAGAACTGTTTCTCCGCTTGGGTTTTCGGCCTCGGCCCACGTGAGGGTGCGGGGCGGGGTCCGTCGTAATGCTCATCGAGGATCGAGACCTCACCAGGGCTGACCAACTCGTGCTCGGCCACGATCACCCCGGTCGCGCTGGTTCCAGCAGGATCAGGGCACCGTGATCGACGACGACCGCCACCGAGGTGCCCACCAGGCGCTTGGGCACCGAGTAGCGGGCTGAGCCGTACCGGATGCACGGCAGGCTGTCGACCTTGCGGCGCACCGACCCGGCACGGATCTGCAGCCGCAGCGAAGGCAGGGCTTTCAGGACGCGGCGTTCCTCGGCGAGCCGCTCATCGGGTACTGCGCAGATCTCCGAATGCACCGCAGCGTTGACCTCAGCACACCACGACGCGGCCTGGCCGTTGAGGGCACGCAGATCAACCGTTTCGCCGGACAGGGCGGCTTCGGTCAGCAGCGGGATCGCGAGGTCGTCCTGGGCGTAGCCGCACAGATGCTCGACGATGCCCTTCGATTGGGGATCGCCACCGTGGCAGAAATCTGGGTCGAAACCGTAATGGGAGGCGAACCGCACGTAATCCGGTGTCGGGACAACCACATTGGCGACCACACCGCCTTTAAGGCAGCCCATCCGGTCAGCCAGGATCTTGGCCGGAACCCCGCCGATCGCCTCAAGGGCCTCGGCAATCATCGCCAGCGTGGTCGAGGCCTTCTCGTCGGCGGCGAAGCGCACGAACCGCCACCGCGAATACGCCAGCACCGCGCAGAACACCATCAAGCCCGGTGCAGCCTCGGCCCAGTCCATCACCAGATAGTCACCTGGTGACCACACCGCAGGACGCCGCTGATGCCGGTTAGCGTTGCACCACAACACTTTCTGCTCGACCACCAACCGGCGGAAGTTACGCGCCGAGCCCTGATAACCGGCCGCACGGGCAATCGGCAACATCCGCTTCGCCGACATCTTGCCCTTCGACTTCTCGACCCGAGTAGCGACCAGGTCAGTGAACGCATCGACATTGCGTGGTCGCGGTTCCCGTGGCCGCGGCCCGCCGGCCTCGGCCCGCTCGATGACCCGCTTGACCGTCTTATGCGTCGTGCCGCACAGCTCGGCCGCGCCGCGATACGACCCGACCTGGTGATACGCCGAAATGATGTTCATACGCTCCCTTGCAGACTTCAATAGAGCTCCCTGGGCGGTGTGGTGACAGTTGGCGCTATCACCGTCACCGCCCAGGCCCACAGCTCCCGGAAATGACACGCGAGCCCGCAAAGGAGTGGGGACTTCTACATGGCCACCAGTGGGACTTCCTACTGGCCACAAATGAGGCTTTCTCATGGCCATGGACACCCCGCGCAGACAACCCAGCCGGTACACCACCGGGGTGAACTCCGAGTCGGCAGCCATGGCCTCCATGGCCTCATCGAGGCGATCGCGGCGGTGCACGCAGGTGACCATCGCATCGAAGGCGGTGTGGGGTCTGCTGCACGGATAGGTGACAGTTTCCGTTACGCGGCCTGATTGGCCGGTGTGGTCATGATGGTCTCGTATTCGATGGGGGTCAACCGGCCGAGAGCGCCCTGGCGCCGCCGGCGGTGGTAGGTGCGTTCGATCCAGGTGACGATCGCGATCCGCAGTTTCCTCTCGGGTGTCCCAGCGGCGACGGTCCAAGACGTTCTTCTGCAGGAGGCTGAAGAAGCTCTCCATGGCAGCGTTGTCGCCGGCGGCCCCGACACGACCCATCGATCCGACCATGTCGTAGCGGCCCAGAGCGTGGACGAAGTTCGGCTGCGGAATTGCGATCCGCGGTCGGTGTGTGCAGGATGCAGCCGGCCACCTGGCCGCGGCGGGCCACGGCGTTGTGAAGTGCGTGGTTGCCAGCCGCGACTTCATTCGGGAGTCCATGCAGTAGCCGACGATGCGGTTGGAGATAGGTGCTACGCACTGCCGATCACTGCGTTCTCCGGCTCACCCACGAGGCTAACCGTGTGCGCCGCTGCCACTTCGTCATGTCGTGCGCGGGTGGGAAGGAGCCGCGATATGGATCTCGTCACGGAGTGGGGCCCGCGACCGGTCAGCTCTGTGATGAACCGAACGCATGAAGCGCCACCCCGAGTCCGCTCAATCTGTCCGCGTTCACCACCCGCGGTGTGCTGCGAACTAGCCCCAGCAGTGAGTCGGCGCGAAACGGCAGGCGTAGGCCGACGGACTCCGCCGCCCTCATCAGACCGTAGACGGGTTTCCACGGGATCATGACAAAACGACAATTGCCGTCCTCTCGCGCGGCAAACGCCGTCATCAGGTCGCGCAGCGGCACCGGCACAGGATGTGCCGCGGAGACCGTCCCAGCTGGCAGCGAGTCGGCGCCGGCCAACGCCGCGACCACCGCCATCAGATCGCTCTCGCGTATCGTGTAGAGCCGCGGATCGCCCGCGATCAGCGGCACGACGGGAAGACCCGCGAGCTTGCGTAGCGCACCAGCCATGCCACCGGACTGCTCCCCGTAGACCAGGCCTACTCGCACGGCGCACCCACCAAACTGCTCGGTCATGGTCTCGATATCCAGCTTGGCCCGCCCGTAAAGCTGTGTGGTGCCTTCGAATGCCGACATGCTCGACAGGACGAGAATGCGCCGCACTCCAGCATTGCTTGCAGCCTCCAGAAGGCGGCGGCTCCCCTCTACGTTGATCCGCCAAATGTCGACCGGACGAGTCGACGTCAGGTCGTAAGCGGTGTGGACAAGCACGTCCGTCGAATCCAGGAATCGGCACACCGCGGAGCTGACCGGTGCGCCAAGGTCGTATGTGTAGGCGTCCCCGGGGGCCCCCGCGGGCGACCGCACGAGCCCGACGGTCTGCCAACCTCGGGATTCCAGAGTTGCGCATATTCGTGACCCGAGATAACCGGTCGCGCCGGTAACAGCCGCTATGGGCCTTGCGGTCACGATGCCAGCTCCATCGTTTCGCACGCGATACGGTGCGCGTTCGCCATGATCGTCAGGGTGAATGTCATGGCGGGGATGTTCGGAAACACCGATGCATCAATCATGTGCACCCGTTGCCACGGCCCCACACGCCCCAGGCGGTCACTCGTCATACCGGCCGAGCGGGCGGTCGAATGAGGAAAGCTGCCCCCCACGTGGTAGCTTTTGCCTCCTGCTGCAAGCCGCAGCATTGGAAGCACGGGATAGAGGTCGAGAAGGGGCGCCGACCTGGTCAGTCGGGCCATCACCGAACGCAGCATTTGGTTTCGGCCCTGGGGCGCCGAATCTCGCGAGATGTGCATATCAGGACTACCCCGGTTGCCCGAACTTTGTCGTATGCGCACGAACAAACGTGGTGACCGCCATGAAGGCAAGTATCCCAGCGCCACACTCAGCCGACGCAGCAGCTGGATCTGTGCCTTGGCCATTCGATCACCGCGAAGCAGCGACGGCAGACTCTCGACGAACGAGGGATTGAACGTGTAGAAGTGAAGTTGGGCGATGTCGGCGGAATGTGCGTCGGGCGCCACCAGCATATTGAATTGGTTCAAGGTGAAGTCGGGTTGCTGTCGAGGATCGGCGGAAGCCCTGAGTGACATCATCGGCAAAATGAACTGCTGCGATTCGAGAATCGGCAGGTCGACGTCGAAGAGATTGAGAGAACTCGCGACGAGTCGCGTCGTGCCCATCGCCCCACACGCGACGAAGATTCGATCGGCCTCGAATCGGCAGGTCCGCCCGGTGGCTAGCTCTCGTGCGACGACAGAGGCACTGTCGGCCTGCTCGGAGATTCTGAGCGCCATAACACCGCGGTGCAGCGTTACCTGTCCCGAACGCTGAAGCGCATCGAACGTCTGAGCAGCCGAGTAAATCAGCCTGTATGGGCAACCCGTCATGCACAGGCGACACCGGACGCAGTCCCGAGCGCGGAAGGCTAGTCGAGCCTTGCCCATAATGATGCCCCTAGCCCTCATCTCCGATCGGTGGCGGTCGTAGGCGTCTAGGACCCGTTGGCTCCTGTCGGACAGTGGTGGAAGTGGGTCGGATCGGTGCATGAGCGGGAAGTTCTCTGCAAGGTCATCGACCTCTGCCGCGTAAGGGACTTCGTCGAGAACCGCTTCGTAGTGGGTCCGCATCACAGAGGCGTCGAAGGGCCAGCTGTCGAAGGCTGACGTCGTGAAAGGCATCAGTTGGGAACCCCAAACGTTACTGTAGCCTCCGTACGCCGCCGAGATGAGCGACGTCGTGGCGTCCTCGTCTGAGGTGAGGCCATCGAGCTGTCCGATGTTGCGGAACGGGTAGTCCGAACCGTACGTCCGCTTCTCGGGCACTCCTCGAAGTCCGGAGCTTACAGGTTGCGCCGAGACTCGCTCTACCAGAGAGGGTTCCCAATGAGCTGGGTTCGAGGAAGCCAGACGCTCGATCACTTGCTGGCTCTCGACATCGAGCCCCTCCCCGATGTCGATGACCGTGACGGCGACGTCTTCGCGGCGGCTCAAGGCGAGTGCCGCACCCGCCGCGGCCGGCCCGCTGCCGATGATGAGCACGGTAGTCATCGTCGTGACCTGTCAGTCGTGGCCGCTCGAGCGTGGGTTCGATGTCCGGGACCCCAAGCTGCCACCTGAGTGACGTAGATCCTCTCATTACCCAGTGAGCCGGTCAGCCTGCCTCCTCCTGCATCGTTTTGATCACGAGTACCGCTGGATAGCGAGATGGTCATCACCACGTGCTCGATAGAGCGCGTTAACCTTGCCTCACACCGGAGACGCGAGATCTCTTGTAGCTCCGCATCTCGGTCACCGATGGACCAGCCATTGAGACGCAGAGTACCATCAACGTCTCAACCTCAAATCCGGTTTCGTGACATCGAAAAGCGGCACCAGTCTGCACCAGAAAGCAAGCCCTGGTGAGCCATCTTTCGGGCACACGCGTTCGGGGCGTAGTTCTCTAGACCCTGGTGCCAGCCTCTGTGGCGGCGCTGATCGGGTGCCACGCGGTGCCCACGGGCCTCCGTGCATCGCGACTACCTGGGGACGGTGCCTAGGGTGCCATCCTCGCGTCGGCGGTGGGTTGGGGCCGACCGTCGCGAGTCGACCGTATGGGGATGATGCGCGGATCGGTTGGGAATCAAGGCTCGAGGCAGCCCTGGGGATGGCGGTCCACCTGGCGCTGTGCGGCCTGTTGGCGATGCTCTTTTTCGTGTCGGCGACGACGTACTACGTCGCCGTGACCCTTCTTCTTCGCGATCTTCCGCGTCCTCGACGTCCGCGTGGCGGCGCGGGCGAAGAGCGCATGGGCCAACCCGCTGGCGCTCGCCCTCATGGCGTCGTCGCCTGCACGCTCCGCCAGACAACCTCGCCGTGGCCGCGCCAATCAAGGCGGCCTACTACGGAGCGCGAGGGCGATACCTACCGGCGCTGGGCGCAGGAGGCGGCGCTCGCCGCCCTCTGCTCGCTGCCGCTCCTCCTTCCCTGGATGGTCCTGGCCGATCGGTCCCGCGGGACCCCGTGCTATCCCCTCATCCTCGGGAACCGCAACAAGGACTTCAATAGTTTCGAACCCATCACCGTCGTAGGCGTGGCGGGACGGGGGTGACTAGGAACCCCGGAATTGTCTTGAGCTTTCAGGCTGCTTTGAGAGAAATCCTGGCGTCGTCGATACAATCTGCGATGTGAGTGTCGATGGCGCGCAATGTTTTTCGTAATGGCGGCTGGGCAGCGACTACTTCGCACGACTCAATCCCCAGCTCGCCATGCGCCGCATCGTGCGCCAGCACCGCGCTCGCTCACCGTCCGACAAGCAACGGGGCTCACTGTCCGCGTCGACCCCTTCCAGGCCGGCTAACCTAACCACCCACTCGACATCAGCACACCGCGACAACACCAACCACTGGGAGCCGCCCCGCACCATTAATTCTCGCACCAGTCCCAACTTGGGTTCCCGAGACTCTTCGCAGACGTGAAAATGGGTTCGGTTGCGCCGCCGACGGCGACGTTAACCTGAGACGAGGAGCCCGCAGATCAGCCTGGTCGTCGGGCACCTGAGCCAACTCACACCGCCAGAACCCAACCCGGCTCCGCAAAGCCCCGCCGGGTGCGTACGCCTGCCCACTCACCTTGGCATTTTCCGGTCAGTCCTGGATACCGAGCCGCTGCTGCCGGTCGTGATGATGCCGTCGGCCTGTCAGGGATTCATGCTCAGACATTGTCGCGGCACTGTTGGGGCTGCTAATCGTCGTTCTGGGAAGCGAGGTAGTAATCCATCGTTTGTAGCCTGCGACCCGCGGGGCTGAAACGCCGAAAATCCATCCTGCCGGTGCGTTGCAGCCAGCACTTCAGAGATGTGCCCAATACCCCGAAGCCGTATTTCACACTCCGGCCAAAATTGATGGAGGAGGCCTCTCCGAAATATTTGGTAGGGCAAGAGACTTCGCCGATACGAAACCCAAAGCAGAGACATTGCGCGAGCATTTGGTTGTCGAAGACAAAATCGTCGGAATTCTCCAGCAACGGAAGGGTTGTCAGAACCTCTTTGGTGAATGCCCGGAAGCCGGTGTGGTATTCCGATAATTTCGCGCCGGTGAGGACGTTTTGAAAGGCGGTTAAAAAGCGATTGGCAACGTATTTGTAGTAAGGCATGCCGCCGCGAAGGGCACTTCCACCAAGAATACGCGAACCGAGCACGACATCGTAGACGTCGTAGGCGATCATGCTAGCCATGGCGGTTACCAGCTTTGGCGTGTACTGGTAATCGGGGTGGACCATCACGACAATATCGGCGCCAACCGCCAGGGCCTCGCGGTAGCAGGTCTGTTGGTTTCGGCCGTAACCGTAATTTTTGTCGTGAACAAAAACACGCAAGCCCAAAGCTTCCGCGATAGGAACGGTTTCATCTTTGCTCTTGTCATCCACGAGAATGACGGTATCGACAGTTTCGGGAAGCTCGCGAACGGTCATTTCAAGGGTTTTGGCCGCGTTGTAAGCGGGCATGACCACGACAACGTGCTTCCCGTTGATCACAGATGGCTCCAGGGCTCTCCGGGCGAAGATACCGCATCAGCGGGTGTTTGATGGGACGCCTGCCCGGCTTGCTGTGAGGGGTCCGGGCTCCCAATGGGCCCCGAAGGGCTTGCGTACCACGACATGATTACCTCCGAACCTGCCTAGTGTCTCGGCTCAACTGTAGCGGTCCAGCTCCGTCAACCGCTCGGCGATGATGCGCTGGCGCTGCGCGCAGTCCTGGTCACGCACCGCCCGGCGCTGGAACGGCGCATACCGCTCAGCCCGGGGATCGTCGGCTGGCCGTAATCCCGAGACCGGCGCTGACGCCACCTGAATGAGGCCCTGGCCGAGTGGGACGGATACCACCGACACGCCAGTCCAGCGCAGCTTTTGCGCGCCTCCTCCGTGTGCGCATGCGCGGGCGACGAGAGATCCATCGCGAGTCAGGATATCTGGTGATGGGTCGCTCGGGAGCGGAACTGGCGAAATCCAAACACCGTGCAACGATAAACACCTCACGGGAACACCGTCACCGACGAAGAGGTCGCGCGGCTGACTCGTGGCGGCCTACGACTATGCTGTTCACGCTGGCCGATAACGTGGTCGAGGGTGCAGTCGCCGTCACTGCAGGCGTTTTGGCGGGAGCTGGTCGGCTTCGACTCGGGTATTGAATCCATCGCCCGGCCTCGCTGCGGAACGGCCACAGCGATGAACGCAGCGAACGTTCCGTCGCGGCGGACGTAGGCGATACCGGGGGTCGGTCATGTGTTCGATTCTGCTCCGATTGTCGTGCTTGTTGTCGTGCTTGGTGCTCAGGTTGAATCCGCTCAGCGCGGCCTCGGTGTGAGCGGAAGCCCAGCCTGCGGCGTTTCGGGTTGCTATTGTTGCGCCTGGCGTGGGGACTTTGGGGGCGTCGTTCGCCTTGGTGGGCGAACTCATGGATGGAGGACCGATGGACGGGGTGCCGCTCGGGTGACGGCCGACACCGATGCTGAGGCTTCCCCGTCAGTGGACCCACGCGCGCCCGGGCGCAGCGCGCGCGCGCCGGAGCTGGTGGCGCCGGGGCGGTGGTTGGCCCTGATCGGCGCTCGCTGGCGGGTGGTGGCGCGTTTTTTGGTCGCGGTCGCCGTGTCGGCGGTGCTGTGTTTGTTGCTCGCCCGGTTCGCCGCGCCGAGCCTTTCGGGCCCGACCGACATCGTCGGCTATCCGACGTTTGCGAACTTCAACTTCGAGCTTTCGTTTTGGAACTACCGGCTGAGCGTGTACGGGTTTCCGTTGTTCGCGATCGTCGGGTGTGTGCTGCTGGCGCGGTTCGGGCCGCTGCGGTCGCGCGGTCGGCGACCGGCCAAGCGGACCATCGAGCTGGTCGAGCCGGTGCCCACGGCGCCACCCACGCCGCAGCGGGCGTGGTGGGGCGCCCTGGCGCGGGTGTTGCTGCCGGCGGCTGTGGTGGTGGTCGCGTGCGGTGCCCGGAGCGGGCGCATGGATCTGCTTGCCGTGGCCGCGGGTGTGGTCTATGTGGTGTTGGTCGCCGTCGTCGCCGAGGTGTGGGCGCGCCGCACCAACGGGCACCGCGGGCGGGTGTTGTCGATGGTCAACGGGGTGGGTGGTGCGGTTGCCGCGGTACTGGGCCTGTGGTTCGTCTCGGCCCACACGGTCGTGCAGACCGCCACCGGGACGCGGTCGTGGCCGTGGCTGGTCTGGTGGTTGCCCGTCTTTGGTGTGGTCGCGATTGGGTGGTGGGCGGCGCGTCAGCTGCGTGTGGGGCGCGCGGCGCGCGATGTCGAGCGGACATTGCTCGCGGTGGTTGTGGGTGCGATCGCGGTGTTTTTGGCGATGTCGGTGCTGCCCGGACAGATCACACATTTCAACGGCTACGACGACGCCCAGGAGATGGCTGGTGCGAGCGTGCTCGCCCGCGGTTACTTCCCGTGGCGCGATGTGCTCTTCATCCACGGCCTGTTCCCGGACGTGTTGACCGGAAGCCTGGGCCGGGTCGTCTTCGGCGACAGCATCTGGGGCATCCGCGCCATCCACAGCGTGATCCTGATCCCGCTGTTTTGGGTTAGCACCTATTTCTTCGCGGTCTGGGTCAGCCGGCGCAACCCGTGGTTTCTGGCCCTGACCTTCCTGGGCGTGGCCAGCTTGCGGCCGCTGCTGGAGTGGACGCCGTTCCTGAGCCAGCCCCCCGGGGTGCTGCTGCTGTGGCCGGAGCGGTTCGTGGGCCTGCCGGTGGCGCTGATCGTGCTCGGTGAGACCCTGCGCCGGCGCAGCGTCGCCTGGGTGGTGGGGTTGACGCTGCTGCTGGTCGTGCAGGAGATCCTGGTCCCGGAGACGATCTTCCTGGCCGCGCCGGTCTTGGCCTGTGTGGTCGCCGCAGAGCTTGTGCACCGCCGGCCAGGAGAGAGCCTGTGGACCAGCCTGCGGCTGACCCGCTGGTGTGTCGGCACCGGGCTGGCCGCCACGGCCGTGTGGGCCGCGTTCCTGGCGGGTCTCGGCGCGCTGCGTGGATTCATCGACTACTACGTGGTGGTGGGGCCCGGCCACAACCTGACCAGCGCCATCATGCCGACCCTGGCCTGCTTCCCTCGAATCGAGTGGACGATGCTGGCGGTCGACGTCGGGTGTGTGCTGCTCACGGTGTGGGCGGTGGCGGTCAAGGTCGCCAGGCGCGCCGATTGGGAGGTGCGCGACTGGGTGGCCGTGGCGGCGGCCGGGTTCGTGGCGCTGTATGTGGAGAAGGCGCTCGGGCGCTTCGACTCCATCCACGTCTGGCAGGTGTTCGCAGCCGGCCTGCCCCTTGTGCTGTTGTGGTCCTGGCGTCTTCTGGGCGGGCTGGACCGGCTGATCGTCGCCTGGTGGAGCGGGCGGGACGCCAGACCGGCCCGGTTCGCCCACCCGGTCACCGCCGTTCTGGTCCCGGTGATCGCACTCGGCTTCGTCTATGCCGGACCGCTTCGCACGGTGGCCGGGCAGCATCACCTGGCCGGCGTCACCGAAACGAGCTTCGGCCGGCTGGGCTATGCGGCTCCCGGGGCGATCGACACCGGCCTGCTGGGCGATCTGGACACCGCGATCCGCGCCTACGCCGGTGAGGACGGGCCGGTGTTCGACATGACCAACAGCCTGGGCTACCTCTACTTCGTGCTGGGCCGCGCGCCGGGCACCCGGTTCATCCACGTGGACCTGGCCATGTCCGAGTATGCGCAACGGCTGCTCATCGACGAGTTGAAGGCCTCGCGGCCGCCGGTGGTGATCTACGATGCCACCACGATCGGCATGCCGATCTGGGACGGCATCATCAGCGACGTGCGCGACTACGAGGTGAGCGAGTACGTGCTACGCGGCTGGACCCCGGTGCTGCGTACCCATGGGGTTTTGGTCATGGCCCGCAACGACCTGGTCGCCTCGAGGCCCGTGCCCGCCCTGAGCACGCCGCCGCAGACGACCGACCTCTACTTCAGCGGCCCATCCTGTCGATGGGGGGCGACGCCGAACTACCTGCCGGTCCCCGACAGCACACGGGCCACGACGCTGCCGGTGCGCTGGGCGATCCCGCGGAGGGTCGTCTACCAGGTGCACTACGTCGGCTGGGCGGTCGACCCGGCCACCAACCAACCGGCCAGCACGGTCCTGATTGCCGACGGCGACCGGGTCGTGGCCCTGGCGGTGCCCTCGATGGACCGCCCGGACATCGCCAAGTTGCTGCACCAGCCCACGTCGGTGAGCGGCTTCCGCGTCATGGTCGAAGTCCCGCCGGTGCACCCGTCGGCCTATCTCATCAGCGCGGACGGGCTGGCCCATCCGCTCGGCGGGTCGCCGGGCGCGCCGGTCGCCGTGCTGCGCCTGCCGGGCGGGAGCCCGATCAGGGTCGCACCGACCAAGGGCGGCTACCTCGACGACTACCACGCCGACGCCTACACGGTAGGCGAGTTCCAGCTGCCCAGCGGTATAAACCTGCGTGACTACGATCTCGCGACGCTGTCCTCGACCGGTGGACTCGGCGGGGGCTACGTGGCAGTGACCGATCAGCCCACCTACCCCGGCCACGAGATTTCAGCGAGCTGGCTTGGGGCCGGACCCCGCCCGACTTTGCGAGTCGGCAGCTGCCCGCAGTGGTACGGCTACGACCCGGGCAAGCCGCTCTACATAATGCAGGGCGGCGGTCCCCCGATGACCTCGGTAACCCTATCCGCCATCCGAGGCTAGACACCGCATTGCCAAGTGGTCAGTCCAACGTTGTTTCAACTCGGTCGGGTTTGTGGTGCCGATCGCACTGGTCTTCCTTGTGGCGCTATGCCGAGAGCGGTGGGGACTCGTTGCGATCATGGTCGTCTTGGCAGCTCTGGTGAAACCGCAACTCGCCGTATTGCGTGTCGCATTGTTGGTTGCCAGGCAATGGCGGCTGAGTGGCTTCGCCGCAGTAGGGTTCGTCGCATCGTCGATTGCGGCATACGCGTTGTGGCCGCACGACTTTCCGCGGACGATCGTACAGTCGATCCGTTCCACGCCGCCGGTTACTGGTGGGAGCTGTCAATGCGCCAGGTCGAGACCTCGCGCACCATGGTGTTCGACGCACCCCGGCGGGCCCGCTTGTTCTTCGAGGCCCTAGTCGCCGACAACTCGACATCGGCCGACCGGAGCTAATCGAGCTGATCTTCAAACGCGGCCAACGCCGCGGCGCCAAGGCAAAAGGCGAATACAAGACCAAGATCGTCACCTATGGCACCGAGGTCAACGTCAACGCCTTCTACCGGCACTCGCGTATCAAACAGTATTTGAAGGACGCACGGGCGCTGCGCATCGAGACCGTGATCAACGATCCCGAAGATCTGGGCTGTCGGCGCCGGCTGGTCCATCTTGACGAACTGCAGACGCGTGCTCGTGCGGTCAACACCGCACTGCTCGATACTGAACGTGTCGGCCAGGGCTGCGTCCTTGCGAGTCCAGCCTTTGAGCGGATCGCACGGCCCACCCTCACCGAGGATGGCAGGAGGGCCCCGGCCCTACGGTTCGGCGACCCTCGGGTCCAAGCCCTGGCCGGCGCCCTGTGCACCAGCGTGCTCGCCGTCACCGGCATCACCAACAAGAGCCTGCGCGCCTTGATGACCGGCCTGCTTGGCGGCACCTACTACTCCATGAACCAAGCCCAAGCTACGATCTGGCCCGGCTGCGGGTCAACGGGCTCATCACCCGCATCCCGAGCAAGAACCGCTACCGCCTCACCGCCGATGGACTCCGATTCGCGGTCTTCTACACCAAACTGCACGACCGGCTGCTGCGGCCCCTGCTCGCCGCCGATCAACCACCGGCGCCACCACCATTACGAAAAGCATTGCACACCATAGACATTCACATCACAGAAACCATCGACCGGGCTCGCCTACTGCCGAAAGCAGCTTGAAAACTCAAGACAACTCTCAACGTCCTAGCGACCAAGGATCGCTAGCGACCAAGGATCGCTACCGCCCAAGGATCGCTACCGCCCAAGGATCGCTAGTTTAGTTAGTTGTGGACACTCCGGGGCGGCCACATTGGGTAACCTGCTGCGGCAGGGCGTCGTGCGCCTGCAAAAGCGCGCTTTCCGGTGGCTGACCGAGTTCGCGACGCCGTTCCCGAAACGGATCCCGTCACCGGCTGATAGCCCTGTCGGACTACGAGTCTTCGTGGCGGAAGGCGACTTTATTACCTGCGCGACGTCTCATCCTGGGTATCGGCCCTTCCGCGCCGGAAGGAGAAGTCGCGGTGGCCGAAGTAGCTCAGCACCGTGGTGGACACGAGGATGATTGCCTGCGCCGGACGCGATGCAGACCCAGCTCGACCAACACCTGCAAGGCGACGATGGCCATGTCCATCCTGCTCAGGGAGACACTCCAGAAGCGCACGAGGTCTCGCAGCCCACACCACGACAGGCACCGCTCCGCTTTCGGCGGCGGCCTCCACCAGGTGGTGCTCGGCCTCGCGCTGGAGGTAGCCCTGCGGGTTGTCCTCGGGTAGCGCGTCGAGAGCGTCGTGCGGGTGGACCGCCATTCCGCGACCTTGAGCGCAAGACGTACCCCGGGCAGGTGAGGCGTACACCATTCGCTCGGTTAGGGTGCGGTTGGCCGCGATGTACTCACCGAGTGGCATGTCGGCAGCTCGGTCCGGGGTGAGAAACGCGCAGTCCAGCACGACGGTCGGCGCGTAAGTCCCCACCTCCCTCTTGTCCCACATGCGGCACTCGATCTGGCAATCACCGACCCGGATGATCCGGGCTCGGTCCCAGAGCCAGGGTTGGTAAGCTCAGCGGGGCGAGCAGGTCGATGGCAGTCCGCCCGAGCCAGCCCGACGCGCTGGCGACGAGTACACGGTCGTCAGCGAGGCGTGCGCTACGAGTGCACGCGCATTCGCACTCACCAACCCAGTCACTTCGTGGGCCAGAGATTCATGGCAGAAGCCTACGGCAACACAAGCCCTGGGTTGCGTTTCAGGAGCGGCGTAAACATGGCCTGGCGGTTAGGCTGATGCGGTCGATGCTCTGGCCGGGGAGGGGCATATTTTTAACCTGAAAGGTGAGGCTCAGCGGGTCGAACGCGCCAAAAACCTCGGTCGGCGCCCCGACATTCAAGGACTTCGAGCAGTCGCGGTTGTGCTGGTTGTGGCGTTTCACGCCGGACTGCCGGTGCCGGGCGGGTTTGTCGGCGTTGACATCTTCTTCGTGATATCCGGTTTTGTGATCACCGGCATGATCCAGCGCGAACGGGCATCAACCGGTCGTTTCAGATTCGGCCGGTTTTACCTTCGGCGGTTCAAACGGCTAACCCCGGCCCTCGCGCTGATGGTTGCCGTGACAATGGTCCTGTCCTTCTGCCTACTGTCACCAGTCGGCATACAGCAGCTGGCAGCTCAAACGGGCATCGGCGCGATGCTCCTAGTAGCCAACTTCGCGATTGCCAAAAACACCGGCGATTACTTTAGCTTACCGGCGGAATCGAACCCTCTGCTACACACTTGGTCGCTGTCGGTTGAAGAGCAGTTCTACCTGATGTTCCCCGCGACTTTGATGCTCGGCTGGATGTCCTTCGGGCGTGGACGACGGGTCCCTCGGGTGGCTGTCCTCGTCGGCACCGCCGCAGCAATCTCGTTCTGGCTAGGTATGGTCGGAGGGTGGGGGCTTGGTCTACTTGCTCCATCGGCGAAGTACCTCGTGGGTTTTTACGGCCCGTTTGCCCGGGTCTGGGAGTTCGCCGTGGGCGCGCTGCTTGCCCTGGCCACCACGAACCG
Source organism: uncultured Actinomycetota bacterium (assembly GCA_963742855.1). Classification (GTDB taxonomy): domain Bacteria; phylum Actinomycetota; class Actinomycetes; order Mycobacteriales; family Micromonosporaceae; genus CAVUNP01. Next base: position 43,887 of record CAVUNP010000031.1, on the reverse strand, counting down.
CTTTCTTCGCTCCGATAGACATGCCCAGGTCCTTGCATGGCTCGGCGTAGCGCTACTCGCCGGGTCGGCCTGGCTGATCAACAAGACCACGCCCTTCCCCGGTCCGTGGACACTGCTCCCGGTGAGCGGCACCCTGCTCCTGATCGCGGCGGGCACCCATCACACCACCTGGGTAAACCGCGTGCTTGGGCTTCCACCTATCGTCAAGATCGGTGACTGGTCCTATTCGATCTACCTGTGGCACTGGCCGCTGATCGTGTTCGCCGTCCACCTGTGGCCGGGGGTGCCCTCGCTCAACCTATGGCCTGCGGTGCCATTCGCAGGCACCCTAGCGGCAATCCTCTCCATCGTGCCCGCCGTGGCCTCCTACCGATGGGTGGAAAAACCGTTGCGACAGCTTCCACCGCTGGCACCTAGACGAACTTTTGCTCTGGTTGGTGCGGTAGTTTGCCCCTCCATCCTCTTAGCAGCGATGCTCGACGTCGCTGCGAACGACTACTGGCTACCGCGATATAACTCGGGCGCCATGATCGCGCATCCGGGCGACACGGGATGGGACGACTTCTTCTCAGTTGTTGAAAAGAATTACTATCCATGCTCAGACCAAGCCATACGAGATAGCGCCATCAAAACCCGGCGCTGGACTCGCTGCAGCCAATCCAAGCCTGGTTCTCACATAGATGTCGCCCTCGTTGGAGATAGTCACGTGGAGCACCTATTCCTCGGCTTCGCCGAGGAAGTACCCAACAAAAATATCGTCTATTACCTCCAGGACGCGCTTCCGGTGAAATCTGTAAGTGCCATGGATCGGATCATCGACCACGTCGCGTCAGATCCAGCGATCGAAACGGTAATCGTAAACGCACTCTGGGCTACTCGCGGCGTACCACGAGATGAGCTCGCCAAAACCCTTGAAACCTTCAGGTCAAAAGGCAAGGCCGTCTTCGTAACTGACGATGTTCCAAGGTTCCCCTTCGACGCAGCGGCCTGCAAGTATCGCTTGAGTCCGATCCTGCCGTTCGCAGAGTGCAGCGAGCGTCGGAAACTGTTTGAGGTGGCATACGCGAGGTACTACCCAGAGCTTAGAGCCGCAGTCGACCTGGTGCCGGGAGTTCAGCTCCTCAAAACGGCACACTACTTCTGCGACATTGACGTTTGCAGCATGAATAAGGGCGAAACCCTTTTATACCGCGACGACCATCACCTGAACAACAATGGCAGCAGGTTTCTTGCGCACCGGATGCTCACCGATTTCCCCGAATTCAAGGCCGCAGTAACCCGGCCTTGAAAGCATACCTTTCCACGCCTGGACGGGTTCGGAATGCAGCGATGATCGCGCTCGTCGAAAGTCCTCAGGTGTGCTCGCCGAAATTCCTCACCTGTGAGCGTTGGTCAGTGTAGTGGTTGGCGGGTTGCTGTGGTGGCTCGGCGGAGAGTTTCGGCGGCGGCGTGGTGGTCGCGCAGTCGGTAGGACTCGCCGTCGAGGTTCACCAACGGAACGCAAAGCTGCAGTTGACCGTCGTGCTCGCTCCGGCGGAGGCTATCCCCGGGTTGTATGTGCACCCTGATCAGCGTCGTCGACGGCGGCGGTCAGTTGTTCGGAGTGAGTTTAGTGTCTAGTAATGATGACCGCATATCTAATGAGGCCGGCCTCGGACCGCCGAGGTGCGTGGCCGGGTTGGTCGATCCGCATGCGGTAAGACCGGTGTTGCGGGGGGCGGTCCGACGCCGGCCCTTGAGCGGATGGTTGCGGTTCGTAAACGAGGCTGGTCAAGCCGTTTTCTTGGGGTCAGGCTCAGACAATGACTGCAACGGTAACGATCAACGATGTCCTTGACGGGCATGTGGTCTTGGACTTGGAGTGTCCGGATCGGATCTATCTGAACGGCTATGTGCCGAACCTGCAGGTGGGCGGGCAGGTGGTGTCGTTTATGACCGCGCATCTGGGTTACCCGATCCCGTCACCGGCGATCATGGAAAAGATCGGCACAGCGTTTCGCAAAGCGGTGGAGCGTTTCGCCGCCGACAACGAGATCCCGATGGTGCACTTCGGTAAGGACGACCGCAAGATCGAGGTAATGCGGCCGTATCTGGCCGCGCAGGCACGCACCGGCCGGGCGGGGGTGGCCGTGATCGGCACTGCCCAAGAGTTTCAGAACGTCTTCGGCTCGGGCGCGACACCTGGGCAACAACGGAGTTCCATGGTTTTCGTTTCACAAGGCCGACCGGCGGGTGACGTGTTTTTATTTCTACCTCTGGGACATCGATTTCGGGCCGGCGTTCATCAAGGTCTGCTCCTACTTCCCCTACCCGATCAAGGTATGGCTCAACGGACACGAGTACGCCAAACGCCAGGCCACCCAGGCCGGCGTCGGATTCGCCGAACTATCCAACGGGTTTGCCAGCTGTGCGGATCCGGGCGCGCTACAAGACATCTGTGACCGGCTCGGCCCGGGGGCGATCACGGTGTTCTTCGAACGCTGGATGAGCCGGCTGCCGCTGCCGCTGACCGACGCCGACCGCGCCGCCGGCTACTGGTGGGAACTGTCCATGCGCCAGGTCGAGGTCTCGCGCACCCTGGTGTTCGACGCCCCGCGGCACGCCCGCTCATTTTTTGAAGCCCTGGTCGCCGACAACCTCGACATCGGCCGCCCCGACAGTGTGGAACTGATCTTCCACGGTCCCCGACGCCCGTGCAGGCCCCCGAAACTCAACTGTGTGCCAAAAACGAAGGTCGTCACGCGCGGCACCGAGGTCACCGTCAACGCGTTCTACAAAAGCTCCCGCATCAAGCAATATTTGAAGGACGGGCGGGCGCTGCGGATCGAGACCGTCATCAACTCACCCGACGACCTGCAATGCCAGCGGCGCCTGGTCCATCTCGATGAGCTGCAGGCCCGCGCGCGTGCAATCAATCGGCGCCTGCTCGATACTGAACGTGTCGGTCAGGGCTGCGTCCTTGCGAGTCCAGCCTTTGAGCGGATCGCGCGGCCCACCCTCACCGAGGATGGCAGGAAGACCCCGGCCTTGCGGTTCGGCGATCTTCGGGTCCAGGCCCTGGCCGGCGCCTTATGCACGACGATGCTCGCCGTCACCGGCATCACCAACAAGAGCCTGCGTGCCTTGATGACCGGCCTGCTCGAGGGCACCGCCTACACCACCAACCAGGCCAGCTACGACCTCACACGGTTACGCGTCAACGGCCTGATCACCCGAATCCCGGGCCGCAACCTCTACCGACTCACCGCCGACGGGCTGCGGTTTGCGATCTTCTACACCAAACTCCACGACCGCCTCCTGCGTCCTCTTCTGGCTGCCGACCAGCCACCGGCCCCGCCGCCGCTACGAAACGCACTGCGCACCATCGAAATTCACATCACAGAACGCATCGACACCGCCAGATTGCTACCCAAAGCAGCCTGAAAACTCAAGATAAGTCTCAAGGACCTAGCGACCAAGGGTCGTTAGCGTCAAATGTCGCATGATCTGGCAATCCCCTGAAACCGTAGAGACTTTGTTGTGTTGGGCTTGGTCGTGAGCGCCGTGCGGTCCGGCGGGCAGGGGCTTTGCCCCTGCCCCCTGCCACTGCGCGGTGAGGGGCCGTAGAGGCTCCGGGGTCAAGGGCGGGCCGCAGGCCCGTCGCGCAGCGATCGCGGTAGCGACCCTGGAGGCCGGAGGGGCGGCCCCGTAGCCGGCACGGCGCTTACCGGGAAGGTCAGCGGCGGCGAAGCCGCCTCCATTGTGGTTCATGCCGCCTCCGGGTCGCTGCCGGACGCGGTGCTGCGTCGTTGAGCGCAGGCGTGTTCGTAGGCGATCGGGCTGAGCATGCCGTCGGTGGAATGCCTGCGGGCGCTGTTGTAGTCTTCGATCCAGCCAGCGACCGCGTGACGGGCCTGTTCACGAGTCTGGAAGTGGTTGTTGCGCAGCAGTTCCCATTCCAGGGTCGAGTTGAACGACTCCGCGACCGCGTTATCTAGAGCCGATCCTGTGCGCCCCATCGACTGCGTGACGCCAGCGTCTCGACAGGCCTGGGCGAACAGCTCGCCGGTGTACTCTCCACCTTGGTCGGTGTGAAAGATCACCCCGGCCACCGACCCGCCGCGTACCGCGATGGCCATGCACAGCGCCGCGCGCGCCAACGCCGCGTCGTGGTGGACGTCCATCGCGAAGCCGGGGAGGACCCGTCGTGAATGTAGGTCAATGATCGCCGCGAGCTGCAGTTTGCCCTCGTCCGTGGGGATCTCGGTCAGATCGCCCACCCACGCCATGTTCGGTGTCGGGGGCGCGGTGAAGTCGCGGCCCAGCAGGTCGGGTGCCTTACGCGCGGACTTGTCCGGTTTGGTGCTGCCGCGCCGGCGCCGCGCGCGCCGGGCCACCAACCCCTGCTCGGCCAGATACTGGATATTTCGCTGTGGTATCGACGAGCTATCGAAGATACGCGGCAGTAAATAATTGGGTTCGCGGTTGGTGTCGAGCGTGTCGATGTCGACGCGTGTCAAGTCTGATATGCGCGGGTTAGTTACCGCAGGACCGAACTTTCGAGTCGGAGTTGACCGCTTGCCTAGAGGTCGAGCGTGATCCGTTGCTGGACAACGTGATTACTCATAGAACTAACGCGGGTCACTCTAAACTAAGCCTGAATCCGTGGATGGGTGCTTTCGCGTGTTCGTCGACGTGGTTGCCCGGATCTGCGGCCGGGTGTGTGTGCGGTGGGCATGCGTGATCTGCTGGCCGGTACCAGCTTTTCCTTGTTACGAGGTTCCTCGGGTCGGGCCTGGGGTGGCGGGGCGGACAGGGGGTGGTCGGTGGGGGTCAGCCGGCGCGGGGTTGTGCGGTCGGGTAGCTGATGACGTTGTGCCACAGGGTTTTCCATCCGTTTTGCCAGGGCCAGTGGGCTGGTAGGTGCAAGACGGGTTCGCGGGCCGGGGCGGCGAAGCGGGCGGGTGCGTTGACCAGGTCGCGGCGCAGGGTGGCGCCACGGGCCACGGCGTGGTTACCACCGGCGAGGGTGCCTGCGGCGCGCAGCAGGTTATGCGCGATCACCGCGCACGCCAGCCAGGCGCAGTTTGCGGCGAACAGCCCGGACGGGATATGCGCCAGTGGGCCGTCGATCAGGTCGGCGAAGGTGGTCTCGATGATGGCGTGGCGGCGGTGGGTGATGTCGGCCTCGGCGGTGGGCAGTGCGGAGTTGGTCACAAACGGGTGATAGCGCCACACCGGAAACAGCGCGTCGGGGTAGCGGGCGTCTTTGACGCGGCGCACCACCAGCCGCACGGTGAGCGTGCGGCCGCGGCCCAGGCGCAGGGTGTAGGGGGTTTCGGCGACCTGGGCGTCGGAGATCAACGCCCCGGTGTCGGGGTCTTCGATCGCTCCCGGGTAGTGCACCGGGGTGTAGGCGGCCTCATCGATGCCCTCGAGGGCGGCGGTGATGCGCTTGTTGCGGCTCACTGACAAGGAGAACTCGGCGCCGTCCGCGCAGCAGGTGGCGATCACCTTCTTGGTGCCGAACGCCGAGTCGCCGCGCAGCATGATCGTCCCGGTGGGCCCGCACGCGCGGGCGGTGGTGATCGCCCGTTTGATCTGGGCGGCGGCGCCGCGCCCGGAGCCGGCCTTGCCGCTGCGTAGCTGCGCCTCGGCGATCACCGGCGGCGCGGTTGCCGTGGAGAGCGTGGTGATCTGCGGCGACAGGCCCAGTCGCAGCAGCGCGCGGCTGGCGATCTTGGCGTGCCCGAACGAGGCGCCCTGCTTGTGGTGCCCGTAGACCGGGCGCAGCAGCGAGTCGATGTCCACAAACACGCGCTGCTCGCTGCCGGGTAGCAGCGCGGTGCGCTGCGCGAGCGCCACCAGATGCGCGCGGGCCACCGCGGCGAGCTGGTTGGCGTGTCCGAAGGTGAACTCGCGCAAGAAGATCCCCAACGTCGAGGGGGCGTACACCTCGTCGAACACCCGCGGCGTGCCGCCGGCGCGCAGCACGTTGGCATCATCGATGCTGTCCGCGCCGCACATCATGCCTGCGATGATCGTGGTCAGCTTGCCGGCCGGATTGACCGCCCCGGATTTGACCCGAGTCGACGGCAGATCCACATGCTCGCTGATCAATTCCGAAAGACCGGTCTGCTCAGCCAATTCCAGCACCGGCACCAAACCCGCCGCCGACACCAGATTCCGCTCGTCGAACACCGCCGACCCGACCGTGAACATATACGATGATTGCACCGGAAATGCCTTCTTGAATTCAGGACAACACGATATCAGCACTCGTATTGTCCCAGTTCAGAAGGCATTTTCGCTGTTCACACGCCGATCAGATCACCGGCCCATCCACGGATTCAGGCTAAGACGCTTGCCGACACCACCGTTGGGCGATCCGGACATTTGTGTGGGCGCTAGTCGTCGAGGACGGCCAGTGACCAGCACCAGCCGGCCAGCTCCCGGGCGATCGCGGCGTTAGCGACCACAGCGCGTTTCTTGCGGGCATCAAAGCCAGCCCAACGGGTGTGCAGGCGGTGGTTGGCGGCATGTCCGCGAGCCCGGGCTGCCGGGGTGGCGGCATCCCACCGGCGCCGCAGATCACGGCTGGGCCGGTAGGGGGCGCGGTGATGCCAGGCCGCTTCGACCAGCAGACGGCGGGCATGGGTGTGGCCGGTCTTGGTGACCCCGCCCTGGGCGCGGATGGCCCCCGAGGAGTACTCGGTGGGCACCAGCCCCAGATAGGCGCCGATCGAGCGGCCGGTCAACCGGTTCCAGTCGCCGATTTCGACGGCCAATCCGAACGCGGTCAACGTCGAGGGGGAGACCCCGCGCAGACAACCCAGCCGGTACACCACCGGGGTGAACTCCGAGTCGGCAGCCATGGCCTCCATGGCCTCATCGAGGCGATCGCGGCGGTGCACGCAGGTGACCATCGCGTCGAAGGCGGTGTCGTAGGCCAGCGTCAGAGCCGGATCGTTGAACCGCTGCCCGCGCAGCCACATCTCGTGCTTGCCGGTCCAGGCCTGCCCACCGTAGTAGACAATCCCCTGGCGCAACAGCAGTTTCGACAACCGATGCCGAGCCGCCATCAAATCCCCGCGGCAATCCTGCCGCGCACGCATCAGATCCCGCGCCGCCTCCTGAGTCACCGTCGGAATCGTCACGTCCACGATCTGACCCAGATGCAGCAACCGGGCCAGACGCGCTGCGTCACGCGCATCAGTTTTGACCCTATCCCCAGCGGGACGCTGCAGTTTCGACGGCGCGGCCACCCGACAATCGATCCCGGCGCCGATCAACGCCCGCGCCAAACCGAACCCGGTCGGGCCAGCCTCGTACGACACCGCTACCGGAGCTGGCAGGCCCGCGATCCACTCCTCCAAGACTTCTCGGTGATCCGGACACAACCGGCGCTGGAACACCTCACCGGTGTCCCCGTCCAACCCGCACGCCACGATCGATCGTGCGTGCACATCCAGGCCAATACTCGTACGCTGAACCTTCACTGGGGCCTCCCACATATTGTGGCTCTACCGACCAGGACCACCCTGTCGGCAACCCACGTTCACATGTGAGCGGAGGCCCCAGCCCCCCATATCGTCTAGACGAGGGACGAGCGAGGTAAGGACGAGGGCAATAGAGCATGGCCAGCAGGACGGCTGACATTAGGGCCGCCCGAGAACATGAGCAGGCGGCCGTACAGGTTCAAGCGCGACGTGTCCCTCTGGGTGAAGTTGTTTGTTTGGCGAAGCAGCTGGGGACTGTGAGGATGGCGACCGCCAGCGGCGACGAGACGGACTAATTGCCGAGCCGCAGTCCAGAAGACTTGGACAGGCTCTGCCCGAGGGAATAAGGACCACCGACCGGCTGGCGTAGCGCAGTTTCTTGCGCGTGCCCTCCGCGACGGCATACGCAATGAGGCTCGACGACGAGACGCCCGCGGGCAGCCACGGTACTCGGAGACAGGTCTTTGTGGGCGCCAACCAATGGGAGCCGGAAGACTTGCATGGCTGTCGGAAGGTTGCCGCGCGGTCGCATTGGGGCTTCTCGCCGTTCACTAATTCGCCAGGTGATAAGCTCAAATCTATTCCGAATGTCGTGCTTGGTGCTCAGGTTGAATCCGCTCAGGGCGGCCTCGGTGCGAGCGCGATCTGCGGCATAGTGGGTTTGCTGTTGTCGCCGTGGCGTGGGACTTTGGGGGCGTCGTTCGCCTTGGTGGGCGAACTCATGGATGGAGGACCGATGGACGGGGTGCCGCTCGGGTGACGGCCGACACCGATGCTGAGGCTTCCCGGTCAGTGGACCCACGCGCGCCCGGGCGCAGCGCGCGCGAGCCGGAGCTGGTGGCGCCGGGGCGGTGGTTGGCCCTGATCGGCGCTCGCTGGCGGGTGGTGGCGCGTTTTTTGGTCGCGGTCGCCGTGTCGGCGGTGCTGTGTTTGTTGCTCGCCCGGTTCGCCGCGCCGAGCCTTTCGGGCCCGACCGATATCGTCGGCTATCCGACGTTTGCGAACTTCAACTTCGAGCTTTCGTTTTGGAACTACCGGCTGAGCGTGTACGGGTTTCCGTTGTTCGCGATCGTCGGGTGTGTGCTGCTGGCGCGGTTCGGGCCGCTGCGGTCGCGCGGTGCGCGACCGGCCAAGCGGACCATCGAGCTGGTCGAGCCGGTGCCCACGGCGCCACCCACGCCGCAGCGGGCGTGGTGGGGCGCCCTGGCGCGGGTGCTGCTGCCGGCGGGTGTGGTGGTGGTCGCGTGCGGTGCCCGGAGCGGGCACATGGATCTGTTCGCCGTGGCCGCGGGTGTGGTCTATGTGGTGTTGGTCGCCGTCGTCGCTGAGGTGTGGGCGCGCCGCACCAACGGGCACCGCTGGCGGGTGTTGTCGATGGTCAACGGGGTGGGTGGTGCGGTTGCCGCGGTACTGGGCCTGTGGTTCGTCTCGGCCCACACGGTCGTGCAGACCGCCACCGGGACGCGGTCGTGGCCGTGGCTGGTGTGGTGGTTGCCCGTTCTGGGTGTGGTCGCGATTGGGTGGTGGGCGGCGCGTCAGCTGCGTGTGGGGCGCGCGGCGCGCGATGTCGAGCGGACATTGCTCGCGGTGGTTGTGGGTGCGATCGCGGTGTTTTTGGCGATGTCGGTGCTGCCCGGACAGATCACACAATTCAACGGCTACGACGACGCCTTGGAGATGGCTGGTGCGAGCGTGCTCGCCCGCGGTTACTTCCCGTGGCGCGATGTGCTCTTCATCCACGGCCTGTTCCCGGACGTGTTGACCGGAAGCCTGGGCCGGGTCGTCTTCGGCGACAGCATCTGGGGCATCCGCGCCATCCACAGCGTGATCCTGATCCCGCTGTTTTGGGTTAGCACCTATTTCTTCGCGGTCTGGGTCAGCCGGCGCAACCCGTGGTTTCTGGCCCTGACCTTCCTGGGCGTGGCCAGCTTGCGGCCGCTGCTGGAGTGGACGCCGTTCCTGAGCCAGCCCCCCGGGGTGCTGCTGTTGTGGTCGGAGAAGTTCATTGGCCTGCCGGTGGCGCTGATCGTGCTCGGTGAGACCCTGCGCCGGCGCAGCGTCGCCTGGGTGGTGGGGTTGACGCTGCTGCTGGTCGTGCAGGAGATCCTGGTCCCGGAGACGATCTTCCTGGCCGCGCCGGTGCTGGCCTGTGTGGTCGCCGCAGAGCTTGTGCACCGCCGGCCAGGAGAGAGCCTGTGGACCAGCCTGCGGCTGACCCGCTGGTGTGTCGGCACCGGGCTGGCCGCCACGGCCGTGTGGGCCGCGTTCCTGGCGGGTCTCGGCGCGCTGCGTGGATTCATCGACTACTACGTGGTGGTGGGGCCCGGGCACAACTTCGAAGCCGCCATCCCGCCGCACCTGTACGGCTTCCCTCGAATCGAGTGGACGATGCTCGCGGTCAACATCGGGTGTGTGCTGCTCACGGTGTGGGCGGTGGCGGTCAAGGTCGCCAGGCGCGCCGATTGGGAGGTGCGCGACTGGGTGGCCGTGGCGGCGGCCGGGTTCATGGCGCTGTATGTGGAGAAGGCGCTCGGGCGTTTCGACTCCGTCCACGTCTGGCAGGTGTTCGCAGCCGGCCTGCCCCTTGTGCTGTTGTGGTCCTGGCGTCTTCTGGGCGGGCTGGACCGGCTGATCGTCGCCTGGTGGAGCGGGCGGGACGCCAGACCGGCCCGGTTCGCTCAGCCGGTCACCGCCGTTCTGGTCCCGGTGATCGCACTCGGCTTCGTCTATGCCGGACCGCTTCGCGGGGTGGCCGGGCAGCATCACCTGGCCGGCGTCACCGAGGCGAGTTTCGGCCGGCTGGGCTATGCGGCTCCCGGGGCGATCGACACCGGCCTGCTGGGCGATCTGGACACCGCGATCCGCGCCTACGCCGGTGAGGACGGGCCGGTGTTCGACATGACCAACAGCCTGGGCTACCTCTACTTCGTGCTGGGCCGCGCGCCGGGCACCCGGTTCATCCACGTGGACATGGCCATGCCCGAGTATGCGCAACGGCTGCTCATCGACGAGTTGAAGGCCTCGCGGCCGCCGGTGGTGATCTACGATGCCACCTCGATCGGCTTGCCGATCTGGGACGGCATCACCAACGACGTGCGCCACTACGAGGTGAGTGAGTACATCCTTCACGGCTGGACCCCGGTGCTGCGTACCCATGGGGTTTTGGTCATGGCCCGCAACGACCTGGTCGCCTCGAGGCCCGTGCCCGCCCTGAGTACGCCGCCGCAGACGAGCGACCTCTACTTCAGCGGCCTATCCTGTCGATGGGGGGCGACGCCGAACTACCTGCCGGTCCCCGACAGCACACGGGCCACGACGCTGCCGGTGCGCTGGGCGATCCCGCGGAGGGTCGTCTACCACGTGTATTACGTCGGCTGGGCGGTCGACCCGGCCACCAACCGTCCGGCTAGCAAGGTCCTGATTGCAAACGGCGACCGGGTCGTGGGCCCGGCGGTGCCCTCGATGGACCGCCCGGACATAGCCCAGAAGCTGCACCAGCCCACCTCGGTGAGCGGCTTCGAGTTCGAGTACAACACCGAGGTCGATGCCGCGCCGGTCAACCCGTCGGCCTATCTCATCAGCGCGGACGGGCTGGCCCACCCGCTCGGCGGGTCGCCGGGCGCGCCGGTCGCCATGCTGCGCTTGCCGGACGGGAGCCAGATGCGGGTCGCGCCGACCAAGGGCGGCTACCTCGACGACTACCACACCGACATCTACACGGTAGGAGAGCTCCAGCTACCCAGCGGAATAAACCTGCGTGACTACGATCTCGCGACGCTGTCCTCGACCGGCGGGCTCGGCGGGGGCCACGTGGCATTGACCGATCAGCCCAGTCATCTCTACCACGAGATCTCGGCGAGCTGGCTTGACCGGGCCGGACCCCGCCTGACCCTGCGAGTCGGCAGCTGCCCGCAATGGTACGGCTACGACCCGTCCAAACCCCTCTACATACTGCAGCGCGGCGGTCCCCCGCTGACCTCGGTAACACTATCCGCCATCCGGGGCTAGCCTCGGGCTAGCCTGGGCTAGCTCGAATCCGCCCGGCGTGCTCGGCCGATGCTCTACGGTGACGTGCAGGCTCGAACCTGGCAAGACATGGGTCGAGGGATGAGTCGGAAGGTAACGCTGCGTGATCTTGCGCCGCTCGTTCGGCGCGTCGATGATCGCGATATGGTCGACGGCGGTATTGGATCCGACGCTGCCGCTGCGGGGGATGATCGCCAAGCATTCGCCGCTATTGTCACACCACGCGGTCAGCGGGTGAAAGCCATAGCCACCCTTGAAATTGCCTGCCGCGCACTGCTTGTCGCTGTAGGAGTTCACCAGGGTTGCGTCAATCCGAATGCCGATCACGCCGTCGCCGTCGCCGTAGGCGGTGCGCATCGGCGGAATTGAACCGTGCCGAGCCTCGATCAGCGACCACACTGTCTTACGGGCTCCGGTTGCAGGCCACGGCGATCTTCTTCAACGCCCGCTCGTCGATCTCGTTGAGTGCCCGCCACGTCGTCGATGTCGACGCGACCGGGCCGAGAATGCGCCGCTGGTCGCCGAGCACGTCGATGTCGCTGATCGAGGTGGCGCCGTCCGCGATTGCCAACGACAGGTCGGCCAGCACCCGCCCGCGGTCGTGAACCACATCTGGCCGGGCCAGCGCATCGGACAATGCGCCGGTCAAACCGGTGCGGTCGGACAGCATCCGGGTGATCACCGTCCCGGTGTGCGAGACGACATCGTCGCCGCGGACCTCGATATCCAAACCGTTGGACCAGTAGGTAGTAATCTGCATCTGAGAAGTGCGCCCGTTCTGTGGATTCCGGAGTCGTCGAGAAACTCCATTCTCCCAGTGTGAGCGCACTTTTCCTGTTCACGACACCCGGCACTCACTAATCGCCGTGAAAATTCGAGGTAAATGGACGCGTAATCCGCAGTCCGGGAATGCGGGGCAGACACAACCAGACCGCCACCGCCCGACCAGCCCACAATCAAGATCAACAAACATCACCTACAAATTTGTCGCGCACCCGATAAGATCCGCGCATGCAAGGCCGGGCGCTATGTGTGGCGTGGCGCCGCCTACTCCCGGTGGCAGGCGTTCTCTGCCTGTGCGTTGGTTGGCCCGGGCTCCTGGCTGTCCTCACGGGAAGCCTGACCATCCCCCACAACGATGCATGGGCGTACTCCGTCGACGCACAGCACTACGCCCAGAGTGGCTCGGTCGAACTCGTCGGATGGGTCCACGGTGCAACGATCGGGCAGATCATTGTCCTCGGACCACTCGGCAGCTCGATCATTGTTCAGCAGCTGTTTGTTGCCGTGCTGGCGTCGGTGGGGCTCCTGGCCACCTACGGTTGGCTCGTGCCCCGAGTGGGGACGAGCGGGGCGTTGCTGGGGACCGCTCTCGTCGGTCTGACGCCGGATTTCGGACTGCTGGCGACGTCTTTTATGACGGACATCCCTGCCTTCACTGCCGTGGTTGTGTGTCTCTTCCTGACTGACCAAGCGCTCCGGACCCAGGATGCCCGGTATCTGCTGGGCGCGCTCGCTGTCGGGACCTGGGGAGTCACCGTGCGGGAACAGGCAATCGTCGGGCCCGTCGCGGCGGTGGTGGTCACTGTGGCGGCTTGGCGGGGCAGACAGCGCCGGATCGCCCTCGTCGGGGGAGTCTTCTCCGCTCTGGTGATCCTCTGGTTCGAGGTGTGGCGTCGATCACTGCCCAACGGTGAAGGGCCGTCAATCAGCCTTAACCCGGCGGATGTTGCCAGGACCGCGGTTTTCGAGTGCTTCACCGTGGCCCTTGCCGTCTTTCCAGCGGTGCTTGTCACGGCGCGACCAGGCGGCTGGTCGCGGCGCGCGCGGTTGATGAGCGCGATCGCGCTCGTTGTCGCCGGGGCGGAAGCCTACCGACAGGACGGCAACGTCTTCCTCGGCAACTACTTGGATCAGGGGGGGGCCTATAACGTAGCCGCGATCGGGATGCGGTCCGTGCTGCAGGACTGGTGGTGGTTCACGCTGGTGGCGATGGCTTGTGTGTCGTTTGCCCTGATCGTGGGGCACTTCGTGGATTCGGGGCTGTCGCTCGACCGCATGTCCGGTCTCGTGCTGCTCCTGATGGTCGGTGGCACGCTCGCGCAAGCCGCGGTGGAGCCCGTCTTCGCTCGGTATCTCCTCGTCGTCATCCTCGTCGCGTGCGTTCCCTTGCGTGGCAGCCGAGCAGCCGCCAACCGCTCTCCGCCACACCGGTCCAACTGGTTGCTCTCGCTGGTGGCGCTGGCGGGCCTGGCGGCGACTTCGACTGCCATCACCGCCAATGCCCTTGCCTTCGATGCGGCCAGATGGCAGGCCGCGTCCGCCCTTGTGGCCCGCGGAATACCAGCTACCGACATCGATGCGGGGTTCGAATGGGTGGGATACCACGCGTCCGGGCCCGCCTTGCGGAGTTCCGCTCCTGAGAATGCGCTGAATACCTCGCGGAGTTCCGCTCATCCCGATGCGTTGGGTTTCTACATGGCGTTGTTCGAGCACTCCAGGGAGTGTTACGTCGTCTCCGCGTCGCCGCTGGACGGCTTGCTCCTGGACTTCACCGCACGGTACCGAACGTATGCCCTGGCAGGCTCCTCGAAGCTCTGGGTGTATCGGGTATCCCCCTGCCGGTGACCCCGCGCGGCGGGCGATACCTGATACACCCCGATCGCGAGCGCCGACACTAGGCCGAAGTTGCGGTGGTGAGGTAGTGCGAATTCCGCGCTGAGCTGGGGATTTGTTGTTTCTTGGCGTTGGGTGTCTGACTACGCGGCGGTGAGGGGGATGGGTGTGCCGATGAGCATGAAGGCGCGGCGCTGGTCGTCGGTGGGGTTGGTGAGCATGGGGATCTCGGTGCTGGTGGCGGTGAAGCGGACCTGGTTGCGGGTGAGGGTGGCCAGGTGAGCGAGCAGGCCGCGGAAGCTGCGCAGCGAGTTGCCCTGCGCGTCGTGTTGGGTTGAGGCCTTGGCGTGGGCGCCTGCGGAGCGCTGCGCGGGGGCGACTGGGTTGTCCCGCTGGGGTGGGTGTTCGTCGGTGAATGTCATTGGTGCCCAGGCCTTGCGCAGGTGCCAGACCAGGTAGCAGGCCAGCATGCAGATCAGCACGTGAGCGCGGACCCGGTCATCGAGGCGGTGGTGGATGGGGCGCAGGTCCAGGTCGTCGACCTTGATGATGCGGAAGTCGCGTTCGATCTTGGCCAGATTTTTGTAGCCGATGACCACCTCGGCCGCATCCAGCTCGGTGGTGTCGACGTTGGTGCGCAGCACGTAGATGCCGTCCAGAGCAGCTTCGGCGGCGATCTGGTCGTGGCGGCGTTCGACGGCCAGGCTGGTGTCGGTGATCTGGTAGTGGAAGTGCTTGCCCACCTTGTACTTGTTGATGACCTTGCCGACCGCCACACCGATGGCGTCGGCGCCGGACAGTCGGCCCGCGGCCACCCGGGCGATGATCGGGGCCAGCAGTTTCTCGGTCGCGGCGAGCAGCTCGTCGCGTTTGCGGGTGCGTTCGGCCGCCAAGTGGGGGTTGCGGCAGGCGATCAGCCGCTCGCCGGGGTAGTCGGGGTGGGTGATCTCGGCGAGATCCTGGGTGTCGAACAGCGACATCTGCAGCGGCCCGTCGTCGGCGGCCAAGGTGGCGACCTGCGGGGCGCGCAGCGCGGTGATCCAACCGAAATCCGTTGCGGTGTCGGGATCGTCGTTGAGTTCGCGTAAGGCGGCGATGCGGGCGGTGGTGATCATGCCGCGATCGCCCACCAATACCAGGTTGTCGAGGGCGAAGGTGTCGCGGATCACCGGGATGATCTCGGTGAACGCGGTCGGGTCGGCGGTGTTGCCGTCGAACACCCGCACCGCGACCGGCCGGCCCGCCGGGTCGGTGAGGATGCCGTACTCGATCTGCTCGCAGCCTTTCTTGCCGTCGCGCGAGTAGCCGCGCGCGGCCAGCTCACAGCACCGCCCGGTCACCCAGGAAGAGGTCAGGTCGAACAGCGCCATCCGCCCCGGATCACGTCTGGCCCAAGATGTTTGGCGGCTAGCGTGCTTTCGATGGCGTCTTGGCGCTCCAGCAACCAGTCCATCGCGGGCGTAGATCTCGTCGGTGGTGGCGCCGGTGACATCGAGATCGGGTCCGAGGCTGACATCGGGCCACCAGGCGGCGGTGGCCAGCTTGGACGCCGGGCGCACCACCCGCGAGATGATCAGCGCCAGCGCCAGATCCCGTGCCCGGCACGGCGGCCCCAGCAGGCCAGGGAAGCCCAGCTGGTGCGCCATCGCCGCGACCGCCGCCACGTGCCCATGCGGCAATGATCGAGCGATGCTGAACCCGCTACCGGCCGGCACCAGCTGCTCGCCCTTGAGCCCCGCGTCGATCCAGTCCACGACGTGCTCGGGCAGCGCAGACAGATTGGCTACCGTCTCGTTGCGCACCCGCTTGCCCTCGCGGTAGGTGCGGCGCAGATACGCCGAGGAGTACTCACGGCGTTGACCCTGCTTGTCCACGTGCGTTTTCCGAACTCTGACTACGTGAACCTTGCCACCGCCCCGCGACATAACAAGCAGCTTACCGGCTACACCGGGGTATTCCTAGCCGACACGCCCAACCATTCTGACTACATATTCCGGCCTGCCCAAACTCTTTCCCCAGATCAACAAAGCAATCAGCCCGCTCAGCTACCGCAACTTCGGACTAGGAGCCGGCCGGCTAGTCCGAAGTTCCCCCCAGCGTTGCGACGTGTGGGCTGTGACCAGCGATTTTGTAGTGTAGCTGGTTGGGTGTACTGACTACGCGAGGCCGTGGCGGTGGGAGACGCCGAGTAGGTCGAGGGCGCGTCGCTGCAGCGCGGTGGGGGTGGTGACGATGGTGAGTGCCGGCGTGTCGCTGGTGGGTTGTATGTGGTTGGCGCAGATGGTGGCCAGGTCGGCGAGCAGGCTGGTGAAGCTATGCACCGGGTAGTCATCCTCGGTGCGTTTACGCGCGGCTTTCGTGAGGGCTGCATCGGAGCGTTGGGCGGGCGCGACGGGGTCGGGGCGTTTGGCGGCTGCGGCGGGTTTGTCGTTGTCGGCGAATAGGATTGGTGCTAGGGCTTGTTTCATGTGCCAGCTGATGTAGTAGGACAGCATGCGCAAGAACATGTGTGCGCGCACCCGATCGGCGAGCCGATGCCGGAGGGGCCGCACGTCCAGTTCGCTGTTGAGGGTGCGAAAGAAGCGTTCGACGTCGGCGAGGTCTTTGTAGCGCAGCACCACATCGTGCTCGGGGAGGGCCTTGGTGGGCAGGCTGGTGCGCAGCACGTAGATGCCGTCGAGGGTGGCCTCGGCGGCGATGCGGTCCTGGTTGCGGGTGAAGGTGAAGGCCTCGTCGGTGATGTCGAGGTCAAAGTGCTTAGCCACCTTGAACTTGTTGCACACCTTGCCTACCCGCAGCGCGATCTTGTCTTTGCCGCGCAATGGTTGGCGGGCGCGGCGGGTGGCCGCGGCGATGGTCTGCAGTTGTTTTTCGGTGGCTGCCAGCAGCTCGTCGCGTTTGCGGGCGCGTTCCTGGGCCAGGGCGGGGTTGTGGCAGCACACCAGCCGCTCGCCCGGATAGTCGGGGTGGGCGATCTCGAATAGGTTCTGCTCGTCGAACAGCGACAGCTGCAGCGCCCCATCGTTGACCAGGACCCTGATCTGCTCGGCACGCAGCGCGCTGATCCAATCCAAGTGGGCGGGACGCAGCTCGTCGCGGATGCGCGCGGTGGTGAGCATGCCCCGATCGCCCACCAGGGCGATCGGGGTTAGCCCGAACCGGGTTTTGAGCTTGTCGATTTGGGCTTTCAGGGTTTTCGGGTCGGCGGTGTTGCCCTCGAACACCTCGATCGCGATCGGCACCCCGGTGGGGGAGCACAGCAGCCCGTAGACGATCTGGCGCCGGCCTTTGACCCCGTCGCGGGCGTGCCCGATCGCGCCCAGCGGGCAGGTACGGCCCTCGAACGCCGCCGAGGACACGTCATAGAGCACCAGCGTTCCGTTGACCAGATGCCGTGCGGCCAACTGGGTTTCGATGCCGTTCTTACGCTCGAGCACCCAATCCATCGCGGCATACAGGTCGTCCTCATCGGCGCCTGCCACGCCCAGCACCGCACCCAGTGAGCTGGTGGCGGTCTGGGTGCGCAGCCCGCGCGCGGTCGCCAGCTTGGAGCCCGGCGCGATCACGGTCGCGGCCAGCATCGCGCACACCAGATCCCGATTACGTGAGGGCGCCGGGTCGATCAGCTCGGCGATGCCCAGCTTCTCGGCGCTGCCCAGCACTGCGGCGACATGCCCGTGCGGCAGGCTGCGGGTGATCTCAAAGGCCCCGGTCAGCTCCAGCTTCGGGGACTGCCCCTTGAGCACGGCCCGTAGATCGTCGACTTTGTCGGCCGGCCAGTGCGACAGGTTGGCCAGGGTGCGGTTTTTCACCTTGCCGTCTTCGCGATAACTCTGCCGCAACAGGATCGCCGGCGGTGACCCCCGGTTCGGCACCACGGCCACGTACATGTCTATGTTTATAGCGCATATGCGTTGACTCTTTCCAGCAACAACACGCAATTACACCAGAATAGTTCGATATACATGTCGACACCCGCTGCTACCGTAGAACGCGAAACAGCTGCTCACAACCACGCGCGGTGCTCAGGACCCCGCTACAAGGGGGAACTTCGGGCTAGCTTCGCTTGGTCAGGATGATCCCAGTCCACCGCACATCAATGTAATGCCAGTGCGTCCTTCGGCCGATTACGTCAGTCGCAATTCGTCGTCACACATGAGGCGGGCGAAACGTTCAGATATCGCGCTTCGTCTGCGGAGCAAACGGGGGCGAGTCGGGTCGAGTCCCGACCAGAGACGCGACGGTGCTCGAACTGGTCGGGCGCCGTTAGGGCGGCTGCGGCTCGATTCCAGAACCCAATAGGCCGGCACGGCAGTAATCTCGGCTCGGTCCGCCAGTCGCCGAAGCTCGAGTTCCCCAGTTCGTAGGCAGATTGGGCCTTGATTGACAACGTCTTGCCTGTTCAGGGCCTTGATCACGGTTGCCAGTGCCGATTGTGCAGACACCAGCCGGGTCCCGTGTATCCAAGCAGTGCGCCCACGACCGAGTCGATGGCGGCAGCGAAGCCAATGGCCGCCACCACCCAGCCGAGTACCACGTGCAGCGGATCAGGGGCATCAACGCTTGGCACGGGCCCCTCGGCGTTTTGCTCACTTTCCTGAGCTTGGGATACTTCTGAACCACATAGGGTCCCGAATAAGTTTCGCTACCGTCGGGTGTTCGACCACGCCGGGGGTGATACG
Organism: uncultured Actinomycetota bacterium; assembly: GCA_963742855.1. Lineage (GTDB taxonomy): Bacteria > Actinomycetota > Actinomycetes > Mycobacteriales > Micromonosporaceae > CAVUNP01. The sequence goes on along the minus strand of CAVUNP010000031.1, from coordinate 25,085 downwards.
GCCGTTGGCGAGGGGGTCGATTGCTGGCGGATCCACGATAGTAGGTTTCGTCGGTGGCGGAACAACGCGGGCATTAGATTGATCTCCGTGGCTGAGCTCGGCGCTAGGAGAATACCCGTGAATCGACCCGTCGAAGTGCTGTGGGGTGCGGTCACCGCGATCCGGGAGCAGCTCCTGGCGGGCGCTCGCCAATCCGAGCGCACGCTCGTGCTCGGCACTATCCTGCTGGCGTCGGCAATTTCGGCGGCGACGGGCTTCGTGCTCGCCCAGTATTACTCCGTCGACGTGTTCTCTTCTCTCGTTTTCGTCCCCGAGGACTGCTGGCTCGATTGGGGCGCGCAGATCGGCCGGCACTGCTTCAGTGACCACGCAGTAGTAGTGGGCTATGGGATGCGGCCCAATCCCTGGGAGCCCTACCCCATGTTCATGCCTTGGGCCAATTACCAGCCGGAACTGAACGGATACCCGGCGGCGGATATGATGCCGCATCTGTTGTTCGGGCTTCCCGCGCAATGGCTTGGGGCGCCGCGACTGGGGCTGATCGGCTACCTGCTCGCTTTGACGCTCGCGGTCCTGACGCCCGCGGTCTGGGCGGCGCGGGGTGCACGCGGCCTGGAACGGGTGGTGGTGTTTGTCGCGCTGGGCGCCGCGGCCATTCCAGCGTGGCAGGTGATCGATCGCGGCAACTCGTTGGGGTTCGTCGTGCCGATCGCGCTGGTGTTTCTGGTGGCGCTGCGCCGACGGCGGTGGGGGCTGGTGGCGATCATGGTGATCTTGGCCGCGCTGGTAAAACCACATTTCGCCGTCCTCGCTGTCGCGTTGCTCGCGGCCCGGCAATGGCGGTTGGGCGGCATCGCGGTCGTCGGGGTGGTGATCTCCAATCTCGCCGCGTATCTGCTGTGGCCGCGGGACTTTCCAGAAACAATCGTGCAGACGATCCACAACAACAGCCACTTCGGCGGCAGTTTGTTCCCATCGCTTGTCTCGTGGAACAACGGGTCCTTCGGGAGGGGACTCCTCTTCATCCCGGATACAATCATCCGGAAGAAGTTGGGCTATGTCCCGCACGGCTTTCTCGAAGGCCCGCGATCGCTGATCGGGTTTGTCGTGCTCATCGTGGTCGTCGTCTGCGCGCTGGCTCTCGGGCGACGCATCCCCCCGGTCATGGTGGGCATCGTGCTGCTGGCCACCGCTTCCCTCTGCCTCCCCGTGGTGGTCCGCTACTATCTGGTGTTCGTCTTACCGGTCGCCGCGCTCGTGGTCCGGCATCCAGACGGGCCGCCGGGATCGGGGATCTTCGACCGGCTCGGCGACCGCCGTCGCGCCGTCGGCATCTGTGTGAGTCTGGCCGCGGCGCTCAGCATCGCCCAGATCGCCCTGCCGGTCCGGCCGATCCAGACGGGGATAGCAGGACAGATGGGGGTCACTGGGATCATCGGCTACACGCCGGTCGTCGACACCACGGGGGGCCTGGCGCCACTCCTCTGGCTGATCGCGTGTGCGACGATCATCGTCTCCTACGCACGCAGACCGGCTCCCCGCACCTGGGCGGGTGCCTCCACCACATCGGCGTCGGGCGAACCTACACCGGCAGCCGGGTCCCAGGGGGATCGCCAGCGAATCGACCTGTCGTAATGCTGCAGAGGGTGCGGGTTACCGCGATCCGGGAGCCGGTTCGCGGCGGTCGCGGGCCAATCCGAGTGCATGATCGTGCTCGGCACCGTCCCGCTGTTGTCCCTAGTGTCGGCGGCGACGAGCTTTGCTCTTGTTCTGGCCCATTATTACTGGATACCAGTTGGAAGAACAGGTTTGCTGCTTCGGTGTCGAAGGGGATGTAGCCGACTTCGTCAACCTATGCCGACGCACACCAACTTACAGCTTTGCAGGCTTCTCTTCAGCCACTCCCAGCCGGCGGCACCGACCCGGGACACAAGCCGTCTAAGAGCCAACCCAGCTGGGCGGCAGGCATGAGGGCGAGCGATCCCGAACCGGCACCTAATGAGGCCGGCCTCGGACCGCCGAGGTGCGTGGCCGGGTTGGTCGATCCGCATGCGGTAAGACCGGTGTTGCGGGGGGCGGTCCGACGCCGGCCCTTGAGCGGATGGTTGCGGTTCGTAAACGAGGCTGGTCAAGCCGTTTTCTTGGGGTCAGGCTCAGACAATGACTGCAACGGTAACGATCAACGATGTCCTTGACGGGCATGTGGTCTTGGACTTGGAGTGTCCGGATCGGATCTATCTGAACGGCTATGTGCCGAACCTGCAGGTGGGCGGGCAGGTGGTGTCGTTTATGACCGCGCATCTGGGTTACCCGATCCCGTCACCGGCGATCATGGAAAAGATCGGCACAGCGTTTCGCAAAGCGGTGGAGCGTTTCGCCGCCGACAACGAGATCCCGATGGTGCACTTCGGTAAGGACGACCGCAAGATCGAGGTAATGCGGCCGTATCTGGCCGCGCAGGCACGCACCGGCCGGGCGGGGGTGGCCGTGATCGGCACTGCCCAAGAGTTTCAGAACGTCTTCGGCTCGGGCGCGACACCTGGGCAACAACGGAGTTCCATGGTTTTCGTTTCACAAGGCCGACCGGCGGGTGACGTGTTTTTATTTCTACCTCTGGGACATCGATTTCGGGCCGGCGTTCATCAAGGTCTGCTCCTACTTCCCCTACCCGATCAAGGTATGGCTCAACGGACACGAGTACGCCAAACGCCAGGCCACCCAGGCCGGCGTCGGATTCGCCGAACTATCCAACGGGTTTGCCAGCTGTGCGGATCCGGGCGCGCTACAAGACATCTGTGACCGGCTCGGCCCGGGGGCGATCACGGTGTTCTTCGAACGCTGGATGAGCCGGCTGCCGCTGCCGCTGACCGACGCCGACCGCGCCGCCGGCTACTGGTGGGAACTGTCCATGCGCCAGGTCGAGGTCTCGCGCACCCTGGTGTTCGACGCCCCGCGGCACGCCCGCTCATTTTTTGAAGCCCTGGTCGCCGACAACCTCGACATCGGCCGCCCCGACAGTGTGGAACTGATCTTCCACGGTCCCCGACGCCCGTGCAGGCCCCCGAAACTCAACTGTGTGCCAAAAACGAAGGTCGTCACGCGCGGCACCGAGGTCACCGTCAACGCGTTCTACAAAAGCTCCCGCATCAAGCAATATTTGAAGGACGGGCGGGCGCTGCGGATCGAGACCGTCATCAACTCACCCGACGACCTGCAATGCCAGCGGCGCCTGGTCCATCTCGATGAGCTGCAGGCCCGCGCGCGTGCAATCAATCGGCGCCTGCTCGATACTGAACGTGTCGGTCAGGGCTGCGTCCTTGCGAGTCCAGCCTTTGAGCGGATCGCGCGGCCCACCCTCACCGAGGATGGCAGGAAGACCCCGGCCTTGCGGTTCGGCGATCTTCGGGTCCAGGCCCTGGCCGGCGCCTTATGCACGACGATGCTCGCCGTCACCGGCATCACCAACAAGAGCCTGCGTGCCTTGATGACCGGCCTGCTCGAGGGCACCGCCTACACCACCAACCAGGCCAGCTACGACCTCACACGGTTACGCGTCAACGGCCTGATCACCCGAATCCCGGGCCGCAACCTCTACCGACTCACCGCCGACGGGCTGCGGTTTGCGATCTTCTACACCAAACTCCACGACCGCCTCCTGCGTCCTCTTCTGGCTGCCGACCAGCCACCGGCCCCGCCGCCGCTACGAAACGCACTGCGCACCATCGAAATTCACATCACAGAACGCATCGACACCGCCAGATTGCTACCCAAAGCAGCCTGAAAACTCAAGATAAGTCTCAAGGACCTAGCGACCAAGGGTCGCTAGCGAACCTCGGTCGCTAGGCGGGTTTGACGCCACCTCGTCCAGATGGCCTACGTCGTAACCCGGGCATGGACAGGTCGCGCTCAGGGTACTTCATCAGCCCTGCCTCGTCTGGACTACCTTGGGCTCCTCGCTCCCAGCGCCATCGATTCGGTCCGGCGCGGTGACCTTACGTGGTGGCTGTCGACTAAACGCGACTATTGGGTCACGCCTACAGACTGGTGGTTGACCCCGCCACGATTGCGCTACGAGCGGAGCTGACCACCAGCAACGTTCGGATGCGGCCCCGCGGGAGCTGGCTTGCGCGCGTACGAGACCAGAATTGCCACGCACGCAACGAGCCACAGGACCGGCGCGAGGCCCACCGTAGTGGTAACCACCGGCGTGGCGCCGACTACACCGCCGGCCCCCACCTGCCCCGGGATCGGCGCATAGGTCGATGGGCTCGGCAGGGGGATTTGGGCAATGGTCAGCGCCGCGGCCAGACTCACGCAGATCCAACTGCACGACGGCGATCGCCGAGAGTCTCGAGTCGATCGAAGATTCCCGATCCCGGCGGCCCGTCCGGGTCCCTGGCCAGCAGCGCAGCGATAGGTAATACGAATATGAGGTAGTAGCGGCTGCTCACCGCGGGGAAGAGGGAGGAGGCGGCCAGCAGCGCGATACCCCCCATGACAGGCGGAATGCGCCGGCCAAGAGCGACAACGCAGACGACGACGAGAAATAGGACGGCATACCCGATCGTTGATCGTGGACCGGCGAGGAAGCCTCCCGGTATGGCGCCTGAGCGTTGGACCTTGATGGCGTCGGGGATCCAGAGGAGACCTTTAGCGAAGGACACGTTATAGATATCTGCGCGGGATTCGGGCGAACCGTAGTCGAGCATGTTATGGAGGGGATGTCCCAGGTTCCGTGGAACTTTGGCGGCGGTCCGGTGAGCATCAGGCTGCGCTCACCTCGTCATTGTGCACGACGGGTGCCGACAGGTTCGGCGTCTGGCGTTCGAGCGCTGTGCGGAGTGTGGGTAGGTGCAGGTGACCGTTCACACGGCGGAATTGCTTGCCGGCCTCGACCATCCCGGCCGCACACCAGCGCAGCGCCATCTGCCCGTCGCGCCAGCGTTTGACGTTGCCGGCGTGTTCGCGGCAGACGGAGATCATCGACTCGATGGCAGTTGGTCGAGCGCAGCGTGCGCGCCAGCGTGGGTGGCACGCCCGGTCGCAGCACGGTGAGCGTCTCGTGGAGGCCCTCGCGCAGGCTGGCCGCCGCCCCCGGGTGGGTGCGGTCGAGTTCGGTGGCCAGGGCCAGCAACGCGGCCTCGGCCTCCAGCGCCGATCCGGCGTGGTAGGCGTCGGTCATCTTACGGCCGACAGTGCTGACCGAAGTCGTTGCGGCAGATGATCTTTCACGTTATCCGTTAACCGGCCCTCGTCAGGGCGACACGCTAGGCGCAGGTGAGGTCCCACCAGCGAGGCCTGTGGGTGCCGACACTGGAGGTCGGTGGTTTCCCACCTGGAGGTGCCGATGGGGCTTCGGGTAGCCGACGACGGAGATGTCTTCCTCATTACCGGTGAGGTTGCTGGGCAGCGTGACGACGTCGCGGTGGTGAACCGGTTTCTGGCGCATCTGAAGGGCAGGATTTCGCCCAGGCGACGCGGCGTGCGTACGCGTATGACGTGTTGAACTTCCTGCGGTTCCTCGCCGGGCGGGGTGTTGGTCTGGCCGAGGTGCGGCCGACCGACTTGTTTGACTATCTGGACTGGCAGACCCAGCCCAAGCACACTGCGGGTTCGACGGTGGTCCGGTTGTCCGAGCGGCGGGGCGCCGCCCCAGCGACGCAGAATCGGCGCATCGCCGCGGTGCGGGGACTGTTCGAGTTCGCGGTGATCACTGGTGTGGTGATGGCCAGCCCCGTGCCGGCACCGCGGCGCACCAGCGGGCTTCGGGCGCGTCGGGGCCTGCTGGGGCATATCGCAGCCCGTCACCGAAGGCCGGGCGGCCGGCTGGTGCGCGAGCAGCGGCTGCTGCCGGAAAGCCTTGAGCTGAGCGAGGTTGAGGCGTTCCTGACCGACCTGAACACCCACCGCGACCGCGCGATGGTGTTGCTGATGCTGCTCGGCGGACTACGCGCCGCCGAGGTCCGCGGTCTGCTGTTGGCCGAGGTGGACGTCGGGCGCCGGCAGGTGCGAGTGGTCGGCAAGGGCGGCCGCGAACGGGTGGTTCCGGTGGATCGGCCGTTCTTCGCCGAACTTGCTGCTTATCTACGGCTTGAGCGGCCGGCGGATTGCGAGACCGAGCAGTGTTTTGTCGTGCTGCGCGGGCCGACCGCGGGGCAGCCGTTGACCGAGGCTGGGATGCGTCGGATCTTCCGCACTCACCGGGCCCGCTCGGGCGCGGCCCGAGTGCGCCCGCACCGGCTGCGGCACACCTACGGCACGCAGTTGGCCGCGGCCGGCATCGACTTGCTGGTGCTGCGGGACTTGATGGGGCACGCCAGCCCCGAGACAACGGGAAAGTATGTGCATTTGTCGGCCGAGACTCTCGCCGCCGAGTACACCGCCGCACGCAAGGAATCGCCATGGTGAGTGTCGCGGCCAGCGCGCTGGATGCCGCGCCGCTGCGCAGCGCAGCCGAGCTGATCGCCGCCTACGACGCGCACGTCGACACGGTAATGTGTTGCGCGAGTGTGCACTTCGCGCGGCGTCGCAGCGCGCGCCTCTTCGTGGACCGCTTTCCCGACCCGGCCGTGTGGATGCGCCGGCCCACCCCGGCCCGGCTGACGGATCTGCACCGGTTAAAAGCTTGGCCGTTTGTCTCGTGGTGTTTCGTTCAGCGGCACCTGGTCCCCGACGTGGAGCTGCTGTTGGCCAAACCCGCCGGCTGCGGGCTGCCGGTCGAGTGGGCCGCCCACGAGCCGGACAACTTGGCTGCGGTCGCCGAAGCCACCGCGGTGCTGGGCTGGAGCAGCAACTGGCAGCGGCAGGTCGGGCTGCTGGCCGCCTCGACGATCTGCCTGCACGTGGGAAAGCGCGTCCGGCAGCTGACCGAGGACGACTTCGCTGCCGTGCTCGCACAGCTGGATGTATCGGCCGCGCTGTCGGCTTCGGCGCGTCACCACGCCCGCACCCGGCTGTTCGCCTTACAGCAGGCCTGCTACCAGCTCGGCAGCCTGACCACCCCGCCGCGGCAAAGCGGGCCGGTGGCGGTCGGACCACTCGTGCACGCCGCCGGTGTCCGCCAGCCGCTGATCCGCACCGAGGTCGTCCGCTACGTGCAGACAATCACCACCACGCTGCGCCCCTACACAGTGGCCGGGCGAACCAAGGCGCTGCGGGTGTTCCTCGACTACCTCGCCGACCACCATCCCGAGGTGACCCGCCTGCAGGAGATCGAACGGACCCGCCACATCGAGCCCTACCTGGCATGGGCACGGAATCGGCCGTGGCGCGGCAAAAACCGCGAGCGCCGCACCATCGGCGTCGTCGCGTTCCACCAAGACGTGGTCGACCTGCGCTGCTTCTTCGAAGACATCGCCGGCTGGGGCTGGCCGTCGGCGCCGCCGCGACGGCTGCTGTTCTATGCCGACATCCCACGCATCCCCGACGCGCTGCCCCGAGCGCTGACCCCAGACGTCGACCGGGCGCTACGGACCGCCATCGCCAACCTCGATGACACACTCGTGCGTACTGGCCTGCTGCTACTACGCGCCACCGGCATGCGCATCGGCGAACTGCTCGACCTGGAACTGGACTGCCTGCTGGACTTCGCCGGCCACGGCACCTGGCTGCGAGTGCCGGTCGGCAAGCTGAACTCCGAACGCATGGTGCCGCTAGACCCCGACACCGTCCAGGTGATCGACGCCTGGATTGCTCGACGCGGCCGGCAACGTGCGCTGCCCCACCCGCGCGACGGCCGGCTGACTGAGTTCTTGTTCCTCGAACACGGCCGCCGGCCAACGTCATTCCGGCTGCGCAAGGGCCTGCTCGACGCGGTCGCCGCCGCCGGACTGCGCGGCCGCGACGGGCAATTGCTGCACGTCACCCCGCACCAGCTGCGGCACACCTTCGGCACCAGCCTGATCAACGGCGGCATCGGGCTGCCCGCGCTGATGGCGCTCATGGGCCATTATGCGGGTGATCTTGTCAAGTGCGTCTTGTCAGGAGGCGGTCTGATCGAGTCGGGCGAGCAGTCCGTCGAACACTTTCTGGCGGCCGAGTTGTCCTTTCTCGGCGGCGTCGTCGCGTTGTGCCTGCAGGGTCGGGCGGAATTCGATGGTGGTCTGGAAGAAAGTGCAGGATTCGCAGATGGATTCGAAGTGGCAGTCCAGGCCGACGGGTCGGGCGCAGTAGCCGTTGCCGAGCATCCGGCGGTGCATCTCGACACGGAGCTTGCGCATTTCGGCGCCTTCGGCGTCGGCGGGCAGTGCGCGTGGTTGGTTGTAGAGGGCTTCGACCTTTTCGCTGACGGAGAAGTATTCGTCGGCGACGGTGCGGTCGGCGATTCGGGCGTACACGAGGGTCATCCGCATCGATCGGTGCCCCAACAACGCGGCCAGGGCTTCGAGGGTCATGCCGCGGTTGATCGCCTGGGTCGCCAAGGTATGCCTGAGGCGGTGGGGCGAAACACGGCCGATGCCAGCCGCTTTCGCGGCTTTGGCTACTGCCCGGTCGACGCGGCCTTCGCCGATGCGTTGGCCGTACTCGACGAACAGGTAGCGGCTGCGCAGGCTGGTGGGTCGAGTGGCGATCCAGGTGTCGAGGAGATCCTTGAGTTGGGGATGCAAGGGGATGTAGCGGTCGGTGCGCAGTTTGCCGAGCGGCACGTGCAACCAGTACGCGGCGCCGATCTGCACGACGGAATCGACTGTGAGGTCGAGGAATTCGCCCTTGCGCAGGCCGGTGCGGGCCAGGAACTCCACGCACAGTCGCACGAACGGGTCGTCGTCGGCGCGCGCGGCCTGCAGGAGCTTGGTGAACGCGGCGTCGTCGAGGAACCTGGGCAGCGGGTCGTCGCGCAGCGGCAGGTCGCCGGGGAACATGAGCACGCGGGCGGGGATGTCGTCGCCGTCCCATTCGGTGAGCCGCTCGAAGCAGGTGCGCAGGGTGCCAAGGTGTTCGGCGAGACTGATCTTGGACAACCGGCCGCCGCGGGCCGAGGGCCGGGTGGACAGGTGCAGCTTGTAGGCCTCGATGTGTGCCCGACGCAGATCGGCGACGCAGAGCACCTCGGGGGCGTTGACGGCGAGCCAGCCGGCGAACTCCCGCAGCACGCCCTCGACGCGCACCATTGTCGAGGCCCGCAGCGACAGCCGTGTCTGGGCGATGTACCCGGTGAGGGTGGTGGCCAGCCGTGGCGGGACCGCCGCCCACTGGGCGGCCCGCTCGGCCGAGCGGTCTGGGGCTGTTTTGCGGGGAGCGGTGTCAAGGACGCCGAGGTGGAACAAAGTGGTCTGCGCACCGAACAGCGCCGCGCTGAGCGCCTTGGCGCCGTGGCTGTCGGGTCGGTGGCGAGTTATCGCGGCGGTCAACGCTTTTCGCTGTGCGTCGATCACCGGCTGGGTCAGCCGCTGGGGAGTCAGCCCGGCCAGCGCTGCCACCTTGGCCAGGGCGGACCACTGCAGGCGGGTCACGAGGGAATCAAACCCGAGCTCGGCGGAGGTCGCGGTGAACCGTTCGTGGAACCTGCGGTGATGATGGGCGGCGACTTCGCCGAGGTAGGGCCGGCACGCCACGAGATAGTCGGGGCTGGGCCGCAGCCGTCCCGTCACGATCAGCCAACCGACCACCCGTCGGTCCTTCAGCGGCAATGCGCACTGCGATGCCAGCGGCAACGCCGACCAGCCGGCCACCCCAACGCGGGTGAGAAACGTGCGCGCCACCGAGGTCACCGGGTGTCCGGCGAACATCCCGGCCGCGACGAGGTCGGCCCGATACGCCTCGACGAGCTCCTCGATGTCGTGGCGATGTGCTGGTGACCGGTTCATTCCTCGGCCGCCTCGCCGGACGCGACGACCTGCGCCTCGATCGCTTCGGCGGCTCGCAGGTACTCCCGTTCCAACCAGTCGTTGGCCAGGTGCAGATAGATGCGGGTGGAGTCGATCGAGGCGTGGCCGGCCTGGGCTTGGATGGCCTCCAGTGCCATCCCGGCCTCCCGCAGCCGGGTGAAACAGGTATGCCGCAGCTGATGGCACGTCGCCTGAGTCAGCCCGGCGCGACCGCGCGCACCGTCGAGAATCTCATCCAGACCCGCCGCAGACAACGGCTCACCACGCCGCGGCCCCTTCAACACCACGAACACCCGATCACTCGACCCTCGCGGCCACTCCTGATCCAGATAGTCCCCGAGCGAGGCGAAAAACCGCGCCGATACCGGCACCATCCGCTGCCGACCGCCCTTGCCCTCGGCCACGAACACCCGCCGCTCGCCGACGTTGACGTCGTCGAGGCGCAGACCGAGCACCTCGCAGCGTCGCAGGCCACCCAGCAGCATCGCCTCGACCATGGCCCGGTCGCGATGAGTGCGCAGCACCGCCCGCAGCGCGTCGACCTCGCTTGGCGCCAGCACCCGCGGCAGCGTACGAGGGGTGCGGATCAACGGCACCCCGCCCTTGCCGCGCCGAGCACCGGGGCGGCGGGCGGCCAGGCTGGTCGGAACCGGGTTGCGGCTCACGCCGGTGTCACCCCGGGCCGCGAGATAGGCGTACAGGCCACGCACACTGGACAACCGGCGGGCGATCGTGCGCGCCGCCAGGCCCGGCTCGCCGTCCTCCAATCGCACCACCCGCTCGCCCAAGCGGGAAGTACGTTGAGATGCCAAGAACGCGAAGACATCTGCAGCGTTGACCTGCGCTGGCTGCTTAGCAACCACACCAAAGAAGATCTTCAAATCCGACGCCACCGCCAGCCAGGTATTGGTCCTGGCACGCGCCGCAACGAAGGCCAGATAGTCATCCAGCAGCGGATGCCCCAGGGTGATCGCGACGAGCTCCACCCCACGATGGTGACGGATCAAGCACGGCATGAACTGGTCCATCGGGGTCTCCTCGCTCGTCGGTCAACCGACCCACGCCCGGGTGGTCGACCCGCCTCAGATCACCCGTATATCAAACACGTCACCCCGGAGATGACGCTGCGCTACGCCAAGCTGGCCACGCCGACCATCCGCAGTGCCTACCAGGCGGCGATGGACAAGGTCCGCGCCGGGCAACTGCTCCCACTGACCGCCGTCAACGCCGCACCGCCAGTACCCGACAAGGTCGCCTGGCTGCACGCCGAGATGCTCAAAACCCGACTCGCCCATGGCTTCTGCGCCCGCCCCAAAGCCGCCGGGCCTTGCCCCTACGCCAATATCTGCGAACAGTGCGACTTCTTCGTCCCCGACCCAGCGGCCACCACGACGATCAGCGCGCAACTCGACGACATCCACGCCCTGCAAGCCGATGCACAAGCCCGCGGCTGGGACGACGAGGCCGCCCGGCACCAGCGCGTCGCGGCAAGCCTCGATCAACACCTTGAACGACTACGCCGTGACCGCTCGACCGACATGCCTTCTTGACCCTGACCGCGAGGGCCGGTTAATCCGAACCTTGTGCAGTTGGCAGCGTTGGATCACTGGGCGCTCCAGCACGTCAAGGACGGCCTTGCGCAGCGCCTTGGACCCGTCCAGGCACACCAGCATCGGGCGGGTGACGTCCAGGCCCCGCTCACGCAGGTCGACCAGCAGGGCGGTGACCAAGGTCGCGTTCTCGGTCGAGCCCTCCACCAGCGCCAGCGGGTGCTTGACCCCGTCGATGCCGATACCCAGGGCCACGACACAGCACGACTCGGCGAAGTGCACCCCGTCGATCATCAACGCCACCAGGTCCAGCCCGGACAGATCCCGCGACAGCAGCTCGGCCAGAGCGGTTTCGGTCATCGCCACAAACTTGCGCGAGACCGCCGACTTGCTTGTCGCAGAGCAGGATTCATCCACCTGCTGACCGACCGGCTCGAGCCCGACCGGGTAGCGGCGAGTCGAGAGCCCGGCCAGCATCTTCTCCATCGCCATCTTGCCCAGAATCTCAGTCGAGCCGAACAGCTCATACGACGCGATCGGCAGCTCACCGGACCCGCCGGCCGCCCGCACCCGAGGGCGGGTGATCGCCACCCGCCGCCCGCCCAGGGTCACCGACCCGCGCTCACGGCCGTGCCGCACCGCCGTCCGCGTCGCATCATGCTTGCCCTTCGGCCCGGCCAGCGCGCTCACGTCGGCCTCCATCAACGCCGCCATCACCTGCAGGCCCGCACCCACGGCCAGGGCCAAAAGCCCCTCGTGCATGTTCTCGGCGATCTCCGCCATCGCCACACTGACGCACTGCGGGACGGCGGTCGCGTCCACGGACTGGATCTGGCTACTCTTCTTCACGGCGGTCCCCTTGCTGTTGGTGTGTCTTGGCGGACGCCCGACACCTACCACACGGCAGGTCTCGAGCGGGGGACCGCCACCTCAAGTTCTACGAGACCCGGGACAACCTCTGTTATGGATCGACTGCGTGATTGTTTTTGGAAAGTCCCGCGGCCAGAGCAGATACGCCGCGATACTGCAGATCGCGGCTCCGGCCACCGTCAGGCTGCCCAATCGCCATTGCCGGGCCGCGAACAACGCGAAAGCCAGCACAGCGAACTGCGGTTTCACCAGCGCCGCCAGGATGACCATGACGACTGCGAGTCGCCAGCGCTGTTGGCACAGCGCTACGAGGAACAAAAGCGCGATCGGCACCACGAAGCCCACTGAGTTGCCCCGATCGATTGCCATCCACGCCGGAGTGGCAGCGATGCCGCACGACACGAACACGACGATCCGCTCCAGCCCGCGAGCTCCCCGCGCCGCCCAGACCGCGGGAGTAAGGAACGCGATCGTCAGAGCGAGCAGATAGGCCAACAGCCCCAGTCGGGGCGCGTGCAACCATTGGCCGAGCAGCCCAAAAGTGATATGCGGAACCGTGCTGGCCGCCGGATAGTTAGCGCCTAGCAGGCGCAACGGGTGGCCCGAGACCACAACTTCGTGGGGTTCCCAAGGATTGGGCTGCGCCCCGATGTTCACCTGTAGCGCATAGTCGCCGAAGCAGTGTCGACCGACTTTCATGCCCCAATCGAGCAGGCATATCCTCAGGAACGGAAACCAGAGAGGAAAGCACGTCAACCGAGTAGTACTGGCTGAGCACAAAGCCAGTGACAGCAGAAACCGCGGACGCCAGCAGGACCATCCCGAGCAGGATGGTGCGCCCGGATTGGTTGGCGGCCGTCAACAGCCGCTCCCGGATCGCCGAAACAGCACCCCGTAGCACCTCGGGGGGTCGGTTCACTGCCTTCTCCTCGGGTCTGCCGAAACGGTAGTGGAAGCGTGGCTCTCGCTCAGCCGCCCGGCAGTTTAACCGCAATACCTCGGCATCGAGTCGCTATCAGAGATTTTCCACCAAGGTCTGAGCGGTGGGTGCTTAGCTTGCTGCTTAGCCCGAGGACTAGGTGTACTGACCACAGAAGTTGGTGACGGCGTGGCGTGGTGACATGACGAAGACCTCCGGGTGAAGTGCGAGCTGTCGAAGAACGCACTCATTCACCGGAGGTCTTCATGGTCCACCGTAATGCGCCCCTGACAGAAACTGGTCGGTTGCGTCTGGCCCGTTGTGTCGTTGAGGATGGCTGGCCGCTGCGTCGGGCGGCTGAGCGCTTTCAGGTCTCACATACCACCGCACGCCGCTGGGCCTGCCGCTATCGGAAATCGGGTCCGGCCGGCATGAGCGATCGCTCGTCACGTCCACAGCACAGTCCTCGAAGGACAGCGCGACGTATCGAGCGGCGCATCATCAAGGTGCGCGTCTTGCGCCGTTGGGGGCCAGCTCGGATCGGCTACCTGCTTGGTGTGCATCCCTCGACGGTGCACCGCGTGTTGAGCCGCTACGGCCTGGCACGATTGTCGTGGTTGGACCGCGCCACCGGGCGGGTGGTGCGCCGCTACGAAAAGCAACGCCCGGGCGAGTTGGTCCACCTCGATGTCAAGAAGCTGGGCAAGATCCCCGATGGCGGGGGCTGGCGTGCCCGTGGGCGCGAGCAGGGCAAACGAAATGCGCGCGCTCATACCAAGGTTCGCCGTAGCAACCATCCTGTCATCGGGTACCACTACCTGTACACCGCGATCGATGACCATTCCCGGCTCGCCTATTCCGAACTGCTGACCGACGAACGCAAAGACACCGCCGCGGCATTTTGGAAACGCCCCAACGCCTGGTTCACCACGGCCGGGATCACCGTCACCGCGGTGCTCAGTGACAACGGCTCCTGCTATCGATCCCGGTCATTCGCCGAGGCGCTTGGCGACATCAGCCACAGACGCACCCGCCCCTACCGGCCACAGACCAACGGCAAGGTGGAGCGCTTTCACCGAACACTTCTCGATGAATGGGCCTATGCCCAGACCTACAGCAGCGACGCCCAACGATGCGAGGAATTCACGACTTGGCTGCACACCTACAATCACCATCGCGGCCACACCGCACTCGGCGGCCAACCACCCGCCAGCCGCGTACCTAACCTCTCAGGTCAGAACAACTAGGCGCCACGTTTGATCCGGTGATGGTGGCCGGTTTTGCCGACGACGTCGGCGGGGCTGAGGTACTGTCATGAGGCCGCATCACTACTGGGTTCGTGGCCGGCTCCATACCTGGCGTGGCGGTTGGAATTGCGTGGGCGCGGCACGCCGGCGCAGTAAAGCCGTGCACGGGGGTTCAGTGAATTCACTACAGACACCGCGGAAGAATCGAATCCCCTACGCATGGATCGTGGCGGTGTTGGCGGCTTGTTTATTGCTTCTACGCGGTGGTCCACGGCTTTGGGATGCGGCGTTCTTCGCTGAAGACGGGCAGATTTTTCTCTCGCAGGCCCACAACAGGGGCTTTGCGGCGTTTGCGCAGCCGTACGAGGGATACCTGCATCTGATTCCGCGGATTGTTGCCGCGTTGCTTGAGCCGTTTCCCGTGACGGCCGCGCCGGTCCTGTATGCCCTTGCTGCGCTTGTGGTTCATGTGGCGATGTTGACTCCGGCGCTGTCGGCGCGGCTGGAATGGATCATTCCCGGCCAGATGCTGCGGGCGGTGTTGTTTGCGTTGCTGTGTCTGATGCCGCCGCTGTGTGAAGTGCTGGGCAATATCGCGAATCTGATTTTTGTGGGTGGGATCAGTCTGTTGCTGCTGATGTTGTCGGAGGATCCGCGCAGCGGCGCGGGCAGGGTGGGTGAACTGGCCGCGATGGCGGCTTTGGGTTTGAGTGGGCCGTTGATCGTGTTTTTTGTGCCGTGGTTTGTCTGGCGGTGGCGGCGGACGCGGTCACAGCACAGTCTTGTCGTGGTCGGCGTGGCCGTGGCCGCAGCACTGGTTCAGGGGCTGATTTTTCTGTTCTCAGATCGCCAAGAGTCAGGCGGGAACCCGTTTTATTTGCCGAGGGTGTGGGTTGAGCGCATCGGGCTAAGTTGGCTGTTTGGTGACGCGGGACTACCGAATTCAATGTGGCGGATGATGGTGCTTTGGGCACTGGCGTTGTTCTGGTGCGTCGGGGCGGTCGTGATCACCGTCGTGGTGTTACGACGCACCGCAATAGCGTTGTGGCTGTTGCACTTCACGCTGCTGGCCGCGCCCGTGTTGACCTACGGCTACATGCCCCCACCATTTAGTTGGGAGGGCCATTTGTTGCTTAGTTGGCAGCGCCATTTTGTGGTCCCTACGGCGATTGTCATTTTGTTGCTTGTGGCGGTGATTGGTGCGCGGCGGTGGGCGATGGCTGCGGTGGCGTGGTTAGCAGTTGGCGTGGGGGCGATCGTGCATGACTTCGCGCCCGCGCCATACCCGTACCGGCCCGATCTAACCGGGCTGCAACAGTGCCTGAACCGTCACGAACCCGTTTGCCGACAAACGATCTTTGGGGATGGCTGGTCGGTCGAACTGCGCCAATAAGAGGTTAGTGTTCGACCGTGGGAACACTTCGACGTCTTGGCCTGCGAAGTTGGTCTGGTCCGGTGATGTCGTCGCACCCGGTTAAGATCGCGGGCTCGAATTCCGCCTCGTGGCGCTTTATCGCACTGCGGGTCGGGCGCGCACTCACCCGGGGACGCGCCCCGCTAGGACGGTGTCAGCCCCGGTGAGGTCATCGGATCCCCCGTAAACCTCGGGCTCGAAGCCCGCCTCGCGCACGTAGTCGACGATGTCGCGGCCGAAGTCGGTGAACGTCAGCCCGGCGGTTTCGCTTGTCACGGGCTTTGTGCTCGCCCTGATGAGCCGGTGATAGTGGTTAGGACTCGGTCGTTGGCACTGCTACGCGGCGTGAGTTTGTTGGCAGCAGTATCTTGGGAATCTTCCGGATCCGGACACCCGTCACTGCGACGTGACGGAGCCGGTTTGCGCGCGTACGAGACAATGATTGCCGTGCAGACAATCAGCCACAGGACCGGCGCCCCCCTCGGCGGAGTGAGAACCAACAGCGTGTGGCGGACTATGTCGACGGCTCCCATCTTCTGGCCCATGACCGGCGGGCCGATCTGCACCATCTGGGCGATGGTGAGGACTGCGGCCAGAGTCACGCAGATGCCGACTGCACGTCGGCGATCGCCGAGAGTCTCAAGTCGATCGAAAATTCCGGATCCTGGTGGCCCATCGGGATCTCGGGCAACGAGCGCCGCGATTGGTAATGCGAATACCAGGTAATAGGGGGCGACCAGAGCGGGAAAGAGCGAGGCGGTGGTCAGCAGCGCGATGCCCGCCATGACAGGCGGGATACGCCGCCCGAGAGCCACAACGCAGACCACGACAAGAACCAACACGACATACCCGATCAGCGATCGCGGACCAGCGAGGAACCCGTCCGGTATTGTACCGCCCGTTTCGCCGGCCTTGATGTCGTCGGGAATCATCAGGAGCGCCTTGGCGAAGGACACGTTATGCAGGTCTGCGCGGGATGCAGACGAACCGTAGCTGAGGGTGTCGTGGATCGACTGCAGGATTGTCGCAGGGAAATCCCGCGGCCACAGCGCATATGCGGCGAGGTTGGTGATTACGGCTCCGGCCACCGCGAGGCTGCCCCACCGCCATTGCCGGGCTGCGAACAATGCGACAGCCAGCACGGCGAACTGCGGTTTCACGAGTGCGGCCAAGACCACCATGATCGCCGCCAGTCCCCAGCTTCGTCGGCACAGCGCTACCAGAAATACCAGCGCGGCGGGCACCAGGAAGCCCACAGAGTTGCCCCGATCGATTGCTATCCACGCCGGAATGGCTGCGACACCCAGCGCCACAAACACCATCACCCGCTCTAGACCACGAGCCCCTCGCGTCGCCCAGACCGCGGGAGTAAGGCACGCGATCGTCAAAGCGACTAGATAGGCCAACAGCCCCACTTGCGGGGCGCGCAGCCATTTACCCACAAACCCAAAGATCATGTGCGGCATCATCCCGGCCGCCGAGTAGTTATTGAGAGCCTGGTGGAAGTCTGGCGGCATGAGCAGCGGGTAGGGCTCCCAGGGGTTGGGCCGCATCCCCTCGCTCAGCGTCAATCCGTAGTCGCTGAAGCAGTGTCGGCCGATGTGCGTGCCCCGATCGAGGAGGCAGTCGTCGGGGAGCGAAATGACAAGAGAGGAAAGCCAATCGGCTGAGTAGTACCGGGCGAGCACAAAGCCTGTGACAAGCGAAACCGCCGACGCCAGCAGGATGGTGCCGAGTAGGATGGTGCGCTCAGACAGGCCGGTGACCACCAACAGCCGTTCCCGGATCGCCGAGACGGCAGCAAGAAACACCTCAAGGGGTCGGTTCACTGCCTTCTCCTCGGGTCTGCCCGATACGGTAGCGGAAGCAGGGCCCCAAGCTCGACTGCCCGGCAGTCTAACCCAATACCCGCATCACCGACCTAGCATTCAGGCATTTTCCGCAAGCGACGCCATGCGCGGACTCAGCAACGCAACACGTGGTGGCAGCAGGGGTCCGCGCTGGTGAACTGCATCTATGTCGTCCGCAACGTTCGGCGACAAAGGGCTCACGCGCGGTGGCGGCGACAGTTGCGTTACGCCTGGTTAAAATCGTTGCGGGATATTTGCGAAAGACCGGCGCGAAACGAACATGGGAATTACATTAACGCCCATGACTGTGATGGTTCGTCCGGCAGTCTCGGTGGTGGCGCCTTGCTTCGACGAGGAGGATGTGCTGCCGCTGTTTCTGAGCCGGGTCGGGGGTGTGCTGGACTCGCTGGGCGGGACCAGCGAGTTGGTCTTGGTCGATGACGGTTCGCGCGATCGGACCTGGGAAATCATCGAGAAGGCGGCCGTGGAGGATCCGCGCGTCGTCGGCGTGCGGTTGATGCGCAACCATGGGCATCAGCTCGCGCTGACCGCGGGCCTGAGCGTGTGCCGCGGAGAACGTGTGCTGATCATCGACGCCGACCTGCAGGATCCGCCCGAGCTGTTGCCCGAAATGATGGCGTTGATGGACGAGGGCGCCGACGTCGTCTATGGGCAGCGCCGCCGGCGTGCGGGCGAGGGCGTGCTCAAGCGGGCGACTGCGGCGCTTTTCTACCGCGTAATCGGCCGCATGACCGATGTTGATATCCCTTGCGATACTGGCGATTTCCGCTTGATCACGCGTCGTGTGCTGGATCTGCTGATCGCCATGCCCGAGCGCCATCGGTTCGTGCGGGGAATGGTGTCATGGATCGGCGGCAAGCAGGTGCCGCTGGTCTACGACCGTGACGCGCGAGCCGCGGGTGAGAGCAAGTATCCGTTCACCAAGATGTTGCGTTTCGCCGCTGACGCCATCACCGCCTTCTCGATGGTGCCGCTCAGGCTGTCGGTAATACTTGGCTGGATCATGGCGGCCATTGGTTTTGCCGCGGCCATCAACTCAATCCGAGGCGCGATACTGGGCCAGACGGTTCCCGGCTGGAGCTCGCTAATGGCCACGATCGGCCTGCTGACGGGTGTGCAGTTTCTGATGCTCGGCATCATCGGCGCCTATCTGGGCCGGCTGTATGACCAGAGCAAGGGCCGCCCGCTGTTCCTGATCCGCGACATCGTGGGAGGCGAAGGGTCTGCCGCGGCAACCGGGCCGGCTAGTCAACGGGCTATCCCGCCGGCCCCGGTGTCCACTTAGGCAGGTTGCCGATGACCCTCGACCCCTTTGCGGGCGAAGACGCGCAGATCCGCCCGCCAGCAAAGATGAGTGGCGTTCCTGGACCGCTCTTTCGGCTGATCCGAGACCAGCGGGTCGCCTTCCTCATCGTGGGTGGGATCAACACCGCAATTGGAACGCTCTGGTTCGTGTTGTTCCTGTGGCTCTTTCCTCACGGAGCTACCGGATATCTGAGCGCGTTGGCCTGCGCACATATCGCTGCCGTCCTGTGCGCCTTCGTCCTCTACCGCAGGTTCGTGTTTCGGGTGACGGGTCACGTATTTCGTGATTTGGCCCGGTTTGAGCTGGTGAATCTCTCGACACTGGGTTTCAATTTCGCTGCGTTACCGCTGCTGGTGGAAGTATTCGGCTGGCCGGTGCTGCTGTCTCAGTTGGTCATTACTGGCGCAACCGTTGTTTACGCGTGGTTCGCTCATCACGGATTCTCATTCCACCGCAGCCGGGATGAACTGGAACTTGCCGAGCAACAACAAGCCTAGACGTGAAGCCACGAGTATCGGTTGTCGTTCCGGCATACAACAGCGTTGCCTTCATCGACGCCACGATGCGCTCGATTCTGGAGCAGAGTTTCACCGATTTCGAGTTGGTGGTTTCTGATCACAGCTCCACCGACGGCACCTGGGAAGCGCTGCAAGAATTCGCCGCTCACCCCCGAGTTCGCTTGAGCCGGTTGGCTTCTGGCGGGGGAGCCCCGGCGAATTGGAATGCGGTCACCGGCCTCGCGACCGGCGAATTCATCAAGTTGGTCTGCGGCGATGATCTGCTCTCGCCGGACAGCCTGGCAGAGCAGGTGGCGGCGTTGGAAGGGCACCCGGCGGCGGTGATGGCCGCCAGCCCGAGGCACGTCATCGATGCCGCGGGAACACCAGTGCTGCGCAACCGCGGGCTGGCGGGACTGCGCGGTGAAGTCGATGGCGCCGAAGCCATCCGGCGGACTGTGTCCGCCGGCACGAACATCTTCGGCGAGCCGGCGTCGGTGTTGTTCAGACGCGCGGCGTTGGTCGACGCGGGCGGTTGGGACGCTCGGTTCCCCTATCTGATCGACCAGGCGACGTACTGCGCGGTGCTGCTTCAGGGAAGCCTTGTCGCGGTACCCCGCTCACTTGCCTCGTTCCGGGTTAGCCAATCGCAATGGAGTGTGCAGCTGGTGCGCGCACAGGCCGAGCAGTTCATCGGCTTCAGTCGCGAGTTCGCCGCGGCGCATCCCGGCCTACTCGGCCCGCGCCACCTGCTGCTCGGCAGCTTGAGGGCCCGTGCGAATGTCTACGGCCGGCGCGCCGTGTACCGCTGGCTTGGCAGGCGCATGCGGGTCGACGCCAGCACTGACGGTGGCCAACTTCAGTTCCCACGATGACAGAATCGTTCCCCACTTCGAGACGGGTCCGCGTTTAGGTGCGCGCCGCTCGTGCGAGATCAATGCGTGGGATCTTCGTTGGAGAGCATGAGTTTTGGGTTACACTCCCGGGCGGCTCAGCCCAAGGGCGATGGGCCCCACTTCCAATTCGCAGTGAACCAGGAGAAGTGCGTGAAGCGACCTGTCGAGGCTCTCCGAGCCGCGGCTTCGGGGGTGAGGGGTCAAATCTCGGCCGTCGCCAACGAGTCCGAGCGCACACTCCTGCTTCGCACCGTGGTACTGGTTTCGGCGGTTTCTGCGGTGGTCGGATATGTGCTCACCCAGTACTACTCGGTCGACGTGCTTTCCTCTCTGGTTTCCAACCCAGAGGACTGCATCATGAATTGGGGCCCGCACATTGGTGGGCACTGCTTCAGTGACTACAACCTCACGGTGAGCTGGGGAATGCGGCCGAACCCCTGGGCGCCCTACCCGCTGTTCTGGCCGCCGGACTACCAGCCGGCTCACCCTAACTACCCGGCGGCCTCGATGTTGCCGCAGTTGATCTTCGGCCTATTGGCCAAATGGCTGAGCGCCCCGCAACTGGGTTTGTTGGGTTACCTGCTCGCGCTCACGATCGCGGTCCTTACCCCGGCCGTGTGGGCGGCTCGGGGCGCACGCGGTGTTGAACGGACAGTGGCTTTTGTAGCCTGTGGCGCGGTGGCCATTCCGGCCTGGATGGTTCTCGATCGGGCCAACTCGGTGGCGTTGTTGGCGCCTGTCGGGCTGGTTTTCCTGGTGGCGCTGTGCCGACACCGGTGGGGCCTCGTCGCGATCACGGTCGTCCTGGCAACGCTGATAAAACCACAGTTCGCCGTGCTGGCTGTCGTGTTGTTCGCGGCGCGGCAATGGCGGATGGGCGGCGTCGCCGTCGCCGGCGCAGTGACGTCCAGTCTTGCCGCGTATCTACTGTGGCCGCGCGACTTTCCGGCCACAGTCACCCAATCGCTCCACAACACGCTGAATTATGGTTCCCCTGAATTGGCTGTTGGGTTCCGGAACGTGTCATTCGGCAGAGCGCTCCTCCTGATTCCAGATGGCATCAAGGCCGCCCAAACGGGCGGCAAGATACCCGACGGCTTCCTCGCTGGTCCGCGATCGCTGGCGGGATATGCCGTGCTGGTCATCATCGTCGTCTCCGTAGTGGCTCTGGGGCGGCGCATCCCCCCGGTCCTGACGGGCATCATGCTGCTGGCCAGTGCCTCACTTTTTCCCGCTCTCGTCTTTCACTACTATCTGGTATTCGTCTTGCCGATCGCTGCGCTGGTTATCCGAGACCCCGAGGGTCCGCCTGGTGCAGGGATTTTCGACCAGCTGGCGCACGTACGGGGGCCGCCGTCGTGCGGTCGGCATCTGCGTAAGCTTGGCCGTTGCGTTCAGCGTTGCGCAGGTCGCCCTCCCGGGCCGGCCGTTACCCGAACCGGTCTACGGACAGGTTTTGGGGCACCCGGGAGTAGTCGGGGTAATCGGTACCCGGCCACTCGTCGTCAGCACGGTATTTCTGGTGCCGATCGTGTGGTTGATCGCGTGCGCGATAATCATCGTTTCTTACGCGCGGAGACCGGCTTCCTGCGATCGCACTGACCGAGAGCAAACACACGAGGATCCGCCGGATAATGCTGTCAGTAAGTCTTTATGCACGTCCGAGCCGGAATCCTCACACGGCGGTCAACGTAACCTGGCGAACCTTGGTGTGAGAAGAGTTTGGGGCACGTAGCACTTCCCGCGCAGATAATCGGCTCGCGTTCGTTTGATCAACTGCGAACATTTCCCAAACGGCAATGACGAGCGGGGATCGTCGATACAATTTCGCTCAACGGGGCGTGTTGGTGGGGCAGGCCCAGCAGCCGTCGTCGTCGTTCGGGGGATGCAGTGTCGTTTATGTTCGTGAATCCGGATATAGTCGCGGCCGCGGTCCCGCATTTGGCGAATATCGGTGCGACGATCAGCGACGCCAACGCCGCCGCGGTGACCTCGACCACGGAATTGTTGCCCGCCGCCGAGGATGAGGTATCTGCCGTCATCGCCGGGCTATTCGGTACCTACGCCCAGGACTTTCACGCGCTCGCGGCGCAGGCTGCAGGCTTCCACAACCGGTTTGTGCAGGCCGTAAGCGCCAGCGCCGGGTCCTATGTGGCCGCCGAGGGCGCCAACGCGGGCGCCCTGCTGCAGACCGCCCAGCAGGACCTGCTGGGCGTGGTGAAGGCGCCCGCCGAGGCGCTGCTGGGGCACCCGCTGATCGGTACGGGCAGCGGCATGGCTGCCGCCGCTCAACAGGTAGTGGTAGATGCGGCTGGAGGGATTCCAGAAAATGCCTACCCGTTCGGTGGCGTCAAGCAACTGACCTTCGAACAGTCCGTAAGCGAGGGCCTTCAGATCTTGGACCCCGCGATCCAGCAGCAGCTTGCGCAAGGGAACACGGTCAATGTTTTCGGCTACTCCCAAGGCGCGGTCGTCGCGTCGCTGGAAATGGCGAAGCTCCAAGCGGAGGGCGTGCCGGGGGGGCCGAACTCGCCGGTCTTCTTCACTATTGTCGGCGATCCGATGAACCCCAATGGCGGGTTTTACGAGCGATTCGCGGGTCTGCAGCTGCCGAGTCTGGGAATCAACTTCTACGGCGCGACACCCGCCACTCCTTACCCCACCCAGATTTACACGATCGAATACGACGGCTATGCCGACTTCCCGCGCTACCCCCTCGACTTCCTGTCCGACCTCAACGCCCTTTCGAGCGAGAACCACTTCTACTACCACGTTCTCTCAACGCAGCAGCTGAATTCTATGGCCATTCAGTTGCCGACGTCAGGCCCCACCACGACCACCTACTACATGATTCCCTCCAACAATCTGCCGCTGTTGGGTCCGATCCGTGGCCTCCCGTTCATCGGGAACCCCCTCGCCGACCTGCTGCAACCGGACATGACGTATCTGGTGAACTTGGGCTATGGCGATCCGCGCTATGGCTGGTCAACCGGGCCGGCCAATGTGCCCACGCCGGCCGGGCTATTCCCGCCCCTCAGTTCCTTCCAAATGATGCCCGGGCTTTTGACAAGCGGAGCTCAGCAGGGATTCCATGACTTCGTCGGCGATTTCATGGGTACCGGACCGAACCCGGTAATGCTGCCGACCGTCAGTTCGCTGACCTCAGTGCTACAGAACCCGTCGTCGCTGATCTCAACGTTATATCCGGGCGCGGCGAGCGCGACGAGTGCGGCGACCAGCCCCCTCTCGACGATCGGCTCACTGGTGTCGAAGGTGACGCAAATCGCAACTGACCCTGCGGCTCTAGAATCCGCACTCCTTCACCTCCCTAACGCGATCTCTCAAGTGGTGGCCTACCCCTACACCGTTCTTCTTCCGACGGCAGACATCCTCAATGCCGCCGTGATCAGTATTCCGTCCTATGACGTCAGCCTGTTCCTCGACGGGATCTTGCAAGCGGTCAACGGTGACCCTATGGGACTTATCCGTGCGGTCGGCCAGCCAATCGCATCCGACGTAGCGCTGTATCTATACCTAGCGAGCGTGGAATCGGCGGCGATCACGAATCCGACGGAGGCCGCGGGGCCGACCAGTGGATTCGCCGGAATAAACGGCTAGTGGTCGGTCAGAAAACGGTATAGTCCGTGCTTGCGTATGAGATAACGCGTCGCGTGATTCTTCCATTTATGACGATTTTTTCCCCTGACATCAATGTGGTGATGAACCACCCTGATGCTGGGATCGAACTGTCGCTTGACGCCCCTCTTTTCTAAGCGGATTGACAGGTCCTGAATCTCTTGCTCGCGTAGCGCAGGGTCAAACCCGCCAATCGACCTGAATATCGTGGAATAAACAAGCATATTTCCTTCGTGGACCCAGTAAGCGGGTGATGGAGCCGGAGGCTCGAGGGTGTTGGGCCAATCCCTGATGGCCGGCGCAACCGCCCGTCGGAGCGCGCCGGCGAGCCGCGGCTTTTCCCTCAATCGCTCGATCGAGAACTGTAAAAACCCCGTGCCATTCCCCCACAGCGAGAGCACGGCACCATGGTTACACCATTCCTGACGACCATCGGCCAGGGTGACCAACCCGCCGATCATGCCGACGCCTCGATCGGCGTAGCGTCCGGCCACCTCCCGTGCGACGGCGGGAGTCTCGGCGGTCTCCAAGTCCATGTCGGCGTCAATGAAGTGGATCAGTGCCCCGTCTGGCACGTGGTCGATGATCTGATTTCGATTGGCTCCCGCTCCCCGATTTTGGGGGCTCCGTGCGAATTTCACCTCGCCGCCGAACTCACTTACCACGTCCGCGCTGTCGTCGGTCGAGGCGTCGTCGAGCACGAGGACCGCATCGTAATGCTGCGCCAGAACCTGTGGGAGCAGCCTGCGCAAGTTCTCGCCCATGTTGTAGTTCGGAATGGCCGCGACGACGGGTAATTCCTTGGGCATGATCCTCGCTGGGTATGGAACTAGCAGGCAGAGCTTACATTAGAGGCCGACGGGAGGTCTGTCCCCGGATGTGACGAACACTCGCTGGTCACCTCAAGGGGAGTACTGACTCCCCAGGAGGCCTGTATTTTTGCAGGTACGACTTGGGCTGAAGAAAAGCCGGTCGTGGAACTCTGAGGTCCGGCCTGAGTGCGGCGGGCCCGAAGGATGACCAAAGAGTTGAGGCCGGAACCTTCGAGGGAC
>CAVUNP010000030.1:0-11774 GCA_963742855.1 uncultured Actinomycetota bacterium | reverse complement strand
GCTCCGCGCCAGCCAGACAACGGACGGGCGTCACAATCGCACCCTACCAAGCGCATGCTTGGTTCGCTACAGTGATGCCAGCCGCATGCGACGGCGACGGCGGACACGTTGCGCAGGCTGGTAACCGGAGGTTACGGGAAACCGCCCGCCGAAAACATCCCCATCACCGCAGGCAGGCGGGCAGGCGTTCACCACACCGGCGGAGCGACGCCAGCCCACGTCGTTGGAAGAGACCAGGACGACTATGGCTCTGGTTGTGATCCCAAGCAAGCGCTTGCTTTTTATGCCATCCCGTTGTTAGACTGCGGTCTCCAGGTGGCGATCGCTTTCCCCGCGGCGTCTGTGACCCCTGTCTTGAGGAGATCCCAATGAAGCGCCTCGCAGCACTTACATGCCTTCTGCTGGTGATTTCCGCCTGTACGACGAGCACAAGCTCCTCGACGGCATCCGGCGGATCGGGGTCGACATCCGGCGGATCGGGGTCGACGCAGGGGGTCACGAACTCGTCGATCACGGTTGGCGGCCTCATCTACAAGACAACGTCGTTCGGAGCCAGTGTCGCGGGCACCGAGATCGGGGCCAAGGCGTTGTTCCAGCGGATAAACGACACGGGCGGGATCAACGGACGCAAGATCGACTTTGTGGGGGCGCAGGATGACAACGGCGACCCAAGTAAGGACCTGGCAGCCGCCCAGCGGCTGGTGGAGCAGGACAAGGTCTTCGCGGTTGTCCCGGTCAACACGTTTGCATTCACGGCCGGCAGCTACCTAGCGCAGCACAATGTACCGTTCTTTGGCTACGGCTACCTGACCGACTTCTGTAAGACCAGCAACCAGTACGGCTTTGGCTTTAACGGCTGCGTGTTTCCGACTGCGGGAGCTCCCGAGTCACAGCAGTTCTTTTACAGCCTCGCGAAGGTGGTCGGGGTACACGGGCAGGCGACGGCCTACATTGGGACGAACAGCCCGGAGGATATACCGTTCCGCAAGCAGTTCGCCGACGCGGCGAACGCTGTGGGCTTCAAGTTCGTCGGCTTGGCCCCCTCGATTCCACAACCAAACACCCCAACGGACTGGTCCCCCTACGTCAACGCGATCATGCACCTGAACCATGGGTCGCAGCCGGAGATCCTCTACTCCAATGCGCCGAACGCCTCCGTCAGCGGTGGACTCTTCAGCGCACTGCGCGCGGCTGGCTACCGGGGCATCCTCATTGACGGGGTTAGCTACCGGGCCAACGTTTTGCAGAACGCTCAGACGAGGTCGGCCTACCAAGGCGCGTACATCGGGGTGGCCGTGCAGCCAACCCAGTACAACTCTCCGGCCGTTCAGCAGATGAAGCAAGACATCGCGAAGGTGGCAGGCAATGTCCCGGTTGACCTCGACATGGAGGTCGGGTACGCCACAGCGGACGTGTTCGTCCAGATCCTGAAACTCGCTGGCAGGAATCTCACGACGGCCCGCTTTCTCGCCGTCGCCAGACACGACTCGGTCAACAGCGGGATCAGCGGACCGGTCTCTTTCCCGCTCGGTTTCAGCGTCGGCCAGCTGTGCGCCGCGATCGTCCGGGTGGAAGGCAGCCAGTTCGTCCTCTCTCAGCCGCTTACCTGCGCTCCACCGATCCACGGCTGATGCCCCAAGTCCGCGTGTGATGATATGAGGAGTCTGCATGCCAGTCGGAATGGGAAAGGTCGAGCCGACCGGGCTCACGATCGCACTCGACGACTTCGCACGATCGACCGCTCGGTGGTCAGCGCTCATCGGCGCCGAGCCGGTGGTGACGGATCTCACCCGTGATGGGCGAAAGCGCAAGCGCCTTGCCGGGCGCAGCTTCGACTTCGACCTGGTAGAAGCAGCCGGTAGGTTGTACGCGGGTGACAGCACACTGACGCTGTTCGCACACGATCTCAACGAGCGCGCGGCAGCGCTCACCGAGGCCGGGGTTTCTTTCCAGACAGACGAGGCCGCAGGCAGGCTGAGGATCGGCGCCCCTGACGCGAACGGTGTCTCGGTGGTGCTCAGCAGCAACCGGCCCGCCCGGCTGGAGCCGCCGATGGCAGCCCTGCCGTACGTCATCGACATCGCCGTGGTGGACATGGAGCGCGCCGTCCCGGTCTGGGCGGCCATCCTCGGTGATCCCGGCGTGGCGACACCGATCGAGACGGATTCGGCCCGGCAGTTCCGGATGCACCACTACTTGGTCGATGGGGAGACGCACGCAATCGGTCTCATGGCACTCGACCAGGACCAGTTCATCAAGCGCGACTCGCTGGGTTCCTCACAGGAGTACATCCTGAGAACACACGGCGAGGGTGCGCTGTGCGTGGGTTTTCTGTTCAAGACCGACCTCGACGAGCACATCGCCCAACTGGCGGAGCAAGTGCGCACGCTGTTGCTCTTCGAGGAGCCTCGGTCGTACTTGATGGGCCGCAACAACATGTCGCACGCCGACCAGACGGGCGGTGTCGCGGTAGTGATCGCCCAACACTTCGAGGGTTGGGAGGGCGACCTCCGGGGCGTCGAGGAGATGGCGGAAGCGAGCGGGGGATAGCGATGCGGCTCGCTATCCTCGGGTGCGCGGCAATCGCGCAATGGCACGTCGACGCGGCAGCTAGCGTCTCCGGAGTCGAGATCGTGTGCACGTTCGACGTCGTGCCCGAGCTCAGCACACGCGAGAAGACGGCGCTGTTGGTCGGTGAGGCCGACGGCAACTACCGGCTTGCCTTCATCCCACAGCTACGTGCCTTCGCCGCCGCCGTGGACGGAGGGCAACCCCTCGCTGCTCCCGCCGAGGAGGCCCTGCGAGACCTAGCCGTCATCGAGACTGCGTATCGCTCACTACGAGGCAGCAGCTGGGAGCGAGTCAAACCAGTGGACGGACCGACGACTTTGGCGGTCACATGATTCTAGGTCTGGAACCCTTCCACGTCTGTGTCGTCACGGGGAACCTCGACGCTGACGTGACGTCCTCGCGCCGGGGACTGCTGCCTTCACTCGAGGAGCCGCTCGGAGCGACCCTGCGGGTGCTGGATCACAAGGCGGGCCGCGAATCCGACCTGCCGGTGCGCAGCGCCTGGGCACGCACCGGTTCAGTGCTCCTGGAAGTCACGCAGGCATGCGCGGGCTCCGTATGGGAGACGCCCGGCCTGCACCACGTCGGGGTCTGGGCGCCAGACATCGAGGGAATCACGGCGCGGGCCCTCGAGCTGGGCGCGTCGGTCGAGGTCACCGGCTGGGTCCCCGGCACGGACGACCCGGTCTTCCGCTATTTGCAGGTTCCGACCGGTCCACTGCGAGTGGAGCTGGTATCGGACGCCATGCGCCCGTACATGGACGCGGTAGGGACGACCGTGACAGGAAGGGCCTAGCCGTGCGACATTCACCGCGGATCGTTCTCATCACCGGCGCCTCGAGTGGAATTGGGCTCGCCACCGCGCTGCACCTGGCCGAAAAGGGGTGGCGGGTGTGGGCGGGCGCACGAAGGGCGGAGTCACACGCCGAGATCCTCGGCCAGGTCGTTGCCCGCGGAGTACCTTCGGGCTCGGTCGTGCCTGTGGATCTGGATGTGACCGACGTACACCGCGTCGAGCAGGCGGTGGCCCGTCTGTTGGACCATGAGCAACGCGCGCCGGATGCGGTGGTCGCCAATGCTGGCATTGGTGCGCTGGGATTCGTGGAGGAACTCGACGACGCGACGTGGCGCACCGTGTTCGAAACCGATTTCTTCGGTGCCGTGCGGACCGTCAGAGCGGTCTTGCCGCACATGCGGTCTGCCGGTGGCGGACACCTTGTGTTGATTTCGTCCAACGCGGTGAACATCCCGCATCCCGCATTCGCTCCGTACGCGGCTGCCAAGTGGGCGATGGAAGGATTGGCCGAGGCGCTGACTCTGGAGACGGCGCCCTTCGCGATCGGCGTCACCCTGGTACAGCCTGGAGCGACGAAGAGCGGCATGGCCGACCGAACGCTGTCCGCGGTGCGACCCGACAGCCCGTACCAACCGCTCAAGACGCGCGTCGAGGTCGGCTTTACGCGGCTCGCCCGGGGCGCAAAGGATACCGGCGACGTCACGGCGGCGGTCGCGCGGATACTCGACACGCCTCGGCCGCCGCTGCGAGTACGTGTCGGTCGCGACGCGAAGCTCGCCGCCGGCCTGCGGCACGTGGTTCCCGGAGACCTACGCCGGGAAATCGCACGCCGCTTCTACACGCTCCCTCGATGGGCAGGCTACGCGGCCGTGCCCCGGCCCGAGCCGCAACCGGTAGACGTCCCCGGTTCGGCGCACTAGGAGAGGTCAATGGGCCAGTTTCTCGCCTACGTCATATCCGGTCTGGTCGCCGGAGCGCTCTACGCGCTCATGGCATCCGGCCTGGTGCTCTCCTACACCGCCTCCGGAGTGCTCAACTTCGCGCAGGGCTCGATTGGATTCGTCACGGCGGTGGTCTACTTCGAGCTGAACACCGGCCTGCATTGGGGTATTGTCCCGTCGGCGATCGTCGCCCTGGGTATCTTCGCGCCGGGGCTGGGCTACGTGCTGTACCGACTCATGTTCAGGAGGCTGGCGCATGCCGGCGAGACCGCGCAAATCGTCGCGACGATCGGGCTCCTCGTCGCCCTGCCCGCGCTCGCCCTGTGGGTGGTCGAGCGACTGATCAACACGTTCCACTTCGACCTGCCGTCGACCGTCAACGAGATCTCGCCACCCGGACTCGGCCCCACCCCAAAGCACTTTTTGCATTTGCCGCTGGGCGTTACCCTCGACTCGAACCAGGTCGTGACGTTCATCGCCGCGGCGCTGGTTGCCGTGCTGCTGTGGCTGGTATTGCGCTCGCCGGCTGGCCTGCGGATGCGGGCGACCGCCGATCGTCGCGATCTCGCGGCACTGCGCGGCGTCAACCCGGACCAGTCGTCAGCCGTCGCGTGGGTGCTGAGCTCCAGCCTAGCTGGCCTCGTCGGCGTTCTTGCCGCGCCGATCTATGGTTTGGATGCCAGCGGCTACACCTTGTTGCTCTTTCTCTCGATGACAGCCGCGGTCTTCGGACGGCTGCGGTCGGTGCCACTCACCTTCCTTGCCGGCCTGCTGCTCGGTGTGGTGCAGAACCTGGTGGCTGGGTACGCGACGTTCGCCAAGAGCATCACAGGGTTCAACAACGCCGTGCCGATCATCTTGTTGCTGATAGGACTCCTGGTGTTGAACCGCGAGCGGGGGCGTATCGCCGGATCGGTCGCCGAGGACGCCCCGCCCCCGGACTACCTTGCCGACCTGCCGAGTTGGCGGAGGGCGCTGCCGTGGACGGTGGCGCTCGGTGCCCTGCTCGTCTATATGTTCACCATCGGAACATCGTTTTGGATCGGCACCATCGCGCAAGGCCTGATCTTCTCTGTGATCTTCCTGTCCTTCATCGTCGTCACCGGGCTTGGTGGCATGGTGAGCTTTGCGCAGGCCACCTTCGTCACCGCTGCTGCGTTGATGACCGGAGCTCTCTACGCGCACGGGATCCCGCTCGGGCTGGCAGCGCTCGCCGGGGTTGTCACCGCCACCACACTCGGGGTTGTGTTCGCGACGCCCGCGCTTCGACTCGGTGGACGAGTCCTCGCGCTCGCCACACTTGCCCTCGCACTGCTCGGCGACCAGGCCCTGTTCCAGCTCCCCCAATATAACAACCAAGGTGCCGGATGGGCACTGCCCTCTGTTGCAATCGGCCCCTTCCAGCTGACCGATCCCCGCACCATGGCCGTCTTTCTCCTGATCGTCGTCGCCGTCGTGGCCTTGGTCGTCCGGAACCTGGAACGGTCCAGCTCGGGGCGCGGAATCCTCGCAGTGCGTGCCGGGCCCGCGGCGGCCATGACTTCGGGGGTTTCGAGTACAAGGGTCAAGCTGCTGATCTTCGCCGTCTCGGCCGCAATTGCCGGCCTGGGTGGTGTGCTGTACGCGGTGTATCAAGGTCGTACGGACTACACCGACTTTCCCGCCGAGACCGGCTTTGTCTGGCTCGCTGCCGTTGTCATATTTGGCGTACGTCGACCGGGTGCTGCCATTGTGGCCGGCCTTGTAGCAGCGATCATGCCGCAGTTGTTCGCGCAGTACGTGACCACCTCGGCGTACATTCCGGCGATCCTCTTCGGGCTGGGCGGTATCGGGTTGGCCCAGCAGCCCGACGGAGCACTGGCTCAGATGGCGGAACAGCGCTACCGGAAGCGGCGAGGGCGGCGCGATCGACAGTTGATCGAGCACGTCATCGAGCAGGAGCAGGAGCAAGAGACGCGTGCGCCGCATGCCGCGGCGCCGGCGATCACGCAGCTCGCCAGGACCCCAAGCCTGACCGCGGAGGACTTGTCGGAGGTAGGACCACCCATCCTGCGGCTCGACAGGATCACCGCGGGGTACGGCGAGTCGGTGGCGCTGCGCGATGTGAGCCTCGTCGTCCCGCAGGGTTCCGTGGTGGCCCTGCTGGGGGCCAACGGAGCGGGAAAGTCGACGATCTGCCGGGTTGCCTCCCGAAGCCACCCGGTCACCGCCGGCCGGGTCTACTTTGCAGGACAAGATGTCACGCACTGGCCAGCGCATCGAGTCGCGCGCGCCGGGTTGTTCACCGCTCCCGAGGCCCGCGGCATATTCCCGGGGCTGACCGTCGAGGAGAACGTTGCCCTGTGCGTCGGGAGCGGGGAGAATCGCGAGGAAATATGGGAACGGTTCCCGGCACTCGCCCAGCGGCGTCGCGTGGCGGCTGGTGCACTCTCGGGCGGGGAACAGCAGATGCTCGCCCTTTCGCCCATGCTCGTCTCGCCTCCTACCCTCGCGGTGGCCGACGAGCCGTCCTTGGGTCTGGCGCCGCGAATAGTCGATGAACTCTTCCAGGTCTTCACCGACATACGAGACAAGGGGACCTCGCTTCTGCTCGCCGAGGAGAAAGCGGACGAGCTGCTGCGGATCGCCGACTACGTCGTCTTCGTGCGGACCGGCTCGGTCGTGTGGGCCGGTCCGGCCGCCGAAGTGGACGCCGAGCGGCTCGCCGAGGCGTACCTCGGCCTAGCCGAGGACGCCGGGAAAAAGGGAGAGGCGGCGCAGCAGTGACCGCGCTGAGTCAGGCGGATCGTCACCCCCCCGCTCGTTCGGCCGCACAGGCACTCGAGGTCGACCGGGTGACCGTGCGTTACGGCGGTGTGGTGGCGGTCTCAGAAGTCACGCTGAACGTTCCCGGCGGGGAGACGTGCGGCATCATCGGACCGAACGGCGCTGGCAAAACAACGCTATTCGACTGCATCTCAGGGCTACGGGCGCCGTCCGCCGGAAGGATCCGGCTGGCCGGTGAGGACGTCACGAAGCATAGTGCGGTGTCCCGAGCCAGGGCTGGGATGCGGCGTACATTTCAACGACCACAGGTGTTCGGACGGCTGACCGTCTTGGACAATGTGCTTGTGGCTTTGGAGTGGCGGGGTGGAGGCGGTGGAATAGCCGCCGATCTGCTGGCGCTGCCCACCCGGCGCAGTCGTGAGCGGGCCCGCCGCGACCGCGCCCGCGAAGTACTCCGGCTGTGTGGTCTGGAGGAATTGCAGGACACCTACGCGGGCGTCCTTCCCATCGGCCTGACGCGACTGGTGGAGCTCGCCCGTGCCGTCGCGGACACGCCACACGTGCTGCTGTTGGACGAACCCACGTCAGGGCTCGGGGAGGCGGAAGCAGGGCGACTGAGCGAAGTAGTCGCGCAGATCATCCAAGCGCACCAGACCGCCGTCCTGCTGGTAGAGCACGACGTCGGTTTCGTGATGCGGACATGTGGACGTGTCGTGGTCCTGAACCTCGGCAAGGTGCTCGCCGTCGGCAAGCCGGCGGAAATACGCGCCAATCCTGACGTCCGAGCCGCATACCTGCGCGGCGAGTAGGAGGAGCGATGGACCAGACGCGGCTCGAGTGCGCCGCCGACAAGCTGGAGATTGCCGAACTGCTGGCGCGGTGGCACCACAACGCCGACCTCGCCAACTGGGACGCGCTACGCAGTGACGTGTTTACCGAGGACATCGAGTGGACATGGGCGGCCAGGGACGGAGCGGCAACCATAACCGACCAGGTCAACGGCAACGACGCGGTGCTGCAGTGGGTCCAGACCGCAATGGCCGGTTCGAACGTCTGGCACATTACCGCAAGCCACGTGTACCAGATATCCGGCGATACAGCGGCGACGAGGAGCTATATGCTGGTGACGGACCGAAACAGCCTCGATACGCTCGCAGCCGGCGTAGTCGACGCGAAGCACGTGCGGACTGCCTCCGGGTGGCGTATTCGCGGTATCCACATCGCCGAGACGCTCCGCAAGGGGGCCGTGGCGTTCATGGCCGAACTCCTGGCCGACCGGCCGAATGTCGCCGTCGAAGAGTCCCGCCGCTGATCACCATACTAATTGGCTAGCGAGCTTTGTCTGACCCGAAACAGGAGAGTCATCATGTTCAGCCCGGTCGAACCGGTTGTCCTCAGCGTTGCCTTGGCCAACTTCGAAGAGTCTGCCAATGCTTGGCTGACCCTGATCCACGGCGAGCGGACTGGTATCGCAACGACGGCCGACGGCCGACGCTGTGTGCGGCTGGCGACGAGGGGGGTGGCCTATCTGAATCTCGTTGAGGCCGACGACTCCTTTCACGCGGGTGACGCCGAGCTTGTGCTGGCGAGTCCCGACCTGCGCGCGCAGCGGCGAGCACTGGAAACGGCCGGTATACCCTTCCACGGCGACGAACGAAACGGTCTCCGCGTGGCGCCCGGCGATGCGAACGGGGTGGCGGTGCACATCACCTCGGGCGCTCCGCGCCGTGCCGAGATGCCGATCCTCGACGTGCTGCCGTATGTGATCGACCTCGCCGTCGCCGATCTCGAGTCCGCCGTCCGTACCTGGGATGCACTCCTCGGCCCGGACCAAGGTGTTCGGACACCATCGGAGATGGACGCGAGCGGCGCGCTGGACATGCACCACTACACCGTTGGAGGCGAGACACATGCAATCGGGCTTATGGCCAGGCGCCCGCAAGCCCGTAAGGAGGACGAAACAGTTGCCTCGCTGGAGTACATTCTCAACACGCATGGCGATGGCGTCGCGTGCGTTGGCTTTCTCTTCCCCTTCGGGATGCTGTGCGAGCACATCACCGACTTGCCGGAATGGGCGCGCCGCCTGCTGGTGCGTGAGGAACTACGGGACTACGCGGTGGGCCGCAACACCGTGACGTACCCATCTCGCACTGGAGGTGTCCAAGTGGTGTTGGCGGAGCACATCCGGGGCTGGCACGGCGACCTGCACCAGAAAGACGAGCCGTCTAATCACATTCAAGAAGGGTAGCGCACACGTCACGTTCAGTCGGCCACTTCGAGGGAGGCGAGCAGGTCCAGGCGGTTATGGGCGTCGCGCAGCGAGCGCACTCCCAGGTACGGCTCGAGTCGGCAACTATCACCGCTGTTCTTTGTCGACCGCAGGAAACAGTCGGCCGGCAACTGTGCCGCCATCGGCAAGAAAGTCCATGCCGGTGCAGTAGCTCGCGGCATCGGACGCCAAGAATGCGGCGACCTGGGCAACCTCGCGCGGCGACTGCTGCCGGGATATCGGCACCGTCGCGAGGAACTCCTCAAGGTTGGCGTCCTCGAACAGCTCGTCGCCAGCCATCGGGGTCTTGATATTCCCAGGGCAGAGGCAGATAACCCGGATGCCGTAGTGTCCGAGCTCGAGTGCTGCCGTCCGCGTCATACCGCGCACCGCCCATTTCGACGCGACATACGCCATCAACCCCGGCATCGCCTGAACGCCGACAGTGGATGAGACATTGATGATCGCACCACCACCGGTTTGCTTCATTGCGGGTGTCACCGCACGCATCCCGAGAAACGTGCCGACCTGGTTCACCATGATGATCCGCAAGTAATCGTCGAGTCGGGTGTCCTCCAGCCATCCACCAGAGATGATTCCCGCATTGTTGACCAGGATGCCGACTGGCCCGAACGATGCCTCGGCCGTCTGTATCGCCTCAGCCCAGTCCTCCTCATTCGAGACGTCGAGGGCACATACAGGGCTGCGGCGCCGATATCAGCGGCGACCGTTCTGCCCTTGTCATCCAGGATGTCCGCAACGACGACCCGGGCGCCGAGCTCGGCGAACAGTCGGGCCTCGGCTTCACCTTGTCCCTGCGCCGCCCCGGTGATCATCGCGACTTTGCCGTCCAACTGGAACATCACTAACCTCCAAGCGGCCTGCTGTGGTTCGACAGCCGCGTCATCAAGCAGCTCAAGCGTGCCCGCCGCGGCTACCGCAACCGGACGAACCACAGCGCGATATCGTCCTGCACGTCGCCGCGAAGACTACGGCGTAACACCCGATCAATGAGCGATCTCCGCGTCTCGGCGCCTAAGAATGCTCTGCCAGCGGAATGCGCTCGGCTCCGCGCATGGACGAGAACCCGGGCTCGAAGGATGACTCTCCCGCCAACTGCAGCTTGGGGAAGCGGTCGAGGAACACGTTCAGTGCCTCGGCCATTTCTGCGCGAGCCAGCGCGTGCCCAAGGCAGAGGTGTCCACCATGGCCGAACCCAAGATGCCGATCCGCGTTTGACCGCGTGAGGTCGTAGCGGTAAGGGTCGGGGAAGACTGCGGGGTCGTGGTTGGCCGCAAAGATGTTCAGGGCCAGCAGCGTGTCGGCCGGGATGACCACACCGAGATAGTCCACGTCCGCCGTGGCTTTACGCAGCATGATGTGCAGGGCAGGCTCCACGCGCATCGCCTCGTCGACAGCCCTGGGCACCAGCTCACGATTGACTTGTACCTGCTCCCATGCGCCGTGCTTGACCAGCAGCTGCACGACCCAGCCGAATTGGTAGCGCGTCGTGTCGTGCGCAGCAAACAACAGGTTCAGCAGCGCACCCTCGAGCTCACTGTCGCTCAGCATGTCATCGGCCTGCGCGGCAACCAGTGCCGTGACGAAGTCGTCGCCGGCCGCGACCGCCGCTCAGCGACGAGGCTGCGGAGGTAACCCCGAATCCCGGCAATCGCCGCATCGATGCGCTCCATGTGTGGCTGAAGCGGGAACCGGGCGAGCAGACCGAGGTCAACGGTCCATGCGTTGAACCGGTCGACGTCCCGCTCCGGCACGCCCATCAATGCGCAGATGACCTCGATCGGATAGAAGTGCGTAAAGCCTCCGACCAGGTCGAACGGCTGCTGCTCGGCTAGGCGGCCAACCAGTCGCTCGGCAACGCGTCGCATGGTGGGGCGCAGCGCGTCGATGCGACGGCGGGTAAAGCCGCCCTGCAGCGCGGCGCGGATGCGGTCATGCCGCTCACCTTGGATCATCGGGAGGGAGGACTCGGTGGCATACCACATAATCGGCTTGGACGCATCGAGGCTGGCATAGAAGTCAGGGCCGATGCTGTCTAGCCGACGGTCGACGCACACTTGCCGAACGACGTTGTAGTCGAGCACCTCGTATCCGCGCAAGGACTGGACGATCCAGGTTTGCGCCGGACCCGATCGAGTCCGCCCCCTGGATCGAGGAATTCCTCGTCGGCTAGCTCGACATACGGAATATCACCGATCACCCGTGAAGCGTCGGCATTCCGATGGTGCTCGGTCATCAGATCCTCCCGGCTGGAGTACGCCTCAAATTAGAAATCCACGACGCCACCCTCGCGCTAGGCCTCCACAGGATCCAGGCCATAAGGTGCACGGCGAACGCCGTCCGGGCGATCGGGGCCATCTCGCGGCCGACATAGCTTGGCACCAGACTTCTTCCCTTTCGGCGCAACCAG
>CAVUNP010000029.1:0-4986 GCA_963742855.1 uncultured Actinomycetota bacterium | reverse complement strand
ATCTGCCACCAGTGCGCCTTGGCGTCGACTTCGATGTAGCGGCAGGAGCAATCGCCCCGGCCCGTCGAGGTCGAACATTTCTCTCCGGGCGAGGAGCTGTCATGAAATTTCATCCGTCTTGGCGAGACCGGTGGTGAAACGAACCTGGCTTGGGCTCATCTGCCGACGGTCAGGGCGAGCAGGGTGTCGACCGCAGTTTCGAATGGACGGGTACTTCGTTGCACCTGGGCGAGTAGAAGCCCTCCTTGGACGGTCGCGAGCAGGGTGGTAGCGAGGTCGTCAGGGTCGATGTCGGCCGGGAGTTTCCCGTCGGCATGCAGGGTTCTGAGTCCGTCGGTGATGGTTGCTGCCCATTGGTCGAACCCGGCCGCGATGAGGGCGCGGGCCTCGGGGTCGTTCTCGGCGAGCTGACCGCCGAGTGATCCGAGTGGGCAGCCTCCTATCCCTTGGGTGTGCTTCACCCCAGTGATCAGCATCTTCCGCCAGGCTTCGACTCCCTTGGCGCTGGTGAGGGCGTGCCGGTTGTTGTTGACGATGGTGTCGGCTTGGAAGTCGATGACCGCTTGGACAAGGTCGTTCTTGTCGGGGAAGTAGTGGTAGAGCTGCGAGCCGCTGACTTCCGCCGCCATCTTCACATCTTCCAAGGTGGTGGCCGCGACCCCGCGCTCGTGGATCAAGGCGGCGGCCTTCTCCACTATCCGGGCCCGGGTGCGTGCTCCTTTGCGGGTGAGCTTCGGCCGGTCGCTCGTGTCGTTGACCACGCCTCCCATGCTAACAAATTCTGGGTTTGACAGCTCAGTTTGCGTGTGTGAAAGTGAGTGGCACAACCCAGTCCGTCACGAGGAGAACGACCCATCCATGGCCAACCTCAACGGCAAGACAGCTCTGATAACGAGCGGGATCGGCAGGGCTACGGCCGTTGCCTTGGCCGACCGCGGCGCTCGCGTACTGATCGTTGGGACGAGACGAGCAGCGCGCCAAGGACGTCGTTGCTGAGATCGAAGGCAAGGGCGGCAGCGCGACGTTTCCGGCTCACGACGTTGAGCGACCTGGCATCGGCCCGCGACCTGGCCGACTGGGGCACTGACGCAAGCGATGGTCACGTCGACATCCTCATCAACAACGCCGGCGTGGCCCAGCTCGCCCCCCTCACGAGACCTTCGCGGTCAACGTCAAGATCCCGTTCTTCCTCATCGCGGCCTTCGCGCCGGCCATGGCCGAACGCGGATGGGGTTCGATCGTCACGTCAGCACGATGGTCGCCAGCTTCGGACAGGCTGGCATGGCTCTGTACGGCGCCAGCCGGGCGGCTCTCAATTCTGACAAGACCTGGGCCGCCGAATACGGCCAGTGGGTCCGGGTGAAGCCGTCGCCCCCGGCCCGACGCGCACCGCGTGTCCATCCCCGACGAGATGGCGAATCAGCTTGCATCACTGGCACCGGCAGGACGCGTAGCTGAGCCCGAGGAACTGGCTGCGGCGATCGCGTTTCTGACCAGTGACGATGCCAGCTTCATCCACGGCGTAACCCTTGCCGTCGATGGCGGCCGAGTAGCGACCTGACGGGCTTCGCAGGTGGTGCTTTGACATGGACGACTCTATCAGGCAGGGGAAGCTTATGAGCAAGTTCGACGCCCGATTCGCAGGTCGACTGGACGGTCAGACCGTCCTGGTCACCGGCGCCAAGGGCGGTATCGGCCATGCGACGGCGCAAGGAATTGGCAACAGTGGAGCGACCGTGCTGGTGCACGCCCGCGGTGCCGAGGACGCCCGACGCGCTGTCGACCTGCTGGGCACCAACGGCAACGGCCGCTACCTGGCCGTAGCCGGAGACCTCGGATCCTTGGCCGGGGTACGGGAACTGGTCGACGCAGTGCACGAGGTCGCGCCACAGGGGCTCAACGGGCTGGTCAACAACGCGGGCGCCGCGTTTGCCAGGAAGGCACTCTCGCCCGACGGGTACGAGCGGACCATCGCGATCAATCACGTCGCGCTCGCGGCGCTGACCGACGGGCTGCTCGACCTGCTCCGCAAGGGCGCGGAGGACTTCGCCGCGCCCTCGCGGGTGGTCAACATGACCGCCCTGGTCGAGTCGCGCGGCAAGCCGATCACTGATTGGAGCTACCCGGGCAAGTACAAGCAGATACAGGCCTACGCCGACGCCAAACTGCTGGCGCTGATGTACACCTATGCCCAAGCACGCCGGCATGAGGGCGACGGCCTAACGTTCAACGCAGTCAGCCCGGGCGCGGTCAAAACCACTCTCGGCACCAAGGCCGGCGGGCCGCTCAAACTCATCCAGGCGCTGACCAATCCGTTCATCCCGCCCCCGGAAAAGGGGTCCCGCGGCTGTGTGCGGCTGATGGCCGACCCCGAACTCGCCACCGCCACCGGCGGCTACTACAGCTCCGCGAAGCTGAAGAAGTCATCCAAGAAATCGCGTGACGAGGACGCTCAGGACCTGGTGTACGAGCAGACCGAACGCGAACTGCACATACACAACTGAAGCGGCCCCAGCTGGCTATCGCCAGCACAGCCGGTGCGGCAACGCTCGCGCCCTCATCAACTCGAAAGGACCAAACCCATGGCAGATTTCCCTGCACCCACCGAGGGCATAGTCCTCACCCAATTTATCGTCGCAAACGATGTCGCCCGCTCACGAGCCTTCTACACCGACGTGCTCGGTGGCGAGGCAATTATGGACGGTGAGCCCTCAATCGTCGCACTCGCTAACAGCTGGATCATCATCAACACCGGCGGTGGCCCGACTGACGACAAGCCGTCCGTTGTGCTCCAGGCCCCGACTGATCCGGACCGGGTGAGCGCGTTCCTCAACATCCGAGTGGCCGACATCGCGGCCGTCTACGCCGACTGGTCAGCGAAAGGCGGGCACTTCCTCACCGAGCCCATCGACCGCGGCGCAGAGATTCGCTGCTACCTGCGCGACCCCGACGGCCACCTGATCGAGGTCGGCCAGAGCCAACGCTGACCGGGCGGCGGCCTCTCCTGCGCCTGGTTAGATTGTCTCGTATTCGATGGGTCAGGCGGCCGAGCCGGCGCTGGCGTCGCCGCCGGCGCTAGGTCCGCTCGGTTGCTGTTCTTCCGTGCCGGTTGACGCGACCGGGGACGAGTGCGGCGGCGCTCGACCCCGACGGTGCCCGGGTATTCTTTCCTCGCTGCGCAGCCTAGAGAGCCGGTCAGAGTTGGATCTTCTGTTGATTACTAGCTGCTTTAAGTGGCTGCTTGCCTGGCCCAGAAGTCAGCAATGAGGGCGGTGAGTTCGGCGGGGCACTCGAGCGAGGGCAGGGCGCGTGATCCGGTGAGAACTGCTGAGCGGGCGTCCTTCATCACGGCTGCGGCCGCGGCGCACTCGGCCGGACTCCATTCACCGCGGTCGTCGGTGGCGATCATCAGGGTGGGGCAAGTGACGCGGGCGGCGGCCCAGGTCAGGTCTGTCCGGTTGAGAACGGCGGTATGCACGGTCCGGGCAATGGACTGCCGGCTGTCCCGGGACATAGGGGCAACGAGCGCGTCGACGGCTTCCGGGTCGGTGCGCCGGGTGAGATCGGTGAGCATCCCCTTGAGCAGCCCTTGGCGCACTGGCCCGCGCATCCCGATGGCGCGGTAGATGGGCACCAGCATGGCCACCTGGCGCCGCAGCGCGGGCGTCGGCGCGTGGACCGGCGTGCTGACGGTGACCAGGCTGCGCACCAGCTCCGGCCGGGTGGCGGCCAGCTGCAGCCCGACATGCCCGCCCCACGCGCTGCCCAGCCAGTCGACAGGACCAGCGGTCAGCTGACTCTGGATCTGCGCGACGGCGGCTACGGCCCCCTGCACGCACTGGTCGTTGAATTTGCTGACGACGCGGCCGAGATCTGCGCTGTCCCCGAAGGACCATCCGTCGATCAGTACCAGAGTGCGCTTCTGGCTGAGATCACCCGTCACGC
This sequence comes from uncultured Actinomycetota bacterium, assembly GCA_963742855.1. Taxonomy (GTDB): domain Bacteria; phylum Actinomycetota; class Actinomycetes; order Mycobacteriales; family Micromonosporaceae; genus CAVUNP01. The sequence continues at coordinate 1,041 of CAVUNP010000029.1, read as the reverse complement.
GCTCCCAGCTGCGCGAGTCGGTGAACATGCTGTGCCACAGGACGGCAACCGGGGAGGGGCCGGGGATGACCCGGGCGGCGAGGGTGCCGAGGTGCGTGTCGATGCGCATGATTACTGTACTGCCGGTATAGTCAATCGTCTAGACTCCCAGTACAGTGAATTCAGTAGACTGAATGGCGTGACCCGCCGCTACGAGTCTTCCGTTCGCGCCGGACGAGCCGGGGAGAACCGCGGCCGCACTTTCCGCGGCCCACGGGCTGTTCCTGCGGCAAGGCTGGACCGTGACGACGATGACGCAGGTCGCGGCCGAGGCTGGGCTCGCCCGGCCCACGGTGTACCTGCACTTCAAGTCCAAGCTCGAGCTGCTGATCGCCTGTATCGACGCCTCGCTGTCCGACATCCCCGTCCGGGACCGGGCCGACTACCTGGCCATGGGCCAGGGCGCCCTGCCCCAGCGGGCCGCGACCGCGGCCCGCTGGCTGCGCCGCGCCTACGAGCGGTCCGCCGCTATCCAGCGGGTGCTGGACGACGCCGCGGTCACCACTCCCGAGGCCTGCCGGTGCAGACCCAGATGGAGCAGCGCCGCCATGACGAGTTCGCCAACGCCTGCCGTCTCGTCCTCGGCGGCCTCCCGCCCGGCGCGCTCGTAGACGAAGTCTGGGCCCTCGGCTCGCGGGCGATGTGGTTCAAGCTGGCTGAACGTGGCTGGTCCCCGGACGACTGGGAGGCCTGGTTCGTCCGCGTCGTGCTCGACGCCATCCGGTCACGGGCTCTGAAAGGTGACCAGGCGGCGGCGACGTTATGATCAATGCCCACCTCGGCGGCACGGGCGGTGCTGTCACAACCCCTGTGGAACTGGGCCCACGGCTGTGGAGGCCCGACGTCATGCGTGGTGGCTTTCCCCCGGCGGCGGCCGTGAACTGTGCAGCATCGGTCTGACGCCTATCTTTGGCAGACGACGTGCGTGGGGATGAACGCGGCGGCGGGCTGAGGCGACACCCAGCTAGTCGTTTGTCACCGCATGGTCTCCCGGGCACAGCG
>CAVUNP010000028.1:0-25738 GCA_963742855.1 uncultured Actinomycetota bacterium | reverse complement strand
GCGCGTCGTCATACCGATCCGTAGACTCGCTACGTGAGCGTGACATCAGACCCCCAGACTTCGGGCCCGGCCACCCTTCCGGCTCAGTACACGCCTGGCGACGTCGAGCAGCGGCGGTACGAGATGTGGGTGTCCGGCGGCTCCTTTGTCGCCGACGCGGGGAGTGATCGGCCGCCTTTCTGCATTGTCATCCCGCCCCCGAACGTGACCGGTTCGCTGCATGTCGGCCACGCGCTCGATCACACCATCCAGGACGCGATCATCCGGCGCCGCCGGATGCAGGGTTACGAAGCGTTGTGGCTGCCCGGCATGGACCACGCTGGCATCGCCACCCAGAACGTGGTGGAGCGGCAACTGGCCGCGGAAGGCATGTCCCGCTACGACCTGGGCCGGGAAAAGTTTGTCGAGCGGGTCTGGCAGTGGAAGGCCGAGTCCGGCGGGGCCATTTTGGGGCAGATGCGCCGGCTGGGTGACTCGGTCGACTGGGACCGGGAACGCTTCACGATGGACGAAGGGCTATCCCGCGCCGTACTCACGATTTTCAAGCGGCTCTTCGATGATGGCCTGATCTACCGGGCGGAACGCATCATCAACTGGTGTCCCCGGTGCCTGACCGCGCTGTCCGACATCGAGGTGGAGCACTCCGACGACGAGGGTGAACTGGTCTCGATCCGTTACGGCGACGGCGAAGGCTCGATTGTCGTGGCCACCACTCGGGCGGAGACGATGCTCGGAGACACCGCGGTGGCCGTGCATCCGGGTGACGACCGGTACCGGCATCTGGTCGGTACCGAGGTGGAGTTGCCCTTGACCGGTCGGCGCATCCCGATCATCGCGGATGAGCACGTCGATCCGGCGTTCGGTAGCGGCGCGGTGAAGGTGACGCCGGCTCACGATCCGAATGACTTCGAAATCGGCCAGCGCCATCAGTTGCCGAGTCTCACCATCATGGACGAGCGTGGTGTGATCACGGCGCACGGACCGTACCAGGGGCTTGACCGGTTCGAGGCTCGGCCGGCCATCGTCGCGGCGCTGCGGGAGCAGGGCCGGATCGTGGCGGAGAAGCGGCCGTACGTGCACGCGGTTGGCCACTGTTCCCGGTGCAAGACCACGGTGGAGCCGCGGCTGAGCCTGCAATGGTTCGTCAACACCGGCCCGTTGGCGCGGGCCGCCGGCGACGCGGTCCGCGACGGCCGGGTGAAGATCGAGCCGGCCGAGCTGGCCAAGCGGTACTTTGCCTGGGTCGACAATATGCACGACTGGTGCATCTCCCGCCAGCTCTGGTGGGGACACCGGATCCCGGTGTGGTACGGACCGAACGGCGAGACCGTATGTGTCGGGCCGGACGACGAGGTGCCCGCGGGCGAGGGGTGGCGCCAGGACGAGGATGTTCTGGACACCTGGTTCTCGTCGGCGTTGTGGCCGTTCTCCACCCTCGGCTGGCCGGACCAGACGCAAGATCTGGCCAAGTTCTATCCGACCAGCGTGCTGGTCACCGGCTACGACATCCTGTTCTTCTGGGTCGCCCGGATGATGATGTTCGGTCTCTACGCGATGGACGGCCGGCAGCCTTTCGACACTGTGTTCCTGCACGGCATGGTTCGTGACCAGTACGGCAAGAAGATGTCGAAGTCCTTCGGCAACGTGGTCGACCCGTTGGACTGGATCGAGCGGTTCGGGGCCGACGCGACCCGGTTCACGCTGGCCCGGGGCGCCAACCCCGGCGGCGACGTGCCGGTCAGCGAGGAGTGGACGCAGGGTTCGCGGAACTTCTGCAACAAGCTCTGGAACGCGACCCGGTTCGCGCTGCTGAACGGGGCCACCGTCGAGGGCGAGCTGCCCGCACCGGCCGAACTATCCACAGTGGACCGCTGGATCCTGTCCCGGCTGCAGCACGTGGTGGCCGAGGTGGACGCGGATTTCGAAGCGTTCGAGTTCGCCAAGGCCTGCGACGGCCTGTACCACTTCGCCTGGGACGAGGTCTGCGACTGGTATGTCGAGCTGACCAAGCCGGTACTGGCGGCCGGTGGGGCGCCGGCCGAGGCCACCCGGCGGGTGCTGGGGCATGTGCTCGACCAGTTGCTGCGCCTGTTGCATCCGGTGATCCCGTTTGTCACCGACGAGTTGTGGTCCGCGCTGACCGGTCAGGAGACCATGGTACGGGCGCCGTGGCCCACCGCGGACAGGTCCTATGTGGATGACGCCGCGGAGACGCAGCTGGGCGCGTTGCAGCTGGTGGTCACGGAGATTCGCCGGTTCCGCAACGACCAGGGCCTGCGCCCCGGCCAGCGGGTGGCTACCCGGCTGACCGGCCTGGGGGACGTGGCCTTGTCGGAGCACGAGGTGCTCATCCGCTCGCTGGCGCGGCTGGACGATCCGGCAGATGGGTTCGTCGCCTCCGCGCGGCTGTCGGTCGCCGGCGGTGTCAGTGTGGAGTTGGACACCCGCGGCACGATCGACGTGGCGGCTGAGCGGGCCCGTCTCGACAAGGACCGCGCGGCAGCCGAGAAGGAGGTCGCTCAGTGTCTGGGCAAGCTGGACAACCCGGCGTTCACCGACAAGGCCCCCGAAGCGGTGGTGGCGAAGATCCGCGAACGGCTGGCCGCGGCGCAGGCCGACCTGGCCCGCATCGCCACCGCGCTCGAGGCGTTGCCGGAATCGTGAGGTTGATGTCGTGACAGCTTCACAACCCGACGCGGCGTACGCCGAGGTCGACGCGCAGTTGATCGCCCGCGGCTACTCCCGCATGGTGTTCGACCTGTCGCGCATCGAGGCTCTGCTCGACCTGCTGGGCAGCCCCCAACGGGCGTACCCGGCGATCCACCTCACCGGTACCAACGGCAAGACCTCCACCGCCCGGATGACTGAGTCGCTGCTGCGCGCACACGGGCTGCGTACCGGCGCCTATACCAGCCCGCACCTGGAAACGGTACGCGAGCGGATCATGGTGGACGGTGTCCCGATCAGTGCGGAGAAGTTCGTCGAGATCTATCAGGAAGTGGCGCCCGTGGCGCTGTTCCTGGATGAGAAGGACGGTCCTGGCGAGGCCAACGCGCTCACCTACTTCGACATGACCACGGCGATGGCCTTGGCCGCGTTCGCGGACGCGCCGGTGGACGTCGCGGTGGTCGAGGTGGGACTGGGCGGCACCGACGACTCCACCAACGTTCTGCAGGCCAACACCTGCGTGCTCACACCGATCGGGTTGGACCACATGCAGTGGCTCGGCGACACGATCCACGACATCGCGGTGGCCAAGTCCGGCATCATCCATCCCGGCGCGACGGTTGTCTGTGCGGTCCAGCCGGAGGAGGCCATGGAGCCGATCCTGGACCGGTGCGCCGAGGTGGGCGCGACGATCGCCCGTGAGGGTAGCGAGTTCGGCGTACTGCGGCGCGGCCTCGCGGTCGGCGGGCAGGTGCTCACATTCCAGGGCCTCGGTGGGGTGTACGAAGACGTGTTCCTGCCGCTGCACGGCGCGCACCAGGCGCAGAACGCCGCGGTCGCGCTGGCCGCGGTCGAGGCGTTCCTCGGCGCGGGTGCGACGACGCGCCAGCTCGACCCGGAGACGGTCCGGGAAGGGTTTGCCGCCGCGACGTCGCCCGGCCGGCTCGAACGGGTACGGATCTCGCCCACGATCCTGCTGGACGCGGCCCACAACGCGCACGGCATGGCCGCGACCGTGGGGGCGTTGCAGGAGGAGTTCGCGTTCTCCCGGTTGGTCGCCGTGGTGGCGGTGCTGGCAGACAAGGACGCCGAAGGCATCCTGGCGTTGCTCGAGCCGATCGTCGACGCGGTCGTGGTCACCCGCAACACGTCGCCCCGGGCCATGGCGGTCGACGAGCTGGCCGAGCTCGCGGTGGAGGTCTTCGGCGAGCAGCGGGTACAGGTGGAGCGCGACATGCCGGACGCCATCGAGGCCGCGGTCACCGTGGCCGAAACCGACCTCGAAGGTGAGCTCGCCGCGGTGGGCATCCTGATCACCGGCTCGGTGGTCACCGTCGCCGACGCGCGGCGTCTGCTGGTGCGGTCATGACGGACGACGCTGCTGGTGCGGTCATGACGGACGACGCTGCTGGACGGCCGTCCGGCCTGCGCAACCCGAAGGGCGCGGTACGAGGGGCCGGGGCCGGTGCGCTGGCGGCCGAGGGCATCATGCTGCCGCTGGCCATCCAACCGATCCGGGTGCTCGGCGGGAACCTGACCGGCCTGTCCATCGCGGTCATCGTGGTACTCGCGCTGGCCTGCTTCGTGCTTGCCGGTCTCCTGCGGCGGGGCTGGGCCTGGCGTGCCGGCTCAGTGCTTCAGGTGATCCTGTTCGCGTGCGGGTTCGTCTTCCATCCGTCGCTGGCCGTGCTCGGTGCCATCTTCGGACTGGGCTGGGCCTACGTCCTCTATGTTCGCCGTACCGTGCTGCGCTAGCCGTCTTCCCTGGTGCGCCACTGGGTCAGGGCGATGTCATGGCCGTCGGGGTCGCGGAAAGTCGCCGCCCACAGGTCCAGCTTGTCGCCCCGGCTGGTCACTCGGGGACGGTGGACGAACTCCACCCCACGGTCCTTGAGGTCTTTGTACGCGACGTCGACGTCGGCCACGGTGATGTGTAGGTGCGCGACGCGGCGGTCGACGGGTGACATGTCCGCCAGTTGGCGCAGCAGGACCCGGCCGCCGCCGTAGCCGAGCACCGCCGCGTTGGCGCCGTTGTCGATGACGGAGAAGCCGACCAGGTCGCGGTAGAACCTGAGGGAACGGGCCAGATCCGACACGACCAGCATCATTCCCATCGCCGGCATGTCTTCTTCGGGCGCCGGCTCGGCTGCCGGCTGGGCGCTCGATGGTGTGGTGACCCGCCGTTGTGCCAGGCTTTCGGCTGGACGCGGCTGGGGAATGCTACGCACTGACAGGTCGGGGTCCGCCGGCCGGGAGCTTGGTTCAGCGCTGAGGCCGGAGCTGAGGCCGGGGCTGAGGTCCGCGCTGAGGTGCGGCGGGATGACGATCTCGTCGCCGAGAATGGTGTGCGGCTCGGCCGGTGGGGCGAAGTCCTCCGGCAGGACATAGTCGTCCAGCGGCTCGAGGAGCGCTTCCGATCGAGCACCACGACTTTGTCCGGCGTCGCCGGCCACCAGGGCACCGGCCGCGAGCCCACTGGCCTCCACCGCGCCGACGCCACTCGCCTCGGTGCCACTCGCGTCGGTGCCACTCGCGTCGGTGGACGCCATCGGACGGGGCGGGGTGGGGCTGTCGACGATGCCGGCCGTGAGGGCCTTCAGTTCCTGGTCGGAGTACTGGGTGTAGAACGGCATGGACAAGTCGGTGTCGGCGTCCAGGACGGGATTGGAGCGCAGGCTGAGCGAGTCCACGTGCTCCCACCGCACCCGCAGTTGCCGGGGATTGCGCGGTGACACCTCGACCGGCAGCGTCATGCCGACCGTCGGCCATTTGGTCACCGGTACCGAAGAATCGCGGAATTTCATCATCTTCTGCGACTGGCCGGGCATGTCGACCAGAAGCCGCATGTCACACCGGGCCACGATCTTCCCGACGGGTGGCGGTCCGACCATGATGACGTAGGCGTGCCCCTGCACCATGGTGCGGCCGGTGATGCGCAGTCCCAGCAGGAAGACGGTGAGTCCGGCGCCCACGACCAGCAGCATCGCGATCAGCAGCGGAATGATGCTCTGCGCGCCCAGCGAGATGGCACTGAGGAAGATGGCGCACGCTATCGCCAGGACAACGAGCAACCGTTGAAAGTCGGTGAGATGCCACCGACTGTTGTCCTGCACCGTTCCCGCCTTCCTTACCATTCCTCGGCCGAGGCTACGGGCACGAACGCGTCAACGGAAGTCCTACACTCCCAGCGAGTCGCCCGCGTCAATGTCGCGACACGACGCGGGCCACGCCATCGGAGCCCGTTCGTCCAGCTCCCCCCGGATCATGGCGGGTCGCCGGGATCACTAAGCTTCAAGGCCCGGGCTCGGTAAGGCCCGGTCGTGAGGGCGGCTGTGACCGCCTCGCCGGACGAGAGGTGACCTGACGTGACCGAACGCACGCTCGTGCTGATCAAGCCCGACGCTGTCGCCCGTGGTCTGGTCGGTGAGCTGATCGCCCGGTTCGAGCGCAAGGGCCTGACCATCGAAGCGCTGCAGGTGCGAACCATGGACGCCGATCTCGCCGACCGGCACTACGCCGATCACCTGGAGAAGGGCTTCTACCCCCCGCTCAAGGAGTTCATGACCTCCGGACCGCTGGTGTCCATGATCCTCTCCGGTGACGACGCGATCGAGGTGGTGCGGGGCCTGCTCGGCGCCACTGACGGGCGCAAGGCTGCGCCGGGCACCATCCGCGGCGACCTGTCGCTGTCGAATCGGGAGAATCTGGCGCACGCCTCAGACTCCCCGCAGAGCGCCAAACGCGAGCTCGAACTCTGGTTTCCCGAGCTCGCCTCCTGACGGCGCGCGGTAACCCGTTCGAGGTATGCCCGCCGGTCCGGTAGGCTCGACGGCATCGGCTTCGACCCGGCTATCACCGGCGAGCCTCCGGAAGAACGGGCCTGCAAGAACCTGCCTGCCTCAGTAGAACCGGACGGGATTCGGCCCGTGACAGCCGAGCAACGAGCGGGTCGGGGGTACGCCTCTGGCCAAGCGAGGTGGTACCGCGGGCGAACCGGGTGTGCGTCGCACTCCCGTCCAGCTCGTCCTCGCGCGACCCGGACCGTGCTCTGCCAGCAGAGCAGCCGATGCGCGAGGAGAGCACCATGGCGTATCCCAAGAACGCCGTTGACGCGGCCGGTGTCCCGGCCAATCCCAACCTGCCCCAGGTCGAGCGCGCGGTCCTCGACTACTGGTCCGCCGACAAGACCTTTGTCGCGTCGGTGGAGTCGCACCAGGCAGGGGTCAACGGAGCCAACGAATACGTCTTCTACGACGGCCCGCCCTTCGCCAACGGCCTGCCGCACTACGGCCACCTACTGACCGGGTACGTCAAGGACGTGGTGCCCCGCTACCAGACCATGCGCGGACATCGGGTCGAGCGGCGCTTCGGCTGGGACTGCCATGGCCTGCCGGCCGAGGTGGAGGCGGAGAAGCAGCTCGGACTGTCCACCAAGCAGGAGATCCTCGAACTCGGCGTGGACCGGTTCAACGAGGCGTGCCGTGACTCGGTGCTGCGCTACACCCAGGACTGGGAACGCTACGTCACTCGGCAGGCCCGGTGGGTGGACTTCGCCAACGACTACAAGACCCTTGATCTGTCCTATATGGAAAGCGTCATGTGGGCGTTCAAGACGCTGTATGACAAGGGACTGATCTACGAGGGATTCCGGGTGCTGGCGTACTGCTGGCGGTGCGAGACGCCGCTGTCCAACACCGAGACCCGGATGGATGACGTCTACCGCGACCGGCAGGACCCCGCGCTGACGGTGTGGTTCCAGCTGGAGACGCAGGCCGGGGCGCCGCCCGAGAAGATAGCGGTGTGGACGACCACCCCGTGGACGCTGCCGTCCAACCTGGCGCTCGCGGTCGGCCCCGACATCCCGTACGCCGTGCTGGAGCGCGACGGGCAGAAGGCGTATGTGGGTGAGGCCCGGCTTTCGCACTACGCGAAGGAATTCGAGGACTGGACCCACACCGGCACGGTCACCGGTGCCACCCTGGCCGGCCGGCGCTACCGCCCGCTGTTCGACTTCCTGGTGCCGCACGCCGGTCCGAACGCGTTCCAGGTGCTCGCCGCGGATTTCGTGACCACCGAGGACGGCACCGGCGTGGTGCACTGTGCGCCGGCGTTCGGCGAGGACGACCAGGTGGTCTGCAACGCCGCCGGCATCCCCACGGTGGTCACGGTCGACGAGCACACGCGGTTCACCTCGCTGGTGGCGCGGTACGAGGGCCTTCAGGTCTTCGAGGCGAACAAGCCGGTCATCCGCGACCTCAAGGCCGACGGCGCGGTAGCCCGCCATGACGTCTACACCCACTCGTACCCGCATTGCTGGCGCTGTGACACGCCGTTGGTCTACAAGGCGGTGTCGTCGTGGTTCGTCGCGGTGACCCAGTTCCGCGACCGGATGGTGGAGCTGAACCAGCAGATCAACTGGATGCCGGGCCACGTCAAGGACGGCTCCTTCGGCAAATGGCTCGCGGGCGCCCGGGACTGGTCGATCAGCCGGAACCGGTTCTGGGGCTCGCCCATCCCGGTATGGAAGTCCGACAACCCGGAATACCCCCGGGTGGATGTGTACGGGTCACTGGAGCAGCTTCAACGGGACTTCGGGGGGACGGTGACCGATCTGCATCGGCCGATGGTGGATGAGCTGACCCGGCCCAACCCGGACGACCCGACCGGCCAGTCCACCATGCGCCGGGTGCCCGAGGTGCTGGACTGCTGGTTCGAATCCGGCTCCATGCCGTTCGCCCAGGTGCACTATCCGTTCGAGAACGCGGACTGGTTCGAGCACCACTATCCGGGTGACTTCATCGTGGAGTACATCGGGCAGGTCCGCGGTTGGTTCTACACCATGCATGTGCTGGCCACCGCGCTGTTCGACCGGCCGGCGTTCAAGAACTGTGTGGTGCACGGCATCCTGCTCGGGTCGGACGGGCGCAAGATGTCCAAGAGCCTGCGCAACTATCCCGACGTCTACGAGATGTTCGAGGTGTACGGCTCGGATGCGATGCGGTGGATGCTCATGTCGTCGCCGGTGCTACGCGGCGGGGACATGCCGGTCACGGACACCGCGATCCGGGAGTCGGTCCGGCACGTGCTCCTTCCACTGTGGAACGTCTGGTACTTCTTCTCGTTGTATGCCAACGCGGAGAAGTACGAAGCGAGGACGCGCACCGATTCCGCCCACCTGCTCGACCGGTACCTGCTGGCCAAGACGGGTGAACTCGTCGCCGCCGTGACCCGGCAGCTCGACGGCTACGACGTGAGCGGTGCCTGCGCCTCGGTTCGGTCCTATTTGGACGCCCTGACGAACTGGTACGTGCGCCGGTCCCGGGGCCGGTTCTGGGCCGGCGATCGGGACGCGTTCGACACTCTCTACACGGCATTGGAAACGCTCTGCCGGGTGGTGGCACCACTGGCTCCCCTGACCGCGGAGGAGATCTGGCGTGGGCTGACCGGTGGCCGGTCGGTGCACCTGTCGACCTGGCCGTCTGCGGACGACTTCCCGGCCGGTGCAGCCCTCGTGTCCACAATGGATGATGTTCGAGAGGTCTGCTCGGCGGCGCTGTCCCTGCGCAAGGCCAAGAGCCTGCGGGTACGGCTGCCGCTACGTCAACTGACCGTGGCCACGTCGCGCGCGCAGGCCATGCGGCCGTTCGCGGATCTCGTCGCGGACGAGGTGAACGTCAAGGAGGTCGTGTTCACCGATGACGTAGCCGGGCACTGCGAGCAGGTGCTGACGGTGGTGCCGCGTGCGCTCGGGCCCCGCCTCGGTGGTCAGGTGCAGCAGGTGATCAAGGCGGTGAAGGCCGGTGACTGGACGCTGGCCGACGGCCGGCCGGTGGCGGCCGGGGTCGAGTTGGCCGAGGGCGAGTACGAGCTGAAGCTGGTCGCGGCCGACCCGGCGAACTCGGCCCCGCTGCCGGGCGGCGACGGTGTGGTCGTGCTGGACACCGAGGTGACCCCGCAACTGGCCGCCGAAGGTCTGGCCCGGGATGTGATCCGGGTGGCCCAGCAGGCCCGTCGCGAAGCCGGCCTGGACGTCGCCGACCGGATCACCCTGTTGGTCGAGGCGTCCCCGGCTACGTCCGCGGCGGTGCGGGCGCATGAGGACTTCGTGGCGTCCGAAACGCTCGCCTCCGTGGTCAGCTACGGCACGGCCGGCCCGTCCGCGTTCGCCGGTGAGGCGGGCGAAGGCGATACCGTGCGGGTCAGCGTCACCCGCGCCTGACCCCTGCCGCTCAGGGGGTTGGCGAGATGGTCGGTGGGCTGGGGCAGAATGGCTCACCGGGGAAGTTGGCCGTGGGGAGGTGAAGTCGGTGTCCGAGTCGTACACGGTCTTCTGGACGATGGACCGTTGGTTGAGTGCGCTGTCCGTTGGGCACAAGCCCCTGCCCGTACTGTTCGGCGGGCCACATCTGTCTGAGCCGAGTTTCCGGCGGGCCGGGGTCAAGGTGGGTGACCTGCTCTACCCGGTGGCAGTGTCGAACCGCCAGGTGCACCTGGTGGCGCAGATGCGGGTCCGGGAGATGATCCTGCTCGGACAGGAGGACGGTCCGTCACTGATCGACCAGCGTTTCCCGCAGTTCAAGCCATGGAAGATCCTGGCACCGACATGTACGGACGAGGTCATCATCGGCATCGAGGGCACGGTGCCCCGCGCAGATCTGGATTTGCCGCCAGAGATCCTGATGAGTCTGACATTCCGGTCGCAACGCGGTGAACGCCCGCTGAAGTACGTGAAGAATGGCGAGTTGACCAGGTCGGTCGGGCTGCACGGGATTTATCGTTTGTCGCAGAGTTCGGCCAGAGACCTGGCCGCGCTGATGGAGTCGCCGCCGGCTGCGACGCCGCGGATTCCCCGGCCGGGCTTCGACCGGCGAGGCATGCCGGCTCCGGGAGACGCGCTCTTCTGACGCCGCTTACAGTGGTGCGAAGATCCGCCCGACTGGAGGGGTTCGCGTGCCGTTGCTCTACACGATCGGTCAGTACACGGTGGCACCTGCGGTGCGCCTGGCTTTCCGGCCGACCGTCGAAGGTCTCGAGAACGTGCCCGACTCGGGTGGCGCGGTGTTGGCCGGCAACCACCTCTCGGTGGCGGACGAGTACATCATGGGCGCCGTCGTGCCGCGGCACATCGCGTTCTGGGCCAAGTCGGACTACTTCCATGGCACGGGCGCCCGCGGGCTCGCCATGAGGACGTTGATGCGGGGACTCGGCGCCATCGAGGTGAACCGGGAGGGCGGTCGGGCGGCACTCACCGCGCTTGACGCGGCCATTCCGGCACTGCGCGCGGGAGACCTGGTCGGGGTATATCCGGAAGGCACCCGGTCCCCGGACGGTCGCCTCTACCGTGGCCGCACCGGCGCGGCCCGTCTGGCTCTGCTGGCCGAGGTCCCGATCGTCCCCATCGCGTGCGTCGGCACGGAGAAGGTGCAGCCGATCGGCAGCAAGATCCCCAAGTTCGGGACCAGCGTCGCGATCAAGTTCGGTAAGCCGATGGACTTCACCGGCCGCCCGATGGACAGCACCACCCTGCGCGCGATCACCGACGAACTCATGGCGGCGATCCAGGAGTTGTCCGGCCAGGAGTACGTAGGTCGCTACGCGCCCCGCCGCGTCGACGGAGCCACCCCAGGCTAGAGAGCGGCCTTCGGAGTGGCTGTACTGCGCACCACGATGTCGTCGATCCGCCGCTCGAGGATGGTGCCCACCGGCCACTCGCTGACCAGGTGGGCCAGCCAGGCGGCGAGTTCCTGTACGTCGGACGTGGGCCAACCCTGCTGGGCCAGGCTGGACCGCAGCGCCTCGACGTAGTCCGCCTCGGACAGCCCGACCTCCTTGACCATCGCGGTCGTGGTGGCCAGATGCGAGTTGAGCCCGGCGAACGCGCGACCGCATCCGCAGCCGCCGTTGGGGTCACGGCGGTCGGTGGCGCAGACGAGACCCACCGTCACCAACTCGCCCTCGATGCAGTAGTTGAAGTCATTCGGGCGTTGCCCCTGCGTTTCGACGGTTGCGACCAGCACCTTCATGTTGAGGTCCTCTCTATTAAGATCAAGAGCGGGTGGCTGACACATACGTACGAGCACACTGTGTCATGCGCGTGCGACAAAAAAAGTCCGACGCCGCGGGGGTACCCATCGGCAGAGTCTCCGACCAGCCGTTTCACGCCGGCCGCGCGGCCCGGTTGGCTTCTTGCTCGACCACGTCCGGGATGTCATCCAGGCGATCCAGTTGTCCTACCGCGTGCGCCAGGCGAGGGTTGCCCTGCAGCAACTCACGGTTGCGACTCAAGAACGCCCAGTAGCCTGCCGTATACGGGCATGCGTCCTGGCCGAGGCGGATCTTGGGGTTGTAACTGCAATCCCGACAGTAGTCACTCATTCGGTCTATGTAAGCCCCGCCGGCGGCATAAGGCTTGGTTGTCATCAAGCCGAGATCCGCGTACTGGCTCATGCCGATGACGTTTCCGACCATAACCCATTCGTAGCCATCCACAAAGCACTGGTGAAACCAATCGGCGAGTCGCGCCGGATGCCAACCGCGTTGCAACGCGTAATTGCCGAGAATCATCAGCCGGGGAATGTGGTGGACCCAACCCCGGTCACGCACTCCGGCGAGTGTGTCGGACAGGCAATGCGCGCGTACCGCGTCCGCGTCGAGTCCGGCGAACCAGCCCGGCAGCCGGCGGCGGGCGCCGAGTGAGTTTCTTCGTGCATAACTGGCCGGCAGGTGCCAGTACAGGTGCCAGATGTAGTCGCGCCATCCCAACAGTTGCCGGCAGAATCCCTCCACACTGGACAGTGGTGCCTTGCCGGCACGCAACCGGGCTTCCGCCCTCCTGATCGCTTCCATCGGATGCAGCAGGCCGAGATTGAAGGCGGGCGAGAGCAGGCTGTGTGCCAGCATCGGATCCTCGGCCAGCATGGCATCCTCGTACCGGCCGAAGTCCGCCAGCCGATGGGTGATGAACTGTCGCAGTCGCGACAGTGCTTCCGCGCGGGTCGCCGGAAACAGGCGTGGACCGTCCTTCCCGACGAACCGGATCCCTTCGCGGCTCCACCGGTCGAGGTCGCGTCGGACCTCCGCGTCGATGTCGTCCTCCACGATGGCCGGCGGCGGTGCGACATCGAGGCGGCCGCCTGTGCGGGGTGGTGGGTGCCGGTTGTCCACGTCGTAGCTCCACCGGCCGCCGCGGGGCCGGCCTGCGTCCATCAACACGTTATGGCGGGTCCGCGCGTACCGATAGAAACTGTCCATGCGCAGGCGATTGTCCTGTCCGGTGGCCCAGGCCTCGAAGTCCGACCATTCGGTAACAAATCCACGCGGTGGTAGCACCGTTACATTCGGCAGTGCGGTGACGAAATCAGCCGCCGCGCGACTCGTCGGATGGCACACCGAAAGTGGTCCGGAAATTTCACGCAATGCGTCGGAGTAGGTTTCGGTCTGGCACAGGACCGCCTGGCCGTCGAGTTCCCGGGCCCGGTGCCGGATAGCGGACAACATCAGGTGCGCTTTCTGTCGGTGAAAGGCGCGCCGCCGAAAGACCGCCTTCGACTCCACCAGTAGCACGGGCTGGCGTTCATCGTCGAGGAAATGCGGTCCCAATTGGTCGCCGAACAACCACCGTCGCACCGTCACATGATCCAACCTCGGCGGACCGAGTGTCGGGCGATCAGTGTTTTGTCCCGCCGGAGTGCCAGCCCGGTATCGTCCGGCTGGAGACCGCGTAGGCTGGCGTGTCGACCGAGGAGGCGAAATGGCCGTCACGAGCTTGTTTGATCAACTTGAACGCCTGTTGCCGCAGGTGAGCAAGCCGATCCAGTATGTCGGCGGTGAGCTCGGCGCGGTGGTCAAGGACTGGGATTCGGCGGTTGTCCGATGGGCTCTGATGTACCCGGACGCGTACGAGGTCGGCCTGCCCAACCAGGGCGTGCAGATCCTCTACGAGGTGCTCAATGAGCAGCCTGACGTACTGGCTGAGCGTACCTACGCGGTCTGGCCGGACCTCGAGGCGCTGATGCGCGCCAACGGGGTGAGTCAGTTCACCGTCGACGCGCACCGGCCGGTGCGGGCATTTGACCTGTTCGGCATCTCGTTTTCCACCGAACTCGGCTACACCAACATGCTCACCGCACTGGACCTGGCCGGGATCCCGCTGGCCGCGGCCGAGCGTACCGACGCCGATCCGATCGTGGTCGCGGGCGGACACGCCGCCTTCAACCCGGAGCCGATCGCCGACTTCATCGACGCCGCGGTGCTGGGCGACGGTGAGGAAGCGGTGATGGAGATCACTGCCATCGTGCGCGAATGGAAGCTGGCCGGCAGTCCGGGTGGTCGGGACGAACTGTTGCTGCGGCTCGCCCGGACCGAGGCCGTCTATGTGCCCCGCTTCTATGACGTGGACTACCTGCCGGACGGCCGGATCCAGCGGGTGGTGCCGAACCGGCCCGACGTGCCGTTTCGGATCCACAAGCGCACCACCATGGATCTGGACGCGTGGCCCTATCCCCGCAAGCCGCTGGTGCCGCTGGCCGAGACCGTGCACGAGCGCTACGCCGTGGAGATCTTCCGTGGTTGCACGAGGGGTTGCCGGTTCTGCCAGGCCGGCATGATCACCCGCCCGGTCCGCGAGCGGTCCATCACCACGGTGGCCCAGATGGTGCACGACGGGCTGGAGTTCTCCGGCTTTTCCGAGGTGGGCCTGCTCTCGCTGTCCAGCGCCGACCACTCCGAGATCGGCGACATGTGTTCCGGACTGGCCCAGCAGTATGCGGGCACGAACGTGTCGCTGTCGCTGCCGTCGACCCGGGTGGACGCGTTCAACGTGACCCTGGCCCAGGAGTTGTCGCGCAACGGCCGCCGCACCGGGCTCACCTTCGCGCCCGAGGGGG
The DNA here is from genome assembly GCA_963742855.1 of uncultured Actinomycetota bacterium. GTDB lineage: Bacteria > Actinomycetota > Actinomycetes > Mycobacteriales > Micromonosporaceae > CAVUNP01. Next base: position 11,186 of record CAVUNP010000028.1, on the reverse strand, counting down.
GCTCGGAACGGATCCGGCGTGTGATCAACAAGATGGTGTCGGAGGAGGACCTCATCCGTACCGTGGTCACCGCCTACACCAACGGTTGGCGCAACGTGAAGCTGTATTTCATGTGCGGCCTGCCCACGGAGACCGACGAGGACGTGCTGCAGATCGCCAGGCTGGCCCATGAGGTGATTCGGGCCGGACGGGCCGCCACCGGGTCCAGGGACGTGCGGTGCACGGTGTCGATCGGTGGGTTCGTGCCCAAGGCGCACACGCCCTTCCAGTGGGCCAGGATGGACACACCGGAGACGATCGACCGCAGGCTGCGGTTGTTGAAGCAGGCGATCAACTCCGACAAGTCGCTCGGCCGCGCCATCGGATACCGCTACCACGACGGGCAGCCGTCCCTGATCGAAGGCCTGCTCGCCCGCGGTGACCGGCGGGTCGGCGCGGTGATCCGGCGGGCGTGGGAGGATGGCCAGCGGTTCGACGGTTGGTCCGAGCACTTCTCGCTACCAGCGTTGGGTCGACGCGGCCGCGGCGACGCTCCCCGCCTTCGGCGTGGACCTGGACTGGTTCACCCTGCGCGAGCGGGAAGAGCCCGAGGTGCTGCCCTGGGACCATCTGGACTCGGGGCTCGACAAGCAGTGGCTCTGGCAGGACTGGCAGGATTCACTCAGCGAGTTCGAGCAGGACGACTGCCGCTGGACGCCGTGCTTCGACTGTGGTGTCTGTCCTTCGATGGACACCCAGATCCAGATCGGTCCCACCGGCAAGAAGTTGCTCCCGCTCACCCCGGTCTGATTCATGCCAGTCCAGCGACGTCGCTGGACGTGACTTTTTGTTCGGAGCCCACGATCACCAGGAAGCCGCTGCCTGAGCAGAATCAGGCCCCCGTGGTGCAGCGCATCCGGATCCGTTACGCCAAGCGCGGACCGTTGCGTTTCACGTCACACCGGGACTTCGCCCGGGCCTTCGAGCGCGCGGTCCGCCGGGCCGGCGTGCCGATCGCGTATTCCCAGGGATTCAGCCCGCACCCGAAGATCTCGTACGCCTCGGCCGCGCCGACCGGTGTGGCGAGTGAGGCCGAGTATCTGGAGATCGGGCTGCAGGCGCCGGCCGATCCGGCGACGGTGCGCGCGGCCCTGGACGCCGCCCTCTCACCCGGGCTGGATGTGCTCGAGGCGGTGGTCGCGGAGCCAGGAACCAGCCTGGCCGACCAGATCGACGCGTCGACATGGCGCATCGAGTTGCCAGAGGTCACCCCGGCACGCCTCGGCCAGGCCGTGGCCGCGTTCGAGGCGGCCGAGGAAGTGCTGGTCGAGCGGTTGACCAAGCAGGGCCGGCGGCGGTTCGACGCCCGCGCCGCAGTGGTCTCGATCATGGCCGTAGAATCGGATGAGCCACCCGCCGGAGTCTCCGCGCCACCGTGTGCGATACTTGACCTAGTCGTACGGCAGGTGACCCCCTCCGTGCGGCCCGATGACGTTCTGGCCGGTCTGCGGGTCGTGGCCGATCTGGTGCCGCCGGTGCCCCCAAGGGCTACCCGGCTTGCCCAGGGCAGGCTGACCGCCAACGGTGAGATTTCGGATCCACTAACGGTTCAGCCATTAGCGGATGGCGACCTAGGCAAAGACGGGACGTCGATCGGAGAACCGTCCGAGTGACGGCTCCGCGATCTTGTGAGCGGCACAACGCAGTAGCTCTCGCGAGGTTGGCGAGCAAGCACGACGCATGGTTCCTGTGGGTGAGCGATCCAGATATCGCTAACGCTCCTGGGAGCTTGCGAATGAGACAAGGCAAGACTGATGCTGGCCAGACTTCGGCACCACGCCCGATCTGGGTACGGGTGCCGGCAAACATATAGGCAGTCCCTGAGTGGCAGCGTGCATCGCGCCCGGGGAGCCAGAACTGGAGAACGTCCGCATGCTCAACATCGAGCCTACGGGCAGCGACGACGCAGGCCACGAGCCGGCTGCTGCCCCTGATTCCGCCCCCGTCCGCCGCACCCGCCGGCGCACCACCAAGGCCACGGCCGCGGAGGAGAGCGCAGTAGCGGCGACCCCCGAACCCGCCGCGGAGGAAGCCCCGGCCGCGCCGGCTCGGCGCACCCGAGCCACCAAGACGACCGGCCGGGCGGCCAAGACCGCGGCCGCCGCGGCGGCTGACACCGCACCGGCACCGCAGGAGCCAGAGTCACTGCCGCCGGTCCCGCCGCCGGTGGCGCTCGCCCCCACGGCCCCCACCGCGACCGAACTGGCCGGTGCCGGCGCCGCACCGCGCGCCCGGCGCCGCCGGAAGACCGTGGAGCTGGACGAACCGGCCCTTTTCGGCGATTCTGGGGAAATTGCCCCAGAGGTCGTTCCGGTCGAGGCGCCCGTGACGGCGACCCGGACCCGCCGTAGCGCCACCGGCCAGACCACCCCGGCCAAGACCACCCCCGCCAAGACCACCCCCGCCAAGACCACCCCCGCCAAGACCGCAGCCCCGGCCGCGGAGGTCAGCGAGCCCGATGCGGTGGCGGGGGAGCCGCGCCGGCCCCGGCCCGCAAGCGCGCCGCGGCGGCGCCAGCCGTACCCCCCGCGGTGTTCTTTGTCGCCCCCGCCACACCTGCCACCATGCCGGAATCGGCCGAGGAGCCGGTCAAACCGGCGCGGCGCGGCCGGGCTACCAAGGCTGCGCGTGCCGTGGTCGAGGAACTGCCCGAGCCGCAGCCGGCGGAGCCCGTGGCTGGACGTGGCCTGCCTGAGGACGTCGAGCCGACCCGGACCCGGCGCACCCGGCGCGGCCGGCGAGTGCAGGAGCCGGTCGAGCCGGAGCCGGTGGTCGCCGAGGTCGAGGCCGAGGAGGAAGACGAAGACGAGCTCGACGGCACGGGTGCCCGCCGCCGCCGACGTGGCCGCCGTGGCCGGGGCAGGGGCAAGGGCACGTTCGACGGGATCGACGAGACCGAGCCCGCGGCCGCCGACGTCGACCTCGACGAACCTCCGGTCGCCGAGGACGAAGAGGAACCGTTGACCCGCCGGCGTCGCCGTCGCCGGCGCAGTGGCACCTCCGAGCAGGAGGGCGCGGCCGACGACGGTGTGGTCACCGTGGTGCGCATCCGCCAGCCGCGGGCGGCCCGCGACGAGGTCCAGGGCGTGACCGGATCCACCCGTTTGGAAGCCAAGCGACAGCGCCGCCGGGACGGTCGGGAGCAGCGTCGCACCCGGCCGCCGGTGCTGTCCGAGTCGGAGTTCCTGGCTCGCCGGGAAGCGGTCGACCGGGTCATGGTGGTCCGACAGAAGGGCGACCGGACGCAGGTCGCCGTGCTCGAGGACGGCATCCTGGTCGAGCACTACGTGACCCGCCAGTCCGCGTCGTCCATGGTTGGCAATGTGTACCTGGGCAAGGTGCAAAACGTGCTGCCCAGCATGGAGGCCGCCTTCGTCGACATCGGCCGGGGTCGCAACGCCGTGCTCTACGCCGGCGAGGTCAACTGGGACGTGTCCGGCCTGGAGGGCCGCGCCCGCTCCATCGAACACGCCCTCAAGTCGGGCGAGTCGGTGCTGGTCCAGGTCACCAAGGACCCGCTGGGGCACAAGGGCGCCCGGCTGACCAGCCACATCGCGCTGTCCGGCCGGCACCTTGTCTACGTGCCCAACGGCCACACGTCGGGCATCTCCCGGAAGCTGTCCGACGTGGAGCGCCGCCGGCTGCGCGACGTACTCAAGAACCTGGTTCCGGACGGCGCCGGCGTGATCGTGCGTACCGCGGCTGAGGGCGCGGCCGAGGACGATCTGGCCCGCGACGTGAAGCGGCTGCAGAGCCAGTGGGACGACATCCAGGCCAAGGCGGTCGAGGGCAACGCGCCAGCGCTGCTGTCCTCCGAGCCGGACCTGGTCATCCGCGTGGTCCGCGACCTGTTCAACGAGGACTTCCGGGAAGTCATCATCCAGGGCAGCGAGGCCTACGACCAGGTCGATTCCTATCTGGCCAGCGTTTCGCCCGACCTGGTGTCGCGGGTGCGCCGGTTCACCGGTGCGGGTGACGTGTTCGGCGAATGGCGCATCGACGAGCAGATCCTCAAGGGTCTCGATCGCAAGGTGTACCTGCCCTCCGGGGGTCACCTGGTGATAGACCGGACCGAGGCGATGACAGTGGTCGACGTCAACACCGGCAAGTACACCGGCGCTGGTGGCAACCTGGAGGAGACGGTCACCCGCAACAACCTCGAGGCGGCCGAGGAGATCGTGCGCCAGCTGCGGCTGCGCGACCTCGGTGGCATCGTGGTCATCGACTTCATCGACATGGTGCTCGAGTCCAACCGCGAGCTGGTGTTGCGGCGGCTCACCGAATGCCTGGGCCGGGACCGCACCAAGCACCAGGTGACCGAGATCACCTCGCTCGGCCTCGTCCAGATGACCCGCAAGCGGATTGGACAGGGCCTGCTGGAGGCGTTCAGCGAGACCTGCGACCACTGCAAGGGCCGTGGTGTCGTCATCCACACCGAGCCGGTGCAGGAGAAGGCGCGCAACAATGTGGCCGAAAAGGTCCGCGCGGTCGCCGCGTCGGCCCGGGGCGAAGGGGCCGTCGAGGACGTGACATCGCTCGGCGGTCGCGAGGTGGCCGGGCGTGAGCTTGATGAGGACGAGTTGGTGCCGAGCCTGGTCGCGGACGGTCACGAGCCGGAGGAGGACGAGACCGGAACTGTACGGCGGCGCACGCGGCGCGGAAGCTCCCGCCGCCGTACTCGGCCGTAATCGGAGAGTGACGTTTGCGCGTCCCGGTAACGGTCGTGTCTCTGCTCGGCGGAGAATCGGACTTCTCCGTGCTTGGCGTTGCGATGCTGCGTAGAGTCCAGTCGGTGTGATGGACGCGGCTCAATACGGAGGCTTGGGATGCGACGAGTGCTGGTGCTGACCGCGGTCATGACGGCAGTGTTCGCCGCGACGGCGTGCAGCGGCGATCCGGTCACCGCGCCGCCATCCAGCGCATCTGGATCGCCCTCGGGCGGCGCGTCGGCCACCGCGCCTCCCACCGCCGCCGCCACGGTGACCCTGGGTGATCCGACGGCGACCATCGAGGCCTGTACCTCCGCCACCGCTGGCGCGGCCGACGTGACCAAGGTCTTCACCGAGCAACTCGCGGCGATCGAGGCTGCGGCGGCCAAAGGCGACCAGACCGCCATGGTGGCGGCGGCCGGGATCATCCAGACGAAGTTCGTATCCCTTTCGGCGACATTGAGCCAATTGTCCCAGACGCCGGTTGATTCTGACGTCAAGGCTGCTCTCGCCAATGCAGCGGCGGGTCTGCGGGAAATCTCCTCCGAGTCCTACCCAGGTACCACTCAGGACACCCAGAAGCGACTGACCGACCTGGCTGCCGCGGTCACACTCGCCTGCAGCTGACGGACATTGTCGTTCCGGGCCTGGTACGGCACGGCGACGATAGCCTCGGTTGAGGTTCGCAAGGCTCGCTGGACTTCTGACCGGGGCGGAGGCGACGCCTCCCTCCATGGGAGGGGACCCTGATGCGACGACTCGTCATGACCGTGACCACTGCGGTAGCGGCCGTTGTGGGTGGGGCGGTAGTGGCCGCGACACCCGTCAGCGCGGCTGCGGCACCCACCGGTACGGCCGCAGCCAGTGCCCAGCTCGACACCAACGCCAACGTGTGTGCCGCCGCCAAGCGCACGGTGGACGACGGGGCCAAGGACATCGTGCCGCAGCTGCGCCATGCGGCCGACCAGCTGCGCCAGGGCGACCAGAGCGGCGCGGACGCCACCGTGAAGGCGGTGGGGCCCAAGTTTGCCGAACATGGGTACCCAACTGGTGCAGGTCGCCAGCACGGCTTCCGATCCTCACCTGAAGGCCGCGGTGACCGATCTCGGTAAGGAGTTCGGCAAGGTCGGGCAGTCGCTGACCGATGTCGACTCGCTGCGCGATCTCGACCAGACCGGCATCCAGGCCAAGGGGCGCGAGGTCGGCAAGATCTGCGGTGTCAACGCCAGCCCGAGCGCCACGTCTGGCACCACGACCTGACCGCCGGTGCCCAATTTGGGTGCCGGCCCCCAGTGGCGTACTCTGGTCATCCGGCGCCTTCTGCGACCGGGTGATGCCTGCGTGCCACCCGGCGCGGCGCGCCGTAGCAGCGTTCGGAGCCTCCTAGAAGCTCCGATGAGTGTCAGTCCGCTTTGCACCTAGACAGGAGTCCGCGTCCATGTACGCGATCGTCAAGACCGGCGGCAAGCAGTACCGGGTCGCCGAGGGCGACGTCATCGAGGTCGAGAAGCTCGTCGGGGCGCCCGGCGACGCGGTGTCGCTCTCGGCCGTGCTCCTCGTCGACGGTGACAGCTTGGTGACCGATGCGTCGAAGCTCGCAGGTGTCGCCGTGACCGGCGAAGTTGTCGCCCACACCAAGGGTCCGAAGATCCGGATTCACAAGTTCAAGAACAAGACCGGCTACCACAAGCGCCAGGGTCACCGCCAGCCGTTGACCCAGGTGAAGGTAACCGGCATCTCCAGCGGGAAGTAGGCGCAGTCATGGCTCACAAAAAGGGTGCGTCCAGCTCGCGCAACGGGCGCGACTCCAACGCACAGCGTCTGGGCGTGAAGCGGTTCGGTGGCCAGGTGGTTTCCGCCGGCGAGATCCTGATCCGCCAGCGCGGCACCAAGTTCCACCCGGGCGAGCTGGTTGGCCGTGGCGGCGACGACACGCTGTTCGCGCTGTCCGCCGGGGCCGTGCAGTTCGGTGTCAAGCGCGGTCGCAAGGTCGTCAACATCGTGCCGGCGGCACAGGGCTAGCAAACGTTCGAGGCGGCGGGCCGGGGCGGTGCCCCTGCCCGCCGCTTTGCTTTTCCCGGCCAGCCACGCGTGGGTGGGGCGGGCCGGATCTGCCTGAGAGGATCATGGCGTGGCCAGTTTTGTGGACCGGGTCGAGTTGCACGTTCGAGCGGGTAACGGCGGTCATGGCTGCGTGTCGGTCCTGCGGGAGAAGTTCAAGCCGCTGGGTGGGCCGGACGGCGGTGACGGCGGGCACGGTGGCAGCGTCACGCTGGTGGTCGACCCGGGCGTGCACACCCTGCTCGACTTCCATTTCAAGCCGCACGTACGCGCGGAGAACGGCAAGGGCGGTCAGGCTCCAACCGGGACGGGGGAAATGGCGCCTCCCTGACGTTGCGGGTGCCGGACGGCACCGTGGTGTTGGCCGCTAACGGGGAGGTGCTGGCAGACCTTGTCGGCGCCGGCACTGCGTACGAACTGGCCCGGGGTGGCCGTGGTGGGCGCGGGAACGCCGCGCTGGCCAACACGCGTCGCCGGGCGCCCGGGTTCGCCGAACTGGGCGAGCCCGGCGAAGAGCTGGACGTGGTGCTGGAGCTCAAGAGCGTCGCCGACGTCGGGCTGGTGGGCTTCCCGTCCGCCGGCAAGTCCTCGCTGATCTCGGTGATCTCGGCCGCCCGTCCCAAGATCGCGGACTATCCGTTCACCACCTTGGTGCCGAATCTGGGCGTGGTCCGGGCCGGTGACGCGACCTTGTCGTGGCCGACGTACCAGGCCTGGTGCCGGGTGCCGCCACCGGCAAGGGACTGGGCCTGGAGTTCCTGCGGCACATTGAGCGCTGTGCGGTGCTCGTGCATGTGGTGGACTGCGCGGTGCTCGAGACCGAACGTGACCCGGTGTCCGACATCAACGCGATCGAGGCTGAACTCGAGGCGTACGGCGGCCTCGCCGACCGGCCGCGGTGCGTCGTGCTCAACAAGGTCGACCTGCCGGATGGCCGGGACCTGGTTGACATGGTGCGCGCCGACGTGGCTGCGCGAGGCTGGCCGGTGTTCGAAGTCAGCGCGCTCACCCGGGAAGGTTTGCCCCAGCTGACGTTCGCGCTCGCCGAGGTCGTGCGGGAGCATCGCGCGTGCCTGCCGGTGGCGGAACCGACCCGGATCGTGTTGCGCCCGCGGGCAGTCGACGACACCGGGTTCACGGTCGAGCCGCAGGCAGATGGCAGCTTCGTCATCCGTGGTGGCAAGCCGGAGCGCTGGGCGCGCCAGACGACTTCGACAACGAGGAAGCCGTCGGTTACCTGGCCGACCGGCTGGCCCGTCTGGGCGTGGAAGAGGCGTTGGCGAAGGCCGGTGCGCAACCTGGTTGCCTGGTCCGGATCGGCACGTTCGAGTTCGACTGGCAGCCCGAGGTGTACGCCGGTGCCGACTTCCAGCCCGGTCAGCGAGGCAGCGACTACCGGCTGGAGGAAGGCACGTCACGGCCGTCCGCGTCGGTCCGCCTGGCCGCGCGCAAGGCCGACGGCAACCGTACGACCTGCCGCCCTCGCAGTAGCGATGTGGTGCAGGCTGTGGATAACCGCGGCGGGGCCGGTCGCCGCGCTGCCAGCATGTCCAGCTATGCCGAAGGCGTCCTGGACAACGAGCGCGAAATCGAGCGCCTGCTGCGTCGTGACCTTCGATCCGGCCGGCTTTGACGGCAACAGGGTGCGGTTCGTGCTGTGCGACGAGCGCGGCCAGTCTCAGCGCAATGCCAGGTCGATGACATTCCCGGTGACATCAGCTGGGCCGAGTGCGTCCGGATCATGTCGACGGTCGCCGACCTGCTCTCCGGCGGTGCGCTGCTGCTGGTCTTAGCCGACCCGGCCCGGTTCCTGCTGTACCCTGGCGGACCGCCGGTGGTTCCAGGCCGCCCGAAACGCCTGCGCAGCACACCGCGTGCGTCTGCTCGGCGTCCACGTGGTCACCCCGCGCGGTCATCGTGTGGTGGCGCTGATGATGCGCTCTACCGGAAGCCAGGGTGGGCGAAGCGGCAACCCGCCCTGGACCGTCCCTTGTGGAGTCAATGAGGCGAGAGGCCGATGGCGTGTTTCGCCCGGTACACCGTCTGGGGCGGCTCGGTCCCGCCGCGCTGCGCGCTGTCGTCGCGCACCGCACGCAGGTAGGCCGGGTCCGCGACCAGTTGCCGATAGCGTTCCTGGATCGGCGCAACAGTTCCACCTGGCCCGTGCTGCGGCCTCTTCGAGCTGCGCGTACGAGGAGAAACGGCAACGCGGTCACGTCCGGTTCGGTCCCGTTCGCAGGCAGCCAGGATCTGCAACAGGTTCGACACTCCTGGCTTGCGGTAGGGGTCGTAGGCCACCTGCCCGTCGACATCGGTGACGGCCCGGCCACCTTACGGCGCACCGTTTCCGGCGGGTCGAGCGAGTAGATCAGCCCAGTGTCGGTGGCGTTGGACTTGCCCATCTTGCCCAGCGGGTCGGCAGATCCATCACCCTGGACGCCACCTCCGGGGTGCACCGCGCGCGGCACGGTGAAGGTGCGGCCGTAGCGGGTGTCAGGGTCGGCCACGTCCCGGGCCAGTTCCAGATGCTGGCTCTGGTCCTCGCCCACGGGAATCTCGTCGGCGTCATGCAGGAGACGTCGGCCGCCATCAGCACCGGGTAGGTCAGCAACGACAGGCGCACCGGGTCGGGGCCGGCCGAATGCTGGCGAAACTGGATCATCCGGGCGGCCTCGCCGTAGCCCGTGGCGATTCCAGCAGGTAATGCAGCTCGGCATGTTCCGGTACGTCGGACTGCAGGTAGCACGGCGTCCTGTCGGGGTCGACGCCCGCCGCGAGCAGGGTGGCCAGAACCTCCGTGGTGTGGGCACGGAGCCGGCCGGGATCGTGTTCGACGGTCAACGCATGCAGGTCCGCGATCATCACGACCGAATCGACACTGCCCTGAGCGTCCAGCATCGGTCTGATCGCACCCAGATAGTTGCCCAGGTGCAGCTGTCCGGTCGGTTTGAAGCCGGACAGGCGGCGCGGGCTGACTGGCACCCGGGATTCCTCGATGGGAACACCGTGGTTCTTGACGGCGGTGGTCATGGCGGTTGCTCCTCCGGTCTGCGGCGCGACCTCGCGGCCGTGCCGTGTGGTCGAACCGCCCGTGCGAGCCGAACCGCCGTACAGTGCGAGCGGCCGCCCGATCGGGCGGCCGCGTGGTCTGGGTACGCGAATGGGGTGGCCGCCCTAGCGGCGCCACCGACCGAGTCGGTTCGACATCATTCGCACCTGGCTACCGTATCAACCAACGGCCGGACATCACCAGCGGTTGACGTCGCCTTCTCGGTCCGTGCCCGGTGTGATCGACGGGGGAGTATGCCGATGATCGGCGGACACGTACGCTCGGGCGTATGCCGAGCCTTGCCCGCGACGAGGCGGTCCTCCGGGCTGACCTGCTGTGGGTACACGCGTACGTTATTGATCTCGACTTGACGCGGGCCGTGGAGGCCACCGAGTTGGGTCCACCACGACCGTGCGGTTCTCGTGCCGGCGGCCCGGTGCCGAGACATTCGTGGAGCTCAACTGCGCGGCGCTGGTCCGCGGCGACGCTCAATGGGCGTCGCATCGTCCGGAGGAACTGGTGGACAACCGGTTGCGGCTGACCGATCTTGCGGCCGACAACGATCTCGTGGTGGTCGCCACGATGACGTACTCGAACACCGGCGAGGGCCTGCACCGCTTTGTCGACCCCGAGGACGGCTCGGTCTACCTCTACGCCCAGACGTTCCTGGATGACGCCCAGCGGGTGTTCGCCTGCTTCGACGAACAGGACCTCAAGGCGCCGGTCACCATGTCGGTGTCGGCCCCGGCCGGCTGGCTCGTCGCCGCGAAGGGGCGCAGCAGTCGACCAGTACTCGCTCAGGATCCGGCCGCCGGCTCGTCGAATTCGCCCGTTGGGAGTCCGCGACCACCCAACCGCTCGCCACGTACTTCGTCAGCCTTATCGCCGGGCCTTCCACGTGCGGCGGGACGAGCACGACGGCACCCGCTCGCGGTGTACAGCGGCTGGTCTTGCCGCCGCGCTGGACAAGGACATCGAGGAGATCTTCGGGATGACCAGGCCTGCCTGACCGTTTCCACGAGCTGTTCGAGGTACGTTACCCGTTCGGAAGTACCACCGAGGCATTCGTGCCGTAGTTGAACGCCGGCGCGATGGAGAACCCGCCTGGTCACGTTCCGCGATGACTACGTTTTCCGGTCCGCGGTCGCCGACGACGAGCGCGAGCTGCGGGCGATGACCATCGCGCACGAATGGCGCACATGTGGGTCGGCGACCTGGTCACCATGGGCTGGTGGACGACCTGTGGCTGAACGAGTCGCTCTGCCGATATCTGGGCCATCGGGTCGCCGGCCGAGGCCAGCCCGCTCTCCAACCGGGGCCTGGACGGT
>CAVUNP010000027.1:0-20398 GCA_963742855.1 uncultured Actinomycetota bacterium | reverse complement strand
ACCTGCTGCCGGTGCCTCCAGGCGGAGGTGGCCGCCGCCGACGCCGCGATCGTGGCAGACGCGCTCGTCGGCTCCTACGGAGGAGGCTTCGCACGGCTGGCGAACCGTCACGCGCCTGAACGGACGGCGAGGCGAACAGTTTCGATGATGCCCTGGAGGGCGATCGTGGCTACGAGCTTTCCGTCCCGGGGCGGGCCGTCGGCGGCCGGATGCGCTGATCCGGTCGTCTGCCGCTCGCTTTGTCGTGGCGCTTTTCGGCCTGGTGGGATCGTTCGTCGATCCGTTCCTGCCACTTTCCTCACCGGGGCCTTCACCCGTTGCCGGCCTGGTCTCGCTGTTCTTGTTCCTGCATGCCGCTTGCCGCTGTTGAAATCAGGACCGTGGCCGATCGGATCTCCGATGGCCCGCGAAGCGCCACCGACTCCTGATGATCGCGGCGGGCGCCGGATGCTTCGGGTTCCTGCTCTCGCTGTGCTGCGCGGCTGTCGGGCTTCGTTGGCCGTGGCACTGACCTTCATCGCAGTGGCGGCGTCGCTGTTGCCGCAGGTCTTGCCTTCAGCCAGACGCTGCTGGACAGGGCCTATCCGTGCCGGGCGGCGACCAGGGTGGGCGCGCTGCGGTCGTTGCTGTCGCTCGCCTGGGTCGCCGGACCGCCAGTTGGCCGCCTACCTAGTCGGCGCGATGATTTCCGTGGGTTTCTTCATTGCGGCGGGGCGATCCGCCTGGCGATCCTGCCCGTGCTCCTCTGGTTCAGGAAGACGGCCGGTGCCGGTCCGCAGCTCTCACCGTCGGCCGACGAACCTTCCCGTGCCGGCGGCCGCGCCCGCCCGACGACTGCACGGCTGCTGCTCACCAGCGCCGCATTCGTTCTGCTGCAGAGTGCCAGCAGACTCGCTGTGATGTCGATGCCACTGTTTTTCAGTGTGGACCTGCATGCGGACATCAGCGGCGCCGGCCTGATCCTGGGCCTCTGCGCGGCACTGGAGATTCCGCTGATGCTGGTCTTCGGCGCTGTGGCGGTGCGCCGGTCGCTACGCAGCCTGGTGCTGCTCGGTGCCGGAATCGGCGTCGCCTACTTCGCCGCGATGGCCCTGACCGAAGCCGTCTGGCGCATAGCCGTCGCGCAGATCCTCAATGCTTGCTTCATCGCGGCCGTCACCGGGCTCGGCATCTCCTATCTCCAGGACATGATGCCAGCCCGGCTTGGTCACGCCACCACGATGTTCACCAACACCTTTCGGTTCAGCGCCATGTTGGCCGGCTTGATCTTCGGCGTGGTCCAGCTCTACGGATACCGCTTCTCGTACGTCATCGGAGCCGGCCTGTGTGCAGGCGGCCTGGCCCTTCTCACGTTCACCCAACCGGACCCGCCCCGACTGGCTGGGGCACCCGCGTAAGATGCTGATGACCTTGGCGAAATAGAGTAGCTCCGCCCAGAATACGTCCGCGTAGAACATGCCTATGGTGCATTTGCGTTGAGGTCCGGACGGCACACCGGTGCACGGCACGGTCTTGTGATCGTCCATGCTGACCGTGCCCCGGGCCATCACTCCGCCGTCCTGGGTGAAGGTGAAGACCGAACCTCCGCTGTCGCCGTTGCCCTCTGCCGGCTGGCCACTGAGGTGGTCCACCTCGACCAGCGGGAACACCGACACGAGCCGCCCGGGCCGCTGCCCTTGGCTGACTGGTTCACGTCCTCGACCTCGAGATTGCACACCTGGTTGGAGAATGCCGACGAGCGACAGACAAAGTCGCCGACGAAGTTGGGCAGCGATCCGCGGACCGGACGGGAGGTGCTGCTGTTGAAGTTGCCGGTGTAGATGCGGGGCGCCACCGTCGTACGATCATCACCGTGTCAGGAAATGCTCCTGGTGGGAGGCCGTGCCCATCTCCTGACCGCCGCCGTCGGTGAAGACGTCGAAGGTGCTTCCCCACGGGAGGCAGTGCCCGGCGGTGAGCATCTTGCGTTCGCCGGTCGCCAGCAGCCTAATCGCGAAGCCGGATGAGCACATCGCCCCCGATGGCTTCCAGACAATCCGGGCGCCGCCCCAGTAGGGGGCCATGTCGTCCGTCTTGCTGAACGCGCCGAAGTTGGATGTCTCCTTATAGGACAGTGAGAAGGGAATGTTCACGGTTGCCCGCAGCTCGCTCATCGTCGCGCTGGGCACGTTGCGGGAGACCTTGACAATCAACCCCGATCCATCCGGTTTGGGTCCGGCCTGGGTTACTCCGTCCAATTGCGACACACGTGCGGCGAGCGCGATCAGGTCCGCCTCGGCGTACGCGGCTTCGTGTAGGACGACTGGCACTTCGGCACGGCCGACGACCAGCCGTACGCTCTCGGGAAGAGTTCCCTTCCAGTACAGGTCAAGGCGGTTGTTCACCGCGCTGACAATGATTCCGCCGTACCCGCTCGTGCCTTGCGCGGCCACCAGGATCTGCATTCCCACTGTGTCGATGCGCTGCTGGGCGTCGTAGAACTCGAGCCATGACCTGAACCGGCCGGGCGCCGGCTCGAACCATTCCTGGTCACTGTCGCTCACCACCGGCGTCTTGTCATCGGGTGCGGCGGTCGCCGGTGTCGACGCCGCGACCATGGCAACGATCGCAACCGGTATGACCATGCTGGTCCATCGAAGGCGCATCCAGGCTCCCTACGTGGGTCGGGTCGCGGGGGTCGCGAACCCGGGGAGCTCCATCCAATCCGGTTGCAGGCCGGGGCGTGGCATTCATGTCAACTTCCAGATCCCAGGGGCCATCGAGCTCACTGTCGTGAGCGTGGCCGCCTAAAGCCGGGGCTGGTGGATCGCCAGATGCTCCAAGATCACCAGGTAGGCTGTCGACGCCCGCGAGGACGCTGCCCCGGGCGCCCGCCACCCTCTGCCGAAGCTGGAACAGCTCACGCCGGAGCGCGGCCACCGGGCTGTTGTCCGGCTCCGTCATTGTTTCTCCCTCGCCCACGTCGTGTCGTTGCGGCGGTGCGATCACCGGTGGCGCCGCGACATCGACGGATCAGAACGGCAGGTTTTCCTCGATTTGGCGCAGCTGGTAACGCGCCAGAGCCAGGTTCGCCCGGGTCCGGCTCAACGCCAGGTGGAGGAAGAGACAACGTCCGCCGCGCGAGTTCAGCGGCCGGATCAGGTGGTTGGGCCGACCCTCGGCTACCGAGGGAGTCCATGGGGCCACGCTACAGGTCGACGAGCGTGGCTCAGGTCGACCCCGCTCCGGCCGACGCGGATCTTGGCGAATGCGGTGCAGCGCCGGCCGGTCGACCAGACCGGCCGGCGCGTCGATGCCCGGAAGCTTTGTTAGAAGGCCAAGCTGCCGGTCGTCGGCCCGAATCCATCGGACCATTGGATGGTGAACTTCGTGCCGTCCTTCACATCGGACGCGATGACCACCCAACCGGTCTGGCCCGGCTCAAACCAGTAGCCATTGTTCGAGCAGGTGCCGTAGTTGTACCAGCACACCGTCGCCACGCGCCAGTTCGTCACCTTGGTGATCTTCAGGTTGATGTCATTGCATCGCGACGTCGTAGTGTACGGCCCCGTCTTCTGGTACGCCGCGCTCACGTTGACGGTGATCGCGCCGCCGTAGCAGGACGTGGCCGCGTTGGCCGCGGTGCCGGTCGCGCCCACCAGAAGCGTCGCCGCGACCAGTGTCGCGACTGATCCGGCGAGCAGTCGGAACGTACGTTTGAGCATGTAGCCTCCCCGTCTCGTTGGCATCAAGATGCCATTCGGAGAACAAGATATCTGATGCTCTCAACGCGATATCAAAATGGTGTCGCGCTTTGCCGATATCGACATGCTCGCGCAGGTCACCGGTCCAGAGCGATCCAGTACCGCCGCACCGGACCATGCTCGGTGTCGCGAATGCCTTCGAGGACACCGCCATTGCGTTCGATCGTGCGGGCCGACGCGACGTTGTCCGCGAGGCAGGGGATGAGGACCCGGTCCAGGCCCAGGGCGGCGCGCGCCTCGCCGAGCATCTCGCCGAGCGCCCAGCTCGCCAGGCCCCGCCGACGCGCGGATGGGCGTACGCCGTAGCCGATGTGGCCGATGTCGTCGTCGAACCTGTGCCGCAGTGCGATTCCGCCGAGTACCCGACCATCCTCGACGATCCACCGGGGCGAGCCATGTTTTTCGTCCGGGCAGGGATCCCCGGCCGGGTGGGTCAGTCGGATCCGTTCGTGCACCCAAGTGGCGAAGCCCTCGGGTGAGTCCAGGTCGTCATCGGCGGCCAGGCCGAAGCTGTCCTCGTGCAGGCCCGGGCCCCACTCGTCGCGGCAGTTCAGGAAGGCGGCGTGCAGGCGGGTGGTCGGCAGGATCAGTTCAGGCATGCGGCCACGGTAGTTGAGGCGTGACCGGCTGGCTGGGCAGTTCGTCCGGCCGCTAATCGCGTCCAGCGGTCGTTTCTGCCTCCATGAGAGACCAACCATTTAGGAGGGTACGAGGGCGTCTCGTTAGATACTCCATGGCGGCGCCAGGGCACCTAAAGAAGGAGGCTGATGACGGAGAAGCAGGACACCCGGGCCGGTTCAGTGTCAGAATTCCCTGTGATCCGCGCCACAGTTGACAGGGAATGTCGGTCGGCACCGATGAGAGTGGATCCGAACGCGGTGTATACCGGTGTGTTTGGCAGACCGTCTCGGATCGCGAAGGCCACCCGGTCGAATTGATCGACCTCGCGCAGGGCCTCGGCGAAGGAGTTCGCGACAGTCACCGGATCGTTGCCGAACACACCGCAGCCCCAGGCCCCCAGCACCAGGGTGCGGTGTCCGTGCGCCGCGGCGACCTGCAACACCCGTTGGGCCCGCCGCGGGACACGCTTCGGTGGCGGCCGCGGGTATTGCCTCAGTGGCCCGCCGGTCCAGCGCTTTGCCGGACCGGAAGTACGACGATGTCGTCCATGGCAGACAGTCCGTGAACCTGGTGGGTGATCAGGAGGATGGTCCGGTCCGGCGCGGCGGCCAACAGGTCGTCCATGATCGCCTTGGCTACCTCGTCGTCGAGGTGTTCGGTCGGCTCGTCAACGACGAGAACCGGGAAGTCGGCCAGCAGGGCCCGGGCGAGGACGAGGCGCCGCCGCTGTCCGCCGGAGAGCCGTTCGCCCCGCTCCCCGACGGTGGTATCGAGGCCGGCGGGCAGCCCGTCGACAAAATCGAGCAGCCGGACCGCGGCCAGCGCGGCCCGCAGGTCGGCGTCGCTCGCGTCGGGCCGTCCGATGCGGAGGTTCTCCGCGATTGTGGTGTCAAAGATGTGCGCGTCCTCGGCAACCAGGCCCACCACTCTACGAATGTCCTCCGTGGACAGATCCCGCAGGTCGCGCCCGTTGAGGGTGACCGTACCGCGGGCGGGGTCCAGGAACCGCACGTCTTGGCGGCGCCGTAATGGGCATCGACCGCGGCGCTGGCCCGGTCGCTGTTGGTGCCGTTGCCCGCAAGGCCTTCGGCCTCGCTTCCCTAACCCTTGGACGGCGGCGCAGATCCTAGTTTGCGGGGTTCTGCCTCAACCGCCGCCGCAATTCGGCGTCCACCAGAGGGGGACCGACTGCGTCGACATCGCACCCGGATACTGGGGAACGATCCGGGTGCGCGCCGTGTGCAGGCTCATCACGCTTGGCGTGCCGTGCCGAGGCTGGGAGCCGGCCACCCGCGAGCCGCGGCGGCGTATCATCGCCGACGCTCTCGCTGACCGCCTTGCTGACGAGGTAGCCCCCCGATGCATTCCTGGGCGCGCCCGGATAGGGGCAGCGTTGATTGACCGGCGTGTCGCCGGTTACGGGTGTCATCCACCTTGTGGACGGAGCGGGGTTATGGTCGTTGTCGTGGGGTGACGGTGTCGATGGGGAATGCTTCGCCTCGGTTGACGAACTCCTGGAGCATTTTTCGTTGTTGGTCGGTGAGTTCGTGGCCGAAGCTGACTGGGTGTGCTTGTCCGTGTGGGGTGATCCACACGAGTCCGAACTCGGTGCGATACAGCCGGAATCCGTTGTGTTTGATCGTATGATGTCGTCTGCACAGCGGGCATAAGTTGTCTTCGTGGGTGACGCCGCCGTCGTCCCAGGCGAGGACGTGGTCGATGTCGCATTGGCGTGCGGGTCGTCGGCATCCCGGTGCGCGGCAGTATTTGTCCCGCGCCCGGACGTATGATTTCTGGGCTGCGGTGGGTCGGTAGCGGAGGCGGCCTTCGTGGATGACGCGGCCTTGGTCGGTGAGGACGAACCGCCAGTTCGGTACGTCCTGGAGCCCGTCCGCGACCTGCCGGGCGATGTCGGCCACGACAGGTCCGAAACCGTCCAACTCACCGGGATGGTCGTTCAAACACAGCAGCGTCTCGAGGTCGATGGTGAGGTGGACACTGCCTTTACGCGGTCCGGGGTTGACCGCACCCGCACCGCCCTGGTTGGCGGGGATGGTCGGGTCCGCCCCGGCAAGCAGGTCCAGGAACACATCCGCCCGGATCTGCGCCGCGGTGCGCCGGTCACACTGATCGAACGGTGTTCCGCCCGGGTCTCCGGCGCGGATGGTGGCGGTGGCGGTGGCGTTGAGGAAGTCCATCGCGGCGGCGACCTTGTCGGTGGGTAGGTAGCGGCCGACGATTGTCGAGGTTCCGTTGCGGTAGTCGGTGACGGACACGTTGCGGCGGGTCAGATCCCGCCGATACCGTTTGCGGACCAGTTCGGGGTTGATGGTCAACACCAGCTTCCGGACCCGTTGCCGCAGTTGGGGCAGGGTGAGCCGTTCCGCTTCCGGCAGGATTTTCGCGATCACCGCGGCGGCCTGGTCGTTGTCCATCAGGTCGACCTCGATGAGGATCATTTTCAACTTCGCCAAGTCCAGGATCCCCTCGGCCAGGGCCGCGTAGAGGGGTGGGTGGCAGTCGATCGCAGCCCACGCCATGCTCACCTGATCCAACGCCGCCGACGTCGTCCACGCCAACGTGAACGACACCTCATCCGCGATCGCCGATCCCGGAGCCTCGACCCGCCGCGGGGCACTGTCATGACGACCCGGCGCACAATGCGCCAACTCGTGCACGTCGGCCAACAGTTGCGCCTGTTCCCAGCACACCTGACGAGCCCGCGCCGCCATGATCACCGCCATTTGGTAGCCGTTGAACGACCTGCGGTCCAACGACCCCAACATCGCACCCAACTCGCGACCAGGTGCCATATCCGCCAACCCCGGCGGCAACGGAACATACCCCGCGACCGACGCACCAACATCGTCCATGGGTACAAGCGTACGGACACCCCCCGACAAAAACCGGGTCTTACGAGGCGATCGGTGAAAGAAAGTTGTCGATCTTGCGTCGGGGCTGGCGTTCAGTCAGAAACAACTAAGGCCAGTGCGGAGCGCCCTTGGGTGGCCGTGCAGACAGCACGGCCGGATATCCACAGTGGATGGCGAGTCGATGGCGGCACCGAAGACGTCTGTACCGTTGGTGGCTGGGTGCGACCATCTCTCAGACACACCACCCGGCCAGGGAGGCCAGGCTGGTTGCCGGCTAGGCGTGACCATGCCAGACATGGCGGAGCTGGTGCGCTTGGCATTAGAGGCGGCCAGGTTGGCCGGCAAAGTTGTCTCAGACGGTGCATTGGTTCGTTGAGGCGGTGCCCGGGAAACTTGGCGACTAACGAGTGACTCGGATCAGACACCACCAGTACGTGCTGCATCACCCCGTTGCTGGTGCCGCCGAGGGTTGAGCGCTGGCTCGCCAATCGGCGATCCGCACGATGGTCTCCAGGTAGGCCAGCAGGAACGGCCCGTACCGGTCTCGCAGCGACAGCACGGTGCGGGTCCACGATCGGTCGCTGCCGTACGTGAACTGCGAAAGGTCGACCGTGAACTCCCCCGGGGGTTGGCCCAGCATCGCCATGGAGGTGACGACGCTGCCTTGCTTGAGGCCCAGTAGTTCGTTCTCGTCCGTCTCGTCGAGTCCCCGCACCTGCACCCGCAGCTTGCCGTGATGCGCGAGGACGAGGTACCGGACCAGATCCGCGTCCTCCACCCCGTCAAGGAGACCTTTCAACGGCCCATCCAGGAGGAGCAGGGACGCGAGTTCATGCCGGAAGTTCACGCCGTCCGCGAAGGCGAGCCCGCCGTCGGTGCCGGACTTGGCCCACGGCCGTCCGGCGTCGATCCGGTCACGTTCGTCCGCGGGCGCGAGGGCACACAAGGCGTCCTGCCACACGGAGTGGCTCTTGCCCGCGTCGTGCGCGTACGCCGCGACGATGACTGCGACCGCTACCGCCTCTGGCACTGCCGGCGTGAGGGACTCGAGCAGTCGCCGGGCTGCGTCCCGGACGTCGTCGCTATGGTGTTGGAGGCTAAGCCATTGGCGTTGCGCCACGCTAGCGGCATCCTGTTGATGGCCGCTCTCAGTGCCCGAAGCAGTACCGGCCAACGGGTCTGAGGGCTCATCGAGCGTGGGGCAACCCACGACGGGCCCGGTCGAACGCGGATCAAAGCCGGTGCGGGAGTCGTAGCCGCCGTCCTTGGCCGCCAACAGGAGTAGTTCGCCTGGCCGTACCGGCGCACGGTCGGTGATTTGCATCCATTGGTCCGTGGCCTGCTCGTATCGCCATACCTTCTTCGCCTTCGCCAAGGCTCGCAGCTCGCTTAGTGGTACCTGGCACCTGAGCCTCATCTCAGGAGCCTTGGCCGCAGCCGATGGCCGGCCGGTGGCGTCGGAAGGCGACCACTGCGCCCAAGCGAGTTGCCCGTCCAGGTCATCACCGTCGCGAACGTAGGGCGCGATATCCAGATCAGCGCCGCTGAGATCCGGTGCCGTGTCGAACAGGGCCAAAAGGTCCGGTCGACGAATCACACTGACCTGCCGGTGTGTGGTTGCAACCTCGCGCGCGAGTAACTCCTCACCCGTCACGGTGTCGCCATCCAGCAGGATCAGTTCCGAGACCGTCGCATCGACATCGGCTTTCTCGTACGGGGCGTGGGTCGCGGGCGGGAGCCACCACATCTCCGCGTCGGCGACCTCGCCCGTCCGGTTGCACCTGCCCGCCCGTTGGACCATCGACGGCCAGGGCGATGCTTCGGTGAACAGCACTGAGGCGTTCACATCAATACCGGCCTCGACCACCTGCGTCGACACCACGATGTGATCCGTCTGGCCCGGCACCTCGTTAAGCCATTGAACCAACTGCTCGCGCTCGACGCCGCGGAAACGAGAATGGAACAATGTGCATTCCGCCGATGTGTCGCGCAATGCGCGGTAGACCTCCTGTGCGGCGCGTACCGTGTTCACGACAACGAGGGTCAACGTGCCCGGACGATGCCGCTCCCGCACGACTGCGGCCAGGGTCTTGTAGTCGCCAGGCTCGCAGTCCAGACGACGGATAGTCCGCCGTGCGTCCAACCTGCGACGCAAGGCCCCGACACGCTCGTGCGGCTCAATCCGCAGTACTTCGGATGGCGAGGGCATCGGATTGTCCACAGTGTCTAGCAGTACGGTCGACACCGTCGCCGACATACAGGTCAAGCCGAACGGTTCCGCAGTGGCCCATGAACCCGACCCAGCGGGATCAGCGAACGCAGCCAACTGCCGGAGCGTCGCCGTCGATTCAGGGCACAGCTGGATCTCATCGACAATCCAGTGCGCACCATTGGTCACCAATGCGAAATCGATCGGATAGATCGCCCGGGCGATCCCGTATCCCCGGTTGAGGGCCTTACTGATCAGCGAATCCACCGTGCCGACCACGATTGCTGGCTGATCCATGTTGACCCGCCAACGTCCCTGCGTCGGACCAGTGCCGCCCGTCACCACATGCAGCGCGATATCGTCGGTCAGACCCAGATTCTGCAGCCATCGCTCGATCTCGCCGGCGACTTGCTCGACCAACGTCCGCTGCGGGAGAGCGAACACCAGCCGCCGCGGAACCCTGTCCGGGGCTGGGCCATGCAGACGCCGCCACAACCACGCCAGGATCACGCTGGTCTTGCCCGTGCCCGTCGGAGCCTGGAGGATGACCGGCAAGCCGTCCGCGGCCAGGCGCCGCTGATACCCGTACGGCGGATGACCAGCAGCGCGAACGAAGAACTCGTCAAAGGTCGGCATTGGCCTTCGTCCTTCCTCCTTGGTCGAGGCCTACGCGGGCATATCGTCCGTCCACTGTGGTAGTGGTTCGCGGGCGCTGAGCCAGTCCGGCGGGATTCCGTTGCGCCCGGTGTAGCTGGCCACGATCCCGCCGACGATGGCAGCGGTCGTGTCGATGTCGCCCCCGGCTTGCGCGCAGGCGCGAATAGCTGCGGCATAGTCGTCGAGGTGGCGTGCGGCGACCCAGATCGTGAACGGCACCGTGTCCTGGGCAGTCACACTCGAACCATTGCCTAACTCGTAGGCGGCTTCGTCGACACCGGCCGACAGCATTCGGCCGGCCCGGGGAGATCCCGCGTCTCACCTCACCATCGACTATGTGGGGCAAGGCAGCGTCGATGAAGGTTCTGTTGCCCCAAGAGCCCTGTCCGTCGAATACGTCGGCGGCGGCCTGTTGCCACGGCGTGCCCTGGCGGATACGACGCAGGATCGTGAACGCGCCAGCGCCGTAGCCCCGGTAGGGCTCGCACCGATGCGCGAACGCCTCAGCCAGGCGGTCCGGGTCGATCTGGCCTGCCTGGCGCAGCATCCACACCACGGAGCACGCCATTTCCGTATCGTCGGTCCATTCCCATACCGGTGCCGGTACGGTGCCCGCCAGCAGATCGGCCACCCGGTTTCCCGGCATGAAGTATTGCGCGCCCAACGCATCCCCGGTCGACAGCCCAGCCAGGCTGTCCTCGGCGTATCCGATCCTGGTGGGCTCGTGCAGGGTGAATCGCATCGCGTCTGATCATCGCCGATCGGCACGCGCACGTGCAATAGAACAGCACTACACATTCGAGAGCGTGAACCCTGGGGTGCTCGTTGCCCGCGTAGCTGGTCCCGTAGCTGACGATGAACACGTGCCGAGCAGGCGTGATCTCGTACACCCAACTATCAATTTTGACGCAGCCGCGTCGTCGGCACTCTCTGAACCGTCCAAGTTGGACGGGCGCGGGATTGGCCTCGACGTCGCGGAGCAACTTCTCCAGGTGAGCGAGGCCACTGCCCAGGGCATCGGCGATTAGCTTGTTCCAGGAATCGTACAGTTCGTGGTCGGTCACCAGACGGGCGAACCCATCCGCGCATAGCAAGATCGCCGAGGTGCGGCTCCACCGGCCGGTTAGCGTATGTGGCCGCAGTGTCCGGTCAGGTGGCCGGAGAAGCGACCGGTCCAGCGTGGCGCACGCCGACGCTGGGAAGACAGCTCCGGCGGCTGACAGGGGTCAGCCAGGGGCGGTCGTCGGCATAGTCGTACTAAAACAGTTGCCCGAGGCCTTGTCTGCCGCGAATTCAGTAGCCAGGATGGCAGACAGCTGGCGAATACCTCCGCCTCGACCGCGCATACCGACCTGTGTACCGTCCGGCCACCCTCGGGAGACCCGATATGAGCGACCAGCAGCAGCTGCGCAACTTCGTCAACGGCGAGTACGTCGACCCGGTCGACGGCGGCTACGCCGACCTGATCGACCCGTGCACCGGCGAGGTCTTCGCCCAGGCGCCGGTCTCCGGCGCGGCGGACGTCGACGCGGCGATGAAGGCCGCCGCCACCGCGTTCGAGAGCTGGCGGGACACCACCCCGGCCGAACGGCAGCGGGCGTTGCTCAAGCTCGCCGACGCGGTGGAGGCGCGGGCCGCCGAGCTGGTCGACGCCGAGGTACGCAACACCGGCAAGCCACGGCAGCTCACCGCCGACGAGGAGCTGCCGCCGGCGGTCGACGAGTTCCGGTTCTTCGCCGGCGCCGCCCGCATGCTCGAGGGGCGCTCGGCCGGCGAGTACATGGCCGGGCACACCTCGTACGTGCGGCGCGAGCCGATCGGCGTCTGCGCCCAGGTGACCCCGTGGAACTACCCGCTGATGATGGCGGTCTGGAAGATCGCCCCGGCCCTCGCGGCCGGCAACACGGTGGTGCTGAAGCCGTCGGACACCACGCCGGTGTCGACGCTGCTGCTCGCCGAGATCGCCGCCGAGTTCTTCCCGCCGGGCGTGTTCAACGTGGTCTGCGGCGACCGGGACACCGGCCGTACCCTGGTCTCCCACCCCACCCCGCAGCTGGTGTCGATCACCGGCTCGACCCGGGCCGGCATGGAGGTCGCCGCCGCGGCCGCCCCGGACCTGAAGCGGACCCACCTGGAGCTGGGCGGCAAGGCCCCGGTGGTGATCTTCGACGACGCGGACATCGCGGCGGCGGCCGAGGCGATCGCGGTCGGCGGCTACTTCAACGCCGGCCAGGACTGCACCGCCGCGACCCGGGTGCTCGCCGGCCCCGGCATCCACGACGACTTCGTCGCCGCCCTGACCGAGCAGGCCCGCAACACCCGTACCGGCGCGCCGGACGACGCGGACGTGCTCTACGGCCCGCTGAACAACGCCAACCAGCTCGCCCGGGTGACGCGGCTTCGTGGACCGGCTGCCCGACCACGCGAACGTCGCGCACCGGCGGCGCCGGGTCGGCGAGCGCGGCTACTTCTACGCCCCGACGGTGGTCTCCGGCGTGCGGCAGACCGACGAGATCATCCAGGACGAGGTGTTCGGGCCGGTCATCACCGTGCAGCGGTTCTCCGACGAGGACGAGGCGGTGCGCTGGGCCAACGGCGTGGACTACGGCCTGTCCGCCTCGGTCTGGACCCGCGACCACGGCCGGGCCATGCGGATGACCCGCCGGCTCGACTTCGGCTGCGTCTGGGTGAACACCCACATCCCGTTCGTCTCGGAGATGCCGCACGGCGGCTTCAAGCACTCCGGCCACGGCAAGGACCTGTCGGTCTACAGCCTTGAGGACTACACCCGGATCAAGCACGTCATGCACAACATCGAGGGCTGACCCACAGGCCGCTCAGGATGCTCGCCGACGACCACCGTCCTACCAGGACGGTGGTGCGCCGGTCAGCGGTCGTCGAGGAGAGGTTGGTGGGGATCCCAGGGGGTCCCGGTGGTCGCGTCCCGGCGGCGGCGGGCGATCGCGGACAGGGCCTCCAGGACTACCCGGTTGCCGAGGTAGGCGGTGATCTCGGCGTGGTCGTACGGCGGGGCGACCTCGACGACGTCCAGCCCGACCACGGGCAGTTCGTAGCAGACCGCGGCGGACCGCGTCGAGCAGTTGCCGCGGCGGTCAAGCCGCCCGGCTCGGGGGTGCCGGTGCCGGGCGCCATGCCGGGGTCGACCACGTCGACGTCGACCGAGAGGAAGACGCCCTCGCACTCGTCGGTCGGCGATCCCGAACGCCTCGGTGAGGCAGGCATCCAGGCCTCGGGCCACGATCTCGGTCATCTCGTACGAGCGCATCCGCTGCCCGGCCATCCACGTCCAAGGTTTCCGGGCCGGGCCAGTAGCCGCGCAGGCCGATCTGGAGGAAGCGGTCGCCGCGTACCGCACCGGACTCGATCAGCCGGCGCATCGGCTGGCCGTGGCCGTGCAGCGAGCCGAACTCGATGTCCCCGGTGTCGGCGTGGGCGTCGAAGTGCACCAGCGACACCCGGCCGAGCCCGTGCTGCCGGGCCACCCCGGTGGCGTCGGGCAGGGCGATCGAGTGGTCGCCGCCGAGCACGACCGGGATCGCCCCGGCGCGGGCGACGTCAAAAACGGCGGCCTCCAGGGCTGCCAGCGACCGATCCATGTCGCCGCTGAACATCTCGACGTCGCCGGCGTCGTAGACGCTCAGGTCCTGCAGACCGTCGACGCGCAGGGCCAGCGATGGACGGGAGCCGTCGTGCGGCAGGTAGCAGGCCTGGCGGATGGCGGACGGGCCGAACCGGGTGCCCGGCCGGTGCGAGGTGCCACCGTCGAACGGCGCCCCGATGATCACCACGTCCGCGTCGGCGTAGGTCGACGGCTCGTCCAGGCACAGCGGCCACGCCGAGGAAGGTGATGTCGGGGCCGTACATCGGGCCGTACCGGGTCATCGCTCCTCCATCCCCCACGGCGAGCCGTAGCCGGTCAGCAGGTCGAGGAAGGGCCGCGGCGGCAGCGCCTCCGGGCCGAGCACGCCGGTGCCGGACCAGGCGCCGGTGGCCAGCAGTTCCAGCGCGACGACCGGGTTGACCGCGGTCTGCCAGACGACCGCCTGGTGGCCGTACTCGCCCATCGACCACTCGTTGTCGACCACGTGGTAGAGGTAGACCTCGCCGGGGCCGACCGTCGGCGCCCGTGCCGGTCACCCAGGTGCCGGCGCAGGTCTTGCCGCGCATCCGGTCGCCGAGGCGTGGCCGGGTCGGGCAGGCAGGCGGCCACCACGTCGCGCGGCGAGACCTCGACGCCGCCGACCCGGACCGGGCGGGTCGGTCCAGGCCGAGCTTGTGCAGCGTCTCGCAGCACCTCGATGAACTCCGTCGCCGAGGCCGTACTTGAAGGTGACCCGCCTCGCCTTGACCCAGCGCGGGATGAGCAGCACCTCCTCGTGCTCCACGTTGACGCACTCGACCGGGCCGATGCCCTCGGGGAAGTCGAAGACCTCCGGCTCGGCTGAACGGCTCGGTGGTGTACCAGCCCCGGTCGGCCTCCCAGATCACCGGCGGGTTGAGGCACTCCTCGATGGTGGTCCAGATGGAGAACGAGGGCGCGAAGTCGTAGCCGTCGACGGTCAGGTTCGCGCCGTCGCGTACCCCGATCTCGTCGATCTCGGTGAAGAGTTCGTCGGCGGCGTAGCGGGCGAAGATGTCGGACAGGCCGGGTTCGACGCCGATGCCGCAGAGCGCGAGCCGCCCGGCCTCCGCCCAGGCGGCGCGCAGCGGCGAACTGCTCGTCGCCGAGCTTCACCCCGGTCTCGGCGTAGGGCGCGGTCGGGGTGCGGATGGGACAGCGACATCGCCATGTCCAGGTAGTCGGCCCCGGCGGCGAAGCGCGCCGTCGAAGATCGGCATGACGAAGCGCGGGTCGACCGCGTTGAGCACGTGGGTGATCCGGTGCTCCCGGCAGAGCGCGGCCACCGCGTCGGCCGAGGAGGCGTCGACGCTGGGCGGCGACGAACCGGGCGCCGTGGCCGGCGACCGCCCGCGGCGCGCGGCCAGGTCGTAGTCGGCGACCACCATGGTCTCGAAGAAGGAACGGCGGGCGGCGATGGCGACGGCGGCGGAGCCGACGCCACCGGCGCCGACGAGCAGGATACGCATCAGGAATCAAACCCCAGACCAGAGACGATCGAGAGTACGGAGCCACAGGTTGCGCCGGCCTTCGCGCGCGTCGGCGCGGGCCAGCGACCAGCGGGTGAGATTGATGCCGGTGGCCCGGAACGGCTCCGGCGGGAACGGCAGCGGCTTGCGGCGGACCAGGTCGAGCCGGGTCAGCGGGGTGTCCGCGCCGGCGAGCAGGTCGAGCATCACCCGGGCACCGAACCGGGTGGCCCCGACGCCGAGCCCGGTGTACCCGGCCGCGTACGCCAGCCGTCCGGAGTACGCGGTGCCGAAGAACGGGCAGAACCGGGTGCAGGTGTCGATGACGCCGCCCCAGCGGTGGCTGAAGCGCACGTCCGCGAGCTGCGGGAACGTGGTGTAGAAGTGCTCGGCGAGGGCGGTGAAGGTGGCCTCGCGCTGCTCCAGCTCGGGTGCCATCCGGTTGCCGTAGTGGTAGACCGCGTCGTAGCCGCCGAAGAGGATCCGGCCGTCGGCGGTGATCCGGTAGTAGTGGAACTGGTTGCCGTGTCGGCCAGCCCCTGCCGGTTGCGCCAGCCGATCGCGTCCCGCTGCGCCGGCGTCAGCGGCTCGGTCATCAGCGCGTAGTCGTAGACCGGCACCAGTCCAGGCGCGCAGCCGGCGCAGCAGCGGCGGGAACGCGTTGGTGGCCGAGCACCACCCGCCGCGGCCCGCGACCGCGCCGGGCGCGGCGCCCGCGGCCGCCGGCCGTCGTCGCGCGCAGCGCCGCGCCGTCGGCGGCCAGCCCGGTGACCCGGGTGTGCTCGTGCACGCGTACGCCCAGGTCGAGCGCGGCGCGGCGCAGCCCCCAGGCGAGCTTCGCCGGGTCGAGCATGGCCACCCGGTCCGCGTCCCACATCCCGCCGAGGTACGTCGGCGAGTCCACCTCGGCGCGTACCTCGTCCCGGTCGAGCAGCCGCACGTCGTGGCCGTACCGGCGGGCCAGCTCGGCGTCGTCGGCGAGCCCGTCGAGCTGGTACGGCTCGACGGCCACCGCCAGCTCGCCGGTCCGCTCGAAGTCGCAGTCGATGCCGTGCTCGGCCGACCGTGGCGGCGATGGCGTCCAGGTTCTCCCGGCCGAGCCGTTCCAGCTCGCCGATCTCGCCGGGGAACCGGTCGACGCCGTTGGCCAGGCCGTGGGTGAGCGAGGCGGCGCAGAACCCGCCGTTGCGCCCGGACGCCGCCCAGCCGCAGGTGCCCGCGTCGACCAGCAGCACGTCCGGTCCGGGTCGGCCTCCTTGGCCAGCAGGGCGGTCCACAGCCCGGCGTATCCGCCGCCGACATCCAGCAGGTCGGCGGTGTGCGTGCCGGTGAGCGGCGGCAGCGGGTCGGGGCGTTCCGGGCGGTCCAGCCAGTACGGGACGGGCGCGGCGTCGGCCAGCGCCCGGCCGGTATGCGGGAGGGTCATGGCTTCGCCTCGCCGTGTGGTCGGCCGGTCACCGCGAGGGCGGCGCGTCGGGCCCGCCGGCCGCGCAGCGAGCTGGCCCCGACCAGCAGCAGCGCGATCGCGAACATCGCCGTGCCGATGACGTTGACCTGCGGCGGGATGCCCCGCTGGGCGGCGCCCCAGACGTACATCGGGAAGGTGACGGTGGTGCCGGCGTTGAAGTTCGTGATGATGAAGTCGTCGAAGCTGAGCGAGAAGGCGAGCAGCGCGGCGGCCACGATGCCGGGCAGCACCAGCGGCAGGGTGATCCGCCGGAACGTCTGCCACTCGCTGGCGTAGAGGTCCATGGCGGCCTCCTCCAGCCGCCGGTCCATGCCGGCGAGCCGGGCCTTCACGGTGACCACCACGAACGACACGCAGAACATGACGTGCGCGATGACGATGGTCCAGAAGCCCTGCGGCACCCCGGCGGCGACGAACAGGGCGAGCAGCGAGGTGCCCATCACCAGCTCCGGGGTCGCCATCGGCAGGAAGATCAGGCCGTTGATCCCGGACCGGCCCCGGAAGCGGTGCCGGACCAGCGCGAACGCCATCAGCGTGCCGAGCGACCGTGGCGACGACCGTGGCGATGAGGCCGATCTGCATGCTGCGGACCACCGCGTCGCACATGTCGGCGGTGGCGCACGGGCTGGCGCCAGTTGTCCAGGGTGAACTCGTTGAAGTCGTAGGATAGCCGGCTCGACGGGCGGTTGAACGAGAGCCCGGCGACCACCAGGATCGGCAGCGACAGGTAGCCGAGCACGAGCAGCGCGACGCCCATCACCCAGCGGTCGGCGAGCCAACGGCCGATCCAGTTGCTCACAGCACCTCCTCCGTGCCGGCCCTGCGCAGGTAGACGAAGACGATCGCGAGGATCGCCGCCATCAGCAGGAACGACAGCGCCGCGCCCTGCGGGTAGTCCAGCCGGACCAGGAACGCCGAGTCGATGACGTTGCCGATCATGTACTCGTTCGGGGTGCCGAGCAGTTGGGCGTTGATGTAGTCACCGGTGGCCGGGATGAAGAAGAGCAGCGTGCCGGCGATCAGCCCGGGCATCGACAGCGGCAGGGTGACCTTGCGGAACGCGCGCACCGGGCTCGCGTACAGGTCGCTCGCCGCCTCCAGCAGCCGGGGGTCGAGCCGCTCCAGGCTCGCGTACAGCGGCAGCACCAGGAACGGCAGGAAGTTGTACGTCAGGCCGAGCACCACCGCGATCGGGGTGGCCAGCAGCCGGCCGTCCGGCGCCGAGCAGGTGCACGTCGCGCAGCAGCCCGACCAGCGCAGCCGTTGTCCGACAGGATGGTCTTCCAGGCCAGCGTGCGCACCAGGAAGCTGGTGAACATCGGCGCGACCACGCAGACCAGCAGCAGGTTCTTCCACCGGCCGGCCTTCTGCGCGATCGCGTACGCCAGCGGGTAGCCCATCAGCAGCGCCAGCACCAGCGCGATCCCGGCGTAGACGAACGACCGGACGAACTGCGGCCAGTACGCCTGCAACGCGTCCGGGTAGTTGCCGAACGCCCAGGTCATCGCGTACCCGGTGGCGAGCGAGCCGGCCGGGTCGTAGAGGCTGGCCGCGGCGAGCTGGAGCAGCGGCAGGGCGAAGAAGACGCAACAGCCAGGCCGCGCCGGGCAGCAGCAGCAGGTACGGCAGCAGCCGGTACCGCCCGCGCCGGGGCGGCGGTGGTGCTGCCGGCTGCCCCGACGCCGGTCGGTACGTGGCGCCAGGACGCCGTCATGGCGCGCGCACCCACCGGCTGGTCGAGCAGCGGCGCGGTCCGGTCGTCCTCGCCGGGGTCGCGGGGCAGCAGGAACGCGTGCCGCGGGTCCCAGTGCGCCACCACCGTCGGCGCCGACCGGCAGCGACCGCCGGCGCCGCTGTTCGCCGCGAAGGCGGACAGCTCGCTGCCCCACGGCGGTCCGCACCAGGTACTGCGTGCTCACCCCGACGTAGGAGGCGTCGGTGACCACGCCGCCGACGTGCTGGTGGCCGGCGGGCACCTGGTCGGCGGCGGCCGACCAGGTGCAGCTTCTCCGGGCGTACCCCGAGGAAGACCGGCCCCCGGTCGGCGCGGGCCCGGCCGGCGGGCACCGAGAAGCGCGCGCCGTGCGCGGTGACCAGCACGTCGTCGCCGCTGCGGCCGGCGGCCTCGCCGGCGAGCAGGTTGGACTGGCCGAGGAAGTTCGCCACGAACGCGGTGGCCGGGTACTCGTAGATGTCGGCCGGGGCGCCGAGCTGCTCGATCTGGCCGGCGTTCATCACCGCGACCGTGTCGGCCATGGTCATGGCCTCCTCCTGGTCGTGGGTGACGTGCACGAAGGTGATGCCGACCTCGGTCTGGATCCGCTTCAGCTCGATCTGCATCTGCCGGCGCAGCTTCAGGTCGAGCGCGCCGAGCGGCTCGTCGAGCAGCAGCACCTGCGGGTGGTTGATCAGCGCCCGGGCCAGCGCGACCCGCTGCTGCTGGCCGCCGGAGAGCTGGGCCGGGCTTGCGCCGGCCGTACCCGTCGAGCTGCACCAGCGCGAGCATCCGCTCGACCTGCTCGGTCACCTTGCGGATGCCGCGCCGGCGCAGCCCGAAGGCGACGTTCTCGTGGATGTCGAGGTGCGGGAAGAGCGCGTAGCTCTGGAACACCGTGTTGACCGGCCGCTTGTACGGCCGCAGCCCGGCGATGTCCCGGTCGCCGAGCAGCACCTGCCCGCTGGTCGGCTCCTCCAGCCCGGCGATCATCCGCAGCGTGGTGGTCTTGCCGCAGCCGGACGCGCCGAGCAGGGCGAAGAACGAGCCCTGCGGGATGGTCAGGCTGAGGTCGTCGACGGCGGTGAAGACGCCGAACCGCTTGGTCAGGTTGGCCAGGCGCAGGTCGCCGGCCGGGTGTCTGCGTGTGCCCATCGTCCTCACGCCCCGATGACCTTCTGGAACTTGGCCTCGTACTCCGCTCCTGCTTCTCGGTCAGGGCCATGAAGACCTTGCGACTTCGCCAGCATCGCGTCGTCGGGGAAGATCAGCGGGTTGCTGGCCAGGTCCGGGTCGATCTTCTCCATCTCGGCCTGCGCGCCCTGCGACCGGGCAGATGTAGTTGACGTACGCGGCGAGCTTCGCGGCCACCGCCGGCTCGTAGTAGTAGTTGATCAGCGCTTCGGCGTTGGCCTTGTGGGTGGCCTTGTTCGGCACCAGCATGTTGTCCGACCAGAGCATCACCCCGGACTCCGGGCACCACGAACTTGATCTTCTCGTTCTCGAAGCCGAGCTGGATCACGTCGCCGGACCAGCAGATGCAGGCGGCGATGTCGCCCTTGGCGAGGTCCTGCGCGTAGTCGTTGCCGGTGAACTTGCGGATCTGCCCGGCGTCGACGGCCTTCTTGAGCTTGGCCAGCGCGTCGTCGAACTGGGCGGCGGTGAAGTTGGACGGGTCGTGGCCGTTGGACTGGAGCAGCAGGCCCATGGTGTCGCGCATCTCGCGACAGCACGGTCACCTTGCCCTTGAGGTCGGGGCGGGTGAGCAGCTCGTCGACCGTCCGGATCTCCTTGGTCACCTTGGCGTTGTACGCGAGCCCGGCCAGGCCGGACTGCCACGGGACGGCGAACTCGCGTTCGGGGTCGAAGGAGCGCGTTGCGCAGCGACTGGCAGCAGGTTCGCCTCGACGTTCGGCAGCTTCGCCTTGTCCAGCTTCTGGATCCAGCCGAGACGGATCATCCGGGCGGCCATCCAGTCGGTGAGGATGACGAGGTCGCGCCCGG
>CAVUNP010000026.1:0-19232 GCA_963742855.1 uncultured Actinomycetota bacterium | reverse complement strand
TGGACTGGCAGGCGGCCAGCTGGTTCTGCACCTTGCCGAAGAACTCGTTGTTGTCGTTGATGTCTTCGGTGTACGTGACCTTTATGCCGGATGTGCTCGTGAACGCGTCGAGGGTGGGACGCTTCGACTCGTCTGCCTCGTCAACGTCCAGATACTGTGGCCAGTTGGAGAAGTTGAGCGTCTTCTCGGTGCCGGAGAGGTCCTGGCTGACGCAGTCGGCCTCGGTCCGCTGGGCCCCCTTGGTGCCGCAGGCGCTGAGCACGCCACCAGCGGCGAAGAATGCCGCCGAGCTGACGGCACCCCGTCAGCAGGACTCGACGAGACACGCCGGTCGGAGGGCGGAGGCGATTACTCATGTGACGGCTCCTCGGGGTTGGAGCCAGCGGGCGCGAAGGTGGGGTGGCGCCCGCCGGCCGGATGTCATCACGACTGGTTGAATGTGACGACGATCCTGGCATGCACAACCGCTTGTTACAAGGGATTCCGTCGCGGATCTAGCTGTTCGCAACGAAATACGCCAGACTCTCCGCAGTAACACAACAGGCATCGAATGCCTGATCACCAGCTAGGGGACAGATGGTCAACGGGCCCGCCGACGATCGCCGCGCGCGGCGCGTCACCGTACGTGAAGGCGCTAATCACGCTCTGCTCGATGATGTTGCGAAACAGATAATCGAACAGCTACAGGAGGATGGGCGCCGGGCGTACGCGACCATCGGCCGGGCGGTCGGCCTCTCCGAGGCGGCGGTGCGGCAACGGGTGCAGCGGCTGCTGGATGCCGGGGTGATGCAGATCGTCGCGGTGACCGACCCGCTCCAACTCGGCTTCCCCCGCCAGGCGATGATCGGCCTGCGCACCGACGGCGACCTGGAGCAGGTCGCGGACCGGCTCGCCGAACTGGACGAGGTCGACTACGTGGTGATCACCGCCGGCTCGTTCGACCTGCTCACCGAGGTCGTGTGCCGCAACGACGACCACCTGTTGGAGATCCTGCAACGGCTACGCGGCGTGCCTGGGGTGGTGTCCACTGAGGCATTTGTCTACCTCAAGCTCCGCAAGCAGACCTATTCCTGGGGTACGGCGTAACCGTCTCCCGTTGTCGCATCAACGGGTTCATCCGACGTTGCGGATTTCGTTGCGGTCGGGCCTTGGATCCGCAGAAACCGTCGCCAGAATCCCGAGACACTGGCGTTAACCCTTGCGGTCGGCCGCCCGCATGTGCGATAACCGTGGTCACAGCGGCCGGGATCCGGCCCGATCACGGAACAGGGGCAGGCAGCCATGGCCGATGCCACCAACCACCTCTGGATGCACTTCACCCGGATGGCGGGCCACGCGGACAGCGAAGTGCCGACCATCGTGCGGGGCGAGGGCGCCTACGTCTGGGACAGCAAGGGGCGCCGGTACCTCGACGGGCTTGCCGGACTCTTTGTGGTCAACGCGGGCCACGGCCGCACCGAGCTGGCCGAGGCAGCCGCGAAGCAGGCGCCGAACTGGCCTTCTTCCCGCTCTGGTCCTACGCGCACCCGACCGCGATCGAGCTGGCCGAGCGGATCGCGGCACTCGCCCCGGGTGACCTGAACCGGGTCTTCTTCACCACCGGCGGCTCCGAGGCCGTCGAGTCGGCCTGGAAGCTGGCCCGCGCCTACTTCAAGCGGACTGGCAAGCCCAACAAATACAAGGTGATCAGCCGGTACATCGCCTACCACGGCACCTCGATGGGGGCACTGTCGATCACCGGCCTGCCCGGCATCAAGACCGACTTCGAGCCGCTGGTGCCCGGCGCGATCAAGGTGCCGAACACCAACTTCTACCGCGCGCCCGAGCATGGCGACGACCCGGAGGCATTCGGCCGGTGGGCCGCCGACGAGATCGGCCGGGCCATCGAACGGGAAGGGCCGGACACCGTCGCGGCCGTCTTCCTGGAGCCGGTGCAGAACTCCGGCGGCTGCTTCCCGCCGCCGCCCGGCTACTTCGCAGCGGGTACGGGAGATCTGCGACCGGTACGGCGTCCTGCTCGTCTCGGACGAGGTGATCTGTTCCTGGGGCCGGCTCGGCGAGTACTTCGGCGCACAACGCTACGGTTACCAGCCTGACATGATTACCATGGCCAAGGGCATCACCTCCGGCTACGCGCCGCTCGGCGCGATGATCGCCAGCGACCGGCTGATCGAGCCGTTCCTCACCGGCACCGAGATGTTCGCCCACGGCATCACCTTCGGCGGGCACCCGGTCTCCTGCGCGGTCGCCCTGGCCAATCTGGACCTCTTCGCCCGCGAGGACCTGGTCGGGCACGTACGGGCGAACGAGGGCGCCTTCCGGTCCACTTTGGAGCGCCTACTCGATCTGCCGATCGTGGGCGACGTGCGGGGCGACGGCTACTTCTACGGCATCGAACTGGTCAAGGACAAGGCCACCCGGGAGACCTTCGACGACGCGGAGTCCGAGCGGCTGCTGCGGGGCTTCCTGTCCGGCGCGCTGTTCGAGGCCGGACTTTACTGCCGGGCCGACGACCGGGGTGACCCGGTGGTGCAGCTCGCCCCGCCGCTCATCGTGCGACCAGAGCACTTCGACGAGATCGAGCAGATCCTGCGCGACGTGCTGACCGAGGCATGGCGGCTGGTATGAGCTACCGGGACATCTCCTACTGGATGTCCACAGTGGAAGAGGAACCGGCTGACCCGGAGCGTCGCACGCTGCCCGGCGACCGGGATGTCGACGTCGCCATCGTGGGCGCCGGCTACACCGGGCTCTGGACCGCGTACTACCTGGTCGTCGCCGACCCGTCGTTGCGCGTCGCCGTGCTGGAACGCGACATCGCCGGGTTCGGCGCGTCGGGGCGCAACGGCGGCTGGTGCTCGGCTCTGTTCGCCACCTCGATGTCGAAACTCGCCCGCCGGCATGGGCGGGACGCGGCCATCGCCATGCAGCGGGCAATGCAGGCGTGCGTGGACGAGGTCGGCCGGGTCACCGCCGCTGAGGGTATCGACTGCGACTGGCACAAGGGTGGCACGGTCACGCTGGCCCGTACCCCGGCGCAGTTGGCCCGTGCCCGTGCTGAGGTCGACGAGGCCCGTGAATACGGGTTCGACGAGGGCGACCTCGCCCTACTCGGCCCGGCCGAGGCAGCCCGCCGCTGCAACGCGACGGGGGTGCTCGGCGGCGTCTACACCCCGCACTGCGCGGCGATCCACCCGGCCCGCCTCGCCCGGGGGCTGGCCCGGACGGTGCGCCGCTACGGCGTTCGGGTGCACGAGCACACTCCGGTCACCGCGATCCGCCCCGGACAGGTACACACGCCGGCCGGTACGGTGCGCGCCCCCATCGTGATCCGTGCGACCGAGGGCTACACGTCGAGCCTGCCCGGCGCCCGGCGGGCGCTGGCCCCGATCTACTCCCTGATGGTGGCCACCGACCCGTTGCCATCGGCGGTGTGGGAGGAGATCGGGCTGGCCGACCGGGAGACCTTCGCAGACTTCCGGCACCTGATCATCTATGGGCAGCGGACCGCGGACGACCGGCTCGCCTTCGGTGGACGCGGGGCGCCGTACCACTTTCGTTCCCAGATCCGCCCCGAGTACGACCACGAGCCGCAAGTCTTCGACGCCCTACGTGCCTGCCTGGCCGGGCTGTTCCCGGTGCTCGGACCCCAGGTGCCGGTCAGCCACAGCTGGGGTGGACCACTGGGCGTGTCCCGGGACTGGTCGACCTCCGTCGGGCTGGACCGCTCGACCGGCCTCGGCTGGGCCGGCGGGTATGTCGGCGACGGCGTGGCGACCACCAACCTGGCCGGTCGCACGCTCGCCGACCTGATCCGTGGCGTGCCCAGCGACCTGACCACCCTGCCCTGGGTCGGGCACCGGTCCCGGCGCTGGGAGCCCGAGCCGCTGCGCTGGCTGGGCGTCAACACCGGCCTGCGCCTGATGACCTCGGCGGACGCCGCCGAGTCCCGCTCGGGAAACCCCTCCCGCCGAGCCGCCATCTTCAACCGCCTGCTGCGCTGACTCGTTCACTCGTGATCGCGGACGATGCGGGCGGCTATCGCACACCGCATCGTCCGCGATCACGCGAGAGATCAGTGGGCGCGGAATGCGGACTCGAGAATGTCGAGGCCCCGCCGCAGGGTCGCGTCGTCCATCACCAGAGGTGGCAGGAACCGCATGACGTTGGCGTAGGTGCCACAGGTCAGCGTCAGGAGTCCGGCCGCGTGGCAGGCCTTGTTGATCGCGGCGGTCAGCGCCGGGTCCGGCTCGACGGTGCCGGGCTTGGTCAGCTCCACCGCTATCATCGCGCCCCGGCCCCGGATCTCCGCGATCGCCGGATGCCCCAGGCCGTGCAGCCTTTCGGTGATGATCTCGCCGATGTGCCGGGCTGCCTTGTCGAGTTCGAGAGTACGCATGGTCTCGATCGCGCCGAGTGCCGCGGCACAGGCGATCGGGTTGCCGCCATAGGTGCCACCCAATCCTCCACTATGGACGGCGTTCATCAGGTCCGCCCGCCCGGTCACCGCGGCCAGCGGCAGGCCGCCGGCGATGCCCTTCGCGGTCGTGATGAGGTCCGGTTCGATGCCTTCGTAACTTGACGCGAACCAGTCGCCCGTACGGCAGAACCCGGTCTGGATCTCATCGGCGATGAAGACCACACCGCTTTCCCGACACCACTCGGCCAACGCCGGCAGGAACCCCGGCGCCGGTACGATGAAGCCGCCCTCGCCCTGGATCGGCTCGATCACGATCGCGGCCACGTTGCCTGCCCCGATCTGCTTGTCCATGATGCTGATAGCGCGCGCCGCGGCGGTTGGTCCGTCCAGGCCGTCGTGCAGGGGATACGACATCGGCGCCCGGTAGACCTCCGGGGCGAACGGCCCAAAGCCCTGCTTGTACGGCATGTTCTTCGCGGTCAGGGCCATGGTCAGGTTGGTCCGGCCGTGGTAGCCGTGGTCGAAGGCCACGACCGCGGAGCGACCCGTCGCGTGCCTCGCGATCTTCACCGCGTTCTCCACCGCTTCGGCACCGGAGTTGAACAGCGCCGAGCGCTTCTCGAACCCGCCGGGGGTGAGGGCGTTGAGCGCCTCGCAAACGGCGACGTACGACTCGTACGGGGCGACCATGAAGCAGGTGTGGGTGAACTTCTCGACCTGCTCGCGTACGGCGGCAACGACGGCCGGCGCGCTGTTGCCGACGCTGGTGACCGCGATGCCCGCGGCGAAGTCGATCCACTCGCGGCCGTCCACATCGGTCAGTGTGCCGCCGCCAGCATGATCGACGTACGAGGTGATCGTCGAGCCGACGCCCTGGGCAACCGCGGCCAGACGTCGCTGGTGGATGAGTTCAGATGACATGGGGCCGTCCTTACGTGGAGATGTTGCGTGTCTGACCCGGTGTCACAGGCGGCCGCCGACGGTCTCGCCGCCGGCTCGTTGGGCGAGCCCCCGGCGAACAGCGCGGAGCGCAGCAACGGGAAGGTGATGTACCGGAAGGGCTGAACGGTGTCGGCGCCCAGTCGCGCAGGCCGATGGTCGAGGTGCTCATTCGATAGCTCTCCATCAATTTATGAGCCAAGCATCACAAAGCGCAGCTCGGTCATCTCCAACACCGTGTACGCCGGACCCTCCCGCGTGTTGCCGGAGTCGCGCAAGCCACCGTATGGCTGCTGGTCGGCCCGGAACGTCGGCACCTCGTTGACGAGCACGCCACCGAACTCGAGTTCGCGGGCCGCCCGCATGGCCAGACCGAGATCGTTGGTGAAGACGCCCACCTGTAGGCCGAAGTCGCTGTCGTTGGCGAGCGCTACCGCTTCGGTGAAATCGGCGTACGGGGTGACGGTGACCACGGGTCCGAACACCTCCCGCCGGTACACGTCGAGGTGGCGCGGCGGGGCCGCGACGATGGCCGGCGAGAGCACACCGCCGCGCAGCTCACCGCCGGTAACCTCCGCGCCGGCCTCGCATGCCTCAGCGAGCCACGCCCGCACCCGTTGCGTGGCGGCGGTCGAGATGAGCGGCCCCACCTCGGTCGCCTCATCGAGCGGGTCGCCCACGGTCAGCGTCGCGACGGCCTCCTTGAGCAGGGCGAGCAGTTCGTCGTAGCGGCTGCGGTGCACGAGTACCCGTTGCGTGGAGATGCAGCTCTGGCCCGCGTAGGAAAAGCCACCACGACGTATGCCGGCGACCACTCTGGACAGATCGGCATCCGGTTCGACGATCACCGGAGCGTTCGACCCGAGTTCCAGCGCGACCCGCTTGCCGAGGGCGGCCTGCTGGATGCTGCGTCCGACGCCGACGCTGCCGGTGAAGGAGACCATGGCTGGCGTCGGGTGCGCCGCGAGCGGTGCGCCGACCTGCGTACCCGTGCCGGTCAGTACCGAGATCCAGTCGGCCGGCAGGCCGGCCTCGACCAGCAGGTCCACCAGCCGGATCGCCGAGATCGGGGTTGACTCGGCGGGTTTGAGCACCACCGGAGCGCCGGCCGCGATCGCTGGGCCGAGCTTGTGCGCGACGAGGTTCAGCGGAAAGTTGTACGGCGAGATCGCCGCGACGACCCCGATCGGTATGCGCAGAGCAAAGCCCAGCCGGCCCGCGCCCGACGCGGACGCGTCCATCGCCACGACCTCACCGGCGAGACTACGCGTTGCGACCGCGGAGAAACGTAGCGTGTCCACGCAGCGGCCGACCTCGCCGCGGGCGTCGCGGATCGGCTTGGCGGCCTCGCGAGCGATCGTCACAGCGAACTCGTCGGTGCGTTCACTCAGCAGGGTCGCGGCGCGTTCCAACACCTCGGCCCGCCGGTGCTGCGGGAAGTCGGCGCGGCGGAGAGCCTTCTCGGCCGCCGCGCAGGCTTGATCCACATGACCGGTGTCGAGGGCGGGCACACGGGCGATCACCGTGCCGTCGTACGGGTTTCGCACGTCCATCCAGCGGTCGCCGATCACGGCGTGCCCACCGATGCGAGCGGGGATCTGCAGCATGGGGCGACCCTAGGAGCGAAGCGGCCCGCGAGTACATGGACCAATCGCCAACGACTCTGGCCAACTTCTGTGCAGCTGTACAGTCTGGGCGTGACGCTGCGACTCGCCGACGTGCTGACCGACCCCGATCTCGGGCTCAAACTGCTGGTCGGCGACAGCACCGCGCTCGCTCGTGCGGTGCGCTGGGTAGCCGTGACCGAATTGGCCGACCCCCGCCCGTTCCTGTCCGGCGAAGAGCTTGTACTCACGACCGGCCTGCGCCAACGCACCGCCGCGGCGCAGCGTGAATTCGTCAGCCGGCTGGCCGACCGCAACGCCGCCGGCCTTGGGTTCGGCACCGGGTTGACGCATAACACCGTGCCGGCGGCGACCCTGGCCGAAGCACGGGCGCACGACCTGCCCGTGCTGGAGATTCCGTATTCCACACCCTTCATCGCGATTGACCGGTTCGTCGCCGACCAGATCTTCGAGAAGCAGTACGGGCGCTTCCACGACCTCGTCGTCGAGCACGACATCCTCGCCCGGTCGCTGCTGTCCGGACGCGGGTTGGGCGCGCTGGTCGAGTCGTTGCACAAGATCCTGGATGCACCGACCGTCGTGATCGACCAGCACGGCCGGGTGCTGGCCGCCACACCCGCGAACGCTGCCTGGGCTGTCGAGCAGATCCTCTACACGGCAAACAAGCCCGGCCGCAAACCCGCCGACAGTGACCGGGACCCCGTGGTGATTGCGGTCGAGGTCGAGGAGAGCGTGGTGGCGTACCTGTGCTGCCGGCCGCCCCAGCGCTCGACCGACGTCCTGCCCTACGCCGTCGCCCTCGTCGGACTCGAGTTGGCCCGACGCCAGGCCGTCCTGGCCGGCGAGCGACAGCTCGCCGGCCAGGTGCTGGAAGACCTGATTCGCAGCACGATCACCACCGCCGAGGCCGAACGTCGACTCGCCACCTTCGGCATCAAGGCCGACGAAGAGCACGCGTTGCTCGTCGGGACCGTGGACCGTACGGGCGAGCAGTTGCACAGATACCTGGCGGGCAGCCCTGCCCTGCCCGCAGCCACCACCGCCGTCGTCGACGGATGCCTGGTCGCCGTGCTCGGTCCGGGGCAACCGATTCACGAAGCGGCTCATCAGCTCAACGCCCACCTCGGCCGCCAGGGCGGTGTCGTGCGGGTGGGCATCGGTGGCTGGTACACGGGTGTGACCGGTCTGCGCTGGAGCTACTACGAGGCGCGCGAAGCGATGAACCGGTCGGCGGGCATCAACGAACGGCAGCAGATGAGCTTGTCGAGCTTGCTGCTGGCGAGCGAAGACGTGCCGCTGCGGGACCTGGCCGACGATCTGTTGCGACCGCTACGGGAGTTCGACGTGGCCCATGACGGCGCGCTGATCCCGACGCTGCGCGCCTACCTGGACGCGAACGGATCTGTCGCCGCCGCCGCCGAACAGCTCATCGTGCATCGCAACACGGTGCGCTACCGACTCGAGCAGATCGAGCGACTCACCGGCCAGGATCTGACCAGCACCGTCTCCCGCGTACAGCTGTGGCTGGCGCTGTCCGCAGTGGATCTGACCTGAGTTCGAGTGGCGCTGCCGGCATTCAGGCTGGTACGGACGTGCGACGGGCCAGATAGAGCGCGTTGTAGATGGCCAGGGTTACCTCGTCGGCGAAGACCTCGGTCAATGCCTCGAACAGTCTGGCCCGCGCTGGCTCCGTCAGCAGGCGGATCTGTGAACGCGTGGCCATGTGAGTGAGGTAGTCCGCTCCAGAAACCGTTAGCTTCGACGGGTAGATACGGCCGGACAGTTCGTCGAAATCCGGCCTGTCTGCCATGTCGCTGGCTGGCCATTCGGCCAGCAGTCGGGACGGTTCGATCGGCTCATCGTCCACTATCACTGACGGGGTGATCTCAGCGATGACATCGAACATGCGCTGCCGCTGAGCCGGATCGTCGATCCGGTCGTAGTGCCAGAACAACGCGAGCGCGCCGCCGGGGGCCAACGCCTGGCTGGCCAGCTGCCACCGGCTCTCCGGCTGGGTCCAGTGCCACGCGTCGCCGCAGTAGAGCAGTCCGAAACCCTCCTCGGGGCGGTACTGCTCGAAGGTCTCCGGCACGATGCGCACCTGACCCAGTCCGGCGACGTGACGAGCCAGTACCGCGGCCATCGCCGGGTCCGGCTCTAACGCGACGATCGGCACACCACGCTCGGCGAAGCTCACCGTCGCCTTACCGGTTCCGGCGCCGACCTCCAACGCGGACCGGCCCGAACCTGCCAGGCCGCTGTAGTCCAACACATCGTCAATGAGGCCGTCCGGGTAGCCCGGCCTCACCCGGTCGTAGTCCTCAGCTATTTCACCAAAAACCAGCCCCGGGGCGCGCACGTCATCAGTCACGCCGCGATCGTAGTCATCCCGGATCGAACAGTCGGCGAGAGGGCGGACGCCAGTATCCACCTGCCGCTCGCCGAAGACCATTGAGTCTGTCCCTCGGGTGTCCACATCGGACAGATTGTGCGACGACGTACTGGCCAACACTGTGCGTACATCGTGAACTACCGAACGTTCGGGTGAGATCCGGTACACAACAGGCAGACTATTGTCAGGGCCGTGACGGGGGAGGCGCTTCGGTCAACGGCGAGCTCTGCGGTCGATGGCGTTGGTGCGACGGTAGACACGGTTGCCCAGCGGTATACGAGGGCCACCGCCGCGGTCGCCGCCCTCGGCACCGCCTGGTGTGTGGCATACCTGGCCGTCGGCGCCAGTATTGAGGCTTTTGCGTACATCTTCGTTCCAGTTGGCGGACTGATCGCCACCGCATCAGTCCATCACATGGCCCGCAGCAGCGACCTCGACCGCGTCGCCCGGCGGTTCTGGCGGGCCATGCTCGTGGCTCTTGCCCTGATGACCATCGGGTACGGCTGGCTGGCGGTGGACATGCTGACGCACGCCGCCCAGGCTCATGCGCGCAGCATGCCGGTGCCGGCCGCGGCCTGCGTGGCAATCGGATTCATTATCGCCATCTGGGCGGTAGGCAGGGTGCCGATTGTGGCGGCCGGTGGCATCGAGTGGTGGCGCATGTTGCTCGACCGTACGATCGCATTCCTCGGCTGCTCGGCCGTGCTGTGGTATCTCGGGCTGGCCCCGATGCTGTCCGCCCGCGAGCCGTGGAGCCGGCAGGCGATGCTGCTGGTCGGGCTCGCGTTCGTCGTCGCGATCGGCGCTGCGACGAAGGTGTCGTATGTCGCGGGCGGCCCTGTCGACGGCGCTGCGATACGGCTTATCGCGGCCAGCGGTGGCGTCACTGCCGGGATCGTCGCCGTACTCGCGGTGCGATTCGGGTACGCCGCTGGTGTTCCCGCTCAGGCAATCGTGATGCCGATGGCCCCGGTGCTGGCCACCTTCGGCGTCGCGGCCCAGTGGCGCGCCAATCTCGGACTTCGCGGCGATGCCGCCCGCGGTGGCGTGCTGCTGCCCTACCTGGCCGTGGCGGCGGTCGACGTACCGCTGATCGCGCTGGCGTTCGGTGCACCGTTGCGCTGGTCGGAGCGCGTCGTCGTTGTCGTTGCCGTGGTGGTGACGGGTCTGGTCGCGGTCCGGCAGCTCATCGCGTTTCGGGAGAACGCCCGACTGCTGAGCAACACGCTGGTCCAGGAGGAGCGTCTGCAGTACGAAGTGAGCCACGATGGCCTCACCGGTTTGGCCAACCGGGCATTGTTCCGGGACCGGCTCGCGCAGACCCTGGCCTCGGCAGGACGGGCGTCGGTACTCCTCATCGACCTGGACGATTTCAAGACCGTCAATGATCTGCTCGGCCACGGTGTCGGCGACCGGCTGCTCGTCTCGGTCTCGGAGTTGCTGCGCGCTGAGGTCGGGGATGACGGACTCCCGGTCCGGGTTGGTGGTGACGAGTTCGCGGTGCTGCTCACCGCCGCCGGTGCGGACCCCGAAGAGTTGGCCAGTCGGCTGCTTGCCGCGCTCGACCGTCCGATCAGTGAGCACCGCCTGTTGGTGCAAGCCAGCATCGGCATCGCCGCCGCTGTACCTGGCTCGACGGTCGACTCGGTGCTACGGGACGCCGACGTCGCGATGTATACAGCCAAGCAGCGGGGTAAGGGCAGCTTCGTGCGGTACGTAGACGGCATGGGGGAGCCCATATTGGCGCATATGCAGCTCGGTGGCGAGCTGCGGCGGGCCCTGGACAACGACGAATTCCGAGTGGTCTATCAGCCGATCTTGCGGCTGGACGACCACCGGATGATCGGCGTCGAGGCCTTGGTTCGTTGGCATCACCCGACCCGAGGCGTCGTCTGGCCGGCCGAGTTCATCCCGGCCGCCGAGCGGACCGGCCTGATCGTGCCACTGGGCCGGTTCGTGTTGCGCGAGACCTGTCGCCAGACAGCCATGTGGTTGTCCGAGTTCGGGCCGGACGCGCTACAGAAGGCGGGACCGAACGTGTCCGCGCGGCAACTGCACGACCCCGACTTCGTGTCCGATGTGACGGCCGCCCTCGCCGAGAGTGGGCTGCCCTCTGAGCGACTGGTGCTCGAGGTGACCGAGTCGGCGGTGCTGCGCGGTCAACAGGTCTCCCGGACGTTGTATGAACTCGACCGCATGGGCATTCGCCTGGCGCTGGACGACTTCGGCACCGGCGAATCGTCGTTGAGCCTGCTGCGCGCGTTCCCC
The DNA here is from genome assembly GCA_963742855.1 of uncultured Actinomycetota bacterium. GTDB lineage: Bacteria > Actinomycetota > Actinomycetes > Mycobacteriales > Micromonosporaceae > CAVUNP01. Next base: position 7,588 of record CAVUNP010000026.1, on the reverse strand, counting down.
GCCGCGATCGTCAAGCTGGACAAGTCGTTCGTGGACGGTATCGAGATCGACGACGGCCAGCCGGCCGCCGCCGACGCCCGACAGGCGGTGGCCCGCGCGGTCATCCAACTGGCTCACGCGCTGGGCCTGGACGCCATCGCGGAGGGCGTCGAAAGCGCTGAGCAGGCGGCCGTGCTCCGCGAACTCGGCTACAGCTTCGGGCAGGGCTACCACCTGGGCGAGCCCATGACCGCCGAGGGCGTGTCACACCTGCTGGCCCGCCAGCGTGTCCAAGACCACAGCCCGCCGATCATGCCAGCGCGCTTGCCAGCTTGATCGGGGGATTGCTGTTCGCTACCGCCTACGGCCTCTCGCGGGTCGGCGCAGACCGTCGGCTCGGACCACCATGGGCATGCCATGCGGGCCATCCGGCGGCGGCGTGTCTGCCGCACATTTCGTGTGGCGCTGCCTTAAGCTGCCGTCACGCGAGGGCCTGCATATTGCCATCGACCCGAAGGCTATGCGCTGGGAGAGCAGGGGACTTGGATGAGCCAACCCAAGTTAATACGCGACAAGATTCCACAGATCATCCGCAGTACGGGCATTGAGCCATTGACACGGATTGCGGATCGCGATGAGTACCGCGGGCTGCTATGCGCGAAGCTGCGCGAGGAGGTTAGCGAGTTTCTCACGTCGAACGATCCTGAAGAGCTGGCTGACGTCCTTGAGGTGCTGTTCGCACTAGCGGACGATCTCGGTGTTGGGCGCCACGGACTAGAGCATCGACGTTGGGCCAAAGCCGAAGAGCGCGGCGGTTTCGCGGAGCGGATCGTCTGGTCGGGCAACGTGCCCTCGCGAGCTCGTCCGTCCTACGCCGGCCTTGTGAGTAACGTATGACTCACTGCGGCAGTCTCGGCTAGCTCAAATCGAACCTCGGCTGGGGTGAGCCCTGCACGTCGACTGAGCGCAAGGATCTCGTCGATAGCGATTCCCTTCTGGAATGTTCCCTTGCTCTCGCTAGACCAGTATCCGTCGTGATGCGGCAGCCAACGTCCGGCGGCTGCCCGAGGGTCGATGTCTGCGGGCGAGCGGGTGACAACGAGCAGAGAGCCACCCGGTCGCACGAAGGTGGCGGCGTGTTGGACGGCCTTGATGCGCTGCCACGGGTCCGCTAGCACGTTGAGGACAAAGACGTTGGTGACGAGGTCGTACAGCCGCTGGGGTTCGGTGGAGTAGCCGAAGCCCGGGTGGGGATCCCAACCGGCGGCGTCGAGACCAGCGGAGCGATAGTGGTTGACGTCGCTGCCGCGCCCGCATCCGTGGTCGAGGACGCTTGTGATACCGAGTTTGCGAACGAGAGTGTCGACGACCGCGCGGGCGAAGGGCGAAGGAGCGCTGCGGCCCATGGCGGTCTTGTGGGGTCGATACTCGGTAGGCGCTGTTCTGGCTTGAACCGGTAGGTCGGGCAGGAGTGAGAACAAGGTGTCTTGTTCGTCGGCCGCGGCTGTAGCGGGGGTCACTGGCACATCGATAAGGATGCCCGAGTGGTCGGTGAACGAATCGTCGCCGCCTCGGACGGTATCGTCGTACCGCGCTAGCATCCCTTGTCCCAAGTGGTCAGAGCTGAGGGCTAGGTCGCAGCGGAAGCGGCTAGCGGTGCCCGCAAGCTGGCGTTCGATGGTGTAATGCGGTGGGTCGGTCGCAGTGAGGTCGACAAGTCCCGCTTCGGCGAGGAGCGCGGCCAGGGCGGTCCGGTCGGTCGCGGTGTTGAATGTGCTGAAGTCATCGCCGCGGATGCCGTCAACCGGGCGCGGAGCGAGGTTAAAGTCGCCACACACTAGGAGTGGCCGTCCGTGCTCGTTCGCCGCGGATTCGCGCAACTTGACCAATTGGGCTGCCCTCGCCGATGTCGAGCGGCAGTCCAGGTAGATGTTGTAGATCGCGAGCCAACCGAGCTCTATGCGTTGCAGGAACGGGCTCGGCCGGGTTGTGGGTGGCCTCGCGTGGCGCTCGGCGATCCAGCAGAACAGGTCGCCATCGCCGCCGATCTGCCTGTAGCCGGCCAGGTCGATGGGTGACCGATTGACGGGTTTCCACGGTTCTTGAGCTAGAAGAATGTCCACCTCGTGTCGCCGTAGCCAAGTGGTGAGCCTTGCCCTTGCCGCTGGGTTGCCGAGTCGCTTGTTGAGGTTAATCGATGCTAGGCGTGCCATAGGTACTCCTAGAGGCTCGCTGACTTCCGGAGAATGTCTCGTTTTCGAATGCGTGCCAGAGCAGGTTCAGAGGGTGTGTGGATTCGTACTGCTGTCGTTCACCTCGGCGGGCGAAGACGCCGGTGACGAGCTGGAGCATGGGGTTGAAGTCCTCCGCGAAGGCGACAAGGCGAAAGTCGGGGCTGCTCGGCAGCCTTCCCTCGACGGAGGCTCGACCGATCGTCTGTGAGACGACCATGCACCCGTAGGCCATGCCGGAGCGCATCAGCGCGAGGCCGTAGTAGATGTCGTCGATAGTTGCGGCGACCTTCAGTCGGTTGCGGAACTCCGTGCCGTACCACCGGCGCAGGAAATCGACGATCACGCCGCCGGACGGGATCACGAGTGGTATTGAAGTGAGTCGGTCGATACCGACTGGCTTCAGGGACAGTTCCCGCCGGGAGAGGTTAGTGAGCAGGACGAGCCCTTCCCGCTGCCACTCCAGGAAGTCGTACTGCTCGGGAACGTCGGCACGCCCGGTTTCGGAGGCTAGGCCTCCGCACATCAGATCAACCTCCTTCGAATCCAGGCGGGCGAAGGCATCTTTGGTCCGGACGTGCAGGACCTTCAGTTCGATCTCGCGAGCGGCGAAGTCGTCGGCTACGCGCTGCCATACGCGACTGAGGAAGGCGAGGGTGAACTCGGTGGTGCCGACAGCGACGGTTTGGCCGAGCCTGCGGCGGGCCTCATTGACCGACGCGAGCCAGGTTCGGAGCGTGGAGCGGGCCAGATCGACGACCTGCTGCCCGGTCGGGGTGAACAGAAACGGTCGGCCCCGACCTTGTTTTACGACTAGAAGCTCACCACACATCTCCTGGAAGTTGCGGTTGAGTGTATCCAGTTGCTTCTGAACGCTTGATTGCTCCCGACCGAGCATGCGGGCCGCATGCAGAGCCGAACCGGTGTCGGCCACGAGCAGCAACGTTCGCAGCTGGTCGAGGGTCGTCTCCAGCAGGACGGGCGCCGCCGCCAGAATGCCGTCCGTGCCTGCACCGGCAACCGGCGCGATATCGCCGTCCACGACACCTCCGCAACTGTTCTTTCGCGCAATCGAAGTGCACCACATCGCACTTACTTGCGAAACTATCTTCAGATGTTCGCTAGTACATCTAGACGCCTCGAAGCCATCGGTGGATTATCTACACATGTGGTTCGCGCAACAAGCGGGACGGGAGGTTTACGTGCTGACTTCTTACGAGATCGACCGACTGATTGCCGAAGGCGGGGTTGGCTGGTCAGGCGAACTGCGTGGCGATGCGCTGATGCTGCGCTTAGGCGCTCCAATGCAGGCCTTCGCGGCCACGGGCATTGACGTGGTCGACCTGGCCGACCAGCCCAGCATCGACCGACTGTACGAGGCTCCAATCGACGAGTGGGACACTTTCGACCTGGATCCCGGTCGGATGGTGCTCTGCCGGGTCAACCACCCGCTACGCCTTGGCCCAGGCTACGCCGGAGCCATCGGTGGACTGTCTCATCTGGCACGGGCTGGTCTTCGCCATCCACATCACGAGCCCATGGGTGCTTCCCGGATGGGAGGGGCATCTGACCCTTGAAATGCTAAACGTCGGGCCTGCGCCATTGCGGATTCACAACGGGATGCCAGTCGGTCGTCTTTTGCTGTTCACGTTGGACGGACCAGCCGGGCCGGCGACGCCGCATCCCTTCTATGGCGCGGACGGCCATCTGGGCAGCCGTTACGCCGACGAGTTTCCCGCCCATTCATACAGGAGGTGACGACCGCGATGGACTGCGAGTTCTGTGCGGAGTTCGCCGGGGATATGACAGACAGCCGAATCATCACCGATCACGGCGGCTGGGTCCTGCTGCCGACGGTGGGATGCTTCACCCCCGGCTACTGTTTGTTTATGCCACGCAAGCACATCGATGCAGTTGCCGACGCATCCGCCGGAGAGCTGCCACAGGTCGAGGCGGCGATGGAGGAGACGAGAGCCCGTGTCGAGGCGTTGTTCGGGCCGACCATCGTGGCCGAACACGGGTCTCGTGACTGCCGACTCGGCTCCGCCTGCTGCACCCACGCCCACCTGCATTTGATCCCGATGCCCGACCCGTACGCCGTCTCTAACGGGTACGAGATCGCGGGCGGCGCCGGGATTGAGCTCGGTGGCCTGGTCGACTTGCCCCACGCGGCGAGCGGTCCTTACCTGTACCTGTCGACGCGTCCTGGTGAGCATCGACTGTGGCTCGCTGACGCGCGCTTTCCGCGGCAGTTCGTGCGGCGCCTATGTGCACGCCTTCTTGGCCGTGCCGACCAGTTCGACTGGCGAGAGCACCATTTTCACGAAAACCAGCAGCTCACCGCCGATCAGCTCGCGCACGCGCGAGCTGCGGCCTGAGTGGACCGAGGCCGGCATGAACAACGGCTCGCCGCCTCTCCTGCACGCCCTGGACCATGGTCAACTGGCCGCTGCGGCTGGCGACGGACGCTGGCCAAAGTGGTCCACGATGTGCCAGTTTCGAATGCTCGGCCACGATGTCCTCAATGGCGTTTGTATCACGCCTGACGCCAAGCCGTCGGCTCTACGCGCGGCGATTCACGAACTCGCAAATGTCAAAGGCAGCAATGCGCTAATGGTGCGCTCCGACGGCGGGGTGGAGATGGCCGCCTACTATCGGGGCGGCAACAGCTTCCCCATCGACCGGCTCGAGCCTCACGCTGCCGAACTGTTGGCCCTGGGCCGGGCGGTTATTCTGCTTGAACCCACGAACCGGTTCATCAACCAGCTGTCCGTCCTCATGCGACTGGACCGGCCACAGCCGGGACGACCCGGAACCTTCACTGTCGAAGCGCTCGGACCTGGCTACGACGTCGGCGACATGACCCGAGGCGGCATACGTCCGCAGGTCACCATCCATGTCGAGGTCTCCTGGCATCGGTACGAGCCACCTTGGCCGTCTGATCTACGAGTGGTCAGGGACTCGTCGCCCGAGACGGAACTGGCCCGGCGCAGGCTCCGTCTCCACCGGCTCGGCACCCATTTGCAAGCGCTCGACGCCGGCACCGGGCCGACATCGGAGTCCAACCTGGAGCCGGATGCCGAACAGTGGCTGCGCGCAAACGGGCACGTTGACCTGTGGCGCGACAGCGACCCGACAGAGCGGGTCGTACGCAGCCTGACCCATTGGTACGCCGATGCATTCTCGATAGCGGCCACCCACCGTAACCGCGACTGGCGATGCCTGGCGACCGCGCTGTCAGACCTCGGCAATGGGCGCGTCGTCTACTGGGACATCGTCGACGCCGCATACAAATACGCCGGCCCTGAATCCGTCAGGAGATCCACGTGATCAACAACATCTATCTCGACTACCAGGCCACCACGCCGATGGACCCTCGCGTCATAGACGCCATGATCCCCTTCCTGACCGAAGAGTTCGCCAACTCCCTCCAGCCCACACCTGCCCGGCCGGCGGGCCGCCGATGCCCTTCGCGCCGCCCGCCGCCAGGTCCAGGCAGCACTCGGCACCGACCGCGACACGGAGATCGTCTTCACTTCCGGCGCCACCGAGGCCAACCACCTCGCCATCCACGGCGCAATCCAATGCGACTCGGCGGGCGGCCGAAGGCACGTCGTCACCAGCGCAGTCGAGCATAGGTCCGTACTTTCGGCCTGTGAGCAGGTCCGCGCCGCGGGCCACGCGGTCACGGCGGTCCCGGTAGACGCGGACGGGCGCGTCGATCCAGCCGATGTCGCCGCCGCCATTACCCCGGACATAGGCCGGACGCCCGCTCTTCATTTCACTGAGGATGAAGCTCACATTGAAGAGCGTCTTCTTGAGCCGCCCGCGGAACACCACCAGGATGATCGCCATGGCCCCGCCGATCAGCGCCGTGATAAAGAAGATTCCAAACCAGCGCTCCCACCCCACCAGCGCGCCGATCGCAGCCATCAGTTTGACGTCGCCCGCGCCCATCGCGCGCAAGGCATACAGCGCCACATAAATGCCAAACGCTACCGCAAGCCCGACCATGGAAAACACCAGCCCGGCCTCAGGCGCGCCGATCAGGGTATTCATGGCAAGGGCAAGCACCACGCCGCTCACCGTGAGCCAGTTGGGAATCCGCCGGTACAGTACGTCGAACACGGCGGCAGCCAGCAGCAGAATCAGCAACACCATCTCCACTTTTTGTGGGGGAACAGTGAACAGATGGACATTCATCGAGTGCTAATTGTAGCGCGCTTAGTCGGACCGCTTAACCCTCCGAAGGGCAACGGTCACAGTGTTCTACTCAGTTAACTTTATTGCGTGGCGCCGTTCGCCGGAACCGCGCGCGTCGCCCGCAACTGAATTCCCTCACCGTACGCGGCCTGTCCCGGAATCGTGACCGGCAGATGCCCGCTGATATCGATCTCGCCCAGTATGGCGCGCGCCGCCGCAATCTCGCTCGGCGCCACATTGCTGTACGTCGCCAGGTACGCAGTCACCTTGCCGAAATTGCGCAGCACGTAAGGGTTGCCGAGCGCGATCAGGGCCACCGGCTTACCGGAGGAGATCAACGCCTCCAGCGCGTGGGGCAGTTCCCCGCCCGCTCCCCACCGTGCCGCGATACGCCCCCACGGAGGCGTACGCCGCTACTACGTAGCTTTGACAGCCCGCCAGGCGCCCCACGCCTTCGTCCACCTGTTCGTGGGTGAACGCGGGATCCCACGTCTGAAACATCGCGCGCGGCGCAATCTTGCGGACTTCCTGGCTGAAAGCGAGGCCATCGGTAGACATCCGGCTCTCCGGCATGACCACGTAGCAGGCCTTGTCCGGCGCCGCCAGCGGAATCATGTTGCTGCCATTGCGCACCAGCGTCACCGCGTGGTCCGCAATCTCCTGCGCCTTCTCGTTGGCCTCTGGCGAATCCACGATGTCGCTGATCCCTTCCAGATCCACGAATCGCTTCTTGTCGAGTCCCACACGCTCTTTGGCGGACAGAACTTTGATCACGCTTTCCTGTATCCGCTGGCGCGTCAGGCGGCCGCTCTGTACGGCGGCCGTTACGGCTTTCACCACGGCGTCGGGATCGGTCGGCATGAGCAGCACATCGGCGCCGGCTTCCAGCGCGCGGACCGCCGCGTCGCCGGTCGAAAAGTTCTTGACGATGCCCGCCATCTCCAGGGCGTCGGTCACAATGATGCCCTTAAACCCCAGGTCCTTCTTCAGAAGATCGGTCAGAATCGCCGGGGATAGCGTGGAGGGGATGCCCGGCGGCGAAAGCGCCGGCACCGCGATGTGCGCCGTCATCACCGAATCCACGCCCGCCTCGATGGCAGCCTTGAACGGCACCAGTTCCACGCGGTCCAGGCGGTCGCGGTCCACCGTAATGATGGGCATGTTCATGTGGCTAT
>CAVUNP010000025.1:0-251221 GCA_963742855.1 uncultured Actinomycetota bacterium | reverse complement strand
TTCGCTGGTCCGATTGGTGTCCGCGCCGAAATAGGCGACGACATTTACTTTATAAACGGTGCCCACAACAACCTGCGCGTGACCTTCGGCCCGCAGTTGCGTTTCTAGCCCTGCGAAGACGAGACTTACCGGCGGCCCTTTCCGGGCCGCCGATTTTTTGTTACAGCTCTCTAGTGCCCTCTCCAACCAACTCCATCACGATCTCGTGTGACTGCTGTCACGGCGGGGGTCCACCCCTTCCCCGATAGTGAAGAGTTTGCGGAAATCTTCCGCGAAATGTTGGACCCAGTGGATTCCCATCCACAACGCGTCGTGAATCCGTGGGTCGTCACGTTCTCCGTGATGCTGGCGACCTTCATGGAAGTTCTCGACACCACCGTCGTCAACGTCTCCATTCCCCACATTGCCGGCAATCTGGCCTCGACCAACGAAGAAGGCACGTGGGTGGTCACTTCGTACCTGGTTTCCAACGCCATCGTCCTGCCGATCTCCGGCTGGCTGGCCAACTCATATGGGACGCAAGCGGCTGTCTCCTGACTTGCGTCGCCGGATTCACCCTCACGTCGCTCTTGCTGCGGCCTGGCCACTTCGCTGCCGCAGTTGATTATTTTTCGCGTCCTGCAGGGCCTGACCGGCGGCGGCCTGCAACCTCTGGCCCAGGCGATTCTGCTGGAAACTTTTCCCAAGGAGCGCCACGGCCACGCCATGGCGGCCTTCGGCATCGGAATTCTGCTGGCCCCGATTCTCGGCCCCACGCTCGGCGGATGGATCACCGACAACTACAGCTGGCGCTGGATCTTTTATCTCAATCTCCCCGTCGGCATTCTCTCGCTGTTCCTGATGAACCGCTTCGTCTTCGATCCGCATTACGTGAAGCGCGGCGCAGGCAAGGTTGATCTTTGGGGAATCGGATTTCTGGCCCTCGGGATCGGCTCGCTGCAGATCGTGCTCGATACCGGCCAGCGCAAAGATTGGTTCTCTTCCAGCTACATTCGCACCTTCGCCGCTCTTGTGCGTGTCGGACTGGTCGCTCTGATCATCCGCGAATTGATGACCGATCATCCCGTCGTCGATCTGCGCGTGCTCAAGAATCGCTCCTTCAGTGCGGGCGTCTTTCTCATCAGCATGCTCGGGCTTCGTTCTCTATGCCAGCCTGGTCTTGCTGCCGCTTGTATCTGCAGACGCTCATGGGATATCCCGCCTACAACTCCGGCCTGGCGCTGTCTCCGCGAGGCATTGGCGCGCTGCTGTTCACTCCTCTTGGCCGGCCACCTGACCACCAAGATTGATCCGCGCCGGCTGCTCGTCGGTCGGTATGATCCTCGGTTCCGTCACCATGTTCCAACTCTCCGGCCTCAATCTCTACGCGGGATTCTGGGACATCTTCTGGGCCCAGGTTTTGCAGGGTGTCGCCCTGAGTTTCCTTTTCATTCCGCTGATGTCGCTGGCCATGGCGCACATCCACGCCGGAGAAGATGGGGAACGCCACCAGCATCTTCAACCTGATGCGCAATATCGGCGGCAGCGTCGGCATCGCCATCATGACCACGTTCCTCGCCCGCCGCTCCCAGGTGCATCAGAACCATCTTGTGGCCAATGTCACGCGCCGGCAGTCCGCAGACGCTGAGTCTGCTGCAGGGCCTGCGCGCCAACTTCTATGCGCACGGCGCCGACGCCGTCACCGCCTCCCGCAAAGCTCCTATCGCCGCGATCTATGGCATGGTGCAGCAGCACGCCGCCATGCTCGCTTTTGTCGAAGCCTTCTGGATCATGGGCGTGGTCTTCCTGCTGATGATTCCGTTCCTGCCTCTTGTTGCAGATACTCGCAAGCGTGCGGCGACCAGTCTCGACAAGCCTGCGCCCGCTGCCAGCCAGGAAGCGGCAAGCCTCCCGGACGTTCCAGCAGATTAGCCGGACCGCTTGGCCGGATGCTGCAAATGGAGCAGACTTTGCCGGCACGATGGCAGTTAGGGCGTCGTCCTACTGCGCTTTCCGCACGGTGAGGCCCGTCGCCAAAATCGTGGAATGCCTGGTCCGCGCTGTGATAGAGTATTGCCCACCGAATAGGCCGGCCGTGGGGGCTGGCCGTATCCGCCAGGTTCTTGCCCGCCAAAGGAGCAATCTATGACGACCCTCCGCGATCTCGTGAAAGACCGCAGAGTTTATTCCGTCGAAGCCACCCGCACGCGTTCTCGAAGCCGCGCGCTACATGATGGAACACAATGTCGGCGCCGTCCCGGTGCTGCGCAATGGCGAACTCGTCGGGCATTCTCTCCGAGCGCGACATCATGAACCGCGTCGTCGCCGTCGGACGCACTCCGGGAACCACCGCTGTGTCTGAGGTCATGACCGCGAACCCGCGCGCCGTCCCCGCCGACGAGAGCATCGAGGAATGCCTGTTCATCATGCGCGAGTTCGGATTCCGCCATCTCCCCATTGTCGACGGCAAAGAATTAAAGGGACTGGTCTCGCTGCGCGATGTTCTGATGCACCAGGCCGCCGAAATCGAGCGCCAGACGCGCCGCGCCGCCTCATAAAAGCGACTTCAGACTTCGTACTTCGGACCTCAGATTCCCATCCGCACCCCGGCTCGACCCTAAGGTCCGAGGTTCGACGCCCAACGTGGTTTCTTTCACTCCCTCTTCCGCAGCAGAACTTCTCCCGGCCTAGGCGGCAGTTCGAAAGGGAATTCGAAGACCTTTCCTGCCACCGGAAGCCGTAAGATGAACTCCTCCTGCTTTTTCCATCCACCGATCCATTTATTGTTCGTGCTGAACAGGACCCACCCGCTGGTCTCGGGATTGCCTGGGCCCAGCCGCGTGGGGCGTAGGCTATTCCTGGTAACGAACTCCAGCAGTTCCGCCGAATCCTTCTGGAAGGCCCGCACGTAGGCCTGTTTTTGTTCTTTTCGTTCCGGATGCTTCTGAATCTCACGGGCGGCCTCGTGATCGACCGTATCGGCATCATCCTGCACTTTTTGCGCAAATGCGTCGGGATCCAGCGGCATCTGTACCACCCGGAAGTGCTTTACGAACTCGAGTGAGATATTTTCAGTATCGAATTCCAGCGATCCCTGGCCGCGATAACGCACGTCCACCAACACCGCGAAGAACGGCTCGTGCCGGCGGTGAACTTTTTCCAGTTCCTGAGAATCGACGGATACCGTCACGCCTACATCGTCGGACCACAATCCGTAGCGGAATCTGCCGTCATCGCCAAGAGAAAATGTGCAGCCTGGATGCTGCTCATCCCAGCGCACGGCGGGAATCTCAGGCTTGTCCTTGGCGGGCTGAGCTTGAAATGGAGCCGGGAAGAGCAGGGAGGCCACGCCCAGCATGAGCGAAGGAGCCGGCCACGTCGGTGAGCGCGGGTGCCAGCACCAGGTCGATGCCGGTGCCCTCCATCTGCCACCCCAACCGGCGCAGCCGGCGGGCGGTGAGCTCGGCCGAGCCGGTGACCGCCACGGTGTCGGCGGAGACCGCCGCCGCCGATTCCATGATGTTGCGGAATGAGCCGACCACCGGTACGCCGTCGAGGTGTTGCGGCACCGGGGCGATGAGGGCGTCCGGGATGCAGGCACCGACCACCCGGTAACCGGCGTACCAGTCCCGGCGCAACTGGTGGGCGAGTTCGAGGATGTGCGACGCGTCGCCGACCACCAGGACCCGGCGGGACCAGCCGCGCTCCCGCGACCGGGCCCGGTGCAGCGCCATCCGGGCCATGTACCGGCCGACCGGCAACGCCATCGTCCCGACCAGGAAGGTCATGCCGAGGAATCCCCGCGAGACCTGTACGTCGCTGAGGTAGGCCGCGATCGCGACACCACCGGCCAGCTTGAGGCTGGCGCTGATCACGCGGCGGTACTCGTCGGCGCCGTAGCCGAGCACCCGGTCGTCGTAGCACCGGGTCCAGAACAGGATGCTGATCCAGACAACGATCAGGCCGATCACAACCGGCGCGTACGGAACGGTCGGTTGAGCCGGCGAGGCCTCGAACCGGGCCAGGTAGCCGATCAGGGTGGCGACGGTTACCAGGGCGACATCGACGAGGAAGATGGTCCGAATGTAGGCCTGCTTGCGGGCCTGCGTTGATTTGGCCGCGGCCGCGTTGGCCACCAAGGCCTCGCGTCGCAGGCTCGAAGTGAGGGTAGTCATCGCTGGCCGCCTTACGCCGCTACCGCCCGCCGGTTCGCCCGTGCGGGCCGACCATGCACGGTCATCGCGCCATTGTGGTTCCGCGACGGCCGAGTCCAGACGTTCCGACAACTAACCGTCACTTCCCTCAAAAAATCGACATCAATGTATTTTTAGGGTGGCGATATCTCCAGTGGACCCCAAGGAAACTAACATGGCTTGACCCCTCGCCGGATGCGCCCAAGTGTCGGATGTATGGCGTCCGCATGACGAGATTGGCGGAGTTCGCCGTGGCCACAGATGTGGAAATGGCCCCACACAATACGACCGTTTCATTGCCAACGCCGCTGGCCGCAGCCGCGGTGTTCGTGTCCAGCGGAGCCGTGCTGGTACTGGAGGTCACCGGACTGCGGCTGGTCGGTCCGTACCTCGGGGTGACCCTGCAAACCAGCAGTGCGGTCATCGGAATTGCCCTTGCGGCTATCGCATATGGCGCTTGGACCGGCGGATGGCTGGCCGACCGGACAGACCCGCGTCGTCTGATCGGTCCGTCATTCCTGCTCGCCGGTGCGGCTACCGCAGTGACCCTGCCGGTGGTGCGCTGGGCCGGCGAGTACCTGCGTGGCACGAGCGGCGGCGGAGTGCTGTTGCTGACCCTGCTGGCAGTGTTCGTACCCGCCGGCCTGCTATCCGCGATCACTCCGCTGGTGGTCAAGCTACAACTCGGAGACGTGCGACACACCGGCCGGGTGGTCGGCAGGCTGTCCAGCATCGGCACCCTGGGCGGGATCACGGCCACCCTGGGCACCGGTTTCATCCTGGTGGCCGCCATGGCGACCAGCGCCATCCTGTTGAGCCTGGCGGTGTTGCTGGCGCTGTGCGGCATCGGCCTGATCGGCTACGTGTGGCGTTGGTCGCGAACCACCGGTGCGCCGCCGAGCAACCGGATGGGCGTGACGATCGCCGTCGTCGCGGCGGTCGGGGCCAGCCTGACCACGTTGGTACCCAACCCCTGCGACGTCGAGACCGCCTACCACTGCGCGAGGGTTGAGGCCGATCCGTCCCGGCCGGGCGGGCGGCTGTTGCTGCTCAACTCGGCCCGGCATTCCTATGTCGACCTGGCCGACCCCACCTACCTCAACTTCGCCTACACCACATGGATCGCGGCATTCGCCGACCTGTACCGGCCGGCCCGGCAACCGCTGCGGGCCCTGCATGTCGGTGGTGGCGGCTTCACCCTCCCCCGCTATCTGGAGGCCACCCGCCCGGGCACCTTCAGCCGGGTACTCGAACTCGACGGTGGGCTGGTCGAACTGGACGAGGCCAAGCTGGGCGTGACCCGCGGCCCCCTGCTGGACATCGTCGTGGGCGATGCCCGCATCGGACTGACCAGGCAGAAGGATGCCGATTTCGACCTCGTCATCGGCGACGCGTTCGGCCATCTGGCGGTGCCATGGCACCTCACCACCCACGAGTTCGTGACCGACATCCGCCGGGTCCTCCGGCCGGGCGGGGGCTATGCGCTCAACGTCATCGACAACCCACCATCGTCGCTCATCAGGGCCGAACTGGCGACCGTCACGTCGGTCTTCGACCAGGTCGCCGTCGTCGCCCCGGTGCAGGCGATCAAGGGTTATTCGGGCGCCAATTTCGTGATACTGGCATCGGACGCGCCGTTGCCGCTGGACGTTCTGCGGCCTCGGATCGCCGCCCTGGCGGGCCAGGTGACCGTGTTGACGGGCGCGGAACTTCGTGAGTTCATCGGTGACGCGGGCATCCTCACCGACGACTTCGCACCAGTGGACCAGTTGCTGACCCGCTGACCGACCCGCCGACTTTGTCCGTCGTGGCTCCCGGCCACCCCGGCTTCAGCGGAAGTCGCGGGAGGCGGGACGGACCGGCGGCTCGATGCGCGTCCAGCCGATCGGCGGCGAGGCTGGTCACGCCCTCGTGCCGCTCCAGCCGCCCCCGCACCACCAGCGCGGCGCTGGTCCGGGCGACCCGCCGGTAGCGCTGCCACAGCCCCGGAGAACAGGTGACATTGAGCATGCCGGTCTCGTCCTCCAGGTTGAGGAACGTGACCCCGCCCGCGGTCGCCGGCCGTTGCCGGTGGGTGACGATCGCCGCCGACCCGGATCCGTCTGCCCGGGCTCCACCCTGGCCGAGCCGGGCGATCGGCACCGCGCCGAGGCTCGTCAGCTGACCCCGGATGAACCGGGCCGGATGGGTCTCCGGGGACAGCCCGGTGGCCCACACGTCGGCGACCATCTGGTCCACCGCCGTCCATGCCGGGCAGTACCGGCCCTGCGGCCCTGGTCGTCTCCGGCAGCCGGTCGACCGTGCCTGGGCAGCCGGCCCGGCCGGTCCTGGTGCCGCCGCGCCGGCGGCCGCAGAGCCGGCCTGCCGCCGGGTCAGCCCGAAACAGGCGAAGGCGTCCGCGGTGGCCAGCGCCTCCAGGTTGGCCGCCGTGAGCGGCTTGCCGGTGCTGGCGACCCGACGGGCCAGGTCCGCGCATGTCCCGGTACGGCCCGTGGACCGCCGCTCCGCCTCGATCCGCCCGGCCAGTTCGGTCACCGAGGGTGCGCACGTGGACAGGCCCAGCCGGACCACCGGCCCGCCGAGCCCCCATGCGCGGTGGCCGCCCCGGTCCATTGTCAGGCCCGTCCGCGACGGAGTTGTCGGGCGCACCCGCGACGGGGTTGTCGGGTCCGCCCGCGACGGGGGGTTCCAGGATGGCCATGGCAGCGCTGGCGTTGATGTCCGGCCGGCGTACCTCGACGCCGTGCCGGCGGGCGTCGTCGACCAGCGTCTGCGGCGAGTAGAAGCCCATCGGCTGGGCGTTGAGCAGCGCGGCGCAGAAGGCGGCCGGGTGGTAGCGCTTGAGCCAGGCAGCTGGCGTAGACCAGATAGGCGAAGCTCATCGCGTGGCTCTCCGGGAAGCCGTAGTTGGCGAACGCGGACGAGCTTGCGTGTTCAGACGTCCTCGGCCAACTCACCGGTGATGCCGTTGCCGCCATCCCGGCGTAGAGCCGGTCCGCGATCGGGCCATCCGCTCGGCCGAGCGCTTCGAACCCATCGCCCGGCGCAGCTGGTCGGCCTCGGCCGCGTCGAAGCCGGCCACGTCGATGGCCATCTGCATGAGCTGCTCCTGGAACAGCGGCACCCCGAGGGTCTTCTCCAGCGCGTTGCTCAGCAGCGGGTGCGGCGGACGTCACCGGCTCCTGGCCGTTCGCGCGCCGGATGTAGCGGGTGCACCGAGCCGCCCTGGATCGGGCCGGGCCGGATCAGCGCCACCTCCACCACCAGGTCGTAGAACTCGCGCGGCTTGAGCCGGGGCAGGGTGGCCATCTGGGCCCGGCTCTCCACCTGGAACACGCCCACCGAGTCGGCCCGGCAGAGCATGTCGTAGACCTCCGGGTCGTCGAGGGTCATCTCACCGAGGTCGATGCTCGGATCCGATGAAGTCGCACCGCGTAGTGCAGGGCGGACAGCATGCCCAGGCCGAGCAGGTCGAACTTGACCAGGCCGACCGCGGCGCAGTCGTCCTTGTCCCACTGGAGCACGCTGCGGTCGGCCATCCGGGCCCACTCCACCGGGCACACCTCGATCACCGGCCGGTCGCAGATCACCATGCCGCCGGAGTGGATGCCCAGGTGCCGGGGGAAGGTGACTGCACCTCGTTGGCCAGTTCGATCACCTCGGTCCGGGATGCTCGTCCAGGTCCGCCCGCGGCGACCGACCCCCACCGTGTCGATCTGCTTGCTCCACGCGTCCTGCTGGCCGGGCGAATGTCCGAACGCCTTGGCCATGTCACGCACCGCCGACCGCGGCCGGTAGGAGATGACGTTGGCGACCTGGGCCGTGTGGCTCCCGGCCGTAGCGGCTCGTAGACGTGCTGGATGGCCTCCTCGCGACGGTCGGACTCGATGTCCACGTCGATGTCCGGCGGGCCGTCGCGCTCCGGGGCGAGGAACCGCTCGAACAGCAGCTCCGCACTTCACCGCGTCCACGTTGGTGATCCGCAGCGCGTAGCAGACCGCCGAGTTCGCCGCCGACCCCCGCCCCTGGCAGTAGATGTCCTGCTCGCGGCAGAACTTCACGATGTCGTAGACCACCAGGAAGTAGCCCGGGAACCCCAGCTCCTCGATCATCGCGCAGCTCGTGGTCGATCTGCTGCGTACGCCGTCGGGTGCGCCTCGGACCGGGTGCCGTAGCGCTCCTCGCGCTCCGTCGGTAGGTGAGCTCCCGCAGCCAGCTCATCTCGGTGTGCCCGGCCGGCACCGGGTACGCCGGGCAGCTTCGGCGCGACCAGGGACAGGTCGAAGGCCAGCTCCCGGGCCGAACTCGGCGGCGCCGGCCACCGCACCCGGGTAGCGCGGCGAACCGCGGCGCCATCTCCGCGCCGCTGCGCAGGTGGGCGGTGGCCGGCGGCCGGCAGCCAGCCGTCGATCTCGTCCAGGCTGCGCCGGGCCCGCACGGCGGCGAGCGCGGTGGCCAGCGGCGCCGGGCCGGGGTCGCGTAGTGGACGTTGTTGGTGGCCACCGTCTGCAGCCCGGCGTGCCGCGGCCAACTCGGCCAGGGCGTCGTTGCGCTCGGCGTCGACCGGGGATCGCCGTGGTCGGTCAGCTCCACCGCCACGTCTCCTGCGCCGAACAGCGGGTGAGCCGGTCCAGCTCGCGGGCCGCCGCCGGCACTCCCTCGGTCAACAGCGCCCGGGGCACCTGTCCCTTGCGGCAGCCGGTGAGCACCAGCACGTGCCCGCGCAGCTGCGCCGCGACCTGCTCCAGATCGCGTAGACCGGGCCGCCCCTTCTCCTCGCCGCGCCAGCTGGGCCTCGCGCGATCACCGTGGCGGCAACCGCGCGTACCCGGCCGGCCCGCGGGCCAGCACCAGCAGGTGCGCCCCGGTCGGGTCGGGTTCGCCGTTCTGCGGGCCGGGCAGGCCCGAGCGACAGCTCGGCGCCGAAGACGGTCGGCAGGCCCAGCTCCCGGGCCGCCTCGGCGAAGCGCACCACCCCGTAGAAGCCGTCGTGGTCGGTACGGCCAAGCGCGGTCAGGCCCAGCCGGGCCGCCTCCTCGGCCAGCTCCTCCGGGTGGCTCGCGCCGTCGAGGAAGCTGAAGTTGGAGTGGCAGTGCAGCTCCGCATAATCCACAGTAGACGAGGTCCGGACGAACGCAGGTGCCTCGTAGCGGGCCCGCTTGCGGGTCCAGGACGGAGTGTCCGTACCGTCACCGTGATCGATGGTGATCGGGTCACGGATGACCTCATCAGGCGTGTCCCCGTCAGGTGCCGGTGGCCGGCCGGACAGAGTCCGTTCCAGCGTCGACCACGGCACCGGCGGGTTGTTGAACCCCATCGCTGAGTCTACCTTCCGTCCTGTGTGGTCAGTCGTCCTGTGTGGTCAGTCGTCCGTGTGGTCAGTCGTCTCGTGTGGTCAGTCGTCTCGTGTGGCAGTCGTCCGTGTGGTCAGTCGTCTCGTGTGGTCAGTCGTCCTGTGTAGTCAGTCGTAGAGCGCTTCGATGGTCCACTGGCCGCCCACGCAACGCGACCAGCAACGCCCGGCCGTCAGCCAGCGCGAGTTGCAGGCGGATCAGCCGGCTCGCCTCGTCCGGCGCCCACCAACGCTCCTCTGCCGGCCATGGCCCCGCCCATCCGGTCACCGCCACCGCCGCCTCCCACCGGCCCGGGCCAGCGGTGACCACCGGGCCACCGTTCACCCCATTGCGTCCGATGTGGACATTTGCGGGGATGCCGGACAGGGCGTGCCGATCGTCCACGGTCAGGAGCTGACCGTCCGCGGTATGGACCAGCAGGGCGACCGGTTCGGTCAGCACGGTGGCCGGCGCCGGTGCCGGCAACTGGCCGGGCCACGGCGGCATCGACGTACCCTTGCCGGCTCCACCCGGGACGTCCTGGCTCGGCCGGGCCGGGGTCCGCTCGTCTCCCCACGGCACCAGGCGCGCCCGTTCGGCGTAGCCTCGCCCGCCACCGAGGACCGCGGTGAAGACCGAGTCCGGACCCAGCAGGCCCTGCACCCGGACCAGGGCCCGGTGCGCCCGTTCGTCCGCGACGCCGAGCTCGCCCCACAGGCCGGCTTGCATGCCGGCGTAGCGGACCACCCCGTCCGGGACCAGCCGTAGCCGGTCGATGCCCGCGGTGGGCCGGACCGGCAACCGCCCGTCCAGGACATTGGCTCTGCCCGCGCCGGTGAGCCAGCCGTCGAGTTGCCAACGGACCCGGTCCGCGAGCTGCGGTCGCGTCGAGCAACCCGTCGTGACGCCACACCCGGTGTAATTCCTCGCCCGCCTCGGTGCGCGCTTCGATGCCCAGCCGGGTGGCTGCCAGGCCATGCCCGGCGAGCCGCTCGTGCAGCCGCTCCGCGAGCGCCTTGGCCGCGAAGGCGGCCATGTCGACCCGTTCCAGCACCGGGTCGTACTCGCCGACCACATCCAGGTCGGGCGGGGGCTTGCGGACCGCCAGTGGCCGCTCGTCCGCGCCGGCGGCGAGGCGGTGCGCGTACGCCGCGTCGTATCCGAACCGGGCCAGCACGTCCGCGCCGGGCAACGCGGCGAACTCGGCCAGGGTGTGGATGCCGAGCCGCCGCAACAGGTCGGCGAGTTCGGGACGGTCCAGTGTGGAGATGCTCATCCCGGCGAGAAATCCGGCGGTGGCGTCGGCTGGCACGATTCGCCCGGCCCGCGCGGCCAGCATGGCGGCGAACACCCCGTCCGCCATCCCGGCCTGGATCTCCACGCCGCACCGCAACGCGACGTGCTCGACCAGCCGCTCCGCTGCCTCGGCCTCACCGCCGTAGTAGCTGGCCGGACCACGTGCCGCAAGCGCGCAGGCGCCCGGCCGCACCACCTCCACCCCTGGCGCGAGTTCCTCCACCGCCGCCACCACCGGTTCGAACGCCCGCGCGTCCCGGCCCGGGTCGTGGGCCACCACCACCAGGTGGGGATACCGGCTCTGCGCTTCGCGCTTGCGCAGCCCACGCCGGATGCCCTCGGCCCGCGCCGCCGGCGAACAGGCCAACACCCGGTTGGCGTGCAACACCGCCACCGGCGTGTGCACGTCCACGCCCTCGGTCAGGCCGGCCGCGATCACCGGCCAGTCGGGACACCACACCAGTAACGTCCGCACGGCGGCCATGGCATGTCCTCCTCTACCGGTCAGACTCATCCGGCAGGCTCATCCGGCCAGGCTCAGCGGAACCGCAGTGGACGGCAGCGCGACCAGATCCGGCCGGCTGGACACCGGCGAGGGGGCCGCGAACCGCAACCGAACCCGCCGGGTCCGGGTGGCCGCACCACGCCCATGTGCGGTGACGTCCATCTCCCGGCTCCGCAACCGCCCTCGTCCCTGGCCCAGGCCGCGCCAGATGGTGTCGGTCGCCTCGAGTACCAGGTCGGCACCCGGCCATCGACCGACCGACACGAGAACCGCTCCCCGTTGCCGGGCCCGCGCGGTGAGCCGGCCCGCGAGTTGGGCGGAGACACCACCGGGGGTGGCGAGCACGACCACGTCGACCCCCTCCACCAGAGCCGCGACCACGCTGGCCCAGTCCGGGCCGGGCGCCGGCACCAGCGCGACCCGTTCCAACGCCAGCCCGGACTCAGCCGCGGCGACCAGACCCAGTCGGGGCAGCCCCACCACAGCACACCAGGAACCCGCCGCCGACGCCTCGGCGAGCAGCGTGAACAACAGCGTGGTCGACCCGGACAGCACCGAGATGGTGCTGCCCCGGCGTAACCCACCCTGCGGGAACAGCGGGCGCAACGCGGCCGACAACGGCAAGGTCTGCTCGACGCTGCCCTTGGCCTGCTCGCTGGCCTGCCGGACCAGTCCGGTGCTGCGGATCTCGGCCAACCTGGCCGCGCGGGCGACCATCGGTGCGGCCGCGGTCATGCTTCCCACTGGGATGCCTATCTGTCAGGGGTGCGCGTATCTGTCAGGGGTGCGCGTATGCCTGACCGGGGTGAGGGCCGGCCAGAGGTGGTCAGACGGACTCAGCCACCGGCAGCCCGTCCAGCACCGGCTGGTAGGCCAGGCCGAGCGAGCTGGCCACCATCTCCACGAACTGTGACGCCGCGCGGGTCAGGTCGTCGGCCTCGCGTGCGGTGACCGCGCGCGGGATGCCTGCCTCGGCGGCGGCCCGCTTGGATGCCCCGGCGGCAAAGAACGCCGCCCATTCCGACAACTCCGGTGCGACCATGGCGAGCAGGGCCCAGACGCTGGTCAACCGGTTACGTCGGCGCGGCTCCGGTCGGGCCCGGGCGGCCAGCACGGCAGCCGCCGCACGCAGCGCGGCCAGGTGCGCGGTGGCGTACCGCAATCCGTCGGCCTGGGTACGATCCGCCTCGACCAGCCCGGATCGGGCGATGGTCAGCAGTTCCGCCGGGCTGCGATGGGGCAGCACATGGGCTGGCACCGTCGGCATCTTGGTCGGCCGCGCCGCACTCACCGTGGCCGCCTGCATCAGGTCCGGCCAGCCGGCCGGCCTGGTTTCTGTTGACACCGTCATTTCGTCCTCCTCCGTGCGGACACGTCCGCCGCCTCGTATGGGCCTGCGTGGGCTGCGGAGGAAGGTCGCAGCGGGTCTGTGTACTGGATCTGTGGTCGGGCGGGGCGCTTCCCCACACCTCGCCCGACCACGGCCCGTGCTGCCCGCCTCCCGGGGTCGGGTGGGCGACGGGCAACGCCGACCTTCCTGGCCAGACCCGCGAATGCCCGGCCAGGGCTGGAGAAGATGCCGCGAACACCTACTCCACGCGCTCGAACACATGAACTATATTCGAACACGGGTACAGAGTAAACCCATCCACCGACAAGTTTGGAAGCGTCGAGCCTGCCGCAGGCTACTGTGACGCGACTCACATAATTGCCCAGCAGAATGTTGGTGGAAACGTAACGACCCAGCACCGGTAGGCCCCTGACGTCTCCCGTAGCCTCCACCGGGTGACCAGCATCGTCATCGCCCGCCCGGCCACCCGTCCCACCCTCGGCATAGGCATGGTGCTTGCCGCCGCGGTCCTGTTCGCGTTCAACGGCACCGTCTCGAAGCTGCTCATCCAGGGCGGGTTCGACGCACCCCGGCTGACCGCGTTGCGGGCCGCCGGCGCCTTCCTCGGGCTGCTGGTCCTCATCCTGGTCAGCCGGCCCGGCATCAGCCGGATGCGGACAACCCGGCAAGAGCTGCCCAAGCTGATCAGTTTCGGACTGACCGGTTTCTTCCTGGTCCCGATGCTCTACTTCGTCGCGATCAGCCGCCTGCCCGTCGGCATCGGCCTGCTGTTCGAGTTCACCGCCCCGGTTTTCGTCGCGCTGTGGGTGCGCTTCGGCGAGCGCCAGCAGGTCCGGCGGCGGTTGTGGGTTGGCCTCGCCTGCTGCGTGGCCGGCATGCTCTGCGTGGCCCAGGTCTGGGCCGGCGAGATCCGGTTGGACCTGCTCGGCGTCGCCGCCGGCCTGACCTCCGCGGTGCTGCTCGCGGTGTACTACGTGCTCGGATCACGAACCGTCGCCAACCGGGATCCGCTGTCACTGACCTGCTGGGCCTTCGGGGTGTCCGCGATCGCCGGCGCCATCGCCCGGCCCTGGTGGCAGTTCGACCCGAGCCTGCTGACCGGCACCAGCGACGGTGTGCCGATGTGGCTGCTCGTGATCTATCTCCTCGCGCTCGGCACCATCGTGCCGTACCTGTTGATCTCCACGTCCATGCGGCACCTACCGCCGACCAGCGTCGGCATCATCGGCATGACCGAACTGGCCCTGGCTGCCATCTTCGCCTGGATCCTGCTGCGGGAGGAGTTGCTCACCCCGCAGATCCTGGGTGGACTCCTGGTCTTCGGCGGGGTGGTCCTGGCCGAGACGGCCCGTGCCGCCAAGGCCGGCCAGACCCCGGAAATCCCACCGACCTGACCACCACGCAAGATGGGCGGATGAGGGCCACTCACCCGAATGTCGAAGCAGTTCAAAACGCGCTCATCGCAGCCGGCGCGACGGGCCAGATCCGCATCCTGCCCGACGCCGTACGCACCGCGGCGGCGGCCGCCGAGGCACTGGGCGTCGAAGTCGGCCAGATCGCCAACTCGCTGATCTTCACCGCTGTGACGTCACGTCCAGCGACGTCGCTGGACTCCGAAACGTCACGTCCAGCGACTCGCTGGACTCCGACAGCGACCCGGTGCTGATACTCACCTCCGGCGCGCACCGGGTGGACACCGCGAAGGTCGCCACGCTGCTCGGTGTCACCGCACTGAAGCGGGCCACGCCCGAGTTCGTCTACCAGCACACCGGCCAGGTCATCGGCGGTGTCTCCCCGCTCGCTCACCCGAAACCGGTACGGACCCTGGTGGACGTCGCCTTGAGCGCCTTCGACGAGATCTGGGCCGCGGGCGGCATCGCACACGCCGTCTTCCCCACCACGTATGACGAACTGGTCCGGATCACGGCCGGCACGCCAGCCGAGGTGGCGTGAACCCGTCGCCGGTCAGCCTGCACGTGTGGCGGGTGCCGCCCATGCGGCTGCCCGCGGTGCTGCGACGGATGGCGGTCGACCGTGATCGGCTGCGCCGGGAACCTGAGGTCCGGTTCGCCAAGCTGCTCGGCACCGCCCGGGCCCGGCAGTTCGGGCCCGCGCAGGTCGACCCCACCCGCTGGGCCACACTGGTGGCGTGGCAGGAAAGCGGCGATCTGGACACGACGCCGGTCGGACGGGCCTGGCGGGCGCTGTCGTCCTCGGCCTGCCGGCTCGATCTGGCTCCGCTGGCCAGCCGGGGCCGTTGGGCCGGCGAAGACCCGTTCACCGCCGCGATCCGGCCGGACGCCACGCGACAGGACAACGGCATGGTGCTCGCGCTCACCCGCGCCCGGTTGCGGCCCCGGCCGCGCCGTCGCCTTCTGGCACAGCATCGGCGACGTCGCGGCGGCAGCCCGGCGCTCACCCGGCCTGCTCGCCACCTTCGGCATCGGCGAAGCGCCGATCGGCTGGCAGGGCACGGTAAGCGTGTGGCGGCGTGACCGGGATCTCGTAGAGTTCGCGTACCGTCAGCCGGATCACCGCAGGGCGATCGAGCAGACCCCGGCCAGGCGCTGGTACGCGGAGGAACTGTTCGCCAGGTTCGCCGTCCTCGGGGTGACCGGTGACCGGACCATCATCGGCTGGGCCGATGACCAGGAAGGGAAGGTGCCGTGAGGATCGTGCCGTGGACCCCACGGGACCTCACTCGCCGGCTGGACGACGTGGTCAGCGTGTACGGGCAGGCCATGGGCTACCAGCCGCAACTGCTGGCCACCCGGCGCGGCTACATGGCCTCGCACGTGCACCGGCGGGCGTTTCGGGCGATCGCCTCGGTCGACGACGACGGCACCCTGCTCGGTTTCGGCTACGGCTACGCGTCGGAGCCCGGCCAGTGGTGGCACGACCAGGTCCGTGCCGCGATACCCCGCGACCTTCGCGAACACTGGCTCGACGATTGCTTCGAGGTGGTCGAACTGCACGTGCGGCCGACCGCGCAGGGGCATGGTCTCGGCGCGGCGCAACTGCGCGGGCTGCTCGGCATGGCCGTCGCCACGACCACGCTGCTGTCCACACCGGAGGCGCCGGAGGCCACGTCTCGCGCCTGGCGGCTCTACCGCCGGTTCGGCTTTGTCGACGTGGTCCGCAACTTCATCTTCCCCGGCGACTCCCGCCCATTCGCCGTGTTCGGCCGGACGCTGCCGCTGGACCAGTGAGTTCGTCCCCGCTCACCCGACCGTCCGCGCTCGACCTCCGATCGTGGCTCGGCCAGGTCGCCATCATCGGTGTCCAGATCGCCTATCCCCTGGTGTCCGGCGCGACCCGGGCCGGCCTGGTGATCATCACCGTACTGCTCGGTTGGGCCGTCTCGATCGGCCACGCGCGGCGGACCCGCGGCACTGCGGTCGCCGCCGTGCTGCTGCTGGTCACCACGGGCGGCGGCCTGGCCGTGGAGGTGGTCGGCGTGGCCACCGGATTCCCCTTCGGCCGGTACGCATATGACGACGCCCTCGGTCCTAGCCTCTTCGGCGTACCGGTGATCATCCCGCTGGCCTGGACCTGGATGGCGTGGCCGGCCTGGCTGGCGGCCACGACGCTGGTGCGCTCGATCCCGGCCCGGGTCGCGGTGGCAGGGCTGGCGCTTTCGGCGTGGGACCTGTTCCTCGACCCGCAGATGGTGGCCGAAGGGTACTGGCATTGGGCCCACCCCCGGCTTGCCCTGCCGGGCGTACCGCTCGTGCCGGTCGGCAACTACCTCGGCTGGCTCGCAGTGGCACTGGTGATGATGGCGCTTCTCGCCGCCTGTCGGCGAGGTCAGGACACGGATGCCCGCGATCTGCCGATGCTCGCGTTGTACCTGTGGACGTACTACTCGTCGGTGCTGGCGCACGCGGTCTTTCTGGGGCTGCCCGCGTCCGCGCTGTGGGGCGGTGCCGGGATGGGCCTGGTCGCCATCCCGCTCACGGTACGGCTGCTGCAGCGATGATCATTTGGCTTCTGCTCGCGGTGCTGGCGGCACTGGCCGTACACACGATGGTCAATAGTGGACTGTTGCCGCGCCTGTCGACGTCCACATCGGAGGTTGCCCGGGCATCGGTGCTCCTGCCGGTACGGGATGAGCTCGACCGCGTCGGTGCCTGCCTGACCGCCCTGTTGAGGCAGCGCGGAGTGTCCGATCTGGACATTGTCATCCTCGACGACAGCTCCACCGACGGTACGGCCGAGGTGGTCCGGGCGATTCTCGCGGAGCAGGCGAGCGCCCAGGGCATGCCGCGAGTCCGGCTGCTGACCGGTGGGTCAGTGCCGGACGGTTGGCTGGGCAAGCCCTACGCCTGCCATCAGCTGGCCGCCGCGGCCTCGTCGGACGTCCTGGTGTTCGTCGACGCCGACGTGGTGCTGGCCCCAAATGCGGTCGCGGCCGCCGTGCGCCAACTCGACGGCTTCGACCTGCTCTCGCCCTATCCCCGCATCCTGACTGACGGCTCAGGCCAACGCCTGGTGCAGCCGCTGCTGCAGTGGTCCTGGCTCACCTTCCTGCCACTGCGGGCGATGCAACGCTCACGCCGCCCGTCGCTGGCCGCGGCTGGCGGCCAGTTCCTGGTGGTGACTCGGGCCAGCTACCAACGCGCCGGCGGGCACGCCGCGGTGCGCACCGCCGTGCTCGAGGACATCGAACTGGCCCGGGCGATCAAACGCGCCGGCGGCCGGATCGCGTTGGCCGACGCGTCCCGGCTGGCCGATTGCCGGATGTATCCCAGCTGGGCGGCTCTGGTGGCCGGCTACACCAAATCGCTCTGGGCCTCGTTCGGCTCACCGGCGGCGGCTGCCGGGGTGGTCGGCCTGCTGCTGAGCCTGTACGTAGCGCCGGTGCCGCTGGCGCTGGCCGGATTCCTTCTCGGCAACGCGACGTTCGCCGCGGCCGGCACGCTGGGGTATCTGCTGGGTGTGTGCGGCCGGCTGGTGGCCGCCCGGGCCACCGGTGCCCGCGCCTGGCCGGACGCGTTCGCGCACCCGGTCTCGGTGCTGCTGTTCGCGTGGCTGGTGGTCCGCTCGTACCGGCACCGCGACACCATCACCTGGAAAGGCCGCCCGGTCCGCATCCCGCCCCAGATGCAGCGGACGGGACGCACGGGACGCGACGGGGCGGACGGGGCGATGAGCCGGATCGTCGTGATCGGCGCGGGTGTCGGTGGGCTGGCCTGCGCCGCCCGATTGGCCGCACAGGGGCACCAGGTGACCGTGTTCGAACAGGCGGACCGCGTCGGTGGCAAGCTGGGCCGCTACGAACGGCGTACGCCCGAGGGACTGTTCCGGTTCGATACCGGACCGGGCCTGCTGACACTGCCGCAGGTGTTCGCCGAACTCTTCACCGCCACCGGGTCCACACTGGACGACGAGGTCGATCTGATCCCGCTGGATCCGTTGATTCGGCATGTATACACCGATGGCGTGACGCTGGATTCCGCGAGCGACCCGGCCCGTTTCGCATCGCACATCGCGGCCGCGCTGGGCACCGCCGCGGCAGCCGACTGGGCCCGGCTCTGGCGCCGGGCCGGGCGGGTCTGGTCCGCCTCCTGGCAGCACATCCTGCAGTCCACAATAGACTCCCCGGCTGATCTGGCCCGGCTGGCCTGGCGGGTGGGCGACCTGGCGGCCATCGCACCGGGCCGGACACTGCGCGGACTCGGACGGTCCTACCTGGACGATCCGCACCTACGCATGCTGCTGGACCGGTACGCCACCTACGCCGGCTGCGACCCACGGCAGGCACCGGCGGCGCACGTCGCCATCCCGTACGCGGAGATGACATTCGGCGGCTTCTACCTGCGCGGTGGCCTGGCCACGCTGGCCGACGCCCTGCTGCGCCGGTGCACCGCGCACGGGGTGCGCATCCACACCGGCACCCCGGTGGCGCGCATCCTCACGTCGACGCGGCGTGCCAGCGGAGTGCAACTCGCCGACGGTACCCGGTTCGCCGCCGACGCAGTGATCGCCAACGCCGACGCCGCCGCGGTCTACCGGGACCTGCTACCCACGCCCCGGCGGGCCCGTCGGCTGGCCGCGCGCAGCCTCGGCGGCTTCGTGTTGCTGCTCGGCGTGCGCGGCCGTACGCCTGGCCTGGCCCACCACACCGTCTACTTCCCCACCGACTACGACGCGGAGTTCGACGCCCTCTTCCGCAGGCCGGCGCCCGTGGCCGACCCGGCGATCCTGGTGACCGTCGCCGATGACCCCTCGGTGCAGCCGGACGGACATGAAGCCTGGTTCGTCCTCGTCAACGCCCCGCCCGGGCCGTCCGTCGACTGGCGCGCCCCCGACCTGGCCGACACCTACGCCGACCAGGTGCTCACCGTCCTGGCCCGGCGAGGCCTCGACGTACGCGACCGGCTGCTGTTCCGCGAGATCCGCACGCCGGCCGACCTGGAGGACAGCACCGCCACGCCGGGTGGAGCCATCTACGGCACCCCGAGTCACGGCCTGTCCGGCCTGCTCCGCCCACCCAACCGCGGACCGGTCGGCAACCTCCACCTGGTCGGTGGCTCCACCCACCCCGGCGGCGGACTTCCCCTGGTAGCCCTGTCCGCCCGCCTCGTCGCCAACGCCATCGGCCCCGCCTAGCACCATCCCTGCCATCCCCTGATTGCGAGCCCCGCAGCCTTCGCCACGCACGCCTGGCTTCCGGTGCCCTGTCCGCGGAGCCCCATGATCACGGACTTTTCCGTATTCACGGACGATAAGGAGCGCTACCGCACACCGCATCGTCCGCGATCATCGCGAGCGCCGCAGAATTCCCCCCCGCGCGCCTGGCCCACAGTGCCCCATCCCGCACAGAACACCATGATCACGAACATCTCGCTTTCACGGACGATAAGGAGCGCTACCGCACACCACATCGTCCGCGATCATCACGAGCGCCGCAGATTTCGCCCCCGCGCGCCTGGCCCGCAGTGCCCCTGCCCGCACGGAACACCATGATCACGAACATCTCCGCTTTCATGGACGATAAGGAACGCTAGCGCACACCGCATCGTCCGCGATCATCGCGATCCCGAGCCCCGCAAGATTCCCCCCCGCGCGCCTGGCCCACAGTGCCCCATGCCGCACGGAACACCATAATCACGAACATCTCCGCTTTCACGGACGATAAGGAGCGCTGGCGCACACCACATCGTCCGCGATCATCGCGAACCCGAGCCCCGCAGAATTCCCCCGCGCGCCTGGCCCGCAGTGTCCTGCCCGCACAGAACACCATGATCACGAACATCTCCGCTTTCACGGACGATGAGGAGCGGTACCGCACACCACATCGTCCGCGATCATCACGAGCGCCGCAGATTTCGCCCCCGCGCGCCTGGCCCGCAGTGCCCTGCCCGCACAGAACACCATGATCACGAACATCTCCGCTTTCACGGACGATAAGGAGCGCTGGCGCACACCACATCGTCCGCGATCATCGCGATCCGAGCGCCGCAGATTTCGCCCCCGCGCGCCTGGCCCGCAGTACCCCGTCCCGCACGGAACACCATGATCACGAACATCTCCGCTTTCACGGACGATAAGGAGCGCTGGCGCACACCACATCGTCCGCGATCATCGCGAACCCGAGCGCCGCAGATTTCGCCCCCCGCGCGCCTGGCCCGCAGTACCCCGTCCCGCACGGAACACCATGATCACGAACATCTCCGCTTTCACGGACGATAAGGAGCGCTGGCGCACACCACATCGTCCGCGATCATTGCGAGTGTGGCGTTCGGGATCGGCCACCCATGGATCACGCGATGCGGGGCGCGGGGGCAGGGTTTAGACCGCGGGGGTTGTGGTGGAGTCGGGCGGCGTTGATGTGGTCGGACCGTGGGGCGGCCCCGGAGTCGCCTTGGCCGCAACGTCCGAGGCTGTGGTGATTGTTGGTTTCCGGTCGCGCTGGTGGGATTGGCGCAGCGCGGCCCGGACGGCGGCGAGCAGCCTGGTGGTGCCGGCCAGCCCGAGCAGCGCCCACACGGCCAGGGTCACGGTCACCGCGCCCGGTGTCAGTTTCGGGTCGATGAACCAGGCGACGCCACCGGCCACCAGGGCCATGAAGGCCACGATGACCCGGGTCGGCCGCTCGGCTGTAGTGATCATGCCGATGCCCGTCATACCGGACACGATCGACCGGGCCCGGATGTACTCGTGCAGCCAGGCCAACGCGCCGGCTGCGGCGACCAGGATGCCCTGCGCCCCGACCAGCCACAGCGCGAGGAGCCAGGCTGCCTCGGTGAGGCGGTCGACCACCGAGTCGTCGAAGGCGCCCAGCCGGGAGGTGCGGTTGGTCATCACCGCCACCGCGCCGTCGGCCGAGTCGGCGATCGCGGCGAGCAGCACCAGAGCGGCAGCCGCGAACAGCCAGCCGCCGCGAAAGACCGCCGCGACCGGCACCGCGCAGGAGAGCAACAGACCAGCCATGGTCACCATGCCGGGCCGCAGTCCGAGCGCTGTCAGGGCCCGGCCGGTGAGATAGGCCAGCCGGAGCCAGGCGCGCACGTACCTGGATGATCGACGGGGGTCCACCCCGAGGTGCAGCGTCGCCCAGCTGGTCGAGTACTCGTCCCAACTCAGCCGTCGTTGCCGCTGCCCCCGGAGCTTCAGACCCGCGCCCCCAGGGCCAGGTTCTGCCAGACCTCGCGGGTCGCGGTCGACCGGTTGAGGGTGATGAAGTGAATGCCCGGCACATCCTCACTGATCAACCGGGCGCACATCTCGCTGGCATGGTCGATGCCGAGGCTGCGCACCGCCGCCGGATCGTCGGCGACCTTGGCGAACTGCGCGGCCAGGGCCGGCGGGAATGGCGCGCCGGACAGCTTCTCCGACCGCTCGATCGTGCCCATGTTGGTGACTGGCATGACGCCGGCGAGGATCGGTATGTCACCGCCGGCCGCCGCGACCCGGTCCCGCAGCCGCAGGTAGTCATCGGCGTCGAAGAACATCTGCGTGATGGCGAAGTCCGCGCCGGCCCGGCACTTGCGCACAAAGTGCTCGGTGTCGGTTTCGATGTCGGGCGACCGGGGATGCTTGAAGGGGAACGCGGCCACGCCGACCGAGAAGTCGCCCAGTTCCCGGACCAGCCGAACCAGTTCCTCGGCGTAGAGCAGCCCTTCGGGGTGGCGGATCCAGTCACCGTTCGGGTCGCCGGGCGGGTCACCGCGGACGGCGAGAATGTTGCTGACCCCGACGGAGGCGAGCCGGCCGACGACGTGCCGCAATTCGGCTACCGAATGATTGACCGCGGTCAGGTGTGCCATGGGCAGCAGCGTGCTGTCGGTGGCCACCATCTCGGTGGCACCCACCGTGGTGTCCCGGGTCGAACCGCCCGCCCCGTACGTGATGGACACGAACGAGGGGCGCAGCGGTTCCAGCTCCCGGATCGCGCGCCACAGCTGGGTCTGGCCGGCTTCGTCTTTCGGCGGCATGAATTCGAACGAGAACGTCCGACCGGCGCGGATCAACTCACCGATCGGCGGGTGCGCGCTCGGCATCGTCGACGGGAGTCCGTGGGCCATGATGCGACTCTAGCGGTACCCGTCACACTACCGCCGCGTTCAGCCCCAGCTCTGCCAATCTGCGTCCGGAGCAGGGCCAGGGCTGGTCACACCGAGCGCATCGTCGCGGGTCGTCGTCCGGCCCTGCCGGCCCATGATCACGAAAGAGCCGTACGGCCAGCCGCCAGACGATTTCCGAGGTGACCTGGGCCGGCGGTTCATCCGACAGGACCTCGAACTGGGTGGTGGTGCGGATCATGGGCCCTCCCCTGGACAGCTACCGCGTGGTCCCTTCCATGAAACTGTCCGACCCGTGCGATAGACAGGGGCCAGGACGTGGGCCATGTGGGGAGCGACAGGATCTTGAGTGGTCGACGCGGACGGCGGACCGCACTGACCGACCAACGGCGCTGGCGGACCGTGGGAGTGGACGTGCGATACGAATTCGACAGACCTGAAACAATCGGCACACTCATAGCCCGGGTACGGGGTGAGCACGGCATCAGTCAACTGCGACTGGCTGAGCGGCTGTGCACCTCGGCTCGGCAGAACACCGTAACCAGGCATGAGATCTCGCGATGGGAGCGGGAGGAACGGATTCCGAGCCCGTTCTGGCAGGGCTGGCTGGCCGTGGCACTCCAGTTGCCCAGGGAGGACCTCGAGCGAGCAGCCGCGGTCGCCCGGCGTCGCCGGCAGCAGGCGCCCACGGTGCCACCGAACTGGACCGAATTCGCCCCCGGCGTCTACCTGCGCATCGCCTCCTGACCAGCGACCGGCGCGCGGACGCCAACACCCGTGAGGCCAGCATCAATGAGGCCAACACCAATGACAAGCCAGAGGAGTGTGATGTCTATACACCGGTACCGGTGTCGTGCTCGGCAAGGGCAGCCGGGCGCCCGACGGCACGGATCGCCCAGAAGTACACGAAGCACGCAACGGCCCGGTGCCCTCGCTGACCCGGCCGGCGGGGGCGGCTACCGTCAACGTCGTGACCCCCCTGGAACGGGCCGACCTACGAGCCCGGGTGGAGAAGGCGCTGGGCGCTTTTCTCGCCCATCAACGCGGCCTACTCGCCGACATCGATCCGGCCCTGCTGCCGGTGGCAGCCGCCATCGAGGCCTTTGTCATGGGCGGCGGCAAGCGGCTGCGGCCGGCGTTCGCCTACTGGGGTTTCCGGGGCGCGGGCGGGATCGACCGGGACGAGGTCACCTCGGCCGTGGCCGCGCTGGAGCTGGTGCAGGCCAGCGCACTCATGCACGACGACCTGATGGACGCCTCCGACACCCGGCGGGGCGAACCGTCGGTACACAAGCGGTTCGCCAGAATGCATGCCAGCCAGGGCTGGGCGGGTGACCCGGACGGGTTCGGCGCCGGCACGGCCATCCTGCTCGGCGACCTGTGCATGTCCTGGTCCGACGAGTTGCTGCGGTCATCCGGGCTCGATGTGGCCGCCGTCATGCGGGCCCGGCCGGAGTTCGACCTGATGCGCACCGAGGTCATCGCCGGGCAGTATCTCGACCTGCACGCCCAGGCCAGCGGCGACGCGTCGCCACACCGGGTGTTGACGGTCGCCCGGTACAAGTCGGCGAAGTACACGGTGGAGCGGCCGTTGCTGATCGGCGCCGCCATCGCGGACGCCGGGGCGGCGATCCGGACCGCCTACTCGGGCTACGGTTTGCCGGTCGGCGAGGCGTTCCAGCTACGCGACGACGTGCTTGGCGTGTTCGGGGACCCCGCGCGTACCGGCAAGCCGGCCGGGGACGACCTGCGCGAGGGCAAGCAGACCTACCTGATCGCGGCGGCGTTCGAAGCGGCCGACGAAGCCACCGCGGCCCGGCTGCGGCGAGGGCTCGGCGATGCCCGCCTGGACGACGCCGGCGTGGCTGAACTACGCGGCATCATCATCTCCACGGGTGCCCTCGACCGCACCGAGCAGCGCATCGCTGACCTGACCGACGCGGGCCTCCACGCCCTCGACAAGGTCGAACTCACCGGCGACGCGGGCGAGATGCTCGCCGAACTGGCCATGGCAGCCACCCGACGAACCGGCTGACACGCTATCGCGGGCCCTGGCGCGAGCGCCTGTCCCTGGTCGGCGGCCGCCGCCAGTGCCTAGCTGGCCGCATCGGCGCGCTCCCCCGACCAGACCCACAGCGACAGCGTCACCAGCACCAGCGCGAAGCCGAACAACAGGTCCTCCACCGGTGCGCTGGCCACCCGTACGCCGAGGATGGCGGCGGGGTCGTAGCGCACCACGCCGCGGCTGGTCAGGATGCCGTTGAAGATCAGCTGAAACATCAACACGATGGGATAGGTGAGCCAGAACACCCGCCGCCGCACCAGCCTGGTGCGCAGCACGACCAGGTCCAGCGCGAGCGCGCACAGCAGGCCCACGACCGCCGCCGCCGTGTAGCTCACCGGCGGGCCCGGCCAGGACTGTCCACAGTGGTCGCAAGGCGGGCGCGCACCGTGCGGACGGCTTCGAAGGCGAGGATCGCGCAGACCGGCACGACCAGGAAGAACAACAGCTCCTCCAGCGGCAACCCGCCGGGCAACATGATGCCCACCAACTGTGCCGGGTCGTAGGACCAGTGACCGGCGGCGATCGCGGCGAGGTCCCAGACTCCGAACACGACGGCCACCGCAAGCACCGTACGGACCAGCCGCCGCCACCGGCGCAGGACGCCGACCCGTAGCAGCGGTTCCAGCCAGAGCGCGGACAGGAGGCAGACCGCAAGCACGCCCAGATAGGTGTAGTGACGCACGGGTCAGATGCCCAGCGCCTGAGCCCGTCGCTTCACCTCGGTGGCCTTGTTCTCGACCAGCGCGGTGGCGGGCGTGCCGGGCAGCGAGTCGTCCGGCGAGTACAGCCAGCGCAGCGCCTCCTCGTCGGTGTACCCGGCGTCGCGGAGCAACGTCAGCAGGCCGGGCAGGTGCTTGGCCACCGCCGGCCCGGCGACCAGTTCGGCCGGCACGTAGCGGATGCCGCTGCGGCGCACCGCGAGCAGCGAACCTTCCCGGATCATCTGATGCACCTTCGTCACCGCAACGTCCAGTCGCTCGGCTACCTCGGGCAGGGTGATCCACCCGGAGGGCTGCTCCGGCAGGTCGGCAAAGATGTCACTCACCCCCACACAGTGCCATGAACGTCCCCGGCGACAGCACTCGGGCCATCTGCCTGACCTTTCCCACAGTGGTGGGTGGTGACACAGTGGGTGACGATCGCGGCGCTACCAGCCTCCGAGGCGACGTCGCGGACCTGGTTGTGCCGCTCGCGGGACTCCGACACCCGGACGGTCGCGCCGCGAGGATGTCCCGCCATTACACTTCCACCGATGGACACGAAGGTCGCCGACACGTTGCTGGGTCGCTGCTCGGCGGGCGCTACCGCATTCGCGGTCGCTGGCCCGTGGCGGTATGGCGACCGTGTACACCGCCAGCGACGAGCGCCTCGAACGTACCGTGGCGGTCAAAATCATCCATCCGACCATGCCCGCGAGGCGCGGGCCCGGATGGCCGGCTTCGTCGAGCCGGTTCACCGACGAGGCGAAGACCATCGCCCGGCTGACCCACCCCAACGTGGTCGCGGTCTACGACCAGGGCATCCACGCCGGCTGCCCGTACCTGGTGATGGAGTACGTCCGCGGCCGTACCCTGCGCGACGTGCTCGCCGAGCGGCGCCGGCTCAACCCGGACGAGGCGCTGGCGATCGCCGGAGCAGATGCTCGCCGCGATCGCCGCCGCGCACCGGGCCGGCCTGGTGCACCGCGATGTCAAACCGGAGAACGTGCTGGTCGCCGAGGCGCCCACCGGCGGCCGGCAACCTGGTCGACGCGTGGTCAAGGTGGCCGACTTCGGCCTGGCCCGCGCCGTCGAGGCCACCGCCGAGGAGGGAACGGCAACCAGCTGCATGGCACCGTGGCCGTACGTCGCGCCGGAGCTGGTCACCGACGGGCACGCGGACCCGCGCACCGATGTCTACTCGGCCGGCATCGTGCTGTTCGAGATGCTCACCGGCCGGGTGCCCTACGACGGCGACCGCCCGTCGACGTCGCCTGGCAGCACGTCGACCGCGACGTGCCGGCCCCCTCGACGCTGGTGCCGGCCTGCCACAGATGCTCGACGACGCTGGTGGTGCGGGCCACCAGGCGGGACCCGGCCGCGCGGCCCGGCCGACGCCGGCGCACTGCTGGCCGAGGTGCAGGCGGCCCGGGAGGACGTCAGCGCGCTGGCCGGACCCACCCGGGCACTGGCCCGACCCGACCGTCATCGGCGCCGGTGAGCCAGCCGACCCGCGCGGTCAGCGATCAGTCCGGACCCGCGACCGTCCTGGGCCCGGCTGCCCGACGCGGGGCCGGCAGCGGCCGCACCGGGCACCGTGTCCGGCACCCGCCGCAAGGTGTACGAGGTTTCGCCGTGCCCGCCCGCCGGAGCGGCTCTGGCGCTCGGTGACCATGGGCCGACTCGATGCGCGGCAGTGCCCGTGGCCGCAGCAGCTGGCCGCCGCGGTCGTGGTGATCGGGCTGTTGCCGCTCGTCAGCGGCTGGTGGTTCGGCTTCGGCCGGTACACGAACGCCCCGCAGCTGGTCAGCCTGACCAAGGCCGATGCCGCGGCAGGAAGCGCAACGGCTGGGCTTCACGCTGCGAGATCGCCACGGCCGCTACGACGAGACCGTGCCGAAGGACACGGTGCTGTCCCAGTCCCCGGCGACGAACGGCCGCGCATCGTCAAGGGTGGCACGCATGACCCTGTCGCTGTCGCTGGGACCGGAGCGCTACCGGTCCCGTACGTGGCCGGCCAGGACGTGACGTGCTGCCCAGACGGCTCGAGCAGCGTCAAGTTCGTGGTGCCAGACAAGGGCCTGCGTTACGACGACACGCTGCCGGCCGGCTTCGTGCTGGCACCGACCCGAGCAAGGCACCGCGGTCGAAGCCGAACGAAGGTGACCCTGATCCTAGTCCGGGCCGCGCCCCGTGCACGTCCCCACCTGGTCGGCCAGACCAGGGCCGAGGCGCAGGCCGCCCTGGCCGGGTTCATCGTGGCTGATCACCGAGGAGCGACAAGGCCCGACAAGCCGAAGGACGTGATCCTCGACCAGAGCCCGGCCGAGGCGCCGGCGTGGAGAAGGGCGCAAGGTAAGCTGGACGACTCAGCCAAGGGCCCGCCCGGCTGCCGTGCCGCGGGTTCTGACATGCCCTGCCCAGAGGCCAAGCAGCCCTGCTGGAGAGCCAGGGTTTCCTGGTGGACGTGCAGCTCAACCCGACCGGAGGCCCGGCCGGAGTACCGCGCCCGAGACGCGCGGTGCCGGACCGTACCGACCCCGCCTGGTTCACCGGTGCAGCTGCTATGCCAAGTGCACGTGGCCGACGACCGCCGGCGGGTGGGCTCGCACACGCCCACCTCCGGTGGGCCTGGCCCGGGCGGCCTGCCGTACGTCGACGCGACCGCGCTCGGAGGTGGTGCAGGTCTACGTCTCCAACTCGCGCGGCTGGGCGCTGCCGGCCGGCGACCCGGCGCAGGACGCGCTGTTCCGCGACGGCTGCGGCGAGCGGGGCCTGCCCGTCTTCATCCACGCCTCGCTGCTGGTCAACCTCGGCTCCCCACCCCGGCCACGGTCGACCCGGTCGGCGGAGACGCTGGCCCACGCGCTGCGGCGGGGTCGGCCATCGGCGCCGAGGGTGTGGTGTTCCACGCCGGCAGCTCGGTCGACGCCGGGCACGCCGAGGCGGCCCTGCGGCAGGTGCGGGAGTCACTGCTGCCGTTGCTCGACGAGACCGCGGCGGCCGGCGGGCCGAGCTGCTGGTCGAGCCGAGCGCCGGGGGCGGTCGGTCGCTGGCCTCCCGGGTCGAGCACCTCGGCCCCTATCTGGACGCGGTCGACCGGCACCCGATGCTCGGGCGTCTGCTTCGACACCTGCCACGCCTGGGCCGCCGGGCACGACCTGGCCGCCGAGGGTGGCATGACCGCCACGCTGGACACCCTGGTCGACACCGTGGGCGCCGACCGGCTGCGGCTGGTGCACGCCAACGACTCGAAGGACCTGTGCGGCTCCACCCGGGACCGGCACGAGAACATCGGCAAGGGCACCATCGGCGAGCCGGCGTTCGCCGAGCTGATGCGCCACCCGGCGACCGCCGGCGTGCCGGTGCTGGTGGAGACGCCGACCGAGAAGCACGTCGGCCACGCCGCCGACATCGCCACCCTGACCGGCTCCGCGACTCCACCCCTGAACCGGGCGTGGGAGACGGGTCAGGCCGCGCAGGGTCGGTGGCCAGGATGTCCGCGGCGCGGTCGACCGGGCGTCGTGACGTCCAGGTGGGTGACCAGCCGGGCGGTACGCGGGCCGAGCACCGAGACCAGCACGCCGTCCGCCCGGGTGGCGGCGGCGAGGGCGGGCGCGTCGAGCGGGTGCTTGGTCAGGTCCAGCGGCGACGATGTTGGTCCGCACCCGCGGTCGCGAGCACCCCGTGCGGGGCGACCGCCTCGGCCAGCCGGGCCGCCTTGGCGTGGTCGTCGGCGAGCCGCTCGACGTGGTGCGCCAGCGCGTACCGGCCGGCGGCGGCCAGGATGCCGACCTGCCGCATGCCGCCGCCCATCCGCTTGCGCAGAACCGGGCCCGCGGCGATCTTCTCGGCGCTGCCCACCACCAGCCGAGCCGACCGGCGCGCCGAGCCCCTTGGAGAGGCAGACCGAGACCGTGTCGAACAGCGCGCCGTACTCGCGCCAACGGCACCCCGTCGGCCACGTGCGCGTGCCAGATCCGGGCGCCGTCGCAGTGCAGGGCGAGCCCGTGCTCGTCGGCGACCGCACGCAGCCGGCGTCAGCGTGGACAGCGGGATCACCCCGCCACCGCCGCGGTTGTGGGTCTGCTCCACCGCGATCGCCCGGGTGGGCACCGCGAAGTAGCCGTCCGGCCGGATCATCCCGACGACCACGTCGGGGTCGAGCTCCGCACCCACCGCCGGCCAGGTCCGCGACGAGATCCCGGCATACGCGGCCGCGGCGCCGACCTCGTAGGTGACCACGTGCGCGTCGGCGTCGCAGAGCATTTCGTCGCCGGGCGGGACCAGCAGTTGCAGGGCGAGCTGGTTGGCCATCGAGCCGCTCGGGGCGAACAGGCCGCCTCGTGCCCGAACCGCGCGGCCACCTCGGCCTCGAGCGCGTCGACGGTCGGGTCCTCGCCGTAGACGTCGTCGCCCACCTCGGCGCTGGCCATGGCCTCCCGCATCCCCGGCGTCGGCCGGGTCACGGTGTCGGTACGAAGGTCGATCACACTATCCACGGGTCTCCTTCGGTGCCGATGCGGGCTCGCAAGCTCACTCCTCCGTCGCCCGGAGCATCTCCGCAACCAGGAAGGCCAGCTCCAGCGACTGCTGGGTGTTCAGCCGCGGGTCGCAGGCGGTCTCGTACCGGTCGGGCAGGTCGAGCCTCCTCGATCGCCCTGGGCGCCGCCGAGGCACTCGGTGACGTCCTCGCCGGTCAGCTCGACGTGCAGGCCGCCCGGATGGGTCCCCAGGCCACGTGCACCTCGAAGTAGCCGAGCACCTCGTCGACGATCCGGTCGAAGTGCCGGGTCTTGTAGCCGTTGGAGGACTCGTGGGTGTTGCCGTGCATCGGGTCGCACTGCCAGACCACCTTGGCGCCGGCGGCGGTGACCTTGGCGACGATGGGCGGCAGCGCGTCCCGGACCCGGTCGTTGCCCATCCGGCTGATCAACGTGAGCCGGCCGGGGACGTTGTCCGGGTTGAGCTTCTCGCACAGCTCGATCGCCTCGTCCGGCGTGGTGGTGGGGCCGAGCTTGACGCCGATCGGGTTGGCGACCCGGGAGATGAAGTCGATGTGCGCGCCGTCGAGCTGCCGGGTCCGCTCGCCGATCCAGAGGAAGTGCCCGGACAGCCCGTACGCCCGGCGGTCGGAGATGCGGGTGAGCGCCCGGTCGTACTCCAGCGCCAGTGCCTCGTGCGAGCAGTAGAGCGTGACCGTACGCAGGGCCTCCTCGTCGGTCATCCCGCAGGCCCGGATGAAGCGCGATGGCCCGGTCGATCTCCCGGGCGATCGCCTCGTAGCGCTCCCCGGCCGGGGACCGCCGGACGAAGTCCTTGTTCCAGTCGTGCACCGCGTGCAGGTCGGCCAGCCCGCCGGCCAGGTAGGCCCGCAGCATGTTCATCGCGGCGGCCGAGTTGGCGTACGCCCGGATCATGCGCTGCGGGTCGGCGACCCGCGCCTCGGCGTGGTCTCCAGCGAGTTGATCATGTCGCCGCGGTAGGCCGAGCAGGCCGCGCGCGTCGGTGGGCAGCGACCGGGGCTTGGTGTACTGGCCGGCCACCCGGGCCACCTTGACCACCGGCAGCGACGCGCCGTAGGTGAGCACGACGCCATCTGCAGCAGGGTGCGGGCGTTGGCCAGCAGGTGGCTCTCGGTGTTGTCGGCGAACGTCTCGGCGCAGTCGCCGCCCTGGAGCAGGAACGCCTTGCCCTCGCAGACCAGGGCGAGCCGCCGCCGCAGCTGGTCGACCTCGTAGGGCGCGACCACCGAAGGCACCGTGTCCAGCACCGTGCAGACCTCGGCCACCTGCGCCGGATCGGCCCAGGGCGGGGTCTGCGCACGCGGCAGCTCCCGCCAGCGGTCGAGGCCGAGGGCCACGTCCTCGGCGTCGTTCTCGACCGGACGGGCGATCTGGAAGCCCTGCTCACGCATACCCGGATCCTGTTCGTGGGACCGCAGGATGTGATGCCACTCCTGACGCATACCACCAGCCTACGTGCGCCCGATGGATGCACCTTCGCCGGTGAGTCCGGTACCGCCCGTCGGGATCGGCCGGCCGACGCCCCGAAGCCGTCCGAACGGACACAACCGTTAATTGCATCTTGCATTTTTCCCCCGCGGACAGGCACGGTGACATCCGGCATGGGACATCCCTGTTCTTGGGAGGACAACCGTGAAGCAATCACCCCAACATCCCCGACGCGGTCGCCGGCTGGCCGGACTGGCCGCGGCGGCGCTGATCGTGGCGGTCCCGGTCCTGGTGACAGCGACACCGGCCGGCGCGGAGTCCGCCGTGGGTTACGTAAGGCTGGCCCACCTGTCGCCGGACACCCCGAAGGTCGACGTCTATCTCTCCCGGGTCGGCGACAGCGCCACCAAGCCACAGAAATTCGAACACGTCGGGTACGGCGTGGTGTCGAAGTACCTGCCGCTTCCGGTGGGCACCTACGCGGTGGCGATGCGCACCGAGGGCGCCCCGGAGACAGACGCACCGGTACTCACCACGCAGGTGACCGTCCAGCCGGGAGAGGCGTACACCGTGGCCGGGGTGGGCAGGTTCGCCGGGCTGGGCCTCACCGTGCTCACCGACGACCTCGCCCGGCCGGTCAGCGGCAAGGCCAAGGTGCGCGTCATCCAGGCTTCGGTGGCGGTGCCGGTGCTGGACGTCTCGCTGGCCAGTGGCACGCCGATCGCCAAGTCCGTGGCCTTCGCGTCCACCACCCCCTACCAACTGGTGACCCAGGGCACCTGGACTCTGGCCCTGCGGGGCACCGGTTCCTCCGCGGTCACCAACCTCAGTTGCACGATGGCCTCAGGCAACGTCTACTCACTGCTCGTGCTCGACTCCCCCGCCGGGCTGAAGTTGGAGCTGCGGCTTGACGCGCGCGGTGGTGACTCCGCCCCCGACGGTGGGGTGGAAGCCGGCGACGGCCCGATCGCCTCGGTCACCCAGGCGGCCAGCACCCAAC
This sequence comes from uncultured Actinomycetota bacterium, assembly GCA_963742855.1. Classification (GTDB taxonomy): domain Bacteria; phylum Actinomycetota; class Actinomycetes; order Mycobacteriales; family Micromonosporaceae; genus CAVUNP01. The sequence goes on along the minus strand of CAVUNP010000025.1, from coordinate 219,320 downwards.
TGATCATGCTCGGCGCCGGCCTGGTCCTGCTGGCCGGGTTGCTCGTCACCGGACTGCGGCTGCGTCGGTTGGCCAGCCGCCGCTCGTGACCCCGCCCGAACGGCGTTACATCGGTGTCGCTCGCCCGGCGCGGGGGGTCGACCCGGACCCGCCGCGCCTGGTGCTGGATCTGCGCCGAGGCCGATCGCCCGCCCGGACTGACCACTCTGGACAGTCGGGGCGGGTGGTCGGTAGGGCCAGGCCGGTTGATCCGGCCCGGCCACCGCGTTATGCCCTGCTGGCCGAACACCGGCGCCGCCTCGGTCGGGCCGTGGTGCGCCGGTGGGAGATCACCGTGTGGTCCGTTGCCGCCATGCTCGCGGCCGGGCTCGCGGCCGGTCCGTTGGCAGGCCTCAGCGGCGACCCGGGCGGGCCACCGGCGGTACTGTCGGCACCGGGCCGGGCCGCAATCGGGGCCGGATCCGCCATCCCCGGTCCCTCCGTGCCCGTGGGCACGCCGGACTGTTTCCTGGTGGCATGCGCACAGCCCACGTTCAGCGGAGCGCCGACAGTGCTGCGCATCCCCCGTCTCGGCGTCACCACCCCGCTCGAGGCACTTGTTCTCGACGGCGCCCGGCAACTCCAGCCGCCTCATGACTACAGCCGGGCCGGTTGGTGGACCCAGGGTGTGACACCCGGCGACGTGGGTGCCGCCGTGATCGCCGGCCATGTCGACTCGGCCAGGTCCGGCCCGGCCGTCTTCTACAACCTGCACACGCTCGCCACGGGCGACACGGTCGAGGTGGACCGGGACGGGCAGACCGTGGTCTTCACGGTCACCGATGTCGAGCAGTACCCCAAGAACGAGTTCCCGACCGGGCGCGTCTACCGGCCGACACCGGATGCGCAGCTGCGCCTGATCACCTGCGGCGGTGAGTTCGACCGCACCCGACTGTCCTATCGCGACAATATCGTCGTCTACGCGGTGAGGGTGCACGCGTAGCGGGCCGGGGAGGTCGCCCTACCCGGCCCACCACACGCCTGCCTTGTTCAGCGACGGTCGAACTCTCCATCGTGGACACCGGCGATGAAGCCGTGCCACGCCTCGGTCGGAAAGCTCAGCACCGGCCCGCTGCGGTCCTTGGTGTCACGGACCTGGACGGCCCGGGACGTGCGGCGCACCTCTACGCAGGCCCCATCGGCGCCGCTACGAGAACTCTTGCGCCACGTGGCGTCGAGAAACACTAACAACTCCTCAATAGGTTCAAATCTCGTTGGATATGCGTTCGATCATGTTTCGCGACTCGACGGGACTCAGCGCGGCCGCACGGAGGTGGTCGAATACCTCGTCGAACCACACCGCGTCCTCCGCCTCCGCGAAGACGTCGCCTGTGGCGCCCTCGATATAGACGATGTCGGGATCCTCAGCCAACGGGAACCGAACGACGCTGAAGGATCCAATCATTCCGGGAATCGGTCCGGCATCGAATGGAACAACCTGAATGGTCACCCGGGGCGATGTACCGACCTCGCAAAGGCGCTTGAGCTGTCCCCGCAACACCGCGGGACCGCCAATTTGCCTCCGTATCACCGACTCGTCAAGAATCGCCCAGACCTTGAGTGGATTAGCCCCTGTCAGTAACTCCTGCCTCGCCATGCGCACCGCGACCTTGCGTTCGACCGAATCGCCGGAATTGTTTGGCCGGGTCGCCGCACCGAAGACAGCTCTCGCATACTCTTCGGTCTGCAACAGGCCAGGCACGACCAGCGTTTCGTAAGACAGCAACTCAGCCGCCTCTGATTCAAAACCGATGTAGGTCGCGTAGGGGCCGGACAAAGTGTCCGCATATTTGCTCCACCAACCGCGCTGCTTCCCCTCGCGGGCCAGGGCCAGCAGTTCGGCGGCAACGGACTGGTCCTTGCTGCCATATACCTGGAGAAGATCATTGAGATCACGTCCGCGTAGGCCCACCCGGCCGGTCTCGACCCGGCTCACCCACGATCCAGAGCGCTCGATCTTCGCGCCGACATCTTCACCTGTGAGTCCGGCCTTCTCCCGCATGTTGCGCAGAATCAGACCCAGCCGCCGACGGCGGACTGTGGGGCTGGCATCTACCACATTGCCAGTCTGATCCTCGGTACCCTTGCTGAACAAGCATCGAACCGCCCGGCGCGCCGCGCATGTTTGGTCGTCGCCTTTCCCATTCACCATCAACAATGGCGAGATTTCCCCCCGACCCGCCCCGCCCCGCGTCGTCGCCCGTCACCACCTTGACCGTGATCCATGCGCGGAGAGGCCAGCCAACGACCACTACCCCCATCGATCACGTCGATGCGGGGGCGGCGGCGAAACCGGATCAGGCGTTCTGGGCGGCGAGTTCGCGGGCGCGGTCGCGGGCGGCCTCCAGCGCGGCCAGCATGGCCGCACGTACGCCGTGGTTCTCCAGCTCGCGGATGGCGGAGATGGTGGTGCCGGCCGGCGAGGTGACCGCCTCGCGCAGCTTCACCGGGTGCTCGCCGGAGTCGCGCAACATGATCGCCGAGCCGATCGCGGTCTGCACGATCAGCTCGTGCGCCACCTGACGCGGGCAGGCCGAGCAGGATGCCGGCGTCGATCATGGCCTCGACCAGGAGGAAGAAGTAGGCCGGGCCGGAGCCGGAGAGCGCGGTCACCGCGTCCTGCTGGGACTCGGGCACCCGGACGGTACGAGCCGAGCGGGCGGAACATCTCCTCGGCCAGGGCCAGGTGTGCGCCGGTGGCGTGCGCGCCCGGCGAGATGGCGGTCATCGCCTGGTCGACCAGGGCCGGGGTGTTGGTCATCACCCGGACCACCGGGGTGCCCTCGGGCAGCCGCCGGCTGAAGAAGGTGGTGGGCAGGCCGGCGCAGAGCGAGATGACCAGCTTGTCCGGCGGGCACCTTCGGCCCGATCTCCTCCAGCAGCGCTCGCCGCGTCCTGCGGCTTCACCGACGACGGCCAGCACGTCGGCCTCGGTCGACCGCGTTGAGGTTGTCGACCACCCGTACGCCGTAGCGGTCGGACAGTTCCTCGGCGCGGGCCGGCCGTCGCGCGGTGGCGAGCAGCCGGTCCGCCGGCCAGCCGGAGCGCAGCAGCCCGGAGAGCATCAGCTCGCCGATCTTGCCCGCGCCGATCACCGCGACCGTGTGCACCGTCCTGGCCTCCCCTCTACAGCGGTCGACGGCGGGCGGCGTACCCTGTGGGCCACGCCAGCGGTGCCCCGGTCCGGACAGATCAGCTGCCGAAGAAGACCTCGGCCTCGGTGTAACGCTCCAGCGGCACGGTCTTCAGCTCCGGGTGGCCTCGGCGAGCGGAACCCGGACGATGTCCGTGCCCCGCATCGCGACCATCTTGCCCCAGTCGCCCTCGTGCACGGCGTCGATCGCCTGCAGGCCGAGCCGGGTGGCGAGCACCCGGTCGAAGGCGGTCGGCGTGCCACCGCGCTGGATGTGGCCGAGCACCACGGTGCGGGCCTCCTTGCCGGTCTTGGCCTCCAGCTGCTCGGCGAGCCACTGGCCGATGCCACCCAGGCGGACGTGGCCGAACGAGTCGAGCTCCTGGTTGTGCAGCACCATCTGGCCCTCGAGCGGCTGGGCGCCCTCGGCGACCACGACGATCGGGGCGTACTGGTGCTGGAAGCGCTTCTCGACGTAGCCGGCGACCTGCTCGACGTCGAACTGCCGCTCCGGCAGCAGGATCACGTTGGCGCCGCCGGCCAGGCCGGCGTGCAGGGCGATCCAGCCGGCGTGCCGGCCCATCACCTCGACCACCAGGGTGCGGTGGTGGGTCTCGGCGGTGGTGTGCAGCCGGTCGATCGCCTCCATCGCGATGTTGACCGCGGTGTCGAAGCCGAACGTGAAGTCGGTGGCGCCCAGGTCGTTGTCGATGGTCTTCGGCACGCCGACCACGTTGCACGCCCAGCTCGTGGAGCTTGGTGGCCACGCCGAGGGTGTCCTCGCCGCCGATGGCGATCGAGGGCGTCCACGCCCTGTGCGGCGAGGTTCTCCTTGATCCGCTCCACCCCGTCCTCGATCTTGAACGGGTTGGTGCGCGACGAGCCCAGGATGGTGCCGCCGCGGGGCAGGATGCCGCGGACCTCCTCGATCCCAGCGGCCATGGTCAGGCCCTCCAGGGGGCCCTTCCAGCCGTCCCGGAAGCCCACGAACTCGTGGCCGTAGGCGGCGACGCCCTTGCGGACCACGGCCCGGATGACCGCGTTGAGACCGGGGCAGTCCCCGCCGCCGGTCAGCACACCGATACGCATAACTTCCCGTCCTCCAGGTGTTCAGGTCACGAGACATAGCCCCAACGAGAGCCCCGAAGCACTGAGTCGAGTCGACCAAGGCATCATTGCCAGCCCGGGGCGGGCCGCAACGCGACTGTAGTGGGTCCTGCCGTTGGCGTGGTAACCGCCTCGCCGCCCCGTCGTGGCCAGCGCTTCCAGTGTTCCTCCCGGCCCCGTCGACGCGGGTAACTTTCGCCACATCGGCCCGCCCGGCCGAACAAGGTTCGCCAGTAGGCGAGGATGGCCCAAGACCGCGGAGGGGCCCAGCGTGGCTGGACCCCTCGTCGACGTCGAACCTCAGTGCTTGACCCCACAACAGGGCTTGGGGTTGGGGTGTTCGAACGGGGCGAGCCGACCCGCCGGGGCCGGCGACGTGATCAGCGTGAGCAGGCCGCCCTTGAACTGCGGACGAACGAAGTCACGGGTGTCGATGAGCTTGTCGACGCCGGGCGGCGGGCCGCCGAGCACCGTGACCCTCTCGATGGGGGTGCGGGTCAGCACGTCACCGACCGACACCGTGCCCACCATCGCTTCGACGCCCGGGTAGATCACCGCGCGCCCCGACCGGCGGGCCTGGTGGTCGGCCACGACGGCCGAGGCCACCGCACCCATCGGTTCACCGGCGCCCAGCAGTCCCGCCTCGACACCGGCGACCGACATCGCCACCCGGGGACGTTCGCCATGTACCAGGTGGGTACACACCACGACCCCGGGGACGCCGAGCACGGCGGCGTGGTCGGCCAGCCAGTGCTCGGCTTCGGCAGTGTCGACGTGCCCGAGATCGAGGCCGATGAACGGAATGCTCATCGCGACGGCAGCACCCAGATCGGGTTGGTGTAGAACCAGAGGTCCTTCCACGGGTCGGCGTCGCCGACCACGTCCATGGCCGGACCGGCCGGGTCCACCGAGGCGCCGCCCAGGCCGACCGCGACGCGGTTGCCGTCGGTGCCCCGTAGGCGCAGGTAGTAGGGGGTGTCGGCGGCACCGAAGCTGAACTTCAGGGTCACCTGGCCAGCGGACTTGTTGACCTCGAAGGACTTCACCACCTTGGTCTTCGGCGTGGTGAAGACATCCTTGTCGGAGACCGGGCCGGTCACCTCGCCGGCGATGACGTCCACCCGGGCCAGCTTGGGCACGAACTGCGCCCAGTTGGGGGTGTTGGCCAGGTCGATGACGATCTCCAGGTCGACCGTCGAGCCCCGACGCGGGGTGAGCACGCCACCGAGGGTGACCGACTCGCCGCGGGCCTTGACCGTCACGTCGATCGCCGTGATCAGGCCGCCGTGGCTGACCCAGACCCGGCCGGCGCGCAGGCCGTCCATGACCGCCTGGTACGAGAACGACTTGGCACCCACGTGGGTCTTGCTGTAGTAGCCGGGCCAGAAGTCACCCTGCGTCAACGCCGCCGGCTGGCCGTACACCGGGTCGTTGTAGTACCCGTTGGTGGCGAAGTCGCTACCCGGGCCACGGGTCGCGGTGTCCGCGAAGATGGTGTGCGCGTCCGAGTTGGCGGTGATCCACCACGGCTTGCCCTCGGCCAGCATGCTGTCCCAGAGGCCACCGACGGTGGCGGTCATCCAGTCGAAGCCACCCCAGGTGCGGTAGCTCTCCAGCGGGTAGGCCGGGAACGAGGCCGCGCCCGGGCTGCCGTCGTAGTAGCCACGGCCGGAGCCGGGGCCGTTGGGCTTGGCGAAGCCGGCGGCCTGGTGGCCAGGCGCGCCCTCGAAGCCGAGCGCAATGGTGGGGGCGGCGTCACGCCAGGCCCGGATCTCGTGCGGCGAGTCGATGCCCTTACGTGCCGGGTGGTTGGCGAAGAACGCGGCGTCGTCGACGCGGCGCTTCTTCACCGCGTTGGCCAGCCAGCCGAGGCCGGTGATGGCGAGGGCCTCATTCGCCGCGGTGGGACCCGTGGTGCCCGTGACGACACCGTCGAAGCTGTTTTCGAACTCCTTCAGTACGGCGACTTCGTTCTTGCCGGGCACGACGAACACGGTGCCGTGCTCCGCGGCCGGAATGTTCCACTCCAGCCCCTGGAAGATCAGGGTGTCCTTGATCGCGGCGCGGGCGGCCACGATATCCGGGTTGACGTGCTCCACACCGATCTTGGCGTGGGCGACGCTGCCGTGGTCGGTGATGACGATCCAGTCCAGGCCGTACGCGTTGGCGTGGCGGGCCTGGTCGATCACCCGGTACATGGCGTCTTCGCTGTGCTGGGTGTGGATGTGGTGGTCGCCGGCGAGCCACTTCAAGCCTCGCCGGTCGTCATGGTGACGGTCGTCGTTGCCGTGTGCGAACGACGGCGCGGCGCCGAGCACACCGGCGGTGCCGATCGAGGCAACGGTGGCGGCGGCGCCGAGCACGCCTGCACTGCGCAGGAAGCCACGCCGGGTCAGGTCCGTCGGGGAGAGCTCCGAGTCCGGGATGGACATGTCCATCGCCGGGGCGTCGCCGACCGAGTGCTCGTGGTCGTGCGGGTGAGGGTGCGAGTGATCATGGTGCGAATGGCCGTGGCCCATACCGCTTGCTCCAATTCCCAGGGGCGGGTTGTCAGCGCCAATCTCGCCCTGGGCGACGAACAGGAGGTGACGACCGCCGGAACGTCGCATTGATGCGGCCGTACGAATATGTCGAAGACCCGCTTTTTGCCCTGGTCCGTGGCCCGCTGGGCGATCACGCCGGGGCGCGGCTCATCGCCCGCCATCGGGCCAGATTGTGGCGTGCGTCGACCAACGCGTCGTGGCGGCGCTCCGCCGCCTCCGGCAGCGGCGGGCGGCCCTGGTCGTCCCACAGCTGCCGCAGATCCTTGGTGAACCGGGGGATCTCCCGAGGCAACGCCGGCATCCGGCCCCACAGTTGGGCCAGCGACACGTGGTCGTAGGCGGCGTACCAGGCCCACAGCTCGATTTCCTGACCGGGTTGTTCGCGCAACGGCTCGACCAGGAACTGGTGCAGCTCATCGCGGATGCGCTCCCGGGAGCGCCAGGCCGGGTGGCCCGGCGACGGCAGCCGGTCGAGCACGTTGCGACGTACCCACGGCAACGCGGGCCGGTCGTCGAACTCGGTCGAGATGGCGTAGTACTCGCGCCCGTGTTCGTCGACCACGCCGATCGAGACGAGGTCGATGATGCGACCGTCCTCGATGAACTCGGTGTCGTAGAAATATCGGTAGGCCATCGTGGGTCCATCATGACCCACCGCCGGCACACCGTCGTCACCGCGCCGGCCCCCTCACCCGGACGTCCGACCGGGAGGTGCCCGCGCGCCGGCCCGGACAATCCGGCTAACCTGCCTCATGACCTTCTCGATCGTCGCTCGGTCCGCCGACGGGCGAGCCCATGGTGTCGCTGTGGCCAGCAAGTTCCTCTCGGTCGGCAACGCCGTTGCGGCGGCACAGGCCGAGGTCGGCGCGCTCGCGACGCAGTCCTACGCGAACCTGGCGTACCGCCCGCAGGGCCTGGCCCTGCTCAGCACGGGCGTGGACGCGGCCGGGGTGGTGGCTGGCCTGACCGCCGCGGACCCGGGCCGGCAGACCCGCCAACTCGGCGTGGTCGGGCCGACCGGCGACGGCGCCACCTACACCGGCGCGGACTGCCACGGCTGGGCCGGCGGCCTGGCCGGTGACGGCTTCGCCATCCAGGGCAACATCCTGACCGGGCCCGAGGTGGTCGAGGAGATGCGCCGGGCCTTTCTGGAATCGGCTGGCGATCCGAAGCTGGCCCGGCGGCTGTGGCTCGCGTTGCGAGCCGGCGACGAGGCTGGCGGCGACCGGCGCGGGCGGCAGAGCGCGGCCCTGCTGGTGGTGGAGAAGGGCACGGGTTACGGCGGCACCAACGACGTGACGGTGGACCTGCGGGTGGATGACCACCCGGATCCGGTACTCGAGCTGGCCCGGTTGCTGGACCTGCACGCGCTGTATTTCGACCGGGCCGACCCGGCCGACCTGCTGGAGCTGACCGGCGAGCTGGCCGACGAGGTACGCGGACGACTGGCCGCGCTGGGCCACCACGGCGGTCCGGACGGCGTTGGCCTGGACGACGCGCTGGCGAGCTGGGCGGGCATCGAAAACCTGGAGGAGCGGATGGTGTCCGGGCGCGTGGATCCGCTGGTGCTGAGCCACCTCCGTTCGCACCAATGATCAACGAACGCTATCAAGTCCTCCCAAAAAGGTCTAACTAGGACAGTCAAGCGGTCACGACTCGGCGACGGTGGTCGGAGTTCGCGTGTCGTCTGCTGTCGTTGCTTGCACATGCGTAATAGCTTTACGCCGTCACCACTGGGTGGTGGAGACACGGTAGACAACCCCGATGATCAGGGCGGGAGGGACAGAACGTGGATGTTCGCGTCACGGACACCGGCGACGCGCTCGCGGGCGTGGATATGTTCGCCGGGCTCGAGCCAGAGGCCCGGCAACGGGTCATGGCGGCGGCTGTCCCCCGAACGTACCGCAAGGGCCAACTGCTGTTTGTCGAGGGCGATCCGGGCGAGTCTCTGATCATCCTCCGTCGTGGCGCGGTCGCGGTCTTTCGCACCGCGCCTACCGGTGAACGCGCGGTGCTGTCCGTGCTGCGCCCGCCGGACGTGCTCGGCGAAGTGTCCCTGCTGGACGGTTCTGCCCGGTCCCTGTCGGCCGAGGCGATCGAGGACTGCACCGCACTGGCGCTGTCCCGCGGCGCTTTCATCGAACTCGTCCACGCCAGCCCGCGCCTGCTCGACGCGGTCATGCGGTCACTCGGCAGCCTGATCCGCCGGCTCACCGAACAGAACGCCGACCACGTCTTCCTGGACCTGCCGGGCCGGGTGGCCAAGACACTGGTACGGCTGGCCGGCGACTCCAACGCACCCATGGTCACCATCGAGCTCAACCAGAGCCAACTGGCCGAAATGGCCGGCGGTTCCCGGCAGAGCGTGAACCAGGCGATCGGTTCGTTCGCCAACCGCGGCTGGTTGCGCACCGAGGGGCGCCGGATCGTGGTCACCGACCTGCCCTCGCTGCGCCGCCGCGCCGGTATGACCGAAAAGTAAGGTCAGCCGGCCAGGTGGCGACGGCGTGCGACGATACGAACTACGCAGTTCGGCGCGCACCTCGGAGGATCCCCGATCGCCACTCCGGTTTGTCCTATGTGTGGCCGTGCCGCAGGCCCGGAAGACAGGTTCTGCGGCCGGTGCGGCACCGCACTCAACCTGGTCTGCACCCGGTGCGGCCACTCGCACGCCGGCGATGTCACATTCTGCACACAATGTGGCCAGGCCCTGCGACCCGAACCGGACCGGCGGCTGGCCCAGGCCCGGGAGGAACGCCGGCGGGTCAGCGTGCTGTTCATCGACGTGATCGGGTCCACCCCGTTCGCCGAGCAGACCGACCCGGAGACGGTCCGGGCCCACCAGAGCGACTTCTTCGCCACCGTGCGCCGCATCGTGCGCCAGTACGGCGGAGTGGTGGAGAAATACATCGGTGACGCGGTGATGGTGCTGTTCGGCGCCCCGGTGGCCACCGAGACCGACGCGGTGCGCTGCGTACGGGCCGGACTGGACCTGCAGCGTGCGTTGACCCGTTCGGCGGACGAGGCGGGCTGGACCTTCCGGGTCGGCATCGCCACCGGGGAGGCACTCGTCGACGTGGCCGCCGCGCACGACGGCGGCCAGGCCATCCTCGCCGGAGACGTGGTCAACACCGCGGCCCGGCTGCAGTCCGAGGCACCGGCGGGCGGCGTACTTGTCTGCGGCCCGACCCACCTGGCCACCCGGACCGAGATCCGCTACGCCGCCCAGTCCGCGATGACGCTTCGCGGGCGGTCCACCCCGACCGAGGTGTGGCTTGCCGTCGCCGCGGTGGCGCAGCAGGCCGACGAGCACTCCGACGCCATTCCCATGGTCGGCCGGGAACACGAGTTGGGCCTGCTCACCAGCGCGCTGCACCACGTCATCCGGGAACGCACACCGCGGCTGGTCACCGTGCTCGGCCGGGCCGGTATCGGTAAGAGCCGCCTGGTCCGCGAGCTCTACCAGCATGCCCGCCATCTGGTCGACGTCCAGGTGTCGTGGCGCAGCGGCCGTTGCCCGCCGTTCGGAGAGAACGTCGCCTACGCCGCGCTGGCCGATATCGTCAAGGCCCAGGCCGGCGTGCTGGCCACCGACACTCCGGAAGCCGCCCGCGACCGCCTCGACGCGGCGCTGCGCGACCTGGTCCCGGACAGCGAGTGGGCCCGACTGTCCGACGCCCTGCGGCCGCTGTTCGGCGTCGCCGGCTCGCCACTGTCCACTGAGGACGCCGAATCGGCGTGGCGGCGGTTCCTGCTGGCGCTGGGCCGCCAGGGCCCCACCGTCCTGGTCTTCGAGGACCTGCACTGGGCCGACGACCGCATGATCCGCTTCATCGAACTGATCGCGGCCACCGTACGCGACGTTCCGCTGCTGGTCGTGTGCACCGCCCGCCCCGAACTGGTGGACCGGGAACCCACCTGGGCCGGCGCCGTGCCCGGCATGCTGTCCATCTCGTTGACCCCGCTGCGGGATGACTCCATCGCCACCCTGTACGCCAAGATGTTCAGCCAGGCCGCGTTCCCACCGGAACTGCTGCGCCCCCTCGTCGAGCTGGCCGACGGCATGCCGCTCTACGCGCACGAGTACGGCCGGATGCTGGTCGAACGCGGCACCCTGCGCCAGGCGGAGCACCTGTGGGTGATGGAACCCAGTGGGGAACTACCCATGCCGGAAGGTGTGCACGCGGTCATCGCCAACCGCATCGACCTGCTCGACCCGGAAGAACGCGCGGTGCTCCAGGCCGCGGCCGTGGTCGGGGGCCGGTTCTGGCCAGGCGCCGTCGCGGCCTCGTTGCGCACCAGTGCTGAGGCGGTGGAGCGGGCCCTGCGCACGCTGGCTCAGCGTGATCTGGTGCGGGAGCAGCCTGACTCGACCATGGCCGACGAACCGGAGTACCGGTTCCGGCACGTGCTGGTCTGCGATGTCTGTTACGAACGGCTGCCGCTGGCCGAACGGATCGCCCGGCACACCCGTACCGCGGACTGGCTGGACGCACGGGTCGACGGACGCGGCACCGAGTTGGCCGAGGTGGTGGCGCATCACCGGTTCACCGCCTACCAGACCGCTTTGTCGCTCGGCCTGGACGGCAGCCCGTACGCGGCACCGGCGCTCGCGTCGCTGCTGCACGCGGCCCGGCGGGCCGCCATGCTCAACGCGTTCGACGCCGCGGCCACCCTGGTGGCCCTGGCCGACCAGCTGGTGGTGTCGGGCCACACCGACGTCAACGGCGACCGCGACCGGCTCGGCGTGGAGCTGCTCAGCATCGAACTGGCCCTGCACCAGGACGCGCCCGCCTTCCTCACCGCAGCGGGGCCGCACCGGCTGGCGGAACTGGCCACCCTGCTCTACCGCGTCCGCGACCACGGCGGCGCCGCCCGGGCGTGGACCCTGCTCGGCCAGATCGCCTGGCAACGGGCCGACCGGGCGGAGGCGTTGCGCAGCCTGGACCGGGCGGTCGAACTGTTCGACGACTGGCCGGACACACCGGAAAAGGCGCATGCGTACGCCGAACTGGGCCGCCTACACATGCTGAACTACGAGCACGCGCCGGCCGTGGGTGCCACCCACATCGCAGTCGAGATCGCCGAACGGCTGGGCCTGGTGGAGCTGCGGGCCAACGCGCTGATCACCCTCGGCATGACCCGCTACCAGGCCGGCGAGCCGGACGGACTGGTCGAACTGCAGGACGCGCTCGCGTTCTGCCGCACGCACCAGCTGCCCAGCCTGCGCCGGGCCGCCCACGATGTGGCCCAGGCGCTGCGCGAGGAAGGCGACCAGGCGCAGGCCGAGGCGCTGCTGCGGGAGGCCGGGGCTCCCGTGACCGGTGCCGTGGGTGACCCGATGCGGGCGCTGCTGGCCGGCGACTGGGACGAGTTCCTCGCCCTGGCCGAAGGGTTCCTGGACACTCCCACCGCGGAATGGAACCTGCAGATCCGCGGCGTACGCGGATGGATGCGGGCGCTGCGCGGTGACGCCGACGGCGCGGGCGAGGACATCGCCGAAGCGATGAACACCGCCCGCTCCAGCGGCTTCTGGCGGCTGCGATGGACCGCGCTGGCGCACGGCGCGCTCGGTAACGCCGTGCTCGGCCACCCGGCCGAGGCGACCATGATGCTGCGCGAGCTGGGCGAAGGCTGGCGGCGTATGCGCACCATCGCGAGCGGCGAATGGGTCGCCGCGGCCGCCCACGCCGCGGTGAGGCTCGGTGAGGACGTGGCCGACGCACTCGGTGAGGCGCTGGCCGAGGCACCGCATCAGACCGCCTGGTCGCGGGCTGCGTTGTCATCGCTCAACGGCACCCTGGCCGCGGCCCGGGGAGACCATGGCACCGCCGCGCTGGCCCACCTCGACGCGGCCGAACGCTACGCCGCCGCCGGCAGTGCCACTGACCGCTACCTCGCCCTCGCCGGCGCGGTCAGCGCCCTGTCCGGCGCTGACCGCCGGGCCATCGGAGTGCGCATCCCAGCACCTCGCATCGCCGCCGCGCAGGCTGAACTCACCGACTTCGCCGGCCGCAACCAGATTCTGGCAAGCCCGAGCCTGGCTACCCTCTAGCGGCGTCAGCCTTGACTTTTTGGGCGTAAATATCTACATATTCACGACCGGACAGCACCATCAGCTCGTACATGATCTCGTCGGTGACCGCGCGCTCCACGAACCGGTCACCGGCCCGATCCGCGTACCGGCCGAAACGAAGCGGCGGGCCGAACCGGATCCGGACGCGCTTCACCACGGGAATGAGCTTGCCGATGGGCTGGATCTCGTCCGCGTTGAGCATGGCCACCGGGATCACCGGAGCGCCGCTTTCCAGGGCCAGACGGGCGACGCCGGTCTTGCCCCGGTGCAGGCGACCGTCGGGTGACCGCGTTCCCTCGGGGTAGATGCCGAACAGCTGGCCCGATGCCAACACCCGCAAGCCGGTGTCAATGGCGGCCCGCGCCGCATGACCCCCGGTGCGGTCCACCGCAATGGTGCCGGTACCGACGAAGAACATCCTGGTCAGGTAGCCCTTCACGCCCGTACCAGTGAAGTATTCAGCTTTGGCCACGAATGTCACGCGGCGGGAGACGACCAGCGGCAGGAAGATCGAGTCAGAGAAGGAAAGGTGGTTACCGGCGATGATCGCCGCGCCCGAGCGGGGCACGTGATGCAGGCCCTCGACGTGCGGCCGGAAGATCAACTTGAGCAACGGACCGAGCAGGACGTACTTCAACAGCCAGTACAGCACCCGCACCCTCACCGCCTGCCCGACATCCGTCCGGGCGTACGAAGGCCTCCAAGGTCTGAAGCCATGAAGCTTGCCAGGAGGCGAGCCTACGAAACACCGGCCCTTGCGGCAATGATTCGATCCCGCGCTAGGATGCGGCGTGCTCGACGCTGATGCCGCCGTGTCCACCTCATCAACCAACCAACCCACGCCCTCCGGGCCGACCGTGCCAGGCCCGACCGGCCGCCGGCTCTACTGGTCGGTCGCCGGGGTGCTGATCGGCCTCGCGGCGGTTCTCCGGGTGCGCCAGTGGCTGTTCGGACGAGGCATGTGGGGCGACGAACTGTTCATCGCGCACAACATCCAGGCCCGCAACTTCAAGCTGATGCTGCTCCCACTGGACTACTCGCAGTCGGCACCGGTCGGCTGGTTGTGGCTGCAACGCATCGTGCTGCTCGTCTTCGGCGGCGGGGAACAGGCGCTGCGGCTGGTCCCCCTGCTGTTCGGCCTGGCGTTGACACCTCTGGTCGCCTACTTCGGCTGGCGCCTGATGTCCCGGCCCGCGGCCTGGGCGGCGGTCGCATTGGTCGCGTTCGCCCCGGAGCTCATCGGCTTCTCCAACCAGGTCAAGCAGTACAGCAGTGAGGCATTCTGGGTGACTCTGGTTGTCGGCCTGGCCATGTTGCTGACCCGCGAGCGCCTGACCCGGCGGGCCGGCATCGTCTTCTGGGTGGTGGCCACGGCCGCGGTCATGATGAGCACGCTGGCGATCCCGGTGTCCGGGGCGCTGGGTGGCTTGCTGGTGCTGCGGGCACTGGCCGACCGCACGCAGACCTGGTCGCAACGGTGGCGCACCGTCGGCCGGTTCATGACAGCCAGTCCGGTCTGGTTGGTCGTGGCGTTGGGTATGGGAGTCCTGCTTCTGCGCGCCACCCGGGCTGATGTGGCGCTGCGTGAGTACTGGCACAACCGGGGTGTCTACCCGGCCCGTCCGCTGACCGACCTGCCCGCGACCTGGACGTGGCTCACCGACAAGGTCATGGAGCTGTCCGCGAATCCGTGGGACATGTGGTCACCGACGTTGTTCCTGCTGACGTTGCTGGTTGGCGCGGTGTTGTGCTGGCGACGCGCCGGCGGCCTCAGCGTGGTCATGCCGATCCTTCCGATCGCGATCGGCCTCGCCGCGGGTGCGGTCTCCGCCTATCCGCTCATCGACCGACTCGCTCTCTACGCGGTGCCCGCCATCCTGATTCTGACCGGATTCGCCGCCTCGTCGCCACTGCCCGCGAGGTCGGTTCTCGGCTGGGCCCGATGCGCATTGGGGCTCGCCGCCATCGCCGTGCTCCTGGCGCCCCAACTGGGCAATGGCCTCGACGGGTTACGCCACCCGCAGACCGCCTACAAGATCGGCGGCGGCGGAAATCTGGCCGACTACCGCGGCGCGCTGCGCTACATCCAGGACCACAAGCTGCCCGGCGACGCCTTTTTTGTCACCCGGGAGTCGTCGAATGCGCAGTCCTATTACGGGCCGCCGGCCGACGGCATCATCCTGCCGGCCGAGGCGGGTGGTTGCACCGGCTCGAGCGTGGCGACGCAGCTGGCCGGACGCACCCGGGTATGGATGTTCCAGGCTACCGACTACACCGACGTGGAGAACCAGGTTCTCAACGAGCGGCTCGGCCGAGGTGCCGCGATATCCGAGTACCTTTTCGTCGGTGGACGGGTGGTACTCATCGAACTGCTCAATGGGGACAGTTCCGGCACCGACGTCTGCGTGTGGTAAACGTCACCCCCCTTTTCGTGGGCAACAGTTGGCGACCGGCGCGCATTGACCTCGCCGCTGGTCGCATCATCGGCGCCGAGGTGCTCACAGCGTGCTCTAGCCGGGTACCGTTGCGGCTGTCACGATGCAACACATCAGTGTGATGGCGTCGGCTTCGACGGGAGGGGTGGCCGAGGTTGAGCGCGGGTGACGCCCGGCACGGTCGGCGGGACAACGGCCTGGTTGCGGCTGAGTACGCCGCCGCGGGTGACGTTGATCCACGGGTGGGTGAACACCTGCTGGATGTGCTGGCCCTGGACGGCATCGCGGCCTATCTGCGACCGACCACAGATCTGCACCCGGTCACCCGGTCGAGCACCCTGCCCGGCCGGCCCACCGACCGGCTGTACGTGGATCGCGTGCACCTGGCCACCGCGCGGGACTACCTGGCCCGCCTCGCCGAGGAGCCGGACGGTTCGGTGGCCGCCCGCGAGGCGGTGCCGGTCTCGAGTGGGGACACCCTGCCGGAGCCCCCCGAGCGGTCGGATCGGCCGAACATCGACGAGGAGTGGGCGAAAATCGTGGCCGGCTTCGATACCGAGACGCCGGGACGGACCTGGCCGGCCCTCGAGGACCTCCCTGAGGGCGGCCGTGCCTCGACCCTGTCGGCCCGCGAGGAGCGGCCGGTCGCCCGCGAGGAGCGGCCGGCGGTCGAACCAGTGGTTGCGCAGCAGCCCACCTCACGCGAGGAATCATCGCTGCTGGACGGCCTGGACACGTTCGGCGCCGACCTGCCGGAACCCGACGAGGACGGGTACGACCCGCCCACCCCGCCGCCGGTACCCCGGCCGTCCGCGCCCACTGCGCTTGCCGTCGCCGGCATCATTCTCGGCCTATTGATCTTCCTGAAGCCGTCGCTCGCGCCGGTCAGCGAGAGCGTGGCCATGCTGGTCGGGTTCGCCGCCGTTGTCGGCGGCTTCGCCACCCTGGTGTGGCGCCTGCGACCGGGTGACGACGACGATAATGATGTCGACCCGGACGACGGGGCCAGGGTCTAGCGCTACCGGGGCTTGTCCAGCCAGTCCAGGATCGCGTCGATCGGTTCCTGCCAGCGCGGCTCGAGCATCATGTCGTGGCCCATGCCGGGAAAGAGCAGGGGCGCGCCGGCGTAACGGCGGGCCGCCCGCCTCCAGCGACCGCCGCGGCACCACCTGGTCATCGGGCGAACCGACCACCAGCACACGTGCGTCACCCACCGCCGGTTCCGGCGTGCGCTGGCGCAGCAGTTGCCACTGGGCCCGCGGCGCCGCGACGCCGCCCATCCGGGAGACGTACTCGCGGGCCTGGGGCGCCGGCAGTTCGCGGCCGAACAGTTGTCCCCGGCGCAGGCTGAGCCGGCCGCCGAAAATCGCGGACAGGGTGCCGGCCGGGTTGCTCCGCAGCGCCGTGCCGAACGTGCCCCAGCCACCCAACACCGGCGCGACCAGCACGCCGGCCCGGGCCGGATAGCGGCTCAGCGCGCCTGCCACTGCCAACCCACCCACCCCGTGTCCGATGAGGACACACTGGCGCGGTAGCCGGGCGGCCACCTGCACCACGTCATGGGTGTACGCGCGCAACGTGGTCCGTCGGCGCGGCGCCGCTCTCGCCCTGCCCGCGCAGGCTCATCGCGTAGGCCGGGAAGCCACGCTCCGCGGCGTGCTCCAGCCACCGTTCGGCGAAGACCCAGGCGCCGTGGCCGTACCCGGCGACGAACAACAACGGCGGCCGGTTGCCTTCGTTCTCGCCGGAACCTTCGGACAACGGTTGTGACGTCAACACCTCGCGCTGCACCGCAGCGACCGGCTTGGACCACTCCCGGAACCGGAGAATCTTCGGACGCACCGTCGTCATGACACGTTCTCCAGCTCGCGCAACGTCTTCTCCAGCGCCCGTAGGTAATCCACGTGACTGACCTCGAACCAGTGCCGGGTGGACTGCTTCACTTTGGCCCCGTTGAACCGACTGCCCACATCGGACTGACGTGCGCGCCAGAACGCGGCTGCCTGCTCCGGCGCGGCCTCCCGCAGTCGCAGCAATCTGGCAATGGCCACGCTCTGCCAGTGCGACCAGCGAGAACAGTCCGGAATCCGGTTGCAACAGGCCGGCCACGGCCAGCGCCGGATGCGACGGCGAGAACGTGTGCAGGTGCAACTGTGGCCGGCCCTCAGCGTCCACATTGAGCAGATCCGGCGCTGAGGAACTCGAACCGCGGCAGGTATCCGGTGGCCAGGATCGACCAGGTCCGGCTCGATCCGACGGCCGTCGGTCAACTCCACGCTGTCCGCGGTGAACCGGGCCACGTCCGGCACCGGCGTGATCGCACCGTGCCCGACGTAGTAGACGAACTGGCTGTTCGCGATCGGATGCGTCTCGTACACCCGGTGGTCCGGCGCCGGCAGCCCGAACCGGGTCAGGTCGCCGACCGTCAGCGCAGCGTCCAGTGAAAAGCCACTGCCGCACCCGCAGCGGCACCCGCAACGCCGAGCACCGTGTCGTTGACCTGGTCCGCCGGGCGGCCCGACACGTACTTGGGTGCGTACCAGTAGCCGCGCCGGGTGGAGTGCCAGCACCGCGCGCCTGCTGGGCCGGCCTCCACCGCGATGTCACAGCCGGTGTTGCCGGCACCGACGACCAGCACCTGCTTGCCGCGCAGCTGGGCCGGGTCCTTGTAGGACGAGGCGTGCATGACCTCGCCGCGGAACTGCTCCAGCCCCTCGTACGCGGGGCAGCTTCGGCGACCAGTTGTGCCCGTTGGCCACCACCACGGCGGCGTACCGGGAGGTGCGCTCCGGACCGTACCCGCCGGTGCAGCGGGTGGTCACGTCCCACCGGTCCCCCTCGACCGGCTCGACCCGGATCACCTCGGTGCCGAACCAGACGTGCTCGCGCAGCTCGAAGTGGTCGGCGTACCGCTCGAAGTACGCCAGTACCTGGCTGTGGTGCGGGTAGTCCGGCCAGGAGTCCGGCATCGGGAAGTCGGGGAACTGGGTGAACGGCTTGGACGAGATGAGGTGCGTGCTGGCGTACACCGGGCTGCGGTCGTGCCGCCAGTTCCAGGCTCCGCCGACGCCGGTCTCCCGCTCGTAGCAGTCCACCCCGAAGCCGTACTCGCGCAGGTTCTTGATGGCGGTGAGGCCGGCTGGCCCCGGCGCCGATGACGCAGACGCGTGTCGGCCCGGTCAGAGGCCGGGCTGCCGGCGCGCTCAGGCGGCTCGCCGCCTCCGGGTCGGGCCGGCCGAGGTCGTCGAGGCTGGACACCGCGGCTTCCTCCTCAACAACCGGCCGGCACGCGTGCCGCGCCGGACCGCGAAATCCCCTCCGCGGCATCCGAGCGATGTCCGCCCCGACGCGGAGACCGCATCGGGCCGGTGCCGGCAGTCGGCGCGGGCAGCCGCAGGTCGGCCAGGATCGGGCAGATGGTCGCTGGCCCGGCGGGTCGGCGGGGTGTCCACCACGTCGTAGTCGACCGATCTGATGCGCGAATCGACGATAGAGTGGCCCGGCCGTGCGAACCGGCGTGCCGCGTCGACGCCGGAAGTAGGCGCGCCGGTGAGACCCTGCGGCGCCGGCAGCGGCCCGGTCACCCTCGACGAGGGTCGCCGGCCTCCCGGCGCGGCCCCGTCCAGGTCGGCCGCCGGCGATCACCGGAACGTCCCGCGTCCAGACCTACGGCGGCAACCCGGCCGCCTGCGCCGGCCGCTCGCGGGCGTGGACAGGTGCGAGCCGGCGAGTTGGGCGCTGGCCAGCACCACGGGCCGGCCGGCGAACGCGGCGCGGGCGACAGGCCACCCCGGGCCAGTTCTCCGGGTATCAACGGAAACCGCAGGTAGCGCACGTCGCGCAGGTCGACCCGCAGGTGCACCAGCAGCAGGCTGCCCAGCGCGGGTCAGCCCCCGGCCGCCACAGACGAGACCGAACCGGTCGGCCAGGTCGGCACATCGGCCGCCACCGCAACCGCCGCGGCCCCCCTGCACGATACCACGTCCGGCGCCAGCCGCGGACCATCGCGGCCATCGCTACCGGTCGCCGCGCTAGGACGTTCACGTCATCAGCTGCAGCGACGCCGGACCGACGTCATCGGTCTCAGAGGTCCGGCGTACCGCGCCAGGTCGGCCGCGCCGACCACGCCGGCGGCGGTTGCCCAACTCGGCCGGCACGACCTCGGCGCGATCGGCAGGCTTCCGCGCGGGCCGGCGGTTCGGCCAGGTACGCCTGCCGGGTCGGCCCGAGCAACAGGTCGCCGGCATCGACCACGCCGCCGCCGATGACCAGCACTTGCGGGTCGACGATCTGCGCGAGTCGGCCAGGCCGCTGCCCAGCCATCGACCGATCTGCGGCGAACGCCTCGGCGCAGACGCCGGATCGCCGCCCTTGGCCGCCGCGGTGACCATCTGGCCGGTGATCGCCTCGGCCTCCCCGCCGGCCAGTTCCAGCAGCGCGGCGGCCCGGTCGGACTCCTGCCGGGCCCGTCCCGCGCCGCAGCGCACCAAGGCGCTGCCGCTGGCGTACTGCTCCATGCAGCCCACCGGCCGCAGCCGCACTGGCCGCCCGTCCGGCATGCTGCGGGTGTGTCCCAGCTCGGCCGCCATGCCGTTGGCGCCGGTACCAGCTTGCCGCCCAGCACGATGCCGCCGCCGATGCCGGTACCGATGGTCACCATGACCATCGACTCGTCCGCGTCGCGGGCCGCGCCGTAGCGGAACTCGGCCCAGGCGGCCACGTTCCGTCGTTCTCCACGATCACCGGCACCGGCAGCCGGTGCTGCAACGTATCCCGCAGCGGCTCGTCCCGCCAGGCCAGGTTGGGCGCGAACAGCACGGTGAGCGATCCGGCGTCGATCCAGCCGGCCGCGCCGATGCCGACGGCGTCACCGGCTGGTCGCGGGCCAACTCGCTGACCACCTCGATGATGAAGTCGAGGGTCTTGGTGACCTCGTCCGCGGGGGTCTCCCGTCGGGCCTGTACGATGACCTTTCCGCGTGTCGACGAGGCCGCCGAGCACCTTGGTACCGCCGATGTCCACACCGACCGTCAGACTCATTGTTCCCGCCCTTCCGGTGTGGCCTTCTTGACCGCCTTCTGACCGCCTTCTTGGCCACCTTCTTCACCGCCGGCGCTGGCGGGGCTGTGGTCTGGGCGGCTGTGGCCGAGCGTCTGTGGTCTGGGCGGCTGTGGCCGCGGCCCACAGGTCGTCGTGGCCGCGTGCCTGCCGGCGCATCGCCGCCCAGAACGCGTCGCCCTCGTCCGGCTCCGGCTCGGGTTCGGTGCCGTGCGGGCCACCGGGACGGGCGCTGAACGCGCGCAACAGGCTGGTCACGGCCGCGGCCAGGTCACCGGCGCCGCTGGCCAGCCGTTCCGACGAATTCAGGACTGGGCTCGCGCATGGCCGCGATGACCCGGCAGACCGGACATACACAGCATTCGTCCGGTGGCAGCCCGTGGCCGAAACGTCGGACGGCCGGTGACCGAGACACCCAGGCCCCGCGCGGCCATCGACGACCGCGGCGGCATCGGCCGCCGCGAGCATGGCGAGCCGCTCCGCCTCTTCCCGGGCCACGGATCGGCCGCCCACCTGGCTCCTCTACTCCACCGGTTTCCCGCGACCGCACGCTTCTTCTACCCGGCGCTTGAGCTGCTTCAACGCCTGTCCATGATCATTTTCTCGGCCTTGCGCCGGAACATCCCGAGCATGCCGACGGCGAGTTCCACCTCGAGGGTGTACGTCACCGTGCGGTGCCGTCCGGTTGTCGACCAGGTCGTACGAACCGCGCTGCGCCTTCTGCATCTTCGAGGGCGCCACCAGGTGCCACTCGATGCGCGATAGGTCCTCGGCGTACTCGTAGGCGAGCACGTACTCGTCGGCCATCACCCCGGCGTCGATGGTGAACCGGACCTGGCTGGCGTAGCCGTCCTCGTACTCCTCGAGTACCTCCGCCTCTGGCGGCGCGTCGGCCCACTCCGGGTACGCGGCGAAATCGCAGATGACCGTCGCTCACCCGTTCCGGTGAGGCGCCGACGATGATCGACTGGATGGAGGTCCGCCATGGGGGACTCCGTCCGGCCCATCACGCCCGCCCACCCAGGATAGGTTTCGACAGACCCACGTCGGCGGTCTCGGCCGGTCAGGCGGTACGGAGTGGCAGGTGCGCGAGTTCTCCGTTCCGCCGATCGTCACCGTCAGCGACACGGCCAACCTGACCGATCCGGTCTGGGACAACGCCGAGTCGCCCCGCACACCGTCCAGTTCGCCCGGCGCGACGCCGAGCGGCGGTTGGGCCGAGGTGACCTGCCGGCAGTTCCGCGACGAGGTGCGCGCCGTCGCCCGCGGGCTGATCGCCGCCGGCATCGACGCCGGCGACCGGGTCGGGCTCATGAGCCGCACCCGCTACGAGTGGACCCTGCTCGACTACGCGATCTGGGCCGCCGGCGCGGTCACCGTGCCGATCTACGAGACCTCCAGCGCCGAGCAGATCCGCCTGGATCCTCGCCGACTCCGGCGCGGTCGCCGTCGTGGTGGAGACCGCCGGCGCACGCCGCCCTGGTCGCCGGCGTTCCGCGACCGGCCTGCCCGAGCTGCACCACGTCTGGCAGATCGAGCTGGCCGAGGGTCGGCCCGCGCTGACCGAACTGGTCTGCGCCGGCGAACCGGTCGACGCTGCCGAGGTCGCAGCGCCGCCGCTCGCGCGGCCGTGGCCGACGACCTGGCCACGATCATCTACACCAGCGGCACCACCGGCCGGCCGAAGGGTTGCGTGCTCACCCACCGCAACATCTACCCCGACATCGCCAACGCGGCGCCGGTGCTGCCGAACCTGTTCGCGCCCGGCGCGTCCACCCTGCTGTTCCTGCCGCTGGCGCACGCCTTCGCCCGGCTCATCCAGATCGGCGTGCGTGCAGGCGCGGGCCACCATGGCGCACTGCGCCGACACCAAGAACCTGGTCGCCGAGCTGCAGGCGTTCCAGCCCACCTTCGTGCTCTCCGTGCCCCGGGTCTTCGAGAAGGTCTACAACGGCGCCCGGCAGCAGGCCGACGCCGACGGCGGGGCGCGATCTTCGACCGGGCCGAGCAGGTCGCCATCGCCTACAGCGAGGCGCTGGACACCCCGCGACGGGCCCGGGCCTGGCGCTGCGCGCCCAGCCACGGCCTCTTCGACCGGCTGGTCTACCGCAAGCTGCGCGCGGCGCTGGGCGGCCGGTGCCGCGACGCCATCTCCGGCGGCGCGCCGCTCGGCGCCCGGCTCGGCCACTTCTTCCGGGGCGTCGGGCGTCACCGTCTGCGAGGGCTACGGGCTGACCGAGACCTCGCCCGCCGCCGCCGCGAACCTGCCCAGCGGCACCCGGATCGGCACCGTCGGCCGCCCGCTGCCCGGCGTCACCGTCCGGATCGAGCGACGACGGCGAGATCCTGATCGCGGGCGAGCTCGTCTTCCAGGGCTACTGGCGCAACGAGGCGGCGACCGCCGAGGCGATCACCGCCGACGGCTGGTTCCGCACCGGCGACCTGGGCCAGCTCGACGACGACGGCTACCTGACGATCACCGGACGCAAGAAGGAGATCATCGTGACCGCCGGCGGCAAGAACGTCGCCCCGGCGGCGCTGGAGGACCAGCGTCCGGGCGCACCCGCTGGTCAGCCAGTGCCGTGGTGGTCGGCGACCGGCAGCCGTTCATCGCGGCGCTGGTCACCATCGACGCGGAGGCGCTGCCGACGTGGCTGGCCGGCGCACGGGCGCCCGGACACCACCTCGTCGCCGAACTGCGCGAGGACGACGGCGCTGCGGGCCGAGATCCAGGCCGCGATCGACCAGGCGAACCAGTCCGTCTCCAAGGCCGAGGCGATCAAGGTGTTCCGGATCCTGCCCGCGACTTCACCGAGGCCAACGGCGAGCTGACCCCGTCGCTCAAGGTCAAGCGCGCAGGTCGTGCACAAGACGTACGCGGCGGAGATCGCCGAGATCTACCGCGGCTGACTACCATCCGTCACGTGCCCGCACTCCGACATCCAGCCAGCCGCAGCCGCATCCCCTCGCCGCGGCCGCCCGCGTGGTCCTCCTCGCGCTGGTCGCCGCCCTGACCCTGTTCGCCACCCGCGACGTCGCCCAGCTCTGGTGGATCGCCCTGCTGGGCGTCGCCGGGCTGCCCGCCGTGCTCGCCCCGCAGCACCGGCTGATCGCGCCGCTCAGCCGGCTTCGCCGAGGTGGTCGTGCTCGGCCTGGCCGCCAGCCAGGTCGCCGCCGACACCCGCCGACCGGGGTCACCGACGGGCTGGGCGCCTCGGCGGTGCTGCCGTACCTCGCCGTGCCGGTCACCGTGACCGCGCTGCGCCGCCGGTTCCGCGAGGGCGCGGCGCTGCTCGCGGTCGCCGCGGCCACGCTGCTGGTCAGCGCGGCGTTCACCGAGGTCGGCGGCGGGCGGCAGCTCGGCCAGCTCGGGTACCTCGCGGTCTGCGCCCAGTGGCTGATCCTGGCCGCGCTCGGCCTCTACACCGCCGGCATCGCTGCACCGGGTGATGCGGGTCCGCGGCGAGGGCAAGCCACAGCCGTACGCCGAGGCGACCCGGCTGCTGACCCAGTTGCGTACGGTCGCCCGCCAGCTGCCCGGCGCCACCCTCGACCCGGGCGGCATCTCCGAGCACCTGCTGGAGGAGCTGCGGGCGGTGGCCCAGGCCGACCGGGGCGCGGTGCTGTCCGCCAGCGGCGGCGGCCGGCTGGTGGTGCTCGCCCAGTCCGGCGTGGACCGGGTGGACTGGGAGACCACGCTGGACGCGGACTCGGCCATCGCCGACGCCTGGGCCAGCCAGCAGCCGCAGACCTCCGCCCGGTCGCAGGCCCGCTCGCGGCACTCCGGCGAGGTGTCCGGCGCTGATCGTGCCGCTGGTCGCCGGGGTACGCACGGTCGGCCTGGTGGTGCTCGAGGCGGACACCGCCGCACGCGTACCCGCCGCCGGTGGTCTCCCGGGTGACCGCGCTGACCGGCCCGGCGGCGCTGCGGCTGGAGGCGGCGCTGCTCTTCGACGAGGTGCGGTCGCTGGCCACCAACGAGGAGCGGCAGCGGCTGGCCCGGGAGATCCACGACGGGGTCGCCCAGGAGCTGGTCATGGTCGGCTACGGCATCGACAACGCCCTGGCCACCGTGCACGACGACGCCGAGGAGACCGCCGACGCGCTGCGTACGCTGCGCGCACGAGGTCACCCGGGTGATCACCGAGCTGCGGCTGAGCCTGTTCGAGCTGCGCAGCGAGGTGGACCGGCACGGCGGCCTGGCCGCGGCGATCGCCGAGTACGCCCGCACCGTCGGCGCGTCCGGCGGCCTGCGGGTGCACCTGTCCGCTGGACGAGTCCACCGCCCGGCTGCCCGCCGCCACCGAGGCCGAGTTGCTGCGCATCGCGCAGGAGGCGGTGACCAACGCGCGCAAGCACGCCGGGGCCTCGAACCTGTGGGTCACGCTGCGAGGTGGACCCCCCGTACGCGCAGATCGAAGTGTCGGATGACGGTCACGGCATGGCTGACCAGCGCCCCGACGGGCACTACGGTCTTGCGATCATGGCCGAGAGGGCGGAACGTATCCGGGGCCGGTTGGAGATCAGGCCGCGGCAACCCAGTGGGACGACCGTGGCGGTGGTGCTCGGCTCCTCGCCCCGGCGGGATAAGGTGCGCGGCAGCGCAGCAGCAGAAGGGGAGTAACCCGAGGATGACCACCAGTCCGACACCGGCCACCCGCACCAAGGTTCTCCTTGTCGACGATCACGACCTGATCCGCAAGGGCCTGCGGCACGCCTTCGAGCGGGACCGCCAGTTCGAGGTCGTCGGCGAGGCCGCCACGGCCGCCGAGGGCGTACGCCAGGCCGGCGCGCTGCAGCCGGACGTGGTGATCATGGACCTGCGGCTGCCCGACGGCAGCGGCCT
Source organism: uncultured Actinomycetota bacterium (assembly GCA_963742855.1). Taxonomy (GTDB): domain Bacteria; phylum Actinomycetota; class Actinomycetes; order Mycobacteriales; family Micromonosporaceae; genus CAVUNP01. The sequence goes on along the minus strand of CAVUNP010000025.1, from coordinate 194,083 downwards.
GGAGGCGACCCGCGCGCTGCGCAAGTCCAGCGCGTCGATGGGCATCGTGGTGCTCACCATGTACGCCGGCGACGACCAGCTCTTCGGGGCCCTGGAGGCGGGGGCGAGCGCGTTCGTGCCGAAGACCGCCCCGGCCGACGAGGTGGTGGCCGCCGCCCGGCACGCCGCCTCCTCGCCCAGCGCGTTCACCGCGGCCGACCTGGCCGAGGCGATGAAGCGCCGGCTCGCCCCGTCCGGCCCGCAGCTCTCCCCGCGGGAGGGCCAGGTGCTGCGGCTGCTCGCCGACGGCATGAGCGTGGCCGGCATCGCCAAGCAGTTGTTCGTCAGCGAGTCGACCGCCAAGACGCACATCTCGAAGCTCTACGAGAAGCTGGGCGCCGCCAACCGGGCCCAGGCGTTGATGACCGCGCTGCGGCTGGGCCTGCTCGAGGCACCCGGACGCGCCGAAGTTCTGACGACGGGCCGGCACTCCTCCGCGACCGACGAACTGCTGGGCGACTGGCGTAACGATCGCGTCGGCGCCGCACGCGGCGGCGAGAACCCGATGGTCGATGGTGAAGATGCGCAGCGGCTGGGCCGTCATGGGCGACACCCAGTTCCTGCCCGGTTACTGTGTGCTGCTTTCCGACGCTGCTGGTGGCCGACCATCTCACCGACCTGTCGCGCGCCGAGCGCATCCAGTTCCTGACCGATCTGGGTCTGCTCGGCGAGGCCATCACCGAGGCTTGTAACGGCCTCGACCCGTCGTTTCGCCGGCTCAACTACCAGATCCTCGGCAACACGGATCGCTACCTGCACGCGCACCTGTTCCCCCGCTACGGCTGGGAGGACGACGAACTGCTCGAAGGCCCGGTCTGGCACTACCCGCCAGACCGCTGGACCTCACCGCGCGACGCCTACGGCGAGGAGCACGAGCCGCTGCGCGAGGCCATCACCACGTCGCTGATGCGGGTCATGGCAGAGGCGTACTGAGAGAAAAATTTCCTTCCTGCTGTCGATTCCGCTGGACCCGTCCGTCGTGATGGTGTTGGGTTCGACAGTAGGAAAGGAACGCGCACCATGGCTCAGTACCTCATCCTCATCTACGAGAACGAAGAAGAATACGCGACCGCCACGCCGGACGTGCTCCAGGGCGTCATGGAGGCGCACGACCGCTTCAGCGCACAGGTGAAGGAAATGGGTGGGGAATTGGTCGGCGGCAACGCGTTGCAGCCCACCACCACGGCAACCACGATTCGCGACGACATTGTCACCGACGGTCCGTTCGTGGAGACCAAGGAGGCCCTCGGCGGCTACTACCTCATCGAGGCGGCCGATCTGGACCAGGCACTCGCGATCGGCAAACTCTGCCCAGCCAAATTCGGCGGGGTCGAGGTCCGGCCGATCATGGTGTTCTCGTAATCCCCTGCCCCGTTCGTGGTGACCCGTGATGTCCGGCTCGCCGTGCAGGACGCGCACCGTCGTGAGTGGGCTTTCGTGCTCGCCGCGACGGCGCGCGTGGCCGGCGACATCGACCTGGCCGAGGAGTGTGTCCAGGAGGCCTACGTGTCGGCCCTGGACACCTGGACGCGCGACGGGGTCCCGAGCAACCCGGCAGCTTGGCTCACCGTGGTGGCCCGCCGCAAGGCGCTCGACGCCCATCGCCGCGAGCAGACCCTACGGTCCAAGCTGCCGCTGCTGGTCGAGGCCGAGGCGGATGCGTCCGCAGCGACGCCCGACCCGGACCCGGAGCCCGAGGTGATCCCGGACGATCGGCTCCGGTTGGTGTTCACCTGCTGCCATCCGGCGCTGGCTCGCGAGGCGCAGGTTGCGCTGACGCTCCGGCTGATCTGCGGACTCACCACGACCGAGATCGCGCAGGCCTTTCTGGTCTCCGAAACGACCATGGCCGCCCGGGTCACCCGAGCCAAAAAGAAGATCTCCGCGGCCCGCATCGCCTACCGGGTGCCGGCCGAGGCCGACCTGCCCGACCGTCTCGACGCGGTGCTCACCGTGGTTCACCTGCTCTACGCCACCGGGCACACCGCGCCGTCCGGACCTGACCTGGTCCGCGCCGACCTGGTGCGCCGGGCCTTCGACCTCACCCGCATGCTGGCCCTACTCATGCCGGACGAACGCGAGGTACGCGGCCTGCTCGCGCTGATGCTGCTCACCGACGCCCGCCGCGCCGCCCGTACCGCACCGGACGGACGGCTGTTGCTCCTGGAGGAACAGGACCGGTCGCAGTGGGACGCGGACGCCATCGCCGAAGGCTCGGCCCTGGTGCTGGCCGCACTGCGCGGCGGCCGGCCGGGGCGCTTCGCCCTGCAGGCCGCCATCGCCGCCCTGCACGCCGAGTCGCCCTCGTTCGCCGAGACCGACTGGGGCCAGGTCCTCGGCCTCTACGACAGGCTGTTACGGGTTTGGCCTTCGCCGGTCGTCGACCTGAACCGCGCCGTCGCGGTCAGCATGCTCGCCGGCCCGGCCGCCGGACTGTCCGAAGTGGAGCGTCTGGAGAGTGACCGTCGGCTGGAAGGTTACCGGTATCTCCCCGCCACCAAGGCCGACCTGCTGCGCCGCCTCGGTCGCAACACCGACGCCGCGGAGGCCTACCGCACGGCCCTCGGCCTCACCGACAACGCCCCCGAACGCGACTTCCTCGCCGCCCGCCTCGCCAGCCTCTCCACCGCGGGGTGAGATCCCCACCCGTCAGAGCCGGATCTCGCGCCCGGTCCAGCCGGAGCGCAGCCAGCGGTCGTGGCTGGCGATCGCAATGGCGCCAGGCCCCGTCCCCATGGCCTCCGGCAGCTCATCGGCGAGCCCGGGCGACAGGCGGTCGGTGGGCTCATCGAGCACCAGCTACTCGGGCGCATCCGCCACAAGCAGGGCCAGGCCCAGCCGGCGGCGCTGGCCAACCGACAACTCCCCCACCCGCCGATGCAGGTCCCGTGGGCCAATCAGGCCGAGCCACTGAAGCGGTACGGCCGCGGCCCGCTCGCCGCCCAGCACCAGCTCGTAGGTTTCCCCCCATTCGGTCCGGACGGCCGAACACCGGCGCCTCAGCCAGCAGGCCCACCGTCAGCCCTCGCCGCCGATGCACGTCGCCCTTCGCTTCCAGTCGCCCGGCCAGGACGGCGAGAAGGGTCGACTTTCCGGCGCCGTTCGCTCCGCTCTGCTCCTCATCCAATCGATCCGGTGGACGACACATCGAGACGGTCGACGGCGAGCCGGCCCGGCACCCGGGCATCCCGCAACCACAGCAGGATCCCGCGGGTGACGCTGGCGGCCTGAGCCCGCTCACCCTGCGACCGCAGGGGTACCGGCGGCTTACGGACCTGGATGCGCTCCAGTTCGTCAAGCCGGCGGGAGGCGTTGCGCACCCCGGCCCGAAACCCGATTCCGCACCCGACCGGCGGTGTGGCCGTACCCCATCTTCTCGTTGTCGCGCCTCGCCCGGCCCGGCGCGACCTGGCGGGTCGTCACAGCCACGGCGTGTCGCAGCTCGGCCAGCTCCTCCTGCTCCTCGGCAAACCGGCGTTGCCAGCGCTCCCGCTCGGCACGTTTCGCCGCCTGGTAGGCGGTGTAGTTGCCGCCATACCCTGGCGGGTCCGTCCACCGCCGGATCCAGGCTCCACCAGGTCGGTGCATACGGCGTCGAGGAACGCCCGGTCATGGCTCGCCACCACGACAACCCCGGGCCTGCTCGTTAGCCGCCTTCTCGACGAAGGTCGCGGCGACGTCGTCGAGATGGTTCGTGGGCTCGTCGAGCAACAGCGCCGTCGGCCGCCGTACCAACAAAGCGGCCAGCGCGAGCCGGCTTCGCTGCCCGCCGGACAGGGATGCCAGCGTGCGGTCATGCCCTATGTCCGCGAGGCCCAGCCCCGCAAGCATTACCCCGGCCCGGCGATCAGCATCCCAGGCCGCATGCTCCTGGGCATATTCCAAGCGCCTCCCTGGGCGAGGCGGTCGAGTTCGGCGAGGGTTTCGCGGGCTTCGCGCAGGGCGTCGTCGAGTACGTCGGCGATCGTCGACGCTGGTCGAACGGCATCTCCTGGTGCAGCAAGCCAACGTCCGGGATCGGATCGACGGAGCCGGCGTCGGGCTCGTGTGTGCCGGCGAGCAGCCTCAGCAGGGTGGACTTACCCGCACCGTTCTCGCCGATAAGTCCGATCCGGTGCCCGGGTGAGGCTGTGAGGGAGAAGCCGTCGAGCACTCGTCGCGTGCCGAGCGTACGGACGAGGTCGTAGGCAAGAAGAGCTGATGCGAACATGCGGGCGCCACCAACGGAATCGCTCCTTCCGCCCGCCGGGCGGGGCAGCGCCTCGGTCGCGGGCACGGGACCAGTCAGTGGCTCACTCCCCTCCAAGGTGCCCGGCGCCCGCTCCAACCGGCAATGGAATTGTCCACGTTGACCGCCTCCGGCGAGGTTGGGTCACAGGACCCGACCACAGCCGGTGACCCACGGCTACTCCCCACCGCCTGCCGGCGACCCCTGGAGTCCGCTCCTCAGTGGACGGCTAGGCTAGGCAGTCGTTGGTAGTGGCGTGAGCTACCTGTTTGTGGACCATGGAACCGCAGCCACCGTTCCCGGTGCAACCACTCCACCACCTAGCCTAGCATCCGGGGCGGTGTCAGCCACCAGCCGTGGGCCCTGGTTTCAGGTAACCGACGAAGCCGAGTCCGGGTCGCGGAAGCGGGCGTGTTCGTCGGCCACCGCCTGTCCACGCCTCCGCACGGCCTCGCTGCCGACCAACCCTCGAGCCGCGGTCGTTGCACGCTGTCGCACCTCGACAAGCGCGCGACGAGCGGGAATCCATTGTGGATAAAGATGGCTCATGAACTGAAGCCTTCGAACCACGCATCGATTCCGAGCGACACCAATGACACCAGAACCTTTTACTAGATCAAGAATTCGAAGACCCACCGAAACCGCCCCGCCTCACAAACATCCACTGTGGAGCCTTGTGCTCAGGTCTTGTGACCCGACGTCGATGCCGGTAGAATGGAACGCATGTCCATGTCGGAGGCGTTGCTTGACCGGTTGATGGCGATGCCGCCCGGCCCGGACCTCGCGGTGGCTCTGGCCGGGGTGGACCTCACCCCATGTGATTCGGCCGACCTGTACCGGTTGTCGACACTACGGGCAACGCAGGTCGCGTTCGAGGAAGCCCAACTGGTCGCGGTCACGTTGCGGGCGGTGTGCATGGAGCAGGCCGAAGCCCGCCTCCGCCGTGACGTGAAGGCCGGCAAGGCCCCCCTGGACCCCGACGCCGTCGTGACACCGGCCTTGTTGAATATGGACGAGTTCGCCGGTGACCTGTTGGCGTTCACGTTGCGGTGGTCCCGGATGACAGCACAGTCCTACCTGCTCACCGCCCGGGATCTGGTCGAACGCCTCCCGGCCGTATACGCGGCATTAACAGCGGGACGCATCGACATGGCCCGCGCGCAGGTGTTCGTCGAATCTTTGGCACCCCTGGACCAGGACACCGCCCGACGGATCGCCGCCGAACTCCTCCACACCGCCGAAGACATCACCCCCGAACAACTACGCCGCCGACTACGAACCCGCGTCATCAAAGCCGACCCCGAACTAGCGAAGAAACGAGTCCAGGCCCACGTCGCCCGCCGGCGCGTCTACCACCTCGAAGACGCCGAAGGGACCGCCCGCATCGGCGCCAACTTCCTACCCCTCCACCTCGCCAGCGCCGCCTACAACCGCATCGACCGCATAGCCCGCGCCGCCCGATCCGCCGGCGACCCCCGCAACCTCGACCAACTCCGCGCCGACATCTACCTCGACCTCCTATCCGGACGACCATTCACCCTCGCCCCCACCACCGACCCCTTCACCGCCCAAGCCGACCAAACAGACCGCGACCTCGACCACACCCTCCGCCACCCCAACCACAACGACAACCAGCCCACCGGCAGCGGCCAGACCCCCAGCGGCGAGCCGACCTCTGGCAGCGGCCAGACCTCCAGTGGCGACCAGACCGCCAACAACGCGCAGACCTCCAGCACCGGACAGACCGCCGGGGCCACGGATTCCAACGCCGCGCAGACCCCCCACGCCGCACAGGCCTCGAACGCCGGGCAGACTTCCAGCAGCGAGCAGACCTCCAACGCCGCGCAGGATTCCAACACCGGACAGACCCCCCACGCCGCACAGGCCTCCAACACCGGGCAGGATTCCAACACCGGGCAGGATTCCAACACCGGGCAAACCTCCAACGCCGGACAGAACTCCGGCGCCGCGCAGGATTCCAACGCCGCACAGACCCCCCACGCCGCCCTGGCCCCGAACGCCGGGCAGACTTCCGGGGCCGCCCAGACCTCCAACGCCGGACAGACCTTCGGTGTCGCGCAGACTTCCAACGCCGCGCAGGATTCCGGCGCCGCGCAGGATTCCGGCGCCGCGCAGACCTCCGGCGCCGCGCAGGATTCAAACGGCGCCCAGCCCTCCGGCGGGGCGCAGCGCTACGACGACGGGCAGCGCCTCGGTGACGGGCCGCGTTTCGATGACGGGCCGCCGCCCGACGACAGGCCACCGCCGGACGATGACGACGCGGAAGCCATCGGGCGGGCCGTGTTCGGATTCGACGAACCCACCAACCCCGCCGACCAGGTCCCCGTCGCGTCCGACAACCCGCGAATGTGCGTCTGCGGCGGACTGCAACCCGCATTCCGGCGCGGCGTCGTCGACCTACACATGTCGCTCACGACACTCATGTGCCTCAATGAGGATCCCGGCATGATCCCCGGCTGGGGACCCGTCATCGCAGATATCGCCCGACAAGTAGCGCTCGATCAGGAAACCAACCCCGCCTGGGCCTTCCACATCACTGACGAACACGGCAACCTCACCCACCGCGGACCCATCCGACGACGACCCACCCACAGCGAGAAAGGATTCATCAAAGCCCGCGACAAAACCTGCCGAGCACCCGGCTGCGACCAACCCGCCTGGAACTGCGACGACGACCACCGCCAAGAATGGGCCAACAACGGGCCCTCCCACCGCGGAAACATGTGCGTCCTATGTAGACACCACCATCGGTTGCGACACGAACGCGGATTCGTCATCCACAACATAGCCGCGGGCACCGTCATGTGGGAAGCAGCCAACGGCCTCATGTTCCTCGTCCTGCCCGACGCCACCCTCATACCCGTCGAACGACCCGAACCCGGACCACCACCCGGATACGTCAACGAAATCTTCGGCAACCCACCCCTCGAAGACGCCTACGGCCGCCCAGGCTGATACGAACGCGAGCCGCGAACCGCGAACCGGTCGTAGCCCACAACCGCACCAACCCGGCGTGACCGAAAGGGACACGTAACGGTGGAGGACGACGGGTCGTCGGGCCATGTGGTGTCGAATGCCGTGCGCGCGGCGGCCGGCTTCGCACTGGCGGGACCCGTGCGACTTCGCGAGTCCGGCCGGGCATCCCATCCATTGCAACAACAGGCGGTTCGACCTGACGGCGCTCGGTTGAGCCAAGTGACGAGGTGAGCCAGGTGACGAGGTGAGTCATGTGACGAGGTGAGTCATGTGACGAGACGAGTCATGGACAGTGCGGTTGTCGTACGCTGTCCGGCGTATCGGTGCTCGAGGACAGGTGGCCCGTGGTGACAGATCCTTCGGTCGCGGAGCCTGCGGCTTCGGAAGACATCACCACCTCCGCTCCCCGCACGCGCGGCTGGCGGTATGACGCCCTGGCTGTCGCGGTGTTGCTCGCGTTGTTCCCCGTGGTGCACGACGTGGGCAGCTATCTGCGGGCGCCGTACTGGCTGGACGAAGCCTGGGTCGCGCTGTCCACCCGGTTCCCGCTGGCCGACCTGCCTTCCGTGACCGCGTCGACTCCCCTGGGTTTCAGCTTCCTGCTGCGGCTGCTGCCGAGCGGCGAGCTGCGCGTGTTGCCACTGATTTTCCACCTGGTCTGCCTTGTCGCGGCGTACACGCTGGGCCGGCAACTGGCATCGGGCCACCCCGGTGTGGGCCGGCTGGCCGGCCTGGGATGTGCGGCAACGGTTCTGCTGCTACCCGTTGCGCAGGTGCGCCACGATCTGAAGCAGTACACGGCTGATGCGGCTGTCACGCTGATTCTGTTGGGACTCGTGGCATGGACCGAGGCGGACTGGTCCCGCCGCCACCTGGCCGTCATCGCCGCGGTGGCCGGCGCGGCGACATTGGTCAGCAGCGTCGCGGCGATCTCGGCCGCGTGTGCGTTCGGCGGCCTGGTCCTCGGTGCTGCGACGCGACGGCACTGGCGGCGACTGGTCGAGGTGACGGTGGCCGGGGTGGTCGCCGGTGCGCTGATCCTGGCCATCCTGCTCGGCACGGCGGAACGCGGGCGAACGGACAACCTGAGGGAATACTGGGCGCCGTACTTCCCCAGCATCGGCGACCTGCCGGGTTTCCTCTGGCACCACGCGAACGAACTGTCGCCCATGGTGGGGATGGCGTCGCCCGTGCTGGCAGCATTTTTCCTGCTCGGCGTGCTTACTGCCATCAGTTGGGGCCATCCCGGCACGGCGGCGGCCATGGCGTTGCTGCCCGTGGCCGCGATCGTGCTCGGCCTGGCCCGGATCTACCCCCTGCTGGACCTGCGCACCTCGCATTTCCTGCTGGTCGCCACCGGCGCGGTGGCCGGTCTCGGCGTGGTGGGCACCGCGACGTGGCTGGTCGACCGGTTTGCCGCACAGGATGCGCGACCGCGTGGCCAGGTTGTCGCGGCGGCGCTGGCCACAATGGTCGTGCTGGTCGGGTTCGCCGGGGTGAATCACCGGTGGTACCGCTTCGACGGCGCGGAACCCGGGGTCGGCTACCAGACGCCGCAAACCCTGGAAGACACCAGAACGGCGGCAGCCTATGTGAGCGCGCACCGCGGGCCGGGTGATGTCATCGTGCTCAGCCAGCTGTCGCGGTACGGGTTCGCCTTCTACTGGAGCCAGGGACCGGTCGAGCTCGTCAAGCCGTACCCCACGGCGATCTCCTGGATGGCGGGTGTTGCGGATCCCGGCATCGTGGCGATCGACGGTCGGACCACGGCCGACATCCGGCCGCGGCTGGAGGCGGGACTTGACCTGGCCCGGCAACGGGGACCGCAGGCCAAGGTGTGGCTGGTCCGTTCCCACCTGACGCCGCAGGAGCGGTATGCCTGGCAGCAGGTACTGGCCGACTACCACCTGGACCAGGTCACCGGCGGCGTCGACCCGATCTATCTGATCAGCCGGTGAGCAGCTCGGACAGCTGGGCGGCCTTGGTATCCCAGCGCCACTCGTCTTGCACCCAGGCGCGGCCGGCGGCGCCCATCGTGGCCGCGAGCCCGGGGTCGGACAGCAACTCCACCAGCCGATCGGCGATCGCGGCGACGTCACGGCCAGGCACCACAAAACCCGTCTCGCCATCGCGGACCGCGTCAGGCGCACCACCGGAGTCTCCGGCCAGCACCGCACGCCCCACCGCGGACGCCTCCAGATAGACGATGCCGAGGCCCTCCACGTCGAGTCCGCCCCGCCGGGTGCGGCACGGCATGGCGAACACGTCCCCGGCCGCGTGGTATGCGGGCAACTCCGACCAGTCCACCGTGCCGGTGAACACCACATCGGACCCCACGCCGTGCTCGACCGCGAGACGCTCCAGTGTGGACCTGTATGGCCCGCCGCTGACGATGAGCAACGCGGCGTCCGGCACCTGGCGCTGGATGCGCGGCATCGCCCGGATCAGGGTGTCCTGCCCCTTGCGGGGCACCAGTCGGGACACGCACACGACAACCGGCCGGTCGGTCAGGCCGTACCGGGCCCGCACCTGCGCACCGGACACCCGCGGGGAGAATGTCTCGGTGTCCACGCCGGGAGCCAGACGCTCCAATGTGGTCAGATCACCAATGGCGCGGTCAAGACGCACCCGGAAATACTCGCCGAGGTAGGTGACCACATCCACGCCGCGGGCCACCCGGCGCAACAGTCCGCGGGCGCCCGGCAGCGCGGCCCAGCCGGCTTCGTGGCCATGGGTCAGCGCGACCGCACGGGTGATCCCGCCGCGCTCGCGCAGGCCGGAAGCGAGCAGGCCCAGCGGCGCAGCCGCCCCGAACCAGACGCTGGTGCAGCCGTACTGCCGGGCGATGTCCGCCGCGCGCCGGGCCACCGCCGGTGTCGGCAGCAGCATCGACGTGTCCTCCCGGATCACGTCGAACGGCTGCGCCGCGTCGAATTCGGCCGCACCGCGGTACGTCGAGCAGTACACCACCAGCGAGCCGGCCGGCTGGCGCATGGCCAGATTGTGTACAAACTGCTGGATGCCGCCAGGGCGCGGCGGGAAATCGTTGGTCACCAACAGTGTGGTCATCGTTCTCCCCGGCCGTACGCTCGAGCGGCTGCGATGCGCTCCACAATGGAGGGATGGCTGGCGAACATGATGTATTCCAGCCATGGCGGGTCCACATCGGACAGATTTTGCGTGGCCAGTCGCTGCTCCAAGGATTGCACTGTGGCCGGATCGCCGGTGAGGGCGAGTGCGTGCGCATCGGCCCTGGCTTCGATGCGCCGCGACACCAGTTGCTGCAACGGGGTGAAAACCAGCCCGGCCACCGCGGCCAGGGCCAGCAGCAGAGCGATCGCCCTCGGCTCGGCGATGGAGTCGACTCCGGCCAGCCGCAGCAGTCCGGTCCAGGAGCCGATCAGGTAGACCGCGCACACCGCGGCGGCAGCACCGAGCGCGCCCAGCAGCGTACCGGTGAGCACATCGTTGTCGTACGCGTGCCCCAACTCGTGCGCCACCACCGCCTCCACCTCCGCCGGCGGGGCCTCACGCAGGAGCGTGTCGTAGACGACGATCCGCCGCGTCGGCCCGAGCCCGGACACGTAGGCATTCAAGGCCGTCGTACGCCGGGACGCGTCCGCGACGAGGACATCCCGCACCGGCACCCCGTCATCGGCGGCCATCGTCATCAGGCTGGTCCGCAGTGGACCGTCCGGCATCGGGGTGAACTTGTTGAACACCGGCTCGACCAGTACGGGGAAGACAAAGCTGAACAGCACGGTCAACCCGGCCGCGGCGAGCGCCGCGAACCCCCACCACCACCGCGGCGCCAGGCGGGCCAGGCCGAAGAACCCCAACAGCACCACCGCGCCGATGACCGCGCCGATGGCGTACCCCTTGACCAGGTCGAGGGTCCACGACGCCCAGGTCTGTGTGGACAGTCCGTATCGGCGCAGCACGGTTTCCCGGATGGCGGCCAGCGGCAGGACCACCAGCTCACCGATGAGGACGATCGCCAACCCGCCGAGCAGCGCCCGGGCCACCCAGTTGCCGCCGAACGGGTGCCCCACGACGGACACGATCCGGGCACCGAGCGGGGTGAGCCCGAGCGCCAGCGCGACCACGAAGGCCAACAACAACGAGCCGTACGAGCTGAATCGCAGCGCGGCGTGCAACTGCCGGCCCCGCTGCACCGCGTCGGCCGGCAGGTCGGACAGCGCGGCCAGCTGGTCGGCCCGGGGAGCCGGCGGCGCGGTCCACGGCACCCGTACCAGGGCCACGACGACGACCGCCGTCACCAACAGGCCCAACACCAACGCGGCGCTCCACCGGGGATTCATGGCGTTGACCCTAACGAAGCGGATCAGCAACAGCAGAACCGCCAACACGGTCAGGACCGGGCGAGACGCCGCAGCAACGTGTCCGCGCTGAGCGGGTAGGCGCCGTGGCGGCGCACCCCGTCGGCCACTTCCCGGTCCGAGGAGATCACCACGACCGGCCGGCCGGCCGGCTCCGCCCGCACCAGCTGGCGGATCAGCTCATCCGCGGTCTCCCCCTTGCGGCTGAACAACACCCGCACGCCACGCGGTGGACTCGGTAGGGCGATCATCTTCTCCGCCCCGTCGAACACCGCCGTGACCTCGGCCCCGCTCTGCGCGGTGAGACCGCCAAGCCCGGCGACCAGCCGGCCACGCTGCTGCTCCAGCGACACATCGCCGAAGCCGCGCTTGGTCACGTTGTAGCCGTCCACGATCAGGTGGGCCCGGGGCAACCCGAGCAGCTGGTCGAGCCGGACCGGGTCGTCGGCGTCCAGGGCCCGCGCCGCCGCCCTGGCCGACTCGGCCGGTCGCTGCGCCACGGTCTGCGCGACAAAGTCGGCCGGCAGCTTGGTGGCCGGTTCGAGGGCCAGCTCGCGGCGCAGCCCGACCGCCGCCTGGCCGATCGTCTCCAGCAGCAGCCACAGGCGTGCGTCGTCAACGGCCCGGGCGTCCTTGGCCGCCGTGCGGGCACCACTGGCCGCGAGTTCGGCGTCGAGCAGCTTGGCGCGCAGGCGGCGGATCTCCGCTTCACTGTCCGCTGCATTGCGGGTCGCGCGGCCCTTCTCGGTGGCCAGCATCTCGGCGTTCTTGCGTTCGCGGGCCTGGGTCTCGCGGACGGTACGGGTGAGTGCACGCAGCTCGTCGCGCAGTGTGTCCGTTTCGGCGCGCAGCCGGGTCAGCTCGTCGCGCAACTTGTCCGCCTCGACCCGTGCCACGGCCCGCTCGTGTTCGGCCCGGATGGCACGGTGCTCGGCGGCCAGGAACTTCGACGTCACCGCGGCGCTGTCGGCGTCGATCCGCAGGGCCTCGGCGGCCGTGTCGACCAGTTCCCGCCAGCCCGCCGGACGAGCCAGGTAGGCCAGGGCGGCCACCTCGACCGGATCGGCGGCGGCCGGGGTGCTGCCCTCGCCCACCACCGCGCCGAGTTCGCCGGCCGCCTCGAGGGCGCAGGTGCCCGCCCGCTGGCGGAACAGCGGGTCCGCGGCGAGCTGGGCGGCGATCGCCGCGCCGCCGAGCCGGGCCCGGCGATGTGGCGCGAACTTCGCCACCCGGCGTAGCGGCACCGGCACCTCGTCCGCGGCCAGCACGGTCATCGCCGCGGCGGCGAGGACGACCACGCGCTGGCGTACCGATTCCGGCAGGGCGGGCTCGGGTTGCGCGGACGGTTCGGGATTCTCCCCGCCGGATTCCATGATCACGTCCTGGCTGACGTGCCTCTCCTCCGACATGAGGTCAAGTGTCGCACCGTTCGGCAGGTCCGCGCCCAGATCAAGCTTGTCAAGATCGAACGAGCGTGGTGTTTTGTGCCGGTCCACGCTGTTGCGGCCGGATCGCCGGGGTCCACGCGCGCGGGTCCACCGAGTTTGTCGTACCCGCGTCCTACGGTGCCGGGGTGACTGACCGGTACGCGCAGCTGAGCCTGACCGGGCTCGGCACCCCTCTCCGCGAGGTCACCTTCGTGGTGCTCGACCTGGAAACCACGGGTGGCGCGCCGGACGGTCGCGGCATCACCGAGATCGGCGCGGTGAAGGTCCGCGGCGGCGAGCAGGTGGGCGAGTTCGCCACGCTGGTCAATCCCGGCGCGGCGATCCCGCCGTTCATCACCGTGCTGACCGGGATCACCGAGGTGATGGTGGCGCCCGCCCCGCCGATCGAGGACGTGCTGCCCAGGCTGCTGGAGTTCCTCACCGGCGCGGTGCTGGTGGCGCACAACGCCCCGTTCGACACCGGGTTCCTGAAGGCCGCCTGCGAGCTGCACGGCTACGCCTGGCCGAAGCCCAAGGTGCTCGACACGGCCGCCCTGGCCCGCCGGCTGCTCACCGACGACGAGGTGCCCAACAACAAGCTCGGCACCCTCGCGGCCTATTTCCACACCGCCACCCGGCCCATTCACCGCGCGGTGGACGACGCCCGGGCCACGGTGGAGGTGCTGCACGCGCTGATCGGGCGGCTGGGCAGCCACAAGGTCTACACGCTCGAGGAGACCGCCGAGTTCGTGAAGGCGATCTCGCCCGCCCAACGACGCAAGCGCTACCTGGCCGAGGGGCTGCCCGACCGGCCCGGGGTGTACATCTTCCGGGACGGGCGGGGCCGTCCGCTCTATATCGGCAAGAGCAGTTCGATCGCCACCCGGGTGCGCAGCTACTTCACCGCGGGCGAGACCCGCAAGCGGATGTCCGAGATGATCCACATTGCCGAGCGGGTGGAGGCGGTGGAGTGCGCTCATTCGCTCGAGGCGGAGGTCCGTGAGCTGCGGCTCATCGCGGCGCACAAGCCGCCGTACAACCGGAGGTCGAAATATCCGGAGCGCGCGGCCTGGCTCAAGCTCACCGCGGAGGCCTATCCACGGCTGTCCCTGGTCGGCAAGGTGCGCAGCGACGGCTGCGCCTACCTCGGCCCGTTCGGCTCCCGGCAGGCGGCCCAGCTGGCCGCCGACGCGGTGTACGAGGTGGTGCCACTACGCCAGTGCAGCCGGCGCCTGTCCGCCCGGCAGGCATCGGCCGCCTGCGCGCTGGCCGACCTGGGCCGGTGCGGGGCGCCGTGCCAGCTCGCCGTCAGCCCGGCCGACTACCACACCCAGGCGACCGGTGCGTTTCTCGAAACCGTGGCCGGTAACCCCGGTCAACTGGTGGAGCGCCTGCTCGCACGGATCGAACGCCTGGCCGCGGCGCGCCGCTACGAGGAAGCTGCCCGGGTGCGCGGCCGAATGGCCGCCCTGTTGCGGGTCGCCATCCGGATGCAGCGGCTGACCGCGTTGACCACCCTGCCCGAGGTGGTCGGCGCCCGCCAGGAGCCGCGCGGCGGCTGGGAGATCGCGCTGATCCGACACGGCCGGTTGGTGGCCGCGGGCACCTCCGAGCCCACCACCCCGCCGCGAGCGACCCTGGCCACGCTGGTCGCGACGGCGGAAACCGTACGCCCCGGTCCGGGGCCGACCCCGTGCGCCACCGCGGAGGAGACCGAACGGGTGCTGGCCTGGCTGGAGCGACCCGACGTACGGCTGGTCGAGTGTCCGGACGGTTGGGCCTATCCACGCTCCGGCGCGGCCCGCTTTGCCGACCTGCTGGCGCAGGTGGAGGCTGCGCCACGAGCGGCCGACCCACTCAGTAAGCAATGAGCGCAACTTGCCGAAAGGGACACGCACGGAAGATTCGACCGTTAGGCCACCCAATTCGGCCGATCGGCCCATGCAAATGTCGTTAGGCTGGAGAGGCACACCCCCTGACTCCTAGCCCGGAGGTGGCCCATGGCTTTCGACCTCGGCCGAAGCCTTGCGTCCGCCCATCCGGCATTACGGTATGTCGAAGACCTCACACACCGGGTGAAGAACTTTCTGCTCGGGTCCAGAATTCGCACCGACCCGGTTGCCTGGCTCGTCCAGCGCCACCGCCTTGCCCGTCGCGACGCGGATGGCAGTGCGCTGCGGCATGCCTACGACGTGGCCGAGGCGGCGCACGAGGGACAGTTTCGTAAGAGCGGCGACCCGTTCATCAGCCACCCTCTCGCGGTGGCGCACATCCTGGCCGAACTCGGCATGGACACGACCACGCTGGTGGCCGCGCTGCTGCACGACACGGTCGAGGACACCACCTACACCGTCGGCCAACTCCGGGCCGACTTCGGCAGCGAGGTGGCGCTTCTGGTCGACGGGGTGACGAAGTTCGAGAAGATCGCCTACGGCGATGCCGCCGAGGTGGAGACCTACCGCAAGATGATCGTCGCCGCCGGTGTCGACGTCCGGGTGCTGATCATCAAGTTGGCCGACCGGCTGCACAACATGCGCACGCTCGACGCCCGATCCGACGGCGTCGCGGATCCGCATCGCCCGGGCCACCCAGGACGTGCTGATCCCGCTGTGCGACCGGCTCGGCATCCAGGCACTCAAGCGCGAACTCGAGGACAGCGTGCTGGCCGCGCTGGAACCGGAGGCGCACCCGGTTGCTCGAGGCGTGGGTCGGCTACCGGCCGGAGTGGACGGCATATACCTACGACTTCATCGACCGGGCGAGCGCCCTGATGCGGAGCGAGAAGTCGGCGCCCGGGTCGTCGTTCAGGCCCCGGCACCTGTACACGATCTGGAAGGACACCTTCGCACAGGGTTACCAGAACCGCACGAGCTGCACCGGATCGCGATCATCGTGACCGGCCTGGAGAACGAGTGCTACGCGGTGCTGGGTGCGGTGCACAGCACGTGGCGTCCGGTCGCCGGCCGGTTCAAGGACTTCATCGCCTCGCCGAAGAACAACCTCTACCGGTCCCTGCACACCACCGTGATCGGACCGCAGGGGCGGGCGGTCGAGATCCTGATCCGCACGGAGGCCATGCACCACAACGCCGAGTACGGCATCGCCGGGGCCTTCCGGTACGTGCGGCGGGGACCGGGCGCGCACACCGCCAAAGGGCGGCGCCGGGTGGCCGGCACCGGCGGGGTCGCCGGCGAACACCTGGAATGGTTGCGCCGGCTGGTCGAATGGCAGCGCGACGCGATCGACCCGGTGCGATTCATCGAGTCCCTCCGCTGCGACCTGGCCGACGGGCAGGTACACGTGTTCGTCAACGGCACCCGGTTGTTACTGGCCGCCAACTCCACTCCCGTCGACGTCGCCTACGCGCTGAGTCCGGAGATAGGCGATCGATGTATCGCGGCCACCGTCAACGGGCAACTCACTTTCCTGTCCTCGCCACTGGCGGACGGAGACGTGGTGGAGATCCACACCGCGAAACCGCACGAAACGCGCGATCCCGAGGGCAAACCGATCGGGCCCTCGCCGGAATGGCTGACTTTTGTCCGTACTCCGCATGCGCAGTTGCACATCGAGCGCCGGTTGGGCGTACGGGCGGTGGCCGATCCGGAGGCCTCCCAGCCCGTCGCGTTCAAGGCCCGGGTACGCATCGGTCGCTCGGCCATCAGGATGGAGCTGTACCGCCGCGACCGGGTTCTTCCCACAGACGCCCCATTGATCACTCTGGCTGACGAGCTCGGCTACCCCGATGTAGATCAACTATTGGTTGCCGTGGCTGATCATGACCTGGTCGCCGGTGACGTCGCGCAACAGTTGATCGAGCAGGTGGACCAGGCTGCGATCGAGGCGGCGGCGGCTGCCACGTCATCATCGGCGAACAGGCCGTAGCCTTCAGGACATGAGCTCAACGACGGCGCTGGGCCGGCTGCGCAAGCTTGGGTACGGAGCTTTCTACAGCCTGCCCGGATGGGCCCGCCGGCGCGCCGTCCGGTTGGCGGCGGCGAAATACATCATCGGCGCGGTCGCGCTCGTCACCGACGCGCAGTCCACCGGCTCACCGCGGTTGTTGCTGCTGCGCCAGCCGCCGGGGTTGGGCTGGTCGCTGCCCGCCGGTCTGCTGAAGCGGGGTGAACACCCGGCCGAGGGTTGTGTACGGGAACTGCACGAGGAATCCGGCATCCTGTTGCCGCCCGAAGCGCTCACACCGGCCAATCCCAATACCGTGGTGCACACCCGTGGCCGGTGGGTGGATGTGGTGTTTGAAGCATCGGTCCCGGCATCCGAGGTGAACCTGACCGTGGACGGGGCCGAGGTCTACGAAGCCGACTGGCATCCGGTGGACCGTCTCCCACCGCTCACCCCGGCGACGGCCAACCTGCTCGGCTACTACGGCATCGGGCCGTACGCGAACCATCCGGAGGCCCGCCGGTGACCAGGGCACTGTGCGCGGTCGTGCTCGCTGCCGGCGAGGGCCAACGACTTCGCCCGCTGACCGAGTCGACCCCCAAGGCGCTCTGCCCGGTTGGCAACGTCGCCTTGCTCGACCGCACACTCGCCCGGCTCAAGCACCACGGCCTGTCCGGGCCGGCCACAGTCGCGGTCAACGCCTGCTACCTGGCCGAGAAGGTGATCGAGCACGTGGGGGGGCGTGCATTCCTGTCCCGCGAGAGCGGCCCGCCGGCCCTCGGCACCGCCGGGGCGATCGGCAACCTGCGGGCATGGATCGCGGACCGAGCGGTCCTGGTCGGCAACGCTGACGCCTATCTGGCCCCGCGGGCACCGGCCAAGAACGACCTGACGGCGCTGTTGGACGGCTGGGACGGCAGCACAGTACGGGTGCTGGGCGTGCCCGCCGGTGACGCCGAGCCCGAGTTCGGCGCCCTACGCTTCGCCGGTTTTTCCTTACTGCCGGCGGACGTGGCGGCCAGCCTGCCCGCAACGGCGTCGGAACTGGTGTTCGAGGCGTGGCGGCCGGCCGAGCGGGCCGGGCGGCTTGAGGTGATCGAGTACGACGGGCGCTACCAGGACATCGGCACCCCCGCCGCGTTCCTCGACGCCAACCTCCACGCCGCCGGCCCAGACTCGTTGGTGGCGCCGGACGCGGTGGTGGACGGGGTGGTGGAACACAGCGTCGTCGGTGCCGGGGCCCAGGTGCGAGGGTCGGTCAGGCGGTCCGTGGTGTTGCCGGGGGCCGTGGTCGCCGCCGGTGAACACCTCAGCGAGGCGATCCGTACCGCCAGCGGCCTGACCCTGCGGTGACATGGGTATGGTCAGTGGGGACCCCAACCCGGTCGGGAGGAAGCACACCGTGATCACCGCGATCGTCATGATTGACTGCGCCACCGATTCGATTCCGGAAGTGGCGCAGCGACTGGCGGACCTGAACGGAGTCAGTGAGGTCTACTCGGTCGCCGGCAATGTGGACCTTGTCGCGATCGTACGGGTGCGCGCCTTCGACGAGGTGGCCGAAGTCATCGCCGGCAGCATCTCCAAAGTGGAGGGTGTGCTGAACACCGAAACGCACCTGGCCTTTCGCGCCTACTCCCGGCACGATCTGGACGAGGCCTTCTCCATCGGCTTCGAATAGAAGCCACAGCGGAGTACTCAGGTGAGGCGGAAGGTGAGATCGGCAGTGATGGCGGCGGTGTCCATCTGGGCCTTCTGCAGCCGGCCGGAGTAGTCCCAGTTCATCGACTGCCATCGGGTGAACTGGTCCAGCACCCACCGGCCGGACTGCCTCGACCCGTTGCCGGAGCGGCCATTGCCACCGAACGGAAGGTGCGCTTCCGCACCTGAGGTGGAGTTGTTCACCGACACCATGCCCGCGCCCACCCCGGCCCGGAACCGGAACGCCTCCGCCGCGTCGGTGGTGTAGATGGCCGCGGACAGGCCGTAACCAGGCAGGTTGGCCAGCGTGATCGCCTCGTCCAGGGTGTCGTAGCCAGCCACCCCGACGATCGGCCCGAAGGTCTCGGTCAGGAAGAGCTTGTCATCCGGGGTGACCCCGTCCACCAGGACCGGGTGGTAGAACAGGCCCGCCGCCGGATCCCCGACAAAGCCGGATCGCGGTGCATTCGCGCAGATCCGGCCCACCGCGGTGGAGCCGAGCACCCGGTGCGCCGGTCCGATCCAGTCCAGATAGGACTCGTACCGCTCGGCGAAGGTCCGCGACAACATCGGTCCATAGAGGACCTTCTCGCGAGGGTCACCGATCGTCGCCGCGGACACGGCCGCACCCAGTGCCTCCACAAAGGACTCACGTACGGATGAGTGGACCAGGACCGTACCGAGCGAGGTGCACCGTTGACCGGCCGTGCCGAAACCGCCAAACAGGGCACCTTCGACGGCCAGGGCCAGGTCGGCCGACGGGGTGACCACCATCGGGTTCTTGCCACCCAACTCCAGGCACGGTGACTGCAGGTGCCGGCCGCACAATTCCCCGACGCGAGCGCCGACTTCGCTGGAACCGGTGAAGCCCACCTTGTCCACCAGTCGCTCGGTCAGCGCCGTGGCCAGTGCCTGGTACGTGGTGGCGCCGTCGGCTTGGACGACCTGGAGCACACCCTCGGGCAGCCCGGCCGCGGCGAACAGTTCGTACATCGCCTGTGCGCTGGCCGCCGCGTACTCGGCCGGCTTCCACACCACCGCGTTGCCACACAACAGGGCTGGCACCAGATACCAGGACGGCACCGCCACCGGGAAGTTGCCGGCGGTGATGACCGCCGCCACGCCGACCGGCACCCGGAACGTGAACAGTTGCTTGTCGGTCATCTCACTGGGCACCGTCTCGCCGTAGAGCCGCCGCCCCTCGCCCAGGAAGAAGTCACAGGTGTCGATAATTTCCTGCACCTCGCCGCGGGCCTCGGCGATCGGCTTGCCGACCTCGCGGGTCACCAGGCGGGCCAGCGTCTCCTTGTTCTCCGCCACGATGCGGCCGATGGCGCCGATCACCTGACCGCGTACCGGTGCCGGCACGGCAGCCCAACCGGGCTGCGCCGACCGGGCGGCCCGGCAGGCGGCGACGAACCCGTCCGCGGTGGCCAACCGTACCTGGGCAACCACATCACCGAGGTCGGCCGGGTTGACGGAGTTGACGATGGTCTCGCTGACCACGTCCAGGCCACCGGCCAGGACGGAGGAGATGGTGCGCATGCACGGGATCCTAGCCTGGCTACCGTCCAGTAACCTGGTCCGCATGACCTCCGAGCAGACCCGTGCCGAGTACGTCCAGGAGTTCGTCGACCGTGGCGGCGACCGCCTCGGCCTGCATGTCTACCCGGACACCCCGGGCGCGCCCGTGGTGCTCATCTGGCCCGCCATGGGCGTACCCGCCCGCTACTACCGCCTGTTCGCGGGAAAGCTCACCGAGGCCGGCCTCAGTGTGATGGTGGTCGAACTCCGCGGTACCGGCAGCAGCACGCCCAAACCATCGCGGCGGTCTCGCTACGGCTACCCCGAACTCACCGAGGACGTGGGTGCGGTACTGGACGCGGTCAAGCCCCGCACCGACGGACGGCGGCTGATCCTGCTCGGGCACTCGTTGGGCGGCCAGGTCTGCGCGCTGCATCTGGCGCTGACCGGCGACCGGCGGGTGGACGGACTGGCGTTGGTCGCGGTGGGCCTTCCGTGGTTCCGGTTGTATCCGGCTGGGCGGCGCCTCGGCGTGCTCGGCTTCACTCAGGCGATCGGCGCGACCACCGCCCTGCTCGGCATCTGGCCCGGCTGGGCGTTTGGCGGCCGGCAGGCCCGACGGGTCATCCTCGACTGGGCATACACCGCACGGCACGGCCGATTCCGCCCCATCGACGGCGTGGATGTGGACAGGGCG
The DNA here is from genome assembly GCA_963742855.1 of uncultured Actinomycetota bacterium. GTDB lineage: Bacteria > Actinomycetota > Actinomycetes > Mycobacteriales > Micromonosporaceae > CAVUNP01. The sequence continues at coordinate 173,227 of CAVUNP010000025.1, read as the reverse complement.
CTGCACACGGTGACCACCCCGGTGCTCGCGGTGAGCGTCGACAACGACTTCTACACCCCGCCGGGCACGCTGGATCACCTCTGCGGCAAGCTCGCCGCCGCACCCGTACGGCGACTGCATGTGACCGCCGCCGAAGCCGGCGCCGCCATTGACCATCTCAACTGGGTTCGGGCCAGCAATCCTGTGGTGGCACGGGTTTGCGAGTTCGCGCACGACGCAAGGGTGTAATCAATCCGAGCCGTGCCGGAGACTGAAAGTCGCCCGCGCTGCTGGCAGGATGCTGTCATGACCTCGCCGCTTCGCGCCGATGAATTCGACGAGTTGGACGACTTCATCCGGATCCAGATCACCGCGGGCTTCGCCCCGATCGATGACATCGTTGACGATGCGGTCGACGTGTTCAGTAGCACCAGCCCCGACGAGCAGGCACTGCGGGACGCGGCCCTGGCGATCGCCCAGCAGGCACTCAACGGCCACGTCGCACAACAGGCCGGCTGGCCGGACACCACCGACTGCGACCGGCTCGACGCCGCGTTCGCCGAACTGGACCGGGCCGGCATTGTGGCCCGCCAGCATTTCAGCTGCTGTCAGACCTGCGGTGCGCACGACATCCACGACGAGATGCACCAGGCGGCGAAGTCCGGTGCGCCCAGTCGCGGCTACGCGTTCTTCCATGCGCAGGACACCGAGCACGCGGCGCGGGGCGAGTCGCTGTACCTCAGCTACGGCGCGGCGGACAAAGACCGCAGCGCGTCGGTGGCGATCGGCCACGAAGTGGTCGCCGTGCTCGGACGGCACGGCCTGTCACCAGCCTGGAACGGCAAACAGGCGCACCGCATCGCGTTACCGATCAGGTGGCAGCGCCGCCGCTGATGAAAGAGCCCCCAACCTCCGTTGGGGGCTCTTTCGCTACTTTGGTACGTCCTCTACGGCCGGCGGTGATGGTCGCGGGCTGACCACCGGCGGCACCTTCTGTTCCTTGCCCGACCCCTCGATCTCGCTGAGGAAGCCACGCACGGCGGGTGCCACCGCGCCGATCTTGTTCATCTTCTTGGGCACGGGCGCGCCCTGGTACTCCAGAGCCGCGTGATGCTCACCGTCGCTCGGCGCGAGTGGCTGGTGCACCTCGACGAACCGGCCGTCCGGCAGCGCGCTTGATGATGCCCGTCTCCACGCCGTGGGCGAGCACCTCGCGGTCGTGCTGCTGCAGACCCAGGCAGATCGGTAGGTGACGTAGTACGCGAGCGGCGGCAGGATCAGCAATCCGATCCGCCCGGCCCAGGTCATCGCGTTCAGGCTGATGTCGAACTTCTGGGCGATGACGTCGTTGCCGCCGGAGAGGGTCAGCACACGTAGAACGTGATCGCCATCGCGCCCGAGCCCGGTCCGGGCCGGAACGTCACGGGGACGCTGCAGCAGGTGTGGTGAGGCCTGTCGCTGAGGCAGCCGGGCCTCGATGAACGGATACAACAGCGGCAGCATCACCAGCACGCCCGGCAGCACGACCGTCGGCCAGAACAGCGGCCGGCACGCGTGTACGTCGCCGAAGGACGTGATCTCCCAGGCCGGCATCAGACGGGTCGAGCCGTCCAGGAACATGACGTACCAGTCCGGCTGGCTGACCGGCGGAGACGACGGCCGGCCTCGTACGGGCCGAACAACCAGATCGGGTTGATCTGGCAGCACGCCACCCAGGAGCGCGATCACGCCGAAGACGATCATGAAGAAGCCGCCTGCCTTGGCCGCGAAGCGCGGGAACATCCGCTCGCCGACGACGTTTTCGTTGGTCCGGCCGGGCCCCGGGAACTGGGTGTGCTTCTGCTTGACCACCAGTGCCATGTGGGCGCGGATCAGCGCCACCAGCAGGCCCGGGATCAGCAGCACGTGCGGCGATGTAGAACCGGCTGATGATCATCGTGCCGGGGAACTCGCCGCCGAAGACGCGACGTGGTCACCCAGGAGCCGATCACCGGGATCGACAACATGATCGCGGAGGCGATCCGCAGGCCGGTGCCGGACAGCGCGTCGTCCGGCAGCGAGTAGCCGGCGAAGCCGCTCGAGGAAACCGAGCCAGAACAGCAGCACAGCCGATGATCCAGTTGAGCTCACGCGGCTTGCGGAACGCGCCGGTGAAGAACACCCGGAACATGTGCACGATGATCGACGGCCATGAACAGCAGCGCCGCCCAGTGGTGCATCTGGCGCATGATCAGGCCGCCGCGGACGTCGAACGACGATGTCCAGGCGGACTCGTACGCGGCCTGCTCATCTGGATGCCCTGCAACGGGATGTAGCTGCCGTTGTAGGTGACCTCGGTCATCGACGGATCGAAGAAGAAGGTCATGTAGCGTACCGGTCAGCAGCAGCACGATGAACGAGTACAGCGCGATCTCGCCCAGCAGGAACGACCAGTGGTCGGGGAAGACCTTGTTCAACAGCCGCGCAGCGGCGTGGCCACCTGCAGGCGGTCGTCGATCGCTCCGCCGTCTTCCCGGCAGCTTGGTGATGTCCAGCCGGCGGCGCTTGTCGTGGAGGCACTCATGCTCGGCCGCTCCCAGTAGTAGGTCCGATCGCCTCGAGGAAGTCCGACTTCGCCACGAAGAACCCCGCTCTCCAGCGCCGAGCGGCAGCATCGGCAGCCTGCGGTGCGCCGGACCGAAGATCGGCTTGGCCATGTCGGTGATCGCGAATTGCGACTGGTGGCACGGGCAGAGCAGCCGGTTGGTCTGCTGCTCGTAAAGGCTGGCCGGGCAACCGGCATGGGTGCAGATCTTCGAGATAGGCGACGAAGTTCTCCCACATGCCCTGGACCACCGGTGGGCTGGTGTTGTTCTTCATCGCCAGCGCGATGTTCTGGCGCAGCAGTTCGGCGTCGGCCTCACGGAGGTGGATCAGCAGCGTCGGCGAGTCGGCGTACTCGTTGGTGGCGCCACCGGGAATGCCCGGGTAGACGGTCATCTGGCCGCCCACGCTCACGTCCTCCGGCCGGATCGGCGTGCCGTCCTGGCGGACCAGCGGGACCATCTTGCCGTCGTTGTGGTCCGGATCCCAGCCGGTGTGCAACAGGATGTGCTCCGCGTTCGGGTCCTTGATGAACGCGCCGATCAGCGGCACCGTGGCCGCAACACCGAGCCCACCGGCCGGCAGCAGGATGGCCGCCTTCAGCAGCGGACGCCGCCGGATGCCGGCTCGTCCACCATGTTCAGGATCGTCGCCCCGGTGAGCTTCTGCTCGTCGGCCGGCGATGGGCCGCCGTGGCGGGCCTGGATCGAGACCTCTTCGGGCAGCAGCTTCTTCGCCAGCGTCGCGACGGCCAGGCCGAAGAACAGCAACGACAGGCCGATGCCCAGGCCGAGCAACGGGGTGTACAGCTTGGACATCGTGGCGCCGTACTCATAGCCTGCGGCCACCGGATGAATGAGACCGCGGAGGCGAATGCGAACAGTCCGCTGATGACGAACAGCAGCGCGATGGTGCGTTCGATCCGCTTCTCCACCCGGGAGCCACGCACCGGGAATTTGGGTGCGTAGTGGACGATTTCCACCCCGTCCCGGCGAGCGCCCTCGCGGACGAGGTCGAACCGGCTGTGCGACGGGTCATCCGGGTCGAAGTCAGGCGTGTCGCCGTGCTGACCGTGCGAGCTCATGACTTCCCCGCAATCCACAGTGCTCGCGAAGGCCAGAAACACCATGCCGACCAGGAAGATGGCCATGCCCTCGGTGACCGGGCCGATACGGCCCAGACCGAAGCCGCCCGGGTCCGGGTCGCTCTGCAGGTTCTGGATGTAGGCGATGATGTCGGCCTTCTCCTTCGGCGACAACTGGTTGTCACCGAAGACCGGCATGTTCTGCGGGCCGGTCAGCATCGCCGCGTAGATGTCGCGGCTGCTGGACTTCTCCAGCGTGGGCGCGTACTTGCCCGAGGAGAGAGCGCCGCCGCCACCGCCGAACGAGTGGCAGGACGAACAGTTGACCCGGAACAGCTCGCCACCGGTGGGGATGTCGCCGCCCGCGCCGAGGTTGTCGCCGGGCGGCAGCTCAGGGCCGCCACCCAGGCTCTGGATGTAGGCGCCCATCTTGGCCGCCTCGTCCTGGGTGAACTGGGGCGTCCTGCGCTCGGCCTGCGCCTCCTGGCGGGCCAGCGGCATCCGGCCGGTGCCGACCTGGAACTCCACCGCTGCGGAACCGGCGCCGATCAGGCTCGGGCCCCGGTCCGGCACACCCTGGGCGTACAGGCCATGGCAGGTGATGCAGGCCGTCTCGTAGAGCGCCTTGCCCTCCTGGATGTCGGCCTGGGAGATCTGGTCTTCCGCCGTTGCCTGCGGGCTGGGGGAGAAGGCCGTGTACAGGCCACCGACGACGATCAACGCCCCCAGTAGACGTGCGGCGGTGCTGATCCGCCGGCGGACCTTTCCGGGCGGACCGGCGGGGCGGCGTAGGGGCCCCAGCCGCCGGCGCCTCTGAGGAGCAGTCATGGCCTCACCTTGGTCGGTGGATTTCATTCAGCCGCCTCCGCGGTAGGGAGCGCGTCGACGGTTGTCGGGCTGTCGCAGTGACGACGACATTGGCTACTTCAAGAAGTAGATCATGGAGTAGAGGGCGATCCACACGATGTCGACGAAGTGCCAGTAGTAGGACACCACAATCGCCGCGGTCGCCTGAGCCGGGGTGAACCGGCCCAATGTAGTACGCACCATGAGCAGGATGAAGGCGATCAGGCCACCGGTGACGTGCAGGCCGTGGAACCCGGTGGTCAGGTAGTACATCGAGCCGAAACCGTCACCGTTGATGCTGACCCCGTCATCGACCAGGTGCCGGTACTCGTTGATCTGCCCGAGCACGAACACCAGGCCCATCACGAAGGTCAGCGTGAACCAGCGCCGCAGGCCCACACGTCGCCGCGCTCGGCCCGGAACACGCCGATCTGGCAGGTGACCGAGGACAGCACCAGGATGATGGTGAACGTCAGCGCGTAGGGCATGTTCAACACCTTGGTGTGCTTCGGCCCACTCTGCCTGGCCGATCGGGGTCGCCCGGATCGAGAAATACATGGCGAACAGCGCCGCGAAGAACATCAGTTCGCTGGAGAGCCAGACGATGGTTCCGACACTGACCATATTGGGCCTGGTCAGTGAATGAATCGGGCTCTTTGGAAGGGCTTGGGCCGCAGTCACGCGGTCATTATTGCCCGTGATCTCGTTGGCTCGTTGCCGGGGTGGTACTGCCGCGTGTCGCGAGCCGTTGAGCAGGGTTCCTGACTCGCCGGGGGTGGATGCGAGTCCGACCCGCGGGCAGGCATAACCTCGGTGCGTGAGCATGTTGGCCATCGGCGGTGACGGGCTGCCGCCGTTTCGCCCGTCCTCGGTGTTGACCCAGGCCGAACCGGTGTCGACGGCCACCTTCGTGTTACTCCTCGCGGCCGCCCTGTACCTCTGGGGGGTCGGCCGCCTGCGGGCACGTGGCGATCGGTGGCCGGTCGGGCGCACTGTGGTGTTTCTTGCCGGCCTGGCCATGGTGGCGTTGGCCACAATCAGCGGCATCGAAACCTACGACAGCACGCTGCTGTCGGTGCACATGATCCAGCACATGGTACTGTCGATGGGGGCGCCGATCCTGCTCGCGCTGGGCGCCCCGGTGACCCTCATCCTGCGTACGGCGTCGGCCGGGCCGCGGCGCGCGCTACTGGGTGTGCTGCACAGCCGGGTGGCAACGTTCTTCACGTTCCCGCTGGTCACCTTCGCCCTGTTTGTGGCCAGCCCGTTCGTGCTCTACTTCTCCGACCTCTACCGGGCCACCCTGGAGTACGCCTGGATCCACGAGCTCGTGCACCTGCACTTCGTCATCGTGGGCTGCCTGTTCTTCTGGCCGCTGATCGGCATTGATCCCCTGCCGGGCCGGATGTCCTATCCGCTGCGCGCCCTGCTCATGTTCCTGTCGACGCCGTTTCACACCGTGCTCGGCCTGACGATCATGCAGAGCAGCAACCTGCTCGGCGGCGACTGGTATTCCGCGCTCGGGCTGACCTGGGCCAACCCGTTCGATGACCAGCAACTGGCCGGCGGGATCCTGTGGGCCGGGGGCGAGTTCGTCGCGGTGGGGATGCTCGCCGCGCTGGTGGCCCAGTGGATGCGGGCCTCAGACCGGGAGGCCCGCCGGATCGACCGGGCCCTGGACCGGGCCGAGGCAGAAGCGGAGGCCGAGGCGGAGGCAGAGGCGCAGGCTCAGGCGCGAGCGGAGGCGGCCGGTGGGCAGGCAGTAGGATCGGCCGGGCAGCTACGGGCAACGGAGACATAGCGATGACGACGAACACGGTTTTGCTCTACAGCGACGACCCGCAGGTCCGGGACCGGATGCGGTCGGCCATCGGCACCCGGCCGGCGGCTGACCTGACCGTGAAGTTCATGGACGCGAGCACCCAGGGCGAGGTCATCCGCCTGGTCGACTCCACCGACATCGACCTGCTCGTGCTGGACGGCGAGGCCCAACCGGCCGGCGGCCTCGGCATCTCCCGCCAGCTCAAGGACGAGATCGACGACTGCCCACCGACCCTGGTGGTGATCGCCCGGGCGGCCGACCGATGGCTGGCCGCCTACGCCAGCGTGGACGCCACGCTCACCCACCCGCTTGACCCGATGTCCACGGGGCAGAAGGTCGCCGCAATGTTGCGCGACCGGGCCGCGGGAGTGCCTTCACTCCGCTAGCTCGCTGCCCGTCCCTTCCCGCCGATCCCGGTCCGGGATCCTGTCGACGGAGGCCCGCCATGGGCGAGCGCACCTGGCCGAACCTGCTCAGCGCACTGCTGCGCGGCGAGCAACTGAGTACCGCTGACACCGCCTGGGCAATGGGCGAGGTGATGGCCGGTGACGCCACCGCGGTGCAGATCGCCGCGTTCGCGGTGGCACTGCGGGCCAAGGGTGAGACCGCCAGCGAGATAGCCGGACTGGTGCAGGCCATGTTGGGCGCGGCGGTCCGGGTGGACCTGACCGGCGTGCTCGGCGCGGCCCGCGCGCGCGACGCGGTGGACGTGGTCGGCACCGGCGGGGACCGGGCCCACACGGTGAACATCTCCACCATGGCGGCAATCGTGGTGGCCGGCGCCGGAGTACGGGTGGTCAAGCACGGCAACCGCGCCGCCTCGTCCCTCTGCGGGGCTTCTGACCTGCTGGAACACTTCGGCCTGCCGCTCGACCTGGGGCCGGACGAGGTAGCCCGCTGCGTTGCCGACGCCGGCATCGGATTCTGCTTCGCCCCGCGCTTCCATCCCGGGCCTGCGCCACGCGGGGGTACCGCGGCGGGAGATGGGCATCCCCACCGCCTTCAACTTCCTGGGCCCGCTGACCAACCCGGCCCAGCCCCGGGCCGGCGCGGTCGGCTGTGCCGATGCCCGGATGGCCCCGATCATGGCCGAGGTGTTCGCCGCGTCGCGGCGACTCGGTGCTGGTCCTGCGCGGCGAGGACGGCTTGGACGAGTTCACCACCACCGCGCCGACGATGGTGTGGGCGGTCTCCGGCGGCGCCGTTACCCCGGTCACGCTGGACGCGGCCGACCTGGGCCTGCCCCGGGCCACCGCCGCCGACCTGCGGGGCGGCGATGCGGCCGTGAACGCCGATGTGGCCCGGCGGGTCTTCGCCGGCGAAACCGGCCCGGTCCGCGACGCGGTCCTGGTCAACGCCGCTGCCGCCCTCGTGGCGTACGACAGGCTCGACGTCGCGGACGATGGGATCACCGCGGAGGAGCTCACCAAGGCGCTGGGTACCGCGTTGGAGCGGGCCGCCGCCGCGGTCGACTCCGGCGCCGCCGCCGCGGCCCTCACCCGCTGGGTCGAGGTCGGCCAGGCGCTGCGGCCAGTCACGGGTCCGTAAGTTCGCTTTTTGTGCGCCTGGCGGTGATATTCGCACCTTTTCAGTTCGACATTGAGGAATGAGAATCGTTGCATTCCATCCCTCCGAGGTGTCGAGGTGAACATGATTCGCCGCCGTCTCTCCACCCTCCTGCTGGCCGCCGTGGCCGGCCTGACCTCCGCACTACTGCTCTGCCTGGTCGCCGCATCGCCGGCGGCCGCCGCCACCGCCGCCGAGAAGGCCGCGGTCCTGTCCAACTGGAGCCAGCCCACGTCAGGCAGCTACAACGCCTGGAACTCGGCTCGGCAGAACCAGGGCTCCTGGGCCAGCTACGGCTTCGACTGGTCCACCGACTACTGCTCCATGAGCCCGGACAACCCGCTCGGGTTCGACTTCCGGCTGTCCTGCCACCGACACGACTTCGGATACCGCAACTTCAAGGCCATCGGCACCTTCCCGGCCAACAAGTCGCGCATCGACAGCTCCTTCTACTTCGACCTCAAGGCCAAGTGCGCGACGTACAACGTCTTCGTCCGGCCGGCTTGCTACAGCCTCGCCTGGACCTACTACGAGGCCGTGTCCACGTTCGGCAGTCTCGCCGCGGTCAGCCCGGCTGACCTGGACAAGGCCGCCGCGCTGATGCAGAAGGGTCTGGCCGCCCAAGCCGCGGCCCAGACCAACTGAACGCCAAACCGGGGCTCAGCGACAGGATCGCTGAGCCCCGGTGTCGCTGAGCCCCGGTGAGATACGTACGGGCTAGTGCGCGCGGCGGGTGCCGGAGTAGTACTCGAACAGCAGACCCGCGGCGGCGAAGACACCGCCACGATGCCAGCGCCGAGCAGCCACCACTGCCAGAAGACCAGCCCCAGGCCGGCACCGGGCGGCCAGGGCCAGGCCGAACGGCCAGTAGCTGCCCGGGCTGAAGAACCCGACCTCGCCGGCGCCGTCGGCGATCTCGCCCTCGTCCGGTCCTCCGGGCGCAGGTCGATCCGGCGGGAGACGAACCAGAAGTAGCCGCCGATCATCGAGCAGAGCAGGAACGACAGCCGCAGCGCGACCGTACCGACCCACTCGACGGCCGCCCTGGTCGGCGTCCGGCCACCACCAGTACAGCGCCCATCGTGACGATGAGGAACAGCGCCACGACTCAGGAAGATCTTGCCACTCGGTCTTCATGCCGGACCCCTCGCTTCCCGCGCCGGCCGTGGCGTCGGTCGGGTTGAAGTTGGCGTGTGCGCCGGGTGTCGAACGGCTTGGTCGTTGTCGCGTAGCGGATTCTCACCGATCGCGGTGAGCGCCTCCTGCGTCGATCTGCCGGCCTCCTTGGCCGCGAGGAACTGGTCGTACTTCTCCGGCGAGACGACCCGCAGCTCGAAGTTCATGAAGGCGTGGTAGCGTGCCGCACAGTTCGGCGCAGCGGCCGACGAACGCGCCCCGGTCGCAGGCTGGAGATCTCGAACATGTTGTCGGACGTTGCCCGGGAAGACGTCCCGCTTGAACAGCAGCTCCGGCACCCAGAACGAGTGGATGACGTCGCGGCGTGTTCATCGAACCGGATCGACCGGCCGGTCGGCAGCACCAGCACCGGGATGACGTCGCGTGCCGTACCGATGAGGCGACCGTGTTGGCGTCGGGCCCTGGCCGTCGCGGTAGTTGAACTGCCAGTTCCACTTGAAGGCGCACGACTTCGACCGTGACGTCCGGGTTCTTCGACTGACCTTGTTCACGTCCTCTGCACGACCGCGGTGTAGTAGAAGAGCACGGAGACCACAGGATCGGCGCGACGGTGTAGAGGAACTCCATCGGCAGGTTGTAGCCGGGTCTGCACCGGCAGCTCTGTCACCGCGCTTGCGGTAACGGATCACGCACCAGAAGATCAGGCCCCAGACGAAGTACGCCGACCGCGAGCGCGGCGATGACAGGATCGCGATCCACAGGTCGTACATCCGGTGAGACTCGCGGCGTGATGCCGCCCTGCGGCCATCCGAAGCCGCGAACGTCTTATCGACGTCAGCAGCCGGTGAGCAGAACCAGCAGCGCGGCCCCGCCGAGACCGAGCCCGGCGAGTCGACCAACACCACGCCGCCGGCGTCCACCGGCCCCGGGGAAGCGCTGTGCCGTACGCCCGACGGCCGTACCTCCGAACCCTTGCGACCACCTGGTCCTGCCTCCTCTAGCGCGCCGCGGCGGTGGTTGCCCTGCACCGCGGCAAAGGTCGTCAGCCGACGGTCGCAGATTACTCGACCATGGAGGCCTGGACCGTCTTGGGGTCACTGTCCGCCCCCATCGGGGCGATCTCGGGCGTACCACGGCGCGATAGACGTGGGATGCTCGATGAACGCCTCCCCGGTCTACCTGGACGCGGCCACCGCCGCCCGCTGCATCCGGTCGCGCGGCAGGCGCTGCTGGCCGCCCTGGACGACGGCTGGGCCGACCCGGGCCGGCTCTACGCGCCAGGCCCGCCGGGCCCGCCAGCTCCTCGACGCCGCCCGCGAGGCCGCCGCGCAGACGCTCGGCGTCCGCGCCGACGAACTCTCCTTCACCCCCAGCGGTACGACCGCGGCGCACGCCGCCGTGCTGGGTGGCCTGCGTCGGGCGGCGGCGGGCCGGTGACACGCTGGTGCACTCCGCGATCGAGCACTCGGCCGTGCTGCACGCCGCGCAGCGGCACGTCGCCGCCGGCGGGCGGCCGGCCGTCCGTACCGGTGGACCGGCTCGGCCGGCTGGACCTGAGCCGCCTGGCCGGCGGCGGTGGCCGCGCCCCGGGTGGCGCTGGCCGCCCTGATCGGGGCCAGCCACGAGGTGGGCACGGTGCAGCCGGTCGCCGGCGGCGGCGAAGCTTGCGCGCGAGGCGGGGGTGCCGCTGTACGTGGACGCGGCGCAGTTGGTCGGCCGGGCGCCGCTGCCGCCGGGCTGGTCGGTGCTGACCGCGAGCGCGCACAAGTGGGGCGGGCCGCCCGGCGTCGGGCTGCTGGTGGTCCGCAAGGGCACCCGCTGGGAGTCGCCGTACCCCGCCGACGAGCGGGAGTCGGGCCGTACGCCGGGGGTGTGAACCTGCCGGCGGTGGTGGCCGCGGCGGCGAGCCTGCGCGCGGCGGCGGCCGACGCGGCGGCCGAGACGGCCCGGCTGGCGCCGCTGGTGGACCGGATCCGGGCACCGGGTGGCGGCCGAGGTGCCGGACGTGGAGGTGGTCGGCGACCCGGTGGACCGGCTGCCCCACCTGGTCACCTTCTCCTGCCTGTACGTGGACGGCGAGGCGCTGCTGCACGCGCTGGACCGGCGCGGCTTCGCGGTCTCCTCCGGCTCCTCCTGCACCTCCGTCGACGCTGCGCCCGTCGCACGTGCTGGAGGCGATGGGGGTGCTGTCGCACGGCAACGTCCGGGTGTCGCTGCACCGGGAGACGCACCGAGGCGGAGGTGGAGCGGTTCCTGGCCGAGCTGCCCGGAGTGGTCGCCGACGCTGCGCGCCGAGGCGGGGGTGATCGGGCTGTGACCGAGCCGGACGAGGTGGCTGGACTGCCGGGGTCAGCGCTGCCCGCTGCCGGTGATCGATCTGGCCCGGCGCCTCCCGATCTGCCGGTCGGCGCGGTCGTGCGGGTGCTCGCCGACGACCCGGCCGCGCCGTGCGACATCCCGGCCTGGTGCCGGCTGCGTGACCAGGAGTTCCTTGGCAGCACCCGACTTGCGGACGGTGCGACCGCGATCGACGTCCGCCGGACCACGCAAGCGCATTGACATCCGTAACGTGATGACAAGAATGGGAGCGCTTCCACGAAACGACCGGAGGCCCTGGACCTGCCATAAGCGACGTGGGTGTGGACCCGAAGCGCCAGGCGCCGCACCGCCTCGACGCACGGATCACGTCGTTGCGATCGCCCCCAGCCCGAACCTCAGGCTGGGGGCGACTGCATGATGCCAGTGCGCTGTCGTAGGGCGCGGTGTCAGACGGTGGGGAGGAAGGGGCGCACGTCGGCGGCGCAGTCGTCGCCGTACGACTCGGCGAGCCGCTTGACGAACGATCGCCGGCGCGACCTCGTACTCCTGGGTGCCGACGGTCTCCAGCACCAGGGTGGCCAGCAGCGAGCCGACCTGGGCGGCACGCTCCAGCGACAGGCCCCAGGAGCGCGCGGCGAAGAAGCCGGCCCGGAAGCCGTCGCCGACGCCGGTCGGGTCGAGCCGCCTGGATCTCCTGCGCGACCGGCACGTGGATCGCGTCCAGTCCCCGGCCGGCGATCTCCGACGCCGTCCTTGCCCAGCGTGGTGACCCGGACGCCGACCCGGTCCAGCACTGTCGGCGTCGGTGAGCCCGGTCTTGCGATTCGAGCAGCGTCTTCTCGTACTCGTTGGTCATCAGGTACGTCGGCGCCGTCGATGAGGCCGAGCACGTCCTCGCCGGCCATCCGGGCCAGCTGCTGGGACGGGTCGGCGACGAACGGATAGCCGCGCTCCCGGCACTCCTCGGTGTGCCGGACCATCGCGGCCGGGTCGTCGGCGCTGATGATGACCAGGTCGAGGCCGCCTAGCCGCTGCGCGACGGGGCGCAGCTCGATGTTGCGGGCCTCGCTCATCGCGCCGGCGTAGAACGAGGCGATCTGGCACATGTCCTCGTCGGTGGTGCAGACGAAGCGAGCGGTGTGCGGCGGTCTCGCTGACGTGCACCGAGTCGCAGTCGACGCCGTGGCGCTCCAGCCAGGCGCGGTAGTCGGTCGAAGTCCGGCCCCGACCGCGCCGACCAGCACCGGGCCGCAGCCCGAGCTGCGCCATGCCGAAGGCGATGTTGGCGCCGACACCGCCGCGGCGTAGCACCAGGTCGTCGACGAGGAACGACAGCGAGACCTTGTGCAGCTGGTCGGCGATGAGCTGGTCGGCGAACCGGCCGGGGAAGTGCATCAGATGGTCGGTGGCGATCGAGCCGGTGACGGCGATCTTCATGTCAACCCTCGTGGTCGGAGCACGGCGCGGAGGACTACCGGGCGCCCCGGCCGCCGGACGTGCTCGTCGCCTACCGGTTCGCCGCACGCACTGAGCCACGATCATCGATGGAAAACGACTGAGCGCACGCCAAGCGGACCCCGGGATCGCCAAGGTGGCCCCGGCGGTCCAGCGTGGAACGTCGACTCAGTGGAACGAGTCGCCGCAGGCGCAGGAGCCGCCGCGCGTTCGGGTTGTCGATGGTGAAGCCCTGGGCGTCGATCCGGTCGGCGAAGTCGATGGTCGCGCCGGTCAGGTAGGGCGCGCTCATCCGGTCGACGACGACCTCGACGCCGCCGAACGTCGGTGACCATGTCACCGTCGAGGACCGCTCGTCGAAGAAGAGCTGGTACTGCAGGCCGGAGCAGCCACCGGGCTGCACGGCGACCCGCAGCCGCAGGTCGTCGCGGCCTTCCTGCTCGATCAGCGCCTTGACCTTCTCCGCGGCGACGTCGGTGAGGACGACGTTGCCGGGGGCCTGGGCCTCGGTCGACTCGGTCTGCGCTGGCGTGGTCACGTGGAAGTCTCCCTGCGCAGAAGATCGTCTGGTCCCGTGACTGGCAACGCGGCCCACTGTCGCGGCAATTCCCAGTCGTACGCAGGTTGGTTGCCAGGACCCGGCTGACGCCGCGTGACCGGCGGTCACCCAACGTCCCCGAACGGGCGTTCGCCATCTAGCCGGGTCAGCGGCTCCACTGCCCGGCCAGCCGGGCCGAAGCGCTCGCAGCCCCTCGGCGGGCCGCAGCGCCGTGGCCTCCCGCGCTCCTCGCCGCCGAAGTGCTCCACCAGGCTGTGCGCCTCGGTGACCCCGGCGGCCGCGGCCCCGCGCCGCCCGGTGCTCGACCCGTCCGGCCAGCACCACGCAGGGCACGCCGCGGTCCCGGGCCGCCCCGGCCACGCCGGCGACCACCTTTCCACGCAGCGACTGGTGGTCGAAGCAGCCCTCGCCGGTGATCACCAGGTCGGCGGCTGGCCAGCGCGTCGTCCAGGCCGATCGCCCGGCGCGACCAGGCCGATGCCCGACTCGCGCCGGCCACCACAGGGCCAGGATCGCCGCGCCGAGCCCACCGGCCGCGCCGCCACCGGGCAGCGCGCCGACCCCGGTGGGCAGCCGGGCAGGTCGCGCTCGAGCACCTCCGCCTAGCGTTCCAGCGCCGCGTCCAGCAGCAGTACGTCCGCCCGGACGGCACCCTTCTGCGGGCCGAACACGTTGCACGCGCCGTGCAGGCCGAGTCAGCGGGCTGTCCACGTCGGTCGCGGCGACCAGGCAGACGCCGCGCAGCCGGGGTATCGCCGTCCAGCGTGGCCACGCGCCCAGCGCCGCACCGCCGTACGGCAGGGCGTGGCCGGCCTGGTCCAGCGCGGTGACGCCGAGGGCGGCGAGCATGCCCGGCGCCCCCGTCGTTGGTGGCCGATCCGCCCAGCCCGATCACCACGGTCTCCCGTGCGCCGCTCTCCACCGCGGTGGCGAGCAGTAGCCCCAGCCCGTACGAGGTGGTGGTCTTCGGGTCCCGTTCGGCCGGCGCCAGCAGGTGCAGCCCGCACGCCTGGGCGCTCTCCAGGTAGCCGGTGCCGTCGTCGGCGAGCAGGACCTCACCGGCGACCGGCCGGCCGAGCGGGTCGAGGTGGCCACCGGGCTGCCGTGCCGCCGACGCGCCGCGTGCACCACCTCGAGAACCCGGGGCCGCCGTCGGCCAGCGGCACCGCGTCAGCAGTGTCGCCGGGTGCGCCGTGACCGCCATCCCTGCGCCACCGCGGCGGCCACGTCCAGCGCCGACAACGTGCCGGCGAACTTGTCCGGGCAGACCAGAACTCGCAGCGTCCCATGTCGCAGGCCACCTCGTCGGCAGCTGCGTGGCCATCGGCCCGTGCTGTGGGACGCATGGGGCGCGTGACTTCGACCTGGTAACCCGCCAGCACCGCGACTGCGCTGCTGCTCCTCGGCCGCGGCAGCGACCCGACGCCGAGCGTGGCGTGGACTGTCCGGGTGACCTGCCGGCGGCCAGCGATCCCGGGCTGGTCGCGCGGGCCCGCGGCGGCCAAGGCCGCGCTCGGCGATCGGGTCTTCGTGCTGGGCCACCACTACCAGCGCGACGAGGTCATCCAGTTCGCCGACGTCACCGGCGACTCCTTCAAGCTGGCCCGGGACGCGGCGGCCCGCCCGGATGCGGAGTACATCGTCTTCTGCGGCGTGCACTTCATGGCCGAGAGCGCCGACATCCTCACCTCCGCAGCCGCAGCAGGTCATCCTGCCCGACCTGGCCGCCGGCTGCTCGATGGC
This sequence comes from uncultured Actinomycetota bacterium, assembly GCA_963742855.1. Lineage (GTDB taxonomy): Bacteria > Actinomycetota > Actinomycetes > Mycobacteriales > Micromonosporaceae > CAVUNP01. The sequence goes on along the minus strand of CAVUNP010000025.1, from coordinate 158,134 downwards.
CGACATGGCCGGCATTGCCCAGGTCGAAGCCGCCTGGGACGCCCTCGACCGACGTCGGGCGTCGCGCGGATCCACGGTGCCGGTGACCTACATGAACTCGTCCGCCGCCATCAAGGGCTTCGTCGGCCGGCACGGCGGCGTCGTCTGCACCTCGTCCAACGCCAAGCGGGCGCTGCGACTGGGCTTTCGAGCAGCGGGCAGCGAAGGTGCTCTTCCTGCCCGACCAGCACCTCGGCCGCAACACCGCGGTGCTGCGAGCTGGGCATGCACTGTCGACGACTGCGTGCTCTACGACCCGCACAAGCCCGGCGGTGGGCTGACCGCGCAGCAGCTGCGCGACGCGAAGATGATCCTCTGGCGCGGGCACTGCTCGGTGCACGGCCGGTTCACCAGGACAGCGTCGACGACGTCCGCGAGCGGGTGCCGGGCGTGCAACGTGCTGGTACACCCGGAGTGCCGCTACGAGGTGGTCACCGCCGCCGACTACGTGGGCTCGACCGAATACATCATCCAGACCATCGAGGCGGCACCGGCCGGCTCGGCCTGGGCGGTGGGCACCGAGCTGAACCTGGTGCGCCGGCTGGCCAACGCGCATCCGGACAAGCAGATCACCTTCCTCGACCGGACGGTCTGCTACTGCTCGACGATGAACCGCATCGACCTGCCACACCTGGTCTGGTCGCTGGAGGAGCTGGTCGCCGGCGCGTGCCTCAACCAGATCACCGTCGATCCGGACACCGCCCGCCACGCCCGCGCCGCGCTGGACCGGATGCTCGCCCTGCCCGGCCTGATCACCCTCGTGATGTCACTGGCACGGAAATGCACCGTCGTCTAGTTCGTACCCTGGCTGCCGTGTGACCGTCATTGTCGTCATGGGGCTATGCTTCCCCGGCGACGACACCGGCTGTGCCCGTCTCGATCATTCCGGGTAGCTCCAGCATCACCCCACCCACGCGGAGGTTACTTGACCAACGCTGACGTGCGTTGACCGACGATGTCCTCGTCGTGCATGGCGGCACCCCGCTCGGGGCGAGATACGGGTACGCGGCGCCAAGAACCTCGTCTCCAAGGCGATGGTGGCGGCGCTGCTGGGTGACACCCCGAGCCGCCTGTACGACGTGCCGCGCATCCGCGATGTCGAGATCGTCCGCGGACTGCTGGCACTGCACGGGGTGCGGGTCTCGACGGCGACGAGGACCGGCGAACTCGTCTTCGACCCGACCAATGTCGAGAGCGCGCAAACTCGACGAAATCAACGTGCACGCCGGGTCCAGCCGGATCCCGATCCTGTTCTGCGGCCCGCTGCTGCACCGGCTCGGACACGCGTTCATCCCCGACCTCGGCGGCTGCCACATCGGCGACCGGCCGATCGACTTTCACCTGGCAGCGCTGCGGCAGTTCGGCGCGGTCGTCGACAAGACCCCGCACGGCCTGGACATCACGGCACCGAACGGGCTGCATGGCACGAAGTTCGACCTGCCGTACCCGAGCGTCGGCGCCACCGAGCAGGTGCTGCTGACCGCGGTACTGGCCGAGGGCGTCACCGAGCTGCGCAACGCGGCGGTCGAGCCGGAGATCATCGACCTGATCTGTGTGCTGCAGAAGATGGGCGCGATCATCAAGGTGCACACCGACCGGATCATCGAGATCGAGGGTGTGGCGAAGTTGCGCGGGTACGCGCACCGGCCGATCCCGGACCGGATCGAGGCCGCCAGTTGGGGTGCCGCCGCGCTGGCCACCGGGGGCGAGTCTTCGTCCGGGGCGCCCAGCAGGCCGACATGATGACTTCCTGAACATCTTCCGGTCCGTCGGTGGCGATACTCACGACATCGCAGGACGGCCCGGAAGGCGGCATCCGGTTCTGGCACCCGGGTGACGAACTGAAGGCGGTCGCGCTCGAGACCGATGTGCACCCGGGCTTCATGACCGACTGGCAGCAGCCGATGGTGGTCGCGCTCACACAGGCGCGAGGGCTGTCCATCGTGCACGAGACCGTGTACGAGCGGCGGCTCGGCTACACCACCGCGCTCAACCAGATGGGCGCCACCATCCAGACCTACCGGGAATGCCTGGGCGGCACCCCGTGCCGGTTCGGCCGGCGCAATTTCCTGCACTCCGCGGTCATCGCCGGCCCCAGCAAGCTGCACGCCGCCGATCTGGTCATCCCCGACCTGCGGGCCGGCTTCAGCCACCTGATCGCGGCCCTGGCCGCCGAGGGCACCTCGATGGTGTACGGGGTCAGCTTGATCAACCGTGGGTACGAGGACTTCGAGGCGAAACTGGCCGCCCTGGGTGCCCACGTCGAGCGGCCGTAGGCCCGTCGGCGCCACTTGGGCGGCCGGCCCGCGGTCAGCTACCCTTCAGAGCGTGCCTTTTCGCCGCAGATCCGCAGCCGATGTGACCGCTTCCCTACCCGAGGAGGAAGGGTCCGTCGCCACCGTGGAAGCTGCCCGGCCGAAGGGCCACACGCCCAGCAAGAAGGAACTCGGAAAGATCACGCCCAAGCGCAAAGCCGGCGGCCGGGCCACCGAGCCGCCACCGGCGAACCGCCGTGAGGCGATGAAGCGGGCCCGGGAGAAGAACCGCCAGGCCCGCATCGAGCAGCGTCAGGGGATGATGGAGGGCAAGGAGGAGTACCTCCTGGCCCGCGACAAGGGTCCCGAGCGGGCTCTGGTCCGCGACATCGTCGACGCCCGTCGCAACATCGCGTCGTACTTCCTGCCCGCAGCCTTGATCATCCTGATCGGTGGCTCCAACAGCATGCCGGTCCAGGTGCGGGCCTTCTCCACCACCCTGTGGTTCGTGCTGCTCCTGGGGACCGTGGTGGACAGCGCGCTGCTCAGCCGCAAGGTGAAGACGATGGTCACCGCGCGCTTCCCCAACCGGGCCACGCGCAACGGGTCGCTCTACTACTACGCGATCATGCGCAGCATCAGCCTGCGCCGCATGCGGATGCCCAAGCCCCGCGTCAAGGTCGGCGACAAGATCTGACTCCCGGGCGATGATCCGGAGCGCTTTGGTGTCCCCGGTGACGTACAACCGCACCCGATCTTGCAGAAACTCGCCCGTGATCCAGGGGCTTTGTGCCACTGGTTACGGCACTCCTAGGAGGCGGAGGGTTGCGGCGGTAGCGGCGGCTATCACTACTACGGCCACAAACGGTAACCGGCGCCAGGCCGCGATCACCCCGGCGAGTACGCCCACGGGTCGGGCCACGCCGGCGAACTGAGCGCCGTCGGTCAGCGCGGCGGTGGCCGCCAACGCGGCGAGCAGTGCCACCGCGGCCAACGGCAGCAGCCGGCCCATCTGTGGTGACAGGCGCAACCGGTCACCAAGGACCACACCGGCGAACCGCATCGCGAAGGTCCCGACGCCCAGCACTCCGATCACCACGATCAACGCGGTCGTTCCCATTACGCACCTCCGGTTGTCGTGGCAGCCTCGGCCGACAGCACCGGGGTCTGTGCCGCGCGATGCCGTCCTGCCGCGAGAAGGCCGACCAGGGCGAGCAGGATCGGCAGTCCGGCGGGCACGAAGAAGGTCGCCACCACCGCGACTGTCGCACCCACCGCCGCGACCCGGGCCGCGGCGGTTTCGGCCAGTCGCGGTAGCAACAGCGCGAGCAGGGCGGCCGGGAACGCCGCGTCCAGGCCGAACCGGTTCGGGTCGCCGACCGCGTTACCAACGCCAATGCCCGCAACTGTGCCGACCTGCCAGCAGGCGAACAGGAAGATCCCGGTGAGCCAGTACGCCGCCCGGCGCCTCGGCGGTTCGGACTGGGCCAACGCGAAGGCGACCGACTCGTCGATCAGCAGGTGGCTACCCACCAGGCGGCGGCCCCAACTGCCGGCCAGTACGTCGGCTACCGCCATCCCGTACGGCAGGTGCCGGGCGTTGAGCAGCAGTCCGCCGACGATCGCGGCCAACGGATTGCCGGCCGCGAACATGCCGACCACGAGGAACTGCGAACCGCCGGCGAAGACGACGACGGACATGGCGGCCACCGCCCAGGCGGGCAGTCCGGTGGCCACCGCGATGGCCGCGTACGACATGCCAACGAAGCCCGTCGCCAGCGAGATGGCCACGATGTCACGGACCAGGGACGGCTCGACTGTTCGCCATAACGAACGCATGCTTCACTATGATGAACAGAAGGCGTGTTCGTCAAATCGAACGAACCGGCCATTGGAGCGAACGCATGGAACTGGATCGCGAACCCGCGCCGCTGGCAAGGATCGCCGAATCACTGCGCCGAGAACGCGAACGCACCGGGCTGTCCCTCACCGAGTTGGCCCGCCGGGCAGGTATCGCCAAGTCAACCCTGTCCCAGCTCGAATCCGGCACCGCAAACCCGAGCGTGGAAACACTGTGGGCGCTGGGCGTCGCGCTCGGCGTACCGTTGCGCCAACTCGTCGATCCGCCGGCACCGCAGATCCGGGTCATCCGCGCCGGCGAGGGTGCCCGCATCCCGTCCGACCAGGCCAGCTACGTGGGAACCCTGCTGTCGTCTGGAAACCCGCACGCCCGGCGCGACGTCTACCGCATCGAGATCGAACCAGGCGCGATGCGCAAAGCCGAGGCGCACATCCCCGGCAGCGTGGAGCACCTCATCGTGGCTGCCGGCCGCATGCGGGTGGGACCGGTCGACGCCCTGATCGACCTCGACCCCGGTGACTACGTCACCTTCCGCGGCGACATCCCGCACACGTACGAGGCGCTGGCCGCCCACACCTGGGGCATCCTCGTGATGGAACACCACAATTAGGCTGTACCCGTGAAGCAACCCTGGCGCGAGATCGAACCACTACCCGTGGTGAACGGATCCGCGGCGCCCATGCTGGCCACAGTGGACTCGTTGCGGCGGGCCTGGGATGAGGCGCTTTCACGAATCTCCGCCGAGGAGTTCAACGAGGCGCGGCAGCGCAACCTCCGCCGTCACGCCATCGAGACCGGCATTATCGAGCGCTTGTACGACGTGGACTGGGGCGTCACCGAAGCTCTTGTGGCTGAGGGCATCACCATGGAGGTGGCCGAACGTGAAGGTGGGATCAGCGAAGACGCCCTGATCCTCATTCGCGATCAGCTCGGTGCCCTGGAGTACCTGGTGCAGGCGGTCCGGGACGGCCGCGAATTGTCCGTCTTCTTCATCCGGGAGCTACACCAGCTCATTACCCGCCACCAGCCGACTTACGACGCGCGCGACGCCCTGGGCAACCTCGTCCAGATCCCGCTCCCCCACGGCGACTGGAAAACCCAGCCCAACCACGTACGCCGTTCGGATGGTTCGCTGCTGGAGTACACCCCTCCGGAACACGTGCCGTCCGAGATGGACCGACTGGTCGAGCTGTACACGCAGACGGCCGGTGCTCACCCGGTCGCGCGGGCGGCCTGGCTGCATCACCGGTTCATCTGCATCCATCCGTTCGCGGACGGCAACGGCCGGGTGGCCCGCGCGCTGACCCTGCTCGTCCTGCTCCAGGGAAGGTTCGCCCCACTCGTCGTGGACCGGCGCAACCGCGAGGACTACATCGCGAGCCTCGATGCCGCCAACGACGGCGACCTACTTCCCTTGGTGCACCTCTTCGCCCGCCTCGAAATCGTCGCGCTCCGCACCGAGCTCGAGCGCCCAGCCGCCGTCTCCCCCGCCTCCGGCAGCGCGGTCGACATCGCCAGAGCCCACATCGACCGCATCGCCGCGCGGGTGGAAGGATCCCAGCGCCGAATCCACCGCCGCCGAGAACCTGGCCTCGCTTATCAGGGATCGCGTCGCCCGCCACCTGGTGCCCGTCGCGAGTGGACTGGTAGAGGCGTTCAAGGCGATCGATCCCACCGCCACCGCCAGTGCGGTATCCACCGGTGAGCTTCGGCCCACCCAGCTGTGGCACATCGATCTGGTGCTGAACACGGTCGAGCAGCGATTCGTGTTCCGAGTGGCGCTGACCACGGTAGACCAGAAGGGCGGGATCCTCGCACTTGTGGTCAGCGCGATGAACAGGCGCGGGTTCGAGCGTCTGCTGGAACCAACGCCGCTCGACGTGGTCACGTTCGTACCCGGGGATACAGCCGATGCCAGATGGCCGGAGGTGGAGGAGTTGATCGACCGTACCCTCGCGGTGGCCGTCGACCGATTCGGCCGCTCGCTCGGATAATCTATTCGCCACTCATGAGGTCATCGGTGACCGGCATGACGTAGGCGTGCACGAAGAATGTCTCCACCTGAGCCCAATGCAGGTGACCGGATACGGCCACGTCGCCTTCCCGGCCGAGCACCGCGTGGATGTGCACCTCACCGTCGGTGATCTCGCCGGTGCCGGACAGTTCGCATGGTTGCGCGTACTCGGTGATGATGTCCGAGCGTGCGTCACCGGCCGGCATATTGCTGATCGCGCACGAGTCCACCGCTCCGATCAGGGACACGATCGCGGCGTTCTTCAGGCCGTGCTCGGCGGCCAGCCGGCGCAGCGTCCGCATGACCTCGTTGCCCGGATCCACAACCAGTACCATCACGTGCTTTTCATCTCCCCGTACGAGAGTCCATATAGGACATTGTTCATGATGCGAGCGGGCTGGCGCCGGCGAGGACCGCGGCGTACGCGCGCAGGTTCTCCCGGCATCCTTCGGCCCGCAATGCGCGGGTGAAACTGTTCCTGGCCTGGTCGGGCAGGCCGGCCGCCACCTGATCGTGACGGCCGTACACCTGGTGCAGCAACACGGTGGAGCACCACCGGGCCACCGCGTCGCGTGGGTTGCCGATCTCGGCCAGCAACCGCTCGCCCGCCCAGAGCCGGGCACCGTCGCCGGCGGGCGCGACTCCGGTGCTGACAAACTGCCCAGCTTCGTCCCAACCGGACCGCAGTACCCGACTTGCCACCGCGGTCAGGTAGAGCTGGCGGGCATCGGCATCGGACCGGATGGTCGCGATGGCCGCGTCGCCAAGCTCCGGGGACCCGATCTTCGCCACCACCCCGGCCGCGTTGACCCGAAGCACCGGGGTGGCGCCGCGACGCATCCAGGCGGCCAACGCGGTGCGGGCCCGGTCGTCGTCCGCCACCAACGCGCCGATGGCCAGATCGGTGGCATGGCTGGTCTGTGCGGTGGCGAGCAGGTGCGCGCTGCCGGACTCGATGTCCGCGAACACCCGCTGTGCCACCAGTACGTCCACCAGTGCGCTGTCAGTGAACTGGTAGTAACCCTCGGTGTCCCGGATGATGTGAGCGTGACGGTCCAGGTCCCGCAGGATGTCCGCCGGTAGCTGCGAGGCATGGGCGCGTAGAGCGCGGTGCTGCCACAGGTGCCAGGCCAACCATCCCGCCGCCTCGCCGCCCTCGGCGGCCGCCGACCCGGCGATCACGCCCGCACCCGTCACGCCCGAGGCGGCGACCGCCGACAAGCCGGCCACGGCCAGGAAACCCCTACGATTCACGGAATCTTCTCCGACTTCGGCTTCGGTCGGCTGTTCGGGCAGCGAGAACCACAATCGTTGCGGCGGGATCCGCAGCAGCCGAGCCCATTGGATGAGCCGATCCAGGTGCGCCGGCGGCGCGCCGGTCTCGATCCGGCTCAGCTGCGCCTGCGTGATGCCCATCCAGCCGGCGACCCGGTCCTGGGCGTACGGGTGGCGCCCATGATGCGGATGTGTACGCCAGGCTCGGATCACGCGGCCCATGTGTCGGGAATCGAGCGCCTCGGACAACACCGGTTCCTGCCAGAACGCGACCGGCAGTTCGGGCACCCCGCTGGCACGCACGCGCTCGCCGATCACGCACGCGGCACAAGCCACGGCGGGGTTGTCCCGAGCGAGCCGCGTACCACATCGGCAGTACCGCCCTTTCGTGTTCCCGGTCATCGTGTTGTCCTCAATGCGACGGCGTCCTTGGACGTTACGTATATGTCCTTCAATGGTCTATCCACGGTACGGGTGCCGCCATACCTCGCGCGCATATCGACATCCGTTGCTGGTCATGTCACCCGGACCGGATGTCACCGATCGTGTTTCTCACCGTAGGCGAGTGGCGTGAGCGCCTTTGCCAGCAGAAAACAGCGATCGCACAACGATCGAAGGGACACGCGATGGCATACGTGGCCTTCACCGTCGGAGGCCTCCTCATGGGACTCCTGACGGGCTGGTTCGGGCATCGACGAGTGCTGACCTGGTGCGTACGATGCACCCGGCCGGTGGGCAATGTGTGTGTGGACTGCCGGGACCTGGAGCGGGCCAACAACCGAAGACATATCGGGCAGAGAAAGGTCGCCTGACTACCCGGCGTACAACCGGGCGATCACGTCCTCGATCGCCGGCTCCTGCACCGAGACGTCCCGCAACTGGGCCAGTGTCGCGAGCCGGGCCAGCAGTTCACCGGCGGTGCCGGCGCCACTGTCCAGGCTGTAGGTGATCAGCCGGCGGTCCGGTGACGCCATCTCCTCCCGCACACCCGGCAACTCCAGAGCGACGTTCAGCGGCTCGTCCAACCGCACCTGGATCAGCCGGCGCGACGCGTAGCGCTCGTGCAACGCGGCGAGTGTTCCATCGTGGACAACCCGACCGTGGTCGATGACCACGAGGCGTTCGCAGAGCCGTTCGATGTCGGCCAGGTCGTGGGTGGTCAACACCACCGTGGTGTCGCCGCGATCGCGCAGTTCGGTGAGGAACCCACGCACCGCCTGCTTGCTGACCACGTCAAGGCCTATCGTGGGTTCGTCGAGGAAGAGCACTTCGGGGCCGTGCAGCAGGGCCACCGTGAGTTCCGCGCGCATCCGCTGCCCGAGCGACAACTGCCGCACCGGGGTGTGCAGGAACTCGTCCAGATCAAGCTCCTGCCGCAGCCGACGCAGCCGGGCGGCGTGCTCGTCCGGTGGCACCCGCCAGATGTGGCGGGCGAGTTCGAACGACTCGACCAACGGCAGATCCCACCACAGCTGGCTACGTTGCCCGAACACGACGCCGATGCGCTGGGTGAGCAGCCGGCGTTGGGGCACCGGCCTGAGTCCGCAGACCAGTGCGGTGCCGCTGGTGGGCATGAGCACGCCGGTGAGCATCTTCAGGGTGGTCGACTTGCCGGCACCGTTCGGGCCGAGGTATCCCACCAATTCGCCGCGTTCTACCAGCAGGTCGACGCCGTCGACGGCGGCCAGGGTGTGCCGGGTCCGGCGCAACCTGACGGCCTTGCGGCTGACGGTGAACTCCTTACGCAGCCCGCGTACCTCGATAGCGGCCGTCATGACCCGGTGCTCCGGTAGTGTCGCACGCCGAACCTCCAGACCGCGGTGGCCAGGCTGGCCGCCAGCATGGCCACCAGTGGTGAACTCCAGGCCACCCAGGCCGGCAGTCCGAGCGGGTCGGACACGCCGAACAGGGCCACGCACGGGTAGTAGACCACAAAGGCGAAACCGAGCGAGTACGCGAACAACCACCGGAACAATCCACTATAGACAGTGACCGGATAGCTGGTGAAGTCACGCCCGGCATAGGTGAAGGCGTTGGCGAGCTCACCCGAGTCGATCCACCAGAACGCCACCGTCGCGGTCATCACGAAGACCGAACTGAAGAACACCGCGGCCGCTACCGGAGTGACCGCGACGAGCGCGACCCGTTGCGGGGTCCAGTCGATCGGCAGTCCGGACAGCGCCACCACGAAAACGATGAGGGCCACCGCGACCCGGCTGACGCGCCGGGTGGAGAAATCCAGCGCGACCAGTTGCCACAGTGTGGACAGTGGACGGACGAGGACCGCGTCGAAGGTGCCGGCGCGCACGTACTGGCGCAGCCGCTCGATGTTGCCGACGGCCAGGTCCGACAGGGCGAACGCGGTAGCCGACAACCCGTACATGGCAAGTACCTGATGGGCCGTGAAACCGCCAAGAGTATGGGTGATCCGGAAAAATGCGAACAGGGCGAACAGCTCGAACACCGGGGTGAGGGCGTTTCCCAGCAGGTCGAGCGCGAACGAGGTCCGGTACGAGGCCTGGCCACGAATCTGCGCCCGCAGCAAATGCCGGTAGATCCCAAAACTCCGGGCGCGAGGAGGAAACGTCAGCGCGCCCGCTGAGGCTACGCGGCGGGGCAGGTCAGCCACCCTGGATCACCAGCCGCCGGTCGGCCCGCGACTGCACGTACCGGCAGATCGCCAGCATCACCGCCGCCCACACGGCCTGCCCACCGACCACCGCGAAGGTGTATCCGGTGGACCCGTATTCGACCAGCACGTCGAGGGGTGCCTGCAGGACCGACGGGACCGGGGTGAGCAGCCAGACCGCGGCCGTCACCGCCGGTGGCAGGAAATGCAGCGGAAAGGCCAGACCGGCCAACACGGTGGCCGCGAACGTCCAGAGCAGCGCCACGCCGCGGGTGTCGAGCAACCAGTAGCCGGCCGCGTTGACCAGGAACCGGCAGCAGAAGCTGACCACCACGCCGAGCAGCACCGAGACCACGAACAGCGGGTAGGTCCACCATCGCTGGGGTAGGTGCAGGGTGAAGAAGGCGAGGCCGATCACCACCGGCACGACGAACCGGGTCAGCGCCGCGTGCGCCGCCCGGCCCAGGTCGGTAGCCAGATAGGCGGTCACCGGATGCACCGGACGGAGCAGGTCGGCCACCACGTCGCCGGATCGGATCCGGTCGCCCAGGTCGGACCAACCCCACAGCAGGATCACGCCAATGAGGCCTTGCGACGCCCAGCAGTACAGGGCCAGTCGCGGTGCGTCGTAGCCGCTGGACAGGGCCCCGGAGGTCGAGCCGGCGAGGACGGCGAGCAGGACATAGCAGCGGAGAAACCCGAAGATCGAATTAGTGAAGATCGCGGCTACCGTGGCTTGCCGATATGTCGAGTATCGGCGGAATCCAGCCCGTACCAAGGCGGCGATTGCGGCCATCTGCGAAGGTCGGCTAGCCGCCAGGCCGGGTCCGGTACTGGCGAGATCGCATCGCACGCCGTAACCTCCCCATCGCAGCCGCCTTAGGACTCTACCCACCCGATAGGGTTGGTGGAGCGACCCCGGTTTGGGCGGAGCGACCCCTGCGCGGTTCGATGATGAGGTGACCCGGACGTGACCGACGACCGCCACGACGAGCGGCCGGATCGGCCCGCATGGGCGGCTGTGCCCACCATGCCCTGGTCGCGTGTTCCTGGCAATGAACGCCGGGACAGCGGCAGCGCGGCGCCCACCCAGCGGCCGCCGCACCCCCCGCCGGGCAGGCGCCGCCACCGCCGCGCGAACCGGCTCCGGCTCGTCCGCCGGCAGCCCGGGAGCCGGTAGCACCGGCGCCCACGGACCGTCGTGGCTGGACAGACGACACACCGACCGATCGGCCGTTCGTGGCTGAGGAACTGCCCGGCAAGGCCGACGCGGTCAACGATCCGGAGCACGCCCTGGCCGCGCTGCGGATCAGCTACGACCCGGTCACCCTGCACGAGCAGCCGGAGAACATCTACGAGCTCTACCGCGTCCGCGACTCGCTGACCGCGAAGATCGACAGTGCGTCGGACAATCCGAGCCGGGCCCGCCTGCTCGGCCTGCGCGCGGTCATCGCGCGCATGGTCGGCGACCTCGGGCCGGCGCTGTCCGACGCGAAGATGGCTCTGGTGCACGCCGAGGCGACCGGGCAACTGCGCCGCATCTCGGTGGCCCAGGCCCGGCTGGCCAACGTACTGGTCCGCCTCGGCGAACTGGCCGAGGCCGACCAACTGTTCGCCCAGGCGAACTCGCCCGAACTGCCGGACCGGCTGCGGGCCACCATCCACCACTACGCCGGCAAGTGTGCGTTCGAGCAGAACCGCTACATCGAGGCGTGCCAACACTTCGAGAAGGCCCTCGAACTGCGCAAGGACGGCGACCCGGAACTGGTCGCGGCCACCGAGGTGGCCCTCGACGCGCTGTTCAGCCGGGTGGCGGAGCGGGGTTGGGGACCCTACCCGCGCACCCGTGACGAGATCCTGCTCACCCACAAGCCGCCGGTGCCGACCTTCGACGAACACTACGACCGGTGGGGTTTCCAAAGTGCTGACGGCGGCTGGCCCGTTGCCCCGCAGTTCGCCGACGTCCAACCGTTCCGCGACGGCGTGGCCTGGATCCGCCCGGTGGGCGTGGAGACCTGGGGCCTCATCGACGAGTCGGGCCGGCTGCTGATCGACCCGCGCACGGGCTACCTCGGTGTGGGCAGCTTCTCCGACGGGCTGGCCTGGGTCTCCCGGGACGGCCAGGCCGGCTGGTTCGCCGTCGACAAGGCCAACCGCGTGGTCATCCAGTCCAACTTCGACGACGTACGCCCGTTCCGTCGCGGCATCGCGATCGTGCGCCAGCGCGGCCGCTGGGGTGCGGTGGAGAAGTCCGGGCGGCTGGCCGTGCAGTTCGCCTTCGACGCCTTCGCCACCGGTCTGGCCGACGGGCGGTACGTGGAGGGCTTCACCGACGAGGGGCTGGCCATCGTCGAGGTCGGCGGCCGCAAGGGTGTGATCGATCGCACCGGCCGGGTCCTCGTACCGCTGGCCTATCCGACCGTGGTCATCCACCCGGTCGCCTTCCTGTACACCGACCCCAACCACCGGTGGGGCGCCTTCGGCCGCAACGGCCAGGCACTGATCAACCCGATCCACTCCAGCCGCAAGTCGCTGACCGACGAGCTGGAAATGCTGCTCGCGGACACCCGCCCGATGCTGTGACCTGGGCCGGCCGGGATAGGCTCGAAAGCATGGAGTTTCGTCATCTTGGCCAGTCCGGCATGCTCGTCAGCGAGATCTCGTACGGCAACTGGGTCACCCACGGTTCGCAGGTCGAGCAGGACGCCGCCACCGCGTGCGTCCACGCGGCCCTGGACCTCGGCATCACTACTTTCGATACCGCAGACGTCTACGCCGGCACCAAAGCAGAGGCGATCCTCGGCCGGGCCCTGGCCGGCCAGCGCCGCGAGGGCCTGGAGATCCTGACTAAGGTCTTCTGGCCTACCGGTCCGGGCCGCAACGACCGCGGGCTGTCCCGCAAGCACATCATGGAGTCCATCAACGGCTCGCTACGCCGACTGCAGACCGACTACGTCGACCTTTACCAGGCGCACCGCTTCGACTACGCCACGCCGCTCGAAGAGACGATGGAGGCGTTCGCCGACGTCGTCCGCTCCGGCAAGGCGCTCTACATTGGAGTGTCGGAGTGGTCCGCCGCGGAGATCCGGGCCGGCCACGCGCTGGCGCGCGAACTGAGGATCCCGCTGGTGTCGAACCAGCCGCAGTACTCGATGCTGTGGCGGGTCATCGAGCCCGAGATCGTGCCGGCGTCCGAGGAGTTGGGCATCGGCCAGATCGTGTTCTCGCCGATCGCGCAGGGCGTGCTGACCGGCAAGTACCACCCGGGCCAGCCGGCACCGGAAGGTTCCCGGGCCACCGACACCAACGGCGGCGCCGCCTTCATCAGCCGGTTCCTCAGCGACGAGGTGCTCGCTACGGTGCAGCGGCTACGCCCGCTGGCCGAACAGGCCGACCTGACCATGGCCCAGTTCGCGATCGCCTGGGTGCTGCAGAACCCGAACGTGTCCTCGGCCATTGTCGGCGCCTCGCGCCCCGAGCAGTTGGCCGACAACGTGAAGGCAGCCGGCGTGAAGCTGGACGCGGACATGCTCAAGGCGGTCGACGAGATCCTCGACCCGATCGTCGAGCGTGACCCGACCAAGACGGCGAGCCCCAAGACCCGCCCATAGCAGACCCGCCCATAACACCGCAACGGCGATCCAGGGCAGCGCCCTGGATCGCCGTTGTCTTCTCACCAGAACCGGAACATGCGGTGACCGGCGTCGATCATGAACACCGGTAGGCCGATGCCGTCGGCGATGTCGTACATGACGGTGAAGAAGATGTAGTTCACCTGCGGCTGGAAGATCAACACAAACAGCAGCAACATGCCGTAGGGCGCCACCGCGTCGAAGATCTTGCCCCACTGGTGGTTCAGCCACGGGCGCAGGATGTTGCCGCCGTCGACGCCCGGAATCGGCAGCAGGTTGAGCACTGACGCGGTCAGTTGCAGGAACGCGAGAAACGCCAAGCCGGCCCAGAACTCGAAATGCTCCGCGTAGTTGACGCCGAGCGCGAACGGCAGGGTCAGCGCGATCGTGAACAACAGGTTCACCCCCGGCCCGGCCAGGCTGATCAGGCTGTCGGCCAGCCGGCCCCGGATGGCGTGCCGGTCGATCCAGACCGCGCCACCGGGCAACCCGAAGCCTCCCAGCAACAGGAACACCACCGGCAACACGATGGACAGGATCGGGTGGGTGTACTTGAGCAGGTTCAGAGTCAGGTAGCCCCGCTCGGCCGTACTCCGGTCACCGTTGAGGTAGGCGACCAGTGCGTGGGCATATTCGTGCAGGGACAGTGACACGAGCCAGCCGGCGACGACCAGCACGAGCACGTTGACGGTCGCGTTGCCGATCTCCAGCCAGGACAGGACGCCGCCGAGGACGAACAGCCCGACCAGCACCAGAAAGATCGGTGCGGGCCGCAACGCCTCCCGGGTGGCGCCATAGCTGAGCCGCCGGGTCACCATCATTCACCGACCGGCAGCAGGCTCATCCGGTACTCGACCCGCTCATCCTCGACCAGCACCGCGGTGACCACACCCTCGGCGACCAGGTCTCGCCAGGTCTGTCCCATCCACGACTCGGCATCCGACTGACTCGGGAAGGAGTCGCTGCCACCAGCCTGTTTCTGGTCGTTCGCCCCCTCATACCGCCAGGCCCACGCCATCGAGTGTCCTCCTCTGGTGCCCACCATGTGCCGGTCGCGCCAAGGCTCGGGTTCGGTCCGTAGCGCCGCCTCGCGGCGCGGAGGCCGAAGCCTGACGCAACAGTAGTTTGACAGTGCCGCCGGCGGGCGGCACGGGCACGTCGGTGCTGCGGGCATGTCGGCACCGGGGTGCGAGTGACCGAGGTCACTCTACGTGACGTTCGACCGTTGAGCCCGCACCCGTGCGGCTTTCGTACGGATGGGTGCCCTATAAACCGGACTATCGCGGCAGATCGCATGGCGCCCGGCCGACACCCGCTCAGCAACGCCGCACGATCCAAACACAAGCTTTAGCCCCGGCTCGCAGGTAACCTATCGCCGTGCAACCTCCGGCTGAACCTCTCCTCGATCCATCAACTGGCATCGATGTCGAGATCGTGCCAGGGATGGTCCTTCCGGTGCCCGACGATGTCGCGGCAGCCGCGGCCCGGGACCGCCTGGCGTCTATCGACATCGGCATCAGCGCACCCACGGTGACCGCACTGGGCATGCTGGCCGAAGCGGTTGTCTATATCGCCGGCGTGCAGGGCAGCGCCTACCCCCGCCCATTGCTGTCGACCCGGGTCGTCCTGCTCACCGGATCGCACGCGGGCGGGCTGGTCGCCGGGCCGACGCCCGATCCGCGCAACGGACTGCCGCTTCAACACCTGGCCGTGGCGGCCGGCGCGGGCGTGGTGACCCTGGAGTGGCAGCCCGCCTCCGCCGCGATCGAACTCGAGGACGCGATCACCCCGGAGCAGATGGACGCCGCGCTGCGGGCCGGCTGGGACGAGGCGGAGCGGGCCGCGGATGAGGGCATCGAACTGCTCGTGCTGGCCGCTGGCGGGCCGGGCGCGTCGACCGCGGCCGCCGCGGTCATCGCCGCGGCCACCGGAGCCGAGCCCACCGCGCTGCTCGGCCGGGTGGTCACCCCCGCCGGCTACTTCGACGACAACGCCTGGATGACCCGCTGCCTCGCCCTGCGTGATGCCCTGCACCGGGTGCGCGACCGGCACGGTGATCCTCGTACCGTCCTGGCCGCGTTGGGCGGAGCCGACATCGCCGCGGCCACCGGACTCATCCTGGGCGCGGCGAGCCGGAAGACCCCGGTGATGATCGATGGTCCGGTCGGCGCCGCCGCCGCGTTGCTGGCCAACGACTTCTCCGCCCAGTCCAAGCGCTGGGTGATGCTGCCCGACACCGGCCGGCAGATGACCGTACGGTTCGCGGCCGAGGCGCTGGGCCTGCGGCCCTGGTTGGACCTCTGCCTGGACCTCGGCGAAGGCGGGGCCGCACTGGCCGCGCTGCCGCTGCTGCAGACCGCGTTGACTCTGGCCGGCGTGGGTGAGCCGGTTGAGCCGATGCCGATGTCCCGGTTCGACTCGACCGGCAACCAGATCTTCGTCGGCGTGGCCCGACCGGTGGAGCCGAGCGGTGTGTCCGAACACGACCTGATCGACGCCGAGTCCGAACTCGTGCCGGACCCGGTGTCCGACCGGGACGCCGTGAGCGTGGTCGGCAGCCCGCTGAAGGACGACACCGCCTTCGTGGTCTACGCCGCCCGCGGATCAGCGCCCGCCGGTACGGCCGAGCCGGCCGACGAGCCGGTGGGCAGGTCGGCCAGCCGGTCCAAGGCTGGCGCGGCCAAGGCCGCCAAGGCAGAGTCCACGGCGGATGGCCGCGGCGAGACCAAGCCGGCCTCCGGTCGCACTGCCGCGCACAAGCAGGTGCCGGCCAGGTCCGCGGCCAAGGCGAGCCCGGCGAAACCGGCCAAGGCGAGCCCGGCGAAGAACGCGCCGGCGAAGGCCGCTGCCGCGAAGGCCACCACAGCCAGGACCGCCCCGGACAAGGCCACCGCGGATTCGGTCACGACGGGTAAGGATGCCCCGGACCACGACGGCACGGAGAGGGAGCCGGCGGGCAATGCCACGACTGCCACCGGCTCGGCTGTCGCCGCTGCAGATCTCGACACTCCGGTCGAGGGCGGCCTTGAGCAAGCCAGTGACGGCCGGGTTGACGCGGTCGGCTCCGTGGGCGCGCACGCCGAGGCGATCGCGGTCGCTGTCGTCACGCCCGCGGCGCCCAAGCCCCGCAAGCGCACCTGACCTCAGGGGCGACAACGACAAACATCGATATGATGGGTGGCTTGCGGCGGCAATGAGCCGGCCCGTAGGGTGCCCGGATGAGCTGGGCATCACACCCAACCAGCGAGATGCCCGAGTCGTTGGCCAGCGCCGGCCGGCACCGGCGTCGGCGCGGCAGAATTCTCGGCATCGGTGCGGCTATCGGCCTGCTTGTGCTGGCTGTGACAGGCGCGACGCTGTCGCCGGTCCTGCTCGGCTGGCCGGCATCGACCGGACCGACAAGCGCTCTCGCCGCTAGCGGCGCCGCCGCCACCGCGACGGCCGCGTCCACAGAGCAGCCCGCCGCGCAGCCGGCCCCGGGGGTGGCGACCGCGTTGCCGGCCAGCAGTTCGATGACGGCCACCCCGTCGGAACGGGAAGTTACGCCGTCCGTACCGTCAGCCACCACCGCCGCGCTCGCCGGCGAGTTCGAGATTCTGGCTGGCCAGGTCATCGCCCGCGCCAATGAGGAGCGGGCCCGCACCGGCTGTCCGGCGCTGCGCGCCGACGCCCGCTTGGCCGCGGCGGCCGCCGCCCACACCATGGAGATGGCATTTCGCCAGCAGTTGACCCACACCGGCGTGAACGGCAGCGAACCAGGCGAGCGGATCCGCAAGGCCGGATACGACCTCGCCGGTGGCTGGGCGGAGAACGTGGCGGCGGGATACCCGACACCAGAGGCGGTCATGACCGGTTGGATGAAGAGCAAGGGTCATCGAGACAACATTCTCAACTGTTCGCTGAAAGCGACTGGCGTGGGCGTCGCCCAGGCAGCCAACGGCGAGCTCTACTGGACACAGGACTTCGGGGGACGCTGAACACGATGACCGACGCCGACGACGTCATCGTTCTGCCGGTGCCCGAACTGGTCCGCGGCATCTACCTGGTACCCGTTCTCGACCCGCCCGCAGACCCGGCCGCGCTGCTGCGGGTGACGTCGCTGCTGGAACGCACAGAGGGACGCTGGCGCGGCCTACTGGGCAGCCTGCTGCGCGAACTCGGCGAACGGGGATCACCGGTCGAACTGCGCGCCGCGGCCGACATCCCGCCGCTGCCGATGGAACTGCTCGCCGTCATGGGCGCTACCGAGGACCAGTTGCGGCGGGCTTCGAGCGCCACCCACTTCCTCATCACCACCGTGCAGAGCCAGGCCGGCTGGCCGCCCGTCCACGAATGGGTCACCCGGGCGGTCGCAACCGTCCTGGCCGAACAGCTCGACAGCGACGTCATCGACATCCTGAACTACCAGATCCTCGATCCGGCCAAGGCGGCGGCGACACTGCCCGACGCGAATGACCAGATTCGCCTGGCCGACTGGGTCTGGGTGGACTATTCCGCCGACCGGACCGGATACTGGTGCACCACCAGCGGCCTGCGCCGCTTCGGCCTGCCGGAACTGCAGACCCTCACCGCCCCGCCGAACGTGGTGGAGGCCTGGGGTCAGGCGATGACCGGCATCGCGCACCGGCTGCTCGGCGCGTGGAGCGAGGTGCTGTCGCCGGACCGGAGTGTGGCCTTCGTACAACTGCCGGCCGAACTGCGGGTCACCGCCGCCGACGTTGCCGCGGCGTACGGTGATCCGCCGGCGGACCGGCCGACCGCCACGGCCTCGGTCCGGCTGTCCCTGGAGCCGGGCCCGGACCCGGACGAGCACTCGTTCCTGACCATCCATCCCCCACTGTCCTGGTCCGGCTCTGCCGGCGAACACATGGCCCACGTGTGCGGTGCGATGTTCGGGGCGCGGGCCGGCGATATCCGCCACGCCGCGGCGAGCGAGAGCATGGACGAGGCCATCGCGATCGCACGCTCCGGGCTGACCGAGATCCGCGACCGGTTCGAGGCGGGCGAACTGGACCTGCAGGAGAAGCTGCTGGTGAAGTACGCGATGCACGCGGACGTGGGTACGGAGTACCTGTGGGCCTACGTGACCTCGTGGCGCGACCCGTTCCGGATCCTGGGTACCAGTGCGGTCGACGCGGTCTACCACCCGAAAGTACGGGCGGGCCGGCCGGTCGTGGTGGACACCTCGTCGGTGGTCGACTGGGCGGTGGAGCACAACGCCCACGGCATCACCGAGGGAGGCTGGACCCAGACCGCCCTCGACGAGACCTGAGAGCCCCGGCGGGTCAGCGCACCGACGGGGTGATGAACGGCGGCTCGACCAGCTTCATCGTGCTCCGGCGCCCCCGTACGTCCACCTCGACCTGGTCGCCGGCGGCCAGGCTGGTCGCCGTGTCCAGCAGGGCGAGCGCGATGCCGACGCGCTTGGTCGGCGAGAACGTACCGCTGGTGATCTCGCCAACGTCCTTGCCGTCGTGCAGCACCGTCATGTGCGCACGCGGGATGCCCCGGTCGAGTGACTCCAGCCCCCAACGGATGCGGCGCGGACCGGCTTGCTTCTCCGCGATCAACGCATCCCGCCCCCAGAATTCGGGCTTGTGCCAACCGACCGCCCAACCCACCCGGGCCTGCACCGGGGTGATCTGCGGGGACAGGTCCTGGCCGTGCAGCGCGTACCCCATCTCCAGGCGCAGGGTGTCCCGGGCAGCCAGGCCGGCCGGGCGTAGGCCGTATGGTCCACCCGCGGCGATCAGGGCGTCCCAGACGGTGACCGCGTCGGCCGACGACATGACCAGCTCGTAGCCATGCTCGCCGGTGTATCCGGTCCGGCACACGGTCAGTCCGGCGCCGTTGAGACTCGCCGCTACGAAGCTCATGTACTCGTGCTCGGTCGGCAGGCCGAGTGCGGCCAGCAGGGCGGCCGAGCGCGGTCCCTGTACCGCGAGTACCGCGTGCTCGGTGTGCTCGTTGGTCACCGTGACACCCGCCGGCGCGGCCTCGGCCAACCGGCGCACCACCTCGGCGGTGTTCGCCGCATTGGGGATGAGGAACACGTGATCGTCGCCGTACAGGTAGGCGATGATGTCATCGATCACGCCACCATCGGCGTCGCAGCACAACGTGTACTGCGCCTTGCCGGGCCGGATCCGACCAAGATCGGCGGTGAGGCTGCGGTTGACGAAAGCGGCGGCACCCTCGCCCCGTACCGTCGCCTTGCCGAGGTGGGAAACGTCGAACAGCCCTACCGTTTCGCGGACCGTGGCATGTTCCTTCAGCACCCCGCCACCCGCGTATTCCAGCGGCATATCCCAGCCACCGAATGCGGCAAACTTCGCGCCGAGCGACAGGTGGCGTTCGTGCAGGGGGGATCGGCGCAAGAGTCTCCTTCATAACAAGGGAAACTACCCAACACCACCGGGCAACCCGACAGCGGCTGGGCCGATAACATCGGGACACCCCAGCCCAGTTGGTCAACGGACTTCACCCTGAGATGACCAACGCATACCTTTTGTGGAGCCGCACTGTGACACCGTTATCCCTGTCGACACCGACCCGGCGGAACTCGCCGTCGACGCGATCGTCGTAGGCCTGCATACAGTCGACGGCGAAGGGCCGTTGCTGGCGCCGGGCGCGGAGAGCGTCGCGGTCGCCTTCGAGGGCAAGCTGGCCGAGACGCTCGCGCTGCTCGGTGCCACCGGTTCTCCCGGCGAGGTGACCAAGCTGGCCACCCTGGGCACCGTGTCGGCCCAGGTGATCGCGGCAGTCGGGCTGGGTGCGGCGCCCGAGAACGGGGTGATCTCGGCCGACGTCCTGCGGCGCGCCGCCGCCGCCGCGATCCGGTCACTGGCCGGTTCGGCAAAGGTGGCGCTGGCCCTGCCGGTGCCCGACGGAGACGACGCGGCCGCCGCGCTGCGTGGCCTCGCCGAAGGTGCCCTGCTCGGCACGTACCGCTTCGCCGGTTACAAGACCAAGCCACAGCCGGGCCGGCGCAACCCGGTCAAGGCGGTGTCGGTGCACGTGCCGGACGCTTCCGACAAGGCCGCCAAGGCCGAGCTCAAGCGGGCCAGCACAGTCATCGCCGCGGTCGCCCGTACCCGGGACTGGATCAACACGGCGCCCAAC
The DNA here is from genome assembly GCA_963742855.1 of uncultured Actinomycetota bacterium. Classification (GTDB taxonomy): domain Bacteria; phylum Actinomycetota; class Actinomycetes; order Mycobacteriales; family Micromonosporaceae; genus CAVUNP01. The sequence continues at coordinate 137,307 of CAVUNP010000025.1, read as the reverse complement.
GAACTGCGCCCACCGTCGTTCGCCGCGCAGATCTCCGAAGCCGCCACGGCCGCCGGGCTGGCCGTCGAGGTACTGGACGAGAAGGGCCTGAAGAAGGGCGGCTACGGCGGCATCCTCGCCGTCGGGCATGGGTTCCGAGGCGCTGCCCCGGTTCGTCAAGATCGCCTATACGGCCCGCGGCGCCAGCCGGTCGGTGGCGTTGATCGGCAAGGGCATCACGTTCGACACGGGCGGTTATCTCGATCAAGCCGGCCCAGGGCATGTGGGAGATGAAGTCCGACATGTCAGGCGCGGCCGCGGTCGCCGCCACGATGATCGCGCTCGCCACCCTCAAGCCCAAGGTGAACGTCACCGCCTATCTGCCCATCGCCGAGAACATGATCTCCGGCTCGGCCTACCGCCCCGGCGATGTGGTCACCATGTACGGCGGCACCCGGGTCGAGGTGCTCAATCCGGACGCGGAAGGCCGCATGATCCTGGCCGACGCGATCGTGCGGGCCAGCGAGGACGACCCGGACTACCTGTTCGAGACCTCCACGTTGACCGGCGGGCAGGTCATCGCGCTCGGCAAACGGATCTCCGGCCTGATGGGCGACACCGACATGTGCGAACGGGTCCGCGCCGCCGGTGCCCGGGTCGGCGAGCCGGCCTGGCCGATGCCGCTGCCGGACGAGGTACGCAAGGGCATGGACTCCGACGTCGCCGACATCTCGCAGACCAACGCCAGCATGGACCGGGCCGGCCACATGCTGCAGGGCGGCGCCTTCCTGCGCGAGTTCGTGCCGGACGGCCTGCCCTGGGTGCACCTCGACATCGCGGGCACGGCATACCATTCCGGCGAGGCCACCGGCTACTTCGCCAAGGGCGGTACCGGCGTACCGGTCCGTACGATCATCGAACTGCTCGACGACATCGCCGCCAACGGCTGACCGCAAGACACCGAAGGGGTGCCCGGTCCGGGCACCCTTCGCGACGGTCCGACTACGCGTTGCCGGACAGCTTGCGGCGCTGGTCGAACTCGCGCTTGCGCTTGGGGTAGCCGACCAGGGCGATGTCGTACACCGGGATACGCATGCGGTTGCCCCAGGAACGGGCGGCCTCCACGCTCGGCACCCGTCGGCGGGTCCACTCGCCATCGTGGGCGATCAGCATCACGGTGACCTCGGTGACCGTAGTCTTGGGCTCGAGGAACGCCTCGACTCCGCGCCGGCTCTGCACGAACTGCTCCAGGTGCTCGAAGTCATCCCGGGTGCGATCAGTCCGCGTCCCTTGGGCGGGGCGGCGTCGAAACCAGGCCACGTGTTTCCTCCTCGCACGGCTCGGCCTGCATAACAACTGGCCTTGGCGGCAAGAGTACGGGAGAACCTCCCGTCTCAGCAGTCCCACATAGAGCTCAGGGCATACCCACAGGTGTCGTCATGTGTGGCCGGCGACACTGTTGCCGGGGTTCGCCGACCTCACGTCACGGATGGGAGGCTTGAGTGACAAGATGACCACGGGATACTCACAGGGTCGCCGGCATAACGGGAGAGTGAGAGCCAAACATGTCTAACGGCAGCGGCGAGTCGAGCGACGTCGTCATTCTCGGCGGAGGCAGCGGCGGATACGCGACCGCGTTGCGTGCTGCCCAACTGGGATTGTCGGTCGTCCTCATCGAAAAGGACAAGCTCGGCGGTACGTGCCTGCACCGCGGTTGCATCCCCACCAAGGCGCTGCTGCACGCGGGCGAGATCGCGGACCAGACCCGCGAATCCGAACAGTTCGGCGTCAAGGCCGAACTGATCGGCGTGGACATGGGCGGCGTCAACGCCTACAAGGACGGTGTCGTCGCCCGCCTGTACAAGGGCCTGCAGGGCCTGATCGGCTCGGCGAAGATCACCTACGTGTCGGGCACCGGCAAGCTGGTCGGCCCCAACACCGTGGATGTCGACGGCACGCGCTACACCGGGCGCAACGTCGTCCTGGCCACCGGCTCGTACTCCCGGACGCTGCCGGGCCTGGAACTCGACGGCGAGCGGATCATCTCGTCCGAGCACGCGCTCACCCTCGACCGGGTGCCCACCTCCGCGATCGTCCTGGGCGGCGGCGTCATCGGCGTCGAGTTCGCCAGCGCGTGGCGGTCCTTCGGCGCCGACGTGACCATTGTGGAGGCCCTGCCCCGACTGGTCGCGGCCGAGGACGAGGAGGTCTCGAAGGCGGTGGAGCGCGCATTCCGCAAGCGCGGCATCGCCTTCAAGGTCGGCAAGCCGTTCGAGAAGGTCGAGCGGGTCGACGGCGGCGTCAAGGTCACCATCGCCGGCGGCGACACCATCGAGGCCGAATTGCTGCTCGTCGCGGTCGGCCGGGGCCCGGTCACCGCCAACCTCGGGTACGAGGAGCAGGGCATCACGATGGACCGCGGCTTCGTGCTGACCGACGAGCGGCTGCGCACCAACATCCCCGGCGTGTTCGCGGTCGGCGACATCGTGCCCGGCCTGCAGTTGGCCCACCGTGGCTTCCAGCAGGGCATCTTCGTGGCCGAGGAGATCGCCGGACACAACCCCGCAGTGATCGACGAACTCGGCATCCCGCGGGTCACCTACTGCGACCCGGAAGTCGCCTCGATGGGCCTCACCGAAGCCAAGGCCAAGGAGCGCTACGGCGCCGACAAGGTGAAGTCCTACTCGTACAACCTCGGCGGCAACGGCAAGAGCCAGATCCTGAAGACCGCTGGTTTCATCAAGCTGGTCAGCGTCGTCGACGGCCCGGTCGTCGGGGTGCACATGGTTGGCGCCCGCGTCGGCGAACTCATCGGCGAAGCCCAGCTGATCTACAACTGGGAGGCGTACCCGGCCGAGGTCGCCTCGCTCGTCCACGCCCACCCGACCCAGAATGAAGCACTCGGCGAGGCTCACCTGGCGCTGGCCGGCAAGCCGCTGCACGCTCACGCCTGAGCCACAACCGTCCACGAAGGAGTTTCAGATGCCGGTATCGGTCACCATGCCTCGGCTGGGGGAAAGCGTCACCGAAGGCACCGTCACGCGCTGGCTCAAGCAGGAGGGTGACCGGGTAGAGGTCGACGAGCCCCTCCTCGAGGTGTCCACCGACAAGGTCGACACCGAGATCCCGTCGCCGGCCGCGGGCATCCTGTCCCGCATCGTCGTCGGCGAGGACGAGACCGCCGAGGTGGGTTCGGAGCTCGCGATCATCGCCGGTGAGGGCGAATCCGCCGGTACGGCCGAGCCGGCCCCCGCGGCTGCCGCGCCGAAGCCCGAGCCTGAGCCGGCACCGCAGGCCCAGCCGGCACCGCCGCGGCCGAGCCGGCACCAGGCACAGCCGGTGGGGGAACCAGCGCCTGCGGCGCCCGCGGCTGTGGCCGAGCCGGACACCAGTGGCGCGACCGCGGTCAAGATGCCCGCACTGGGCGAGTCGGTCACCGAGGGTACGGTGACCCGCTGGCTCAAGCAGGTCGGTGACGCGGTCGCGGTGGACGAGCCGCTCCTGGAGGTGTCCACCGACAAGGTCGACACCGAGATCCCCTCGCCGGTGGCCGGCGTGCTGCTCGAGATCAAGGCAGCCGAGGACGAGACCGTGGCCGTCGGCGCCGCACTTGCCCTCATTGGCGCGGCCGGCGGCGCGCCAGCAGCCCCTGCGCCAGCACCCGCCCCGGCTCCGACGGCAGCACCGGCACCCGCGGCCCCAGCACCGGCTCCCGCAACTCCGGCCGCGGCGGCGGCACCGGCACCGGCACCGGCTCCAGCAACTCCAGCACCGGCTCCAGCGGCTCCGGCTGCTCCCCAGCCGGCGGCCGCCGTCGGCGTCTCGGCCAACGGTGGTGGCGCTGGCGAGGCTGACACGTACGTGACGCCGCTGGTCCGCAAGCTGGCCGCGGAGCACGGCGTGAACCTGTCCAGCCTCACCGGCAGCGGTGTGGGTGGCCGCATCCGCAAGCAGGACGTTCTCGACGCGGCCGCTCGGGCCAAGGCCGCGGCGCCGGCCGCCGCGCCCACCCCCACTGCGGCAGCGGCGGCACCGAAGGTGGCACCGAGCCCGTTGCGCGGCCGGACCGAGAAGATGTCCCGGCTGCGGGCGCTCATCGCGAAGCGCATGGTGGAGTCGTTGCAGGTGTCGGCCCAACTCACCACGGTGGTGGAGGTCGACGTCACCCGCATCGCCAAGCTACGGCCAGCAGGCCAAGAACGACTTCCAGGAGCGGCACGGCGTGAAGCTGTCCTTCCTGCCGTTCTTCGTCCTGGCCACGATCGAGGCGCTGCGGGCGCACCCGACCGTCGAACGCCTCCATCGACGAGGCCGCGGGCACCATCACCTACCACGACGCGGAGCACCTCGGCATCGCCGTGGACACCGAGCGTGGCCTCGTCGTACCGGTGATCCGCGACGCCGGTGACCTCAACCTGGGCGGGCTGGCGAAGCGCATCGCGGACCTGGCGGACCGGACGCGGACCAACAAGATCAGCCCGGACGAGCTCTCCGGTGCGCACATTCACGGTGACCAACACGGGCAGCCGTGGCGCGCTGTTCGACACGCCGATCATCAACCAGCCCCAGGTCGGCATTCTGGGCACCGGCGCGGTCGTAAGCGCGCGGTTGTGGTCAACGACCCCGACCTCGGCGAGATCATCGCCACCCGGTCGATGGTCTACCTTGCCCTGTCGTACGACCACCGTCTGGTCGACGGCGCCGAGGCGGCCCGCTTCCTCACCACGGTGAAAGACCGGCTAGAAGCCGGCAACTTCCAACCCGACCTAGGCCTCTAGCCGCCTCTAGCCGCCTCTCCGATCTTGGGGAGAAACACGCGGAAAACCGCGTGTTTCTCCCCAAGATCGTTTATCCGAGGTTGCCGCGCGGGACGATCAGCCCGGTCTCGTAGGCGACGATGACGGCTTGCGTCCGGTCCCGCAGGCCGAGCTTGCCCAGCACCCGACTCACGTGTGTCTTGACCGTCTCGTCGCTGACCACGAGGCGTTCGGCGATTTCCGGGTTGGACAGGCCCTCGGCGACCAGTCGCAGCACCTCGGTCTCCCGTGGGGTGAGCACGGCGAGCGGGGCCGGATACCGCGGCGGCCGCGGGCGCAGTCGCGCGAACTCGCCGATGAGCCGGCGGGTCACCGTTGGCGCGAGGAGCGCCTCGCCGGCCGCGACGACCCGGACGGCATCGAAGAGTCGCTCGGCGGTGGCGTCTTTGAGGAGGAAGCCGCTCGCCCCGGCACCGAGGGCGTCGTAGACGTGCTCATCCAGATCGAAGGTGGTGAGCATGAGGATCCGGGGGCCGTCGCCGGAGGCGAGGTGCCGGGTGGCCTCGATGCCGTCCATCACCGGCATGCGTACGTCCATGAGGACGACCTCGGGCCGCCGCTCCCGGCAGATGCGCAGCGCCTCGGCGCCGTCGGCGGCGCTGCCGACCACGGTGAGGTCCGGCTGGGTATCGAGAAGCGCGGCGAAGCCGGCCCGGACGACCTCCTGGTCGTCGACGACGACCACCCGCACCGGACCGCTCACAAGCACGCCTCGCTGGATTCGCTCATCAGTCCACCGGGTTTCTCGCTCGATTCGACCAGCGTTCGGACATTCGACAAGGCTCGGGCGTACGGCTGACCGGGCCCGACCGCGACCTGCACCTCCTGCGCCTCCTGGGAGAGGGGCAGCACCGCATCGACCAGGAAGCCACCGCCGGGCGCGGGCCCAGTCCACAGCTCGCCGCCCAGGGTGGCGACCCGCTCGCGCATGCCGAGCAGCCCGTGTCCGGCGCCGGCGGGCCGGCCGGGGACCGGTCCAGGGCCGTTGTCGCGTACGCGTACCCGCAGGGCGTCGCTCGTGTACGCCAACTCGACGTCGACCGCAGCGCCGCGGGCGTGCCGGCGGACGTTGGTCAGCGCCTCTTGCACGATCCGGTAGGCAGTGAGTGCGCGCCTGAATCGAGCGGGACGATCCGGCCGTGGACGAGCAGCCGTGCGCCTGCCCCGGTCGACTCGCGTGCCTCGTCGAGCAGTTCGGTCAGCTCCCGCAGACCGGGCTGCGGTGCGCGATTCGGGCCGGTCGAGCCAGACTTCCTCGACGTCCTCGCGCAGGACCCCGAGGAGCCGGCGCATCTCGGTGAGCGCCGTTCGCGCCGTGTCGCCGATCGCGAGGAAGCGCTTCGCGCCGTCCGGCGGTAGGCCGGACGTAGTCAGCCGGGCCGCCTCCGCCTGGACCGCGATCATCGAGATGTGGTGGGCCACGACATCGTGCAGTTCGCGGGCGATCCGAGCGCGTTCGCCCCGCGCCGCGTATGTGAGCAGGGTCTTGGCCATCGCCTGGCGAGACTCATCGCGGACGGTGGCCTCCGCGCGGGCGCGCACCGCGACACCGGCACCGGCCGCCCCGACGGTCGCCGCCGCGACGACGAGCGCGAACATCCGCCCGCCCAGCCCGCCACCGGGTGGACCGAGGATCGCGTAGACCGCGAACGGCAGCACGAACCAGCCGGCCACGGTGGCCCGACGTCGCCGCCCCACCGCGTAGAGCGCCACGACCTCGGCGACGAGCACCGCGATCGGCGGTCGTGGGTACAGCGCGAGCGCGAGCGACGTCGCCGCCTTCGTCGCGGCGACGGCCCACACCGGCCCGGACCGTAGCACCGCGACCGGCGCGGTGGCGCAGACGGCAAGGAGCAATGCGGCCGGCAGCAGGGCACCGGAAACCACGCCGCGCAGTACGGTCTCCACCATCGCGGCGAGCGCAAGCAGGACCGCGGTAACCGCTGGCAGCTCGGGCAGGCCGGCGACCCGTCCAACCGCGGCGGCCGGCCAGCCGTGCGCTTCCCCCTCCATGTCGCTATTCTCCCGGCACGGCGTCGTGCTCTTGATCCTGCCGCAGCTTCTCGCTGGCGGCCTGCCGGTGGCGGCCGGCTTGTGGTTGATGCGTCTCACTCCAGCCGCCGGGTTCACGATCCAGCAGACGATCCCGCACTACGAGCACGTGCCACGGATCTGCCTGCCCGAGGACGGCTGCGTCTACGACCAGCCGTGGGCCGGGGCCGCGGTCGTCGGCGCGTACGCGCTGGTGGCGATGACCGTGGCGGTCTGGCTGCTGCGCCGGAGGGACGCGTGAACACCGTGCACGCGATCCGCGCGGAGTGCACGAAGCTCCGGACGGTGGTCAGCACGCCGTGGCTGCTTTTGGCCGCGGTCGCCGTCACCATCGGCATCAGCGCGATGGTCACGAACACCGCGGGCAGCCGCGACTGCCAGCCGGCGTCGACCTGCGTCGCGGACATGCCGCAGCTCAGCCTCACCGGCACCCAGTACGGGCAGGCCCTCGTGGTCGTGCTCGCCGTCCTCGTCATGAGCGAGGAGTACGGCACCGGCTCGATCGCCGCGTCCCTGGCCGCGATTCCGCGCCGGTGGCAGCTGTACCTGAGCAAGGCGGCCGTTCTCACCGCGGTGGTGGTCGTCGTCGGCTCGCTCGGTGTCCTCGGCTCGCTGCTCGTCGCCCGGCGGGTCCTGCCCGGCACCGCATTCAGCGCCGCCAACGGCGACCGGGGCCTCTCGCTCGCTGACGAGCCGACGCCGCGGGCGGTTTCACGGACCCTCGGTGGCTGAAGCGGATCGACCGGGTCGCGCCGATGACCGCGGGCCTGAAGATCCAGGCGACGAAGGCGCTGGACTCGCTGACGATCGGACCGCGGCAGGGACTGGGCGTGCTGGCTTTGTGGGCGGCGGGCGCCCTGCTTGCGGGCCTGCTTTCACTGCAGCTGCGCGACGCCTGACCCACTCTCGATCGTGGAGCCGTAGCCACCGTTTCCGGTAGCTGCGGCTCCACAATCGCGCACAGAGAGGCGATGATGGGTGGATGCGGATCGCGATGGCGGGATCGTCCGGTTTTCTCGGGCGCGGCATGCGGGCGCGGCTGGCCCGAGAAGGACACGAGGTCGTCCGGCTGGTGCGGGGCGCGCCGGCCGGGCCGGATCAGCGGGAGTGGCATCCACAGCGCGGTGAGCTCGATCCGCAGGTGCTGGCCGACACCGACGTGGTGATCAACCTGACCGGCGCCGGCATCGGCGACAAGCGCTGGAACGCCCGGTACCGCCAGGTGTTGGTGGACAGCCGGGTGCAGCCGGCCGAGACGTTGTCCCGGACCATCGCCGGGCTCGAACCGCAACGGCGGCCGAAGGTGATGCTGAGCAGTTCCGGCGTCGCCTTCTACGGGGACACCGGCGACACTCCGGTGGACGAGAACGCGCCACCGGGCAAGGGATTCCTCGCCGATCTGTGCCAGCAATGGGAGGCCGCCACCGAGCCGGCGCAGGCAGTCGGCGTACGGGTGGTGCACCTGCGCACCGGATTGGTGCTGCATCGCCGCGGTGGCCTGCTGGCGCCGATCGTATTGCCGTTCTACCTCGGCATGGGGGGTCCGCTGGCTGGCGGTCAGTGGTGGATGCCCACCATCGCCCTCGATGACTGGCGCTCCGCTGTGCTGTTCCTGATCGAGTCGGACATCTCCGGCCCGGTGGACATGGTCGGCCCGGAACCGGTCCGCAACGCGGAGTTCGTCAAGGCGCTCGGACGCCAACTGCACCGGCCGGCGGTGGCACCGATGCCGAAGGTCGCGTTGCGGATCCTGTTCGGCGAATTCGCCGACGAGGGCGCGGTGATGAGCTCCCGGGTGCTGCCTGGCGTGCTGGGTCGTGGCGGGTTCACCTGGGCGCACCCGACGTTGGCAACCAGCCTCCAGGCAGCGTTCACGGCCGATGGTCAGCCGCACTGAGCGCTCAGCACTGGCGGCCACGGTCAGGGATCGGTGTGGCGCAGCTTGCCCGGCCACCAACTGGCTCGGCCAAGGTCGACGATGATCGCGGGCACCAGGAACGACCGGACGATCAGGGCGTCCAGGAGTACGCCGAACGCGACCGCGAAGGCGAGTTCGCTGAGGAACACCAGCGGCAGTACAGACAGCGCGGAGAAGGTTGCGGCCAGCACGACACCGGCCGAGGTGATGACGCCGCCGGTGACCGCCAGGCCGGTCAGCGTGCCGGCCCGGTGACCCCGCTTCGCCACCTCCTCCCGTACCCGGGTCATCAGGAAGATGTTGTAGTCCACCCCCAACGCGACCAGGAACACGAACGCGAACAAGGGGAACGCCGAGTCCGCGCCGGGGAAACCGAAGGCGTACCTGAACACCACGCCGCACACGCCGAGGGTGGCCAGGAACGACAGCGCCACCGTGACGACCAGGATCAGCGGCGCGACGATGGCCCGCAGCAGCAAGCACAGCACCACGAACACCACCACCAGGACCAACGGGATGATCACTGTGCGGTCCCGTTGCGACGTCTTCTGTACGTCGAGGCTGGTGGCACTGAACCCACCCACCTTTGCGTTGGCGCCGGGCACCGCGTGTACCGCGTCACGGAGTCGCACGATGGTCTGCTCCGCCGCGTCGGAGTCGGCCGTCTCGGACAGCGTGGCGTCCACCATGACCAGCCCGTCGACGACCTTCGGCGGCCCGGTCGGCGCACCGGACGGCGACGGTGGCGCGCCGGTGAACGGCGCCACCGCGGCCACGCCGGGCACCGACTTGGCCGCCGCGACCACCCCGTCGAGTGCGCTGGCGTTGGCGATGATCTCGGCCGGATTGCCGCTGCCGGGCGGGAAGTGGGCGGCCAGCAGGTTCTGCCCGAGGGTGGAGTCGACCTGGGTGGAGAACGAGTCGGTCTGCGGGATTCCGTTGGCCTGGAGTTGGCTGATCCCGCCGACCATGATCCCCAGGACGATCACCACGGTGATCCAGATGGTCCGGGGCCGGCGACCGACCAGCCGGGCCACCCGGGACCAGATGCCGTGCTCCTCGGCCGGAATCGAGCCGTAGTGCGGGCGAAAGGGCCAGAACACCACCCGGCCGAGCAGCGCGAGTATCGCGGGCAGCAGGGTGAGCATCGCCAGCAGCGCGCACGCGATGCCGATCGCGCCGACCGGCCCCAGCCCCCGGTTGGAGGCGAGGTCGGACACCATCAGGCAGAGCAGGCCGAGGATGACGGTGCCGCCACTGGCCAGGATCGGTTCCATCGCGGCTTTCCAGGCCGCCCACATGGCCTCGAAGCGGCTGTCGTGCCGGCGCAGTTCCTCGCGGAACCGGCTCACCATCAGCAGGGCGTAGTCGGTGCCGGCACCGAGCACCAGCACGTCGAGGATGCCCTGGGACTGGCCGGACAGCGTGATCACATGCGCCTTGGCCAGGTAGTAGACGATGCCGTTGGCGGTGGACAGCGCGAAACCGGCCACGAGCAGCACCAGCACCGGCAGCAGCGGGCTGCGGTAGACGACGAGCAGGATCAGCAGGATGACCACGCCGGTGACCAGGAGCAGGATGCCGTCGATGCCCTTGAACGCGTCGGACAGGTCGGCGAAGATGCCGACCGGACCCGTGACGTGGGCTTCCAACCCGGGGTCGCCCGAGGTGATCCGGGCACGCAGGGCCACCACCGAATCGTGGGTGGCGTCGGTGTCGGAACCCTTGAACTGCAGCACGAACTCAGCTGCCTTGCCGTCGGACGACACGACCGGGCCGGCGGCCGGGCCGGCCAGCTTACTGGCCAGGTTCGCGTTGGCCCATTGCGCGTCGCTATTGATCTTGGCGAGGTCGGTCGAGGTCAGTCCGGTGGCCCGGCCGTAGAATCACGATCGCGGGCGTGGTCTGCACGGTGCTGAACATCTTGCTGAGATTGAGTTCCTCGGTGGATTCTGCGTTCTCCGGCAGGAACGCGGTGTTGTCGTTCGTCTGGACCTGCGAGACCTTGCTCTGCTGGGAACCCAGCGCGCCGCCGATGACCAGCCACAGCAGGACCAGGACGATGGAGATCCACAACGCCCTACGGTTGCTGCGCACAGTGTCATCATTCGGGTGACGGGCGTGGCGCGACGGTTGAACCGCGCCGGCCCACTCTCCCGTGCAGCGCGTTGCCGGTGACCGTTCTCACGCTCGGTGCGGGGCGTCGAGCGGAGCTACGCTGAGGCTGTGACACAGCTTCTTCCCGGTCCCGTGGTGGTTCGGGCCGGCCTGGTCGACTACCGCGAGGCCCGCGAGCGCCAGCAGGTGCTGCACGACGAGGTCGTCGCCGGCGCCGCCCCGGACACGGTGCTGCTGCTGGAACACCCGAGCGTCTACACGGCCGGCAAGCGGACCAACCAATGGGACCGGCCGGTGGATGGTACGCCGGTGGTCGAGGTGGACCGCGGCGGCCGGATCACCTGGCACGGCCCGGGACAGATCGTCGGCTACCCCATCATGCGGCTGGCCGATCCGGTCGATGTGGTCGCCTACGTACGGCGGGTGGAGCAGGTCCTCATCGACGTGTGCGCCGAGTTCGGGCTGGCCACGGTGCGGGTGGACGGGCGCAGCGGTGTCTGGGTGCCGGCCGATGACCGGGGACCGGAGCGCAAGGTCGCCGCCATCGGTGTGCGGGTCGCCCGCGGGGTCACCCTGCACGGCTTCGCGCTCAACTGCGACTGCGACCTGAGTGCCTACAACAAGATCGTCCCCTGCGGCATCGCGGACGCCGGGGTGACCTCGCTGTCCGCCGAACTGGGCCGCCCGATCACCGTCGACGAGGCCCTTCCGACTGTCGAGCGCCACCTGCCGACGCTGCTGGCCTGAGCTCACCGGGGTGCGCGAGCACACCCCGGTGAGCCGAGGTTACGGAGTTTCGAGGTTACGGAGTAAGGCGGTGCAGGTCCCTCGGGAAGAGGGTCACCTCACGCAGGTTCGGCACGTCGAGCAGCCGGGCCATGAAGCGCTCCAGGCCGATGGCGAAACCGCCGTGTGGCGGCATGCCGTGCCGGAACACCTCGACGTACGACTCGTACGGCTCGAGCCGCTCACCACGTTCGGCGATGACGCCGGACATAGTCCTCGTAACGGTGCAGTCGTTGCGCGCCGCTGACCAGTTCGAGCCCGCGGAAGAGCAGGTCGAACCCGCCGCGAGTACGGCGGCCGGTCCGGGTCCGGATGGGTGTAGAACGCCCGTTTGGCGATCGGATAGCCGGTCACGAAGACGAAGTCGGAGCCATGTTGCTCCATTGCCCAGGCACCGAGCGCGCGCTCGTGCGCCGGTGACAGGTCGGGCTCGTCGGCGGGTGCCCCGGCGATCTTCAGCGCCTCGGTGAAATGCAGCAACGGAATCTGCTCCGGCACCGTGGGCAGCGTCAGCCGCCAGGCGGCCACCGAATCGGAGGCCCGCAGCGCGATCGCGGCCACCATCCCGGCCAGCACGTCGCGCAGCACCGCCATCACGTCGTGCTCGTCGTTGATGAAACCCAGTTCGACGTCCAATGACGTGTACTCGGCCAGGTGGCGCACGGTGTCGTGGGGCTCGGCCCGAAACACCGGACCCACCTCGTACACCTTCTCGAACACGCCGACCAGCGTCTGCTTGTAGAACTGGGGTGACTGGGCCAGGTACGCGGGCCGGCCGAAGTAGTCGAGCTGGAAGACGTTCGCACCGGACTCGGTGACCGAGCCCACGATTTTCGGGGTATGCACCTCGACGTAGCCGGCTTCGTCCAGTGTGGAGCGAAACCCGCCGACCGCCGCGGCCGACATCCGGAACGCGGCCGCCGCAACGGATGGCGCAACGACGACCGCGGCGTGGTCGAGCAGGGTCGGCAGGCTGGCGGTCAGGGTCGGGCGGTAGAGGTCGAACGGCGGCGCCACGGCCTCGCCGAGTACCCGTACCGCCGGGGTCGATCAGCTCGACGCCGGCCGGGGCGTCGGGGTTCGGCCAGCACGGTGCCGGTGACCTCGACCACGGTCTCTTCGGGCAGGGCTTCGATCTGGGTACGCAGGTCGGGTTGTGCGACGACCACCTGGGCCAGCCCGGCCGCGTCCCGCACGATCAGGAATGCCACGGATTTGAGCAGCCGGCGGCGATGGATCCAGCCGGCGATACGTCACCGTCTCCCCTATGTGGCCAGGGAGTGCGGACGACAGGATGCGTTGCATGGGGTGGACCTCCTCTACGATCGCAACGCGATCCCCGGGAGGTGTGGGCGATCGGGTTCCGTCGCGGTGCCACCACACCTTCACCGCCGGTGTCGCACCGGCGGCCTCTTTCTTCGCCCGATGACGGTGGCCAACCGGCGGGCTCTACTGACCGGGTCCCCGGCGTTCTTCCCGCAGCTCGGGAGGGTCTTCACGGACCGGTGCCCGACCACCTTCCCAGCTACCGGCGGCTCTCTTCACGGGCGGATCGGACCACTACTTGGCTCCGTCGTCGCTATTGACGATCATTCTAGCGACGCGCGTGGTGCGGGCACACGCGGTTATCGGTCACCAGCTTGTTGCGGTGCGTAAACGGCGGCAACGTGAGCCTCGTCGCCCTAACGCCGCGATGAGGGCGTTTCGTACCGTTCGCCAGGACTAGGCTGCACCCGTGACCATCGTTGCCCCGGACGGGCGTCGCCTGCTGCGGATCGAGGCGCGCAACGCCGAGACCCCGATCGAACGCAAGCCACCGTGGATCAAGGTCAAGGCGACCATGGGCCCCGAGTTCACCCATCTACGCGGCCTGGTACAGCGCGAAGGCCTGCACACGGTGTGCCAGGAAGCGGGCTGCCCCAACATCTACGAATGTTGGGAGGACCGCGAGGCGACCTTCCTCATCGGCGGCGACCAGTGCACCCGCCGGTGCGACTTCTGCCAGATCGACACCGGAAAGCCGGCCGAGTTCGACGCCGACGAGCCGCGCCGGGTCGCCGAGTCCGTCGCCGCGATGGGCCTGCGCTATGCCACCATCACCGGTGTCGCCCGCGACGACCTGCCCGATGGCGGTGCCTGGCTGTACGCCGCAGACCGTCCGCCAGATCCACGAACTGCTGCCCGGCTGCGGCGTCGAACTGCTGATCCCGGACTTCAACGCGTGAACCAGCCCTGCTCGGCGAGGTCTTCTCGGCCCAGCCGGAAGTGCTCGCCCACAACGTCGAAACCGTGCCGCGCATCTTCAAGCGCATCCGGCCCGGCTTTCCGCTACGACCGCTCCCTGGACGTCATCAGCCAGGCCCGTGCCGCCGGCCTGGTCACCAAGTCCAACCTGATCCTGGGCATGGGCGAGGAACGGGACGAGATCTCGCAGGCGCTGCGTGGACCTGCACGCGGCCGGCTGCGAACTGATCACCATCACCCAGTACCTGCGGCCGAGCCCGCGCCACCATCCGGTGCAGCGGTGGGTCAAGCCAGCGGAGTTCGTGGAGCTGCGCGAAGAGGCCGAGGAGATCGGTTTCGTCGGCGTCATGAGCGGGCCACTGGTGCGCTCGTCGTACCGGGCCGGCCGGCTCTACCAGCAGGCCATCGACGCCCGTACGGCCGCGGCTGCCGCAACGTCCGTACGATAGACGACTTCGCCAGCCGCCCGATGGTGGACGGCGATCGCGGCGTCGTCGAACATCCGGGGAGAGCACAGTGGCAGAAGCAGTCGTGAACCAGGTCACCCGCAGTGACGGTACCGTCGTGGTGCAGGTGCGTGGCGAACTGGACCTGGCCACCGAGGCAGGACTGCGGTCAGTACTGGTGGACCTCGCCACCCGGGTACGTCCACCGTCGATCGTGATCGACCTGGCCAAACTGACCTTCGTCGACTCGACCGGTATCGGGGCGCTCACCGCCGGCTACAACGCCGCCATCGAGAACCGGGTGGGTTTCCTGGTCCGCGACCTCGCCCCCACTGTGGAGAAGCAACTGCGCATCGCCGGTCTCTACCGCCACTTCACCGGCGGCGCCTAGCCATCGAGCCCCGGCCCCGGCTGAGGGTTCAGCGGAGTTGCTTGAAGCGGCCTTCGCGCAACGCGCGGCGGCCACGGCTGACGAGGTAGACCGCACCGCCAACCACGGCAGCCCCGATGAGCAGGTAAAACGCAATCTTGAGCAGGGCGCCCAGCAGCGACACCACGACCCATCCGACCACGATCAGCGCAAGGATCGCCAGCGCCACCCAGACCAGGTTCTTCGCCACAGCCCGTCCCTCCTCGTTTGCCACTTCCCATCATGCCTCGTCCGGGCACGCCCGCCGGTCCCGGTGCATGCACCGGCGCCAGCAGCGCGATGCGCCATCCCACTAGACTTGCCTCATGGCGAAGGCACAGGAGCCCGAGAAAGTCGGGTTTGTGGGGCGCATCAAGCAGATCGGCATGGTGTTCAGCTTCACCGCGAAGCGGGACCGGCTGTTCGTACCGCTGGTCGCGGCCGCCGTGGCAATCGCCATCGGCATCACCGTCCTGTTGAGCATCCTCTGGGGCTCCTCTGTTCATCGTGGTCGGCATCATGCTGGTGCTGCTGGCCGTCCTCATCGTGCTGAACCTGCGCGCGAACAAGGCGATGATGAACGAGGCCGAAGGTCAGCCCGGCGCGGCGGCGTCCATCGTGGAGAACATGCGCGGCGACTTCCGGGTGACTCCGGCGCTGGCGTCGACCACCCAGTTCGATTTCGTCCACCTGGTCATCTGCCGCGGCGGCGTCGTACTGCTCGGCGAGGGCAACCCGGCCCGGGTCCGCGGACTGGTCAGCCAGGAACGCAAGCGGCTGTCCAAAGTCATCGGCTCGGCCGACATGCACGATTTCATGATTGGCAACGGCGAGGGCGAAGTACCCATCCGGAAGCTGCGGATGACGCTGATGCGGCTGCCCCGCACCCTCACGGCCAAGGACGTCAACTCGCTGGACAAGCGCCTCAAGGCTCTCAGCGCCCGTCCCCAGCTACCCAAAGGCGCGATCCCCAAGAACATGCGCCCGCCCAAGGGTGCCTTCAAAGCCATGCGCGGCGGCCCCCGCTAAGGCACAAGCGGCGTGATCACGGTAGATCTGTGTAGCCCTGGCTACACAGATCTACCGTGAAGACGAAGGTCAGCGGGTGGTGATCATGGAGTTGGTTAGGCGGTCTTGGACGCCGCGGCGGTCGGGGTCCATGATCAGGGCGGGTACGAGCAGGGCGAGCAGGACGCCGCGTAGCAGGGCCCGGGGTACGCCGATCACCCCGCCGTTGCCGTAGTCGACACAGCGCAGGCGGGTCAGGTACATGCCCGGGGTCTGCCCGAACAGGCCGAGGAAGAATCCGTACTCCACGACCAGCACGAGCACCGGGGCCCAGCCGTCCGTCGCTGGATTGGCGAACGTGCCGCTGGCCAGCACGCACGCCATCCAGTCGATGAGGAGGGCCGCAAAGCGACGGAGCAGGGACGGCACCGCCCAGCGACCGCTGCGCGCCGCATCGGCCGCCGGCTGCGAAACCTCTACCATGAGGCCAAGCCTAGCGATGACGCTTCAGGCAGCGTCCGCCGATGTCGTTGGACGCCACGGTGGTTGGACTGGACGGTCGCTGGACGCCAGCGGCGGGGTAGCCGCGTCCTTAACATGACCGAAACAATGGGGATACGACGGGGCAACGCCGCCGCCCTACCGTCGCCTCCATCTACCCAGGCCCTCATGCCCGCCAGGAGGATGTGTGTTCGCCAATCCCGAGGAGCTGTTGCGTTACCTCAAGAATGAGGGCGTGAAGTTCGTCGATATACGTTTCTGCGACCTGCCCGGTGTGATGCAACACTTCACCGTGCCGGCCGAGGCCTTCGACGAGAGCGTCTTCACGGATGGTCTCGCCTTCGACGGCTCCTCGATCCGAGGCTTCCAGGCCATTCACGAATCCGACATGCTGCTGCTGCCCGATGTGGCCACGGCGTTCGTGGACCCGTTCCGGGTGGAGAAGACCGTCGCGCTCAACTTCTTCATCCACGACCCGTTCACCCGCGAGGCGTACTCGCGTGACCCCCGCAACGTGGCCAAGAAGGCGGAGACCTACCTGGCCTCCAGTGGCATCGCCGACACCGCCTACTTCGGTGCCGAGGCCGAGTTCTACATCTTCGACTCGGTACGCCACGAGACCAGCGCCAACCAGGCCTTCTACTACATCGACTCGGTCGAGGGGTGGTGGAACAGCGGCAAGGAGGAGCCGGGCGGCAACCGCGGTTACAAGACCGCGTACAAGGGTGGCTACTTCCCGGTGCCGCCGGTGGACCACTTCGCCGACCTGCGCGACTCGATGGTGCTGAACCTGCAGAACCTCGGCATCTCGGTCGAGCGGGCCCACCACGAGGTCGGCACGGCCGGTCAGGCGGAGATCAACTACAAGTTCTCCACCCTGCTGCTGGCCGGCGACACGCTGCAGTTATTCAAGTACGTCGTCAAGAACACCGCCTGGCACGCCGGCAAGAGCGCCACGTTCATGCCGAAGCCTCTGTTCGGCGACAACGGGTCGGGCATGCACACCCACCAGAGCCTCTGGCTGGGCGGCGACCCGCTGTTCTACGACGAGACCGGGTATGGCGGGCTGTCCGACATCGCCCGCTGGTACGTCGGTGGCCTGCTGCACCACGCGCCCTCGCTGCTCGCGTTCACCAACCCGACGGTGAACTCCTACCGTCGTCTGGTGCCCGGGTACGAGGCACCGGTGAACCTGGTCTACTCGCAGCGCAACCGGTCCGCCTGCACCCGCATCCCGGTGACCGGCACCAACGCGAAGGCGAAGCGCATCGAGTTCCGGGTGCCTGACCCGTCGTCCAACCCGTACCTGGCCTTCGCCGCCATGCTGATGGCCGGCCTCGACGGCATCCGCAACAAGTTGGAGCCACCGGCGCCGATCGACAAGGACCTGTACGACCTGCCGCCGGAGGAGGTCGCCCAGGTGGAGCAGGTGCCGGGCTCACTGCCGGCCGTGCTGGACGCGCTGGAGACCGACCACGACTACCTGCTCGAGGGCGGCGTCTTCACACCGGACCTGGTGGAGACGTGGATCGACTACAAGCGCGCCAACGAGATCGACCCGGTCCGCCTGCGCCCGACGCCGCACGAGTTCGCCATGTACTACGACTGCTAAACGCATAACGCTCTGACCTGCGAAACCCCCGGTTACGCAAGGGCCAGGCCCAATCTGGGCCCAGTTGGGCCGTCGACCGCGACGAACGCGCGGTCGACGGCCTTCCGCGTTTTGTCCTCGCTGGACGGCAACAGGTGGCAATACACCCGCAGCGTGAACCCCGGGTCGGAGTGCCCGAGGAACTCGGCCAGCGAGCGAATGTCGACACCGTCGGCCAGACACACGCTCGCGTACGCATGGCGAAGCGCGTGGAACCCGTGCTCACGCGACTCGACGTACCGCTCTCCCGGCGGCGGCTCCGGCATCACGCCGGCGGCGACCAGCGCAGGCTTCCACAGGTGCGCGTTGTAGTAGTTCCGGTTCACCGCCTTGTGTTCCCGGCTTGCGAACATGGCCGCGATGGTGACCGCCTTCCCTGTCGGCTCCAACCAGGGCAGCGTGATCTGCTGGGCCGGGTGCAGCTCAAGGTGACGCGCCAGCCGCAGCGACAGGCCCTCCGACAGCGGCACATCGCGTTCCTTGCCGCCCTTCGGTGGCGCGAAGACCAGCCGCCCCTTGATCTGCTTCACCTGCCGGCGCACGTGAATGACCAGCCGCAGCCAGTCGATGTCGTCCGGCGACAGCCCGAGCACTTCGCCCTGGCGCATCCCCGCCATGGACCCGCAGTCCACAGTGGCCTGATAGCTCGCGGGTAACCCTGCGCGCACCGCGGCGACCCGGCTGGCCATCCAAGGCCGGATCTTCCGCTTGTCCACCGCCGGCGCCTTGACCGAGTCGACCCGGCACGGATTCCGGTGGATCAGTCCATCGTCGACAGCTGCGGTCAGGATCGCGGAGACGTTGGCGAAGATGGTTCGCGCGGTACTGGTCGCCAGCTTGGTCTGTAGCCCTCTCACCCATGCCTGCACCAGCGACGGCCGTTGTGCCAGCGCGCGGAGCTCATGCCCGCCGATGGTCGGGAAGACGTGCAACCGGAGCCGGATCGTCACCGCTTCGCGGGTCGACGGTCGAACGTCTGGGCCGCAAGCCAGGTCTCCCCATACGACTGCAACGTGGCCTTGCCCGCGCGTGGATCGACGTACACGCCGCGGGCGACGTCGGTGCGCATCTTGGCGTCGTGAGCCTTGGCGTCCTCCTGGCGTTTGAACATCATCTCGCGCGGCTTGCCGGTGTCATCAACGTACCGACACCGCCAGCCGCAGGCCCCGGCCGTACTTCGCAGACTGGAGCCGCTCGCCGTCCGGGCCCTTCTTGGTCAGGTACCAGGTGTCGTCGTCGGCGGCCATCGTCGACCCCAAGGAGGTCTTCGACTTCGGCGACCAGGCAGCACCAAAGCGCGCCGTAGATGGTCGGTGGTGATGGTCAGATCCACATCGGACTCCGCAACGCCTTCGGTGCTGTCGTCCATCGCCGGGTACGGCCGCTTCCCTAGCCCGGCCGCTTCCGCTTCCTGTGCCTGTCGGATCAGGGTTCTCACCCGGTCGATGACATCTTCCGCGGCTCGAACGGCCGTGTGATCCTCGCGGTCGCGGAGGAACGCGGGCGAACGGTCCCGTCGAAAGTCGGCCCTGACCTGCGCGACCGACGCGGCCTTCTTGTCGGCGTAGAGCTCGACGATCATCGGGAGCGGGATGCGATCTCCGCGACCCCATGCCCACACCCATTCGTCGGGCATGGCACCACGCTGGCGTGCAGCCGCGACGTCTTCGCCGTCATCGTCGGCCAGTAGCAGACGGTTCGGGTGCACGCGCAGTGCGACTGCCAGGGCGACTCAGGTCGCCCACGTCCACGCGCCGCGAGCCGTCCTCGATCTTCGTGATGCCAGACGGCAGGATCGGCCGCCCCAGGTCGTCGAGTTGGGCGGACAAAGAGCGCACGGTGTGCCGGCGCTGCTCGCCAGGCTGCGCACGTTGCGCTGAACTAGCGTCTCGGGTGTTTGCATATTGCTGAACAGTAAGACTTCGCGCTTGACACAACACACAACGCCTCACCCAAAATCACATCACCGCATCCCGATATCACAGTCGCGTGATTCAGAAAGGAAACAGCGATGCCGTGCTAACACTCGACCCTTTGGCGAACTCGCAGGAGGTCGCTGCAATACCTCGGCTTGCCGCCCCGCACGCGCTCGACCAATGGGCTCATTGAGGCACCGGCTCCCCGGACGCGAAAGTCGGCCGGCACCGCGCCACCGCTCGGGGCGCACGTCGTGAAGTCGCGGGCTTCGACCAGCAGTCCAAGGTGGCGGCCTGACATGTCGCTTAAAGCACCAAATCGCCTCGCGGGCAACGGGCAGTATCATAGCAGGTCGGCGACGACCAGCAGCCACGCTACCGCACTCGTCGGCCTGATCGCCTGCCCGCGTCGCCGAGGTCACCGCCGTGTACGACCTGGCCGTCGTGGTCATCGCCCACAAGGCCGCGCCTGCCGCGACTGCACCGCCGCGGCGGCCGCCGTGGCTGAGTCCGCTGTCAAGAGTGTCCACCGCGCCGTCGTGGAGGCGCTCGCGGCCACGCTGAAGCCCGGCCTGGCCGCTGCCCCGGTGGGCCCGGAACCCGCGCACCGAAAACGAGTTCATCATCGCCGCGCTGGTCGGCCGCCACGCACCTGCCTGTACGGGTCCAGGTCTATTGGGACGGCAACGAGGCGTACCTCAACATCCGGCCCCCAAGGGGCGCCGCCCGTGGATGAAGCGCTGTTTGCCCCTGGCGGTGTCCACGAAATGCGGATACCGAAGGCCGGGCGGCACCGGACCATCTCCGGCTACTTCGACACCGCCGCCGGCCTGATGGCCGCCGCTGAGCAGCTTCGACACGACAACTCTTACCCGGGCATCTACATGACGCTCAACCCATGCAACCCGGCCCTGCTCGCCCGATGCGCCAACAAGTTCGAGCCGTTCGCGGACGTAACCACCAGCGACCACGACATCGCCGCCCGGCGATGGCTACCTATCGACCTCGACCCGTCCGGCCGGCAAAGATCCCCAGCACCGACACGGAGCACACCGCCGCGAAGGAGCGGGCCGGGGTGATCGCCGCACACCTGGCCGGGCTCGGCTGGCCAGCGCCGGTCGTCATCGACTCCGGCAACGGCGCGTACCTGCTCTACCGTATCGACCTGCCCAACGACGACCAGGCCACCGCCCTGGTCAAGGCGTGCCTCACCGCGCTCGGTGAGAAGTTCGACGACGCCGCGGTGACGGTCGACCAGACCATGCACAAGCCTCCCGGATCGTGCGGGTGCCCGGCACCACCACCGCAAAGGGTCCGGCTCCACCGACCGGCCGTGGCGCAGGTCGCGGATTCTTGTCTCGTGCCCGACGCACTAGAGGTCGTGCCCACCGCGCTGCTGACCACGCTCGCGACGCCAGTTGCGCCTCCCGCGCCGCTGCAGGCCGCCGCCGCACCGATTGCGGCGCAGTTCATGGCGCCCGCACCGCCGAGCGCCGGTGTTGACGTGGTCGGCTTCGTCGCTCGGCACATGCCCGACGCGATCGGGCCGAAAGCCGGCCGGGGCGGGGATCTGTGGGTCATCTCCGTGTGCCCGTTCAACGGCGACCACAGCCGCGGCGAGGCGTACGTCGGCCGGATGCCCAGTGGGGCCGCTTTCGCCGGCTGCCAGCACAACTCGTGCACCTGGGGCTGGCGGCAACTCCGCGACCGCTTCGAACCCAGGCCCAACCACCCGGGCGCTCAGCAGCAGCGTGAGAACCTGGTCGCTCTGCTCGGCCCGGCCGCACCCGCCGAGGGCATGTACGACACCGACGACCTGGACGCGAGCAATGCGCCACTGCGGCGGCGTGGCTGCGCGACGCGATCGGCAAGGGCCGACTCGCCGGGCTGTTCGACCGCATCGGACTGGTCACCTTCATTGCCCGCGAAGGCGGACCGGGTACGCGCCCCCGACCCTGAGGAGAGCGCGACGGCCCCGCCCAGGTGCGCACCACGACCGCAGCCGGCCTCGCCGCGTACATCGACGCCCGCTACCAGTGCTTCAGGCTGGTCAAGGTAGGCGACGACTTCGAGGCCAAGCCCGCCCTGTTCCCGCTTCAGTCGTGCAACCGGGTCATCGACCTACCCGACCCGTCACTGCGGCCCGGCCTGCGACACCTCGCCGGCGTGGTGCACACACCCGTCGTCCGCGCGGACGGATCGATCCTTGACGCGCCGGGGTACGACCCGGCTACCTGGCTCTACTACCTACCCGACCCCGGCCTGAACGTCCCTGCGGTGCCGGACAAGCCGACTGTCCAGCAGCTACACAGCGCCGTCGCGCTGCTTGACGAGATGACGGCCGGATTCCCGTGGAAGTCCGACCACGACCGGGCGAGCTACCTCGGTTTCCTGCTCACGCCGCTGCTGCGCAACCTGGCGCCGCCGCCCTACAAGCTGTTCATCTTCGACGCCCCGCAGCAGGGCACCGGCAAGACGCTGCTCGCCGAGCTCGGCCGCATCCTCCACGGTGGCGTGCTGCGCGGCGGGGTGCCGCACAACGACGACGCGGAAACCCGGAAGGTCATCACGACAGTGCTCGTCCGGACCACCGGCGCGGTCGTCGTGCTCGACAACCTCACGGGCACACTCGACTCTCCCGTGCTGGCCGGGCTGCTCACCTCACCGGACTGGGCAGACCGGGTGCTTGGCGCCACCGAGGAGGCACGGGCCGCCAACGACCGGCTGTGGTGCGCCACAGCCAACAACCTCAGCGTGGGCGTGGACATGGTCCGCCGGGTCGTCTGGGTCGGCATCGACGCCCAGATGGCCCGCCCGCAGCCGCGCCCGCTTCGCCATCCCCGACCTGCCCGGCTGGGCCCGCGCACGCCGCGGCGACCTACTGCACGCCCTGCTCGTGCTCGTCCGCGCTGGGTAGCCGCCGACCGGCCGGTACAGCCGCGCGGACATCCGACGGCTTCGCCCACTGGGTGCAGGTGGTCGACGGCATCCTCGCCCACGCCGGCGTATCCGGCCGGTTCGCCGACCCGTCAACCGAGCGGGAAGAGATCAGCGCCGACGACGACGAGTGGGGACGGTTCCTGCGCGCCGCACACGACGCATTCGGCGAGCAGGCGTGGACGGCCAAGGAGCTGCTCGCGCTGGTGCGTACCTCGGCGATCCTCGCCACCGGCCAGGCCGACCCGTTCGCGAGCCCGCAGCCGTCGATCCCGCTCGACGCGTTGCCTGGCGACCTGGCCGAGCGGGCGCTCCGGCACGCACAGGGCGCTGTCGGGGTCGCCAAGCCGCTCGGCATGTGGCTCAGCAACCGCAACGGCCGCTTCGTCGGCCCGCTCGCCGCCAGGCAGGCGGCAAGCACCGCGACGGTGCCAAGTTGTGGAGGATTGTCCAGAACTCTGGCGCTATGTCTGCGGGGACTGCGGGGACTGCGGGGACCTCTCAGCCCCATCCCACGCATGCACGGAACGAACCGGTCACGGTGAGTGATGACTCAGTGCAGCCAACGCCACCGGTCAGCCTGGGCAGTCCCCGCAGTCCCCGCAGTCCCCGCACGCCTGCCGCACCGACCGGATACGCACCCGTCTTGCCACGCTTCCCGCAGCGGCCGTCCGCCTGCCCTGTCGCCCCTGTCGCCCCTGTCGTCGACTACTGCCGGGCCTGCGGCATGACCCAACCCCGACACACCCGTTCCTGCCCCACCGCGAAGGGGGCAGCCGCATACACCCACCCTCGCGCTGGAAGGCGCGCTGATGCCCCACCGCCGCTACGGCCAACGCGCCGCCCACCTGCGTGCTACCGCCAGCAATAACCCGCTCAGCGCCACGCAGACGGCCGAACAGGCACATCCCGGTACCCAAGGCACGCCAGCCACGAGGCGCACGCGGACACAGCCGCGGCCGGGGACACGACCGGTGCTGACCCACCACAACCCACCCACCCCGCCGGCCGCCATCGTCACCGCCGGCGGGGTGTTCCTGCCCGCACACCTCGCCGAACCCGTCTGGCGGGTACTACGCAACCACCTCGTCCGCCAGCAGCGCGACGGCGGCCGGGTCCGACCCGAGGTCGCCCACCTCGTCGAGCTACTCCGCGCCGCCGCATACGCGCACCTGACCGCCCGCGGACACGCCCCTGGGACATTCACAGACATGCCGGCAGCATCGGCAGCGAAGCGACTGCTCACCACCAGCGACCTCGCAGCCCGGCTCGGCGTCACCGAACGCCACGCCCGCCGCATCGCCCAGGCCAACGGTGTCCAACCCATCACCCGCAACTGCTGGGACCGCGCCGACGTCGCCGCCCTGGCCGCACGCAGAGGAGCATCCTAAATGGCCACCGAACCGAAGCCACTGCCCCCGATCAAGGACGACCCGTCCGTCCAGGCCGGATACCAGATCCAGCAGCAGTACCCACGCGACCTCGAGATAGCCCGCGGCGACCGCAGCGTCACCGACATTCAGCGGGCGGCGAACGTCATCCGCCTGTGGAAGGACACCGCGCAGAAACTCGCCGACCTGTACGCCGACCTCCAAAACCGGCGGGTCGCCCGCAACGACTGGCTCGAACAGCAGATCCCCGCCGGCCCCGGCATCCCCGACGACACCACCCCCGCCGACAAGACGGTCCTCCTGGCCGCATTCAACAACGCACTCACCAAAGCCCGCGAAGCCGACGCCCCCCAACGGCTCGCCATGCTCCACGACGCCCAACGCTTCGGCGACACCGCCGCCGTCCGCGCCGTCGTCACCGCAGCCCTCGACGACTCGCAGTGGCAGGTGATCGACCCGTGGGCGCAGCAATACGCGCCCGACACCGCAGCCCACTTCACCGAATGGAAGGCGATGCGGACAGTCCTCGCCGGCCGCGCCCACGGCCAGGCACAGGAGTACTTCGCCCTCAAAGCCCTCGACCAGCCACAGGAGCACTACACCTACCAACGGCTCATCGAGCAGCACAACAACGAGGTACGCCAGCACAACGGCACATACCCCGTCCGTGTCGGCACCGCACCGGCGCGCAAAGTGATCGAACCCGATCCGACACTGCTGTGACGAATGTCTGGCAAATGGGCCAACAGCAACCGCAGAGCGGAACTCCCCACCAACTGGCCCGCCCTACGCCGCCGCATCCTCAACCGCGACCAACACCGCTGCACAGAAACCACGGCCGACGGCACACGCTGCACCGCCCACGCCACAGACGTCGACCACACCGGCGACAAACACGACCACCGCATGGAAATGCTCCGCTCACTCTGCTCATGGCATCACGACCGCAAGAGCAGCGCACAAGGCAACGCAGCACAACAGCGACGACGACCAACACCCCAACACCCAGGAATCACCGACTGACCAGACACAAAGGACAGACGGACCCACGGGCCCCTCCCCTCCCCCTGCCAGACATCGACCGGGCGGCAATGCGCCTGCCAGTGAATGCCTTGCTACGTCTAGTCACAGCAGAGGGAGCTGATCGCGGTGGATAAGCCGCCTGCGGGGTTGAAGGCGCCGGGCCGGCGGCTGTGGTTGTCGGTGGCCGCGTGGCTGGCCGAGTTGGACGTGACGCTCGACCCGCATGAGCTGGAGTTGGTCGGGCAGATGTGCGTGACGGCGGACCGGCTGTCGTGGCTGCGGCGGGCTGCGGATGCCGCTACCGACGTGGATGAGCGGTTGAAGCTGCTGCGGGAGGAACGGCAGCAGGGTACGGCGTTGGCGCGGCTGGTGACTGCGTCTGGTCTGCCGACGGGGCTGGTCGACGAGTCGGGCGGTAAGCCGGTGGGATTGTCGCCGAAGTCGCGGCGGGCGCAGCGGGCGGCGCGGGCGCGGTGGGGTGAACGTGGCGCGGCGTAGGGCGCCGGCCGTCGCTGCGTCTGGCTGCGTTCCCGATGATCTGGACGGGCTGGAGCGTGTGTTCCTGGCCGTGGACCATCACGACCTGGTCGCGATGGTCGACGGCGCTCGCCGGCTGGCCGCGGCTGAGGAGGCCGACCTGTGCTGCCCCGACCGGGATGGTTGCCCGACGCACGGAGAGAGGCTCCTCGGCGGCTGGCCGACCTGGTATCTGCGTCAGCTGCATGCGGGTTGGCCTGGGCCGCACGGCTGGCTGTTCGATCGGGTGCGCGGTGGCTCGGCCGATGCTGTGGGCACTGACTATGCGTGGTGGCGTGAACGTGGCTACTGCTGCCCGTGGAGCTATGGCGGCGGCTGCCCGACCACGCTGGCCGAGGGGGATCTCGTGAGTTCTACTGACGTCGACCTGCCGCCGGGCTACTACCTGGATGTGTGGAACGACACCGGGGCGTGGTGCTCGCTGCCGTGGCCGGATCTGGCGGTCCTGCCGCCGAGCCTTGGCCCGCAGGTGATCGCGTGGGCTGAGTGGCGCACCTACGAGCTGACCGGCGAGCCGGGCTTGGTGCATCATCTGACCGGCGAGCAGTGGCGGTACACGCCGGGTCAGCGGCGCTTCCTTCACCTCTGGTACGCCTATAGCGCCACCGGCCGGTGGCTGTACCGGCGCGGCGTGAAGCGCGGAGCTAAGGGCGTCGGCAAGGACCCGTTCGGCGCGTCGCTGTGCAACGCGGAGCTGATCGGGCCGACGCGCCTCGTCTTCCGTGATGGCCGGTGGGTGGGTGAGCGGCACCGGATGCCGTTGGTGCAGATCGCGTCCAACTCGGAGGCGCAGTCCAAGGACGTGTTGCGGGTCGCGAACGCGATGCTGCCGCGGGAAACCCGCGAGTACTACAGCGTTGACTGCGGCGAGACGCGGACGATCGTGACGGGCGTGGGTGGCCGGCTGGAGGTGCTGACCGCGTCGGAGGCATCGAGCGAGGGTGACCCGGCGACGTTCATCCTGCTGAACGAGTCGCATCACATGACCGAGTCGTCCGGTGGTCACAGGGTTGCTGCGGTGGCGAGGCGTAACGTCGGCAAGTCCCCGGCCCAGCTGCAGGCGCGGCTATGCGAGATGACGAATGCGCACCAGCAGGGCTCGGACTCGGTGGGTGAGCGGTCGTTCGAGGCGTGGCAGAAGCAGGTTTCGGGCAGGGCCAGGCGTCAGGACATCCTGTACGACTCGATCGAGGCCCCGCCGTCCACTGACCTGGTCGACGACGCGTCGCGGATGGCCGGGCTGCGGGCTGCGTACATGGATGCCCCGTGGGCTGACTTCGAGCGGCTCGACGGCGAGGTGCTTGACCCGGACACGTCGGTTGCTGACTCGATTCGCTACTACTTCAACGGGCTGGCTGCGGCCGAGGATGCCTGGATCGACCCGCGGAAGTTCGATGACCTTGCCCGGGCGGATGTGGTCGTTGCCGATCGGGAGCAGATCGCGCTGTTCCTGGACTGCTCGAGAGCGAGGACGCGACCGGCCTGGTCGCCTGCCGCCTCTCGGATGGGCACGTGATGCAGCTCGGCATCTGGCAGCGCCCGCACGGCGACCGCGGCAAGGGCTGGTTGGCGCCGCGCGAGCAGGTCGACGCGACGGTGCGGGCCGCGTTCGACCGGTACCGGGTGGCGTGGTTCGGTGTCGATCCGAGCCCGGCGAAGGACGACGAGGACGAGTCTCTGTACTGGATGCCGTTGGCCGACCAGTGGCATCGGGACTTCAACCGCCAGCTGAAGGTGTGGGCGGCGCCGGGGACCGGTGCGGGCCGCGGACATGCGGTGCTGTTCGATATGCGGCTGTCGCAGCCTGGCGCCCATGAGCGAACCGGCTGTTCACTGAGGCGGCGATGGCCACGGCGAAGGCGGTCGACGAGGACGGCACGCTGACGTGGGACGGGTCGGCGGCGCTGCGGTTGCACGCCCACAACGCACGCCGCCGGCCGAATCGGTGGGGCGTGTCATTGGGCAAGGTGACCCGCGACAGCGGCAAGCTCGTCGACTTGGCGGTGTGCATGGTCGGGGCGCGGATGGGTCGCCGGATCGCGCTCAACTCAGGCAAGGTCCGCAAGCGCGGATCGGGCAGCGGAAGGGTGATCATACTTTCCTGAGGGGCTCCGGGTGTCGAGTCATGGACGGGGGTTGACGTCGTCGACGCGGCGTTCGACAACGGTCCCGATCGGCCACTCCTGCCCCAGTTCGATCAGTTCGTCGACGGGTTCGTCGAGAAGCTCGTCGGCGTCTGTGTCGCTCCACCCGTGCTGTTTGAAGCTCGACCCGAGCGCCAGGGTGACGTCTTCCCGGCTGAGTGGCACGTCACGCACCTCGGCGGTCGTCGTGGACTTTCCGGAGTTCAGGCCCGTGAAGGCGCGACTGCAGCCACAGTCGCCGTCGGGGTCGTCTTCGTCGCGGCCGCAGACCTCACCGAGGTAGACCACCTCGCCGTCGACCGCGTGGAAAAAGTCGTTGTCGCGCTGCCCTTGGCCGCGTCGAGTAGCTACAAGCAGGTTCACGGTTCCATCCTCCTCGGCACCCAGGCGGTCAGTCTCGACCGTTGCGCCCAGGCCAGCTAGCGGAAGCCCGACCAACCGCCGTTGTCGCCCTGTAGCCGGTTGTGGGCGCGCCGGGGCAACGCGCCCATGAACGCGAACCACTCGTAGGCCGTCGCCCTACCCTGGCACGGTTCGGGGTCACCGCACCCCAGACAGCGGCTCGCCGCGTCGGATTCGAGATGCATCCCAAGGATTGCGTTCGCGCGCTCGACCGTCTCGGCGGTCGCATACGTACTCATCCGGCGACGATCCTGATACGGGAGACGCGCACCACGATAGTTCGCTCATCCCCCCACGGTTCACCCCGGACCACCCGGCGGCCGGTGACCGAGATCCACGGCTGGCCGTTCTTCTAGCGTCTTCTCGCCGAGGCTCGCGACAAGAAACGTGATCCGACCGTCGCCGTACCGATAGTCTTCGTCGCCAACATCGATCATCTGACCGGGCGCCGGTAGCAGTACGGGCATACCTGGGCCATCCTCCCGTAGGCGTTCGATGGCCAGGGGCGAACGGGCTCACGCGGCGCTTGTCTTGTGGTAGATGGCAACCAACGACGTTCGCCCCCTGGCGCTCTCAGCTCAACGGCAGGATTCAGGGTTCACCACCGCCTCGCATTGAGGCTGACGCTATTGGCCGGGGAGTGATCTTGGCATAACAGGCTGTTATATCGCTCTCAGTCGACGGACGGGGTGATGCCCAACTTGCGCGCCAGGTCGAGCAGCTGCTCACTACCGCCCCGGGCGCCAGCATCACGGACCAACTGTCCGACAATTTCCCGCAGCGTGCCCCGGTTCCGAACCTCTGACGGGGCCACCCGGTAGGCGTCATCGAACATCCGAACCGCCTTGTCCTGCTGGTCACGCACGTACCAGCCCCGCCCCGAATCCATGTAGAGGCGCGCCATCCGTTGCGGCGTGCGGACCTTCGAGCGGTCGATACGCGCCGCGAGGTCCGGCGCATCCTCGGCCGCGTGCCCGTTCTCCAGCGCCACCGTGACCCGCCAGATAGCCGCATCCGTCGCCACGTCGTCACGATGCCACGGGGAAGGCCCCGCAAACTTGGCGAGCTCGTCCGCCTGGTCCAGGTGGTGCGCCGCGTCGCCGTGGTGGCCGAGACTCGCGGAGCACAGGGCAGCCTGCAAGTGAAGGGACACCGCCCACCCGGTCGCCGCGTTCCCCGTCCCGACATGCGGCTCTATGTCCGCGACTCGCGCTATCGCGGTCCGAAGTGCCGGGATCCGACTACCGCTCGCCATGAGGGCCTGGCACAGCGCCATGCCGGCCGCTGCACGGTGAACGGGTCCCCGGACACGCGCGCCGCGCTGCGCGCATGCTCGGCCAGCCGCATAGCAAGATCGACGTATCCGGCTGTCTTGACGGCGTACGTGCCGAAGACGGACGCTTTGACCGCAGCGTCAAGCGCCACCGGGTCCAGGGTCCCCTCGATCGCGTCGAACGTGTGCGCTAGCACCTGCGGAACCAACCGCGTCAACGTCTGGATGTCGCACCGCGCACGGGCGGAAATGATCTCATCCGCAGCATCGAACGGACGCCATCGGCTCGGGTTCGAGGGCACCGTCGAGCGCGTGCCGGATCGCGCCAACGGCGCTGGACACGGCGAGATCCTCGGCGCTGCTGGGTTGCCGGGCCTGGTTGAGTAGCTCCGACACGGAGACACCTAGCGCGTCAGCGAGCGAGATCAACAGCGATCGTTTGGTGACGGGCCGCCGGCCGTTCTCTATCTGCGACACGAACGGTTGCGTCACGCCGACCGCTGTAGCGAGTTGCGCCTGTGTCGATGCCGGCAAGCTCGCGCCACCGCGCCACCCGGTACCCCACGTACTCAGACATGCGGCCAGAGTACCGACCCAAGGGCCGGCCCTTGGCCGCCCAGGGCCACGACAAGCGCGGCCCGGGCGACGACGGTGGGCTAACCCCACGCTGGGCCGACGCAGCGCGCCTGAGCGGGCATCACGCCGGCCAGCGGGTACGAGTCCGGTGTCATGCAGGCATGGTGTCAGGCGGCCCGCCTCGACCGTCGTCCGCCGATCGGCCGGACCGCGCCAGCCGAACCGGCACCCGACTCCATCAGATCCGCACCTTTGAGCAGCTGAGCGGCCAGCTCGCGGCACTCCGCCGCGGTGAGCTCGAACGCTGTTGCCCGTTGCCCTTCGCGGCAGAGCCGCAGACGGGGGGCGGCGTGGTCGACATGCTGGCTGATGGCGAGCGTGGCTTGGTCCGGCTCGACCTCGCCGCCGAGTTCGGCGCCCAGCGCCGGGTGCAGCCGCAGCGGCACGGGCTCCAGGGACGACCAGTGCTCGCGGTCGTCGAGCAGATCGCCCGCCCGGTGGATCCAGTCACACCAGGTGGGGCACGGCTCGCCCTGCCAGAATGGTAGGGTAGAGATCGCTGTATTCAACTTTATGAGCCTTTCGAGGGGAATGCAGCAGCGGGCCAGGGAGTCGGATCCCTGGCCCGCGCTCGTGTACGGGGTGTGGTGCGGGGGTTACTTGACGACGTATTCCTGTTCCGGGCCACAGAGGTGATCGGGGTGGCGGCGTCCGGCCGGCAGGTCGCAGCGACCAATGGGCGTGAGGCGGTTGCAGAAGACAGGCAGCCGCTGTGACTGGTGGTCCTCGCGCGAGACTTCGGCGGACAGTCCGTCAGCCGCCGGGTGAGTTGGTTGAGCGCCAGGGCGCACTCTCGGGCGACCAGGAGCGCGGACTCCTCGTCGGGCGCCTCGATCGGAATGTGGACGACCCAGCGCGGGCCGGTGGTGGTCACCGGTGCCGCCCGCCGTCGGGGCGACCTCCGGCCCAGGCCGCGAGCACGAGCATGATCGGGGTCAAGATCATGGTGACGATGGACAGCGCGATGATCTCGGCGGGGCTCATCCGTTGCACTCCCGTTGCCGGCGCTTGGCGGCGGCAGGGAACCGGGTAACCACGGTGGCGAACTCGCGCGATGTCAGCAGGTGCCGGCGTCCCCAGAGGGGCAGCAGCGCCCGGGCGCGCTCGCGGTTGAGGTCGTTGCCGGCGAAGGCGCACAGCGCCTCGTACGCCGCTTCGATGACGGCCTCGGAGTCCGGGGTGCCGATCATCATCGGGCCGGAGATGAAACCCCCGGTGTCGGGTTCTACTCTGTCACTCACGGTCAGACCTCCAGTGTCTGATCTAGGGCCCGGATCCGGCGTTCACGCGCCGACCGGGCCTGTCTTTTGCGCACTACTGCGCAACGCATGCCAAGCGACCGTACGACGGTTGGCCAGACGATGCAACCGTCCGACTGGCCAAAGATCACGGTTCCAGCCTGGCCAAGCCACGGGCCGTCCTAGCGTCGGTGCATGGACGTCGACCGCGCTGCCACCGCGCACCGGGCCGCGCTCGAGCCAGGTCGACGCGGTGAAGGCCGCCAACGCGGCGCGCCTGCGGGCAGCCCGCGATCAGGTCGAGGCGACCCGGGCCGACGCTGGCGGCGGCCATCGTCGACGCCTACGAACCGCGGCGACCGGGTGGGCGACCTCGCCCGCAGGTCGACCTACTCGCGCGAGACGGTGCGCACGATCCTGCGGAACGCGGGCATCGAGGCGCGAGCGAGGGAAAGCGCTTACCCGCCAGGAGACGAAAAAGGCCCCGGCCCCCTCGTGGGAGGCCGGGGCTTCGGGTTGGATGGCCGGTGTGGCCGGGGGCGCTACTGACGTCCCCGGCCCGCCTCAGCGGCCCGTCCGGCGGCGCTGCAGTGTCCGCTTGCTCCACGGCAGGCCGGTGCGGGGGTTGACGTCCGTGTCCGGCACGCTGGCCGAGACCGTGGCGCGCGGCTTGGCCGCTGCTGCGACCCGCTGGCGGGGTGCCCGTGGCGCGGCGGCGATGGCCGCGCGCGGGGCGTGCCGGGGCGATCGGCAGCGGCCGGGCGGTGGCCGGCACCACGACCGGCATCGGTCGCGGCTTGGGCGCGAGCGGGGCATTGACCGTGGCCACAGTCTGTGCGGGCGTGCCGACCGTGGCCGTCGCGTGCACCGGCGTCGAGGTGGCCGTCGGGATTTCCTTGCCACGCTTGGCCATGATCTCGACGACCATGAACAGGGCGATCGGGCTCCAGGCGGCCACCGCGATGGACAGCCCGTCCGGGTGGTGCACGGCCGTCGAGGCGATGTTGGCCGACAGGGACACCAGGGCGCCGAGCGCCAGGGCGACGCGCGCCCACGGCCGCGGCTTGCGGCCCTGTGCCTTGTCCTCCGCGATCGCCAGCGTGGCGACGGCCATCATGCCGTCCACGCTGAGCGGCAGCAGGGCTGCGAGTCCGGGCGGCTGGTGTCCGAGCCGGGCTACGGCGGCGATGTGTCCGAAGCTGGTGTAGGCGGCTGTGCCGCCGACTGCCAGCAGCGACGAGCCGTAGCCGAGGCGGCGGCCGACGGTCTTCCAGTTGATGCTCATGGGTCCTCCAGGGGGTTCGCCCGGGAGCGCGCGCTTTGGGGCGCTCAGACCGGGTGGGATGCTTGTGGGCGAGCCGAACGGCTCGGAAGGGCACCGGAGTGTCGCTACCATTCCGGTGCCCGCCGTGCGTTCGGATCTCAGGCGTTTGCCGCACCCTCGGCCCGCCACCGGGCAACGAGGTTGCCCAGCTCGGCCAGGAAGGCGTGGCGGGTCAGTTCCTCATCGGTGCCGGCCCTGTCCCGGGCCATCATTACGAGCGCGAACGGCAAGCCGAGGTTCCGTTCGGCGGCGTCC
The DNA here is from genome assembly GCA_963742855.1 of uncultured Actinomycetota bacterium. Classification (GTDB taxonomy): domain Bacteria; phylum Actinomycetota; class Actinomycetes; order Mycobacteriales; family Micromonosporaceae; genus CAVUNP01. Next base: position 104,302 of record CAVUNP010000025.1, on the reverse strand, counting down.
GCCATCCCGTCGGCGATGTCTTGCAGATCGGGGGTGTCGGTGAGGTGCCAATCGATCTTCATGTCGATCTCCTTTGGTTGCTCCGCCGGCTCGTGGTGTCCGGCGGCCCCCGCTACCTCTGGGTGATCGCTGCCCCGTACGCGGCTCCTGCTGCCCGCTCGCGCGGGTCCCGGTTTCTCCTGTGTGGGCTTCGATGTGGAGTTTTCAAATTTTCGTTTCCCTGCTTGCTCCTCTAAGAATAAGTGTAATACACGAAACACGGGGGACGCAAGCTGTCGGGGGATTTTCTGTAGTACACTTCGGCCATGAGTGAGACTGAGACCACCGGAAAGCGACCACGGGGCAGGCCTGCCACCGGGAAGACCCCCGTGCGCACCACACGCATCGGGCCCATCTGGGACGAGGCGGCGGCGATCGCGGCCGAACGCGGCGAGACCATGACGGCGGTCGTCGAGCGCGGACTACAGCGCTACGTCACACGGCACCGCAGAGGCCAAGCGGAGGAGATCCCCCCGGGACGCACGATGCGCTGACCAGCGGTCAAGATCACTGGGCCCAACTTGGGCCCAACTGAGAACGGAAAGAGCCGAGAAACGATGACAGATGATGAGTACTGTTCCAGCAGGTCAGCGAGCATGTGGCGGAGCAGCCGCAGGCCAGAGAATCGGGCGACTCAGTTCTACGACTGCTGAGTAACGCGCCACAGGTGCGTATCACCGACACCGGTGGTACGCCCTTCGCGTGTGTCCTGGTCGCAATCCGGCGTCCACATCGGACGGTCGCGTAACTTTCGGCGGGCCTTGCCAATGCGGGCCTGATCCTGTGACATGTCGGCATGAGTCGATCGGTATTGGTGCGCCGGATGGTCAGCCTGTTCGGTGTGGGCGCGATGCTCGCGTTGTCCGCGGCGTGTACGGATGACCCCTCACCGCGGCCGGCTGATCCGGACGTGGTCCGCTCGCAGGCGACGGCGAGCAAGGCGGGCGGGGCACCGTCGCCGGCGCAGCGGTGTCGCCAGAGCGGGAACACCACGGCCCGCAAGATGGTGGTGACGACCGCGGACGACGTGAACCTGGCTGGCGTCGCGTTCGGTGCGGGCGAGCGGGGTGTGCTGCTGTTGCCGCAGGCGGGCGCCGACCTGTGCCGGTGGTGGGACTACGCCGACGAGTTGGTCCGCGCCGGCTTTCACGTCCTCGCGATCGACCTGCGCGGCACCGGATACAGCGATGCCGGCCCGACGGCCGATTACACCGCGGATGCCACAGCGGCGGTGGGCGCGTTGAAGAAGGACGGCGCGAAGCGGGTGGTGGTTGTCGGCGCCTCGCTCGGCGCGGCGACCGCTCTGGTCACCGCCGCCCGGATACCGGACCAGGTGGCCGGTGTGGTGTCACTGTCCTATCCAGACAATGCGATGGATGTGACCGCCGGTACCGGCAATGGGCCGCGCACTCCCATCGAGGCCGCGCCGCGGATCACCGCGCCGGTGCTGATCTGTTTCACCGCTGAGGACCGCCAAGCGACCGCGGCCAAGCCGGACGAACTGCTGGCCAAGATCGGGTCAACGGCCAAGCAACTGGTCGGCCGGCCGGGAGTGAGCCACGGCTGGGACATGCTCAAGCTGGGCAACGACGATGTCCGGCCCGACATCCTGTCCTTCCTCGAGTCGTACGCGTGACCTGGACGAGCGGTAGCCATTTCGCGCAAGGCATGGTGCGTTCTCGTCGCCCCATCAGGTGAAATGTGACCCAGGTCCACTCATTCCCACCACATTCTTCGCCCGCAGCAGAACGGGCGGAGGCCACAATAAGGCATGCAAAGGCTGAGAACACGACTTTTTGTCCGCACGAGACTGAGGAAGTTCTCAGTAGGCGTCGCCGTGGTGACCGTTGCGATGGCCGCCATCGCATGGGCGGTCCCGCATGCCCCGCCTGCGGATTCCGCACTGGCCCACGCGGTGCCGGTCGCGCAGCCGATCGCGCAACCCGCGATACCCGGGGTGACCTATCGGCTGGATCCGGAGCTGGGCGTCCAGTGGCATGGCATGTGGGCCTACTACACGGACGAGCAAAGGGAGGCCGTGCTCGGACAATTGTCCGCATCCAACATCCATCTGGTGCAGATGGACGTGTCCTGGGTGATGTTGCAACCCAACAACGGCACGACCTACGACCCGTGGGGTGTCGCATTTATCGACCGGGTCATCAACATGATCAACGCACACGGGATGACCGCGATCATCACGTTCTGGCTCACCCCGCCCTGGGCCAACGGCAACCAGAGTGACATCACGCCTCCCACCAATCCGGCGGACTACGCCCGGGCGATCGGGTGGGCCGCCAACCGGTGGGCCGGCAAGGTCGCGGTCTGGGAGGTGTGGAACGAACCGAACAGCAACGACTTCTTCATCGGCGCGAGCCCGGTCACCTACACGAAGTTGATCCAGGCCGCCTACCCGGCGGTGAAACGCGGTGACCCGAACGCGCAGGTGATGGTAGGGGGCCTGCAGTACAACGACGACGCGTGGCTGGCACTGTGTTATGCCGCGGGCGTCAAGGGCTCCTTCGACATTATGTCAACCCATGCCTTCCAGGCGCCGTCGAACGAGACCCCACTCACGCCGGACGACGGCAACGTCTGGCGGTACATGCACCTGCCCGCGGTACGCAACGTGATGGTGGCGCACGGGGACAGTGCCAAATCGATCTGGACCGGAACGGGCTACAGCACCCACGACAACCCGCCGAATTCGCCAAACTGGTACCTGGGGGTCACCGAGGTCACCCAGGCGGTCTTCATCAACCAGGCGGTCAACCAGGCCCGCTCCAACTGGCCATGGGTCGGCAAGTGGTTCTGGTACACCACCAAGGACGAGGAGAACGCGCCGGACTTCCACGACCGGCACTTCGGCCTGTTCCGCGCGGAACTGTCCGTCAAACCGGGCCTGACCGCGCTGACCGACCTGGCCGGGGTGAACTCCCCCGGCTCAAGCTAGGTACAACGTCCGTCACCCCAGGAAGACGCGCTCGGCGGCAGCCCGGACGCGTCTTGCTGTACGCAGATATTCGTCCAGGAATCTCCCCCGGGTTGGCTGCGCACCGGCCGCCCAAAGCGCGGGCGCCAGACGGATCAGCGGTAGGCAACCTCACCGGGGATTTTGAGGACCTTCTGAGTGCTTCGGCAAGAAAGCCGCGAACATCGCAAGTCCAGCTTGCCAGCATGGCCGCATGAGGATTGCGTCAGCACACATCAAACGTCGAGAGCGGAGCTTCCGGGTCGCCGCAACGATAACCTTGCTCGCGGCGGTCGCGGCCCTGGCGACCACCCCTTCCCCTGCCCACACAGCACCGGTCGCGCAGGTGGCCCCGGCGCCCGCCGTACCTGGGGTCACCTACCGGGTGGACCCCGAGGTCGGCGTGCAGTTCCACGGCATGTGGGCCTTCTGGACCGACGATCAGCGACAATCCGCGCTGGCCAAACTACAACTCGCCAACATCCACACGCTCTCCATGGATGTCTCCTGGGCGATGCTCCAGCCCACCAACGGGAGCACGTTCGACCCGTGGGGAGTCGGTTTCGTCGACACCGTCATCGCCGAGATCAACGCGTACGGCATCACCCCGCAGATCATGTTCTGGATCACGCCCGGTTGGGCCAACGGGAACCAGGGCGAATACGTCCCACCGACCAACCCGGCCGACTACGCGCGGGCGATCCAGTGGGCCGCCAACCGCTACGCTGGCAAGGTCGCGTCCTGGCAGGTCTGGAACGAGCCCAACAACCCCGATTTCTTCGTCGGTGCGAATCCGGTGACCTACACCAACCTGGTGAAGGCCGCATACCCCGCGGTCAAGGCCGGCGACCCGAAGGCGCTGGTGGTGTTCGGCGGGATCCAGTACAACGACGCGCCGTGGATCGCGCTGTGCTACCAGGCTGGCGCCAAGGGGTATTTCGACGTCATGTTCGTCCACGCGTACCAGTCCCCGTCGGACCAGAGCCCACTCGCCCCGGACAACGGGACGATCTGGAGGTTCACCCATGTGGTGGCGGTCCGCAATCTGATGGTGGCCAAGGGCGACAGCGCGAAACCGATCTGGATGAAGACGGGCTACAGCACCTACATCAACCCGCCGAACACCCCGCCCTGGGCTCTCGGCGTCAGTGAGGTGACCCAGGCGATCTTCCTCAACCAGGCGGTGAACCTCATTCGGGCGCAGTGGCCCTGGGTGGACAAGTTCTTCTGGTACTCGACCATCGACGAGGATGTCGAGGTGTCCCCGCAGAACCGTCACTACGGCCTGCTCCGGGCCGACCTGTCCACCAAGCCGGCCTACACCGCGCTCTACGAGCTCACGCTGCCCGACGGCACCTCCTGAGCCGGCGGCTCAGCCCAGGAAGACGCGCTCGGCGGCGGCCCGGGCGCGTCTTGCTGTACGCAGATATTCGTCCAGGAACTCCCCCGGCTGGCTGCGCGCGGGCCGCCCCAACGCACGGGCCACACCGGCGAGTTCGCTACCGTGGCGGGGCAACTGGTCACTCGCCCGGCCGCGCACCAGCATCAGCGCGTTGCGCACCTGGGTCGCCATCAGCCACCCGCGGGCCAGGAACACGGCGTCCATCTTGGACACCAGGCCGGCGTCGCGGGCCGCGGTCAGGGCATCCAGCGTACGAGGGGTGCGCAGCGCGGCGATCTCGTGGCCATGCCGCAGCTGCAGCAACTGCACCGCCCACTCCACATCGGCCAGTCCGCCGCGGCCGAGCTTCGCGTGGGTGGCCGGGTCGGCGCCGCGGGGCAACCGTTCGGTGTCCACCCTCGCCTTGATCCGACGGATCTCGGTGATCTGCTCCGGGCTCGGACCACCGACCGGATAGCGCACCCGGTCGGCCAGTTCCAGGAACCGCGCGCCCAGCGCCGGGTCGCCGCAGACGAACCGGGCCCGCAGCAACGCCTGCGCCTCCCAGATCTTCGACCAGCTGGCGTAGTACCGCTCGTACGCGGCGAGGCTGCGGACCAGTGGCCCCTGGCGCCCTTCCGGACGCAGGTCGGCATCCACCCCGAGCGGCGGCTCCGGCGACGGCGCGGACAGCAACCGGCGCAGTTCCTCGGCGATCTGCAGCGCCATCCCGCTGGCCACGTCGTCGGCCACACCCGGCGGCGGCTCGTACACGAACAGCACGTCGGCGTCGGACGAGTAGCTCAACTCGGCCCCACCCAACCGGCCCATCCCGATGATGGTGAACGCCATCCCGTGCGCGCCGGCCCGGGACTGGGCCGCCCGCAGCGCGGCACCCAGGGTTGCGTCGGTGACATCGGCCAGCGCCTGGCCCACCGCGACCGCGTCGAGGGCTGCCCCGGTGTGCGCGGCCCGGCCGGACACCGCGCCGAGCAGGTCCGTGCAGGCCACCCGGAACAGTTCCCGGCGGCGTAACGCGCGCACCGCCTGCACCGCGGCCCCGGCGCCGCCACGCCAACCGCGCTCGCCAACCACGCCGTGCCGGTCGACCGCGGCGTTGAATCCCTCCACAAGGGACTCCGCAGTGCGCGGAACTCAGTTCACCGTCATCGGCGATGAGCCGCAGGGCCTCTGGATCGCGGGTCAACAGGTCAGCGACATACCGGGACAGGCCGAGCAACCTGGCCAGCCGCAAGGCCACCGGTCCCTCGTCCCGCAACAACCGCAGGAACCACGGTGTCGGGCCGAGGGCGTCCGAAACCTGCCGGTAGGCCAGCAGGCCGCGGTCCGGTTCGGGCGCGTACGCGAACTCGTCCAGCAGCACCGGCAACAGGGTGTGCTGGATGGCCGCGTACCGGCTCACTCCGGCGGTCAACGCCTGCAGGTGCCGCAGCGCACCGTTGGGGTCGGAGAAGCCGAGGATCTCGAGCCGGGCCACGGCCGCTTGCGGGGTCAGTCGCAGCGCGTCGCTCGGTACCCGGGCCACGGCCTCCACCAACGGCCGGTAGACCAGCTTCGCGTGTAGCCGGCGTACCTCGTGCGCGTGCGTGATCCAGGCCGAGCGGAACATCGAAACCGCGTCACTGCGGGCGTCCGCGCGGAAACCGACCGCCTGGGCGAGCCAACGCAGGGCGGCCGCGCCCCCCGGGGTCCGCGCGTCCGGCACCATGTGGGTGCGGCGCAGGCGTTGCAACTGCAGGCGGTGCTCCACGACGCGCAGGAACCGGTACGCCTCGACCAGTGCGTCCCCGTCCGGACGGCCCACATAGCCGCGCTCCGACAGCGCCCGCAGAGCGTCCAAAGTAGAACGGTCAAGCGCAGTTGCTCGTCACCACGGCCGTGCACGAGTTGCAGCAACTGCACGGCGAACTCGATGTCGCGCAGCCCGCCCGGCCCACGTTTGATCTCCCGGTCCCGCTGGTCCGGTGGCACGCTGTCGATGATGCGCCGGCGCATCGCCCGTACGTCCTCGACCGCCTCGGGCCGCTCCGCGGCATGCCAGATCAGCGGATCCAGCATGGCCAGCCACCGCGCGCCCACCTCCAGGTCACCGGCCGCCGGCCGGGCCTTGAGTAACGCCTGGAACTCCCAGGTGCGGGCCCAACGCCGGTAGTAGGCCTCGTGCGAGGCCAGCGTGCGCACCAGCGGACCCTGGCTGCCCTCGGGACGCAGGTTGGCGTCCACCGGCCACGCGGCCTGCGCGCAGATCTGCATCATGCGCGCCGCGATCACCTGCGCGTCGCCCAGGTCCTCGTCGCCGGCGCAGACGAAGATGACGTCCACGTCGCTGACATAGTTGAGTTCCCGGCCACCGCACTTGCCCATCGCGATCACCGCCAGCCGGGGCGTGGCCCCGCGCTCCTCCTCGGCGAGCCGTAGCGCCGCGGCCAGGGTGGCGTCGGCCAGCCGGGACAGCGCGGGCCATCGACTCTCGACATCGGCCCGCCCGCGGTCAGGTCGGCGGCGGCCATCCTTCAGCAACGCACAGCGGTAGCTGCCGAGCGCAGCGCGGCGGGTGACACCGTGTCGCGTCCAGCGAACGGATTGTCGCCGTCGGAGCGGCCCGTCAGCACGTGCCAGCGCTGCGGGTTGGCCACCATGTCGTCGCCGAGCGACAGCCCGAGCACCGCGAGCAGCCGCCAACGCATCCCGGGCTGGACATCCACGGCCGCATCTGGGCCTGGGGTGACGGCGTGGAGACCTCCGCGATGCGATGCAGTTGCCGGACCGCCAGGTCCGGATCCGCCGCGGCGGCGAGCGCGGCCAGCACCTCGGCGCCGCCGTCGCCGACCGGCGCCTGCTCCCGGCCGCCCACAGGCCCAGCCCGCCGGGCCGGCCCGAGCAGCGCCGCCGCGGCGGCCGTGTCGGTGAAGCCGAACCGGGCCAGGCTGCCGGCGACAGGGCGACTCATCGGCTCAGTGGCCCGAGCAACGGCAGCTCACGCCCGATCAGCACGTCCGGTTGGCCGTGGCCAGCTCGCCCTGGGCCACCGCGGCGAACCGGGCCGCACCGGCTGCCAGGCCTCGAACAGGTCGTCCACCAGCGCGGCCACGCCACCGACCACCTCCGTCGGCGCTGCGGCCGAGCTGGTCGAGCAGCGGACCTTCGGTGCCGGCCCAGGCGGCCACCAGCGCCGGTGTCGCACTCCGGTGTGGAACTGCAGCCCCCAGGCGCGTTCGCCGACCCGGAACGCCTGGTTGGGGTAGTGGGTGGAGGTAGCCAGCAGCACCGCGCCGAGCGGAAGCTCGGTGACCTCGTCGGCTGTGCCATTGGACCACGTCGGGCAGCATCGGCAGTTGGCGCGAAGAGCGGATCGCGCTCGGCCACGTCGCGCTTGGCCACCAGCGCCGCCCCGATCTCCGGACCGGCGGCGGCTGGCGCGACCGTCCCGTTCTGGGCGGTCGCGAGCAGTTGCGCACCGAGGCAGATGCCCAGGGTCGGCAGGCTCACTCCGTACCGCCTTGCGCAGCAGTCACTCCAGTGCCGGGAACCACGCCTGCGCCGGGCTGTCCGTCCGGGCAGCGGTAGGCCTGCTGGTCACCGCCGAGCACGACCAGCGCGGCGTACCCGTCCAGGTCGGCCGGCAGCGCGTCGCCGGCGTACGGACGCAGCACGCCCAGCTCCAGACCCGCTTCGGTGAGCCACTCCCCCAGCAGCCGCGGATCGTCAGTCGGATCGTTCTCGATCACCAGTGCACGGTTTCGCCACGGGTCGAGGCTAGTCGGGTCGCGAGCCGGCGACCAAAGTGCCGTCCAGCCGCCGCGGCCGACCCTCTACAGTGAAAGCTCCCGAGTCCCCCACACACGAGGGCGATGCCTCACTCCGCCTGCGCTGCGCCCCGGTGACCCGGTCATGCTGGTGTCCCCGTCCGGGCCGACCCGCCCGGAGCGAGTGGCCCGCGGAATCGAACTGCTGACCGGCTGGGGACTGCGGCCGGTCCCGGCGCCGAACGTGTACGCCCGGCCGGCTACCTGGCCGGCACCGACGAGCAGCGCCCGGCCGACCTCAACCTGGCGCTGTCCGATCCCGAGGTACGCGCGGTGCTGTGCACCCGCGGCGGCTACGGCACCCAGCGCATCGTGGACGGCCTGGACCACGCCGCGGTCCGGGCCGACCCGAAGCTGGTGGTCGGCTTCTCCGACATCACCGCACTGCAGCTGGCGCTCTGGCGAGGTGCCGGGCTGGCCACCGTGCACGGTCCGGGCGCGGCCTGGCTGGACGAGCGGACCGGACCCGAGTCGGCCGAGTCCCTGACGCCGGGCCATCCTGACCAACGAGCCGGTGGTCGATCAACGCCCGGGCGGACGAGGAGACGGCACCGATCCGGATGGGTGCCACCGCCACGGGCACGCTGCTGGGCGGCAACCTGTGCCTGCTGGCCGCGTCAGTGGGCACCGTGGACTTTCCGGACCTGCGGGGCGCGATCCTCCTACTGGAGGAGGTCGCCGAGCCGCCGTACAAAGTGGACCGGATGCTGGTCCACCTGCGCCGTGCCGGCGTGCTCGAGGGTCTCGCCGGTGTCGCATTGGGACAGTTCACCGAATGCGCCGACGAGTGGCCGATCTCTATTGTGGACGTACTGCGGGAACATCTGTCCACATGGGGCGTTGCGGTGCTCGGCGGGCTGCCGATCGGCCACGGTGCCAACCAGCTGACCGTGCCGGTCGGCGTCGAGGCCGACCTCGACCCGGTGGCCGGCACGCTGACCACGGGTCCAGCCACCGCGCGCAGCTAGCCGAACTAGAGGCTGGACAGGTAACGCTGCCGCTCGTACGGGGTCACCACGCGGCGGTATTCGCTCCCACTCACTGCGCTTGTTGCGCAGGAAGAAGTCGAACACGTGCTCGCCCAACACCTCGGCGACCAGCTCCGACTTGGCCATCACCTCGACCGCGTCGGACAGGTTCTCCGGCAACGTCTCGTAGCCCATGGCGCGGCGCTCCGCACCGGACAGTGACCACACGTCGTCCTCGGCACCCGGTGGCAGTTCGTAGCCCTCCTCGATGCCCTTCAGCCCGGCGCCGAGCAGGACCGCGAAGGCCAGGTACGGATTGCACGCCTGTCCAGCGAGCGGACCTCCACCCGGGCCGAGTTCGGCTTGCCGTAGGCGGGCACCCGCACCAGCGCCGACCTGTTGAGGTGGCCCCAGCACACGTACGCCGGCGCCTCGGTGATCCGTCTCGGCCAGCGCCTGCGGGAACAGCCGCTTGTACGAGTTGACCCACTGGTTGGTGACCGCGGTGTACTCCCGGGCGTGCGCGAGCAGCCCGGCGATGAACGGCTTGGCCCACTTTGGACATCTTCATCGGGTCGGCCGGGTCGTGGAACGCGTTGCGGTCACCCTCGAACAGGGACAGGTGGGTGTGCATGCCGCTGCCCGGCTGGTCGGTGAACGGCTTGGGCATGAAGGTCGCGTGCACGTTGTGCGAGAGCGCGACCTCCTTCACCACGTGCCGGAAGGTCATGATGTTGTCGGCGGTGGTGAGCGCGTCGGCGTAGCGCAGGTCGATCTCCTGCTGCCCGGGGGCCACCTCGTGGTGGCTGTACTCGACCGAGATGCCGATGCGTTCGAGCGCGAGCACCGCCTGGCGGCGGAAGTCCCGGGCCACCGCGTGCGTGGTGTGGTCGAAGTAGCCGCCGGTGTCGACCGGCTCGGGTACGCCGCCGTCGGCCGGGATGCCCTGGACCAGGAAGAACTCGATCTCGGGGTGGGTATAGAAGGTGAAGCCCTTCTCCGCGGCCCGCGACAGCGCCCGGCGCAGCACGTGGCGCGGGTCGGCCCACGAGGCGGAGCCATCGGGGAGCAGGATGTCGCAGAACATGCGGGCGCTCTCGCCGCTGGTCCCGCCCTCAAAGGGAAACACCTGAAAGGTCGAAGGGTCCGGCATGGCGACCATGTCAGATTCGTAGACCCGGGCGAAGCCCTCGATCGCTGATCCGTCGAATCCGATACCTTCTTCGAAGGCCGCCTCGAGTTCTGCCGGCGCCACCGATACACTCTTCAGCGTCCCCAGTACGTCCGTGAACCACAGGCGTACGAAGCGGATGTCTCGCTCCTCCAGCGTACGGAGCACAAACTCCTGCTGTCGGTCCATGGGTCCACTCCTGTTTACTGGCATCATCCGTACGAGTCTTTGCCACCTCTGTTTCGGGTACGTTACTCGATCATCCTGGTTCGGACGATTCCGTACCTTCTAGGCACTTCCCCGGACAGCGTGGCACTCCTATCATCGTGGCACATCCCGATCCAACCCCCTGGGGAGGAGTACCGGTGGAGTTCCAGCCCCCTGCCAACGGATCAGTCCCGGCTAGCAACGGCTCTCACACGGGCGGATGGCCCGCGGTGCCGCCCGCTCCCATTCCGGTGAAACTTCCCGGGGTGACGCTCGATCCGCCGCTGATCCGGGGCCTCGTGCGCGCACCACGTAACCAGGCGCCCGGCGACGACTCACCCACCATGGCCATCCCCGTGCCGCCGCCCGCGGTGGCCGTCGGCACCGCTCGCGCCACCCCAACTCCAAGCCGGCACACTCCGTCCATGACGGCTCAGGCCGCTCCCGCGCCGTCTGTTCCAGACTCGTCTGTTCCAGAGCCGTCTGTTCCCGCATCCTCCGGGCTCTTGGCGCCAGAGGGTGGCTGGCTGGGGCTGCGTCCGGCCGGCCGGCGCGAACCAACCGACGACCTCATCTGGCAGTCCCGGTTCGCGCAGGTCGCCGGTGGTGTCATCGGCGGTGCGCTGCTGCTACTCACGTTGCCCCTGTGGGTGGTGCTGTTCGGGCTGACCGGCAAAGCGGCCGACAACGGCGGCGGACCTGAGGTACGCAGCCTGGTCGGACTGTCCATGTTGCTGCTCGGGGTGTTGCTTTCCGGCGCGGCCACCTGGATGATCATCGTGGAGATGCGTGGCCGGGCCCGCATGGTCGACGCGCTGGCCCGCGGTCGGGACACCGGCTTCGGCCCGGCCTCTTTCGAGCCGGCCCACCTCGATCCGGCCCGGTTCGATCCGGCCCGGTTCGATCCGGCCCGGTTTGATCCGGCCCACTTCGATCTCACCCAGTTGGGCCCAGGCCCGGACGAGGCGAACCAACCGGTCACGGCTCCGCTGCCGATTCGCTTCGCCACCGTGGCGCCGAGCGGTGGCGCCCTGCGGACGTTCGGTCAGCTACCGGCGCAGGTGGCCATCCTCGCCGTCGCCGCCGCGCTGTTCCTCGGTGCCACGATCCTCACCCTGTAACGGCCGCAACTGCGGCCACAGCAGGTGGGGCTGCTAACAGTTTCGTGCCCGGGATCGGCCCCTGCGCGACAATGGCCGCATGCCGACGCTGCGTATCGCGCTCGCCCAGATCGACCCGACCGTAGGAGACCTGCCCGGCAACGCGGCGCTGGTGCGGGGTTGGACCCGCAAGGCCGCCGAATCCGGCGCGCAGTTGGTGGCCTTCCCCGAAATGATGCTGACCGGCTATCCGGTGGAGGATCTGGTCTTCCGGCGAGTCCTTTGTGGCCGCCTCGAAGGCGGCGGTGCACGCGCTCGCCACAGACCTGGCCGAGGACGGCCTGGGTCACGTCGCCAGTCATCGTGGGTTACCTGGACGCCGACGGCAGGGCGCGCGTCAGCGCCGAGGCGACACCCGGACGTGGTCCGCGCAACGCACTCGCCGTGCTGCACGGCGGTCGGGTGGTGGCAACGTACTTCAAGCACCACCTACCCAACTACGGCGTGTTCGACGAGGACCGCTACTTCGTGCCCGGGCAGGTTCTGGAGGTGATCCGGCTCGGCGGAGTCGACATCGCGCTGACCATCTGCGAAGACATCTGGCAGGCCGGTGGACCGTTCGCCGCCGCCCGGCAGGCCGGCGTCGCCCTTGTGGTCAACATCAACGGCTCGCCGTACGAACTGGCCAAGGACGACATCCGTCTGCCCTGGTGCAGCCGCCGGGCCGCCGAGGCCGGCGCCGTGGTCGCCTACCTGAACATGACCGGCGGCCAGGACGAACTCGTCTTCGACGGCGACTCGATGGTGGTCGCGCCCGACGGCACCCTGCTGGCCCGGGCCGCCCAGTTCGCCGAAGCAGTTGCTCATCCTCGACCTCGACCTGCCCGCTGCCGGCACGCCGGCGCCGCCGACTGCCGTGCGTGGCCGACGAGATGGAGTTGCCCGCACCGTCATCACCGGCGAACTGGCCGAGCTCGGTGCCGACCGGCTGACCGGCACCGTGGCCCCACGGGTGACAGACGAGGCAGAGGTGTGGCAGGCGCTGGTGCTGGGCCTGCGCGACTACGTCCGCAAGAATGGCTTCCGGTCGGTCATCATCGCGGCTCTCCGGCGGCATCGACTCCGCCGTGGTGGCCGCGATCGCCGTCGACGCGGTGGGGCCCGACCAGGTGTACGGCGTGTCCATGCCAGCAGCTACTCCTCCGAGCACTCCCGGGACGACGCCGCCGAGCTGGCCCGGCGGACCGGCCTGCACTACCGGGTGCAACCCATCCAGCCGATGGTGGACAGCGTTCGCTGGCCCAGCTGGAGCTGTCCGGCATCGCGATGGAGAACCTGCAGGCCCGGGTCCGTGGCGTGATCCTGATGGGACTGTCGAACCAGGACAACCACCTGGTGCTCACGACCGGGAACAAGAGCGAGCTGGCGGTGGGCTACTCCACCCTCTACGGCGATTCGGTGGGCGGTTTCAACCCGCTCAAGGATGTGCCGAAGACCATGGTGTGGCGGCTGGCGGCTTGGCGCAACGCCGAGGCAGCCCGCCGCGGCGAGACCCCGCCCATCCCGGAGAACTCGATCAGCAAGCCGCCCAGCGCCGAACTGCGCCCCGGCCAGCTCGACACCGACTCGCTGCCCGACTACGACGTCGCTGGACCCGATCCTGCTCGGACTACGTCGACGGCGACCTGGGCCGGGACGGCCTCGTCGGCCGCCGGGCACGACCAGGCCATCGTGGACAGGGTGCTGCGGATGGTCGACCCGGCCGAGTACAAGCGCCGCCAGTCCGCGCCCGGTCCGAAGATCTCCATCAAGGCATTCGGCCGGGACCGTCGCCTGCCGATCACCAACCGCTTGCGCGAGACGGCTGACCGCCCGCGCGCCGGTCGAGTGACATTTCCACCGCGATCCTGCGCCGCCGGTCGTCGCGGTGCGACGATCGCGACTGAACCCGGGGACCGCGAAGGCGCGGCCTCGAGGAAGGAGACAGACATGGTGGAGTCCACCCCGAACGAGGTGACCGCCCTCTACGGCGGCGCCGGCCACCCGGCGGGTCCGCACCCGCGACCTGATCGCCGCCAAGGAGCGCGGCGAACGGTGGGCCGATGCTCACCTGTACGACCAGTACACCGCCGCGATCTTCGACCAGGCCGGCGTCCCGGTGCTGCTGGTCGGCGACTCGGCCGCGAACAACGTGTTCGGCTACGAGACCACCCTGCCGGTGACCGTCGAGGAGCTGCTGCCGCTGGTGCGGGCCGTGGTCGGGCCACCCAGCACGCGCTGGTCGTCGGCGACCTGCCGTTCGGCTCCTACGAGGAGGGGCCGACCCAGGCGCTGCGTACCGCGGTGCGGTTCATGAAGGAGGGCGGCTGCCACGCGGTGAAGCTGGAGGGCGGCCGGCGGTGCGCCGCCGCAGATCGCGGCTATCGTCGGTGCCGGCATTCCGGTGATGGCGCACATCGGGTTCACCCCGCAGAGCGAGCACACCCTCGGCGGCTACCGGGTGCAGGGCCGGGGCGACACGGCCGACGAGGTGCTCGCCGACGCGCAGGCGGTGGCCGAGGCGGGCGCGTTCGCGGTGGTGCTGGAGATGGTGCCCGGCGAGGTGGCCAAGCGGATCACCGCACGAGCTGCGCCATTCCCACGGTGGGCATCGGCGCCGGCCCGGACACCGACGCGCAGGTGCTGGTCTGGCAGGACATGGCCGGCCTGCGCACCGGCAAGGCGCCGCGCTTCGTCAAGCGGTACGCGGACCTGGCCGGCGTCCTGACGGACGCGACCCGTCCGTTTCGCCGACGAGGTGCGCGACGGCGGCGATTTCCCGGCCGCCGACCACACTTTCTAGCCCGTCAGCGAGCGGACGACTAAGTCTGCCACCGGTGAGGTACCCATGCTGCACCCGACACGGTGGTGACGCGCGACCGATCTAGAGATCCGTGACGCGGAGCCGGCGTGTGACTTGTAGCGGCTTGTTGATGGCGATCATGTTCGCGGTCAACGCCTCCATCTGACCGGCGTTGCGCAACCGGCCGGCGTAGACCCCGCGCATGCCTGGGATCTTGCCCGCCAACGCGATGACGACATCGATCGCGTCACGGTCCTCGCGCAGATCAACACGTCCAGGTCGACCGTCGACTCGCTGGGATCGGCCAGCACGAGGCGCTGACGTGGTTGAAGGCCGCGCACACCCGCGACTCGGGCAGCAACGCTCGGCCTGCTCGGCTGCGCTGCCTTCGGGCACCGTAGCGCGTACGGTCCCTGCTTGTCGAAGCCGAGCGGGTTCACGCAGTCAACGACGATCCTGCCGTGCAAGGGCTCCGGCGGAGCGCACCGTTTCCGCGTGCCCTTCCCACGGCACCGCCATGATGACCACGTCGCGCGCCGCGCCGCCTCGGGGTTACTGGTGCCGACAATCTCCGCCGGCACGCCGGGCAGCGCGGCGATCTCGGCCGCGCACTCGGCGCCCGTTCCGCGCTCCGCGAGCCGATCACCACCCTCTGCCCGGCCCGGGCGAACCGGTAGGCCAAGCCCCGTCCCTGTTCACCGGTGCCACCGAGGATGCCCACGATGAGGTCGTCTACTTCGACTAAGCTATTCGCATCCAACGTCATGACGGCCATCCTTGCAAAGGCTCTACCATTCTTCGCGTTGAACTGGCACGCTCTGCGGAATGGTTCAGGTCACATCTCGTGAGCGGGTCGACAGTTTCTGGTCGGTAACCCTCGGCGTTGACGCGAGTCGATTCCATACACCGGGTGTCCATGTTATTCCCAACCCGCCACAAAGAGCTACATGGTTGGGCATATACGTGCTGGCTTTCGACCACAGCGCGTGTGTGATCGCGCCCGCTGACCTGCTCGAAACGGTTTCCACGGCGGTGGCAGGCACGCAGGTGTCCGAGCTCCTGCAACCAGACACCTGGCGTACGGTCGCCGGTCTGACCGTCCGCTCCGCGCAGGGGCCACTCGTGCACTACTACCGCGATGACCTTGACGGGCTCGACGAGCACAGCGCCGTTCGCCTGATCGGCTCCGACGACACGGACGCCATGGCAGAACTGCGCTCCGCCGTGCCGGGCGAGGAGTGGGCGTCGGCCGGCTTCGCGGCCAACCCTCCGGTGTCTTTCGGCATCTTCGACGATGGTCGGGCGATGGCCGCGGCCAACCTGACCGCCGGACCCGATACCGCCACCGACATCGGCATCGTGGTGCGTCCCGAGGCTCGCGGCCATGGCTACGGCGTACAGGTCACCGCGGCGGCGGCCCGCCACGCTGTCGCCGCCCATGGCATCGCGCGCTTCCGAGTGCTCGAGAGCAGCACGTCCACCACTGCCATCGCCGAGGCACTGCGGTTCGCACCGTACGGGCGCAATCTGACCGTGTATTTAGGCTGACGTCGCCCGTTCAAAAGTGACCGTACGGTGCACCGGATCGGCCTGCACCAGCCGTACTCTGATCCGCTCGCCCAGCGCCATCTCGCCGGTGCACCGTGCGCGCACCGGAGGTTCGTCGATAACGATGGTCCCGCCCGGCGGCCGCCTGTCCGAGTGCGGGTGCAGGTCGGTCACCACGGCGTCGAACTCGTCCCCCTCGCGGCCCGCCAGCAGGACCGCCTCGCCCAGATCGATCGCCGCCCGTTGCGCGGCCGAGGCCCGGCGATCGGTGCTGTTCATGACTTCGGGTAGCCGGTGCAGCGCCACGCGGACCCACTCCGGTAAGGGTGTCGAGCTGGTGAGGCTCAGGCAGACCTCAGTGGCGTACCGGTCAGCCAACCGACGCAGCGGCGCGGTCACGTGGGCGTACGCGGCGGCGACCGCACCGTGTTCCGGATTCGCGGGAACCTCGCCGTCGAACGCCGTGTAGCCGGCTCCCCGCATCAGCTCCGCGGCCTGATCGACGAAGGCAGCGCCACGCGCGTCGCCCGGCTGCACCGCGGCCAGGACCGCACCGACCGTCGCCCCGTCCGGCCAGGCGATGCCGAGCCCGGCCGCTGCGGCCCGCAGGAGTGCGATGGCTTCGGCTTTGGGAGCCGGCATGGTCCGCAGCAGACCGACACCACCGGCGAGCATGATGTCCGCGGCGGCCATGCCGGTCAGCAATGAGATCTGCGCGTTCCATTCCTCCGCCGGCAATCCCCGGCGCAGCACCAGCCGCCAGCCCACGCCATCCGGCTCAAGCTCCTGCTCGGGGATGGGCAGGTTGACCGCACCTCGATGGAGCGCTCGCGCGGTCAGCAACGCGCCGACGCGGGGCAGTAACGCGACGGGTCCGTCGAGCGTGCCCGCGTCGGCGGCTGACTGGACCCTCCGGTAGTCGAGCTTGGCCAGGCTGCGCACGACCGCGCGTTCGAGCCGGACCGCGGTGGTGGCGCCATCGGCGTCGAGATCGATCGTCCACAGTGACGCGGCCCGGCGTTCGCCCGGCAGCAGGCTACCGGCGCCTTCGGACAGCGACACCGGATGCAGCGGCACCTTGCCGTCCGGCAGATAGATTGTCTGACCACGCCGCCATGTCTCGGCCTCGAGTTGCCCGCCCTGCGGCACGAATGCGGTCACGTCGGCGATGGCGTAGAAGACGCGGTAACCGCCAGCCACCGCCTGCAGACCCACGGCCTGATCCAGGTCCCGCGACGTGGGCGGGTCGATGGTCACCAGCGCGACGTCGGTTCGGTCGGCTCGACCGGCGGGAAGGCTCGAAAGTACGGCGGCCGCGCTCTCGTCCGCCTCACGCAGCGCCGCGAGCGGGAACTGTGTGGGCAGATCCAGCTCGCGGCGCAGTGGTTCGAAGTCGATGTGGGGTGCCTTGACCAGTCGAGTGACCACGTCACTCTTCTTACCAGTTATCCCACCCAACCGCTGTAGCGGTAGCCACGCCGTTGCCCTCAGGCGAGTAGCGACGTGGCTTTCGCGGTTGTCGTGTTGGAGCCTGTGCCTACCAGCCGGAGCTGGTGCGGCTCGGCGCCTTGCGGGCCGTGGCCTTGCGGGTGGTCTTGCGGGCCGCACCGACCGAGGCGGTGGTGGACCGGCGAGTGGTCGCCCGGGCTGCCGTGGTCTTCTTGGCCGCCGTCGTCTTTTTAGCCGCGGTGGTCTTCTTGGCCGCCGTCGTCTTCTTCGCGACCGTGGTCGCCTTCTTCGCCGGAGCGGCCTTCTTGGCGGCGGTCGCCTTGGCCGGCGCTGCCTTCTTGGCCGGAGCGGCCTTCTTGGCCGCCGTCGCCTTCTTCGCCGCGGTCGCCTTGGTCGCCGTGACGCGCGCAGCCGCGGTCTTCTTCGCCGCGGTCGACTTGGTCGCGGCCGCCTTCGTCGGGGTCGCCCGCTTCGCCGGCGCGGCCTTCGTGGCAGTGGTCTTCTTGGCCACGGCGGTGGCCTTGCGAGCCGGGGCAGCCTTCTTGGCCGCGGTGGCCTTGGTGGCGGTCGCCTTCGCGGCGGTCGCCCTGGTCGCCGTCGACTTCGTCGCCTTCGCGGGGGCGGTGACGGTCTTCTTTGCCGCAGTCGACTTCGCGGCAGCCCGCGTGGTCTTCGCCGCCGGGCGACCGGAAGCCGTCCTGGTGCTAGCCGCGCGCTTCGCGGCCGGTCGTGAAGTGGCCTTAGCGTCGGCCATGGTTGCCTCCTCGGGCAGTTTCGATGTTGTGCTCGCTGGCGTGAGCCATGAGATGTGCGAGCTTTGACTTGAGCCGACGCGTCGCGCGTCAGCGGTGGCTGGGACTCGGTCCGGAGAGCTCCCCTATGCCCCGGTGGCCGATTCGATGCCTCTTCTTGGTCGGGCGCTAAGCCTGGTCGCCTGTCCACCGTGCGTCCTCGGCATCCAGCTGCTCGTTGCGCTCCGCCACCCTCTTCAGTGCCTGTTCCGCTTCGGACGGGGTGTCATACGGGCCCATCGTCCTCGATGCGGGGCACACATTCTCGTCGGTCTCGACTCGGTTGTGCCTCAGACACCAGTAGTACGGGCCACCTCCGCTGTTGCTCATGACATCACTGTGCACTGTGATTCGTTCAAGCGCGAGCTTTTCGACGAAAAACTCGTAGGACTTCCACTGTAGACGGTATCACGCCCGTACCGCGCGGGGGGTCTTCAACAGCCCACAATGGTCGGATGCCATTGTGCACAGATACAAACGGTCATTCAAGTGGCAACGCACAAGGATGTCCGAACGGCTTCACGCCGACACCCGCAACCGGTTCCGCCGTGTTCGCCGGTGTGCCTTGGAACGCCTATGTAGCAACGCTTTCCGGTCCACACCGTGATCGGGCTGGACGAGCGGCGAGCGGACCCGTCGACGACGAACGCGCGAACACTTCGGCGGGTCGCAGCGACCGGACGCGATCGCGGCTGCACTGTACGGCGACGGCCCAGCATCCAGGTATGTAGATGCTGGGCCGTCTCGTCGTAGAACCGGTCAGGCGAAGCGTTCCCGCACCCGCACCGCGCGGCGCAGATCGTCGGTACCGTTGACCGCCATCCGCCGCAGGCCCACGTTGAGCTCGGGGTTGGACAGCATCTCCTCCGCCTCGGCGAGAGTCCGCACCGACACGGCGAAGCGCGGATAGGCGGCGCGGGCCACCTGGATGACCGCCGCCGGAGTGCGCCGCTGCGCCATCGCGGGCATCTCGGCGAAGTACCGCGACACGAACGGCGCGGTCAACTCCTCCTGCGCCGCATGCCAGAAGCCCTCAGCCGTCGCCGCCACGATGCGAGTGGCCGTGGCGTCATCGGACACGATGATGTCCCACGCCTCCCGCTTGGCTTGCGCGTCAGGCAACGCGGCCTGGCACCTCGCCGCCTGCTCGGCGCCCTCGCCACTACGGTCGCGTTCGGACTCGGCCGTGATCTGCGCCGGTCCGGCGAGGCCGTGTACGACCAGCCGGCTCAGCACCATCCACCGCAGATCCTGGTCCACGAGCAGTCCGTCCGGCACGCCAGCGCCGTGAAGCCAGCCAGCCGCTGTCTCGATCGCGGTCGGCCCGGCAGCTTTCACCCACCCACGGGCGGCGGCGAGTTGCC
Organism: uncultured Actinomycetota bacterium; assembly: GCA_963742855.1. GTDB lineage: Bacteria > Actinomycetota > Actinomycetes > Mycobacteriales > Micromonosporaceae > CAVUNP01. The sequence goes on along the minus strand of CAVUNP010000025.1, from coordinate 84,644 downwards.
AGCTGCTGCCTTCCTTCGCCGACAACAGGGTGCGCTCGCACGCGGCAGCCAGTGTGTCGAGAGCCGATACCCGCGCCGCACCGTCGAGATAGCGCTCGGCGACCTCGGCGACGGCGAAGCGCAGCATCTCCTCCCACACCGCCACTTCCGTCTCGTGCGGCAGGGCGGCCGCGGCGAGCGTGATGAAGTCCGCCGGTGCGGCCTCGGCGTCACGGGTGGCGTCCGCGGCCGCGGACCACATCAACGCACGCGCCAGCGGGTCGGTCACCGACGTCAGCAACTGCGGCAGGTGCTGCTGGCTGTCCGGGTCGAAGCGAACCTTGGCGAAGGTGAGGTCACCGTCGTTGAGGAGCAGGAGCTGTGCCGCGTGCACGCCAACGAGCTCGGTGACCGGCGTGCGCCCTCCGTCGGACGTGGGATCCAGGTCCACCTCGACCCGATGGGTGCGCCCGCTCGCGTCGTACCCGGCCACACCGATGTGATGCGGTCGCAGGGTTGGGTAGTCGGCGGGCGCGGTCTGCACGATCGTGACCGACCGGTAGTTTCCCGCCTCGTCCACGTCCACCTCGGGCCGCAGCGTGTTGACCTGACTGCGGCGCAGCCACACCTCGGCCCAACTGGCGAGGTCGCGTCCACTCGCGTCGGACAGCGCGGTGAGCAGGTCGGTCAGCGTGGCGTTGCCGTAGCTGTGTTTCGTCAGGTACGACCGGAGCCCGGCCAGGAAGTCGTCTTCGCCCATCCAGGCGACCAGCTGGCGCAACGTGGACGCGCCCTTGGCATAGGAGATGCCGTCGATGTTGAGCAGTGCCGAGGCGACGTCGGGCACGCTCGCAGGTGCGACCGGGTGGGTCGACGAGCGCTGGTCCGCCGCATAGCCACCGGCCTTGCGCCAGATGGTGAAGTTCGTCCACGCGTCGGTGAAACGGGTCGCCCGGGCGGCCACCCACCAACCCATCAGCTCCGCGAACGACTCGTTGAGCCAGATGTCGTCCCACCACCGCATGGTCACCAGGTCGCCGAACCACATGTGCGCCATCTCGTGTGCGAGGATCACCGCCCGCATCTGCTGCTCGGTCTGCGTCACCGACGAGGAGAACAGCAGCTCGTCGGCGAAGGTGACACAGCCCGGGTTCTCCATCGCTTGGAGGTTGAACTGCGGCACGAAGGCCTGGTCGTATTTTTCATACGGGTACCGGATGCCGAACATCTCGTGGTACATGTCGAGGCACGAGGCGGTGAACGCGAACAGCTCCTGCGCGTCGCGGTCCAGGTACGCGGCGAGTGACCGCCGGCAGGCCAGGCCGAGCGGGACACCGTCGTGCTCGGAGGTGCGCACGTGGTACGGCCCGGCGACCACTGTGAACAGATAGGTCGACATCAGCGGGGTCCGGGCGAACTCCCCGTCGCCGGTGGCGGCGCCGTTGGCCCACACCGTCCATCCCGCCGGTGCGTCCACCCGCAACCTCAACCGCGCCTTGAGGTCCGGCTGGTCGAAGCAGGCGAAGATGCGCTGCGCGTCGTCCATCGCGGACTGGGCGTAGAGGTACACCTGCCCATCCGCGGGGTCGACGTAGCGGTGTAGTCCCTCACCGGTGCTCGAGTACGCCATCGTCGCCCGTACGGTCAGTTCGTTGTCCGCACGAAGAGCGGCAAGCACGATCCGGTCGTCCTCGATCGACGCCGGATCTACTGGTTCGCCGTTGAGCTGGATCTCGTGGATCGCGGTCGGCCTCAGCTCGATGAAGGATGTCGCACCGGGCTCGGTACAGGAGAAGCGCACGGTGGTAGTGGCGGCGAAGTCGGTCCGCTCGAGCGCCCCGGTCAGGTCGAGGTGCACGTCGTACTCGCGCACCGTCAGCAGTCCGGCACGGACAGCCGCTTCTTCTTGGGTCAGGCTAGGCATGACCCCGAGCCTACGCAGCCACCACCCGGCAACCTGTCGCGTTCGCAATGATCACGGACGAAACGATGTGCTCCTGCAGTCCTTATCGTCCGTGAACGTCTCTTACGGCCGGGTCCCTGGGTCGGCCGACAACGCCCATTGTGGACCGACGACAACCCGCCGTTTACGTTGAAATCAAAGAGAATCACGGCCGCGACCGGGAGGGCGATGGACGAGTTGGTCTGTACGCCGGGTTCTGTACCCGCGTGCCGAAGCGCGCGGGTGGCGGCCATCCATCTCGGCCTGCCGTTGCCGACAGGCTCTAGCGGTCTACCCGCAGACTCGGGCGGGCAGCCCTCGAACGTCTGCGCAGGCCACCGCCTCGCGGCGGGGGCCCTTTTGGCCTTGCTCCGGGTGGGGTTTACCAAGCCACCCCGGTCACCCGGGATGCTGGTGGGCTCTTACCCCACCGTTTCACCCTTACCACCCCGGCTTGCGCCGAGGCGGCGGTTTGTTTTCTGTGGCACTGTCCCGCGGGTCGCCCCGGGTTGCCGTTAACAACCACCCTGCCCTGTGGAGCCCGGACGTTCCTCGGCGGCGTGCACCACGGCACACCGACGCGACCGCCCGACCAACTCGTCCATCGCACCTGACATGCTACGGCCCGATGGATCTCGCAGACACGTGCGTACTGGTTGCCGCCGGGCTGGCCGCCGGCACGGTCAATGCTGTCGCGGGTGGCGGGTCCCTGATCACGTTCCCGACCCTGGTCGCCATCGGCCTGCCACCGGTGCCGGCGAACGTCACGAACTCGGTCGCGGTCACCCCGGGCTACCTTGCCAGCGTGTTCGGCAGTCGGTCCGACCTGGCCGAGCTGGCGCGCAGGCGCAGCCTGGTGGCGTTCGTGCCCGCCGCGGTCATCGGCGCGGTCGTCGGCTGCGCGCTGCTGCTGGCAACGCCGGCCCGGGCGTTCGAGGTGGTGGTCCCGTTCCTCGTACTGGGCGCCACCGCGGTGCTGGCCTTTCAGCGCCGGCTACGCTCGCTGGTCGGCCATCCCCGGGATATGACGCAGCGCCGTCGAACCGTCGCGCTGCACGCCATGGTCTTCCTCGGCGCCACGTATGGCGGCTACTTCGGCGCCGCGCTGGGCATCATGCTGATAGCCGGGCTGGGCCTGGTCCTGGACGAGAGCCTGGCCCGCGTCAACGCGCTGAAGAACGCGGTCTCCGCCCTGGTGGCCATCGCCACCGTGGTGGCGTTCGGCATCTTCGGCCCGGTCAACTGGGCGGCCGCCGCCGTGGTCGCACCGGCCACCATGGCCGGCGGCTATCTCGGTGCCCGGCTGGCGCGGGTACTCCCAGCGGGTGTGCTGCGCGCCGCCATCGTGGTCGCCGGCATCGCGGTAGGCGTCGTGCTCGCCCTCCGTGCCTTCTGAGCCTGTCATCGTGTCGAGTTCGGCATCGCTGGCGGGCTGTTGCAGATTGGTGGCATCAGAGCGCGCTGAGATGAGCCGTTTCGTTGACGACCCGAACGGCCACCCCGCCGTCCGGCCAACTGTCCACTATGGAGATTCCGGCAGCGTCGAGGAAAAGGCGGTGCAGGAAGCACTCCCCGGCGGCAAGGGCATCGCGCAGGATCAGCTTGATCGGCGTGACGTGGCTGACCACCACCACCGTCTCGCCGGCGTACTGGGCAAGCAGGTCGTCCACCGCGGCCCGTACCCGGGTAGCCACGTCCTGAAAGGACTCTCCACCCGGCGGGGCCACCGCCGGCGATTCGAGCCAGGCCGCCAACTCGTCCGGCCAGCCCTCGCGCACCTGCGCGAAGGTCAGGCCTTCCCACTCGCCGAAGTCGCATTCGATGAGGTCGCGGCGACAGCCGTACCGGGACGTGGAGGTCCCCCGCGATCGCCTCGGCGGTCGCCACGCACCGCGACAGTGGAGAGCGTCACCACGGCGGCCGGCCTTGGCGACCACTGTGGTCAGCCGGGCCGCGGTGGCCATGACCTGGAGCCGGCCCTTGTGCGACAGCGGTACATCGGCGCGACCCGAGTAGCGGCCTTGCGCGGTGAGGTCCGTCTCGCCATGCCGGACCAGCACGAGCCGGGTCGCCGACGCCGCCGACGGCGGCACCCAGGACCGCGGCCCGCCGGCGAGGAGACCGCCCGGAGACGAAGACGGTGCCGCTTCCGGCAACCCGGCCGCCGGCGGCGAGGGCAGGTCCTCGATCCGCTTGCCGTCCATCGCCGCGTTGGCCAGCGCGTCCGCGTGCCGGTTCTCCGCCCGGGGAATCCAGGTGTATCGCACCTTGGCGAACCGGTTGGCCAGCGCGGCAGCCTCCGCGGCCAGCGGGCGCAGGCCGGCGTTCTTGATCTGCCATCGGCCGGACATCTGTTCGACCACGAGCTGGGAGTCCATCCGTACGTCGACCTCGACCGCACCCAGATCGGCGGCTGCCCGCAGACCGGCGATGAGGCCCGAGTATTCGGCCACATTGTTCGTCGTGTGGCCGAGTGACTCCGCACGCTCCAACAGCACCTCGCCGGTCGACGGCTTCCCGGACAACGGCTCCATAGCCGGCCGGGCCGGGATTGCCCCGGGAGCCACCGTCAGCCTCGACGATGACTTTGCGCCGCGATGGGCGATTCACCGGACCGCCAGGCTCACAGGCCGGACTCCTCGGTACGGACCAGGATGCGCTGACATTCCTCGCAGCGGACCACCTCGTCCGCCGGCGCCGAGCGCACCCGGGAACGCTCCGAACCGGACAGTTCGAGCCGGCAGCCGCCGCACCGGCCACCGCGCAGCAACGCGGCACCCATGCCGGTCGACTCCCGGATCCGCTCGTACAGGGCGACCAGGTCGGCCGGCAGGTCAGCCACCAGCGGAGTACGGGAACTGGCCTTCCACTCGTACTCCTTGTTCAGGTCCGACATCGCGGCGGCGTGGCGGGATTCGGTCTCGGCCCGGGTCTGCCGGCTGGCGGTGAGTTGTCGGATCGTTTCGTCGAGGGTCGCCTGCAGTCCCTCACGTTGCTCCATGAGCTCCAGTTCGGCATCCTCCAGCTCGCTCTGCCGGCGGGTCAGGGTGGCCAGCTCGTGCTGGAGCGCTTCGAGTTCACGCGCTGGTCCGGTGCCGGCGTCGAGACGGCTGCGGTCCCGGTCGGCGCGGGAGCGCACCTGTTCGATGTCCTTCTCAAACCGGGCGATGTCACGATCGATGTCGTCGACAGCCACCTGGGCACGCACCCGCTCGTCCTCCAGAGCGGACAGTTCGCGGGCGAGCCGCTCCAGATCGGCGATCTCGGGCAGGGTCTTACGCCGGTGCGTGATCTGCGCCAGCGACGTGTCGATCGCCTGGAGGTCGAGCAGGCGACGCTGGGCGTCCGGTCCGGCCTTCACAGGCACTCCTTCTGAGGGGTTGTCGCTGAAACCGTCCACACATCGGTGACCAGGTCGCAGACAGCTGTCTCTACTTCTAGCGCGCTACGCAGCTCGCCGGCCAGCACATCCAACCAGGGTCGCTCGGTGGCCCAGTGCGCCGCGGTGAGCAGCACCGGGCCACCGCTGGCGAGGTGTTCGCTGGCCGGGTGGTGGCGCAGGTCCGCGGTGAGGAAGGCGTCCACGCCGGCTGCCGTGGCGGCGCCGAGGGAGTCGTCGCCGGCACCACCCATCACGGCGAGGGTAGACACGAGCCGGTCCGGATCACCGGCGCCGCGCACCCCGAACTGGGTGGCCGGCAGCCGATCGGCCACATAGTCGACGAGCCGCGCCAGCGACAGAGGCTGGGGCAGGCGCCCGATCCGCCCGGGCGCTCGCTCGCCGGGTCGTAACGGCTGGACGTCACGAAGATCCAACCGGGCGGCGAGCGCGTCGGATACGCCTGGCGAGGCCACGTCCGCATTGGTGTGTGCCACATATAGGGCGATGCCGGCCCGGATCAACTGGTGCACAATCGAGCCCTTGTACGACGTGGTGGCAACACTGTGCACCCCCCGCAGCAACAGGGGATGGTGCACGACGAGCATGTCGACGCCCGCGGCGAGCGCTTCGGACACCGTTGCGGGCACGCAGTCCACGGCCAGCAGAATCCGACGTACGGGTGCCTCCGGCTCGCCCACCACCAGGCCCACCCGATCCCAGGCTTCGGCCCAGTCCGGCGGATAGCGTTTCGCCATCGCCGCGACGACGTCAGCAACCGTCACCGAACGCTCGGTCGGCTCGACAGGTCCGGCATCGGTGGTCATGACACGCGAGGCTACCAGCGCGGGCAGGCCTTGCCGACGCCGCCGAGCCGACCCGGGCGCCGGCCGGAAGCCACGAACCACATCGAGCCCGGCCACAGCGCGACCGGTCAGTGCTCCGCCGGGGGTAATGCCTTGAGGGCCAGGTGCCATGGGATGTCTTCGATGAAGGCTTCACCGGTACCAGGCGGATGGAATCGGATCACATCATCGCCGAAGAGGACGGTCACACCCCAGGTGCGCAACCGGGCGACCGATTCACCGAAGGCCGGATGGGCGGCCATGGCGACGTTGGTGAACGGCATCGCGACAATGGGAATGCGCTTGCCCACCGCCTCCACGATGAGCCCGAGGGGCAGGGTGTCCGCGATGCCGGCCGACCATTTGTTGATGGTGTTGACGGTGGCCGGCGCGACGATGATCGCATCCGGCTCCGGTAGGACGTCCGGGTCGCCCGGGTTCTTGTACTCGCTCCGAACGGGGTACCCGGTCTGCTGCGCGATAGCCGGGGTGTCGATGAACTTTCGACCGTCGGGGCTGGTCACAACGCAGACGTCCCACCCGTCACGTTGGGCCAGCTCCACCAGCGTGCCGACCCTACGGGCGGCGGGGCTGCCGCATGCGATCACGTAAACAACACTCACCTGAACAGTGTCCCTGGCCGCTGACGCATCACATCACACAGTGAGTCCCATATTGTCGGCCAGATCGGCGACCGCCGGTGACGGCGCTCCCCGCGTGCGGCGCAACACGTCGGCGACCAGTTCGTGGGCGATCGGCCGGCACCGCACCTCGCTCGGCGCGAGCCGGTCGGCGTCGATGAGCGTCTCACTGGCCCGACTCACGTCACCTGTCTGTGCCAGGCCGCGGGATAGATCCAACAGGTGATGCGCCCGGCGTTCGGGCATCATCGCGGCGAAGCTCTGTGGATCGATTGCTTCGTGCGTCTCGATGGCACGGCCGCCTTCACCCATCTCCACTTCGGCCGCCGCCTTGTGAAAAGCCACATTGGTGGGTCCGAACGCGGTCCAGTAGTGGTTCTCGTCGCCACCGAGCTGTTTGGCCGCCTCGTCCGCCGCGGTAATCAGATCGCGCACGGTGGCCGTGTCACCGAGCCGCGCACCGGCCATCGCGCCCTGCAGCAACAGCAGTCCGTACACCGACAACCGTTGCGGGGTCGCCTCCTTGCCGTCGCCGGGTGAGATCTGGTTGGCCGTGTTGACGTTGATCTCCAAGGCTGGCCGGAACCGCCCCAGAGCGGCGAGCGCGTTGGCCACCCGGATCGTGGCCAGGCCGGCCAGCAGGTCGTCCTCAGCCCGCTGGCTCACCATCATGGCCCGGTCGGCGGCCAGCCAGGCCAGGTCGTGTTCACCGAGCTTGCGCAACGTGGATGACGAGATCTGGTACACCTGACCGAGCAGGTGGGCCGCCTGCTGGCCGGAATCGCCGGTGTAGGAGGCGTTTGCGGCCTGGGCTGCGCGCAGCAACTTCGGCAGCATCCGCGCGAGTACGCCGTACTTGGAGTGCTGATAGGTCATCCAGGCATGACCGACGGCCTTATTCAGCTCGCCAAGTTGCGGGGTTTCGACCGGTAGAGGCGAGAACGTACTTATCTTGTCGTAGCGCTCCAGCGCGGCCCGGATCTCCACCACCTCGATCTGGTCCACACAGTTGACGCTGTCGGGCCGGCGGACCGGGTCGCGCCCCATCAGCACCTGTACGTCGAGCTGGAGTACATCGGCTATCTCGTAGATCACCGAGAACCGGTCCAGGCGGCGCACGCCGCGCTCCACCTTGTCCACCCAGCTCTTCGACTTGCCCAGTCGATCGGCGAACAGTTGCTGTGACATCTTGCGGCGGTTGCGCCAGTAAGCCACGCGGCGACCCATGGGCTGGTCATCCACGGTGATCCCCTCCCCCTTGTCCACAGATCGCATGGTGTTCACTCCCGGATCGGCGGGTTTTCGGCTGAGATGTTCCCCGTTGACGGTGGCCGGTCGCACATGAGGTGCGTCGCCAACGCCCGTGTCGCTCGTAACTAATCACATATGCAACTTGCAAAAATCACTCTCAGATCGCAACGACCGAATGGACTGAGAGTGACGGATCCTCATGTGTTCATAGCGATCAGCTGGGAGTGGCATGACTGTTGGAGATCTCTGGCAACGCTCGGTCCGACGAACCGTGCTGCGCAGGGCCGCGCAGCGCTACGCCGACCATGGCTGGCGCGTCGTGCCCGGGGCGGCGCTACAGCACGACCGCTTTGTCTGTGGGCCACTGTGTCTCACCGTGGCCTGCCATCCGGCCGTCGACCGGTGGGAGGCCGTCGCTTCCGACCGGTCTGCTGACGTCGATGACTGGTGGGCACGTTCGGCATTCTCAGTGCTTCTGACCACCGGGTATACCTTCGATGCGATCGAAGTACCTGCCCGGATCGGGGCCGCTGCCGCCGAAACGGCAAGGCTCGGCCCCGTAGCGGTGGCTCCGACCGGTCGTTGGATGTTTCTTGTCGAGCCCGGCGACTGCCTGCGCCCCGAACTCTCAGCTCAACTCGATGTGGTCCTGCACGGGCCGGGTTCGTGGATTCCGGCACCGCCGACCCGCACTCCGGCCGGGCGGATCCGATGGGAGGTGCACCCGGCGGTGACGTCATGGCAACTCCCCAATCCGTATGCCGTTCAGAAAGTCCTCGTGTCCTGCCTGGGGCCGGCCACCGGCCCGGCCATGTTCAGCAGTCGGCTCGCGGCATAAGACGCCGCATGTTCTGATGCGGTCAACGATGCGGCGTATGCGGCCGACACCGGACTGCCAAGAAGCCGCGGATCGGACACCCGACACCAAAACCACCTTGACCGGGATAGGCCATCGCTCCTACACAGATAACTCCCAGGTAACGCTCAGGCAGCGCACGGCCACGACCGGCAGGCTGGAAGCAGCGTTGAACAAGAGAAGCGTCTCGCAAGTCCAAGGGAGCCCGCCATGTCAGTTGCCGAAGTGACCATGTCGAAGGACGGAATCTGGCTCACCGCAATGTTGCGGCCGGCGGGCGAGCTCGCTGGGCGCGCGATCGAGCGGTTTGTCGACGACCTGCTCGCCCTCGCCGGGCGCGCCAACATCGTTGTGGTCAACCTGGTCGCGGCGACAGTTCCGACTCCGGCCGCGCTGGCCAAGGCGCTACGCGGCCCCGGCGCCCTGATGTCCGGACCGGACAAGGCGCTGTTGCTGGTCGGCGCGGATGACCACCTGTTACGGGAACTGAGGGCCATCGGCGGCGACATCGCCGCCGTGCCCGCCAACTGATCCCGGCTGGCATCCTGTGGGGATGCTGACTCGCATCGCGCTGACCCGCCACCCCAGCCGCCGGCTGGCCGAGGGGCTGGTCACGCACCTGGCCCGGACCCCGATAGACCTTGCCCTCGCCGACCGGCAGCACCAGGCGTACCAGGACGCCCTGGCCGGTCGCGGCTGGCAGGTGCACCAGGTCGGCATCGCCGAGGACTGTCCTGACTCGGTCTTCATCGAGGACACCGTGGTGGTCTTCGACGACCTGGCCGTGCTGACCCGCCCGGGCGCGCCGTCGCGCCGTCCGGAAGTCTCTGGAGTCGACACCGCGGTACGCGAGATAGGCCTGACCATCGAGCGGATAGCGGAGCCGGGCACGCTCGATGGCGGAGATGTCCTGCCGATCGGACCACGCGTGTACGTCGGGCGCAGCGGCCGGACCAACGCCGAGGGCATCCGGCAGCTACGGGCGCTGCTCGCCCCGCGCGGCCGCACCGTCGTGGCGGTTGCGCTCGGCGCGGTGCTGCACCTCAAGTCGGCCGCAACCGCGCTACCTGACGGCACCGTGCTCGCACTGCCCGACCTGGTGGACACGGCGGTGTTTGCGTCCGTCCGGCTGGTGGCTGAGGAAGCGGGCGCGCATGTGGTGCCGCTGGATGGCGACGCCATCCTGATCGCCGCCTCCGCGCCACGGACCGCCGAGATGCTCGATGATCTCGGGTTCACCCCGGTCATCGTGGACATCAGCGAATTCGAGCGGCTCGAGGGCTGTGTGACGTGCCTGAGCGTGCTGATCGGTAGGGCCGGCTAGAACCCCCCACCCGGCGCTCAGAAGCCGACCGCGACCTTCAGCTCCTCGATGAGCTGCGGTGACAACACTTCACCGGCGCGGTTGGCGAACACCACCATCTCGTAGGCCAGGTTGCCCAGATTGGCCTGCCGGTTGGTGAGCACGCCCAGAGTGCATCCGGCACTGATCGAGCTGACCAGGAGATAACCGCCATCAAGGTCGATGATGACCTTGTTCGGTTCGCCCATCTCGTACACCCGCCCCGCACCGATGGCGAGGCTGATGATGGCTGAGGTGATCGCGGCCAGCCGATCGGCGTCCTCGCGGCTCAACCGGTTGGATGTCGCGATCAGCAGCCCGTCCGAGGACACCGCGATCGCGTCGATGACATCCGGCGTGTTGTTTGCGAACTGACTGAGCAACCAGTTGAACTGCTGAGCTTCGCTGCTGAGATGTTCGGTGTGCACGGTCATAAAGGCCTCTCCGCCCGGTTCGGTCCAGCTGATCCGCTGCCGCGTTTCAGCCCGGCTAGGTAGTCGTTCAACGCATCCCGCTCGGCCTCGGGATCCCGCGCGCCACGTCCTGAGGGCGCTTGCGGCGACCGCAGGATGTTGTCCACGATATGGGTACCGGGCACGCGGCGCGCCAGGCCCGTGACCGGGTCCAAGGGTTCGGGCCGTCGTTGGTGGCGTGCCGCAGGTGGCGTGGTTGGCTCGTCGGCGAACCAACCGAACGCGTCGCCCGGGCCCATCGCGGCCACGTCTTCGGCCAGTCTGGACACGGCCGCCAGGGCCGCACCGAGCCCCGGGCCGACCGATACCGCGGGCGTGGCGGAAAGCACGGCCGGTGCTCGCCGCGGCCGCCGCTGGGACGGGATGGCCACCGTCCTGGTCAAGCTGGTGAGCAGGCGGACCGGGATGCGTACCGTCGCCGTCACGCCGCTCCCCGGCGAGTGACCAAGGTGGACAGACAGACCGTGGCGGCGGGCCAGGCGGCCGACCACGAAGAGGCCGAGCACCGTGGTCGGTGCCACATCGAGACGCTCACGATCCACCAGCCGCCGGTTCTCTTCCTGCAACTTACTGGGGCTCATGCCGACCCCGCGGTCGACAATCGAGATCAGGCATTCCGCGCCCATGACCGCGGACACCATGACCGGCGAGCCGGGCGGCGAGAAGTTCGTCGCGTTCTCCAACAGTTCGGCCAGTAGCAGCCGCAGGTCGCCGACCAGGTTGGCATTCACCCCCACGTTTGCCACCGCGCCGACCGCTACCGCCTCGAACCCTTCAATCTCCGCCCGGGCGACCTCGATCACGTCGGCCAGGTGGCTCGGGTTGCCCGACATCACCTGATCGATCGTGCCGGACACCACCAGCAGGCTGTCCGCGCTGCGGCGCAGGCGGATGGCCACATGGTCGAGGCGTTCGATCCGAGCCAACGTGGCAGCGTCACTCTCCATCCGAGCCAGCTCGTCGATGAGGTTCAACTGCCGGCCGACAAGGTTCTGGGTGCGCCGGGCGATGTTGGCGAACATGGTGGACACATTGGCGCGGGTGGTCACCTGCCGCTCCAACAGCAACGCCGCGGTGGCCTGCACCCGGTTGACCACGGTGGCCAGTTCGCCGATCTCGTCGATACTGTCGACCTCGACCGCGGCCAGTTGTGGTGGACCGGCCTGCGGTGTGTCAGAGTCCGCGACCCGGACAAGCTCGGCCCGGGACAGCTCGGCCACCGCCGCCGCGGCCCGGGTCAGCCGCCGCAACGGCCGGGCGATGGACCGCCCCACGGTGATGCCCAGCCACACCACGACCACCAGCAGGACAACCCCACTACCGGCGAACACCCGCACCAGTGTCTGGGCATCGGCCGCCCTCGTCTCGGCGGTGGCGGCGATATCACCCGCGATCCGGTCCTGGGCCAGCCGGCGCAGGCCGGCATACGTGACAGCGGCGGTCAGCGCGTCGGACACCTCGGCGGTGCCGTACTTGGGCGCCGCGGTCACGATCAGGGTGAGCTGGTTGATGCGCTGGCCGGCCTGCCCCGTCTCCACCGAATCCACCAGGCTCATCTGCTGAGGGGACACGAGTTGGCGGAACCGGCTCATGAAGTGCCGCCCCGCGGTCTGGGCTTCGGTGATGAGGGTAGTGCTGACGGTCGGATCAGCCGCCGCCACGACCAGCATGGCACCGACGCTACTGACCTCCTCATTGGAGCGCATGAGTGCCTCGAGTGCGCTCAGTTGGGTCAGGCCGGGTGCGTCCACGCCATCCGGCCGAATGAGACCGAGCCCATCGAGCAGTGCGGTGTTCACATCGCGGAAAGCACTGTAGACAGTCAGGGGCGGAGTCGACCGGGTCACCACACCTCGGCGCACCACGGTGAGGGCGTTCAGCTCGTACGCCGCCTTTTCGATCACCGCAGTGGTCAGCGGATCCCGGCTCAGTCGCATGGTGTCGTCGATCGCGGTCTGGGTCTGCGCGAACAGGGCACTGCGGTCGAGGTTCGGCACCGACAGGTAGCCCAGGGCGAGCAACCGCTCCTGCTGCAAGGCCTGGATCAGCGAACCGATGTCGCGGGCGGCGGCCGCGGTGCGCGCGGTGGCGGCCGCGGCTCGCGCATCGTCGGCCCGCTCAAGCAGGTACGGCACCGTCACGAGCACGACCGCGGCCAACGGAATCGCGAGCAGGACAGCGAGCTTCTGCCGGATCCCAAGGCTACCGAGCATCGCCGTCCCCCCATGACCGACGCTGGCCCGACCATCCGGAGCGAACGAGGTCCGGCCCGTCGAGCACGTCCCGGGCGTAGCGCAACGACCCCACTCCCGCCTTGTCTGCGCGGGCATGGGCGCCCGTCGACTCGGCCGCGCCGGACAGCACCGACAACCGCGCGCTCCGGAACCCGGTCAGCCTGCCCACAAGATCCCTTCCTGTACGTCGGCCGCCGGCGGTTGGGCTTCTGCCGAAGGCAACGCAGGCTCCGCCCCTTACCGGTGCGGTGGTGAGGGCGGTCACCGCGGCCGGACCGCCTGATCGACCCGGTCACGGTAGACCGGACCATCGTGGTCGCATGGGGTGTGTGATGCCAATGTGACTGCACCTTAAGACGACACACACTGGCCGATCGGGCAGCACCTGACACCGAAAGGCCGGCCAGCGACGTACACATGCGGGCGGCATCGTCTAGCGTGTCCGGTGTGGACGGCAACCGCACCGCGCAGGACATTGGTGACGAGCTGTACGCCCTGTCGCCGGCCGAATTCACCGCCGCGCGCGACGGCTATGTGGCCGAGGCGCGCAACGCCGGAAACCGAGCCCTGGCCACCGAACTGGCCGCGATGAAACGCCCCACCGTGTCGGCCGGGCTGGCGAACCTGGTCGCCTTGCTCCGGCCGGAGTCGGTGTCCGTGGTGCTGGAACTGGGTGAAACCATCCGGGCCGCGCAGGGCAGGGTCAATCCCACCCAACTGCGCGACCTGTCGGCGCAGCGCCGCAAGGAACTGGACGGCGTGGTCGCGCTGGCCGAGACGCTCGCCGCGCAGCGGGGCGACGCACCGCCGAGCCGCGCCGCACTGACCGAGGTCGAGTCGACGTTTGCCGCAGCTATGGCCGATGACGGCGCAGCCCGCCTCGTCAAGTCAGGACGTGTCCTGAAAGCGTTGTCCTACAGCGGCTTCGGACAGTCCACAGACGACACGGGCGGCTTCGCGGCGGCGGCTGCCGCAGTCACCACCACCGGCGCGGCCACCACCGCGGCACCGACGCGGGGCCACAAGCCAGATGCCGAGGCGCAACGCCAAGCGGCGGAGCAAGCCGAGGCGCAACGGGCCCAGCTGCGGGCCGAGGCGGTGAAGCGGGTCACCGAGGCCCGCCGGAACCTCGCCGACGTGACCAGCGCGGAGGCTGACGCCGAGTCCTGGGGTCAACGCCTGGCCGATCAGATCGCTGAACTCAAGCAACAGTTGGACGTTGCTCAGCGTGATGCCCGTACGGCGCGCCAGGCCAGAATCGCCGCCGAACGTGACCTAGCGTCAGCGCAACGGCGGCTGGACCGGCTGCACTGACGTGGCCATGCTGTGAGGTGCCTGTCAGCTTTGCCGAGTGGCCGCGCCGCAGCGCCTCACACGTCATGCTCAGCAGGTGGCCACAGTTCGCGAAATGACCCGCCGCGATGTACTGGTGGTGGGCGCGGGACCAGTGGGACTGGTGGCCGCCTGTGAACTGGCCCGCCACGGCGTGCCGGTCCGACTGATCGATCGCGTGTCCGGCCCCAGCCAACTCCCCCGCGCCGTCGGCCTCCACGCCCGTACCCAGGACCTGCTGGACACCTTGGGCGTCATCGGCCGGCTGAGCGCACTGGGACGCCAGATCGCCACCGTGGAAGCCCGCGATGAGCACGGGCTGACGCTGGCCCGGCTCGACCTGCACGGCCTTCCCAGCCGCTACCGGTATGTGCTCGACGTGACCCAGCGGCAGACCGAAGCGGTACTGCGGGAACGGGCGGCCGAACTGGGCGTCGCCATCGAATGGGGCGTGGAACTGCGCGACCTGCGCCAGGACGGCGTTGGCGTAACCGTCACGCTGTCCTCCAGTTCGCCGAGTTCGCCACATTCGCCGCAGGAGCAACGGGCCCGATTCGGCTACCTGGTCGGTGCGGATGGGGAACACAGCACGGTACGGCGGCTCGTCGGCGCGGACCTCGCTGGCGATTCGCCCAGCCAACGATTCGTCATCGCCGACGCGGAGGTGGAGGGCGAGCGGCCGACCGACGGCATAGTGCTGGTGGCCAGCCCGGAAGGTGTGGCGGCGGCGGCGCCGATCTCGGCCGACCAGGTCAGGCTGATGTTCTCCGTGCCCCCGCCCCATGCGGGCGGTCCACCGATCACTGATCCACCAACGATGGACGCGGTGCGGGAACTGTGCGCCCGGCGCTTCGGTGGCCGACTGAGGCTGCGCAAGGCGACCTGGGTGGCGTGGTACGAGGCCCGCCACGGCCAGGTCCCGCACTACCGGTACGGCCATACCTTCCTGGCCGGCGACGCGGCGCACATACCAGGCCCGACCGGCGGCCACGGGATGAACATCGGTATGCAGGACGCGTTCAACCTGGCCTGGAAACTGGCGCTGGTGGCGCGTGGCCGGGCACACCCGTCGCTGCTGGACTCGTACGAGGCGGAGCGCCATCCGGTCGCGGCGCGGGCCATCGGCAACACGCTGTGGTCGGCGCAGCGGGCGTCTGTGGTGTCACCTCTGGGCGGCGAGGCGGTACGGCGGCTGGCACTCGCCGCGGCCGGACACCTCGGGCCGACCGCGACACCGTGGACGTCCTCGCTGGCGGATCTGACCGTGAGCTACCCGGACAGCCCCGCCGTGGGCTGGGCGTTGTCGAGCGGCGAGCGGTCCACCGCCGCGCCGGGCTCGCACCTGCCGCCGCTGGCGGGTCTGCCCACCGGACCTGGTCACACCGTGGTGCTGCGCTGTCCCGATCCGAGCCGGACCGCTGACCTGCAGGACGTGCTGGGCTCGCTGGGCACCGTAAAGTCCATTGTGGATTTGGGAAAACCGGTCGGCGACGCCGTCGCGGCCCACTACGGGGTGGGTGAAGACGGATTCGTGGCGATCCGACCGGATGACTACGTGGGGTATGTCGCGGCGCCAGCAACCACCGGGGCGTTGCGAACCTACCTGCATGATCACTTACGCGCGATCTGAGAGCCGAGTTGCCCCTGTTGGCCGAGAAAGAGGAGGTCAGCTCGTAACGTGATGAGAAGCACCGTTAACAGGCACTGCGGACCGTTGATCAACCGAGGCGCTGGCCATACGGTAGACACGGGACGCACCGTGACGCTCCTCTCACTGTGCTGCGCCCACGAAGCCCTACCAAGAGTCCAGGGACTTCGGCCAGACTACAAGCGAACAGACAAAATCTGCGGGCAAGGCGAGGGAAACCATGACGATCCTCAAGCTTGAGCACCCCAACGGCCAGATGTCCCTTGAGGTCAGCGAGGCGGCCGAGGGCGCTTCCGGTGTCAACATCGGCAAGCTGCTCGACGAAACCGGTTACGTCACCTACGACCCCGGATTTGTCAACACGGCCTCGACCACGTCGGCTGTGACCTACATCGACGGCGACGCGGGCATCCTGCGCTACCGGGGCTACCCGATCGACCAGCTCGCGGGAAACTCTTCCTTCCTGGAAGTGTCTTATCTGCTCATTTACGGCGAGCTCCCGACGGCCGCCCAACTGGCCGAGTTCACCGGCAGCATCAACGTGCATACGCTGCTGCATGAGGACCTGAAGCGCTTCTTCGACGGCTTCCCGCGCGACGCGCACCCGATGCCGGTGCTGTCCTCCGCGGTCAACGCACTCTCAACGTTCTATCAGGACAGTCTGAACCTGTTCGACCCTCAGCAGGTGGAGATCTCGACCGTACGGCTGCTGGCCAAACTGCCGACCATCGCGTCGTACGCCTACAAGAAGTCGATCGGCCAGCCGTTCCTGTACCCGGACAACAGCCTGGGCTACGTGGAGAACTTCCTGCGCATGACCTTCGGTGTGCCGGCCACCCAGTACGAGGTCGACCCGGTCGCCGCCAAGGTGCTGGACATGCTGTTCACCCTGCACGCCGACCATGAACAGAACTGCTCCACGTCGGCCGTACGGCTCGTCGGCTCGGCGCATGCCAACCTGTTCGCCTCCGTGTCGGCCGGCATCAACGCGCTGTCCGGCCCACTGCACGGTGGGGCGAACGAGGCAGTGCTACAGATGCTCAGCCAGATCAAGGCCGACGGCGGCGACGTGCAGTCCTTCGTCCGCCGGGTGAAGAACCGCGAACAGGGCGTACGCCTGATGGGCTTCGGCCACCGGGTGTACAAGCACTACGACCCGCGGGCGGCCATCGTCAAGCAGGCTGCGCAGGATGTCCTGACCCGCCTGCACCGCCCGGACCCGCTGCTGGACATCGCGATGCAGCTCGAGGAGATCGCGCTCGCCGATGACTTCTTCGTGTCGCGCAAGCTCTACCCCAATGTGGACTTCTACACTGGGCTCATCTACAAGGCGATGGGCTTCCCGACCAAGATGTTCACGGTGCTGTTCGCGCTGGGCCGCCTGCCCGGCTGGATCGCCCAGTGGCGCGAGATGATGGCCGACCCGGCCAATAAGCTGGGCCGCCCGCGCCAGATCTACACGGGCGCGACCGAGCGCAACTTCGTCCCCATCTCGCAGCGCTGACCCACACCAATCGTCGATCGTGGAGTCCTCGCCACCGCATTCGGTAGCAACGATTCCACGATCGACGGACTATCCCAGTTTGCGGGCGACGCCGCCGTAGCCGGTGCTGGCGAGGTCCGGGTCGACGTCGTCGGGGACTTCGGCGTACGGCCAGATGTTGACCAGTCCGGGTGCTTCCAGCTCGAAGTCGCCGAAGAAGCTGGCGATCTCGTCCCGCCCACGTGGCAAGAACGGCGAGTTGCTGTGGGTATAGATGGCCGTGATCTTCGCCATCAGCCCGGCCTGGGTTTCATTGCTCGCATGCGAGATGGCCAGGTAGCTGCCCGGCGCCATCGCGTCACGGTAGGCGGCCAGGACGTCATGCGGGCTCCGCTCATCCGGGACAAGATGCAGGACGTACATCATGAGTACGGCCACCGGCTGGTCGAAGTCGATCAGTTCACGGACCTGGGGCTGGCTCAGGAGATCAGCCGGCTCGGCCAGTTCTGCCTGAGCGACTCGTACGTTCTCGCTGGTCATCAGCGCCCGGCCATGCGCGCACACCATCGGATCGTGGTCGACGTACACAACCTTCGTCGATGGGTCGATCCGGTGGGCGATCTCGTGCACATTGTCCTGTGTGGGCAGACCCGACCCGATATCCAGGATCTGCCGGATGCCGCGTTCCTGGACGAGATGCCGCACCACCCGTGCGATCAGGGCCCGACCCTGCCGGGCCGCCTCGCCGATCTCGGGCGCGACAGCCAGTACCCGGTCGGCGGCGGCCCGGTCAGCCTCAAAGTTGTTCTTGCCGCCGAGGTAGTAGTCGAACATCCGCGCCGCGTTCGGGGTACGCGTATCCAGACCGTCCGCCACAATGTAGTCAGCCATGATGCTGCTCCCTCGATTGGTCCATGCACACATCACCATAGCCGGTGTCGGAAGGAGCCGGTGGACCTCAGGTCCGTTGGCCCCACAGCCAACGGCGAGCGCGTTGCCACAGTGCCCGCGCCAGCCCGGTGAGCCATTTCTCTCCACTGTGGACCGCTTCACAACGGGAAGACGGTTCGGGCAATATCCACAGTGGATACATGGCTGGCAATTCTCGTCAGTGAGGCAAAGATGCCCATCACGACTGCGTGATCACGCGTCGAGCAGTGCGATGACCTCCTTGGTGAGCACTCGCTGTAGTTCGACAATGTTGGTATACGAGAGGCATCGGTGACCGCGCAGGTCGAACTTCAGTTCGTCGACATCCCGGCAAACCAGAATTGTCGGAATTGCGTTGCCCCATGCGAAGCCGATCTCCAGATAGACGTTCGCGTTTGCGCCGGTCACATCTGCGATGAATAGGCGAGCCCCAGAGATGCGCTCACGCATGTGGGTGACGATGTCACCGGTGAACGAGCTCTGGTCCATTCGCTCCGCAAGCAGGTTCGCGGCATGTGCGGCGGGCACGATGCCGAAGGTGTAGACATCCTCGAACTCGGGGGAGAACGGCATCGCGACGAAGACGTGGTCCTTGGCTGCGTGTGGCGTGCCAGCCGCGTATCGCGCGTCGCTGAGATTGAGGCTCCCCTGCGGTCACCGCCGCGACGCCTTTGCGGTGGGTTTGGCAAACAGGCCGGCGAGCAACAGGACCACGAGACCGGTCGACACGCCGCATAGTGTCCACAGCACGCGGTAGCCCTCGGCGGCGTAGTTGGAGGGCTGCGGAAGATCTACCAGGATCAGCACCCCCGCAGCCACGGCTGCTGTGTAAACCGCATAGTTCCAGAATCGGATCGCCACGGCGTGCATCAGGAGGACGAGCGCAACCACTTCGAGTCCGCGGTCAACCGCGAACAGCCTGAGTCCGTGTTCATTGGCGGGGATCAACAACACAAGCGCGGCCGCGGCGGCACCGATCATGGCGCCCGCAAGACGCTGCGCGGCTCTGAGCCCGGTCTGCCGAAGACTCGGCTGCATGGCGGCAATTGCTGCTATCGGCAGCCAGTAGCCGTGCGGCAGGTTGAGTCCGAACGCAAGCGCGACGGTTCCGGCCACCACAAGAGCCCGGATCATCGCGAACATGATCACCGGCCCGGTCAGCTTCTGCCGCGAGGTGTCGCCGGGCAGTTCCGCGAACGGCTGGGGACGTACCGGCCGCCCACGCATCAGCCACTCGACAAACGTGATCGCGATCCACAGCGCCGCCCCACCGCTCCAGGCGAGCACCTGGGCCCACGTGTAGTTGGTGACGCGCGCGTGATGGTGGATGTTGAACGCGATGGACAGGGCCAGGATGAACCAGAGGCTGAGAAGAGTGCCGGTGGCAAACCTGTGAACGCCGAACCTGACCGTCAGGCCGGCTGCGAGCGTCACCGCGAAAGCGGCGAGCACCAGCCATCCCCAGGCCTGTCCGCCGAGGCCGAACCCGAGCGCGGTCAGGCCTGCGCCGATCAGCGCGAACAGCGCGACCCGTGAGGTTCGCTGGCCGTAACTACCGCCCGGGTCTGCAAGCCACGCGAACAGCACTCCAAACAGCGCGCTGAGAAGGTACTGCGCGTGCCCGATCGCCCAGAAGAACACCAGCGGCACCAGCGCGACGTCCAGGAAGAATGCTGCTCGCCGCCAGTTGAGGCCTGCTGGGTCGACCTCGAACACCCTCGACAGCCAGCGCGCAACCAACGTCGCGTGAACGGACTGACCTTCTCGTCCACTCGCACCAGCCATGGGCCGACCTCGCTTGCCTCAGCCGCAGTATGCCGCTCCAAACCGGAACCCTGCGTCCATCAAGATCAGCGTAGCGATCGTCGGTCCCGTTTCCGTGATCCATGGCGAAAGTGGACGTCCCAGCGACCACTATGCCCATGGATCACGTTGGAGCGAGTGCGGGGTGCGACCACACACCTTGGCGGTCGTATGACTTCACGGCAAATGCGTTGGGCTGGTCAATCCGGGTGGGCACGGCTGGTTTCGAACCAGCGACCCCTCGCTTGTAAGGCGAGTGCTCTCCCACTGAGCTACGCGCCCGGGAACCTTTCGGCACGGTCCGGTGAACGGACCGCGCCTAGGTTACCGCAAGACTGTCGGTTACAGCGCGGCCAGGGCCTTACGCCAGGCGTCCTGGTCGCGAGCCTGGCCGGGACCGTTCTCCTCGGCGTACCGGACGACGCCGGTCTTGTCGATGATGAACGTGCCGCGGTTGGCAAAGCCGCGTTCGTCGTTGAATACCCCGTACTGCTGGGCGACCGAGCCGTGCGGCCAGAAGTCGGCCAGCAGCGGGAACGTGTAACCCTCCCGTTCGGCCCAGACCTTGTGCGCGTACGGGGAGTCCACACTGACGGTCAGGACCTGGACCGCGTCGTTGACGAAGTCGTTCAGGTTGTCCCGCACCGAACACAGTTCGCCCTGGCAGGTGCCGGTGAAGGCGAGCGGGTAGAAGACCAGCAGCACGTTGCGGCTGCCCCGAAAGTCAGACAGCCGAACTTCTTCGTTGTTCTGGTCCTTCAACACGAAGTCCGGCGCTTCAACGCCTACCGCAACGGCCATGGCAACTCCTCGATGAACAGTGGGACGGGAGGAACAAGGGCAGGGAGATCCGCCGGTTGCGGACATCCGACCGGTTCGCGGGACTGGGAATGGGGTGGCCGAGGCGACCCTGGTGGACGTCAGCGCTTCTTGCTGGCCGCCCTAGGCGCGACCAGGCGCGCACCGCTCCAGTCCTTGCCGACGGCCAGGGTAGAGGTCTGCTGCAGACCTGCCGTCGGAGCTGATTCTGTGATCTCGCTCGGCTCGACATGGCCCTCGCGCCCAGCCTTCGGCGTCAACAGCCACACCACGCCGTTGTCGGCGAGCGGGCTGAGGGCGTCGACCAAGGTGTCGACAAGATCACCGTCGTCGTCGCGCCACCACAGCAGCACAACGTCAACCACTTCGTCGGTGTCTTCGTCCACGAAGTCACCGACACGGTCGATCAGGATGTCACGCAGGTCCTCGTCTACGTCATCGTCGTAGCCGATCTCCATGACGACCATTCCCGACTCGATCCCGAGCCGGTCCGCCGGGCTACGTACGCCGTCGGCCTGGCCCGCGGTCGCGCTCACTGTCGAAAACCCTCCTCTTCGTTGGACGCCGCTGGCAAGGCTCCGGCCTCCGCGCCGAGGCGGCACTCCGGACCGAACCCAAGCCACCATCCCGCCGACGGCCGGACAGACGCATGCGTTAGCGGGTAGTTCACACATTCCGAGCGCCATGCGCAAGTGGCGCACCGAATACTTGTGAAGATACGACGTCAGGCGCCCAGAAGGGAGCGCACACCCTGGTCGATCATCTCTTCGGACACGAGCAGTTGTTTCGCGGCGTTCCCGAGCGGAATGTACGAATCCGCGGACGACACCCGGCGGGCCGCACCCACATATCCGGCGTCCACGAGGGCCGCCAGGATCCCCTCTCCGACACCGCCGCTGCGACGCGTTTCATCCACGACCAGGACCCGCCCGGTGGCGCCGGCCTCACGGACCAAATCCGCCACGGGCAGCGGCGCCAGCCAGCGTAGATCAACCACCCGGATGCCGACGCCCAGCTCAGCCTGCCGGGCGGCCACCCGCAGCGACATCCGTACGCCGTTGCCGAAGGTCAGGATGGTCAGGTGCTCGCCGTCGCCGTACACGCGGGCCCGGCCGATCGAGACGTGCTCGCGGGCCCAGTCCTCCGGCGCCGCGTACGGGGCCAGCCAGCCATCATCGCCCTCGCCGTGCAGGTCACGGGTGTGGTAGAGCGCGATCGGCTCGAGGAACACGCACACGCTGCCGTCCACCTCGGCCGAGGCCAGGCAGGTACGAAGCATCGGCGCGGCCTCGGCCGCACACGCCGGCACCGCGACCACTATGCCGGGGATGTCCCGCAGTACGGCCACCGAGTTGTCGTTGTGGAAGTGACCGCCGAACCCTTCCTGGTAGGCCAACCCCGCCACCCGTACGACCATCGGGTTCCGGATATGCGCCTTGTGAGAAGAACTGCATGGTCGCCGCCTCGCCGCGCAACTGGTCCTCGGCGTTGTGCAGGTACGCCAGGTACTGGATCTCCGGCACCGGCAGCAGGCCGCCCATGCCGGAACCGGCGGCGAGCCCGAGGATGGACGTCTCATCCAGCAGGGTATCGAACACCCGGTCCGCCCCGAACCGGTCTCGCAACGCCTTCGTGACGCCGTACACACCGCCCTTGGCCGCCACGTCCTCACCGAACAGCACCATGCCCGGGTTGGTCACCAGGGCGTCGGTGAGCGTCGCGTTGATGGTCTGGGCGAGGGTGAGTCCGTCCGCCTTCTCCGGCAACCGGCCACCGAAGGCGTCGGCGCGCGCCCCCCGGCTGGGCCCCTCCGCGGCGTCCGCGGCATCGGCCACGACCCGCGCCACCCGCACCGGCCGGCGGGGTGCCAGCGGCGCGACCACCTCGGCCGTACTGGTCAGCTTGGGCTCGGCGATGACCTCCTCCGCGATCCGGCGCACCTGCCATCCCACCTCGTCGTAGCGGGCCAGCAGTTCCTCGGGCGAGAACAGGCCGGCGTCGACCAGCGCCATGGCCGTGAGCACCAGCGGGTCACGGTCCAGGTCAGCGGCGATGTCGGCCTTACTGCGATAGCCGACTTCGGCGTCCGCGCCGGCGTGCCCCATCAGCCGGACCATCCGCAGGTGCAGGATCGCCGGACGGCGCTGCTCACGCACGTAGTCGGCCATGGCACTCGCGGCGTCATAGGTACCGGCCAGGTCGCATCCGTCGGCCGACCGGTACCGGATGCCCGGCAGGGACTTGAGCGAGCTCTCCACCCACCCCTCTGGCGAGCGCACACTGATGCCGAGCCCGTTGTCCTCGCACACGTAGAGCACCGGCAGCCGGGCGCCGCCGTGCACGATACCAGCCGGACGTGTTGAACGCGGCCCGGGCGACCGCATGGTTCACCGAGGCGTCGCCGAACGAGCAGACCACGATCGCGTCCTCGGGGAAACTCGACGCACTGGCCCGGCGGGCGCCGGTGACCGCCTGGCCGTGCCGGGGCGCCCGGCGCAGCCGAGCCTGCTCGATCGCGTAGCCGAGGCCGACCGCCCGGGGCAGATGCGAGGCGATTGTCGAGGTGGTCGGTATGACGGCCAGGTCAGGGTGTCCGAAGACCTTGTGCCGGCCGCCCGCGATCGGTTCTGCGGCGGACGCCACGATGCCCCGCAGCACGTCGCGGATCGGTTCCTGCCCGCCAGCCTGGTTGGCGCGGGCGCAGTAGAACGCGCCGGAGCGGTAGTGCAGCAGGGCCGGGTCGCTCGGCCGCACCGCCGCGGCGACGGCCGCGTTGCCTTCGTGCCCGGACGATCCGATCGTGTAGAACCCCTCGCCGAAACTGCGCAGCCAGCGGGCGGCCAGGTCCAGGTGACGGCTGGCCAGCTGGGCGTCGAACAACTCGAGGGCCAGCTCACCGGTCAGTGCGGTGCCGATGCGTAGCGACGACTGTGGATCGGTGCTCAGCTGCTGGGCGGCGAGCGCGCCGACCGCGGCGCGGAACCGGTCGTCAAGTTCCTGGGGGGTAGTCACCGGCCCATTATCTTCGCCCCCGCGCCAGCGCTCTCACTTCAGTCAGGCCTACCCAGACTGAAACTTCCGTTATGGGAGCGCTTCCAGGTACGGTGGGGGGCTCAGCCCGGAAGGAACGACAGGCGGACCTGGCGGACCGGATTGTCGCTGTTGGTGTCGACCAGGCAGATCGACTGCCAGGTGCCCAACGCGATCTGTCCGGACAACACCGGCAGGCTGGCGTGGGGCGCCACAAACGCGGGCAGCACATGGTCACGGCCGTGCCCGGGCGAGCCGTGGCGATGCCGCCAGCGGCCGTCCGGCGGCAGCACGTCGTCCAGGGACCGCAGCAGGTCGCCGTCGGAACCCGAGCCCGTTTCGATGATGGCCACCCCGGCGGTGGCGTGCGGGACGAACACGTTCAGCAGTCCGTCGCCGCGTCCGCGGACGAAGGAGCTTGCCTCGGCGGTGATGTCCACGACGGCCGGTGCGCTGCCGGTGTTGACCGAGATGACTTTGCTGTCCACGGTGGCCAGTCTGCCAGCTCCGATACCGAGCTATTATTTCTGATACCGAACAAACCCTGCCAGGACGAGAGCTACCACCCGGTACGTGTTGCGCATCGCGTTACGCCCGGTTGGCGTGACTCCAGGGGCCAGCGGGAGGCAGGATGGAACCAGGGGCAGCCTCCCTACTCCCAACCAAGATCCACGAGAATGCCCTAGCAACGGCAAGGCTTCGACCTACGGCCCGCAGAGCGGACCTCCGGATCGAACCCAAGCCGACGGCAAGGCTTCGACCTACGGCCCGCAGAGCGGACCTCCGGATCGAACCCAAGCCGACGACCAGCCGCCATGCGCTCTCCGGCGACCCCGGAGACCATCCCGATAAGGAAGTCCTGTGGCCACCGAACGCAAGCGCCCGGTGATCAGCGATGGTCTACCGAGCCAGCTCCCGGACATCGATCCCGAAGAGACACTGGAATGGATCGACTCGCTCGACGGCGTCATCGACGAACGCGGCCGGCAACGTGCCCGCTATGTGATGCTCCGACTGTTGGAACGTGCCCGGGAGCGGCAGGTCGGCGTCCCGCCACTGACGACCACCGACTACCTCAACACGATCCCGCCGGAGCGCGAGCCGTGGTTCCCCGGTGATGAGTACATCGAACGACGCATCCGGGCGCATATCCGGTGGAACGCCGCAATCATGGTGCACCGCGCGCAGCGGCCCGGGGTGGGTGTCGGCGGTCACATCTCCACCTACGCCAGCTCGGCCAGCCTCTACGAGGTCGGCTTCAACCACTTCTTCCGAGGCAAGAACCACCCCGGCGGCGGCGACCAGATCTTCTTCCAGGGGCACGCGTCGCCCGGCATGTACGCCCGCGCGTTCATCGAGGGCCGGCTCACCGAGGCGCAGCTGGACGGATTCCGCCAGGAGTTCAGCCACGCGAACTCCGGCGGCGGGCTCCCGTCGTACCCACACCCGCGGTTGATGCCCGACTTCTGGGAGTTCCCGACCGTGTCCATGGGCCTGGGCGGCCTCAACGCGGTTCACCAGGCCCGGTTCAACCGGTACCTGCACAACCGCGGCATCAAGGACACCAGCGACCAGCACGTATGGGCGTTCCTCGGTGACGGCGAGATGGACGAGCCCGAGTCGGTCAGCGCGCTTGGCCTGGCCGCGCGCGAGGAACTCGACAACCTCACCTTCGTCATCAACTGCAACCTGCAGCGCCTCGACGGCCCGGTCCGCGGCAACGGCAAGGTGATCCAGGAGCTCGAGGCGTTCTTCCGCGGTGCCGGCTGGAACGTCATCAAGGTGATCTGGGGACGGGAGTGGGATCCGCTGCTCGCCCAGGACACCGACGGCGCGCTGGTGAACCTGATGAACATCACCAACGACGGCGACTACCAGACCTACAAGGCCGAGTCCGGCCTGTACGTGCGGGAGCACTTCTTCGGCCGCGACCCGCGCACCAGCAAGATGGTGGAGAACCTCACCGACGACGAGATCTGGAATCTCAAGCGGGGCGGGCACGACTACCGCAAGCTGTACGCGGCGTACAAGGCGGCCACCGAGCACACAGGACAGCCGACGGTCATCCTGGCCAAGACCATCAAGGGCTGGACGCTCGGCTCGAGCTTCGAGGGCCGCAACGCCACGCACCAGATGAAGAAGCTGACCCTGGCCGACCTGAAGATGTTCCGGGACCGGCTCTACCTCGAGGTGCCGGACTCCGTGCTGGACGCCGACCCGTACCAGCCGCCGTACGTGACGCTGGACGAGAAGTCCGACGAGGCGCAGTACGTCATCGCGCGGCGCGAGGCGCTCGGCGGATCGGTGCCGCAGCGACGCACCACCCACATCCCGCTGCAGATCCCGCCGACCAAGACCTTCGGCGACATCAAGCGCGGCTCCGGCAAGCAGAAGGTCGCCACCACGATGGCGTTCGTCCGGCTGCTCAAGGACCTGATGAAGGACAAGGGGATCGGGGCCCGCTTCGTGCCGATCATCCCGGACGAGGCGCGCACCTTCGGCATGGACTCGCTGTTCCCGACCGCGAAGATCTACTCTCCGCACGGCCAGCAGTACACGCCGGTGGACCGGGAACTGTTCCTGTCCTACCGCGAGGCGAAGAACGGCCAGATCCTGCACGAGGGCATCAACGAGGCAGGCTCGGTGGCGTCGTTCACCGCCGCCGGCACGGCCTACGCCACCCACGGCGAACCGATGATCCCGCTGTACATCTTCTACTCGATGTTCGGCTTCCAGCGCACCGCGGACGGGCTGTGGGCCGCGGCCGACCAGATGACCCGGGGCTTCCTGCTCGGCGCCACCGCCGGGCGGACCACGCTCAACGGCGAAGGCCTGCAACACGAGGACGGGCACTCGCTGCTCATCGCGGCGACGAACCCGGCCGTGGTGGCCTACGACGCCGCGTTCGGTTTCGAGCTGGCCTACATCACCGAGGACGCCCTGCACCGCATGTACGGGGAGAACCCGGAGAACATCTTCTACTACCTGACTATCTACAACGAACCGATCCTGCAGCCCGCGGAACCGGCCAATGTGGACGTTCAAGGTCTGTTGAAGGGCCTCTACCGGTATTCGCCGGCGCCGGCGGTGGACAATGCCGCCGGGGCGGCGCAGATCCTCGCCTCCGGCACCGGCATGCAGTGGGCGCTCAAGGCGCAGCAGCTGCTCGCGCAGGACTGGGGTGTCAGCGCCGATGTCTGGTCGGCCACGTCCTGGACCGAATTGCGCCGCGACGCGGTGGCGGCCGAGGAGTGGAACCTGATGAACCCGGACCAGGCCCCCCGCGAGCCGTACGTCACGCAGAAGCTGCGGGACACCGCGGGACCGGTCGTCGCGGTGTCGGACTTCATGCGGGCGGTGCCGGACCTGATCTCGCGGTGGGTTCCGGGTGACTACACATCGCTGGGCACCGACGGCTGGGGTCAGTCCGACACCCGCCACGCCCTGCGCCGGCACTTCCACGTCGACGCGGAGACCATCGTGGTGGCCACGCTGCGCCAGCTGGCGTTGCGCGGTGACCTGCCGGCCAAGGTCGCCGCCGAGGCCGCCCGCAAGTACGCCATCGACGACGTCAACGCCGCCCCGGTCGGCGAAACCGGCGGCGACTCCTGACCCCACCTTCGACGCCGTGATCACGGGCCTTTGCTGTAGCCAGGACTGCAGCGAAAGCCCGTGATCACGCCAAGGACAGGGCTACTGGTGGCCGCGGATCGGGTGCGGCAGGTAGGGCTGCTCGAGCAGCTTGATCTCGTCTTCGGAGAGGGAGACCTCGGCGGCGGCAATCGCGTCGTCCAGGTGACCGATCTTCGTCGCACCGATGATCGGCGCGGTGACGCCAGGCTTGTGCAGCAACCAGGCCAGAGCGATCTGCGCCGGCGGAATTCCTCGACCGCGAGCCACCTCGACCAGTTGGTCCACCACGTCAAAGTCCGCGTATGTATACAGGGTCTCGGCGAACTCGTCGCTCGATGCCCGTACGGTCAGGCGCTCGCCCTCCCGGGTGCGGGTACCGGCGAGCAGGCCCCGAGCGAGCGGGCTCCACGGGATGACCCCGACGCCCTGGTCCAGGCACAACGGGATCATCTCCCGCTCCTCTTCGCGGTAGACCAGGTTGTAGTGGTTCTGCATCGAAACGAACGGCGTCGGCGCGACGTGCTGTGCCTTCGCCAACTGCCAGGCGTACATGCTGGACGCGCCGAGATAGCGGGCCTTGCCTGCCTGCACCACCTCGTGCAGGGCGCCCATGGTCTCCTCGATCGGGGTGTGCGGATCCCACCGGTGGATCTGGTAGAGGTCCACATAGTCCACCCCGAGCCGCCGCAACGAATTGTCGATGCCGGCCAGGATGTGCTTGCGCGACAGGCCGCGGTCGTTGGGACCCGCACCCATCGCGCCGTGGACCTTGGTGGCGAGCACATAGTCCTCGCGGTTGGCGAACACCGACCGCAGTAACCGCCCGGTGACCTCCTCGCTCGCCCCGAGCGAGTACACGTCGGCCGTGTCGAAGAAGTTGATCCCGGCGTCGGCGGCCCGGCGGACGAACGGTTCAGCGGCGGCCTCGTCGAGGATCCAGTCCCGCCACCCCGGCGCGCCGTAGCTCATCATGCCGAGGCAGATCCGGGACACCCGAAGGCCGGTCTTACCAAGTCGCACATACTCCATGTGACCGATCGTACGACGCCCTGCCGGCGTCTAAGATCGCTGACAGCGACGAGCCTGGGGCATGCACGCGCCCGGCCTGAACATCGTCGACGACAGCCTGTTCGCGGTGGCCCACCACCAGCTGCTCGGGCACGGCGGGTCGGCGGCTACTTCGTCTGGTCGCTGCTGGACAACTTCGAGTGGGCGGAAGGTTTCACGAAGCGATTCGGTCTGGTGCACGTGGACTTCGAAACCCAGCGAGGCACGCCGAAGGCCTCGTACCACTGGTACCGGGCGAAGATCTCCGGATGACGCAACCGGCCTGCGCACCGAGGTGGCGCACAGGCCGGGATGGGTACTGGCGGGCGTCAGCTGGCCAGGGCGCTGCCCTTGACCCATTCGTCCCAGGAGATGACCCAGTCGCCCAGGCCGTTGGTCGGGGACAGCTTGCGGTTGGTGCCGGTCACGTCCACGATGTCGCCGGCGCCGAACTCGTCGTAGAACCAGTTGATGAAGACCGGAGCGACGTTGATGCAGCCGTGTGAGGTGTTCTGCTTGCCGTGCTGCGGGATGTTCCAGTCGGCCAGGTGCACGAACTCGCCATCGCCGGAGATCCGCAGCGCCTTGGCGATGTTCGAGTCGTAGTAGTTCGGCGACTTGGGGTCGGTGAGCCCGAAGCTGGCCGACGTCATCCGGTAGACCGGGAACTTCTGCGTGATCACGTGCGGGCCGCTGTTGGTGGTGAAGTCGACGATGGTGCCGTTCGGCGCCTTCTCGGTGCCGCCCTTGCCCAGGCTGACCGGGATGCCGGCGGTGACGTCCCGCCCGCCGATGTTGGTGACCTGGGCACCGTCGACGTAGATTTTCATGTGCTTGGTGACAGCGTCGGCGATCGCGATCCGGGATCGGCCGATCTTGAAGGTGGCGCTGCGGTCCTCCTGCCCGTACAGCCCGCCGCCCAGGTCCTTGCCGTAGACCTTGGCGGTCACCGTGACCTTCGTGTTGGCCGGCCAGTATTCCTTGGGCCGCCAGTGCACCTCACGGTCGCCGAACCACCGCCAGGCACCGGTGACCGCCGGTTCGGTGGTGACGGACAGCGTCTTCTCCGCCGCCGCCTTGTCCTTGATCGGCTCGTCGAACCAGACCACGACCGGCTGGCCGACGCCGAACGTCCCGCCGTCGAGCAGGGTGCCGACGTTGGCCCGAAGGTAGGGCAGCGTGTAGTTACCGGGCTTGATCGTGCTGAAGCTGCTGGACTCCTCCCGGCGCTTACCGTCCGCTCCGGTGCCCGCCACGGTGAGCGTGTAGGTCTTGGCGTAGCCCAGTTCCTCGGCGCTCTTCCAGTTCTGCTTGGCCGCGTCGAACTCGCCCTTGACGACGACGCCCTCCGGGTTGGTCAGGGTCACCAAGTCCAGGGTGCCGTTGGAAATGCTCACGGTCACGGGTTCGACTGGTGAGACGTCCTTCGCGTCCTTGGCCGGAGCGAGCGTCAACTGGCTGGCCGGTGGTTCGGGGGACGAGCCTACGTCCTCACCCTTGCTGCCGGCGTTCTGCCAGCGCGCACCGCCGCTGCATGCGCTGGTAACGCCCAACGTCAGGACACCGATAACCGCGGCTATCAGCTGCCAACGCCGAATCGCCACGTCCGGCGGCGTCGCCGGACTCCGAATCGGTCGACCCATGCCCTGTCCCTCCCCGGACCTGATTGCCCATAACATCCTGGTTTCGCACGAGACCGTGACCTGCCGATACCCGACATCGTTAAGCACAGTTGAGCGCTAGATTATCCGCTCCTTGTGATGACGCGATGGCCCGAGTGTCCAAGCTGACAATAAGTCGCATATCCGACGGCAATTTCAGAGATTTGCTCTTGCCTTCCCATCACTGCGAGCGATTGGTCGACCACACGGGCTGACTGCGCGGAGCGCACCCGGGCCACCTACGCTGGACGCCGTGACGGTACGCGTACGTTTTGCACCTTCTCCCACCGGGTTGTTTCACGTCGGCGGTGCCCGGTCGGCTCTGCAGAACTGGCTCTATGCCCAGCAGCACGACGGCGTGTTCGTGTTGCGCATCGAAGACACCGACGCCTCCCGCAATCGGCCGGAATGGACCGAGGGCATCCTGTCCGCGCTGGACTGGATCGGCATCCAGCGCGGTTCCTACGAGGGCCCGTACTTCCAATCCGCGTACGCGCAAGCGCACACCGCCGCCGCGACTCAGCTCTACCAGGCTGGCCGGGCGTACTACTGCGACTGCACGCGGGCAGCGGTGGAGGCCCGCAACGGTACGGGCTTTCGGGGCTATGACGGGTTCTGCCGGGATCGCGGCCTCGGGCCAGGACCGGACCGCGCGCTGCGGTTCCGCACACCGGACGAGGGCGAGACCCGGGTGATCGACCTGCTGCGAGGTGAGCCGACCTTCGACAACAAGCTGATCGAGGACTTCGTCATCGCCCGCTCGGACGGCTCGGCGGTCTTCCTGCTGGCCAATGTCGTGGACGACATCACCATGGGGATCACCCATGTGATCCGGGCCGAGGAACACCTGCCCAACACACCGAAGCAGCAGCTGCTCTGGGAGGCACTCGAGCGCACCCCGCCGATCTGGGCGCATGTGCCGGTGGTGGTGAACGAGAAGCGGCAGAAGCTGTCCAAGCGACGCGACAAGGTGGCGCTGGAGGCCTACCGGGACGAGGGCTACCTGGCCGACGCGATGCGCAACTATCTGATGTTGCTCGGCTGGGCACCCAGCGGCGACCGGGAGATCGTGCCCTGGTCGGTGATCGAAGAAGAGTTCCGGCTCGAGGACGTCAACCTCTCACCGGCCTTCTTCGACGAGAAGAAGTTGCGCGCCTTCAACGGCGAGTACATCCGGGCGATGTCGGTCGAGGAATTCATCAACGCCTGCCAGCCCTGGCTGACCGAGGACACGCCGTGGCGGCCCGAGGACTACGACCCGGCCGCCTTCGCGGCGGTGGCGGAGCTGGCGCAGACCCGGATCGCACTGCTGGCCGAGATCGTGCCGAATGTGGACTTCCTCTTCCTGCCGCAGCCGGTGTCCGACGAGGCGTCCTGGCAGAAGGCGATGACCGGCGGTGCCGCGGAGTTGCTCGCCGCCACGCTCACCGCGTTCGAGGCGCTCGACCCGTGGCAGGCGGCGCCGCTGCGGGAAGCGGTCGAACAGGTGGGTGCGGGCCTGGGCCTCAAGCTGGGCAAAGCCCAGGCGCCGGTACGGGTGGCGGTCACCGGCCGGACCGTCGGCCTACCCCTGTTCGAGTCCCTCGAGGTACTGGGTCGCGACCGCACGCTCGAGCGCCTGGGCGCAGCATTGGAGCGTCTGTCCTCCTGACCGCTTTCGGCGGCCTTGCAGTCGCGGTCTTGGAGTCGCAGCCAGCGGTGGCTGCGACTCCAGGATCAGCGTTCTCAGTCGCGGACGGCTTCGACGGTGATCTCGATCTTGACCGTCTTGCCGACCATCACGCCGCCGGCCTCTACGGCCACGTTCCAGGTGATGCCCCAGTCTTCCCGGTTGAACTCGGTGCTCGCGGTGAACGCGATCACTTCCTTGCCGTACGGGCTGACGATGGTCCCGTCGTACTCGACCTCGAGATCCACCTCACGGGTGGTGTCCCGGATGGTGAGTTCGCCGGCGAGGACAAAGGTGTTGCCCTTGTGGCTCTTGACTCCGGTGCTGCGGTAGGTGAGGTTCGGGTACTTCTCGAGCTCCAGGAAGTCCGCGCTGCGCAGGTGGTTGTCCCGGTCCGGCTGGCCGGTGGTGATGCTGCCCGCACCGATGACGACCTCGACGGTGGAGTCGAGCGGGTTCTCGGCGACCTGGATCTTGCCGCTGACCTCCGTAAACGACCCGCGGACCTTGCTGACGACGAGGTGGCGGGCGACAAATCCGACGGTGGTGTGGGCCGGGTCGAGCGAGAAGGTTCCGGGCGCCGGGACGGTTAAACCCTCGAACGGCCGGGCTTCGGATGCTGCTGTCATGGCGAGGTACTCCCTGATCTGGTTCGGGCACGCTAGGTACTTGAAGCAACAACAATACTCAGCGTCAATAATCCCGGTGTCAAGTATGGCTATCATGGTTCTGTGACGCCTCACACCCATGCCACCCCTTACGACGACCCCCGCATCACCGCGATGGGCTTGCTGGCCGAAGCCGTCGCCGGGCTCAACGCCCGCTTCACCGCGCAGTACGTCGAGCACGACCTGACGCAGGCCGAGTTCGAGGTGCTGCTCCGGCTCGCCCGAACCCCCGGCGGGGCGCTGCGGATGAGTGACCTGGCTACCCAGACCCAGCTCACCACGAGCGGCATCACCCGGGTGGTGGACCGGCTCGAACGCGACAACCTGGTCGAGCGGCGCGCCTGCCCGACCGACCGGCGCGGCCTGTTCGCGCACATCACCAAGGCCGGCCGGACCCGCCTCGACGCGGTCCTGCCGGGACACCTGGCCCTGATCGAACAATGGCTGACCGGCCCGCTCACCGAAAGCCAGCTCGACGGCCTGCTCAGCAGCCTGCGGATCATCCGGGACGGGGTGCGCCCGGACGCCACCG
This sequence comes from uncultured Actinomycetota bacterium, assembly GCA_963742855.1. GTDB lineage: Bacteria > Actinomycetota > Actinomycetes > Mycobacteriales > Micromonosporaceae > CAVUNP01. The sequence goes on along the minus strand of CAVUNP010000025.1, from coordinate 51,447 downwards.
CGGGAGTGCCGTCATAGGCTGCGACAAGACCGCCAGATGACCGGCAAAGACCACGCCGACGGCAGCACCGACGCGAGCGTACGGGCGATCGAGCGTGCCGCCGGCGCCCTGGCGACCACCAGCGTGGCCCGGATGGACGAGGTGCTGCCGTGGTTTCGCACCCTGCCCGCCGACCAGCGCTCCTCGGTGATGCTGGTGGCCCAGGCGGGTGTGCGGTCGTTCGTCGTGTGGCTGCGCAGGGACGGTGACCCCGGCTCGCTCGAACTCTCCGACGAGATCTTCGAGGCCGCGCCGCGCACCCTCGCCCGTACCATCAGCCTCACCCAGACCGTCCAGTTGATCAAGGTCTGCATCGACGTGGTCGAGGAGCAAGTGCCCCTGCTGGCCGCGCCCGGGGAGAGCCAGAAGGTGGCCGACGCGGTGCTGCGGTTCTCCCGCGAGGTCGCCTTCAGCGCGGCCCGCGTCTACGCCCGCGCGGCCGAGACCAGAGGCACCTGGGACGCCCGGCTACAGGCGTTGCTGGTCGACGCGCTGCTGCGCGGTGACGCCCCCGACGAACTGGCCAGCCGGGCCGCGGCGCTCGGCTGGGACGACCGGGCGACCATCGCGGTGGCAGTCGGCCGCTCGCCCGGCGGCGAGGCCTCGGCCATCCTGCACACCGTGCACCGCCTGGCCCGCCGCCTGGGCGCGGACGTGCTCGGTGGAGTGCACGGCAGCCGTCTCGTCCTGGTGATCAGCGGTGCCGCGGATCCGCTCGCCGCGACCGAGAAGGTGCTGGCCGGCTTCGGCGAAGGACCGGTGGTGGTCGGTCCCACCGTGCCGTCCCTGGAAGACGCGGCCGAATCCGCCCGGGCGGCACTGGCCGGCTATCGGGCCGCGCCAGCCTGGCCTGCCGCTCCCCGCCCGGTGGCCGCCGCGGACCTGCTCGCGGAACGGGCCCTCGCCGGAGATGCCGAAGCACGCCGGATCCTGCGGCAGGAGATCTTCGGCGCGCTCACCCGGGCCGGTGGCGAACTGCTGGAAACCCTGGACGGCTTCTTCACCGCCGGCAACGTCCTCGAGAGTGCTGCCCGTTCCCTGTACGTACATCCCAATACGGTGCGCTATCGCCTGCGCCGTGTGGGCGAGGTCACTGGCCTGTCGCCACTCACGCCTCGGGATGCGTACACCTTGCGGATCGCTCTCACCATTGGTCGCCTCGATCCTGGCTTCACCGCTCCACACCAGCCCTGAGCTGCGAAGACAGCGTGGCGATCGTCACCGCCGACACAAGAGCGACCGCTCCCTTCAGCCTGGCTATTGTGGGAACCCAACAACATTCATCGGAGGGTTTGGTCGGTGCCAACACAGAAGTGACGGCTGATATCCGCGACAGTGATGACGTGCTCGCAGTTCTCGCTCCGGGGCAAGGCTCTCAGAAACCCGGCTTCCTCACCCCTTGGCTCGACCTGGACGGTGTGCCCGCCCGGTTGACCTGGTGGTCCGTGCTCGCGGGCGTCGATCTGATCCGGCTCGGCACCGCCGCCGACGCGGACGAGATCCGGGACACCGCGAAGACCCAACCCCTGCTCGTTGCCGCGGCGCTGCTGGCGGCCGAACAACTACCGCTCGACGACGTCGGCGTGGTGGCCGGCCACAGTGTGGGCGAGGTCGGCGCCGCGGCGCTCGCCGGTGTACTCACGCCTGAGGCCGCCATCACCCTGGCCGCGGTGCGGGGCCGGGAGATGGCCGCCGCCTGCGCGCTCGAGCCGACCGGCATGAGCGCGGTCCTCGGCGGCGACCCGGACGAGGTCATCGCCGCCATCGCCGGTGCCGGCCTGTACCCGGCCAACCGCAACGGAGCCGGCCAGGTCGTGGCCGCCGGCGCGCTGGCCGGGCTGGCCACGTTCGCGGCCGCGCCGCCGGCCAGGTCGCGCGTGATCGCGCTACCGGTGGCCGGGGCATTCCACACTCCGTTCATGGCCCCGGCCGAGAAGGCGCTCGGTGCCGTTGCCGGCGGCATCACGCCGGCCAACCCGAACCGAATCCTGCTGTCCAATGCGGACGGTGCCAGCGTCGGTGATGGCGCGACGATGCTCAGCCGGTTGGTTGCCCAGGTCACCGCGCCGGTGCGCTGGGACCTGTGCATGCGCACGCTCGCCGACCTCGGCGTGACCGGCATCATCGAACTGGCACCGGCCGGCACCCTGGCCGGGCTGGCCAAGCGTGACCTCAAGGGCACCGAGATCGTCACCCTGAACACACCGGACGACATCACGGCGGCCAAGGATCTCATCTCGCGGCACGCCATCGCGCCCAGCCACGAGCCCACGATGGCCTTCACGCTGGCCGTGGCCACCGTGGCCGGCACCTTCCAGCCGCTCCCCGAGATCACCGAGGGCACGCCGGTACGAGCCGGTCAGGTCATCGGTCACATCGTCACCCGGCAGGGCAACGCCGAGGTGACCGCGCACGACTCCGGCCAGCTGATCGAATGGCTGGCCAGCCATGATGACCCGGTCGGTCCGGGCCAACCCCTAGCCCGCATCGGAGGCTCGAACTCGTGACCGGCTCCCGGATCCTCAGCCTTGGCCACTATCAACCGTCCCGTGTGCTGACCAACGACGACCTCGCCCAGATGGTCGACACCAACGACGAATGGATTCGCGACCGCGTCGGCATCGAGACCCGGCGCATCGCCGCCGGCGAGGAGACCGTGGCCGACATGGCCGCCGCGGCCGCCGCGAAGGCGCTCGCCGGCTCCGGGCTGACCGCGGCCGACATCGACCTGGTCGTCGTGGCCACCTGCTCCTCTGTGGACCGGTGCCCGAACGTGGCCACCCGGGTGGCCAGCAAGCTCGGCATCACCGCGCCGGGCGCGTACGACCTCAACACCGCCTGCTCCGGGTTCTCCTACGCACTGGCCACTGTGGACCATGCGATTGCCGCTGGCGCGTCCCGCAACGCCATCGTCGTCGGCGCGGAGAAACTGTCCGATGTGGTCGACTGGACCGATCGGTCGACCGCCATCATCTTCGGTGACGGCGCCGGTGCCGCGGTGGTGACCGCGGCCGCCGAGGGCGAGCCCACCGGGATCGGCCCGGTCATCTGGGGCTCCGCGCCCGACAAGGGCGACGCGGTACGCATCGAAGGCTGGCGCCCGTACATCCAGCAGGAAGGCCAGGCGGTGTTCCGCTGGGCCACCACCGCACTCGCGCCGATCGCGCTGCAGGCCATCGAACGGGCTGGCGTGGCCCCGTCCGACATCGCCGCGTTCGTGGCCGCATCAGGCCAACTCCCGCATCATCGACGGCATCGCGAAGCGGCTACAGCTGCCCAACGCCGTCGTCGCCAAGGACATCGTCGAATCGGGCAACACGTCCGCGGCGAGTGTTCCGCTGGCCCTGTCGAAGCTCGTCGAGCGGCGGGAGGTGCCTTCCGGGGCGCCCGTACTGCTCTTCGGCTTCGGTGGTGGGCTCACCTACGCCGGGCAGGTTGTTCGCTGCCCGTAGCGACGGCCTCCACCCGCCGCCGCTGAAGATCCAACCGCAACCCTAGAAGGGAATCTGTACACATGAGCAGCCGCGAAGAGATCACCGCAGGCCTCGCCGAGATCCTCGAGGAGGTAGCCGGCGTGAGCCCGGCCGACGTCGCCGAGGAGAAGTCCTTCACCGAGGACCTCGATGTCGACTCGCTCTCCATGGTCGAGGTTGTCGTGGCCGCCGAGGAGAAGTTCGGCGTGAAGATCCCGGACGACGAGGTGCAGAACCTCAAGACCGTGGGCGACGCCGTCTCGTTCATCTCCAAGAACTCCTGACGATTCCCGCACCCGACACTTTCCGAACTGCAGCGGCACCGCCGCAAGGAAAGGGTTTCTCATGAACCGACCTGACGTGGTGGTCACCGGTCTCGGCGCGACGACTCCGCTCGGCGGGGACGTCGCGTCCACCTGGGACGCCATGCTCGACGGCAAGTCCGGCGTGTCCGCCCTCACCCAGGAGTGGGCTGCCCAACTTCCGGTGCGGATCGCGGCTCAACTGGCGGTCGATCCCGCCGAAGTGCTCGACCGGGTCAGGTTGCGCCGGTTGGACCGGTCCGAAGCGGTCGCCCTGGTCGCGGCCGCGCAGGCCTGGGCCGATTCGGGCCTGGCCGACTCCGGGCTGGACCCGGAGCGGCTCGCGGTCAGCCTCGGCTCCGGCATCGGCGGAGCCATCACCCTGCTCAACCAGGACGACATCCTGGAGGCCAGCGGCGCCCGCCGGGTCTCCCCGCACACCGTGCCGATGCTGATGCCCAATGGTCCAGCCGCCTTCGTGGGACTGGAACTCGGGGCTCAGGCCGGCGTGCACTCGGTGGCCAGTGCCTGTGCCACCGGAGCCGAGGCGATCGCGTTGGGGCTTGACATCATCCGGTCCGGGCGGGCCGACGTGGTGGTGGCCGGTGGCACCGAGGCGGTCATCCACCAGTTGCCCATCGCCGGCTTCGCCGCCATGCGTGCCATGTCGACCCGCAACGACGAGCCGGAGAAGGCGTCTCGCCCCTGGGACCGCGGCCGCGACGGCTTCGTCCTCGGCGAGGGCGCCGGCATCCTGGTCCTCGAACGAGCCGACCACGCGGCCGCGCGCGGGGCCAAGGTGTACGCCCGGCTGGCCGGCTCGGGCATCACCTCCGACGGCTACGACATCGTCCAACCGCACCCGCAAGGGGCCGGCTTCATCCGCGCGGTGGGCAAGGCACTCGCCGACGCCGGGCTCACCGGCGCCGACATCGTGCACGTCAACGCGCACGCCACCTCGACGCCGACCGGCGACATGGCCGAGATCGCCGGACTGCGTAAGGCGATCGGCGAGCATCCGGTGCTGACGGCGACCAAGTCGATGACCGGCCACCTGCTCGGTGCGGCCGGCGCACTGGAATCGATCGCGACCATCCTGGCCATCCGCGACAGCGTGGTGCCGCCGACGATCAACCTGGACGACCCCGAGGACGGGCTGCTCGACGTCGTGGTGAACAAGCCGCGGCACCTCGACATCCCGGCCGCGCTGAACAACTCGTTCGGCTTCGGCGGCCACAACGTGGCCCTCGTGTTCGTACGAAACACCTGAGGTGCCCGGAGGAACCCGTGACCATCACATCTGACATCGCCGACGAGGCGAGGGTCGACCTCCGAGATCCGCAGATCCGCCTGCGCGCGCTGTTCGACCGTGGTTCGGTGCGCACCATCGCCGGACCGGACGAGTCGGGCGTGATGAGTGCCCGGGGACAGATCGACGGCACCGCGGTCGTCGCCTTCGCCACCGACGCGACCCGGATGGGTGGGGCGATGGGCACCGAAGGGTGTCAGCACATCGTGGAGGCGATCGACGTCGCGGTCCGCGAACGGGTTCCGGTTATCGGCCTGTGGCACTCCGGTGGTGCCCGCCTGGCCGAAGGTGTCGTCGCGCTCGACGCGGTCGGTCAGGTCTTCGCCGCCATGGTGCGGGCTTCGGGCCGGGTACCGCAGATCTCTGTGGTGCTCGGCCCGGCCGCCGGTGGCGCCGCGTACGGGCCGGCGCTCACCGACATCGTGATCATGAGCGACTCGGGCCGGATCTTCGTCACCGGCCCGGAAGTTGTCCGCAGCGTCACCGGCGAGCAGGTGGACATGGCGCGACTCGGCGGCCCGGAACCGCACGGCCGCCGCTCCGGCGTGGTGCACGTGACCACCAAGGACGAGGCCGGCGCGATCGAAACCGCGCGCAGGCTCGCCTCGTTACTCGGCCGACAGGGCCGCATCACCCCTGCGGACACAGTGGACGAATCGGGCCAGGGACGGGACCTCGCCGCGCTCATGCCCGCGGAGGCGAACCGGGCGTACGACGTGAAGCCGGTGGTGACGGCCTTCCTGGACGAGCCAGGCGTGGAACTGCACGCCAAGTGGGCACCCAACGTGGTGACCACCCTCGGCCGCTTCGCCGGCCGGACCATCGGAGTCATCGCTAACAACCCGCTGCGCCTCGGCGGCTGCCTGGACGCCTCGTCCGCGGAGAAGGCGGCCAGATTCGTCCGGATGTGCGACTCACTCGGCGTACCGCTGGTCGTACTGGTCGACGTGCCCGGATATCTGCCCGGCCTCGGTCAGGAATGGGAAGGCGTGGTGCGCCGCGGCGCGAAGCTGCTGCATGCCTTCGCCGAGGCGGTGGTACCCCGGGTCACCCTGGTCACCCGCAAGGCATACGGCGGTGCGTACATCGCGATGAACTCCCGCTCCCTCGGTGCCACCGCGGTGTTCGCCTGGCCCACCGCCGAGATCGCGGTCATGGGGGCCAGCGCCGCAGTGAACATCCTGCACCGCAAGAAGCTCGCCGCGGTCGCGTCGGAGAAGCGCGAGGACCTACGCGTGCAACTCGTGGCTGAACAGATGGAACAGGCCGGCGGCGTCAACCGCGCCCTGGAGATCGGCGTCGTGGACGACGTGATCACCCCGGTGCAAACCCGCCGGCGGATCGCCGAAGCGCTCGCCGCCGCACCCGCCGCCCGAGGCGCGCACGGCAACATCCCGCTCTGAGTTCTCGCCGTTCCCATCGCTTTCACACGCTCCCGGGGCGTGGCCGGGGCCAGCTGGTCCGCGGGATCCCGGCTCGACAGACAGCGGCGGCCCCCGCGGCGGCTGGTGTTAGAGTCCGGCAGTCACCGCTGTCACACAAGGAGCGCACAGCGGCGGTTCAGGAGCGAGGCGATCGGCGATGTTGGCAAAGATCAAGGGTCTGCTGGGGCACGAGAAGGTCTACGTGGCGCTCCAGCGGGGCGTTGGCGCGGACCGGCTACGTTACCGGTGCCTGGAGGATCTGGCCCTCCAGCCCGGCGAGCGCGTCCTCGACATCGGTTGCGGTCCCGCATACTACTTCGAGCGCCTACCCGAGGGCATCCACTACCACGGATTCGACACCTCCGAGCGCTACATCCAGTACGCCACCCGGCGCTGGGGTCACCGCGCCGAGTTCCGCCAGGAGATCTTCACCGAGGATCACCTCGCCCAGATCCCGCCCGTCGACGCGATCATGCTGCTCGGGCTGCTGCATCACCTCTCCGATGACCAGTCCCGCCACCTGCTCAGCCTGGCCGGGCGAATCCTCGCCCCCGGCGGCAGGGTCATCTCGGTGGACACCTGCTTCGAACCGACCCAGGGCCGGATCTCGCGCTGGATGTCGGCCAACGACCGGGGCGAGTACGTGCGCGAGCCGGAGGGCTTCACCGCGCTGGCCCACGAGTTCTTCAAGGATGTGGGCGGCGAGGTCCTCAACACCACCACCCGCATCCCGTCCAGCCACTGGATGATGCGCATGACCGACCCGCTACCCGCGCAGCCCTGATCCACCACAATGGACCCGCGGTTAGCGGTCTAGCCGAGTTCGTAGACGGCCACCCGGCCGTTGTCGTACCGGAGGTCGGCGAAGGAGCTCAGGTCGGGCGACTCGCTGCTGATGGTGCGGTCGACGACGAGCCAGCGCACCCCGTACCCGTCGTGCAGGCGGCGCAGCGTTTCGGCGGACGGCGCGTTGAAGGCGGTGTCGTTGAGGGTGAGCCTGTCGGGATCCCAGAACGGAGCCAGGCCGAGCACCGCCTGACGGGGCGCGAAGCCCCAGCCTTCGACCAGGATGCTGCGCTCCGAATAGGCGCTGAGCCAAAAGGACCGGGAGTCGCACAGGTCGCCGTAGTAGCCGAGGCAGTGCACGTTGGTGGCGACGGCATCGTCGACGGCACTGTGGTCGCGAACCCACCGAGCAGCGTCCACTCTGGACTTTGGCATCACGATGTTGGTGTAGGCCCCACCGTTGGGCGATTGCAGCGACTTGTACTCGTCCATGATCAGACCTGGCGCGCCGGCCACCAGGATGCCGGTCAGCAGCACAACGCCACCCCGACGGCGTAATCCGGGCACGAAGCGTCCGGTGATCCACCAGGCAAGCCCAGCCACGGCCGCGAACACGGCCAACGCCCCGGCCCAGCCGAAGATCGGCAACAGCGAGCTGTACGACGAGTCGTAGCGGGCCGGTTCGGCGAACTTCAGCTGCGCCCAGACCAGCACGATAGAGAAGGCCAGCGCGCCCGCGGCGAGACGGAAGCTGGCCAGCGCGGACATCCGGGCGCGGTCGAACACCAGCACGTATCCCCAGGCGGACAGCATGACCCCGAACGCGAACCCGGTCCGGGTGAAGTACTGGTTCCCACCGCTGGGCTGCTCGAACAGCAGGTACAGGCCCGGGCCGCCGACCGCACCGGCCAGCAGGAACCACTGCACGGCGCTGCACCGGAACCGGCGCATCCACAGCAACGGCAGGATGCCGGCGGTGCGCAACAACATGTTGGACCAGAAGGCGAACCAGACACCGGCCACGAGAAGACCGTGCGGCACGCCGGGCGGCGTGGTGGCCCAGTACGAGCGCAGCCCCTGCAGCGGCCCCAACTGCACACCGTAGGTGTTGAAGCGGTAGAGGACGGCGGTGGCGAACAGTTGCGCGGCACCGGCGAGCAGACCGATCGCGACGACCGGCCAGGGTATCCGGCGACGCGAGATGACCAGGACCAACGCGGTCACCGCCAGGGCGACCGCCACCACCGGCAGGCAACTCGCCTTGGCCCCGCTGGACGCGAACAGCAGCAACGCGGCCACACCGAACGCGCCGGGGCCGATCGCCGGGGTCACCAGGATGCGGCTGGTACCCGTACCCGTGTGGTCCTCGGGCGGGCGCATGCCGTAGCGACCGATGATGTCGGCCAGCGGCGCGATCAACGCGATCAGCAGTACCCAGCCGTAGATCATCGACATGCCGTGCCAGATGACAAAGGAGGCTTCGGTGCCGAACGGCATCGTGACCGGATGGGTGAAGTTGAACTCGCCGATGGTGAAGAACAGCACCGCGGCCAGCACACCCACGTACGGGCGGCCACTCATCCGCCAGGCCACGGTGGCGGTGAGCACGATGGCCAACGCGCACAACGCCGGGATGCAAAGGCGCAGCGCCACGACGGGCAGGTCGATGGAGCCGACCATGCTGGTCATCGCCATGTGTACGTAGGCGAACCAGTGGTAGTAGAGGGGCTCGCCGGCCACCTGGGGCAGATCGGGCGGCAGGTGATGCTTGGCTTCGCCGGCCAGCGACAGCTGGTAGGCCAGAGCGAGGTACTGCATGGTGCCGTCGGAAGTGGGCAGGATCGGGTTGCGATCCAGGAACGTGATGGCCAGATACGCGGTCCAGAAACTCACCACGCTGGCGAGCGACCATGACCAGGCCACCGGCACCGGGCGGTAGTCGCGCACCCACCAATGCCGGCGCAGCCTCGGCACGAGAGCGTACGGTGCGAACACCAGGGCCGGCCACGCCCAGACCAGGCCGCGCACGTCCAGCGCGGAGAACAGCGCCCACGCGGCCAGTTCCAGTGCCAGGCCGACCGCCGCTCCCATGGCCAGGTCCTCGACCAGGGTGTGCCGGGCAGTGCGCAGCGACCGGTACACCAGCGTGCCGGGAGCGATGACGGCCAGGCAGGCGTAGGCGGCATAGCACAGCAGGTCGGCCGGCGAGGTGCCGGCCCGCAGCAGCAGGGCGGCGGCGAACACGACGGTGAAAGCGAGTGGACCCCACCGCACCAGCACCGTCCGGTGCGCGGCCACCCCGTTCGCGTCCCGGCTGGACTGGCCGGGGCGCCGCTCGATCGTGTTGTCCGCGTAGATCGTGCGACGTTATCAGCCGGAACTGAAGCCGTGGCGGGAACCAGCCGATCGGGTATGCGTCAGCCCGCGCAGGCGGACGCTGGCAGGCCGGTGAGTGCGACCGGTGAGCGCCCGGTGGCCTGCGCGCGGCCGGCCAGGACCGCGGCGAGTGCCTCCATCGATACCTGGGTGGACGAGTAGGTGGCCAGCCGGACCGGCGACGTCGCCGATTCCAGCAGGTACGGGGTATCCATGCCGACCGTGACGGCGGCCCGCGGCGACAGGTCCTCGACGCCGTCGCCGTACCCGACCAGGTGGACGACCTGCGTACCGCCCGCGGCGACCGTCACGCCCTGGGCCGCCAACGCGTCGCTCAGCCACCGTGCCTGCTGGTCCCGGCCGTCCGAGGCGGTGACGGTGACGGTTGCGCTGACCAGCGGGCCGGCGCACGCTCCCTGTAGCACCGTGACCGCCGCCGCGGCGGCCTTCAGCGCGGCGTCACGGTTGGCCGCGGCGTCCACCGTGGACCGGGGCGCGTTGGTCAACCGCAGCCGCAGCGTCATCACCCGGGTGGCCGCCTCGACCAGGCGCTGGCGCGGCAACGCCCCGGTGCGCAGGGCGTCCAGAAGGCCCTGTTGCGCGGCCTCCAGGTCCGGCGACATGAGCAGCAGGTCGTTGCCGGCCAGCAGAGCCTTCACCGCGACCTGGCCGGGGGTGCCCTGGTCGAGGGCCGGCTGCATGTTCAGTGCGTCGGTGACCACCACACCGGCGAAGTTCATCCGCGCTCGCAGCAGGTCGACGAGAACCTTGTGGGAGAAGCTGGCCGGCGTGCCCGGGTCGATCGACCGCACGTCCAGGTGGCCGGACATCACCAGCATGGCTCCGGCATCGATGGCAGCCTGGAACGGCGGCAGGTCAGCGCTGTCGAGAGCCGATCGGCTCTGGCCCAGTACCGGCAACGCCTCGTGGCTGTTGGTGTCGGTGTGACCGTGCCCGGGAAAGTGCTTCACCGCCGCGGCCAGGCCGGCCGACTGCAGCCCCCGGACCGCCGCGCCGACCTGGGCCGATACCGCGGTCGGGTCGGAGCCGAACGAGCGTGAACCGATGACCAGGTTGTTCCGCGAGCCGATCACGTCGGCGTCCGGGGCGAGGTCGATGTTGATGCCGACCGCGGCGAGTTCCGTACCGGCGCCTCGCCAGGCGGCCTCGGTCAACTCCGGCCGGCCAGCCGCGCCCAGCGCCATCGCGCTCGGCAGTTGGACCACGCCGGATTTGATCCGGGTCACCCAGCCGTACTCCTGGTCGGTCGCGATCAACGGATCGGCGACAGGCCCGCCGATGCCCCCGCTGGCCGCCCGCACCGCGTCGGTGAGGGCTCTGACCTGGGTCGCGGTGCCGCCGGCCGCGGTGTTGCGAACGTCACCCATCACGATGAGGCCCCCCAGGTGATACCTGCGGACCAGGTCGGCCGGCACGGTCACCGGGTCGGACAGGTTCACCGACGGCATCAGCACCTGGCCGACCAGGTCGATATCATTGAGATTCGCCACAATGGCGGCGGCCTGCGACGCCGGACCGGACGAGGTCGGCATCGGGGCGCCAGGGGACCACAGCGGGCGGTTGAGGTTCACCGTTCCCACCGCGGCGCAACCGGCGAGTGCCGCCATGGCGACCACGAGTGCGGCTGCGACAGTCGCAGAGGCCGTGACCAGGGCAGATTGCCGGCGGGGGGCACCGAGCACGGTTCCACCCTCACATACATTTGCCCGATTTCCTACCCTCCCGGCTAGCTGACCTGAGTCAACCAGGTCGCCGGAGCGCCATCCCCGGCGTGTCGGTAAGGCTCCAACTCGGCGTCCCACGCGGTGCCCAGCAGCCGGTTGAGGCTGTGCGCGATCGATTCGGCCCCACTGGCACCTGCCAGGGCAGCGTGAATCTGGCCCTCGGTAACCATCAGCTCACCGCTCACCCCGACGGTGGCCCGGAACACACCCCGCCCCGGCACGTGCATGAAGCGCTCACCGTCGTACCCGGGACTCGGCTCCTCGGTCACCTCGAAGCGCAGCATCGGCCAGCCCCGCAGGGCGGCGGCGAATTCGGCACCGGTGCCCGGCTTGCCGGTCCAGGAGCATTCCGCCCGCCGGGTGGTGGGGTCGGCTGGCTGTGGCGACCAGGCCAGGCGTACCGGCGATCCGAGCACGCGCGCGATCGCCCACTCGACGTGGGGAACCACGGCGAGCGGGACCGAGTGCACATATACGACACCACGGGTAGGCATGGACCTTTACCTCCACAGACGAGGTTCGTCTTCCCCAACGGCCTCGCGCTGTCGATGCACGTCCATGTACTTTTTGGGTTGTTCAACGACCTAACGTTGCGGTCTACGAAAAAGATGCGCCCAACGGGTCGCCCCGCTCACGCCAACGGGTCACATGATGCCCTGTAGCGGGTGTGCCGCGCCACCTCCCGCAAGGCGGTTCGGGCGCCGGTCGGTTAGGCTTGATGGGCCGGTCGTGTGTCGGCAGGACCTCTCCCGCACTCGAAGCCAACAGTTCCGTTGGTCCGGCATCCGGTGAGGACCACCACAAACAGGCAGAGAGTCCACTGGCATCGGTGGACGTGGCGACAAGGGAGTCAATCGCGTGGCGAGCAACACCTCAAAGACCGCGCGCGCATCCGTTCGCGCCGGCCAGTCCACTGGCGGCGCCCTCAGCGTGCTCGGCGAGTTCAAGTACATCATTCCCCTCAACGGCGGCAAGCACGTCTACGTACGCAACCTGACCAACGGCAAGACCGCCCACCTCCGTACGGACTCGGACGCGTTCACCGAGGAGATCCGGGTGCTGACCGCCGCTGGGCACGGCACGAAGATCCGGGCCGAGTTCACCGCGCTGGCGACCGCGTTCCCGACCCACGGCTGGGATATCGCCGAGAAGCGCCTGCTCGAGGCCGGCGTCTTCGAAGCCGCCGCCTGACCAGTTCCTCAGTAAATACCGCATAACCCCCCCCACGCTTCCGCGCCGGTCCGGGGCACCTCCCGAGTTGTATCGGGGGCGCGTCCCGGGCCAACGCGGAAGTTCGGTTTGTAGGGCGAACGAGGGAGTTCGGGTGCTGGGCATCGATGAGTGGTTGGGCAACCTGCCGCCCATGGTGATCTACCTGCTGGTCGGGTCGATCATCCTCACCGAAAGCATCGGCATCCCGTTGCCAGGGGAAATCGCCCTGGTCAGCGCCTCCCTGTTGTCCGCCACCGGGGTGATCAGCCCCTGGGGTGTGGCCATCGCCGCCTCGGTCGGGGCGATCATCGGCGACTCGATCGGCTACACCATCGGCCGCCGCGGGGGCCGGCCGCTGCTGGAACGCCTCGGCCGCCGGTTTCCCAAGCATTTCGGACCATCTCATCTGGCCAGGGCGGAGCAGGTCTTCGCCCGGTGGGGTGTCTGGGCCGTCTTCTTCGGACGGTTCGTGGCACTGCTGCGGATCCTGGCCGGCCCGCTCGCCGGGGCACTGCATGTGCCCTATCGCAAGTTCCTGCTGGCCAACGCGGCCGGTGGCATCATCTGGGCGGGCGGCACCACATTCGCGATCTACCACGTCGGCCAGGCGGCCGAGAAGTACCTCAAGGGCTTCTCCTGGATCGCACTGGTGGCCGCCGTCGTGTTCGGCCTGGTGACCACCCTGCTGCTACGCCGCCGGGCAGCCAAGGCGACCGCGTTGATCGAGGACGACGACCCGGCCACGAACCCCAGTCCGCCGGACGCCATCGCAGCGATCGCCTACGACGCCGCCCACGACGTCCTGGCCCGCCGGCCGGCCGGAAACGGCGAGAACTGACCATCGACGTCTCAGGTGGCCCCGGCGCGGCTGATGGTGTGCACGGTGGGCGGGGCGTGATCGACCTGCAGGGTGGTGTGAGTCAGCGCGTAGCGTTCCCGAAGCAGGCCTTCGAGGCGTAGCCGCAGTTGGTGGCAGTCCTGTGCCGGCTGCACGATCACGTGGGCCGACAGCGCCGGCGCCCCTGAAGTGATCTCCCAGACGTGCAGGTCGTGTACGTCGATGACCCCGTCGCACGCGGCCAGTTCACGGCCGACCGCATCCGGTGCGATGCCGGCCGGGGCGGCCTCGAGCAGCACCCGACCACTGTCGCGGACCAGCCGCACGCCGGCCTTGATCATCAGGGCGACGACGACGAGCGACGCGATCGGGTCGGCCTGGTGGAAGCCGGTCAGCAGGATGATCAGACCGGCGACGGCGGTGGCGACGAACGCGGCCAGGTCCGTCAGGATGTGCTGGAAGGCGCCTTCGATGTTGAGGCTGCGCCGGTCGGCCCGGCCGACCAACCAGGTGGCCACCAGATTGACTGCCACCCCAGCCAGTGCCGTCAGCAGGACCGGCAGGCCGGAAACCGGCTGCGGGTCCAGCAGCCGGCGCACCGCCTCATAGCCGAGCCAGGCGGCCAGCAGCAGCAGGCTGATCCCGTTGGCCTGTGCGGACAAGATCTCGGCTCGACGCAGCCCGTAGGTGAAACCCCCGCTGGCTGGTCGCCTGGCCAACCGCAACGCGACCAGGGCTAGCGCCAGCGCCGCCGCGTCGGTGAGCATGTGCGCGGCGTCGGAGAGCAACGCCAGCGAGTTGATCCATACGCCGACCACCACCTCGCCTGCCATGAACAACACGATCAGCACCAGGGCGCTGAGCAGCCACCGACGGTTGGTGTCCGGTCCGTAGCCGGGCCCGTGGGCATGCCCGTGCTTGTGCTGTGTCTCCATCGCCATCGAATATATGCGGACATCGCTATGTAAGCAAGAATTCGGCCCGCCCGGCCGACCAGATCGGTTTCGTGGCGCAGGTCACGCACATGGTCACAACTGCCCATCGGTCTGGCCAGGATGGCACCGTCAACGCGCGCCACTTTGACACCGCCGGCCACAATGGGCGTCCCGGAAACCCATCAAGAGGAGTAATCGCGCATGCGCGCAAGACTCGCAGTCATCCCGCTCGTCGCCAGTCTGGCCCTGCTGGGAGGCTGCGCCACACAGAAGCCCAGCAACACGCCGACCTCACCGGCGGTCACGACACCGGCGGGCAATGGACTGGACAAGCTCACCGCTGAAGAGATCAGGGCCAAGGCTCAGACCACGCTGAAGGCCCAGAAGTCCTTCGCCGTCAAGGGCACAGGCGTCGAAGACGGCGAGAAGATGGCCATGGACTTGGCCTTCGGCGACGGCAACGTGGCTGGAAATGTCCAGACGGCCGGTTTCACCATCGACATCGTCCTGATCGGCAACGACCTGTACATGAAGGCTCCCGACGCGTTCTGGGGCGGCCTCGGCCAGGACGCGGCGGCGATGAGCCTGCTCAAGGGCAAGTGGGTGAAGTTGGACGGCAGCAAGGAGGAGTTCGAGAGCTTCAAGACCATCGCGAGCACTGACGCCATGCTCAAGCCCGAAGGCAAGGTCACGAAGGGTGAGGCGAAGACGATTGGCGGCGTGCCGGCAATTGGCCTGATCGCCGAGGACAAGTCGATCATCTACGTCGCGACGGAGGGCGAGCCGTTGCCGCTGCAGATCGTTGACGCGGACGGCAACGCCCTGGACTTCACCTACAAGAATGTCGCCGAGATCAAGGCACCGGCTGCCAGCGACGTCTTCGACCTGAGCAAGGTCATGTGACCTGAGTTTCAGCGGGGCGGCGGGCGCACTGCGTCCGCCGCCCTCTCTTTATGCACTCAACGGTCAGCCCTCGGTGTACCAGTCGATCTCCTCCGAGCGGTAGAAGGCGATGTCCATGGCCCGCCACTGCTCACCGAGGATGGCCAGCCGGGCCTGGAAGTCCGACCAGTCGTGCCGATGCGCGGGCGACCAGCCGTGCTCCGCCGTCGCCGCCAGTCTGGGGAAGGCCAGGAACTCGATGTCCTTCACCGTCCGGACGGTTTCTGTCCACAACGGACTCTCGACACCGAGGACCGCCGAGGCGTCCAGTCCGAGCAGGCCGACTGGATCCCAATCGTAGGAATCCTTGACGCTGATGTAGCCGGCCCAGGACAGGCCCAACGGGCTGCCGGTGTTGTACTTCTGGTCCAGATACGCATAGTTCGCCGGCGACATGATGATGCGGTTGCCCGCGGCCGCGGCGGCGACCACCTCGGGCGCCTGTTCCGACACGCCCCAGAACTGCAGCACCGTGTCCGGTTGCAGCTTCGCGCCGGCCACCTCATGCCAGCCTATGGGCGTCTTGCCGTGGGCGCTGACGATCTCCTGCGCCCGGTTGACGATGGTGGCGTAGTCGTCCGCGGACAGCGTCTGCGCCTCATCGCCGCCAAGGTGCAGATACTGCCCCGGGGTCAACTCCGCGATCTCGCCGAACACGTCGTCGAGGAACGTGTACGTCAGCTCCCGCTCCGCGCACAGCGCGCTGAAACCCACCTCGATGCCGGTGTAGCGGGGCGGTGCCTTGTCGTCGCAGTTCAGCTCCGGATAGCTGGCGAGCGCCGCATTGGTGTGTCCAGGAAGGTCGACTTCGGGCACCACCGTGATGAACCGCGATTGCGCGTACCGCACGATCTCCCGGTATTCGTCCTTGGTGTAGTAGCCGCCCGGCCCGGTGCCCACCTCGCCGCCGCCGCCGTAGCTGGCCAGGCGCGGCCAGGAATCGATGGCCAGCCGCCATCCCTGGTCATCGGTGAGGTGCAGGTGCAGTCGGTTGAGCTTGTGCATCGCGGCCAGGTCGATGACCCGCTTGACGTCGGCCACGCCGAAGAAATGCCGGGCCACGTCCAGCATCACCCCCCGGTAGGCGAATCGCGGCTGGTCCACGATCCGTCCACCTGGGATAGTCCACGGATCCGGCGCGGCCGACCCACCACTGTGGACAGTTGTGGCGGCGCGGGCCGGTAGCAGTTGCCGCAGGGTCTGGGTACCCCAGAACAGGCCGGCCGCGGAACCGGCCCGCAACACCACCGAGTTCGCCGTGATGTCGAGGCGATAGCCCTCGGCTCCGAGGTCGGCCGGTGCATCGGTCAGCAGCAGGCTGATCGTGCCATCCTTCTCCCCTGCGTCCGAGGCATCGATCGGCAGCGGATAGCCGGTCCTGTCCCGCAACGCCTCGGCCAGGTACTCCCCCACAGCGGCAGCCTGATCGCCGCCGGTCCGGATCACCGAGTCCGCCGTGACCGCGAACCGGACGCCTTCGGCCGGCTCCACCCGCGCGGGTGCCGGGATCACATCGCCAAGCCCGATCTCCCCCGCGACGCCATTGCGCATGTCTGCCATACCCAACTTCCAGATCAGTCCACCCGCGACGACGGCCAAGACCGCCGATGCCCCTATCCAGGTGCGCGCTCTCACCCGGCCCATTCTTTACTGTTAGGACTCTTAACACAATACTAGGGCCAGTCCGGCGATAGTCCCCACCCTCGTCACCGGCGTGGTCGCCGAGTTACGCGAACTCCCCCGCAACCGCTCCCGCGATCGCGGGTGATTGGTGCAGTCAGAGGTGCAGCGATCGCCCGTGATCTCGGGACAACGGGGCGCGGGTATCGGTGGCGAGCGGGCGTCAGGCGAGTACGGCGATGTCTTCGTCGCCCTTGCCGGCGGCCATGGCTTCGGTCAGGCGGGCGGCGGCGATGGCGGTCATCGGCAGAGGTACCCCGGAACTGGTCATGGCCAGTCGAAGGTCCTTCGCCGCCAGCCGTACGGCGAATTGGGCCGCACCGGTGACCCGGGAGACCACACCATTGAGCGCACCGGCCTTCATCGCCTCCAGGGCCACCTCGCGGGAGACGCCGACCTTGTCGGCCAGCGTCATCGCCTCGCCCACCGCGGCTACCGCGACCAGCAGGCCGGTGTTGACCACCAGCTTCAGCGACGATCCGGCGCCGATGTCGCCACACCGGCGGATCGTGCCGAGTGGCGCGAGCAGGGGTTCCACCCGAGCGAGGGTGGCCGCGGGACCGCCGGTGAGGATGACCAGTGAGCCCGACCTGGCGGCCGGCGTGCTGCCCACCACCGGCGAGTCCACCAGTTCGGCGCCCGCGGGCATCCGACCGGCCACGGATCGAATCTCGGCCGGGCTGATGGTGGACATCTGCACGAGTACGGCACCGGGGCGCAATCCCGCGAGTACGCCGTTGTCGCCGAACAGGACACTCTCGACGGCGGCGAAGTCGGCCAGCATGGTGACCACGATGTCCGCGTCGGCGACCGCGGCGGACGGGGATCGGGCCACCCGGGCACCCGCCTCGGCGAAGGGTTCGGTGCGCTGGGGCGTACGGTTCCAGACGGTCAGCTGATGTCCCTGATCCAACATCCGGCGCGCCATCAGAGCGCCCATGTGTCCGAGGCCCAACCAGGCGATTGCGGTAGTCACGGCTTCACGCTAGCCGCCGCACCCCACACCCGACCGGCGAAGCGCGAACCACCTGTGCGGTGCTGTTGACCCTCGGAGTCGAAAATCTACACTGTCAGCACCGACGGGGAAGGACTGACGTGAGGGTCTTCGAGTCTCTGGACGCACTGCACGCAGCCACCGGCGAGCACCTCGGCTGCAGCGACTGGCACACGGTGACGCAGAAGCAGATCAACGACTTCGCCGATGCCACCGGAGATCACCAGTGGATCCACATCGATCCGCAAGCCGCGGCCAAGGGGCCCTTTGGCACCACCATCGCGCACGGCTACCTCACGCTGTCGTTGCTGCCCATGCTGGTGGTGCAGGTCGTGCGCGTCGACGGCGTACGGATGGGTGTGAACTACGGCCTCAACCGGGTGCGCTTCCCCGCCCCGGTGCCGGTGGACAGCCGGGTCCGCGCCGGGGTGAAAGTCCTGCAGGTCGAGCACATCGCCGGCGGCGCCCAGATCGTCAACGAGGTCACCATCGAACGCGAGGGTGGCGACAAGCCGTGCTGCGTGGCCCAGAGCGTGGTCCGCTACTACACCTGACCAGACCAGCGTCGACGTAATCGCGAACGATAAGGAACGCAATAGCACACCGAATCGTCCGCAATCACGCAGGAAGCTGGCGGGGCCAGTCAGGCGGGCAGGTTGACCAGGTCGGCGAGCGCCTGACGATGCCGATCCGCGGTGCCGTAGGCGATCGCGGAAGTCTTGGCCCGCTTGAGGAACAGGTGCAACGGGTGCTCCCAGGTGAAACCGATCCCGCCGTGCAACTGGATCGCCTCTTCGGCAGCTTTGACGGCCACCGGGGACACGAACGCCTGGGCGAGGGCCGCGGCCACCGGCAAATCGGGGTCGCCGGTCGCGGCACAGTCGGCTGCATATCGGGCCACCGCCCGGGCCTGGGTCACCTCGACCCACAGATCGGCCAGGCGGTGCTTGACGCCCTGGAACGACCCGACCGGCCGGCCGAACTGGTGGCGCATCTTCACGTACTCCACCGTGGCATCCAGGCAGAACTCGGCCACGCCCAACTGTTCCGAGGCGAGCAGGGCCGCACCGGCGGTCAGTGCCGCGGACACCGCGTCCGTCGCGGAGGCGCCCGCGGCGATGAGCCGTCCGGCCACGCCGTGCAGGGTGACATCGGCCAGCGGACGGGTCAGGTCGAAACTGACCCGAGGGGTACGGGTAACGCGCTGCGCGGTGGCGTCCACAGCGTAGAGACCCTCGCCCGCCGCTACCAGCAGCACGGAGGCGGCCAGCGCGTCGGCCACACCGGTCACCGTGCCGCTCAACTGTCCATTTTCGACAGTTACGGACGGGGCCGGTGCGGACACAGTGGACAGCGGCAGGACGAGCACCGCCACACTGTCACCGGCGGCCAGCTTGCCCAGCAGGTCGCGATCCCCGGCCGAGAGTAGCGCGGTGGTGGCCACCACGGCCGAGGACAGGAACGGCACCGGGGCCAAGCCGCGGCCCAGCTCCTCGAGCACGGTCGCGGCCTCCCGCAGGCTCGCCCCGCCGCCACCGAATCGTTGCGGTATGGCCATGCCGGCCAGTCCCATCTCGGTGGCAAGCGTGCGCCACAGCGCCTGGTCGTACGGCCCAGCGGTTTCGACCGTACTGAGGACTCGGCTGATCGGGCTGCGGTGGGCCAGTAGGTCCCGCACGCCGGTGCGCAGCGAGGTCTCCACGTCGCTGTACAGCAGATCGCTCATCGGGGCAGGTCCTTCCAGGCGATGTCCTTGTCCGACCGGGGTTGCGGGGGCAGCCCCAACACCCGCTCGGCCACGATGTTGCGCAGGATCTCGGACGTGCCGCCCTCGATCGAGTTGCCCTTGGCACGCAGGTAACGGTACTGGGCCGCCCGTCCGAAAAAGTCCACATTGGTCGGTCGGCGCATGGTCCAGTCGTCGTAGCCCAACGCCTCCTCGCCGAGCAGGTCCAGCTCGAGCGATGAGATCTCCTGGTTCACCCGGGCGAAGATGAGCTTCTGCGCGGAGCCTTCCGGTCCCGGCTGGCCGGCCACCAGTGACTGCCGCAGCCGGTCGCCGGCAAGCCGGTGCGCTTCCGCGGCCACCCACAGCCGCAGCACCGCGTCGTGACCGCCCGGCGTGCGTAGCTCGGGTCGCTCGCGCCACAGCGTGGCCAGGGAGCCGATCATGCCCCCTTCGCGGGGCGACGCCATCCCGCCGATGGACACCCGCTCGTTCATCAGCGTGGTCCGGGCCACCGCCCAGCCCTCGCCCACCGCACCGAGACGCAGATCGTCGCCGAGGCGTACGTCGGTGAGGAACACCTCGTTGAACTCCGCCTCGCCGGTGATCTGGCGCAGCGGCCGGACCTGCACCCCGGGCGCCTTCATGTCGCACAGGAAGTACGTGATGCCCTGATGTTTGGGTGCGTCCGGATCGGTACGAGTGACCAGGATCGCCCAGGTGGCCTCGTGCGCCATCGAGGTCCAGACCTTCTGGCCGTTGATCACCCAGTCGTCGCCGTCTCGCACCGCCCGCGTGCCCAGGCCGGCCAGGTCGGATCCGGCGCCCGGCTCGCTGAACAGCTGGCACCACACCTCCTCGCCCGTCCAGAGTGGACGGAGGAAGCGCTGGCGCTGCTCCTGCGTGCCGTGGGCGAGGATGGTCGGCGCGGCCATGCCGAGGCCGATACCGATGCGTCGCGGATTGTTCTGCGGCGCACGGGCGGAACGAAACTGCCGGTCCACACCTGCCTGCAGTGCCCGCGGGCCGCCCAGCCCGCCGAGCCCGACCGGAAAATGGATCCAGGCCAGGCCGGCGTCGAACCGGGCCCGGAGAAACTCGATCCGGTCGGTGGCAGCCGGGTCGTGGGTGGCCAGGAACGCGCTGACCCGCTCCCGCAACCCCGCCTCGTCCAGGGCAGCGTCGAGCGGCCCGGACACATCAGCGGACGCAGGCAGATCAGCCACGCGGCCCACCCGCCACATAGATGACCTGTCCGGAAATGAATCCGGCGCCCTCGCTGACCAGGAAGGAGACCAGGTTCGCGATGTCCTGCGGCTGGCCCACCCGGCGGACCGGGATCTGTTGTGCGGCCATCGCTTTGAACTCCTCAAACTCGACACCGACCCGGGCCGCGGTGGCCGCGGTCATCTCGGTCTCGATGAAGCCGGGCGCGATCGCGTTGGCCGTCACGCCGAACGGCCCCAATTCGATCGCCAGGGTCTTGGTCAAGCCCTGCAGGCCCGCCTTGGCGGTGGCGTAGTTCGCCTGTCCCCGGTTGCCCAACGCGGACGTGGAGGAGAGGTTGACCACACGGCCCCACTTCTGCTCGGTCTGGTACGCCTGCACAGCCCGGCTCATCAGGAATGCCCCGCGCAGGTGCACGCCCATGACCAGGTCCCAGTCCAGATCGCTCATCTTGAACAGCAGGTTGTCGCGGATCACCCCGGCGTTGTTGACCAGCACCGTAGGCGGGCCAAGCTCGTCGGCGATCCGGGCCACCGCGGCCGGCACCGCGTCGGCGTCGGAGACGTCCGCACCGATCGCCAGCGCCTTGCCGCCCGCGTCGCTGATGCGTTGCACAGTCGCCGCGCCCGCGGCCTCGTCCAGGTCGATGACGGCGACAGCGAAACCGTCGTGGGCGAGCTGGACCGCCACCGCCGCGCCGATCCCCCGGGCGGCCCCGGTGACTACCGCAACTCTTTGCGACATCTCTTTCCTCTTCCTCTGTCACGCCCGGGCCTACCGGGAGCTGGCATGTCGATTGACCCGAATGACCGCGTTGCGTCGTTGACGGCTGACGCCGACGAACCGAGCCGGTGGCGGCCATGGGCTTGTCCGTCGGCTACCGCTACGGTGGGGCCCATGGCGACGGTCCTTCTGGTCGAAGACGACCATGTCGTGCGTGACGCACTCATGCGGTCACTGACTGACCTAGGCCACACCGTACACGCCACAGGTACCGCGCTGGACGCCCTGCGGCGGGTCGCGGCCGAGCCGCCCGACCTGATCGTGCTGGACCTGGGCCTTCCCGATCTTGATGGGGCGGATGCTCTTCGCATGCTGCGTGGCGTCACGGACACCCCCATCATCATCGCCACGGCCCGTGACGACGAGGCAGAAATCGTGCGGCTGCTGCGGGCCGGCGCGGACGATTACATGATCAAGCCGTTCAGCAGCGTGCATCTCGACGCCCGCGTGGCTACGGTGTTGCGGCGCACCGGTCGGGCCAGCCGGGCCGAACCGAGCGTCATCGATATCGGCGGCCTACGGGTCGACCCCGGTGAACGGCAGGCGTACCTGGACGGCACCGCGCTCGCCCTCACCCGCAAGGAATTCGACCTGCTCGCCTACCTCGCCGCCCGACCCGGCCGGGTCGTTTCGCGGCGTGAACTGTTGGAGGAGGTATGGCGCCAACCCTCGATCGGCGAGGACCAGACGATCGACGTTCACCTCTACTGGCTTCGGCGGAAACTGGGCGAGAGCGCAGCGGACCCGAGGTTCCTGCACACCGTGCGGGGGGTCGGAATCAGGTTCGCGGCACCGGGCTGAGAGCAGCGCTCGCCCGGGTCAACATCGCGGTCACGTCGATCGTCGTCATCGCCTTCATCGTCGCGCTGGCGCTGATCGTGTCGAACCTGGCCCGGGACCGGGCGATCGGGGACGCTCAGGCCAGGGCGGCACTGGTGGTGGCTGTGCTCTCGGTGACCAACGACCCGGCCGCGGTGCAGCGGGCCATCGCGGCGTCCGGCGACACCGCGGCCGACCGGGTGGGCGTACATGGGCTGACTCCCGAACTCGAAGGTGCCAGACACGCCAGCGCCGAGGACATCGATCTGGCCGCCAACCGCGCGGCGGTGGTCGACGTCCCGGACGGCCTTGCCTACCTGAGGCCGGTGGACATCGGCGACGGCGCGCGGGCGGTGGTCGAGGTCTACGTACCGGACTCGGAGCTGTCCCGGGGTGTGAACGACGCCTGGTACGCCCTGGCCGCGGTGGCCTTTTTGCTGATGGTGGTGTCGGTCTGGGCCAGCGATCGGCTGGCCGCACGGGTGGTGCGCTCGGCCCGCAAGCTCGCCGCAGCCGCCCGCGCACTGGGCGACGGTGACGCGTCGGTGCGGGTGCCACCCGACGGCCCACGGGAACTGGCCGAGGCGACCGCCGCCTTCAACGCGATGGCCGACCGGGTCGCGGCCATGCGGGCCGCCGAGCGGGAACTGATCGCGGACCTCTCGCACCGGCTGCGTACTCCGCTGACCGCGCTGCGCCTGGAGGCCGAGCGCGTGCGCGCGGTCGGCTCCGATCGCCTCGCCCAGGCGGTGGAGGGTATGGAGCACGAGGTGGACCAGCTGATCCACACCGCCCGCCGGCCGGTGGAGGCACGGGCACCGGAGCCCGACCAGTGCGACGCGGGCGAGGTCATCCGGGAACGGATGGCTTTCTGGTCCGCGGTCGCGGACGACCAGAGCCGGCCGTTTCGGACACTGGGAGCGCAAGCGCGGGTGCCCGTACCGGTGCCCCGCAGTGAACTGGTCGCCGCATTGGACGCCCTGCTGGGCAACGTCTTCCGCTACACCCCGCAGGGCACCCCCTTCGAGGTTGCGGTGAGCCGGCGGGACGGCTGGGTGGCCATCCGGGTGGAGGACGCCGGGCCGGGCATCGACAACCCTAAAGGTGCGGTACGCCGCGGTGCCAGTGACCGGGGCTCGACCGGGCTCGGCCTGGACATCGTCCGGCGGGCCGCGATTGCCGGCCAGGGCACGGTGGACGTGGATCGGGGCCGGCTGGGCGGCACCAGCGTGGTCATGTTGCTCGCCGACGCGGAGCCCCAGCCGACCGGATACCGGCCGTTGCGAGGTCTGGTGGGCCGGTTGTCCCGGGAACCGCACGAGCGCCGATGGGGCCGGCGGGCCAAGGCGGCCCGTACCGGAATGCACACGGAAAGGTCGGCCACCGGCGGCTGGCCGGCAGTATAGACGATGACTGATTCCCAGCTAGTCCCAAGGTTCGCGAACTAATCCTTAGGACTCCATTAAGTGGGCTTTCGATGTGCTCTGCGCGCCGATACCGTTACTCACAGCCCACGCGGCCGGCGCCGAATCGCTCCCCCTGCTTCTGCGATGACGCGCCAACGCTGATGATCCGAGCTGCGGCATTGGTCCCCGGACCCGGATCAGAGGTGAACATCAGTCGGGCCCGGCTCATCGGCCAGCAGCCGGGCCCGCTGTATGTATTTGGTCAGGATTCGTACTGCGCCTGCGGCGCCGGAATGTCGCGCACGCTGGTGACCTGGATGTACGGCACCAGTTCAGCGTTGACCGGGTCCTTGTCCGACCGATCGATGTAGCCGCCCACGACCTCGATCCACTCATCCGGCTTGAGCGTGGTGGGCAGGTCACCGGCCAGGCCGACCTTGACCGGGCGGCCATCGGCGGCGCAACAGGTGACTACCATCCGGGCCAGGTACGGCTGCCCGTCCGGTCCGGCGATGATGAAACCGCTCAGCGTCACCTGCCGGCCCAGCAGCGATCGTCCCTGGTCGAACACCGCGCGCCCGGCGTAATCGAGCATCGAGATACGTACCGGGTCGCCTTCCGGCAGCGGTGGGAAGTCCGAGTTGGCCTGGCTGGACAACGCCGTACCGTTGCGGGTCGCCTGATAGGAACCCAGTGCCGGCGGCGCGAACAGCAACAATGCCAACGCCGGCAGGAGCAGCAGCCAGGCGACGCGGGGCTCACCGTGGCTGTGGCCCCAGCCGTCATACTCGTGGTCGTCGTGCTCGTGGTCGTCGTGCTCGTGGTCGTCGTGGCGGTCGTCATGGCCCTCGACAAAGGCGGTCGCCGGGCCGGCTGCGGCCGCCTGAGACTCGCGCTTGCGCTCATGCGCGGCCCGGTCGACGAGGTGATGGCCGACGGGCACCGCGACCAGTTCGCCTGGGGTGAACTCGCGGTACGTCACCTCGGCCGCGACCGGTTGGCCAGACGATTGCCGGACCGCCGGGAGCAACATGGTTTCCTGTTCGCGGGCACCTCGCTCGGGGTGGCGCCACGGCGTCGAACGGGGCTGGTCCGGGTCGCGCAGGGCCGACAGCGACACCGGCTCCAACACGTGCACCACCGTGCCCGCCGCGGCGGGCACCTCAACATCACCCGGGGCCTCAACACGAGCCGGAGCCTTGACATCACCCGCGGCCTCGACACCCGCGGCCTCGACACCCGCAGTCTCGACACCCGCAGTCTCGACACCCGCAGTCTCAACACGAGCCGGGGTCTCGCCATCGGCAGCGGTCTCCATGTCGGTTGTGGCCTTGTCGGCGGTGGTTCCCGCGTCGGCCCGTTCGGTGGCGGTCGGCCCGTGAGGCACCCTGGTGCTCGGCTCGCCTCCCACAACGGCATTCGGTTGAGCACCCGCCCTGGTGACCTTTTCGACGGGTGCCGGCGCGGCCAGGTCCTCGAACCCGGACGGCTGCGGCGCCTGTTCCTCGGCGGCTGCCCGCAGCGGCCGGGGCATGCGGATGACCTGCCACAACGTCACCCCGGCAAGCACGACCAGCAACCCACCGGCGATCACCAGCAACGGCAGCTGACTGGCTCGTACGTACCGGACGTAGGTGCCGGTAATGCTGATCTTCAGAAGCGTGCCGCCGATCAGCAGCAGCAGGACGGCCTGCGCGTCCTTCCTCATGCCCACACCCCGCCGATCACGAGAACAAGCCCATCACCAGAACAAGACCCGGTCACCAGAACAACCAGCCCACGCTGGCAGCCACCAGGATCGCCAGCACCAGCGTGGCCGGCGCGAACCGTATCGCGAATCGGGGTCCGAACGAACCGACCTGCATCGCGAACAGCTTGAGGTCAACCATGGGGCCCACCACCAGGAAGGCCAACCGGGCGGTCAGGGAGAACTGGCTCAACGACGCGGCCACGAACGCGTCCGCCTCGGAGCAGATCGACAGCAGGACCGCGAGCAGGCCCAGCGCGATCACCGAGAACACCTTGTTGGCCGCGATCGTCTCGAGCCAGACCGGTGGCACGGTCACATTCAGCAGGGCCGCGGCGAACGCCCCGATGACCAGGAACCCGCCGGCCATGACCAGGTCATGCCGGCAGGACGTCCAGAACGCCGCCCAGCCGCGGTCGGTGTGCGGATCCGGGATCCGGATCGGCCGCAGCCACTGCGGCCTGCCCAGCCGTAGCCAGAGCCATCCCATCCCGACCGCGGTGAGCAGGCTGGCCACGAACCGCGCGAATACCATCGATGGCTGGCCCGGAAATGCCACCGCGGTGGAGATCAGCACGATCGGGTTGATGGCCGGCGACGCGAGCAGAAACGCGAATGCGGCCGATGGCACCACACCGCGACGCATCAGCGCTCCGGCCACCGGCACCGAGCCACACTCGCAGGCCGGCAGGATCGCCCCGGCCAGGCCGGCGACCGGTACCGCGGCGACCGGATGGCGCGGCAGCGCCCGCTCGAAAAACCGGGTTGGTACGAAGGCGGTGATCGACGCTGAGAGCACGGTGCCCAGGACCAGGAACGGCATGGCCTGCACCATGATGGACACGAAGACCGTCACCAGGGTGAGGGTCCGGGGCGACGAGAAGGCCTCGATGAGCCAGCCCCGCCCGAGCAGCACCAGCACCACCACGGCTGCCAACGCCTCGACCGAGCCGAGTCGTGACCAAGCGCTACGTTTCGGCGCTGGGGCGCCCCGCACACCCCGGGTCGGATCAGTGTGATTCCGATCAATCTGCGTCGAGTCAGTCTGCGTCGAGTCAGTCTGGGCCGGATCAGTCCTGGTCAGGCCAGAATTCACTACGGCCACGGCCTGTGCCCTCCTTGACTCCCGGGTCGGCGGGATGTCGGCGGGAAACAGATTACCCCACTGATCAGGCGACCACGGTGGGCCGAGTCCGGCGTCTGACAGCGCCACCGCCTCGCGTTTGTACAGCTTGCCCGCCCGGACGGGAGTTACCTGACAGTATGAAAACCGAGGGTTTGGCCGCCCGCCGGTGGGGGCATCACCCGTGGCGAAAGCACACAGCTCAGCAGGAGGACGACGATGTTCGGCAAACGGGAGTCTCGCCGGCACAAAGCCGAGCGAATCGCGTCTCAGGCATGGGACAACCTTTCCACGGCGGTCGACTCCGCCGGGTCATCCACGAGGTCAGCCAGCAAGAAGGCGGCCACCATGCTGGATGGCACCTCGGGCCGGATCGGGTCGGGCGCCAAGGAGGCCCGGCGCCGGGCCAACGCGGCGTACGACGCGCTGGCTGGACGGCGGACGTCCAGGCCGTGGGCGTGGGTGGCCGCGGCCGGTCTGGTTGGCGCGGCTGTCGGCTGGTTGGCCAACGCGGCCGGCAAGCATTTCATGCCGCACGACCAACTCGAACTTCCCGACATGCTGGCCGACGACACGTACGCCCAGAACGTCTCGACCAGACACTGACCATCTACCTTCGCCGCCATGCTGCCGGTTGATCACGGGCATTGAGTGCAGCTCGGACTACAGCAAACGCCCGTGATCACCACGCGACAGGGCATGCGTGGGGTGGGGTATATGCCCCCACCCCACGGTCATGTGTTTACGGAGTGCGGGTGCAGCTCGGCGTGGGTAGCGCGTTGGTGGCATTCCAACTCGCCAGGAAACCGAACGTGGTGGTGGCGTTCGCCGCGAGCGCGCCGTTGTAGGCCTCGTTGCGCACGGTCACGTTCGCGCCGGACTGGGTGAGCAGGCCACCCCAGATCTGGCTGATGACCTGGCCGTTGGCGAACGTCCAGGTCACCGTCCATCCGGTGGTGGCGGTGGTGCCGGTGTTGGTGACCACTACCTCGCCCTGGAAGCCACCGCCCCACGAGCCGGTGATGCGGTACGCGGCGGAACAGCCGCCGGTACCACCGCCGCCGGCCAGGGTGGTGAAACTGCCCGCGGCCGACGTGGCCGACAGGTTGCCGGCGGCATCCCGGGCCCGCACCACCACGCTGTACGCGGTAGACGCGGTCAACCCCGTCAACACCACCGAATTCGACGTCGACTGAGCAATCTGCGTATCCGTCGAACCAACCCGCCGATACACGTTGTACCCAACAACCCCGACATTGTCCGTCGACGCAGTCCACGACAACGTCGCACCCGACGACGTGATCGCAGACGCCGACGGCGTACCCGGAGTCGACGGCGGCGTCGTATCGGTCGGGGCGGCGGACGTGGTGAAACTGCCCGCGGCCGACGTGGCCGACAGGTTGCCGGCGGCATCCCGGGCCCGCACCACCACGCTGTACGCGGTAGACGCGGTCAACCCCGTCAACACCACCGAATTCGACGTCGACTGAGCAATCTGCGTATCCGTCGAACCAACCCGCCGATACACGTTGTACCCAACAACCCCGACATTGTCCGTCGACGCAGTCCACGACAACGTCGCACCCGACGACGTGATCGCAGACGCCGACGGCGTACCCGGAGTCGACGGCGGCGTCGTATCGGTGGGCGGCGGGGTGCTGCCACCCTGCCGGTCCGCGTAGAGCACGCCGCGGCCGTTGGTGCCGAGGTACACCCGGCCGTAGATGCGCGGGTCGCCGGTGAGCGCCTCGCCGGCGTTGCCGTACTGGTGGGCGTTGTCGTTGATGCGTACCCACGTACCGGCGACGTTGTCGGAGCGGTAGACGCCCTTGACCCCGTCCACCGTGCCCATCAGGTACAGCGCCTGGTAGGTCTGGCCCGGCGCGGCCTTGCCGAAGCCAACGTTCACGGCCTCGGTCACGTTTGCGATCTTGGTGAAGCTGGCGCCCGAGTCGGTCGAGTGCCACAAGCCGGTCACGCTGGTGAGCGGATCGCCACCGGCCAGCCAGATGTCACCCTGCACGCCGGGCAGGGCCTTGAAGTGCACCGTACCGGCCGTCGGCAGGCCAGACGCCGCGGTCTGGGTGAAGGCGGCGCCACCGTTGGTGCTGACGTAGAACTTGCCACCGGAGTAGGCGTAGAACTTCTGCGGGTTGACCCGGTCCGACTCGATGACCGAGTTGGCGGGTACGCCCGACGCCTGGGTCCACGAGTTGCCGTAGCCGACCGAGTAGACGACCTGCAGCCCGGCGTCACCCGGAGCCCAGACGAACCGACTCCCGTCAGCCGCGGCCGCGACCGTACCGCCGTTGTTGACGCCACCCGGCTCGGAGCCCTGGAACCAGTTCGCGCCGCCGTCGGTGGAGAAGGCGACGTGGCTGTCGTTCGGCCGGTCCGCGTCGGTGAAGTTGCCGGACCGCACCATCACGCTCGGGTTCGTCTCGGCGTAGTCGAGACTCGTGGTCGAGGTGAAGTACGGCTGCTGGAACATCATCGGCGGTACCGCGTCCAGGTTGGTGTGCCGGAAGCCGCCGATATCGCCGAGTCCACTGATCAGCGGTGCCCCGGTGGGCGGGCTGATCAGGTCCAACACCGCGGTCTCCTCCAACCCGGCCACCATCGGGGTGATGGTGATCTGCGAACCGGTGTCCCAGTTGCGGAGGTTGGTGGTGCCGTAGATCGTCGCCCCGGTGCCGTACATCATCCGGTTGCCGTTGAACGGGTCGATTTCCACCGATTCGTTCATCCAGCCGAGCTTCGGGGTGACCTCCGGCGGAGACGGGTTCGCGCCCAGGCTCAGCCACGGCACCGACGAGATGTTCTGGGTGTAGCGGTAACTGCGGTTGGGGTAGCTGGTCCAGTCCCAGATCCGGGTCCAGGTGGCCCCAGCGTCGGTGCTGCGGAAGAAGATGGCGTCCGGCCACCAGGAGACCTGGGTGGCCACCATGATGGTGCTCGGGTTCTGCCGGTCGATGGTGAGGCCGCTGTAGCCGAAGTAGTCATCCGTGCTGGAGGACGGGATCGGGCTGATCTGCGTCCACGCTGCCGAGGTGATGTTGTACTTCCACACGTCACCCTTGGCCCCGTCGTACGGTCCACCGGTGTCGCTGGTGCTGATGTACAGCAGGTGGTTCACCGGGTCGATGACACCCTTGTGGGCCAGATATCCGGTCGGCTGGCCGGCGACGCGCTCCCAGGTGGTACCACCGTTGGTGCTGCGGTAGACGGTGTTGTTCTTGTCCGCGACACCCACATAGATGCCCTGGGTGAGGTTGCCCGCGGTGCCGGTGGACTTGTCGAAACTGACCCACACGATGCCCTGGTTGTCACCGAGGTACGCGTCGCCGGGCGTCTGGATGTAGTTGCCGACGTTCGGGAAGTTGGTCACCTTGGCCCAGGTCACCCCGGAATCCGTGCTCTTCCACAAACCGTTGCCGCTGGGCGCGCCGAAGTACAACACGCTGTTGCGGTTGGGGTCGATGGCCAGCCGCTCCCCCATACCGCGGCCGGGCATGTTGCCGCCCAGCTTGAACGGCAGTGCGGTGGACTGCCACGTCGCACCCTTGTCGGACGAGCGCAGAATGGCGCCGTTGTTGGGATCCCACGAGTTCGTGTACATGCCGACGGCGGCATACACCTTGGCGGTCTGTACCGGGTCGGTGGCCATACTGACCACCCCGTTCCAGCCCCAGTTCGACCAGCCGACGAAGTCCAGCAGCGGGATCCACTTCTGCCCCGTCTGATCCCAGCGGTATGCGCCGCCGATGTCCGTACGGGCGTAGATGAGGTTCTGCTCGGTCTGGTTGAAGATGATGCCGGGGACAAACCCGCCGCCATCGATGCGTACGTTCTTCCAGGTGTACGGTTCGGACGCGGCTGCCTGCGCACCCGCGGCATTGAGCGTCACCACCGCCACCGCTGCCCCGGCTAATGCGAGCGTGGCGGCCAGCACACCGGCGATTCTCTTGCGCATGAAAGGCTTCCTTCCTAGCACTTTCGTAGGCGAACGCCAAACGTGGCCGGAAGTACGACGATGAACGCAACGGACCGTCGACGCCCAACGCACACGTTGGCGAATGTGCGGGAGGTGCCCTATAACTCCCGCTGACGGCTCCGCCCAGAGATTCACACGCCAACACAACACATGTCAATAGTTGCCCGCCTAAACGAACTCCCGCCCCCCTCTCCCCCTCCTCCCCTCCCTCCCCCCTCCCTCTCCCCCCGCCCGCCCGCGATCTTGGAACGGATGATGCGGATTTCCGGACCATGCGTTCCAAGGTCGAATAAGTTGTCGTACGCTCAGAGGGGCAAATAAGGAGGTTTTACGTGATTAACGGACAGGTTGTGCACTTCGAAATTCCGGTGGATGACGCCGAGCGGGCACAGGCGTTCTACCGGGACGCCTTCGGGTGGCGCATCAATCCGTTGCCCGAGATGAACTACACGATGGTCGGCACCACACCGTCAGACTCCAACGGCAGGCCGTCCGAGCCCGGCGGCATCAACGGCGGCATGATGGCCCGCGACGGCGGCGCGATCAGCTGCGCCGGTGATCACATTGAACGTGGACGACGTGGACAAGGCACTGAGCAAGGTGGAGAATCTCGGCGGGAAGACGGTCATGGGCCGCCAAGCGGTGGCGGACATGGGCTTCAGTGCGTACTTCCAGGACCCCGAGGGCAACGTCGTCGGCCTATGGCAGAACGCATAGGACAACCGAAAGACGAGGTGGAGGCCCGGGAGCTTGGCCTGCTCCCGGGCCTCGGTGTGCCGCCCATTTGCGCACATCAGCACGCGAGGATCGGATCATTCTGAGGATCGCCGTGCTCTGCGGTTGAGCTACCGCCCATTGGTGGCTGGGCGGGCCGGAGTTGAACCAGCACCCCGGCGACTGCTGTCCGTATCCAGTTGATCTGACGTTCGGCGGCGAATACTGAGACTGGGAGCGATAGTTTGAGATTGTTGTCGGTCCCGGCGACTGCCTCTGCCGATTGGGCTACCTCGCCACGTGGTGGTGAGGGAAGGACTTGAACCTTCACTGTCATCGCGGATACCTGGGTCAAACGTCAGCTTCAGTTTCAGTCTGCGCTCCTTGCGCCAGGCCAGTGTAGCGGTCAGCTGAACAGATAGCGGAACACTTTTTCGCCGGTCTCCTGGTCGGTCACCTCGGCGCTGTTGGCTTCTTCACGGGCGAACTTCACCGCCTCCTGCAGCTTCTCGACCCGCCCGAGCAGCTCGTTGACCCGTTGCGCCGGCAGCGCGCCGGAGAACTTCACCGTCTTCCAGTAGCCGACCACCACATCCTCGTAATACACCTCGACCTGCGCCGGGTGCTTCTCGGTGGCCTCGGCCTTGACGTGGTTGCGGGGAATCTTCTTGGTACGCACGGTCTGGACCGGGTCGGTGGCGAAGCTGTCGGCCGAGGAGTCGTAGGTCCACGACTCGGATGCGTCGAGCACGGGCAGCTTCTTCACAAATGTATGCAAGTCGACCAACTGCTTCTCGAGGAACAGCAGATAGGCCACCGGCACCTCGGTGAGCAGCGGCTGGCCGTCCACCACCACATCGGCCCGCGCCGTGGTGTTGGTCCAGTCCTTGGTGGCGGTCACATCGAACAACCGGGTCAGGATCGACACGGTCTGCCGGATGACCTCGTCGGCCTTGACCTGCACCCGGGTCGACTCGGGCGGCAACTGCTCACCCTCCTCGTCCTTCGGCCGGTACGTGCGGGAGATGCCGGACAGCAGCGTCGGCTTCTGCAGCGCGTGATGAGCCTCGGTCAGTTCCTGGAACGACCGGCTCTTGACACCCTTCTCGACCGCGATGATCTGGTTCAAACGCGACATGCAAC
The DNA here is from genome assembly GCA_963742855.1 of uncultured Actinomycetota bacterium. Taxonomy (GTDB): domain Bacteria; phylum Actinomycetota; class Actinomycetes; order Mycobacteriales; family Micromonosporaceae; genus CAVUNP01. The sequence goes on along the minus strand of CAVUNP010000025.1, from coordinate 18,710 downwards.
CTCCCCGATGAGTCGTGTGTGTTCTCGCTCTCAGCGTACCTGGGCAGGCAATCCGGATTTCGGTCCACTATGGACGCATGTGGTCACCCGCAGCGACGAGGCTCCCCGACGCGCTGCTGGCCGGTCCGGTGATCCTGGACGGTGGGCTTGCCACCTCGGTCAGACCGTACGGCGCGATGCTCGCCGACCGTGCCCGATGCCTCAAGAGTTCTCCGAGAGGTAGGCCTTGGGATCCTTGTCCACGAAGGTCAGGCCCCGGCCGGTCGGATGTTCGCCGTAGAAACGCACCCAGCGGTCGCCGAGCTCGGCCCGCAGTTCATCGGTGGCGTGCCGGCGGAAGTCGGGCAGACCCTCGTCCTCCTCCTCCGCCAGGTGCTCGCTGTTCTCCCGGCGCACCTCCCACACTGCCTGCCACCACGCCTCCGATCCGACATCGTGCCGGCGGGACTCGGTGATCGCGTCGCGGATCTTGTTGTGGTCCTTGATGGCGTCCTCGGTTTCCTCCGCCGCGTCCTCGCCACCCTTTCTGAGCAGGTGCGGGTAAAGGATGGTCTCCTCAGCTTCCGCGTGAATCTCCAGGTGTAGCGCCAGCGGCTCCCATATCGCACGCATCTGTTCAACGTCTTTCGCATCGTCGAGCCGGGCGAAGCCGCGACGGAACATCGCGTGGTCATCAAGGATCAACGCCGTTACATCATCCATCAGCCATACCTCCTGGTCGCTTCCACGTGTACCCACCGGTGCGGCCCTGCAAACGTTGCCGGCGCAACAGGGCTCAGAGCTGGGAGACCGCCGTGATGTGCAGCACCGGTGAACCTTGTTCGTCCGAGGCGGCGAGGTCGACCTCGGCACTGATGCCCCAGTCGTGGTCGCCGGCCGGGTCGTCGAGGATCTGACGAACCGTCCACGTGTGCTTGTCGGTCTCGATCATCAGCATGGCCGGACCGCGGGCGTTCGGTCCGGTGCCGATCTCGTCGTGTTCGGCGAAGTAGGGTTCGAGCGCGTCGGCCCAGTCGTCGGCATGCCAACCGGACTCGGCGTCGAGTTCACCCAACTCGTCGTAGCGGCGCAGCGCGGCCAGGGAAACCCGCCGGAACATGGCGTTGCGGACGAGCACCCGGAAGGCCCGTACGTTGGCGGTGACCGCGGTGGTCTTCTCCTGGATCGCCTGGACCGGATCGTCGGTCGGATTGGCCAGCCGCTCCCACTCGTCGATCAGTGACGAGTCGACCTGACGGACCAGTTCGCCCAGCCACTCGATCAGGTCGATGAGTTCCTCGGTCTTGGCATCCTCGGGCACGGTCTGGCGCACCGCCTTGTACGCGTCCGCGAGGTAACGCAGTACCAGTCCTTCGGAGCGGGCCAGCGAATAGAAGCCGACGTACTCGACAAACGTCATAGCCCGTTCGTACATGTCGCGGGCCACGGACTTGGGCGCCAACTGGTGGTCGGCGACCCACGGGTGCCCGCGCCGGTACATCTCGTACGCGGCGTCCAGCAGTTCCTCGAGCGGCTTCGGGTGGGTGACCGACTCGAGCAGATCCATCCGGGCCTCGTACTCGATGCCGTCGGCCTTCATCTGGGCGACCGCCTCGCCACGCGCCTTGAACTGTTGCGCCGACAACACCTGTCGCGGATCGTCCAGAGTGGACTCGATGATCGAGAGTACGTCGAGCGGATAGGACGGCGACTCGCGGTCGAGCAGTTCGATGGCGGCCAGGGCGAACGGTGACAACGGTTGGTTGAGCGCGAAGTCGAACTGCAGGTCCACGGTGAGCCGGACCGAGCGCCCCTCGCTGTCGGGCGTCTCCAGTCGTTGGACCACTCCCCCGGCGAGCAGCGCCCGGTAGATGGCGATGGTCCGGCGGATGTGCTTGCGCTGCGCCGCGCGGTCCTCGTGGTTGTCGGTGAGCAGATGCCGCATGGCCGCGAACGGATCGCCAGGCCGGCCGATGACGTTGAGCAACATGGCGTGGCTGACGGCGAAGCTGGACTTCAGCGGCTCCGGCTCGGCCCCGATGAGTCGCTCGTACGTGGGGCGGCCCCAACCTATGGAACCCTCCGGTGGCTTCTTGCGTACCACCCGGCGTCGCTTGCGTTCGTCGTCGCCGGCCTTGGCCAACGCCCGCTCGTTGTCGATGACGTGCTCCGGCGCCTGCACCACGACCGAGCCGATGGTGTCGTACCCGGCCCGCCCGGCGCGACCGGCGATCTGATGGAACTCCCGCGCCTGCAGCAGCCGGGTCTTCACACCGTCGTACTTGGACAGTCCGGTGAACAGGACTGTCCGGATAGGAACGTTGATACCCACACCGAGGGTGTCCGTGCCACAGATGACCTTCAGCAGGCCGGCCTGCGCGAGGGTCTCCACCAGCCGCCGGTACTTGGGCAGCATGCCCGCGTGGTGTACCCCGATGCCGTGGCGGACCAGCCGGGACAGGGTGCGCCCGAAGCCGGCGTTGAACCGGAAGTTGCCGATGGTCTGGGCGATCGCGTCCTTCTCGGCCCGGGTGCAGACGTTGATGCTCATCAGGGCCTGTGCCCGCTCGAGCGCGGCCACCTGGGTGAAATGGACCACGTACACCGGCGCCTGATGGGTGCTGAGCAGTTCCTCGAGCGTCTCGTGCAGCGGGGTCATCGCGTACGAGAAATGCAGCGGCACGGGCCGTTGCACCGAACGCACCACTGCTGTCGGCCGGCCGGTGCGGCGTACCAGGTCCTGCTCGAAGCGTTCCACGTCGCCGAGGGTGGCCGACATGAGAACGAACTGTGCCTGCGGCAACTCGATCAGCGGCACCTGCCAGGCCCAGCCACGGTCCGGCTCGGCGTAGTAGTGAAACTCGTCCATGACGACCTGGCCCACATCGGCCCGGGCCCCGTCCCGCAGCGCGATATTGGCCAGGATCTCGGCCGTACAGCAGATGATCGGTGCGTCCGGGTTGACGCTGGCGTCTCCGGTGAGCATGCCCACCTCGGCCGCGCCGAACATGTCACACAGGGCGAAGAACTTCTCCGACACCAACGCCTTGATCGGTGCCGTGTAGAAGGTGCGCTCGTCCCGGGCGAGGGCGGTGAAGTGCGCCCCGGCGGCGACCAGGCTCTTGCCGGATCCCGTTGGTGTGCTGAGGATGACGTTGGCGCCGGAGACGACCTCGATCAGCGCCTCCTCCTGGTGGGGGTAGAGCTCCAGGCCCTGGCGCGTGGCCCATCCGGCGAACGCCTCGTAGATCGAATCCGGGTCGTCGCCCTTGGGCAACAGGTCGGTGAGGGTCACCGCACGGGTCCGGTCAGGCGGTGGTACAGGAGGTCGAAGATGTCCCGGCCAGCGTCGAGGGCACGCCGCTCGTACTTGGTGACCGGCCGATCGTGGCGCGCGGCGTGACCGGCGGACGAGCGCACCAACTGCTCGTCGCGGTCGAGCGTGTCCACCATGGACTCGGCGTAGTCGACAACGTCGGTGGCACAGTGCAACCGTCCACCTGGGACAAGCCTGGATCGCAGCAGGGCCACATGGGCCGGCTGGATGAGGCGCCGCTTGTGGTGGCGGGTCTTGGGCCAGGGGTCGGGGAAGAACACGTGCACGGCGTCCAGGCTGTCCGGCCGCAGTTGATGCGCGACCACGTGCAACGCGTTGCCGCGGGCGACGCGCACGTTGGCCAGACCGCGGTCTTCGATCAGGGCGAGCAGGTTGGCCACGCCCGCCGTATGCACCTCGACTGCCAGATAGTCGCGGTCCGGATCGGCCGCGGCCATCTCCACCGTCGCCTCTCCCATCCCGGAACCGATCTCCAGCACCAGTGGTGCCGACCGACCGTAGAGCCGGGCGAGGTCGATCAGGGTGTCCGAGACGGTCAACCCGTACGCCGGGCCGAGGCGGGCGAGCACACCGAGCCGGCCTTCGCTGAGCCTGCCTCGTCGGGCATGGAACGTCCGGACCGTCACAAGGACGCAAGGGTACGCGAATCTGCGCCGATCACCCAGTGCGGGACAGTCGCTGTGCGATTCCGCGCAGTTCCTCGCCGGCCCGATCGAACTCCACCCGCAACCGCTGCATCGTGTCCCCGGCTCCGTCGAGGTCGCCGGCCCGGCCCTGTGCGGCCGCCGCACTGCACATCTCGCTCATGCCGCTGGCACCGAGGGCGCTGGCCATGACCTTGAGCGCGTACGCGTGCGACGCCACCGCCGCGCCATCGCGCCGGTGCACCGCGTCGACCAGGTCGGCCACCGCGGCCGGCCCCTGGTCCAGGAAGGACTGGATCATGTCGGGCAGCGGGCCCTCCCCACCGGGCGCCCGCAGGCTGCGCAACTGTTCGATCTGCTCCTGGTCGATGGCCTTGCCCATCCAGCGCGACAGGCTGGTCCGCACGGTCTCGCGCTGCATCGGCTTGTGGATGTAGTCGTCCATCCCGACGGCCAGGCACCGCTCCCGATCACCAGGGACAACCGACTCGGCCATCGCGATGATCGGGATGTGCGGCGGGTCCGGCTGCTCGCGTTCCCTGGCCCGCCAGCGCCGGGCCAGGTCGTAGGGATCAAGTCTGGACACCTGGCAGTCGAGGAAAACCGCGGCGTACGGACCATTGGATCCGGCCAGCTCGAGCGCCTGCGCGACGTCGTTGGCGACGTCGACACGAAAGCCGAGTTCGGCCAGGACCCCGAGCTCCACCACCTGACTGATCGTGTTCCCCTCGATCAGCAGCACCCGCCCGACGGTGGGTTGGGCGTCATTAGGCCCGTCGGACGCGGTACGCACGCGTGATCACCCCGTTGTCACCGGCTGTGATCAGCGTACTACGACGCAAAGTTGACCATGGTGAGTTCAGCCGGCTCGCTGACGAGGTCGCTCGTGGGCGCCGCGACCGAGGTGCTGGGGTCGTCGGTCGGCACGGGTGGCGCTGGCGACGTGCAGGCGCCGGTGAGCGTGGCGCTGTTGGAGGCCGACACCGGGCTGGTCACGACCACGCCGACGTCGACCGAGTACCCGGCTGGGTTGTCGGCCAGGGTCACCGAACCGGTGATGCTCGCCGCCCCGCCTGGGAAGAACTCGGTGCGATCGGGTCCTGCCACCCCGTTGATCACCACGTGGTAGGTCACGTTGAAGCCGGGCGAGGGCGAGACGTTCAGTGTGGCCGCGAACTGCAGCGGCGTCGCCGAGCAGTTGTCAGAACTATGCGGCCCGCCGACAACGCGCGGCTTGCCCAGGCTGACGGCCTTCTGGCAGGCCGAGGGCACGGTCCAGGTCTTGGTGTCCGACACGGTGTTCGGCGTCAGGACGTTGTAGGCGATCTCGCCCGGATTGCGAAGGTCGACCGTCAACGTATCCAGCACCGCGGTCGAACCGGTCACCGTCGCTGTCCTGGGGTTCGGGCCACGCACGTTGCCGTCCACCGAGATCACGTAGGTAAGGGTGACCGGCCCGTTGGCCACGTTCACCGATGCCCGGTACGTCTGGTCGCAGCCGGCCGTGGTGTCCCCGGTGACCTTGATGAGGGTTACCGTGGGCTTGCCCGGCACCGGTGGCGCACTGCTCGGCGCGGCCGGCGGCTTGGGGCTGCCGGTCGGGGTCGGGGTGGGTGTCAGTGCCGGCAGGCCACCGATCGAACCGGAACTGGAGCCGGTGTCGCCCTGGGCAGCGGGCGGCGGGGTCGTCGGCGGTGGCTGGTAGCCGGTGCCCGCGGTTGTCGGCGTCTCTGTCGGACCCAGGATGAACACGAGGGCACAGGCAGCCAGCGAGGCGGTGCCGATGCCGGCTACCACGGCTCGGGCCGGGCCTCCGTTCGGGCCGGGAATGGCCGCACGACCCACCCGGATCGGATTGCCGAGGATCGCAGCGATGACGCTGATGAGCCCCGCCGACAGCAGAAGCGAGCCGATTACGAGCTGGACGACGCTTGACACGCAGCAACCGTATGGGCAAACGGCTCTGATCGCAGCATCCCCGTGAGCCATAAAACATCGCACAAACGGACGAGCGCGCCTGCCGCACCGCCACCGGCGCGCCGATCAATCGCCGCGCGCGGGCGGCATCCGCAGCTCAAAGACAGTCGTATGCCGGATGGACACGCCCTCCACGGCCGAAGATACCGAAATGTCGTAAGTTGCTAAAGGATGAAAGTGCCGGCCAGTGAAGTACCCGCGATCCGGGTCGCCGACCAGCACCCGCACGCCGGCCCGGCTGGCCCGGCGCAGGAAGCCACTCACGCGCTGGGCCAACTGCTGGCTGTAGAAGACGTCGCCAGCGAGGAGCACGTCCACGTCGGACAGCGAGTCCGCCAGGATGTCGCGCGGTGCTGCGGTCACCCGGACGTCGTTGGCCTGGGCGTTGCGGGCCACCGCCGCCAGCGCCGCGGGATCCACATCCACGGCCGTCACGTGCGCCGCGCCTGCTTTCGCGGCGGCCACCGCCACCAGCCCGGAACCGGAGCCGAGATCCACCACCCGCTCGCCCCGCACGGTGTCCGGGTGGTCGAGCAGAAACCGGGCCAGCGCCTGACCACCGGCCCAGGCGAAACCCCAGAACGGGGGCGGCCGGTCACTGCGGTATTCGCCGCCGTCCGGGTCGAACAGTCCCAGGCTGGGGTCGAACAGATAGAGCTGGATTTCCGGCACAAATTCCACCCGGGACAGTTGCGGTGCGACACTCACCCGGCCATCCTCGCCCCGAGGTCACACGCAATGCACATATGGGATCAACCCCGTCCTTGACTGAGGCGCGGTCAGGTGTAGCGTTAAATAGCCACATGCAACTCGCAGGTGCACAGTAGCTGATAGCAGCCGACGCTCGGAGGTTGCCATGTTGAGCAAGGGCAGGTCGAGCGAGGGCAGGTCGAGCAAGGGCATGTCAAGCAACAGTCCGGCCACCACCCGCCGCCGGTTGCGCACCGAGTTGCGCCGGTTGCGTGAGGCCAGTGGCCTGTCCCAGGCCGACGTCGTACAGAAGCTGGACTGGTCGCAGTCCAAGCTGATCCGCATCGAGAACGGCTCGGTGGGCATCTCGGTGACCGACACCCGGGCCCTGCTGACCCTGTACGGCAGGCCTGCTGGCGTGGACGGCCACCTGATCGAGCTGGCCCGCACCTCACGGGTACGCACCTGGTGGAGCAGCTACCGCGAGGTGCTGGGCCAGCCCGACCAGGAATTTCTCGGCTTCGAAGCCGACGCCAGCAGACTGCGCCAGTTCCACCCGACCATCGTGCCGGGCCTGTTGCAGACCGAGGACTACATCAGGGCACTGCTGCCCGCGCTCGCCGTCAGCCCACTGTCGCAGCCCACGTACGACGCGCACCTGGCGGTCCGCATGCGCCGGCAGCAGGAGATCCTGAACGGCAGCACGCCGCCCACGATGACCTTCGTACTGGATGAGGCAGTGCTGCGCCGGCCGGTGGGTGGCCCGCGGACAATGCGGACACAGTTGGCACACCTGGCCGCGATGCAGGGTCAGCAGGAGGTGTCCATCGCTGTGCTGCCATTCTCCGCGGGCCCGCATATCGGCATGACCGGCGCATTACATCTGATGGATTTCGCCGACGACGGTGACGCCAGCGTGGTCTACCTGGAAGGCGCAGCGGGCGAACTGTCGTTGCGTGACAACCCCGATGTTGTCGCCCGGTACGCCGAGCGGTTCGACGAACTGCTCGACCGGTGCCACACGGGTGCGGCGGCGGCCGACTACCTGCGCATGGTCATCGGGGACCTGACTGACGAGCACCGCCACGGCGGCGGGCGGGGCTAGGCGGTCAACTCCTGGCGGTATTCGACCGCGCGCTCCAGCGCCCGGCGAATCTTGTGGAATTCGGTCTGGTCCGATGAGGACAACAGCAGCAGTTGCTGTCCGTCCCGCCGGCTGGCCCACAGTTGCAGCTGGCCGGGATACCGGTAGGCGCTCAGCCATGTCACCAGTCCCGCGCCCGCCAGGTATGCCGCCGCCAGGGCGTAGCCGACCATCGACAATCCGTCGCTCGCGGTGGCCAGTACCGCCACCACAAGGACCAGCACCACCTCGCTGGCCATGATGTAGCGCGCCACCCGTCGCGTCACATGCCCGCCCGACTGGCGCCAACCGACATCGCCGATGTTTCCCACAGCGAGCCGGTGACGTTCGGCGAAGAACCACTCTTCGGTGACGAGGACTCCGCCGCGCAGCGGATAGAAGACCACAGTCGATTCTGGATCATCCCGCCGCCGCGGTTGTGATGGTCGTGGTGATGCCTGCGTCGGCGGGCCATAAATCAGTTCATACCGGTCCATTGTTTCCCCTCCCACCGTGGACCTCGGTGCCGACCTACGTGCAGTCGTTGATCCCTCCCGTCACCGGATCGGGCCGGTGGGCCGCTGAATGCAGAGGTAATTCGGCACACTTCAAATATCCGATAGCCAGCATCAGTTGTCCAGAGGCATTCCGAGAATCAGCCATCTGCACGTGGCAACTTTGCCGACCGGCCGGACCTGCTAGGCCGGACCTGCTAAGAACAACGGGTGCAGAAGATCGACATAGCGCAGCGGCGGGCCCGCCTCGGGGTACGCCATCATCTGGCGGTGCCGGCGCAGAACCTGGCGCGGGCGGCGGCCGGCGTGGTGGCGGTGCATGCCACCGACCCGGCCTCGGTCTTCCTCTCGCTGCGAGCGCGCGCCGCTGCGGTGGACCCAGCCGCGATCGAGGCCGCGCTGTACACCGACCGGTCACTGCTGCGGATGCTGGCGATGCGGCGGACCATGTTCGTCGTACCGGTCGACCTGGTCGCGGTGTTGCAGGCAGCCTGCGCGGACGCCCTCGCCGTCGCCCAGGAGCGCCGCTACGGCCAACTCATGGCGGCCGGCGGCGTGGCCGACGCAGACATCCTTGGGCGGGCCGCGCAACAGGCGATACGCGCCTTGGCGGAACGCGGTGAGGCCACCGGTGCGCAACTGTCGGCCGCCGCGCCGCTGCTGCGTACCCAGGTCCGGATCTCGGAAGGTAAGTCGTACGCGGCAACGACGAACATCACCAGTTGGGTGCTCCTCGTGCTCGCGGCACAGGGACGGATCGTGCGTGGCCGCCCGGTGGGCTCCTGGATCAGCAGCCAGTGGCGCTGGTCGCCGGTGCAGGCGTGGCTGCCGGACGGCGTCGAACAGATTCCGGCCGAGATCGCGCGCGCCGAACTGGTCCGGCGTTGGCTGCGAGCGTTCGGTCCCGCCACGTTGGCCGACCTGCGTTGGTGGACCGGCTGGACCGCGGCGCACGTCAAGCAGGCGGTGGCCGCCACCGGCGCGGTCGAGGTGGAACTGGACGGTGGCACGGGTCTGGTGCTGCCCGACGACTTGGAACCCGTACCCGAGCCGGCGGCGTGGGTGGCTCTGCTACCCGCGTTGGACGCCACGCCGATGGGTTGGAGCGAGCGGTCCTGGTACCTGGGTCCACACAAGGAGATGCTGTACGACAGGTCCGGCAACATCGGTCCCACCGTGTGGTGCGATGGCCGCATCGTCGGCGGCTGGGCCCAGCGGGCCAACGGCGAGGTGGTGTTCCGGCTGCTGGAGGACATCGGCACGACGGCGTCCCGGCAGGTTGCTAGCTCCGCCCACGACGTCGAGAAGTGGCTCGGGCCGGTCCGGTTCACGCCCAGGTTCCGCACCCCGTTGGAACGGGAGCTCGTGTCCTAAAGGTCGACCTGACCGGTGACACAAGTGATGGTGCCGCCACCGACCCAGATCTGCCCATCCGGGCCGGAGTTGATGTGCACCCGGCCGAGCCTTCCCAGCACGGTGCCCTGACTGGCCACATAGGGGGCCCTGGCCAGGCCGGAACCCACCAACCACTGCGCCACCGAGGCGTTCAGGCTTCCGGTCACCGGGTCCTCCACAGTCGAACCGTCCTTCGGGAAGAATGCCCGCAGTTCGAACGCGGCCGGGGCGCCGGGCGGGTAGGGGCCCACCAGTCCCAGGTCGAAATCCACGTAGCCGGGCCGGACCGCGAGAACCTCGTTGGCGCTACCCAGCAGCACGGCCACCCACCCGGGCCCGTTGTCGACCCATTGCGCGGCCACGATCGCGGACCGGTCCAGCCGCAGCACCCCGGCGATACGCTGGATGAACGCCTCCTCGACCGGGCCGGTACGGCGCAGCGGCGGTGCGGCGAACGCCAAGAGACCCTGTGCCATCAGGCTGACCCTGGCCACGGCGGATCCGGACCAGCCCGGCCAGGCACTGCTGCACGATCACGTCGCTGGTGTTGTCGGGCTGGGTCGACAGCCAGGCGTGGCAGGTACCGAGCGTGGGATGTCCGGCGAAGGGCAGTTCCGACACCGGCGTGAAGATCCGGACCTGGTAGTCGGCACCCGGCACGGTGGGGGGCAACACGAACGTGGTCTCGGACAGGTTCGTCCAGTTGGCGAACCGCTGCATCTGCTCAGTAGTCAGGCCCGTGGCGTCCAGCACCACGGCCACAGGGTTGCCCCGGTACGGTGTGGTGGCGAAGACGTCGACCTGCTGGAATGGGCGCAGCATCGCACGAGTATCGCACGGCCCATCCAGTGTGGACCCCTGCCGGGTGTGGTTGTCCCGTCACCACGAGCCCGGCCCGATTCCCTCGGTGAGGGTCACAACCCGCTCGTACACACCGACATCCGCCGCGTGGTGGCTGGAACTGCCAGCCACCACGGCGACGCCCGCGTCGGCGAACTCGCCCAGCACCGCACGGCTGGGACAACCCCACTTCTCGTTGGCCTCCACCACCGCGCCAGTCTGTCGGGCCAGCGTTGCCATGGCCCGCACCTGCTCGACGGTCACCACGTCCTCAGTGATGCCGAGCTTGGGCAGCAGGCTGAACAGGTGGGTCAACTGGGCGCCCGGAGTCCGCTCCATCGCCCGCATGGTGGCCATCAAGAGCGTTTCCACCACTTCGGCCTCGGTGAGTTGGAGGTATGCCAACTGCCGGCGCACCTCGTCCGGCGGCAACGGCCCCAGCTGTCCCGGATAGTCGTGGTCTGCGATCAGGACCCGATGCACCGGTGGAAGATCGTCGGGCAGATCCATCCGGCCAGAACTGTCCAGGATGCTGGCTTCGACGCCGACAAGTATCTCGATGTCATCAGTGACATCCGCCTGGGCTTGGACGGTCGCGACAAACTGTTGCGTCCACGGGGTGTCGTGGCGGACGTGGTCAGTCAGGCAGATGGTGCGCAGGCCCCGGGCCCGTGCCGCGGCGATGTTCTCCGTCACCGTACTGCTGGCATCCTCGGAGAACGTCGTGTGCACGTGGTGATCCTGTGCCAGCAGTGCCGCATTGGATCCTTCCCACACCGCATTCGCCATACACCCACGCTAGGCGTTGGGACTGCGGCCCGCCGAAGAACGCCAGCAGGCAGTACTGCCGGTGACGCAGTCCGTTTGGTGACTTGCCCCGCCGCAGCGATCGCCTTCAATCAATGAATTCGGAAGTGTCAATCAGTACCGGGAGGCTCACCGTCACCACGACCATCACCCTCGTGGCCACATTGCCCGCTACCACGGCGCAGGCCACCACCGCGGACCCTGACCGGTGGCACGGGCCTGGTGGATGTGTCGCGTTTCGACAACGCCGGTAACTACAAACCAACGCATTCTTCAGCACTTTCACCTCCAGCGTCTGAAACGCCGCAGGGCCGACATCGGCGACCGTCGGTGTCGGCCCCCTCGCCGTCGCGGCCGTCCTACACTCAGTGGGCGAATGACGGCAAGCGGTTGAGGCTGGCGATGACGACGACACCACCGCGGGATCGTTCGGGCAACGGGCTCCCCGTCAGGGTCCGTGAAGAAGTCCTGTACACCGGGGAATTCACCCGGGTGCTCCGGACATCCGAACCGGACCGTCCAGGCAGCGTTATCCGCAAGGAGTCGGTCGGCGCGCTGGCATCCGACCGGTTGCGTCATGAGCGGGCGATGTTGCGTCGGCTGGCCGGTGTGGCTGGTGTGCCACAACTGATCGAGAAGGAACCGCTGGCCGACTGGATCCTCGTGGAGGACCCGGATGCGCGGCCGAGCTCGCAAGTGCTGACCTTCGGCAACGTGGACAACACCGAGTTGGTGGGCATCGCGCTGGCGCTCAGCCGCATCATCGGCGCGATGCACCGCCGAGGTGTGCTTCACCGCGACATCAGCCCTCGCAACATCCTGCTGACTGCCGACCGTCATCCGGAACTTATCGACTTCCATGTCGCCACCCTGCTGACCGATGAGCGCCTCGACACCACCCGCACGTCGGAGATCGTCGGCACTCTGTCCTATGTGGCGCCCGAACAGACCGGACGGACCGGCCGTCAGGTGGACCAACGATCCGACCTGTATGCGCTGGGCGCGTCCCTGTACGAAATGGCCACCGGGAGACCGCCGTTCGGTCGCGGCGATCCACTCCGACTGGTCCACGACCACCTGGCCCGGCTGCCGAAACCGCCGGCGGAGGTGAACCGGCGGGTGGCCACGTCCCTGTCCAGACATCGTGCTGCGACTGCTGGAGAAGGAGCCCGACGCGCGTTACCAGAGCGCCGAAGGGCTGGCGCACGACCTCCTGATGGTCAGGCACGAGTTGAGCGCGGGCCGTTGCTCACCAGTGCGGCTCGGCACCCGCGACTTCCCGCAACGCCTGCGGCCGCCGGCCACGTTGATCGGCCGGGCCACCGAGACGGCAGAGTTGAGGGCCAGGTTCGCCGAGGCCCAACACGGTCGCGCCCGCGGCGTGCTGATCGCCGGCGACTCGGGGGTCGGCAAGAGCGCGTTGGTGGACCAGCTCCGGCCCACGGTGACCACGGCCGGCGGCTGGATGGTGGGCGGCCGCTATGAACGCAACCGCCAGGACACCCACTCCGACGCGATCTGGCAGGCGTTGCGTGCCCTGGGCCGGCTGATCCTCACCGAACCGGAACAGGAGCTCGTCGATTGGCGGGCGAGCATCCGCGCCGCGCTCGGCTCCAACGCGGGGCTGGTACCCGTGGTGGCACCGGAATTCGGGGTGTTGCTGGACCAGAAACCTGATGTGCCCAACCCGCAGGATCTGGTCCAGGTCGAGCGGCGTGGGCATCAGGCCGCGCTCGACCTGATCGACGCCGTGCTCGCCTCCGGCCGGCCGCTGGTCCTCGCCCTCGACGACCTGCAATATGCCGGCCCGGCCGCGAGCGCGCTGGTCGGCGACCTGTTGACCGACCAACGGTTGCGCGGGCTTCTGGTGGTCGGCATGTTCCGCGAGTCGCACGGGCAGGCCGAACACGCGATGCTGGCCGAGTGGGACTCTCCGACTGCGGCGCCACGGATGATACGACTGGAGAACCTGCCGCCGGACGACCTGGTCACCTTCCTGCAGGACATGCTGCGACTGCCCCGCAGCGATGCCGCCGAACTCGCCGGGGCGGTGGGCACCCGTAGCCACGGCAACCCTTACGACACTGTGGAACTGGTCAACGCGCTGCGCCAGGATGGCGTGCTGGTGCAGCAGGACGGCGGTTGGCGATGGGACATCGAGAGCCTGTGGCGCCACCTGGATCGTGGCGACGTGGTGGCGCTCATCGCCGACCGGTTGTCCGCGTTGCCGGCCGACTCGCGACAACTGGTCGAAGTGATGGCCTGCGTCGGTACCGCCGCGCAGGCGACGCTGCTGGCCGACGCCAGCGGCGAATCCCGATCGCGAGTGCTCGAACTGCTGGCGGCACCGGTGTCGGAGAACCTGGTGGTGGTCGACGAGGGCGACGACCCCCTCATCCGGTTCCAGCACGATCGGGTACAGGAGGCGGTGCTGTCGCGGCTGTCCCCGGCGCGACGAAAAGAAATCAGTCGAGCGGTGGCGCAACGGCTTGCCGCGGTGACGCAGTTCGCCTCCGTGGCGGCCGAGCAGTACCTCGCTACCATCGACCAGGTCGAGGATCGGCAGGAGATCCGCGGGCTGGTCGACCTGCTGCAACGGGCGGCACGCGACGTGCGCACGATGAACCCGGCCACCGCCGAACGGTTTCTCGCCGCCGCCATTTCGTTACTGTGCAACGTCTGGTCGGCCGGAGACGAGCAACTGCTGCTCCTGCTGCGCACGCAGCAGCACGCCGTACTGCAGGACCTCGGCCGGTACGGGGAGATGGACCGGGTCTTCGCCGACATCGACGACAGCGACGCGGACCCGACGGACCTGGTCGCCGCGGTGACCGTCCAGATGGGAGTCCTGTGCGATCGCGGCCGGGAAGCCGAAGGCGTGGCACTGGGTTTCGACCTGCTCGCCCGGTTCGGCCTCGACCCGCCCCGGCTGCCCGTCGGCGCACCCGCGGCCCAACAGTGGACCGACCTCTACGACTGGGCCAACAACCTCGACGTGGCCGCGGACCTCGGCCGTCCAAGCAGCGACGACCCGCACCTGGACGCGGTGGCCCGGATCCTGGAAGGACTTGTCACTTCGGCCTACTTCACCGGACCGGCCGCGTTGTTCTGGGTGGTCTCCGAGAGCAGGCGACTGTGGCAGGCCAACGGACCCAACGGTTGCCTGGCGGCGGCGCTGGCGCTGGCACCCGCGGTCATGAGCAGCCTGCGCCAGGACTACCGCACCGGTTACGTGGTGCTGCGACATCTTCAGTCCGTATGCCAGGGTCGCGGCTTGCAGTCCGCCGCGACGTTCGTCGCCTCCTGCCTGCCGCAGTTCTCCTCACACTGGTTCGAGCCGCTGGAGAACAGCCTGCGATCCGGCCGGAGCTCACGTGAAGCGTTGATGAAAGGCGGACGCCGGCAGGTGGCCACCTACACCTACGCCGCGACGCTGGCCGCGCAGCTCGACACCGGGCCGACCCTCGACGCGCTGGCCGAGGAGATCGGGCCCGCCATCGCGCTGGCCGAAACGACCGGCAACAGCCACGTCCTCGACGGGTTCGTGAGCTACCGTCAACTGCTACGGGCGATGCGGGGGCAGACCAAGGCCGCGGGCACCTTCACCGACGACAGCTTCGACGCGGTCGAGCACCTGAGTCGCATCGCTCACCGGCCGGCCGAGGCCGCCTTGTGCCGGGTCAACCGTTCGTTGTCCGCGCTCATCTTCCGCGACCTCGACACGTTCATCGCACAGGCCGCCGCGGCGCTACCCATGGTGGCTGGGACCGGCGGCTACCGCGAGGCACTCGCCTACCTCTTCCAGGCATTGGCCATGGCCCAGCAGATGAACGCGACCGCACCGCGCACCGAGCTACTGTCCGAACTGGACAGATGCCGGGACTGGCTGGCCGACCGGGCCATAAACGCCCCGATGAACTTCAGCCACCTGGTGCATCTGGTCGACGCTGAACGCTCCTGGGCGATCGGGGATGCCGGCGGTGCGGCGGTCGCCTTCGACGCGGCCCTGTTCGGCTCCGGAAACCGGGCCCGGCCCTGGCATCGCGCACTGATCGCGGAACGCGCCGCGCAGTACTACGACGAGCGTGACCTCGACTATCTGAGTCGTACGCTGATCACCGAGGCCTGGCGCCGGTACGAGGCCTGGGGCGCGAATGGCAAGGTGGCTCAGCTCGAGCGGCTGTACCCGCACCTGCGCAGCACCGCCGGCACGCCGCGGGGACTCGGCACCGACCCCACCGGCACCGCGAAACTCACCTCCGACGCGCTGGACCTGATCGGTCTGTTGCAGGCCTCGCAGGCGTTGAGTTCTGAGCGTGACCTCGACCGGCTGCGGACCCGGGTCGTCGACACCCTGGGCGAGCTGACCGGAGCAACCGACGTGCAGGTGTTGTTGTGGGACAACGACAGCCGGGATTGGGTCAAGCCACCGGACGACCGGCACGGGTCGGCGGCCACTGTGGACGAAGCAGCGGCCCGCGGTGTCCTGCCGTTGGCCGCGTTCCGCTACTGCGAACGCACCCGGGAGCCGCTGCTCGTCGACGACGCCACCCAGGATCACCGATTCTCCGGTGATCCCTACTTCGACGACATGCAACGGTGTTCGCTGATGGTGGTGCCGGTCCTGACCCACTCCGAGCCGCGGGCGATGTTGCTGCTGGAGAACAACCTCAGCCGCGGCGCGTTCACCACCGACCGCCTCGACGCGGCCAACCTCATCGCCGGCCAGCTGTCCGTTTCGCTGGACAACGCGATGATCTACGCCTCGCTGGAGCGGAAGGTTTCCGAACGGACCCGGGAACTGGAGGTGGCCAACCGGCGGTTGGAGGTACTCGCGGTCACCGATGCGCTCACCGGACTGGCCAACCGGCGCCGCCTGCTCGACGTGCTCGAGGTCGAACTACTGCGCTCGCTGCGCACCGGTGCGGGCACCGGAATCATGATGATCGACATAGACTTCTTCAAGGCCTACAACGACCGGTACGGGCACGTGGCCGGCGATGACTGCCTGCGCAAGGTCGCCGACGCGCTACAACGCAGCCTCCGGTCCAGCGACGTCATCGCCCGCTACGGCGGGGAGGAGTTCGCGGTGGTGTTGCCGCACACCGGGCTGACCGAATGCATGGACATCGCCGAACGGGCCCGGGCCGCGGTCGCCGCGTTGCGCGAACCGCACCTCGGTTCGCCCGCCGGTACGGTCACGGTCAGTATCGGCATCGCCTCGCAGACCGCCACCCGCCAGACCACCACCGAAGCGGTGCTGGCGGCCGCGGACGCCCAGCTCTACGAGGCGAAAGGCCTGGGACGCAACCAGATCCACGCCGTGCCCGGCTGAGGTCAGCCGGACCACTCGCTGGCCAGCAGGCCCAGCACGACCTCGTCGTGGAACTCGCCGAGAACCCAGGCAGCCTTGCGCAACAGCCCTTCGCGAACGAATCCCGCCTCGGTGGCGGCCCCGATCATCGCGGCGTTGTCGGCCAGCGTCTCGATCTGCAGGCGATGCAGTCCGAGCACGGTGAACCCGTACCGGCAGATCACCCGTACCGTGTCGGTGCCCAGGCCGCGACCGCGGCAGGAGGGTCGCAGGGACACTCCGATATGAGCGAGACGGTTATGCTGGTCGATGCCCCACAACGCCGCGGCGCCAGCCAGCTCACCACTGTCCAACTCGACCACGCTGAAGGGAGCCACGTCGTCACGGCGATCGCCGGGAGCGAACGTGGACGCCGACTCGGGCACCGGGCGCCAGGCTGCGCTGTCGGCCCTCACCCGCGTCGCCACATCCTCGTACAGTTCGGCGTGCAGGACCGCCATGTCCGCGTTATGTCGAGCCCTGAGTGCGACCTTCGTACCACGCAGCATGCGAACCTCATCCCGCCCCGGATCGGTAGCCCCGCGACTATAACCCGGCCCCCTCGGCACCTGCCAACCTGTCCACGATGGACGTCCCGGCGGGTGCGAGGCCGCTGGCTTACCGCAGGTGGCGTGATGATCAGTGCGGAAAAGGCGTTGGTCCGAGGGCTGTTCGTGTGCGACCGTCTGACCATGTCTGACTACCGCGCCGTGAACAGGGCCAACTGGGACGAACGTGCGCCCGTGCACGCCGCGTCGGAGCACTACGGCTTCGCCCGGTTCGCCAGCGACCCGACGTACCTGAGCGACGTGGTCCGGTTCGACGTGCCGCGGTTGGGCGCTGTCGCCGGATTGCGTGGGGTGCACCTGCAGTGTCACATCGGAACCGACACCGTTTCGCTGTCCAGGTTGGGCGCGCGGATGACCGGCCTGGATTTCTCCAGCGAGGCGGTCAAGCAGGCCCGGACGCTGGCCGAACTCGCTGGCGCGGACGTCGACTTCGTCGAGGCCGATGCGTACGACGCGGTGAAAGTCCTCGGCGAGGGACAGTTCGACCTGGTGTTCACCGGCATCGGCGCGCTGTGCTGGTTGCCATCGGTCGCCCGGTGGGCGCAGGTGGTCGCCACATTGCTGCGGCCTGGTGGGCGGTTGTTCATCCGCGAAGGCCATCCGGTTCTGTGGGCGATGGACGACACCCGCAAGGATGGCGTGCTGGCCCTGGACTTCGCTTACTTCGAAGAGGAGAAGGCGCTGGTCTGGGACGAGAACGGCACCTATGTGCAGACCGACCACTCGTTCACGAACACGGTCACCCACAGCTGGAACCACGGCATCGGCGAGACGGTGACCGCGCTACTCGACGCAGGCATGGAGCTGACCATGCTGGTCGAGCACGACAGCGTCCCGTGGGAGGCACTCCCCGGTCAGATGATCTTGGACGAGCACGGCGAGTGGCGACTGCAGGAGCGCCGCGAGCGGCTGCCGATGACCTACACCCTGCAAGCCCGCAAGCGCGGCTGATTCGGGTCGTAGGATCGCGAACCATGACCACCCCGGTTGAGGCGAATCTGCGCCTGCGCGATCGCCGGATCGACATCTTCTTCGCCGTCATCTTCTCGGCCTTCACGGTGACGTCCCTTATCTCCGACCTGCTGCCGACTTTGGGCGTGGACTTCTCGCGGCCGTCGGACAACTTCTTCGTGCAGTCGAACTACTGGTACGCCCATGACGCGGATCCGCTGTTCATGAACCCCCCGTTCTGGATGCGTATTGTCACCGGCTTGTCGGCTCTGGTTTACATGCCGTTCTACCTGGTGCTGGTGTACGCGGTGGTGCGGGGACGGAACTGGATCCAGCTCCCGGCCGTCATCTACGCCACGATGATCAGCACCATCACCGGCATCATCGTCTTCGGGGTCGAGTTCTTCGGCGAGGAACCATGGCGTACCGGAAATCCTGTGAAATTCCTGGCATTCAATCTGCCGTACGTGTTCATCCCGTTGCTGCTACTGGTACGGATGCGCACACCGGCCCCCTTCACCCGACGCTTC
>CAVUNP010000024.1:0-307287 GCA_963742855.1 uncultured Actinomycetota bacterium | reverse complement strand
TGGCCGGCGATCCTGGGATGGACGAGCAGCTTGTACTCGTCGATCAGGTCCAGCCGGTCGAGCTCGGTCGCGAGCTTGCCGCTTCCGAGGAGGACCCCGGCCGGGGTCGCGTCCTTGAGCTTCTGCACGCCCCTCGCGCAAGTCGCCAGGGCGAGGTGGTGGCTGTTGGTCCACGGGAAGTCCTTGCGCGTCAACGACACCACGTACTTGGGTTTGGCCTCCAGCTTGGCCGCCCACTCACGCATGGCCGGCGGTGCCTCCTCGTCGCCGCGGGCGACGGCCGGCCAGTAGCTCTCCATCATCTCGTAGGTGACGCGACCCCACAGCATTGCCCCGCCCTCGTCCATGAGCCGGGTGAAGAAGGCGTGCGTCTCGTCGTCAGCGATCCCCTCCTGGTGGTCGACGCAACCGTCCAGGGTGAGGTTGAGGCTGAAGGTGAGAAGTCCCATGGCAAGCGAGTCTAACGCCACTAGGGGGCGTCGCGGCCGGGGCGCGACCTGCAACTCAAGAACAGCGCCGAAAGGCCATGACAAGAGTCGTGCGCCGGCCGACGAGGTGCCGCGACGACCGCTCAGCCCGCTTCCCGGAAGGGTATGCAGGCGACGTTTTCAAGCTGCCCAGGCTCTCACGATTCCGCGCGTATGACCTGGTAACCGGCAAGTGGGTTGGCGCAGACGGCGTAGAGGCTGGTGGTGTGGGAGACGCTGTCGCTGTTGCGCGGCGCGGTCAGCCACAAGGGTTGGCTGCGCGCCGTGCAGGGCGCAGACTCCTGGATGCGTGTCTTGAAGTCGGCACTGCCTGAGCCGTTGACTGCCGCACCTCCGCTGAGCACCACCGAGCCAATCGGACACCGTGCGTGTCGCGGACGAAACGCCAAGCAGGCGCAGGGTGACATCCTTGTGAATGACCTGATAGCCGGCCGGGGTGTTGGCGCACGGCCTGATCACATGGGAGACCGTGTCGTTGTTGCGCAGGGCGGTCAGCCACATCGGCCTGACTGCCGGCGGTGCCCGGCGAGGACTCCTGGACGATGCGATCGACGGAGGTCGGTTGGTTGGAGCTGTAGGACTGTCGTCAGCACCACCGCCGAGTGCCACCGTTCCCACCGGGCATGTTGCCATGTCACGCAAAAACCCAACCGCGGCCACGGTGACATCCTTGGACAGTCCGCGTCCTCCCGTCCCCGCGGAGTGAGGTCTTGGGCGAATCGGATTTGCCTCCCGACGCGTCGCCGGGGACCGATGGGCGACGTGCAGGTACGGAGGGCAGCATTAATCGGTCACGATGTTCAGGTCGGTAACCGTTACGGTCGGGGTATGGCACAGGAACGCATCACAGTGATGGGTGATCGGGTGTATCGGCCCGCCGGCTGGTGGACCCCAACGGTGCATGCGCTGCTGAGGCATCTACACGGCGTGGGTTTGGCCCGGATTGCTACGAAGCCCCTTGGCGTGTTCGACGGTCAAGAGGTTCTCGACTTCATGCCGGGAGATTCAGGTGGATCTGGTTGGCAGCGGGTGGTGCCCGAGGCTGGCCTGCGCGCACTGGCCCGGATGCTCCGCGAATACCATCAGGCGGTCGCGAGCTTCGTCGCTCCGGCCGACGCCTGCTGGGCGTTGGCGAATGGGCCTGCCGGGCCGGGCGAGGTCATCTGCGCCGGCGACTTCGGCCCGTGGAACGTCGTGTGGGACGGCCTCGTCCCGGTGGGACTGGTGGACTTCGACCTGGCCAAGCTCGGCCACCCGCTCGACGATGTGGCGTACGCCCTGGGGTACGTGGCGCCATTCTGCGACGACGAGGATGCGATGCGGTGGCGAGGTTTCGACGCGTCGCCGGACCGCGCCGACCGCATCGCGATCTTCGCCGAGGAGTACGGGCTGGCCACCGTCGACGGCCTCGTCGAGGCGGTAATCCGCCGGCAGGAGCTGGACGGCGTGTACGTAAGAGCGTTGGCCGAGCGAGGACTGGAACCACAACACACCTGGGTCGGCCAAGGGTTCTGCGATGAACTCGCGGCCAGGGCGCAGTGGTCCAGCGACAACCAGGCGCTGTTCCTGTCGGCACCGTCGGGATGAAAGCCTTGCGTAAGCCAAGACGTCAGGCCTAGAAGGACCGGCGCTTGACCCGCCAGACGACCACCAGCAACGCAGACGCCTGGCGAGACCGAGGAAGATGCCAACCTCCGTCAATTGGAAGGCCTAGCACCGCTCGGCGGGATGATAGATCGCCCACTGAGCGCACCGGCAGTCGTGGCAACGGCGAAGGCGAACATGCCGCAGGCCAGCGGCGCCACTCCCGACACGTCGAAACCATCGATCTCGAACCGTCCGAACAGGTTCAGCGGCTGCCGGTACCAGGTTGTCGCCGCTGCGAAGGCGGCAGTCAGAAGGACCGTAAGCAGTAGAGCCCCGGACGGTCAAACGTTGGCCCGACGCGCCGCGCATCGGGACGGCGGACCGCACCTGATCGGGATAGGCTTTCTGGCCGTGACCTCCGTTGAGCTTGATCCACGTCGTACCTCGCTCGTGCTCATCGATCTGATGCCGCGGATCATCGCGCAGCCAATGCACCCCATCTCGGGGGCTGACGTCCTACGCCAATGCCTCACCCTGGCAACGGCGGTGCGTCGCACCGGCGGGTTGGTGGTCTTTGTCAGAGTCGAGCGGCCCAACGTTGACTCTCAGCCGCCCGGCAGCGGATTGGCCGCCGACTGCGAGCCCCAACCCGGCGATGTCGAGATCGTCAAGCGTACGGTGGGGGCGTTTCACAACACGGGACTGGACGGCGTGCTGCGATCGCGTGACATCGAAACCGTGGTGCTCGGCGGCCTGGTCACCAACTTCGGCGTCGAGTCGACCGGGCGGGTCGCCGACGAGCACGGCTACTCAGTGGTGTTTGTGTCTGATGCGATGGCCGGGCTGCACGACCATGCCCACGCCTTCGCCGTGGAATACATCTTTCCCCGGTTCGGCACCGTGTGCACCAGTGCCGACTACTGGCCTCTCTCAGCTGACGCAGTCAACGTACGAGAGAGGCCGTGCTCGACGAAAGACGAGCAGACAACGGTGTTAGCCGTTGTTCTGCTTGGATTTGCGGTAGAGCTCCACGACGTTCGGGGCCGCGATGCGGGGCCAGACGCTGCATTGGCCGGTATGCAGGTCAATCACCAGCACGCTGCCACCGATCGATCGACGGGGGGCCGACCAGTCGGTTGGCGGTGGCACGACCGGCCATACCACGAACCCCAGGTCGAACTCATCAGATACCAACATCTACGGGCCCATTGGCGGACCGCGAGGCATTGAACATCTGGCGCGTGCGCTTCTACGACGAATTCCCGTGTTACCACGATCGTGGCTCCTGACCTGTCGTATCCGGCGACATCGGCGGACGCCAACCCCGCGTCAACATCGATCGCCCACACCGCGAACGGCTCCAGGTACAGCGGATCGTACTCGGCCGCACCGATCGTGGTGTCACACCAGCCGACCCTGCCCTCATGGTTGTAGGCGTTCCACGCATGCGTGCCGCTGCCGAGGTGTGGCGGCCAGCCGTTCACAATGACCGCGGCGGTTCCGTGGCCCCCCGCCGACAGCCGTTGCGCGATGACCTCGTACGCCGATGCGTCAGGGCCGACATATTCGAATGGCCTTCCGACGTACGCCTCGGCGCGTTCCCGCGCATTCGGTTCACCACTAAGGACGCTGAGGGGATCCGTTCGGGTCGTAGATCAATGACGAGGCGACCCGCGGCTGACCGAACCACGTGCACAGAAACGCGAGCGAACACTCCAGCGCGTTACTGGTGCAGCTCGACGGCAGATCCTGAAGACATCCGATGCTTCCTCACTGTCGACTGCGGGTTCGATGCTACCGGTCACGCCGGAAAGGCGCTGACCGTGCGACGCCGCAATCCGATCGGCGGCGAGTGCATCCACAGTGGATGATTCGGCGGCGAACTGGCGTGCCCGCTCGACTGCCTGTTCGAGGTCGGCCACGATCTCGACTCCATACTCGCGCACCAACGCTGGCGCGGCCCATTCCAACAACGCCATGGACTCGCGGAAACTGTTGCGAAGGGCGGACAGCAGCAGACGCGCGGCGTCCGACGGGCATACCGTGACCATGAGCGGATAGAGCTCGGCCAGCAGTTCCCCGCGTTCCAGGGCCCCCAATGCGTCGAGGTCGCGCATCGCCTCCACCACAAGCTCAACGGATCCACCCGCCGCCAGACGAGCCATGCCCAGTCCGCGCAGGTACGGATTGTCGAGTCCGCGTACTGTCGCGATCGCTTCCTCGGTCATGGAGTCCTGCGGGCCGGCCGGCGGCCGGCTGGCGGCGCTCAGCGCGGCCAGCCGCACAGCCATCATCTGGCGCTGCGCCATCAGGTCTCGGACCGCACGTGTCAACCGGGCAAGGGTAGGCAGACCCGCGCGCAGTGAGAGCAGGTCGGCGAGGGCGGCGTACGCGGCATCGCCGACGGTCAGCGGCAGTACCGGCGGACCAGGAACCAGATTGCCGGCCGCATCCCGGCTGCCCCGGTCGCGCAGGATCCGTTCATTCGCGACAAGTCGCGCCACGGTCACGTGCCGCAGCGTGGAATCCGGCCACCCGGACACCTCGGCCACCTGTCGTTGATGCCATTGCAACGAGTCGGCCGGCCAGCCGTCACCCGGCCGGCTCGACGCGGCGTACCGGTCCGACTCGGCGCACAGCTGGCTCGCCCGGTACGCCAGACGCAGCAGCGGCGACTCGACGGTTTCCGGGTCCAGGTGCTGGAGCCGGACGGCCACCTCAAACCTGCTCCGCTGGTCCGGTAGCAGGTAGGCCAAAGTACCTTCATCGTCGGCAACCATTGTGCGCCACTCGAAACGCGGTAGCGCGTCCACTGTGGCCCTCGCCGCAGACGACAGTCGGCCAGCCTGGTCGGCATCCCCAGCCCGCCTTGCGCAGGTGGCGACTGCCGCATACCCGATGGCGCGTTCGGCGTCGTCGGCGATCCGGTCGACCAGCGGGATCGCGAGGTCGAGCCGGTGCACGGCCACGCTTTCCACCATCGCGCGCAATGCCCGGTCCCAGCTGTACGGCGTGCCCACAGCAAACGGCGGTGGAAGGGTCGCGCGCGCCACCGCCACCGGGTCGGTGAACACCTCACAACGGAGCCGCCGTCGCCATTGTTCAGTCGTGTTGAACGTGTATCCCATGCTCATGGCCTGAGCACGTACGTCGAACCCATGGTCAGCGATCCCGTGCTCGACGACGCCATGGTGGGCGACCCCATGGTCAGCGAACCTGTGCGAAAGGTCGGACCTGCCCAGTGTCCAAGACGCCGGACGCCACCGTCGCCGCAAAGGGGGCAGCCGTACCCTCGTCCGAGTCGTCCAGCCAGGCCGCGTCGCGCGTGGCCTCCGCGACAGTGGCCAGCACCGCCTCAAACGCCTGCCGAGCAAGTTCGTCGCGACCATCGGCCAGATGCTTGTGCGCGAGTTGCGCCAGCACGCTCGCCCGATCTGTGTCCGCTGTGGAGTCACGCCCCTGCGACGCGTTGCCAGGCACATTGAGGTTCCCAGCGGTCTTGCCAGCGCACGGTCGGTAGTCCCTGGGCGATCCGCAACGCGCGTGCCGGGTCGAATCGGTTGACCGCCATGACGATACGACGCAGCTCCCCGTCGCGCAGGAACGCGTTGACAATGTCTGTCACCGACAACGCTGGTTCGACCTGCCGGAGCGCCTCCTCAGTCAGCGTGGCTGCCAGATCGCGGTCGAAGTCCGAAACCTGTGCCGCGACCTCAGCCACGTCGGCGGCGTGGAGTGGACTCGCTGCGGTCCGGCGGCTCGAAGGCGGAAACGTTGTCGTTTCCGCTTGCCGCAGCACCGCGTTGAGCAGCGTCACCGAACGGTCGCCCAGACCCCACCGTCGCAACAGTTCAGCGGCGTCGAGCAGGGCCTTGTGGTTGTGGACGTCGACATCAAGCAGCTCCACCCGTGCCACGAGCTCGCCCGCCGCGGCTGGGTCCACCTCGACCAGCGTCTCGGCCGCCGCCACCAGCGCGGCATGCCACCGGGCGTTGTGATGCGGACGCTCCGGCGCCTCCTGCCGCGCCAACTGGCGCAGCGCGTCAACGTGCCGCCCGCAGGCAACACGGTCGATCTGATGCCAGGCAACGGCAAGCCGCGCCAGGCAGACCGGCCGAGAGTCGGCGCTCTGCTCGGGCAGCCACGCTTCGGCCTGCTCCAACAACGCCATCGCATCCGCGCGCGTGTCCGGTCGGGCCAGCCGCCGCACCGCGAGCTCCAGGTAGGCAGGACTACGTCCGGTGGTCATCTGCGCCACATAGTCCGCGTCGGCCCCGGGCTCAGCGGCCATCGCCGCGCGGCGATACACCTCGTCCGTCGAAACGGCTTCGGCCGCACCAGGCTCAATGCTTCTGGCCAGCTTGCACAGTCGAAGCGCGCGGCCAAGGTCCGTACTGGCGATGAGAGTCGCGGCCTGGACAACGGCCGCCCGTCGTTGCGCCAACGAGGTGCCCAGCGTGTGGCTCGTCGGCGGCACCGCCATCGCGCACCGGACCAACTCGTCACGTAGGTCGAGCAGTCGCTGCGGGTCAACCTGGTCCGCCGGGGCATGGTGCACGATCTCGGCCATGCCGCGGAACTGCTGGACTGACGGCTGGAGCAACCGCACGTACGCGAGTGCCTCATCGATGCGCCCGTACCGGGCCAGCAGTCCGACAACAGCGGGCGGCACGCCAACGCCGGCGCGGTCCACCTGGCGGGTCACCAGCCCGATGTACAGCACCGCAGGCAACGACCGCCGCGGAGGAAATCGGCGTACCGCATAGTCGACTGCTATGTCGGCAACGGCCAGGAAGTCGAGTTCGGTTCCCGCCACCGTACGCAATTGTCGGCGCAATCCTGGAGTGACCAGTTCGACAACTTCGTCCGCAACCCGCGGCCGGCATCGGGACACATGGGTGGCCAGGTGCAGCAACCCATATCTGTCCACCGTGGACCAGTCGAGCACGCGCCAGCTCTCCGCCGTGCCGCGATAGGACTGGGCGATCCGCTCGTGCCACTCCGCTTCCTCGACCGCCCATTCTGGATGGTCGGCCAGCACGTCGGCACTGACCAGGTACTCAGCGAGTGAGCTGTGGAACAACCGCATGCCGGTCGCGGAAGTGTCCAGGAACTGCCGCAGCCTGGCCACCACGTTGGCCACGTCGCGCCGCCATACCCGCACCCGGGAGAGCTGGATGATCTGATCCAGGCTCAGCACATCCCGCGCCACCACGAGGATGCCGAGCACGGGCTGGCCCACGGACTCCCAGGCCGGGCACAGGAGGTCCTGCGAGGACACCGGCTCCCGGACCTCCATCATGCCCATCCGGGAGATGTCGTTGCGGATCGACTCCATGAAGAAGCCGTACAACCCCTCGAGGCCCATCGGCACCTCGGAGAAGCGCAACAGCCGATTACGGAACTCCGCGTCCAGGCGCTCGATCGCACCCTGCAACGCCCGCCCATACGCGACGAGATAGGCGAAGTTACCTTCCGCCCGGCTGGCCATCGTCTGGACCAGGTCTTCCGGCTCGAAGCCCTGCGACTGGATCGCTGCGGTGACCGCGTCGTCACCCACCACCCGCGCCGCGTATGAGCGAAGGTCGTCGCGCACCGCGGGCGAGGCCGGGTCGATGGTCAGCTCCACCAGCTGGCCGACCCGCCGACGCCGGAACAATTCCAACTTGGAGTGTGTCCGCGAGGTCAATACCAGCCGTACGTTCGCCGGCAGTTCAGGGCCGCGCTCCAACCATTCCAGCAGACCGCTGTGCCCGAAGTCATCGGCGATCTCATCAAGTGCGTCCACGAGCACAACGATGCGTTGATGTGGTTGGGTCACCGCCAACGCCGCGGCTGGGGCGATCAGCGCGAGGTGGGCGAGATTTGCGGGTTCCAGGAGGCGCGGCTCCAGTGTGGTCTGCCCAATTTCGACACCAACCATGGTGCCGGCCACCGATCCGGCGGTCTGATCGAGCCGCAGCACGGCGGTGCGATAGAACGGCGACACCGTCAGGTCGTCGATGCGGACTCCGACCGCTCGCCCGCCGGTGAGGACCGAGTCCACCCGCTGCCTGACGTCGACTTCCAGCAGTTCGGGACGGAACAGTTCCGGATGGACACTCGCCAGCTGGTGTCCGATGGACAGCAGGAACGACTGCACGTCGCCGCCGGTCAACGACGCCCGGCTGTCACGCCGGATGAAATAGCGGGGCCATTGTGGATGGCTTCGCGCCAGCTCGGCGATGAGCCCGGTCTTTCCCGCGCCGGGCTCAGCGGTGAGCAGGACGTACCGGCACTGGTCACCATCCAGCGCCGCCCCGACCGCGTTTTCCAACCAGCGTCGGCGGACGAAGTCGGGTCCGGTGTGAGCCGCGACCACATCGTCGAAGAACTCCGGCGACTCCACTGTTGTCGACAATTCCATGACTGGGGTCAGATCGGTTCCCCGCCGCCGATGCGGCCGATCCGCACGCCGGTCACGGATCCGCCAGACTGGACGTGGCTCGCCGACTGCTCGACGCCCAGGTGTGCCTCACCGTCAACGGACTCGGCCTGCAACGCCACCGCCTCGCCGGCCACGTCCCCGAGCACCTGCGACACGTGGACAACGGTGCCCGTACGCTCGCGCTGTTCCCCCCGCAGAGTCAACCGCTGGCCGTACGCCGACTCGAGCAGAGTGCGCAGCCGGTGCGCCGACGTGAGCAACTCGTGGTCGTCTGACTCAACGTCTGCCGCACCGCTCGCGTACGGGGCCAGCGAGCCAGCCAGCCGCAGCAGTTCGGCCTGTTCGCGGTCAAGGACCGTCGCATCCACAGTGGAGGTAGCGGGGCCGTCGAGCACCGTGTTCGCGACCATCGGTATGTCGAGTCGGTCCGGCTGTGCAATGCCGTCACGGACCGCACGCCGCCGGTCCCGCACCGCCTTGATCAGCTCGGACGCCTGCTCGTAGAGAAACTTGACGCCCTCCGTGAGCACAACTCCACCGAGGACGGACAGGCTCAATGGCTCGACCACGGCTACCTCCCCCGATCTGCCGCTTCTTCGTGATCCGCTTCTTCGTGATCCGTGGGATCTCGGATCCGTGGGATCCGCCAGATCTATGCAGTCTCGCTGGGCCGATCGTTGCCGGCCGACGCGGGCTCTGTGGAGGGTGCGGACTTCGCCGCCGTACTGTCCGCATCGGCTGCATCCGCCATTTCGCCCAGATCGGTCGGTTCCGGCGGTAGGGCGCCGCCCTGGAGCATCCGCCGCCGACGGGCGCGGTCGCGCAGGAAGGCCTCGTACAGCTCCTTGTCCTGCTTCTCCTGCTCCTGGTTGAAGATGGACTCCTGCTGCAGCGTGTCCTCACGGATTCGGTCGGACAGCGAGGTGAGACCGAGCCGCCCAGACAAGGAGGAGATCCAGCTGGAGCCCCTGGTGATCGCGGTGGCGATCGCGAAGACCTTCCGCTTGAGCCACACCGCGAACAGCTTGCAGACCTCGATGATGACCTCGACCAGGGCCGCCAGGAACGCGATGGCGCCCAGGTAGACCAGGGCGAAGATGGCGCCCACGATGACCGCGCCGACCCAACCCCAATGGAACGTGGAAACCAGGGTGGCGCCGACCAGCGTGGCCGCGACCGTGCTGGCGAAGAAGTTGGCGATCGGGTTGTGAACGCGCTGCAGTCGCTCCTTGACCGCGACCCGCTGCAACACCGTCATGTGGACCAGCAACACGCCGGCAATCATCGCGCCCGGCACCACGTGCGACTGGAACGCGAGGTCAGCGCCGTCGAAGTTGCCCAGCGGCACGTACTCCCGCAGGTGCAGGTTGGGCACCCAGGTGTCCGTGGTCTTCCCGTCGACCACCTTCAGAGCGCCGAACGGCCAGCGGTCGTTGTAGTAGATGAGATACAGCGGCAGCGTGATGACAGTGACGATCAGGCCGGTCTTCTGCGGTCGCTTGTCGAAGACGACAGCCTTCACGAACAGTGCCAACGACACCAGCAGCAGTAGCGCTACGGCGTATACGAAATAGTCCACGACGGTGAAGTTCACTTTGGTCCTCTTTGAAGGGGCTTTGCCTCGTCACTGAAACATGACATGCGTGTGCAACCCCGAGCATCGACTGAGCAACATCGATCAGGACCTCTGCCAAGGCTTGCGGTGTTGGAGCGCGAGGCGTTGCCATGCAGGCTGGTACCCAGCGTCGCGAACGACGCCACGTAACCACCATCCGGCTCGACGTTCAATCAGGCGATCGGACATTTGGCATTCGCCGTCCACGTTGCACATGACCTCGGACTGTCTACGCCGGACAGTTAGTCCAGATTGACACGTTTTGATCCTGCTCTACTGACGGAATGACGTCACCGGTCGGGCTGCCGAGAGCGCGGGGTTGCCGATCGTCCATGGGGGCGGCGTCAATGCCGGGCGGCGATGCGGGCCACCGCGTCACCGCGGCCGGTGGAGCGGTCAACCCAGAGCGCGCGCACCTTGAACACGCCCGCGAAGACCACCGAGGCGCCGAAGAAGGCCAGGAAGAGCCAGATCATCCTGGCCACGCTGGAGACCTCCCAGACACTCTGGGTCCCACCAGCAACCTGCTCCTGCAATGGCCCCAGGAGGATGACGACAAAGCTGGCCGCTGCCATGACATACACCCCGAGCCACAGGTACCGGTTCCACAAGAACAGTTTCCGGCCCCGCAACATCTCGAGCGGCGCAAGACCAATGATCAACACCTCGAGGGACATGATCATGATCTGACACAGCGTGGTGTCGATGAGTCGTGGTAGGAGCATTGCCTCATCCCCGGTGGTGACTGCCTCCGGCATGAACTGCCGCAGCGTCCAACACAGCCAGGCCAGCGCCAGCAGGCCCAGCGACGCCTGTAGCACGGCGACACCGTCATCTCGCCGGCTCCTGACCCGTCCGGCCACAATGGAACGGGGCACAGTGGCGGAACCGGACGACACGGTGGAATAGGCGATCACCAGACCGTACCCATAGCCGGGCACGAACCCGAACATCCACGACATCACCGCACACAAGACGGCGAAAGCGAGGGCCGGATAGACCACCCCCAGCCGCTCCGGCGGCGCGTACGGCGCGTGCCGCCGGTGACAGGACTCGATCGCGAACTCGTATCCGACTACTACCAACGGAACCGCCACCAGCAGGGCGAGGAAGCTGACGGCAGCGGTCGGCCAGTCCGTCCGCCCATCCGACCAGGTGCCCTGGGAGAAGGTAAGCGCCGCCGAGGCCAGCACGAGGAACGCGGCCGCGGTCAACCAGGAGTCACGGGGCAGGCGCGCAGTCATCCTGCCGTGCCGGCCTTGCCTCGCCGGCCGGTCGATCCGAAGCCAACGGTGAATCACTTCCTTGTTGTGCGCGTACGTGCGATGGAGCAGTTCGGCCGGCCAGCCGACCAGAAACCACGCCAGTAGGGCCAGGATGACGAGCATTACGAGCAGTTGCGGGATCGAGAAGCCGGGCTGTCCGGCCATGTGGATCGCCGCGATCGCTTTCGGTCGTGGCCAGCCTCGCGACAACGCGTCACCCATGAATGACCGCGGCAGCCCGGTCGGGGACGGCAGGGCGGTGGGCGGGGCCGGTGGCGTCGTCGCAGTCGTCGGATCCCCGCCAGCCGGGGCGGTGGTGGGGCTCGGCACCACCGTGGGATCCACCGAGACCACGTAGGCGACCTGCGTCCTGGTCGCGTCGCAGGTAACCGTGATCTCGTTGCTGCCGCCGGGCGCTGACAGCGGGACAACAATGTCCGCGGTGAGGCTACCGTCATCGTTGATGATCACCCGGTCCGCGGTCTGGACACCGTTCCACCTGACATCGGCGGCGCGGACTCCCTTGTCCAGGCAACGCCAGTAGTTCGCCCCCCTCACGGTGACGCGATCACCGGGTCTGCCTCCAGCAGAGGTGATCGTCAAGGAAGGTGCGGGCGTGACCGCGAACGACGCCTCGGCATACAGCGGCTCGGGCAACGCCGACCTGGCCGGCTCTGCGTTGGTCTGCTCCCGCCTGGATTCCATCGCTCCCAGCGTCGCCTGCGACGAGCTCGGCGGGGCCTCCTGGGCCAGGACGGTGGCGGTGAAAGATCCGCTCTTGTCGACGGGGACCAGGTCCAGTGCGTGCCCGTTCCAGCTCAACCGCACCCGCTCCACGCCGCACACATCGGGCGGGGATCCACAGAACACCGTGAATCCAGAACCACGCACAGTAATCGGCGTGTCCACCGGTCCACGAGCAGGGGTGATGATGAGCGTAGGTTGCCCCGCGGTTGGAGACGGACCCGGCGAGGGACTGGGGGCCGGGCTGGGTGACGGGCTCGGCGACGAACTCGGCGGCGGGCTGGGGTCGCCACTCGGGCTGGGGTCGCCACTCGGGCTGGGGTCGATCGCCGGTGGCGGGATCACTCGCGCTGGGGAACCGAGCGCTGCCGAACCGAGCGCTGCCGAACCGAGCGCTGGGGAACCGAGCAGGATCGAACCGCCCACCGCCAGGATGGTCGCAGTCAGTAGGGCCGATCTCCCCACGAGAAGAAGTTTTGTCCGGGCAGGCATGTTGCTCATTCATTGTGCAGGAGGGGGTTCGGCATCCCGTCTGGGAAACGACGCGGCCACCCTCAGGCAACTGTCTGACCCATAGCGTCCTACCTGGGTGCTCCCGGCCGCCGCGCGTAGACCTCGATCTCGAACTTCATCCGAAGATCGGACAGGCCACACACCATCATGGTCGCGGCTGGGCGAACCTCGCTGAAGCGGTTACGCAAGGCCGGCCAGCACGCCTCGAAGTCCTCCCGGTTCGGCAGCAGGTACCGGACCCGGACGACGTCGGCGAACGAGCAACCCGCCTCCGCGAGCGCCGCTTCGACGTTACGGAGAGCCTGCTCGACCTGTTCGACCACGTCATCGGCGATGGTCATGGTCGCGTAGTCGAAGCCGGTCGTGCCGGAGACGTGTACCCAGTCACCGTCCACTACCGCTCGGGCGTACCCGATCTCCTCCTCGAAGGTGGAACCGCTCGAGATCACCCGTCGTTCAGTCATATGGCGCAGGGTAAACAGCCCCGCGCCGATATGTCTAGTACGCACAGACCTATTTGGCCGGCGTGCTCGGCTTCCCCGACGGCGAAGCAGATGGCGCACCAGACGGTCCCGCGACTGTGCCGGACTGTTCAGCGACCCAGGTCGGATGTGCTCGGATGAATGCGGGCAACGTGTCGCCCTTGACCGCCGCGAACATATCCAGACTGTCCTTGTTGAGCACCTGGCAGGAACTGCCGTCGGGGCAGGTGACTGAGGCGTACTTGCCCCCGTTAGCGGCCAACATGATCATGTTCTCGATCGGCAGACCCTTGACGAGGAAGACCCAGTCTGTGAGGTCTCCGGAACCCAGGTCCACCGTCAACGCCTTGCCCGCCGCGGTCAGTACTCGGTTGAGCTTGATCGGGTCGGTGAGGCCCTGGCTCAACGCCGCCTTGGCGATCGCCTTGATGAACTGCTGCTGGTGACGCTGGCGGCCGTAGTCGCCGTCGTCGAGAGACTTACGCTGGCGGACGTAGTCCAGCGCCTGCCAGGGCAGCAGGTCCCGGCAGCCCACCTTGTAGACCATCGCTTCTTTCTTCCGGTTGAACAGCTCATTGCCGTTGAAGTCGTGGTCCAGGGACGTCGTCTCGGCGTCGATACACATGTGCACGCCACCGAGCGCCTCGACCACGGCAGTGAAGCCATCGAAGTTGATGATGGCCCCGGCATTGAACGTCAGACCGGTGACCTGCGAGACGGTTGTCGCCAGCAGTTCGAAGCCGCCGTCGCGGCCCAGACCGTTGCCGCTGCCATGCTCAAACGCGGCGTTGATCTTTTCCTTGGAACCCTTGAACTTCGCCTTGGGGAATGCCGGGATCTGCGCCAACGTGTCCCGCGGGACCGACAACAGGTACACGTTGTCGTGGGCCGCGTTGACGTGCATCACGATAATCGTGTCGGCCCGGTTACCGTCCAGGCCGGGACGCTCGTCCGTGCCGACCAACAGGATGTTCAGCGGACCGTCCAGCTTGTGCGTGTCCACAGCCTGGGCGCCACCGAGCATGTCCCGCTTCTCGATCGCCTTGTCGACCTGCTTCAACGCGAAGTTCACCGCCGCGAATGCCCCGACGCTCATGACGAGCATCAACGCGCCGAAGCCGATGAGGACCTTCGCCCATACCGGGCCTTTCGGCTTCTTCGGCATGTCCCCCTGCACAGTTGACTTCTTGCCGTAAACGGACGACCCTCCGTAGACCCGCCCTTGCGGGCCGTCACGGCCCGGCCTGTTGGTCGCCGTAAGCATCGCTTACCGTCCTTTGTATAGTCGCCCGAAAGAGGCTCCTCGTGACATCCCCACCTAAGGTGATGGATGGATCACTCGTCTGTCGCGGCTCTGACGTGCACCCAACACTACGGCGTGGGGCACAGCAGCGCTGCCCTGCCCTGGGCAAAACGGCCCTCCCCGGCATTGGTCGAACACCACGGAGAACCCCCTTACCTCGGTATCGGACCGTCGTCGTTGCTGTCAACCGCCGTTCGGGCATCCGCACTAGCCCTGAGGACAAGCGTGCTCCACCACACGCCGCAAATGGCCCCAAACCTGACGAGGCAGAGAGGACGCCACCAGGCACCACGACGTCGTGTGGGCCAGGTATCGGAATCGCACAAGTGTGCCGAAACCCGGCTACCACTGCACATAATGGACTGCTTGGCGTCGCCGGCTGTCGGACCACGTCGCCTCAACTGGCCACTGTGGACTCCTGGCGCAGCGCGGTCCGGGCTTTCATCAGGGCGAAGCCGAGCAGGTTGAGCCCGCGCCACTCATCCGGTCGGGAGGCTCGCTCGTCACTCGCCGCGAGCCCGATGCCCCAGATCCGGTCGCGCGGGCTGGCCTCTACGAGGACCCTCTCGCCGGTGTTGAGCAGAAACTGGCGCAGCTCGGCATGCTGACCGAACTTCTCCAGGCTGGCAGCCACGACGATGTCGAACCGGGCTTCCTGCCAGACCTGCTCGTCGAAACCAGCAACCTGGCGGCCCAGTGTCTTCGCGCGGTGTGGATGGCTTGCCGCGATGATCCGCTCGGCGCTGGGCCGGGTCGCCGAACAGCATCGCCTTGCGCCACATCATGTAATGCTCGGCGGTGGCGAACTGGACGCCGTTGACAGTGAACGCCGCCGGCCACCACTGGCTCAGACAACCCGGGCCAACCGCGCCGTCCGGCTCCGGCTTGTGTCCCCAGAAAAACAGGAACTTCACCCGGCCACCCTGCTCGATGGCACGGTGCAGGTCGGCGGTCGTCTCGATCGAACCCGGCATGGGCCGAGTATGACCGAGCCGTACGAACGCCAGAGGGGGCTAGTCCACCAACGCGCCGCAGGAAATGTTGATCTGAGTTGAGGTGATCGTGCGCGCGAGGTCCGAGGCGACAAAGGCGGCGACATTTCCGACATCGGCGAGAGTGGCCGTACGCGGCAACAGTGCCGCCGCATCGAGGCTGGCCGCGATCTCCTCGGCGCCCGCGAAGTCCGTCGGCATGCTCTCCGGCACCCCACCGGACTTCAGCGTGACCACCCGTACGTCGTACTGCCCAAGTTCGCTGGCCCACTGGCGGCGATGTCCCTCGATCGCGTCCAGTGCCACCTTGAAGCCGCCGAGCCCCGGAAGTGTGTTGGCGCCGCCACCGCCGAACGCGATGATCACGCCGGAGCGGCGCGGCACCATGTGTCGGGCGGCCGCGCGGGTGGTGAGGAAATGGGTACGCATAGCAGTCGTGATCGGCTGGAGGAAGTCGTCCACCGAGATGTCTGTCAACGGCTGCTGGACATCGCCGAGGCCGATGCCATTGAACGAGATGTCAACGTGCCCAGACTCCTTGACCACACCGTCCACAAAGGTGTCCACAGCAGACTCGTCCACAGCGTCGACAACACGCGGGTGAGCCACGCCGCCGCCGGTGCGGATATCCGCGGCAATCGGTTCGAGGGCACTGTCCGTCCGTCCGGCGAGGTACACAGTGGCCCCTTCACGCGCGAACGCTCGTGCCGCCGCACCGGCGATCGGGCCACTCGCTCCGTAGACAACCGCAACCTTGTTCTTGAGTAACATCATCCAGTCCCTTTGTGACGACACCGCACAACTGCTCAACCAGCTGCGAGGACGCCGTCCGGTGTATTGGGTAGGCCGAACTGGAGCCATGTCGGCCGCCAGTCCCGCGCCTCGTGGAACCGGCGCAGCTCTCCGAGTCCGCCGAGCGAACCCAGCCAGGCCGCGTACGGCGGCTCGTCGGCCTCGAAACCACTCTGTACAAATGTCAACCGGGTATGACCGGCCGCATTCTCCAGCTCCCAGGTCTCCACAAGGGAGCCCCAATTCACGCTCAGCCTGCGACCGGGCTCCAGCTCCACCACGCGGGCCGGCGCCGCGCCGACGTCGGCTTCCCCCATGGTGACCCGCCCACCCACGTACGGCTCGATCTGCAGATTGGCGCCGAACCACTGCCGCACCTGCGCCGGGTCGAGCAACGACTCGAACACGCGCTGCGGCGGCGCGGCGATGTGGAGCTGTTCGTACAGTCGGCTCGAGGTGAAGTCACACTTGCCGATCGGTTGCCTTCCGGTCACATAGTCCACGAGGTTCGAGATCGACAGCGCCCAGAAGGTCGCGAGCACGTTACGCATGCCTGGTTCAGCGACCGCTTCGGCCCAGGTCGGCACATGGGTCTGGCTCAGCGACAGGATGGTCGACGTTGCGCTCTGCGTAGTCAGTGAGATTTCAACGGTGGTTTTCTCATCACCAAGGTCCCAGCTGAAACACAGGCAGCGTTCGTCCGCGTGCACCAGCGACTGCCGTTGCCGGTCACCGCCAGGCGTGTAGCGGCCCCAGAACGCATAGGTATCCGGCAGGTCCACCTCTGCGTGCTCGGCCAGCCAGCTTCGTAGCGCGTCCGCGTCGGTGAGCGCGTGGCGCACCCGCTCCAGCGGCGCTTCGATGCGCGCCTGCAGCCGCATGGTTTCGGTCATGGCGTGGCCTCCTCCGGCGACTGGTCCTCACGCTGCTGGTCGTTACGCTGCTGGTGGGGATAGCACGCCAACGCGAGCTTGAAACCGTCACCTTCGGCGCCGCCGTAGCGGGTGAAGAGGTCCTGCAACGTCTCACGCAGTTCGGCGAGGAACTCCTGCCGTCGTTGCGGCGGTACCCGGATCTCGCCCGACACGGCGAGCGAGGGCAGCTCCGGACGGCCGCGGTCCAGCGCCGCGACGTCAGCCTGGACCTCCTCGACCAGGTTGAGGAGGTAGCCCAGGCTGAGTTCGTCCCGGGTCCGGCGCGCTCCGACCTGACCGACGAGGGCCGGCGACAGCCAGTACGACCGGGCGATGGCTTGGTACGTGCCTTCCTGGATGCCCCGCACCCGGCGCTCCGACACGAGCTCCACCAGGCCCGCGTCGACCAGTCTCCGTACGTGGTAGTAGACCCACTGCGGGGTCTGCCCCAATAAGGCGCCGACCTGCGTGCAGGTATGCGCCTGCGCCAACTGGCGCAGCACCTCGATGCGCCGCGGCTTGAGCAGCGCCTCGGCCTGCTCGATCTTCTCCAGATACAGGACATCCCTCATCGCAAAAATCATTCTTTACGTACAGGGGATCCTTGTCAAACAGAACCGCGGGTGATCGCGAACGCGAAGCAGCCGTAGGCGACGTTGCGACTGTGGATCCACGCCACCTCCGCATCGGCCAGGATCGCCATGATGGCCGCCTCCGGATCACTCCCGTCGTGCACACAACTGGACGGATGGATCCAGCCGCGCCGGTCGTACGCCCGCAGGATCTGCGTCTTGCCGTACCAGTCCAG
Organism: uncultured Actinomycetota bacterium; assembly: GCA_963742855.1. GTDB lineage: Bacteria > Actinomycetota > Actinomycetes > Mycobacteriales > Micromonosporaceae > CAVUNP01. The sequence goes on along the minus strand of CAVUNP010000024.1, from coordinate 289,357 downwards.
CGGATAGCTGGTGCCCATCGGCCCTTCGCACGGCTCGGCATGGGCAAACACCGCGCCGATCTCCCGATACGGGCTCGGCGGCAGGGGCGGTTCGTAACCGAACAGGATGATCCGCTCGCCCTGCGTGGCCAGCGCGAGGCAACAGCGGAGTTGTTCACCACCCCCGGCCAACAGCTGGTGCACCGGGTTGCCGGACACGTCGAGGCCGCTGCTACGGACCGCGGTCAGGACATCCTCGGAAAGACCGTGGACTTCATAGCGGCGGTTCGCGTTGTCGCCTCCGGCGCTGTTGCTCCGTTCATCGCCCCCGGCGAGGTTGCTGTCATCACACCAGCGTGCCGGCCGCCGCGCCGCTGTGTCTGGCGGAAAACGGTCGTCGCATTGTCCCAGGCGCGTCCCGGCGCACAACCGCTCGCCGAGGTGGCCGTACGTTCGCGCGTCCCACCGTCCCGTTGGTCTTGCTGGACATCGCTCCATTTGGAAGTTTTGCTTCGTGCCCTATGCAGGCAGGCACCATCAATCTACGTTTCTCACTGATGGCTGTCCTACCCGAACGAAAGGTGCAACGATGTCCGACTCGCCACTGTCGATGAACCGCCGGCGACTGCTGCAGGGAGCGTTCGTCGTCGGCGTGGGTGCCGTCGCCGGCCCGATGCTGCTCGCCGGTACGGCCCAGGCGTACAGCTGGACCCGCACGCTCCAGCAGGGCTCCTCCGGCGCCGATGTCACCGAGTTGCAGATCCGCGTCGCCGGCTGGGCCTCGGACGGTCCGAGCCAGACCCGCGTCGCGATCGATGGTGCCTTCGGGCCCGGTACAGCCGCGGCGGTGCGTCGCTTCCAGGCCGCATACGGCTTGGCCGCGGACGCGGTCGTGGGACCCAACACCCAGGCGAAGCTCAATTCGCTCGAGTCGGCGGACGGCTCTACGCTGCACTTCGAATGGAGCGAGTTCACCGACCGCACCACGGGCACCTTCGCCGGCGGCAAGCTCAGCACGGCCGCGGTCAAGGAGAACGTGCGCCGCGCGATGTACAAGCTCGAGGCGTTGCGGGTCAAGCTCGGTAACCGCGCCATCACGGTGAACTCCGGCTTCCGGAACATCGCGCACAACGCGGAGATCGGCGGCGCCAGCGACAGCATGCACCTCTATGGCACCGCGGCAGACCTGAACGTCGCCGGCGTGGCCAACAAGACCGTCTACCAGAAGGCGGAAACCTGCGGATTCTCTGGCCTTGAGACATACAACGCGGACCACCAGCACGTGGACAGCCGGGCCGACCTGGGTCGCGCCTGGTGGTGGGAGAACGGCACCGTCTGACAGCTCGTAGCCTCATTGCCGCCGGGACACACCCGGCGGCAACTCCGGCTCAGGCTGCGGCCGATGGCGCCGACGACGGATGACTCGGCCATGCCGCGTCGCAGGCTGCCGTCAGTACCAGTGCGGAGACTGCGCCAACCAGAAGTTGTACGCCCCACACGGGGTGCCATAGCGCGACTTGATGTAGTCCTCACCCCACTCGATCTGCGTGGCCGGGTTTGTCTGCCAGTCGCTGCCGGCTGCGCCCATCTTGCTGCCGGGCAAGGACTGCGGGATGCCGTAGGCACCGGAAGACGGGTTGGTGGCGTACACCTTCCAGTTCGACTCGCCGACCCACAGGTTGTACAGGCAGTTGTATTGCGAGGCGACGGTCCACCCGTGTTCGACGATCTTGCGCTGGGCGGTTATCCAGACAGTCCGGGACACACCCATCTTCGACATCGTGTTGCCTCCGGCGATACCGTCAGCGGCCAGGCCTTGACTGCTCTGGTAGGTCCGGACCGCCGCCGTAGTGTTGGGTCCGTACTGGCCGTCAGCGGTAGTGCCGGCTACCCGCTGCACCTCCTTGACCTTGTTGTGCAGGGCCAATTCGGTCCGCGTGCCGTAGGCGCCGTCCTCAGCCAGACCATTGTCGTGCTGGAAGCTGCGCACCGCGGCGGTTGTCTGCGGGCCGTACTGACCGTCTACACCGGAGGCGGGCAGGTAGGCGATGCCGACCAGGTTCTTCTGCAGCGCGGTGGTGGAGTCAACCGCGTATGCCGGCGCGGCGACGAACAGACCGGCAATCGCGACTGTTGCCAACACGCCCAGTGCACGGCCGATCGTGCCGCGTTTCCTCAACAAGATCATCATTCTCCTTCGTCGGGGTTGATGTGGTCACGCCGTCAGACGGGCCAACGTGCGGGGATCGACGACACCGTCGACCGGGAGACTGCTGCGCGTCTGCAGGGTCTTCACGCCCGCCTCGGTGGCTGGGCCGAACTGTCCATCCACCGTGCCCACTGGAATACCGTTGGCGTTGAGTTGGTTCTGCACCGCCTTCACCGCCTCGCCCGAGGCGCCCCGAGCCAGCTGGATGAACAATTGGTTCCACGTCTGTGGTCCGGCCAGGCCGTCGGAGTCGGCGTGCGAACTGGTCTGGAAGCTACGCACCGCGGCCTCGGTCGCCGAACCGAAGGAGCCGTCCGCGGTCAACGTGGCCCCACGCGCCCGCAACAGGTATTGCAATGCGCGGACCCGTTCGCCCTGGTCTCCGTTGCGCAACGTGGTCCATACGGCCGGAGTCGGGTCGCCCCCGATGCGTGCGGCGACATCCGCCCGCAGTTGCGCAAGCATGGCGTAGAGCTTGTCGCCGGGGCATTCGGTGGAGTTGAAGTTGCGGTGGCCGTAGATCTGGTACGCCCGAATGCCGAACTGGCCGCAGATGTACGCGGACAGGTCCACGAGCGCGGCATAGTGGACGGCCTGAGGCGCCACCGTCGTGTAGGTTCCCTCGTTCTCGATGCCGACGGCGAACTCGTTCTGCGCGAAACAGTGGGCACCCATCACGTGTTCGTTGCCGTTGAGCAGAGCCTCCAGGCTCCGGTGGCGACCTTCGAGGGTGTATCCGCCGCGGGTCAGCGTGAACTGTTGCCCGCTGTCGATCCACCCGTTGCGGTTGATATGGTCCTGCTGGATCGACCGGGCGAGGGCGTATCCGTGCTGCAGCGAATAGTCGGTGCTGTTACTCGACGCGGTGTGGTGAATGAACAGCTTGGTGGGCCGTTGACTGAGCATCTGCACCGGCCCGGTGGCTGGGACGGCACCCCACTCGGAGGTGGGATGGATCGTCGGGACAGCCGCCGCGTGTGCCGGAGCCCCGGTCGACAGGACCAATCCCGAACCCAACACGACGCCGGCGCCGGTCGCGGCGGTGAGCGCCAAGAACCGTCGGCGATCCAGCGCCGCCTCACCCAGACCCTGCGTACCGTCCATACGGATCCTCTTCTCTTCCCGACCCGTGGCTTACGAGCCTGATAGAGGCACACTTGTCGATACCTGACTCTTTGCGCAAGACCTTGGCCGAGTTGGGATGCGAAAGGACGGCCCCAGGCGTGCCAGTTGCCCGGTCGCGATGGGGATGGGATGGCACTGGGGCGGCAGGGTGCTCGCCGAGGGCGGCGGCAGGCCGGACAGGAAGCCATTGGCACGGCGCCGATGGGCGTCGGTACCGATCAGCCTCGGTTCAGGTCGCGCATCGCGTCGCGGATCCGGTCGAATACGGCGGCGGGTGGGCCCATGATCACGTTGGCGGCAGCCGACTCGCCGGCCATCGGGTGCGGTCGGGTCGGCGCCACGGCCTCTGCGGCTCGTACGACGCCGGCCATCCGCTTGAGCTGCGCCGGCTTCATGTTCGCCCGCAGGTGGCTGAACTCCTGACTCTCCTCGGCTTCGGCGTGACGGGCCACGGCTTTGGCGAATTCGGCCAGCGCAGCGTCGAAATCCCGATGATGGACCCCGAGGTGCCACAGGTCGGCCAGCATCGTCTTGGCTTTGCTCTCCTCATCGAGTCGGGCAGCGATGACCTCGGTGCCCTTGTCGATCTCGTGGCGCGCGATCGGGTGCACGAGAAGCTCCTCGGCGCTTTCGTGGACTGCGAGGAGGCGTACCAGGTGTTCGAACTTCTCCTGCTTGTGCCGGCCATGCAACTTCGGCACCTCAGCAAACATCGCCTGCATCTCGCGGTGCTGGGCGATGAGCAGGTCGATCACGTTGTCGCTCATGAGGCTGCGCCCTCCGGTCCCTGGGTTCGAGCCTGTCAGAACCTTGTCGGGCGGTCGCCGGGTCGCCGAGGAGTCACACCTTCGGGTCACCTTCAGCAGGGATTGCTCGGCCACAGTCCCGGACGGGTGATTCTGGCGGCACGTGCGCAAGTAGCGAATTGCCCAGAGTGGGCCGTGTATGGGTGGTCCGTCTGGGATATCCGGGGACGCGGAAGGCGACAATCAATGGCGGGTGACGGGCAGGACGGGACGCATAACCTCCCTACCTTGTGTGCGCATCGGCCTACGCCTCGTAAACGTGCCTGCTCCGGGTTGACTACGACTGCCGGAAGGTCGAGCATTGCATGTCGGCCTGTCGATTAGGTGGCCGCATTTGTGGAGATAAGGCCGTCGCGGTCTTGTCGAAGGGACGTCGATGTCGGGAGCCGCTGGTCCCCTCGAAGCCATGGCGGCATGGTCGGGACAAAGGGTCGACGGCACAGGCAGCCGGTCATCGACACATTGCACTCTCGCGGTCGACATGACGCGCGAACCGAATTGGAAGATCCAGAAGGTAAGGTGAACAGTTGTCTCAGTTGACCGCGGTTGAACCGAAGGAACGTGGATTCCGGCTCGCCGGCATCCGAGTCGGGCTCCCCCGGCGCTCAGCCGCCGCATTGGCGCTCATTCTCGGCGTGACCGGCGGTGCACTCCTGTTCTCCGCGCCCGCCCAGGCACACACTGTCGCCGTCAGCCCAAAGACGACCTGTGTCGAGGGCAAATGGCAGGTGGAGTGGACCTTCACAAACGACTGGACGACCGAAGCCACCCTGTCGGCGGTGGTGTTCAAGCCGGCGGCCGACGGTGCCAAACTGGAAAGCACCGTCCCAGCCAAGGGCTCGGTCAAGGTCACGGTGTCGGTTGACTCGACAGAGAAGGAAGCCTCGCTGACCGGCAAGGCCTCGTGGGCAGACGGCACCAAGCGGGACGTGAAGGGCAGCGTGACCTTCAAGGGCACCTGTGTTTCGGTCACACCCACACCCACACCCACACCCCCCCCGGCGGTGCCGACGACGCCCGCGGCACCGGTGCCAACGCCGACCGCGTCACGCACTGCGCCCGCCGGTCCGCAGTTGCCGGTGACCGGTGGGCGCTCGTGGATACTCGCCGTCGGTGGCATCGCGGTGCTGGCACTCGGCGTCGCGCTCGTGGTCCTCGTGCCGAGGCGCCGCCTGCGTAACCGGCGCGCGTAACCGGCTGTAAGTCTTGGGGTTCTACCCGCCGATCCGGTGGGTAGAACCCCTACTTTTTTGCGCGGTTGCCAGCGTCGCCGACCCTCGGCGGCATCGGCGCGAAGGTGTTGTCATGACCGGTTGAAACCGATTGCTCGTGACCGTCAGATCCGTCTACCGTGGACGCATGCTCAGGTCGTGGTCGTGTGCCAATCCGGACAGCTGTGTGCTGCCGGGCGAGGTGGCCACGCCCACGATACAGTCCGCAACCGGCCAGCGAGCCGAGTCGATGAGCAGATCCCCGGTAGGCGACACGACCAGCAGCTGATGCGAAACGTGACCGCCCACCCGGGTCCGGGTGGGCGGCTGTCTTGCCGTCCCATCTCGGATCCACAGTGGAGCAACGATAGTCACTGAGGAGGTGAGCATGGACGCAGTACTCGTACTCAACGCCGATCTCGGCCCGTTGCACCGGGTCAGCTTGCACCACGCGATCCGGATGCTGTGCCGCCAGGTCGCGGTGGTGCATGAAGCGGAGCCTGACTTACGCATCGGCGTCTTCCCCCGACCGCGCGTGCTCCGGCTGGTGCAGTACGTGGTCACACGGTGGCGGTTCTCGGCCAGCCCGGCCTGGTCCCGCACCGGTGTGCTGAACCGCGACGCACGCCGGTGCGGCTACTGCGGCAAGCCGGCCTCCACCATTGACCACATCATGCCCACCTCCCGGGGCGGACGGAACTCATGGACCAACACCGTCGCCGCGTGCGGTCCCTGCAACCAGTTCAAAGGCGACCGCACGCCAGCGGAAGCGGGCATGTCGCTGAAGACCAAGCCGATCGCGCCGACGTGGGCGTCATTGGTGCGGCACTGACCGGCCCCGGCCGAGGACTCCTCGGCCGGGCACCCGGTTGTGCCGGCACCCGAGTGTCCCGGGCCGCGGATAGCGGCGCCGCCCACCTGTGATCGGTCAGTCGATGGCGCTGGCGAGCAGCTTGTCCGTCGCCTCGGGCGAAGGCCAGTCGCCGACCCGTACCGCGACCGCGAACGCCTTGATCGCCGCAACTGTGCAGACCGCCAGGCCATCAGGCCAGAGGCTGGAATGCCGGATCAGGCAACGGGATTGCCCCGACGGCGCAGGACCGCCGAGACGACCTCCAGCAACAGGCCACCCAGCACACCGAGCGCAACCGCCGCCCACGGCACGGCTACGCCCACCAGCTCCAACTCGAAGAAGACCTGCAGCGGCGCCACCACCAGTACGAGAGCGAAGCAGACGGCCATGGCCAGGACCAGCAGAATCCGCCACCAGGTGTAGGGCCGGGCAATGATGGCCAGCGTCCACAGCGCGACCAGGAACAACGTCACCGTGGCCGCCGACGTCTCGGCCCGCAGGTTGTTGTCATACACCGCGCGGGCCAACTGATAGGAGACCGTGGTCACGATCGCCGCGATCACACCGGCCGGTACGGCGAAGCGCAGCACGCGCCGGACAAAATGCGGCTGCGCACGCTCTGTGTTCGGGGCCAGGGCGAGGAAGAAGGCCGGTATGCCGATGGTCAGCGAACTGATCAGGGTGAGGTGGCGGGGCAGGAACGGGTAGGGCACCCGGGTCGCCACCACGCCGAGGGCCAGCGGGATCGAGTATGCCGTCTTGGCAAGGAACAGGTTGGCCACCCGCTCGATGTTGCCGATCACCCGACGTCCCTCGGCGACCACCGACGGTAACGCGGAGAAGTTGTTGTCCAGCAGCACTATCTGGGCAACCGCCCGGGAGGCCGGGCTGCCGGCGCCCATGGCCACACCCACGTCGGCGTCCTTGAGCGCCAGTACGTCGTTCACCCCGTCGCCGGTCATCGCGACCGTGTGGCCACGGCGTTGCAGTGCGCCCACCATGGCCCGCTTCTGTTGCGGGCCAACTCGACCGAAGATCTGGTTCTGCTCGATCAGGTCGGCCAACGGCTCCGGCTCGTCCGGCAGCGTCCTGGCGTCCACCGGATGTTCGGCGCCGGGCAGCCCCAGCCCTCGGGCCACCGCCGCCACGGACACCGCATTGTCACCCGAGATGACCTTGGTGGTGACCTTCTGTTCCGCGAAGTAACGCAGTGTGTCGGCCGCCTCGGCGCGGATCCGTTGCCGGATCACCACCAGCGCGGCCGGCACCGTCGCCGAGCCGCCCGACCTCGTCTCGTCGGACAGAACCGCGTCGGAGAGGCTTCCGCCGTACCGGGCGAGCAGCAGCACCCGGAGGCCTCGACTGCCGTACTCATCCACCGTGGCGAGCGCCGGGTGACCGGCCGCAGGAGCACGTCGGGCGCGCCCAGCAGCCAGGTGGCCACCGCCCCGGACGGGTCGCGCAACTGCGCGCCGCTCCACTTGCGGGCCGAGGAGAACGGGACTCCCTGCTCTTGTTGCCAACCGTCGGGCGCACGGTAGGCCGCGATGATCGCCTGCAGGCTCGAGTTGGGCCGCTCGTCCGCCGCGCCCAGCGCACCGAGTACGTCTGCCACTGGCGCGTCCGGGTCCAGTTGGCGCACCTCCTCGACGTCCATGGCCGCTTCGGTCAATGTGCCGGTCTTGTCCAGGCAGACCACGCTGACCCGGGCCAGTCCCTCGATCGCGGGCAGTTCCTGCACCAGACACTGCTTGCTGCCGAGCCGTACGACGCCCACGGCGAACGCCACCGACATCAGCAGGACGAGTCCTTCCGGCACCATCGGCACCAGACCAGCGACCATCCGCCGTACCGCTTCGGGCAGGTTGTCACGGTTCACCAACAGCTGGCTGATGATCAACGCGATGCCGGTCGGGATGATGGCGTAGGTGATGAAACGCAGGATCGTGTTGACGCCGTTGCGCAGCTCGGAGTTGACCAGTGTGAACCGCCGGGCCTCCTCGCCCAGCTTCGCCGCGTACGCCTCGGCGCCGACCCGGGTGGCGGTGAAGGCCCCGGTTCCCGCTACCACGAAACTGCCGGACAGCACCTGATCTCCCACGGACTTGATCACAGTGTCCGCTTCGCCGGTCAACAATGACTCGTCGACCTCGAGATTGTCGCTTTCGCCGACAACGCCGTCGACGATCACCTTGTCGCCCGGGCCGAGCTCGACCACATCGTCCGCGACCAACTGCTCCGAAGGCACGGCAACCGCTACGCCGCCACGCCGGACCACAGGTCGCGCCGCACCGATGATGGCCAGACGGTCAAGGGTGCGCTTGGCCCGAAGTTCCTGAAAGATGCCGATGAGCGTGTTGGCGACGATGACCAGGCCGAACAACGAGTCCTGGATCGGCCCGGCCCACAGGATCAGCGCAAGCAGAACGCCGATGATCGCGTTGATCCGGGTGAACACGTTGGCCCGGATGATGTCGCGAGTGCTGCGGCTCGACTGGGCCGGCGTGACGTTGACCCGACCGGCGGCCACCCGCTCGGCCACCTCGGCAGCAGCAGAGCCCGGTCAGCTCCACTCGGTCACCCATCGACTCCTCCCCCTCGGCGGCTGGTGGCTGCCCGCTCCGCCGGTTGCGCCCCAGTAGGAGCTGACGCCCGAATACCAGACAGTAGGCGGAGATCCACCGTCACGCTACGGCAGAATGGCATAGGGTCGCGGAGTGTCTGTCCGCGAGCGGTTGTGCGTCACCCGCTTCCACGGCGACCACTGCCTGGGTGTGCCGGGGATAGTCCAGCGGCTGTCGCTCGACCGGGTGACGCACCCCGTGTACGCCCACTACCCCGCCAGCGGTCAGGAGTCCTTCACCCGGATGCAATACGCATCGTCATACTTCGAGGCGGCTGACCTGCGCGAAGTTCCGGTGACTGTGGACGGTGTCGTGGCGGTCGACACCTGGCGACTCTGTCCACAGTGGATCTAATGGAATGCGGGTGACGGTGAGCTGGCAACGGCTCGCCCTAGACTTGTATGCATGACCAGACCACGAGGGCCGCTGGCCGACCTGCTGTCCAGGTACACCCCGCACAGTACGGATGAGGCCGCCGACGTCGCCCGGGTCCAGGAACTGGTTCGCACTACGCCCGACCCGTGGCAGCAACCGAGTCCGCTGCACATCACCGCCTCCGCCGTCATTGTCGCGCCGGACACCGGCCGGGTGCTGCTGCGCTGGCATCAGCGCCAGCAGGCCTGGTTGCAGATCGGGGGCCATGGCGATCCGGGCGAGACCGAGCCCCTCGACATCGCTTTACGCGAGGGCGCTGAAGAGACCGGGCTCGCCGACCTGGTGCCCTGGCCCGACGCCTCGCTCGTACACGTGGTGATCGTGCCGGTGCCGGCCAGGGGCGACGAGGCAGCCCACGATCACGCTGATCTCCGATTCATCCTGGCCACCAACGATCCTGACTCGGCCCGACCGGAGCGGCCCGACGCGCCGCTACGCTGGTTCACCGTGGCGCAGGCCCAGGCCGCTACCACCGAGGAGAACGTTCGCGAGACACTCTCCCGCGTCGGCAGCCTGCTGTAGCCGGTACCTACGGGCTTGCGCAGCTGCTGGCTCGGGCAAACTCGTCGGGCGTGAGGTAGCGGTTGCCGTATGCCACCCGCTCGCCCATCTTGTCCAGCTGGAAACCCTCGTAATGATAGTCGCCGTCCTCGAACGAGATGACCACCGTGTAAAGCCGGTCCTTGACCAGTGCGGACGAGAGTGGCACATCGACAGTGGCACCGGCTGGCGTCTCGCCGACCACGAACTCGGTGGTGGTGCTCCCGGCCGCAAAACTCACCTTCCATACCGGCGGATCCGACTCGTGGAACACGGGCGGCTCGGTCGGCGCGACAACGGCAACACTGGCGATCTTGAGCGGTGTGCAGGAGGTATAGAGGATCTTCGTCTGATCTCCGGTCGCCTGGATCGCCATGACCGCGGAGGGGGCCGGGTCAGAGGGTACACACCCGCCCGCGGCGGGGAGGAGGGCGAGTGTCAGCAGCACGGCCAGTTGCCTGAGACGACCTCGCATGTTTCATCCTCCTCCTCGCCGCCGGTATTGGCGGGTTCAGCAGCCTGGGCGGTACACGTAACAGCCGTCTTCCAAGCCCGCAGCCTTCTCGAACGGGTTGTCTCCTTCTTTTCCGATAAGCCACTCGGCCAGACCATATGCGATCGGGAAGCCGACGAAGCCCCCGAATGCGGCGTACTGGTCTGCGTGCTTCTCCTCGTGCCGTAGCCTCCGCTCGTCGGTGAGGTTACCGGTGATGTAGACGCTGCCGATCGTCATGCCACCGCGACCGTAGCCCCCGCTGGCCCCGGTGCACACGTTCATGAAATGGCTCCAGTTCCAGCCACAGCTGGCACCATGCAACTCGGCCCAACCCCAGCCGACCAGCGTGGCCGGCAAGTTGATCACCGTCCGGACCGACTGCCAGGTCACTTGCACGGCCTTCTTGACTGCCGGCCAGGCCGTCTTCGTGGCCCAGTTCCCGGCGGCTTTCCCGGCCTTCTTGATCGCTGGCCAGGCCGTCTTCTTGGTCCAGTTCCAGGCCGACTTGGCAGCATTCTTGATCGCGCTGCCGGCTTTCTTGATCCCGCTCCAGGCAGCCTTGGCCACCTTCTTGATGCCGCCCCAGGTCGCGCTGGCAGCCTTCTTGATCCCGCTCCACGCCCAACTGGCCGCGCTGGAAATCCCTCCCCAGGCCCAACTGGCCGCGCTGGAGATCCCTCCCCAGGCCCAGCTGGCCGCACTGAACACGCCACTGGCGACCTTGCTGGCGGCGGAGCACAGCCACTTCGGCCAGCACCGGCCGTCCGCGTCGGATTCCGAGGCCGGGCTGTTGTTCGCGTACGCATAGCCATTCACCTGTTGCGGATCCCCGAAGTTGGATATCCGGTCGCCGCTGAGGAAGCGCCCCAGAACCGGGTCGTACTCGCGGGCACCCAGGTGGGTCAGGCCGGTGGGATCATCCGTACCGCCTACGAATCCCTTGTCGACAAAGGCCGGCCAGGTGCCCGAGATCGTGCCGCGCGCCTCGCCGTACGGCAGGTACGACGCTTCGCGACGGTCAGCGCCGTCGACGAGATGGCCAGCTCAGCGGTGCCGTGGTGGTCCTGCGTCAACCAGTACAGCGAACTGCCGTTGCGGGCGGCGATCGTGTCGCCCTTGTGGCTGTAGTACCGCGTCGCCTTCTTGCTGCCGGTGGCCGTGTCGTAGCGGACCTCGGTGCCGCCCGGCAGGTACAGCGTCCGGCCGGTCCCGTCGATGCGCATGAGTCGGTTACCGTCCGCGTCGTACAGGTATCTCGTGGTGGTGGTCCCCTCGACGACGGTCTCCAGCGCTCCTTCCCGGTTGTAGGTCAGGGTCTGGGTGCCGCCGGTCGCGTTCGGCCGGGTGCTGGTGTTGCCACCGTTGTCGTAGGTATACCTCTTGGTCCAGGACTGCGCACCAGTCGCCGTGACGGCGGTGACCGCATGCGGTCGCGAGGCCGTGGCAGCCGGATAGGTCGAGGTCAGCAACGTGTCAGTGGTCGCATGACGGGTCTCGGTGCGGCGGTTGCCGGTGGAGTCGAAGGTCCAGCTCCGCCAGTACGGCGCGGGCCCACCGAGCGCGGAGACGGTCGGTGACACGGTGCAGTTGCCGGAGCCAGGTGTCCACGCCTCAACCAGCCGGCTGAGGTAGTCGTAGCCGAAGCACTGGCTGTCGGCGCTCTGCCCCGCAGGCGCATCGGTGATCTTCGTGACGTTACCGGCCTTGTCGTACTCGTACTGGTAGTTGGCCGCCTCCGCCTTCAGTTCGGGCACCACGTTCACGCCCGTCGCTCGCCGCGTCGGCTCGTCGAAGCTCGACGTCACGACCACCCGCGAACCGAACGCGCCGAACTGGCGCTGGGTCAGCTGGCCGAGCTTGTCGTAGCCCACAGAGTAGAGGTACACCTGCGCGGCGGAGAGCAACGTGCCCTCCTCGCCGACGTCGGTGTAGCCGTAGACCAGTTTCTCGCTGGCCAGGTCGGCCGCCGCCGGCAGTGTCATCGTCGCGATCTGCCCATCCGCCTTGTAGGTGGCGGTGCTGGTGTAGACGCACGTCGTAGGAGCTGCCGCGGCGCACAGCCCCGACTCAGCCGCTGGCAGGCTCACCGACGTCGTCAGCGGCTTACCCCCCACGTCGTACGCATCCACTCTGGACACATAGGCGTTGGTTCCCGAATAACGGGTACTCGAGGCCAGCCTGCCCTTGCCCAGCACCGCGGTGTCATAGGTCCAGGCTGCTCGTAGCGCGCCGTTCGGCGAGTCATCCCGGACACTGGTGCGCCGGCCCAGCGCGTCGTAGGTGAATCCCAGGGTCGCGGTGCCGCTGGCCAATGGCGCCGTCGAGGTCAATGGCCGGTCCAGGTCGTCGTACGTGGCGGTGATTGTGCCCCGGTCGGGGTCGGTCGCCTGGATCTGCCGGCCGCGCAGGTCGTAGTCGTTGGTCCAGCGCACGCCGGCCTGGTCGGTCACCGTCTTCAACTGACCCAGCAGGCTGTAGGTATAGGTCGTCTGGTCGTACCGGCTCGGGTCGGTGCTGCCCACGTCCGCCGCGGACTTGTACTGCAGCAGCTTCGTCGGCTGGCCCTTCACGTCCATGATCATTGTCGTGGGTGTCTCGCCGGTAGGCGGCACGACGTGCACGCGGTCACCGCCGTACGACGTGGTGGAGCGCCATTTCTCCTGGCCCGCGGCCTTGAAGATCTTCGCCGTCTCCCGGCCCGCACCGTCGTAGGTGTAGGCGGTGATGGCCGGGATCTGACCAACCGGCGTCGCCAGCGTGGTGCCGGGCGCGGTGTTCGTCTCGTCGTAGTAGGCCGACGAGGTCCAGTCCGGCGCGCCTCCCGCGGTATAGAAGGTGTCGGACACCAGCCGGCCGCCACCGGTGGCCTGGGTCTGGGTCTGGCGTTCGCGCAGGAAGCCGTCGTAGAGAACCACACTCTTCTTGTATGCGGCCCCGGTGGGCAGCAGGTTCTCCGTCGTCACCGCGGTCGGTTGGTTGGCCGCGTTGCGCATCAGGTATCCGAACTTCACGTTCGCGGTCTGGCTGGCGCGGCTCCGGCCCGGTAGCCAGGCCGCGGTGAGCCGGCCCATGCCGTCGTACGTCAGTTCACTGACGCCGCCGTTCTCATCCGTGATCTTGACGGGCAGGTCCCAGGCGGGCTCCTTCACCGTCGTCTCGGTGTGACCCAGTGGATTCGTGACATCCGTCTGCGTGACCAGTCCGCCGTTCGCGGTCGTGAACTCCGTCTTCGTCGTGTAGCCGCCCGCGTCGGTCTCGGTCTTCACCCGGCCGTACGAGTCGTACGTCCTGCTCCCGGATGCGACATACACCGGGGTGCTGCCGTTCCACGAGGCGAGTTCCTCGGTCCGCACCACGTCGCCCTTGGTCGGCGCGGCACCGAACGAACTGTCGTCCACATAGGTGTCATAGAAGGTACGGGACCGCGACAGTACGGTTGCCGGGCTGACCGGGGTCGCGCAGGTACCAGCGGTGATCTCCGTCTGCGACACGTTGTCGATCATCCAGCTGGCGTCGTTGCGGGCGTACGTCGTGCGCGTACACGTCTCGTCGCCCGTCACGTTCTCATCGCCCAGGTCGTCCACAGCGGTCGGCATGCCGTCGCTGTTGAACACGTTGACCTGCTTCGTGGTGCGAAACCCGCCGGACGCGAGAGCGGTGCGGGTGCGCTCGACCGCGGTGTCGACCAGCCACGCGGTGGTGGTGATCCCGTTGCGGGAACGGGTCGCGGTCGGGCCGCTCTTCCACGGATCGGTGACGGTGGAGGACACCTCGGCGCCACCCGGCCCGTTGAAGTTGATCTCCTGACGCACCACGCCCTGCAGCGCCTCGTGGTCCTCGATCCGGCCGCCCCAGGTGTCGTCCACCCACACGTCCTTGGCCCCGCCCGTGTCGGACGCCCGGTCGCCGTCCATGCCGCGCAGGTAGCGGTACTCCGTCGCGGTCTGCGTCCCCGACGGGTCACCCTGGCGTACCTGGACCCGGCCGTAGCCGCGCCAGTCGCCCCAGGTCCGGTACTTGTCCTTCGTGATCTCGTCGGTGTTGTAGTGCCACGCGGGCGCGTCGAGATAGTCGTAGAAGGTGGTCTGGTTGAGCTGATCCGTGGCCGTGTCATCCAGGTCCACCCGGGTGACCACATACTTGTGGAACCAGTCGAGCGTCGGCGTGCCGTTGAGCGCGTAGAAGGCTGGCATGCATCGGGTCGTGTTCGTGGCCGGCTTGGGCGGATTCGACTTGCTGCAGTCGCTCACCGGCGAGTAGGTGACCAGGATCTGCCCGCCGGATTCCGTCGTGATCGTCTTGATCCGCCAGCGGTTCAGCGCGGTCCGACCGTCATTGGGGCCGTCCACCCGGTTCGGCAGCGGTTCCGCGCCCGGGTCGAAGGTGACCTCCGGATCGGACACGGCTACCCCTCCGGCGCTGGTCACCGACCCGGTACGGGTGATGCCACGCAACCACATCGGCGTGCCCTCACCGGTCCCGGCGTTGGTGAACTCCTGCCGCAGCGCCCACGACTCGACGTCCGAATAGGACGAGGTGCCGTTGCGGATCTGCGTGGTCACCTTGGTCAGGCGCCGAGACGACCAGAACGTCGGCGACAACTGGTCCGTGCACGGAGCTGCCTTGCAGTACTGGTCCCACGGCGTGTCGGGCCATGCCGACGTGACCGGGTTCGACGTCCACGCCGCGCCACTCCAGCAGCCGGACAGACAACGCTCCGCGGTGCTGAACACCACCCGCACCGGCGCCGCCTGCGCGTACTCACTGTTCTGCCGCATGCCGTACTCGATCCGGTCGAGATACCCGCCCCGGTCGTACGTCGTACGCTGGCTCGCGGTCAGGTCGCGCCCGTACGCGCCGGTCTCCTTGCCGTAGAAGTAGGCCATCGTGGTGCCGTGCGGATCCACCACGTAGTCGAGGTTCCATCGCCAGGCCTGGTTGCAGTACGCGTTGGCGAAGGTGGCGTTGTAGCAGGGCTCACCGGTGTTGTTGCCAAACACCGGCACGGTCCATACCGAGTTGGTCACCGGATTCGGTGACACCCATCCTGGCAGCTTGTGGTAGCCGAAGTAGTACTGTGTGCCGTCGGTCGTGGTCACCTTCCAGTACTCGTTGTCGTTGTCGCCGTTGCCGCGCGCGGAGTCGGTCACCCGCTCGACCTTCGTACCGTCGTCATCCTTGAGCCGCCAGACGCTGCCCGACCGGATCAGCTCACCGCTGTGCCCGTTGAGTGACAGGGTGGCGTTGTCGTTGAACCAGCACATGTCCCCGGTCTTGTGCGACGGATTGTCATCCACACAGGACTGATAGCTACGTTCGATGAACCCGGGCCACGACTCCCAGCCATCACCGATCCAGCCACCCTGGTTGTTGGAAGTGGCGGTACGCCCGTCGACCGCGCCCGAGGAGTAGGCAAACGCCATCTGCGGCGCCGGGCCGCCGGGGCCAGGCACCATCCGAAGTGGATAGGACCAGGAGAAGGCGCCGGTGCCGTTCGAGACCTGCCATGTGCTCGCCGGCGAGAGGGTGGTCGCCTGGAAGTCGCCGTTGTCACCGTTGGGCGCGGCCGTCACGGCGAGCAGGGCCGGCGCCCCGGCCTGCACGGACGCCTCGCCGGTCACCGTGGCCCGGGTCGGATCGTTACGGCTGGCCAGTGGGGTGGCAACCTGGCAGCTGGCCAGCTGCGGCGTGGTCTCGGCACACGCGGGCAGCGACACCAGCCGCAGTCGCGAAGCCCAGTCCGCACCATATGCCCCGGCGAAGCCCGCGTAGCTCACCTCAACCTGGACCGGGCCAGAACTCACCTCACCCTGGACCGGGCCAGCGTTCGCATCGACCCGGGCCAGGCTGAACAGCAGTCCCCGCACGCCTGCCTTCGCCGCCCGGTCCTGGTCGCGCACCGCGACTGTCATCCGGCTGCGCGCCGGCCGCCACCGGCGCGCCAACTGTGCAGCACTGACAGACTGTGCGTGGCCCACCCGCACCGCCAGGCCGGTGTCGGCCAGCGTGGCCCGCGCCACACCGGGCGACGACGTCACACCTGGCGAGGCTCGGCGCGGGACGCCGTGGCCGCTGCGGGCAACTCGACCGTGGCCGAGCCGGCCTTCGGCCAGGTCACGCTGCGCGGACCGCGTCCGGCGGCTGACCTGGCCTCGGCGGTCGCGGACCAGGCCGGCCGCGCGGACAGTTTCGGCGCGTCCACCGTGGCGACTCCGGCCACGTCCGGCGCACCCGGTGGCGTCCACTTCGGACCAGCCAGGGATGGCTGGTAGCCCAGCAGCGTCACGGCCAACAACAACGCCATGGGCACAGCAGCCCAGGTCACCCGCTGGGGCGCGACGAGACCCCGTACGCTTGCCAGTGGGTTTGTTCCCTCTGCCCTCATCAGGCGACCTCCCTGTACACGAGCGCGGTTGTCTTTTACTGAAGGGACAGCTGGCAGATCTCGCTCGCCGCGAGAACACGCTGATAGGCGTAGACACTGTCGACATCGCCGGTGAACCAGTCCGCCGGCGTGCCGCCCGCGCCGTTGTTCGACCGTCCGATGACCATGGATCCGGTGGCCGACCACTGGCCCGAGAACGTCGCCTGACCGATGTCGCCACCGCAGGCGAGGTTGTCGCCCATGACATAGACGCGCAACGAACTGGCGGCTGGATCGAACACGCCGGCCAGATGCACCCACTGGCCCTGCGTCACCGGCCAGCTCACCGGGGGCGCGCACGCGCTGACCACGGGCGAGGACGCGGTGTCGGCCGAGCGCATGCTGAAGCAGAAGCCACCCGCGCCAGCGTTCGCGTCCTTGCGGTACTGCAGTTGGAACCGGCTCACCGCGCTGCCGGCCTGGCTCAGCACAGTCTGGTAGTCATTCGCGGCCAGGTTGGTCGGGCGGGCCCAGGCCGCCACAGTGAACGCCTTCGTCGTGTCCAGCACCGGACCGGCGGCGGTGATCTGGCCGGTGCCGTCGAAGTGGGCGAAGCGCGCCCGCAACGGATCGCTCGCGTCGGCGGCCCACGTCGCCCCGCCCGACACGGTCCCCGGCGACAGTGTGCTGCCACCACTGCCGGTATCGCTGGCCACCGAGCCGGTCGTCTGGTCGAGTGACCAGAAGGCGTACTTGTTGGCCACCGGCGCCACCCAGAACTGATGGTCGTACACCGCCGTGTTGCCGGCCGCGTCACGGTCGGTCACGTGCAGCGTGTGCACCATGTCCGTCGTCGGCGTGAATGCCGCGCTCGCGGTGCCCGCGGTGGCCACCACGGTTGTCGTGGCACCATTGTCCACCGACCAGCTGAAGTCGTACACGTCGGAGGGTCCGGTGAGCGTGAAGGTGCCCGGCGTACCGACCTGAGCACCCCAGGTGCGAAGTGGGTACTGTCCCGAGCTGGCCGTGGGTGCGGCCGGTGGTGTGGTGTCGACGGTCAGCGTCTGCCAGGCAGACCACCCGCCGGTCAGGTTGTTCTCGTCGGTGGACCTGGCCCGCCAGTAATAGGTGGTGCCGTTGACCAGCACGCTGGCCGGCACCAGCCAGGAGGACGTGCCCGGAGCCGCGGTGGTCACCGGTGTCGAGCCGGTGCTCGTTACCAACGTGCCGGTGTCAGAAGCGGTGGCGCGCACCTCGAACGCCGTACGCAGGTTGCCGTTGAACGGGTCGGACACGCCGACCTTCAACGTGGGTCGGGTGGTGCGCACCCGGCTTGGCGACACGCACGCGGCATAGCAGTCCGTGGTGGCGGACAGCGCCTGTGCCGTCGGCGCGTTGGGTGCCTTGTCGTAGGTCGCGATCAGGTAGGTCTGGTCGGTGTAGAACTTCTTCCACCGATCCTGGCTGGACTCGTAACCGTTGGTGCTGTTACACGCACACAGCCCCATCGTGTAACCGGTCCAGTTGGAGTCCGCGGCGTACTGCAGGTCCGTGCGCACCGTCGCGGCATCGAACACCGCGGTCTGGTCGGGCTGGATCACGCCACAGCCGCCAGCCTCGTTGGCGTTACCTTCCCAGGAATCCACCCAGGTGGCACCGGATCCGAGCGGACGGGTGGACCATGCCATCCGAGCGCCGCTGGCCACGGTGATGGAACCGGTCCGGTAGAGGTGAACCCAGGTCTTGCCGCAGGACCACGAGTGGTCGAGAAGCGAGGTCACCGAGGCGGACAGGACCGTCGTTCCACGGATCGCGCTGATGTCGAACTCGAAGTACGAACGGTAGAGAGTTCCGTCGTACGGGTTGCGGCCTACCCACATGCGGTTGCCGACATCCCAGTTCGAGTTGATCGTGTTGGCGTACGCCCACTTCGATCGCTGCTTGTTCAACGGCGGATCCACGAACAGCGGGAACACAGTGCTGGCGCCGGTGAGCATGGCCACGTCCGGCCGTACCACCATGTCGTCGCCGGTGATCGTGACTGCGACCTGCGCGGACCGCGACGCGGCACCAGGGCCTCGCGCGTCCGAGACGAGTTCTTCCGGGACGAGTTCGGCCGGGACGCCTTCGGCCGGGACGTGTTCGGCCGGGACGTGTTCGGCCGGGACCTGCCCGGTCGAGGGCACGGAGACGCCGGCGAGCACCTCGCCGGCCGAGGCCGCAACGATCGAGGAATCCCACATGGACGCGCCGGAGGACGACGCGACGATGTTGCCACCCTCGTCGCGCAGTTCCACCCCGCCGTCGGCGCTCGTCGCAGCTTGCAGGCTGCCGCCGAGCCGGTAGTGGATTTCCCGCAGGGCCGGGTTGGCGGCCGCCTGGGCGGAGGACACCACCAGCGTCTGGGTGTATCCAGTGACAGTCGCGGTGACCCTCAGGTCAACGCCGGGAAGTACGCCCGCGTACACGGCCGTGTCTCGGTCGATCTTGGGTGTCGGCAGGGCAGCCGGCCAGGACACCGTGAAGACCGAGGAACCCTCCCGCCAGGTGACCAGTGGGGTCAGCCCTCCGCCGGAGAAGCGCACATCAGTGACCGTCGCGTTGGGTACGAGGTAGCCGTCGATGCCGACCCGCAACAGCGGATCGACCTTCGCCCACGACCCGTCGGCGCGCCGTACCCGCTGGGGCACGGCCGAGCCCACGAGCGTGCGGGTGCCGGTCGGGTTGATGTACACCTGGCTCAGTTGCGTGCGTGAGCTGACGTCCTCGACCGGCGCTCCACAAGCCGCGGCCATCGCGACGGCGGCGGTCGCCGTCGGTTGTTCGGCGAGACATGTGACCGATGGCGCCGCGGCCGGTGCGGCTGTGGCCTTGTGGGGCGCCCATGGCATCACCGCCGCAAAGGCGACGACCCCGACCGCGACGGCTCTGCTCAAGAGCGGTCGACGCTGCCCCTGTTGTCCGGTACTGAATGCGATCACGTGGAAGTCCTCTGCCCGCGGGAAAGATGACCATCACTATTGCTGGTCAACGCATCCGCAACGCACCCTGCACGTATACCGGCCGCGAGCTGCGCATTTTGCCGCACGTGGGGCACTTCGGCGGTGGGCGAGCTGCATGGCGATGTCACGCCAGGCCGGTGGCAGCAGCTCGCGAGTAGCGTGCGCATCGATGTGATCCAGAGCAAATCAAGGAGACTTCTACCAACTGACGGGGGAACCCGATGACGAAGCGCCCGATATTCAGCATGCTCGGAACTGTGTCCATTCAGGTCGCCGGACACGAGGTGGCCCTCGAAACCCCGATGGTGCGGGCTTTTGTGGCAGCCTTGTTGCAGAAGCGAAACAGTTACGTCAGCCTGGAGCACCTCAGCCGGGACCTCTGGCACGCACAACCCGCATCAGCGCTGCCGAATGTGCGCAAGTATGCGACCAGATTGCGGGCCCGCCTTGCCGAGGCCGATAACGCGCTGGCGGAGAGGTTCTCCAGCCAGCGCCGCAGCGGATACCGACTGTATGCCGAACGTGAGGAGGTGGACGCCGTGCGGTTCACGGATCTGGCCGCACACGGCCACGCCCAGCTGTCCGCCGGAGACCATGCGACTGCCGCGGCCCTTCTGCACGAGGCGTTGGAATTGTGGCAGGGCGAGGCCGGTCACAGCCTCCCGGCGCTCAGTCCCATCCGGGCCGAACTCGCGCTGCTTAACGAACAACGTCAACTCGCCGCCGCCGACCTGGTCGACGCGCGCCTCGCGCTGGGCGACACGACCGTACTCATTCCTCAGTTGCGCGCCTCGGTGGCCGAACGACCGGTCGACGAACGCGCCTGGGCACAGCTCATCCAGGCGCTGCATCGCTCAGGTGCCCCGGGGGCGGCACTGGACGCGTACTCGCGGGCACGGGCCCACCTGCGCGACGAGCTTGGCATCGAGCCATCACTGGAATTGCGCTCCCTGCAACGCGCCGTGCTCAACCGAGACACCGCGCTGGTCAGCCTCGGCTTCTGATTTCGCACCCCTGGCGGTGCGGCGGATCAGACCTCTGACACCACCTTGGACTGTCCACATCGGTCCCCCAACGCATGCGGCCGGCAAATTCCTCGCATCCGACACCGAATTCGCGGCACCGGCCATTGTGTACAGCCGACGACTCGACTATTCTTCGCGCATAATTGTCGTTAGAAGGACGGCAATGAACTGTGGAGGAACAATCGTGAACAAGACAGAGCTCATCGAGACGCTCTCAGTCCGTCTCGGCGACAAGAAGGCCGCGACCGCCGCTCTCGACGCGGTGCTCGCCGAAATCCAGAACGCGGTGACCAAGGGCGACAAGGTTTCCATCACCGGCTTCGGTGTCTTCGAAAAGCGCGTACGCGCCGCCCGCACCGCTCGCAACCCACGCACTGGCGAGGCCGTCAAGGTGAAGAAGACCTCCGTACCGGCGTTCCGCCCGGGCGCGGGTTTCAAGGAACTCGTTGCCGCAGGCAAGATTCCGAAGGTCGCGAAGACCGCCGCCGCGAAGAGCGCCGTCACCAAGGCGCCGGCCAGCGCGGTCAAGACGGTCACCGCCACGCCGACGAAGAAGGCCGCCGCCGCGCCGGTGAAGACGGTCACCACCCGGGCCCGCAAGACCGCTGCCGCCGCCCCGGCCCCGGCCGCGCCGGTGAAGGCCGCCAAGACGGTGAAGTCGGCGCCCGCCGCCGCCAAGAAGACCGCCCGCGCCGCGACCAGCACCACCCCGCGCGCCACCGCCACCGCCACCGCAGCTGTGCCCGCACCGCGCAAGGCGCCGGCCCGCGCGGCCCGCGCCAGCAAGTAGGTCCACACAGGACCACGTACAAAAACCTCGCCGGAGGCGAGCAACGCGACAACCTCGCCGGAGGCGATCAACGCAAGCAAGTCTCTCGGGGCGCCCACCGGCTACGGTGAGCGCCCCGAACTGTGCCACCCGGACGCGAAGACACCACACCAGGGACCCAGGTCAGGCAAGACGCCACGCGGAAACAAGACGAACGGGGAAACGGCCATGGACGAGCGGATCGAGCGCGCACGGCAGCATTACGAGCAGGCCATCTTCGGTGGTGACTTCAACGGCCTCGATGGCGCACACCGCGAACTTGACGCCGTGGAAGCCGACGTCGCGCTGGCCCGCGGCCGGCTGTTGTACGCACGTTTCCTGGAAGGACGCAACGAGGATACGGCTGGCCTGCCGCTGTTCGAACGGGCCGCCGCCGCCTACCGTGAGCTCGCCGATGTGCGGGGCGAGGCTGAGGCGCTGTTCTGGATCGGCATAGTCGCGCAGGCGGTCCGGCGTGACAACGCCACCGCCGTACCCGTCTTCGAACGGTCGCGAGAACTGGCGAACCTTGCCGGAGACACGCTGACCTTGTCATATGCGCTCCGCCACCTGGGCACCGCCGAGCATGCCGCCGGCCGGCTCGACGCAGCCCGCGAATATCTCGAAGAGTCGTTACGGCTACGCGAGGAACTCGGCTTCATGGCTGGCGTTGCCGCCAACATGGTCGGCCTGGCCTACATCGCCATCGCCCAGGACCGCCACGACGACGCTGCCGCCATTATCGAGGCCGGCGCCGGCATCGCTGAGGCGGCCAACGCTCATGCCATCGTGCGGCAGTTCGAAGAAGCCGCAGAGGCCGCTTTGCAGGCCCGCACGCCCTGACTACCTGATTGTGCGGAGTTTGGGTTCGCGGGCGATCCGAAACTCCGCACAATCGTAGTTCGACTAGGTGCGGTTACGCCCGGGTGAAGTCCATGACCCAGTTGACCCGGAAGGTCTCGCCGCCGTCGTAGGAGAATGACTGCTGCCAGCGAGCTGTGGTTTCGCTTTCGCGGGTCCACTCGAACCGGACCCGGACCGCGTGCCCGGCGAGCACGTCGTCACATTCGAACGTGCCCCGCCCGTCGACCCACCGGCCCTCGACCGGAGGGTCCAGCAGGCCGGGCGCCCGGCTCGACGACCACCAGATCCGCCACAGGTCGGCCGACGGGTCGTACAGGCGAAGGGTGAAGCCCTCGAACGGTTCCTCGCCGGGCGGTGCGTCGGAGAACATCCGGTCCACGTGACCGAAGCCGCCCATGATCGGTTCTGCCTGTCCGCGGGCTTCGAACTCAACCCACTCGGTGCAGTCCGGATCGGTGGTGCGGGCCAACTTGCGGTTGTGGATGGTCCAGTCGCCAAAGATGAAGTCGAAATCCTTCTCGCTCATCGGGGTATCGTGCCAGATAGCCACGACATGGTCTCGCCGGTACCTGCGCCGGCCGGCGAAGATGACCACACAGCTGGTCCTGCCACGATCGCCGCCCGCGCGTACGCTCGGACGTACACCCCTTGCGGGACCCAGACGACGTGGGGACGCGGCATGAACGACATCAGAATGGGACGTCGCGCGCTGCTCGGATTGGCCGGACTCGGCGCCGCGCAGGCACTCCTCGCCGCGTGCGGGCGAGACAACCTGTCGGCGCAGTGGAACCAAGGCGCGCAGAACGAGGGCGCGCAGAACCAGGGCGGGGTGGCGTCGCCCGGCGCGAACACCACCAGCGCACCGCCAGCCCCGACCGGGAGACCCGTGCACGTGCGGCTGTACGAGAGTGACGGCAAGACGTACGGCGTGGGGATGCCGATCATCGCCTACCTTTCGTCCGAAATCACCAGCGCCAAGGCATTCAGCGACGTGACAAAGGTCACCGTCAACGGGGCGGCCATGCAGGGCGCCTGGTTCTTCCAGCGTTCCGCCATCTATGCCGACTATCCGGTGGAAGCGCATTTCCGGCTGCAGGACTTCTGGCCAGCCCACGCCACGATCCGGCTCGACCTGCCCATCCAGGGCCTGAGCGCGGGTACCGGGCTGGTCTTCGACAACAGCCTCACCCTTGATATGGCTACCGGCGCCCGCAACATCGCGAACATTGACGGTTCAACGGAGCGGATGGCCGTCAGCTCCGACAACAACCCGGTCTTCACCTTCCCGGTCTCGTTGGGCAAGGCGACCTCGCCCACGTTCAGCGGAGTGAAGGTGGTGATGGAAAAGGACGAGGTCAAGGAGATGAAGAGCACCGAGCCAGGCAACGTGTACGACGTCATGGTGCCCTGGTCGGTGCGGGTGACCAACTCCGGCGAGTTCATCCACTCCGCGAGTTGGAACGGCGGCAACATCGGGCAGCGCAGCACATCGCACGGCTGCACCAACCTGACCGTGGTCGATGCGAAGAAATACTTCGACTTCGCGCAGATCGGCGACGTCGCCGTCTACACGAACACCGGTGGCTCGCCGATGCCGAGCTGGGATGGCTACGGCGACTGGAACCTCGACTGGTCGACCTGGCGTGCCGGCGGCCTCTACTCGCCGACCGCCTGACCCTGTTCGCTCCAGGGGATGTGACCGCTGCCGGCTTGGATCCTAACGGTGGGTGAGGGATCGCCATAGGTCCTTGAGGACCGGTACGCCGGGACGGTCGTCCATCGCTCGCAGAGCCCGCCGGCCCACCCACACACTCGCGATGCCGGCTACGAAGAGCAGGATCCGGGTCGTGGAGATGTCCACCGACACACCGTCCAGATGGATCCGGCGAGACGAACCGAGTCCGACCAGGATCCCGGACACCGCGATGCTGACCACCAGCGTCACCCGGACGGCGGTCTGCACGAACGCGAAGACCCGCCCACGCACCTGGTCCTCCACCTCGTTACCGAGCAGGGTGATGCCGGACAGGAAAGCCATACCAGCGCCGGCTCCGGCCCCGAACGTGGCGACCAGAGCGAACGGCAGTGTCGGAATCACGGCGACCGCGAAGATGCAGATGCCACCGAGCATGATGGACAGTCCGAACCAGCGCCGCCGGGAGAGCTGCCCGACGATTCGGGGCCCCGCCACGATGCCCACGCCAAATCCCATGAACAGCACCGCGAACAGGGTGGCGAAGGTCGACTGCCCGCCGCCCAGGGAGATGGCCAGGAACCTGGCTGTGCCGACCACCACGCCCGCACCGGAGAAGGCACCGAGAATGCCGTACGTGAGTCCGCGTACCAACGGGGTGCGGGTCAGGTAGCGCCAGCCCTCCAAGGTGTCACGGATAACGCCGGCGCCACCCTTGGCCACAGGCGACCGAGCCGCCCGTCCGGAAATCTCCTTGATGCCGAACAGGACCACCAGACCGGCGGCCAGGAACGTCAACGCGTTGAAGTAGAGGGCGAGGTCGACCGAGTCCGCGCGGCCGCCCGGAAAGGGAATCTTGGCGCTGAGCCCCAATACAGCGGCGGCCAGCAACGGGGCAACCCCGTAGGTGGTGGCCAGGGTGAGCTGGTTGGCGGTCTCCAACTGGTCCGTGGATACCAGGTTCGGCACCGCGGCCTCCTTGGCCGGCACCCAGAGCAGCGCGGCGGCCTGGGCCAGGAATGTCGCGATAGCGGCCCAGACAACCACGGCCCCGGCCGAAGACACCACCAAGCCCACCGTCGGGATCGAGGCGTAGAGCACAAACCGGATCAGGTCGACGATCACCATGGTGTAGCGACGGTCGAACCGGTCGGCCAGCAGTCCGGACACCGGCCCAAGCACGATCGCCGGCAACAAATTCACCGCGATGACTGAGCCGAACGCGAAGCCCTGGGCGGCCGGGGCCGAGAGCTGGTTCGACGCGAACGTGGCGGTCGCGAGCAAGCCCAGCCAGTCCCCCAGCGACGAAAGGCCGAGCGTCAGCCACAGCCGCCGGAACGGCCGCACCCGCATCACCGTGGAGAGTCCGTGAAAGGCGGGCCTTGGCGGCATCGGGTCTGCCGGCCCGTTGTCCACCGGTCCCATGTCTTGCGATCGGTTGTCGGGCTGGTCCCCGTCCCGCCGCCCGTGCTCACCACAGCACGTTACCCGCCGATCACTGTTCTACGACGCAAAAGCCGGCCGGCGATCAGTCCGCGCCCGCATAGCCCCGCGGCGAGTCGTCTTCCGGGCGGCCTTCGGGGCCTCCGTCCATCTCCTCGGCGAACGTGGCCGAGGTGTGCTCGTCCGCGAAGTCCGGGTCAGCCGAGTCTCCGCCATCCGGAGACCTGTACCGGTAGGCCCAGCGCGCCCCGGCCACCTCCAGCACATAGGTGGCCGCGCCGTTCAGACCGCCATCGATGACAAAGTCGTGGCGCAGCGGCGGCCGGCCGTTCGGGTCGAGCGCCGCATCCACCGTACGGCCGTCGCCCGGCCCTCCGTACAGCCGGATCGCGACGGTCCTTGGAGTCACGGGCCCCTCCGCTGGTGACGAACGTCTTCCGCCACCATCCTGCTACCTCACCCGTACCGGTGGGTGGGCAACGCGCCGTCGGGCCCAGACCGGAACTGCGCCCGTCAGAGTGTCCGCTCCAACCGTTCGGTCACCAGTCGGGCGAAGCGGGCCGGATCCTTGAGCTCCCCGCCCTCAGCGAGCAACGCGGTGCCGAACAGCACCTCGACCGCTTCGGCCAACTGGTCGTCGTCGGTGCGCTCCTGCTGAGCCAGGCGTAGCCCTTCGACGAGCGGGTGCGTGGGGTTGAGCTCGAGAATCTGCTTGCCGGCCGGCAACTCCTGCCCCATCGCGCGGTACATCCGGGCCAGCGCCGGGGTGACGTCATTCGCGTCCGTCACCAGGCAGGCCGGCGACGTCGTCAACCGCGACGACAGCCGGACCTCCTTCACCTCGTCGGCAAGCCTGGTGCCCATCCAGGAGAGCAGATCGGCGAAGTCCTTGCGCTGCTGGTCGCGCTGGGACTCGGCCGTCTTCTTCTCCTCCTCGGTGTCCAGGTCCACCTGCCCCTTGGCGATCGACTGCAGCCGCCGGCCGTCGAACGCGTCGACCACGTCGACCCAGACCTCGTCCACCGGATCGGTCAGCAGCAATACCTCGTAGCCCTTGACCCGCAGAGCTTCCATGTGCGGCGAGTTCTCGATCGTCGTGCGGGACTCGCCGGTCATGTAGTAGATGTGGTCCTGCCCGTCCGGCATCCGCTCGACGTACTCGCGCAGGCTGGTCGCAGCGGCCGGGTCATGGGTGGACGCGAACGAGCAGATGTCCAGGATCGCCTCCCGGTTGTCCATGTCGCTGAGCAGACCCTCCTTGACCGCCCGACCGAACTCCTCCCAGAAGGTCCGGTAGCGGTCCGGATGCTTCGTGCGCAGGTCCTTGAGCGTGGCCAGCACCTTCTTCACCAGGCGCCTGCGGATAATCTGGATCTGGCGGTCCTGCTGCAGGATCTCGCGGGACACGTTGAGCGAAAGGTCGTGCGCGTCGACCACGCCCTTGACGAACCGCAGGTACCCCGGTGTCAGCGCCTCGCAGTCGTCCATGATGAACACCCGCTTGACGTACAGCTGCACACCGCGCTTGCCGTCCTGGCGGAACAGGTCGAACGGAGCCCGGGACGGGATGAACAGCACGGCCTCGTACTCGAAGGTGCCCTCGGCCCGCATGTGAATGGTCTCCAGCGGATCAGTCCAGTCATGACTGATGTGCCGGTAGAACTCCTTGTACTCGTCCTCGGTAACCTCTTCTTTCGGCCGGGCCCACAGAGCCTTCATCGAGTTGAGGGTCTGCACATCAAGGACGGTCTTGTCGTCGCTGTCGCTGTCGCTGTCTTTGTCGCTGTCGCTGTCCTTGTCGCGGCCGCCCTCGGTCCGCTCGACGGCCATGGTGATGCGCCACGGAATGAAGTCCGAATAGCGCTTCACAATCTCCTTGATCTTCCATTCGTCCGTGTAGTCGAACAGTTGATCCTCGTCGTCGGGGGCCTTGAGGTAGAGCGTGACGGCGGTGCCCTGCGGCGCCTCGGCCACCGACTCGATGGTGTAGCTGCCCTCGCCGGTCGACTCCCACCGGGTGGCTTCACTCTCGCCAGCCCGTCGGGTGAGCAGTGTCACCCGATCGGCCACCATGAAGCTTGAGTAGAAGCCCACGCCGAACTGGCCGATGAGTTCCCGCGAGGCGGCCGCGTCCTTGGCCTGCTTGAGCTTCTGGAGCAGCTCGGCCGTACCCGATCGCGCGATGGTGCCGATCAGGCTGACCACCTCATCGCGCGACATTCCTATACCGTTGTCGCGCACGGTGAGCGCCCGCTGCTCCCGGTCGACCTCGATGTCAATGTGGAGATCGTCGAGGTCCGCCTGCAGGTCCTTGTCCCGGAACGTTTCCAACCGCAGCTTGTCCAGCGCGTCGGACGCGTTGGATATGAGTTCGCGCAGGAAGATGTCCTTGTTCGAGTAAATCGAGTGAATCACCAACTGCAACAGCTGGCGCGCCTCGGCTTGGAACTCGAGCGTTTCTCTCTCCGCGTCCATGCGGTCGCGTCCTTTCTCGACCTCGGGGCATTCGACAGTCCGTGCCCCGATGGTAACAACGGTGAGGTCGACGACGCCGTTCAGCCGTGCGCGAGCACGATCACCCGGTCGATGGCCGGCATCGCCTGGGTTGCCCGGCTTCAGAACGACACCGTGCCCATCGCCCGGCTCGGCGATCCGGCAGCGGATGGCAACCTCGCCGCGGCGCCGGGCCGGGATCCGTTCCCGCCGAGCCGCGGCCAGCCAGACGCGCGGTCGCGGACGGCGCGGAAACGTGAAGGGCTGTACATCTTGCGGCGGGCGAGCGGCCTCGATAAGCTGCGGCCAGAGGCCGGCATCTTCCCCCGTGGATGCCGGCCTCACCTAGGAAAGCCCCATCCAGCGGCCGTCTCCGCGAGCCGTGTCGTGATCGATGGGCGGAGGCGGAGGGACGCCCCCGAGACCCATCCCTCCCCGTCCACCGCGCAGAGAATCTGCCTGCGTGCCGCTCGACGGTCAGATTAACGTGAGTTAATCCGCCGGACAGATCTTAGCCTGAGGGTTCGCAGCGGTGTCAACTAGAATAAGCCTCGCCGGCAAGCCGGTTAACGTGAGTTGGTGTCAGGTTTTCCGGAGGTAGACGTGACCGGGGATCCCTCCTCCTTCGCCGACAAACTCAACCTGCTGTTCGACACGATTCAACCGGGACACCGGGGCACGCCGTACAGCAGCAAGGAGGTCGCGGCGAGCATCAGAGCGGCCGGCGGGTCGATTTCAGATGTGTACATATGGCAGTTGCGCACCGGCCGGCGGACAAATCCGACCAAGGAACACATCGAGGCACTGGCTGCGTTCTTCGGCGTCAGCCCGGCGTACTTCTTCGACGACAACGCCAACCGCCGGACCATCGCCGACCTGGCGACGCTGGACAGACTGCGCCGGCTCAACGTGCACCAGGTGTCCCTGCGCACGGTCCTGCAGGACCAGGGACTCTCGCAGGCAAGCCAGCAGATCATCCAGCAGATGGTCGACCGCTGCCTGGAACTGGAAGGCCTGTCGGGCAAGGACGAGGCGGAGCCGGCATGACGGCGCGTCATCGGACCCGGGCATGACCAGCCGGCGATGGAAACGACGGTACGCCCGGCTGGTGCGCACGCTCGTCGTGCCGCCCCCCGCGGACAGCGAGTCGTTGTGCCAGGCCGTGGCGGAGCACCTCGACCATCCGATCCGGCTCTTGCCACTGCCGCTGCCCGTACGGGCACCATGCGGACTCCTGCTCAGCACGAGCAGGGCCCACTACGTCGCGTACGACAACACCACCGGCGCGCTGCACCAGCGACACATCGTCGCGCACGAACTGGGCCACCTGCTGGCTGGCCACGGCGCACAACTGGCCCTGGATGCCGATGTGGCCCGCCTGTTGATGCCCAGCCTGGACCCGACCGTGGTACATACCGTGCTGGGCCGGATTCCTGGGTACGGCGCACGGGCGGAACACGAAGCCGAGATCATCGCGGATCTGCTCTGGCGGCACACCACCCCGGGGCCGGCGGAGTCCACCTGGCCCGTACCGCCAGCGGCGGCCAGCCTGGTCGACCGGATCAGGCAGTCGCTCGCGGGAGACTGATATGCATACAATCCTATATTCCGCACTGGCCATCGTTGCCTGGGTCGCGACCTCGTACCGGCTGTGGGCGCTGCGTCGGCATTCGGGTACGCCGGCCCGCTACGCCGTTGTCGGCGCGCTCGGCCTGCTCGCGGTCACCTTCACCGCCTCGATACCGGCCGTCTGGCGGCTGCTGGACCGAATCACCGGCGTTAACAACATCGCCGCCCTGGTCGCCCACGTGTGCGTGGTCGGATTCGCCACTGTGATCCAGTTGCTGCTGATCTTCTGGGCCAGCCCGGCACAGGTGGCCCGCCGGCGCGCACGGCTGCGGCTGATCGTGCTGGGCGTCATGCTCCTGGTCCTGTTGTGCCTGTTCGTATTGGCCGGCCCGTTCGAGTCGAGGCAGACCGATTTCGTGGCCAGCTACGCCGGTCACCCGCCATTCGTCGTCTACCTGCTGACCTACCTGGTCGCGTTCGCCAGCGGACTGTTCGACATCGTCCGGCTCTGCTGGCCGTACTCCCGCCTGGTTGATCGCGGTTCACTCCGGCTCGGCCTTCGCACCACCGCGGTCGGCGCCGCCGTCGGCCTGGTCTATTGCGCCGCCCGAGGGTTGGACATCGTCGGCATCGCGGTCGGCTGGGATGCGCACCGGTGGGAATTCGTCATCCCACTGGCATCCAGCATGGGCGCACTGCTGGTCATCATCGGCCTGACCATGCCAGCCTGGGGTCCGCGGCTGTCTGCCTGGATCCATGCGGCCCGCACCTACCGCCAGCTCCGTCCACTATGGAGCGCAGTCGCCGCGGCGGTGCCGGCCGTCCGCCTGGCATCGGGCACACCGCGGACCCGGCTCACTGATCGGCTGCACCGGCGGGTGGTCGAAATCTACGATGGACGGTTGGTGCTGCGCCCCTACCTCGACGAGGCTGTTGGCGACGACGCACGACGGCGTGCTGAAGCCGCGGGCCTGACCGGACCCGACCTCGACGCGGTCGTTGAGGCAGCGAAGATCACGGCAGCGTTGGCGCTGTTGCGTGTTGACAGCAAGCCTGAGCGACCAGAGCAGCCCACCGAGACCAACCATCCGACAGACGAGGCCCTCGAAATGGCGCAACTAGCCCGCGTAGCACGCTCCTTTGTGGACTCCGCGATTGTCGCATCATACGCCGGTACGGCGCAGCGCGCCGGCACGGCGCAGCGCCCGATCGGACAGCCGCAGTGACCGCCGACGCACCGCGCACGCCGGCTCCGGTCGCCGAACCGCTAACGGGCGGGACAGCCACCCCGGGCGCCGAGCCGGTACCCGGCGATACGGCCACTCCGGTCGCGGAGCCGGTGCGCGGCGCGATGGCAGCGTCGGTCGTGGAGGTGCCCGGTCCTGGCAGCGGACTAGGTCTGGCGTACGACCACCTGCGCGAACAGGGCCCGGTGCACCAGGTGGTGTTACCCGACGGTTCACTGGCCTGGCTGGTAACCGGATACCAGGACGTGGCCGAAGCCTTCGCCAGCCCGAGACTTTCGCTGGACAAACGCCATGCCCTTGGGTGGTCCGGCTTCTCCCTGCCACCGGCGTTGGACGCCAACCTGCTCAACATGGACCCGCCGGACCACACGCGCATCCGGCGACTCGTCGGCCAGGCGTTCACGCCAGCCCGGGTGGCCTCACTTCGCCCCCATATACAACGCGTCGCCGACACCCTGCTCGACAGTGCCTCGCTCGACAGTGCCCCGCTCGACAGCACCCTGCTCGCCAACGCGCTGCCTTGCGACGCGGTGCCCGGCGACGCCCTGCCCTGCCACGCGGTGCCCGGCAAGGCAATGCCCGGCGACGCGATGCCCGGCAAGGCAATGCCCGGCGACGGGCTGCTCCACGATGCCCCTTCTGCGCCGATCGACCTGGTCGAGGACTACGCCGCACCGCTGGCCATCACCGTCATCGCCGACCTGCTCGGCATTCCGGCCGCCGACCGCACAGACTTCCGGGTCTGGACGAACGCGATGTTGGCCAGCCACCCACCGGACCGTCAAGCCGCGGCCGCAGCCGTCGTCTCGATGAACCGGTACGTGATCGAACTGGTGGCCGGCAAGCGCGCGGCGCCCGGAGACGACCTGATCAGCGCGATGCTCGCGGCCCGGGACGTCGATGACCGCCTGACCGAGGACGAGCTGACCTCGCTGGTTTTCCTCGTCCTGTTCGCCGGCTACGAAAACTCCATCAACCTGATCGCCAACACCGTACTGATCCACCTGACCTCCACCGGGGCGGTCCCGCCAGCCGACGGGACCACGGTGGCCACAGTCGAGGGAGTAATGGCGGCCACGGTCGAAGAGACGAGGGTAGCCACAGCGGTCGAGGAGGCGATGCGCCTGCTGCCGCCCGCGCCAGTCGCTATCCGGCGTTTCCCGGTCGAGGACGTCACCATCGCCGGCACGACGATCCCCGCCGGCGCGACGGTGCTGCTGGCCATCGCTTCGGCCAACCGCGACCCGTCGGTATTCACTGATCCGGCCACAGTGGACTTCGACCGTGGTCGCAATCCACACCTCTCCCTCGGCCACGGCATCCACTTCTGCCTGGGCGCGCCGCTGGCCCGCCTGGAGGCCCAGATCGCCGTGGAAACGCTGCTGCGGCGCCGGCCCGGTCTGGCGCTGGCCTCCCCTGCCGCCGACCTGACCTGGCGCCCCTCCTTCCGCACCCTGGGCCCGCTCCAACTCCCCGTCACCTGGTAGCCACTGTCCACAGGGCCACGGGTGCATATCCACAGGCGGATGCCCGGATCCGCCGCCGCACCACGAGACTGTCCGGGTGTGGGAGGACCTCGAACGCCAAGCAGGTGTGATCTCGAGACAGCAAGCGCTCCAGGGCGGACTGACGCCAGGCGCCATCCGCTCGCGGTTGGATACCGGCAAATGGGTTCGCCTGGTACCGGGCGTGTACGCCACCTTCACCGGCGAGGTGACCCGACTTGGTCGCCTGTGGGCGGCCGTCCTCGCCGCCGGCCCTGGCGCGTTGCTGAGCCACAACACCGCCGCCGAACTGGTCGGGCTGGTCGACAACGCCGAGGATCCCATCCATGTCACCGTGCCGGTGGACCGAAAAGTCGTTGCGATACCCGGCGTGCGCCGGCACCGATCCATCCGGGCATCGAGTGCCTCACATCCGACGCGCTTGCCACCACAGACGCGAGTCGAGGAGACGGTGGTCGACCTGACGCAAACCTCCCGCACCGCCGAGGAGGCCATGAATTGGATTGTTCGCGCCTGCGCACGCCGGCTCACCACGGTGGACCGACTGCGCACCGGATTCGAAGACCGCAACAAGCTTCGCTGGCGGGCGCCTGTCACGGCATTACTGAAGGATGTTGAAGCCGGTTGCCATTCCATGCTGGAACTCGCCTACCTTCGCCAAGTCGAACGAGCCCACGGGCTGCCGGCCGCCCACCGTCAGGTAGTCCGACTGCGGCGGGGCGGGCGATGGTACGACGACGTGCGGTACAACGACTACGCAACGGTCGTCGAACTCGATGGTCAGGCGGCGCATCCTGTCTACTATCGCGGGCGCGATGCCCTGCGGGACAACGCCGGGGTCGCCGAAGGGCTGGCCATCCTGCGCTACAGCGCCATTGACGTGGCAAGCCGGCCCTGCCATCTCGCCGCGGAGGTCGGCACGGTGATCCACCGCAACGGCTGGCTGGGCCAACTACGCCGCTGCGGCCCCAACTGCCAACTCCCCGCGTAGCCGCCCAGCTGGTGATCGCGGCCGTTCACTACACCCCCGCCCCCAACCCCGGCCCCCACCCAACAGTGATCACGGCAGATCGCTGCACCCCTAGCTACACCAACCTACCGTGAACAACGAACGCCCCACCAAAGCCCCGCGCCAACCCCACCCCGGCCCCACCCAACAATGATCACGGTAAATCACTGCACCCCTGACTACACCAATCAACCGTGAACCCGGAGCACGCCACCACGCCCCCCGCCGCCGACCCCGGGCCCCACCAAACAGTAATCACGGTAAATCACTGCACCCCCAGCTACACCAACTTACCGTGAACAACGAACGCCCCACCAAAGCCCCAAGCCAACCCAACCCCCGGCCCCACCCAACAGTGATCACGGTAGATCACTGCACCCCTAGCTACACCAATCAACCGTGAACCCGGAGCACGCCACCACGCCCCCCGCCGCCGACCCCGGGCCCCCACCAAACAGTAATCACGGTAAATCACTGCACCCCCAGCTACACCAAACCACCACGAACAATGAGCACACCACCAGAAGCGCGAGCCGCTCCCAACTCGGGGCTCCATCGAGCATTGATCACGGGCGATTACTGCACCCTTGACTACACCAATCACCCGTGATCACGAGGGAACGGTGCCGGGCTCAGATCGACAATGGTGCGGGGCTTAGATCGAGGGCGGAGTGGGGCCGCCGCCAGCGTGATGTTGGGGCCAGCCGTGTCGGGGCCAGCCGTGTCGGGGCCAGTCGTGTTGGGGCCAGGTGCATTGGGGCTCGGTGCATCGGGGCCAGGTGCATCGGGGCTCGGTGCATCGGGGCCAGGTGCATTGGGGCTCTGCATCGGGGCCAGGTGCATCGGGGCTCGGTGCATCGGGGCCAGGTGCGTTGGGGCTCGGTGCATCGGGGCCAGGTGCGTTGGGGCTCGGTGCATCGGGGCCAGTGCTTGGGGCCAGTGTGTCGGGGCCAGGTGCGTTGGGGCCAGATGTGTTGGGGCCAGGTGCATTGGGGCTCTATGCGTCGGGGCCAGGTGCATTGGGGCTCGGTGCATCGGGGCCAGGTGCGTTGGGGCCAGGTGCGTTGGGGCTCGGTGCGTCGGGGCCAGGGGTGCCGCCGGGGCGGGGGCTCATCCAGTCGCGTACCCGGCTGGCCCCAGACCCAACCCAGTCGCCCACAGTCGAGGCGGCGCCGTCACCGAAGCGGCGTACCAGCGAGATGAGTGGGTCTTGCGATTCGGCGAAGGCTTCCCGGTAAGACTGGGCGGCTTCTCTGATGTCATTGCTCACCGAGGCGAGCCGGTCGTCGGCCCGCCGTGGATAGTCACCGGCGAGGATGCGGCCGTACGCGCCGGAGTCGATCCAGTTGCGCAGCGCGGCGGCCCGGGCCACGGGGAGGGGATGCGTTCGCCCCATCACCATGCGGATCTTGATGAGACCGTCGCGCAGGTCGCCGGTCCGTTCGTACTCGGCGGCCTGCTCCAGGAACGCAGCAGTATCCACTTCGGACAGATCACCGCCGCCGGCCAGCTTCATGCTCAACCGCAGTGCTGCCGCCGGGTCCTGGCCGGCGAGTAGGCCAGCTCGGTCGGCGGACAGCTCGGCCTTGCGCCACCATTCCCGCAGGGCCACGATGATCATGCGGATGGCGATTGACCCCAGCGGCAACCAGGCCAGGCTGATCGCCCAGTCGGTCAGCATCGACAACATCGTGCGGTAGACGGCATGCCCCGACATGAGGTGGCCGACCTCGTGGCCGAGCAGGTGTCGCAGTTCCTCGTCGTCGAGCAGTTCCAGGGCACCGCTGTTGACCACGATGAACGGCTTGGCCATGCCGACGCACATGGCGTTGAGGGACCGGTCGTACTGCACGTAAAGCTCCGGCAGTTCACGCAGATCCAGCGTGGCCGCGGACTCGGCGAACAGCCGGTGCACCCGCGGATACTGCCGATCATCGAGCCGGATCGCGCCACCGAGAAACTCCAGTCGGTACGACCGCTCGTTCCACAGTCCGCTCATCAGCTTCAGTAGCTCGTCGAAGCCCCGCAGTTCGCGCAACGCGGTCAAGGCGCCGCGATCGGCGGGGTGCTCCCAGGCCCGCGACGATATGTCGGTCAATGTCACCCGGCGGCGTGCCGGGAGTCCCTCGTCGACGCTCATTCGTCCCCCATCCGTGCGGCTGTCTCTTCGGATGCTCCCCGGTCGACGGCGATCCGGCAACTTTCCGCCCCAATCCGCCTGGCCCAACGTGGCGCGGCTCGGCCGTTGCGCGGCTCGGCCGTTGCGCGGCTCCGTCGTAGCGCGGCTCCGTCGTAGCGCGGCTCCGTCGTAGCGCGGCACGGTTGTAGCGGGCTGTCTGTTAGGATCGGCGCATGTCCACGGTCACAGCACAGGAGATGATGCGCCCCACCCGGGGCTGCTGACGCTGCGCGCTTTGACCGCAGAGGCCCCCACAGGGGCCTCTTTGTTGTTTCGGAGGCCCCTCCCTTCCCCCAGGAGGCTCCGATGTCCCGGTTCTATGTCACCACCACCATCCCGTACGTCAACTCCGCACCACATGTGGGCTTCGCGCTCGAGCTGGTGCAGGCCGACGTGCTCGCCCGACATCACCGCCAGCACGGTGACGAGGTCCGGTTCGGGTCCGGTACCGATGACAACTCATTGAAGAACGTCCTGGCCGCGGAGGCCGCCGGATTGCCCACGCAGGCTCTGGTGGACCACAACGCGGCCGCGTTCGAGGCGTTGCGCGGACCGTTGGGCCTGTCGTTCGACGACTTCATCCGGACCAGTCGCGACCCTCGCCACCGGCCGGGCGTCGAGCGCTTCTGGCACGCCTGCGCGGATGACCTGTACCGCAAGCAGTACGAGGGGCTGTACTGCGTCGGCTGTGAACAGTTCTACCCGCCGGCCGAACTGGTCGCCGGCCTGTGCCCGGAGCACGGCACGGA
The DNA here is from genome assembly GCA_963742855.1 of uncultured Actinomycetota bacterium. Taxonomy (GTDB): domain Bacteria; phylum Actinomycetota; class Actinomycetes; order Mycobacteriales; family Micromonosporaceae; genus CAVUNP01. The sequence goes on along the minus strand of CAVUNP010000024.1, from coordinate 253,129 downwards.
GCCGCAACTGGTGTCGGAGGAGAACTGGTTCTTCCGGCTGTCTCGCTACGGCGAACAGTTGCACGACCTGATCAGCACCGGGCGGCTGCGCATCGAGCCGGCCGTCCGGCGCAACGAGGCGCTGAGTTTCATCGCGGCCGGTTTGGAGGACTTCAGCATTTCCCGGTCGCGTGATCGGGCCCGCGGCTGGGGGATCCCGGTGCCCGGAGACCCGGATCAGGTCATCTACGTGTGGTGGGATGCCCTGGGCAATTACCTTACCGCGCTGGACTACGGCCACGACGGACCGGACTATCAGCGCTGGTGGGTGCACAGCGACCGCCGAACGCACCTGTTGGGTAAGGGGGTGCTGCGCTTCCACGCGATCTACTGGCCGGCCATGCTGCTGTCCGCGGGCCTACCGCTGCCCACCGACATCCTTGTGCACGACTATGTCACCGTGGATGGCCGCAAAATCAGCAAGTCCAGCGGCAGCGCCGTCGATCCGGTCGCACTGGTCGAGCAGTACGGCACGGACGCGGTGCGATGGTGGCTGCTGCGGGAGGTGCCCCGAGTCGGTGACGCCGACTTCACCGTCGACAAGCTCATCGCCCGTACCAACGGCGATCTGGCCAACGATCTGGGCAACCTCGTCAGCCGGGTGGTCACCATGGTGCACCGCTATCGGGGCGGTCGGGTTCCGACCGGCTCCGCCTCCGCCGAACCGATCGTGGCGGCCTGCGGGCAGGCGGCTGAGTTGATCCGGCTCGCCTTGGACGGGTTCGACTTCCGCCGGGCGGTCGCGGCCGTGTGGAGCATCGTGGAGGAGGCGAACCGTTACGTCGAGCAGGCACGCCCGTGGGAGCTGGCCAAGGCCGGCCGGGACGCGGAACTGGACCTGGCACTCGCCGCGCTGGTACACGCCTGCCGTGCCGTGGCCGTACACCTGGCGCCGTTCCTGCCCGACGCCGCCAGCCGAATCACCGCCCAATGTGGACCGGATGTGCTGCCGCCGCCCACCGCGGTGTTCCCGCGGATCGGATAGCTACAGAGAGAGCTTCATACCTTCGTGGCTGGCCTCGAAGCCCAGCCGCTCATAGAACCGATGCGCGTCCGCGCGCCGCTTGTCGGAGGTGAGTTGCACCAGACCGCAGCCGCGGGCCTTGGCCTGTTCGATCGCCCAGGTCATCAGTTCCTGGCCGAGGCCCTGGCCGCGGCGCTCCGAGCTGACCCGGACCATCTCGATCAATGACCGCTCGGCGCCGTGTCGGCCGAGTCCGGGAATGTAGGTTATCTGCAGGCAAGCCACGACCACGCCGTCGTCCTCACCGACAATCATCTCGTTGCGCGGATCCGCCTCGATGTCCGCGAATGCCTTTTCATACGCCGCGTCCACGGCGGGGACATCGCGCGACCCGCCGAGCATATCGTCCACTATCAGACCAACAATCGCGTCCAGGTCAGCCCGCGTGGCCGTACGAATGATCATCAGTCCAGCCTACGACAACGATGGAGACCAATTTAGACGAGAACGAAGCGCGGGGGGCGTTGCCGAAAGACATAGATTGGGATTAGTGTCAGAGAGCTTGCGGAGGGGAGCCGGCAGGCGACAGCGGCGCGCCACGGGCACGTGTGCGCGCTGACAGACCGTCTCGGGAGGTTCCCTTGCGTCACCGCACCAAGGCACTGCTGTGCCTCGTTCCCCTGCTTGGCACGACCGGCGTTATCGTGACCGCCTCGGCCGCCAATGCCGCCGTTGCCGGACCTACGCTCACCGTTGACGTGGCCGCCGGCCGGCACGCCATCAGCCCAGACATCTATGGCATGAACTTCGCCGACGAGGCGCTGGCCGGCGAGTTTAACCTGCCACTGCGACGGTGGGGTGGCAACGCAACCACGCTGTACGACTATGCGGCTGACACCACCAATCGCGGCTCGGACTGGTACTTCGAGAACGTACCCGGCAACGCCGACCCGGCCCAGCTTCCCAACGGTTCGGAGACCGACGCGTACGTCGACCAGGACCGCCGGACCGGCACGAAAACTGTGCTCACACTGCCGCTCATCGGCTGGAAACCCAATCGGGACTACGCCTGTGCGTTCAGCGTGGCCAAGTACGGCACACAGCAACAGACCGACGCGCAATGGCGGCCGGACTGCGGCAACGGCGTCAAGCCCGATGGAAGTTTCATCACCGGCAACGACCCGCATGACATCGCCACCGAAATCGGCACCGCGTACGTGACATCGTGGCTGGGCCACCTGACCAGCAAGTACGGCACCGCTGCCAACGGCGGCGTGGCCTACTACAACCTCGACAACGAGCCAGACATCTGGCACTCCACCCACCGGGCCGTGCACCCCGCCGGAGCCTCGTACGACGAGATGCGCGACAAGACCTACGCCATCGGCGCCGCGGTGAAGGCGGCCGACCCGTCCGCGAAGACGCTCGGTCCGGTCGGCTGGGGCTGGAGTTCGCTCACCCTGTCCGGCTCCGACCAGGAGACCTGTGGGCGCATCGGCGGATCCTGTTGGAGCAACCCGCCCGACCGCGCGGCCCACGGTGGCGTCGACTTCAACGCCTGGTACCTGGCCCAGATGAAGGCGTACGAGCAGGCACACGGCGTGCGGATCCTGGACTACTACGACAACCACTGGTATCCACAAGGTTCCGGCCTCGCGTTCGGCAACGGAAACGACCAGGCCACCAACGACCTGCGCCTGCGTTCGACCCGCAACCTGTGGGACCCCACGTACACCGACGAGAGCTGGATCAACACACAGACCCAGCTGATCCCGCGGATGAAGTCGGTCGTCGCGGCCAACTATCCCGGTACGAAGACGGCCATCACCGAATACAACTGGGGCGCTCTCGACCACATCAACGGCGCGCTGGCCCAGGCCGACGTGCTTGGCATCTTCGGACGCGAGGGACTGGACCTCGCCACCCTGTGGACCGCGCCGGGCGCGAACCAGCCCGGTGCGTTCGCGTTCCGCATGTACCTCAACTATGACGGTGCGGGCGCGCGCTTCGGCGACACCGGGGTCAAGGCCACCAGCGCCGACCAGGGCAGGCTCTCGGTGTACGCGGCCCAACGCGGCTCGGACACGGCGGTCACCATGGTGGTCGTCAACAAGACCGCCGAGAACCTCACCAGCTCGCTGTCCGTGGCTGGCACCGGATTCGCCGCGAACCGGGCCAGCGTCTACCGGTACTCGCCGGCCGACCTGACCCGGGTGGTCCGGGAGGCGGACGCGACCGTGCTCGCGCCGCCGCCGAGCAACCCGACCGGGCCGCTCACGATCCCTGGCACGTATCCGGCGAACTCGATCACCACCGTGGTCCTGAACGCCCCGCCCCCGGACACCACCGCGCCGACCCTGGGCGGCCCGGCCACCATCTCCAACATCACCTCGACCGGCTTCACCGCGACCTGGCCGGCCGGTTCGGACAACGTCGGCATCACCAACTACGAACTGCAACTCCTCGGGGATGGCGCCGGCCAGCGGTTCGACGTCGGCAACGTGCTGACCCACACCTTCACCGGGCTCAACCCCGGCGGTCGCTACGGAGTCGGGTTGCGAGCCCGGGATGCCGCCGGCAACTGGTCCGTGTCGTTGGCGCAGCCCATCCTGGTGACCCTACCGAGCGGCCTGGCCTGCACCGCCACTTACAAGGTCACCAGCAGTTGGAACAACGGCTTCGTGGCCGAGGTGACCGTACGTAACACCAGCTCGACAACGCTGCATGGCTGGACCGTACGGTGGGTCTACCCGAGCGGTCAGAAGATCACGCAACTCTGGAACGGCCAGCTCACCCAGAACGGAGCCCAGGTACAGGTACGTGACGCCGGTTGGAACGCGACCATCGCGCCGCGCGGCAGCACGACCTTCGGCTTCACGGGCAGTCTGACCGGCCCCAACGTCGCACCCACGCCCACCTGCACGTCGCCCTGATCCATTACGGGCGGTCCTTCTTGGGGAGCTTGGCCACAATGGTGTCGTAGGAGGCGTCCACCGCTTCGAGAAGCTCGTCGCGGGGGATGTCTCCAGACAGCCGCAGGGTGTTCCAGCCGGACCGTCCAATGTAGGGCATCACGGAGGCGTCCTGCGGATAACGGACCAGCCACTCGTCGGCGACCTCGCGACTGGGTCCGCATTTCAGGCCGACCGAGGCGCGAGGCTCGCCGCCGAGAAACGCGAATATCTTCTGACCCACCTTCACCACGACGTCGCCCTCCCAGGGCTCGTCCTGCCAGGCACCAGGCTTGGCGAGACAGTAGGCCAACAGGTCTCGATAGTTCACGGCGACTCCTCGTAGAGGTTCTCGCCGACCATCATGCCGCCCTGTGCCTGCCGGGGAAATCGGGCTTACCCGGGGGCGATGGTCTGCCGCAGGAAGTGCGGCCGCCTAACCGTCGACTTGCTGAACGGACTCCAGACGGCCTGTGCCGCCGCGGCCACGGGTGCCCTGAGCCGCCGTACGAGTCCTCGCCGCAAGCCATAACCTGCGACGAACCCAAGCAGCAGGGAAATCAGGTGGCCCACGGACGTGAAGTCCTGTAGGAATGCCACACCAGCCACGCCGAGCGCGGCGGCCAGCAGCTGCCATCGCCGGGCATGCTTGAGCGGCAGGTAGATCAGCAGCGCACCAAGCACCGCCACCGTGCCGTAGCTGATCCCAACGTCGGCCACGGTGGCCAGGTTCCCACCCAACTGGCGCATGGTGATGCCGGTGGCCAGGCCGGCGAAAACCACCAGGGTGGACACGATGTGTCCGAACAGGAACACACCGGCCATCCGGACCCAACCCCAGGCCAGCTCGCCGATGCCCAGCACCACCACCATCCCCAGTACGCCGAGCACATCGGGCCGGTCACCGAGGACCAGGGCACTACTCAGCAAGGTGTAGACGCGCCCGTCCAGAAGGTTGGCCACGTTGGTGGAGCTGCCATGCACGATGTCGTGGCGAAGCGCCGGCGACACCACCAGCGCCACCGACCACATCAGCACCACGAGTGTCGCGTAGGCCGGGGTCAGCCGGAGCCTGCCGGATCGGGCGAACACCATGCGGAAGGCCTCTCGGCGGGTCCCCGCCCGCGCCACCGCAAGCACCAGCCGGTCGCCGGCATGCGTCGCCACGTTCGCCCACCTCCTGTGCTTATCCCTACCGCACCAACCTCCATGTCCGCTCGGTGCTTCCTCAGATATGTGTACGTCCGCCCACGGCCGGGATGATGGACAGCGCTCATCGGATGGCCCGGGTGGGCACACGTCCACTGTTGCCGACCGAAGGTCTAGTGCTAGCGGAGTGATTCGATCAGGCGGTCAGAGAACCCGGACAGCTCGATCAGCTCGGCGACGAACAGGGACGGATTACGCACGGTCAGACGAACACCCATTTCGGCACAGATGCGGTGGCCCACAATGAGCGTGCCCAGCCCCAACGAGTCCACAAAGGTGACGTCGGTCAGGTCCACCTGAATGTGGGCCGGAATCGGCCGCTGCTCGAGGGCGGCGGAAACCTCAGCGCGCAGACCCACCGCGCTCTGGAAATCGAGTTCTCCGGCCAATTCAATGAGGCATAGGCGTTCGGGGCGCTCACTCCGGCTGATCCGCAGTGTGCCGCCAGCCTCACCGGCGACGAATGGGTAGGCGTCGTGGGACATCAAGGCCCTTCCTGGCTCGAGACCAAATGCCGACCAGTTCTCCCCGTAACCCGTCGGGGACCCTACCAGAAAATGTCGCCGCCGCGGCACCGTCACGTGACAAATACTCTGACATCCGTCGATGGCTGTATGGTGAAGGCACCATGCTGACGGATCTGGTATACCGCATTATCCCCGGCGCCCGCGACTGTCCGATCGTGCTGCACGTGCCGCACAGCTCACGGCGGTTGACGCCATTGGCCAGAGCGAGCATTCGCTTGGATGACGCCGCCCTGTCCACCGAACTGGACCACATGACCGACGCGTACACCGACGTGATCGCGGGCCGCGCCGCCACTCAGGACCGGGCCTGGCAATTCGTGAACGAATACTCGCGTCTTGTGGTCGATCCAGAGCGATTCCCCGACGAGCGCGAACGCATGCGCGTGCTCGGAATGGGCGCCGTATACACCCGCACCAGCCACAACCAGGTCCTGCGCACGGGCCACGTGGAAGACCTGCTGACCGGGCACTTCTACCCGTACGCCGAGGCGATCGCAGATCTGGTGGACGAACGGCTCGCGGAGACCGGACAAGCAGTGATCATCGACGTCCACTCGTATCCGAGTCGCGCCCTGCCGTACGAACTCGACTACGCGCAACGGTTTGGCACCAGCGAACGACGGCCACCCATCTGTCTGGGCACCGACGCGGCACACACACCCCAGTGGCTGCTGGACGCGGCCGTGGCGGCGTTCGAGCCGTGTGCAACGATCGGGCTGAACACGCCGTTCGCCGGTTGCTACGTGCCGATGCGGCATTACCAGACCGCGCCCGCGGTGGCGTCGCTGATGATCGAGATCCGCCGCGACCTCTACCTCACCGAACCCGGCGGGGCCCCCACGGCGGGGATCGATACGGTCAGCGACGCCCTGGCCAACCTCCTCGGCTCGATCCACAGCCACCACGAGTAGGCTCATCGGCTGTGTCCGAGCCGCCGATCGACCCCGACGTCGACCTACGCTCAGCGCCGTCGCGCACCGAGTTGGCCGCCCGCCCGTGGTCTGTACTGGCCGCCATCTCCGCCGGCGGCGTGATCGGCTCACTCGGGCGGTACGGATTGCAGCAGGCGTTTCCGCATGCCCCTGCTGGCTTCCCCTGGGCCACCTTCGCCATCAACGTGTCCGGCTGCCTCCTGATCGGCGTACTGATGGTGCTGGTCACCGAAGTGTTTGTGCGCCGGCCACTGTTGCGTCCGTTCCTGGGTGTGGGCGTGCTGGGCGGCTTCACCACGTTCTCCGCGTACGCCGTGGACGCCCAGCAGGCGATCGAGGTCGGCGCGGCCGGCACGGGTCTGCTCTACCTGGCCGCGACCCTGGTCAGCGCCCTCATCGCGGTGTGGCTCGGGCACACGGCCGCGCACCGGTTCGTCGCCAACCGGTTCGCCGCGAATCAGACCGGCACAAACCGGCGGTCGCCGTGACCGTGTTCCTGGTGGTCCTCGGCGCCGCGGTGGGGGGTCCGATGCGATACCTGACCGACCGGTTCGTGCAGTCCCGGCACTCGTCGCTGCTGCCCTGGGGAACGTTGACGGTGAACGTCTTCGGGTCCTTCGTGCTCGGGCTTGTCACTGGCCTGCCGGCAGGTCCGACCGTGCTGGCCGCGGTCGGCACCGGCTTCTGCGGTGCGCTGACCACATACTCCACCTTCAGCTATGAAACGCTGCGCCTGGTGCAACGGCGAGCCAGCCTGCTGGCACTGGCCAACGTCCTCATCAGTGTGATCGCCGGACTCGGCGCGGCCGCGGCCGGTGTCGCATTAGGCCAGTGGGTCGGGCTGGGCTGATCCCGGTCCATCGTCACCGGTCGCCGTTTCGGGAAAGCCCGGGACCGTCGCCGGCCAGCCGAATCTCGCCGGTCCGGCCAACCGCCTCCAGATCCCACAGTGATCCGAAGGCCGGTATCCCTCTGATGGCGATGCCGCCGATCTCCTGCGGCACCACCGGGTCCAACACCAACGTGCCGTCGACGGCCTCCAGGCCGAGCATCGTACGCAGCAACAGCATCGGGGCGGCGGTGGCCCACGCCTGGGGACTACACGCGGTGGGGTACGGCACGGGAAACCGGGACATCGAGCGGCCATAGCCGGAGAACACCTCGGGCAGCCGGTAGCCGGAGAACGCCGCGGCGTCGATCAAGGCGGTGGCGATCCGGTTGGATTCCTCGCGATAACCGTGCCTGGCCAGACCGACCGCGATGATCGAGTTGTCGTGCGGCCACACTGTGCCCACGTGGTATCCGATCGGGTTGTATCCACGGTCTTGTGTGGACAGGGTACGAACGCCCCAGCCGGAGAACATGGCGTCCGACATCAACTGGTGCACGACCAGTGGTATTCGCTCGTCGGCGACAATGCCACTCCACAGAAGGTGACCCATGTTGGATGTCATCGAGTCGACCCTCTTCTTGTCGCCATCAAGCGCGAGAGCGTAGTAACCACCACGGTCGTCGATCCAAAAGTCCACATTGAACTGTTGCTTCAGGACGCTGGCCTCGCGCCTCAATCTCGCCGCCAACAAGGGATCGGTCAACGGACCGTCGGCGAGTTCGGCGATGCGCAACTTGGCGTCGTAGACGTATCCCTGAAGTTCGCAGGTGGCCAACGGCAGATAGGGGATGCGACCGTCGGCGAACTGGACCCCATCGCTGGAGTCGCGCCAACACTGGTTGCCCAGTCCGCGGGCAGACCGGGTCTGGTACTCCACATATCCGTCGCCGTCGCGATCGCCGTACTTGTCTATCCAGTCCAGCGCAGCCCGCACGTTGGGTGCCATCCGGCGTACCAGGGCGGTGTCCTGGGTCCACCGCCAGTACTCCGACAACAGAATGAGCCAGAGCATGGTGGCGTCCGCCGTCCCGTAGTACGGGCTGTGGGGCATCTGGCCCAACTTGGTCAGCTCACCCTGCCGTATCTCGTGCAGGATCTTCCCCGGCTCCTCGTCCCTGAAGTCATCACGGTCACGGCCTTGTAGAGAGGCAAGTTCCAGCAGGGCGCCGCGGGCCAACTGCTGTCCAAACGCGACGGACTGGTACGCGGTGATCAGGGTGTCCCGGCCGAACACGGTGAGAAACCAGGGCAGGCCCGCCGCGGGCAGCACCACCGACCGGCCCTCCAACCGGGTCTGCACCCGCAACGCCAGAAGGTCCCGGGCGGTCTGCTCGGCGATGTGACGCAACATGTCCGAGTCGCTGCGCAGCAACGGAATTTCGGCGAACCAGCGGGCGGCGGCGTCGTCGGTGCGGCCGCCGGCAACCTCGCCGAATCCGCTGCGCACCGGGACCACCTCGTCCGGTCCGATATCGAACGGGATGGTGATGTCCACCGACCAGGTGGCATCGTCGCCGAGTTCCAGCTCCCAGACCAGATCGTCACCTTCCAACCGGTCGGCCGGCGGCGAGACCTCAACCCGGGTCTGCGCGGTGAATGACTCATTGGTGTAGGTGAATACGAGCGTCGAGCCATCCACCGCGTGCGATCGGACGATCGCGGCGGATCGATCTCGTACCACATCCTTGATTTCGAACAGGTCGGCGAAGTCGTTACCCACGGACAGCCGGAGCTCGACCCGCTCCGGCTCACGGGCGAAGCACCACAGCTCGATCCGCTCCCGGAACTGGCTGTCCACAGTGCGCAGTCGACGGATGCCGAAGTCATTCGCCGGCAGACCAGCCAATTCGGGGTTGGTGAGGAAGAAGGCGGCCGAATAGTGCTCCACGCCACCGGAACCCAACGGCAGCAGGCGGGCCCCGTTGAGAGTCAGCAGCCAGGTCGACAGCAGCCGGGTGTCGGCATGCACGAGGCCACCGATGGACCCGGACGGGACATCCCCGATCGCGTCGGAGTACATGAAAGTGACACCTTCGAGTACGGCGACCGCGCCCGGTCCGAGCTCGGGCGGCAGCGGCCGTCCGGCGGCGCTCGGCAGCCCTTGATCCGAGGTGCCCGGCCAAGGATCGGCAGGTGTGGCCCGCCGGACGCTACTGGTCACCCCTCGCTCCGCACGTCGACATGTACGGGTCCAGAGTAATGCGTGCAGCGCACCGGGGCAGTGCGTTCGCCCGACAGTTCGGCATGCCGCGCCATAGGATCGCGTTGCGGCACTGTTCACTCGGACGGGTGACATCAGACGAGTCCGGCACCTTCGCCCCAGCAGACCTGATAGCCGCGGCCTGCTGACCGCAAAGTCATGCCGTCCGCATTCGCCGACGCGCTCAAGCCGAGCCCGGACGATGACACAGTGGTGCTCGACCTTACTGTGTGACGATGCGTCGTGCCGTTGCCCATCCGGCCAGGCTCGTCCCGCTGGCGTTTCTCCTGGTCATCCTCGTCGGTACGGGGCTGATGATGCTGCCGGTGTCGCGGGCGGGCGTCGGCGAGCGAGCGTCGTTCATCGTCGCGCTGTTCACCGCGACCTCGGCGACCTGTGTGACCGGATTGACCGTGGTGGACACCGCCACGTACTGGTCCGGCTTCGGGCATGTCGTCATTACCGCGTTGACCCAACTCGGCGGCTTTGGCATCGTCACCGCGGCGACCCTGCTCACCCTGATCGTGTCGGACCGGCTCGGCATCCGCACGCGGCTGCTGCTACAGACCGAAGGACGCGCGCTTGGCCTGGCCAACGCGCGCCAGGTGATCACCCGGGTCGCCCTGATCATGCTCGCAGCCGAGGCGGTGCTCACCGTCTTTCTGGCCGGTCGGTTCTGGCTGGGGTACCACTACAGCCTGCCCAAGGCGCTCTGGTACGGCATCTTCCACGGCGTGTCGGCGTTCAACAATGCCGGCTTCGCGCTCTTCAGCAACAGCCTCGACGGATTCGTCGGCGACTGGTGGATCTGCCTACCGCTCACCTTCGGTGTCATCGCCGGCAGCGTCGGCTTCCCGGTGCTGTTCGAGTTGGGCCGACGGGCGGCCCGGCCGGCGTCGTGGTCCACCCATACCAGGCTCACCGTCCTCGGTACAGTGGTCCTGCTGATCACCGGTTTTGTGGTCATGCTCGGGCTGGAGTGGAACAACCCACACACCTTCGGGCCGCTGGGTGTGAGCCAGAAAATACTGGCCGCGATCACCCAGGGATCCATGCCACGATCCGGTGGCTTCTCCAGTGTGGACATCGGACAGTTGAACATCGAGACCAGTTCCATCGTCATCGCGCTGATGTTCATCGGTGGCGGCAGCGCGAGCACCGCCGGTGGCATCAAGCTGACCACGTTCCTGGTGCTGGCGTTTGTGATCTGGGCGGAGGTCAAAGGCGACCAGGACGTGGTCATCGGCCGCCGGCGCATCCCCGAGCCCGTACAGCGTCAGGCTCTCTCGGTGGCCCTGCTCGGTGTTGCGCTGGTGTCCGTCGGTACGCTGACGCTACTCGCGACGTCAACCGGCGTGTCGCTGCAAGCGGCGCTGTTCGAGGTAACCTCGGCCTTCGCCACGGTGGGACTGTCCACCGGCATCACGCCGACCCTGCCCGCCGCCGCGCACATTATTCTGACCATACTGATGTTCGTCGGTAGGGTCGGTACGATCGCGGTCGCCTCGTCGCTCGCGCTCACCACGAAGCACCGGCTGTACCGCTACCCGGAGGAGCGACCGATCGTTGGCTGACAACCGCAAGTCCAGCAGGTCCGCCGACTCGGACAGCGTCGTGGTGATCGGGCTCGGGCGCTTCGGCGGCCAGGTAGCCGACTCGCTGCTGCGGCTCGGACACGAAGTGCTCGGCATCGACGACAACGCCAAACGGGTCGAGCAATGGTCTGATCGGCTCACCTACGTCGCCCAGGCCGACGCGACCGATGACCAGGCCCTACGCCAACTCGGCGTGGGCGAATTCCGCCGGGCGATTGTTGGCATCGGCACCGCCATCGAGGCGAGCGTGCTCACCGTGGTCGCGCTCGGTGAGCTGAACGTACCGGAGATCTGGGCCAAGGCGATCACCCAGAAACACGGAAAGATCCTCAACGCGGTCGGCGCCCACCACGTGATCTACCCGGAATCAGCCATGGGCGAACGGGTGGCCCACCTGATCACCAGCCGGATGCTCGACTTCATCGAGTTGGACGACGGGTTCGCGATCGCCAAAGTACGGACACCACCGGACAGCCTCGGCAAGTCGCTGGCCGAAGCGGCGCTACGTACCCGTTATGGCATCACGGTCGTGGGCGTGAAGCGCAACGGTGAGGACTTCACCTACGCCAAGCCCGACACCGTGATCCAGTCCGGCAGCGTGCTCATCGTGGCCGGCCGGACGGACCAGGTCGAGCGCTTCGCCGCCACCACCTAGCCGCGTTGGTGTGATCGCGGTTCTGCGCGGGTGCATCGTTGCCGCATGATCCGCAGCATCCGCAGCGCGCGTCTGCACGGGTGCACGGGTGCACGGTTGCTCGCATGATCGCGGACGATTCGGTGTGCCATCACATTCCCTATCGTCCGCAACCACGCGGGGGCGCGGCTTCTCGGGTGCGCGCGCTTCTGGGAGTGGGCGTTGCTCCCGTGGCTGTGGACGATTCGGTGTGCCCTGGCACCTCCCATCGCCCGCGATCATGTGAGACACGGCTGGGGTTATCCACAGATCTTGGTTGGGCGTTGAGGGTGTTTGCCGGCGGCGTCAGGATGTGCGGGTGCGCAGAGAGAGTGAGGCTCATCGAAGGGTCCGCGACATCGCGGACACGCAGGCGGGCGTGGTGACACGCGCCCAGATACTGCACTGTGGACTATCGGTCACCGCGCTGCGGGAGCAGGTGCGCGCCGGCCGGTGGCAGCGGATCCATCGGGGCGTGTATGCGACCTTCAATGGCCTGGTGCCGCGTACCGGCATGTTGTGGGCCGCGGTGTTGTGTGCCGGACGCGGTGCGATGCTGAGCCACTACACGGCAGCGGAGATTGCTGGGCTTGTGCAACAACCGTCGCGCTTGGTCCATGTCCTGGTGCCGGTTGACCAGACTCCGGCCCCCATCGACGGTGTGGTGATCCACCGGTCGGCCGGCGCGGCGGGCAGGCGGCATCCCACCCGGATGCCGCCACAGACGCGGATCGAGGATACCGTCCTTGATCTCACGCAGGTCGCGAGTACGTTGGAGGAAGCGATCTCCTGGCTTGCCCGCGCAGTCGGCGGACGCTTCACCACCGCCGCACGGTTGCTGGCACACCTGGCTGGGCGCCGCAAGGTCCGCTGGCGCGCGCCCATGCGGGCGGCGCTGTTGGACGTCGAGGACGGCTGTCACTCGCTGCTGGAGCTCACCTACTTGCGTGCTGTAGAGCAGGCGCACCGCCTGCCCCGGTCGCAGCGACAGGTCCGGCGCGCGTCGGTTGCCGGGTACGACGATGTGCGCTATCCGGGCTACCAGACAAGGGTGGAACTCGACGGGCGGGCCGCCCATCCGGAGCACCATCGTTGGCGCGACATGCGACGGGACAACGCCGCCGCAGTCGAGGGAGACATCGTCCTGAGGTTCGGATTCGGCGACATTCACACGAATCCGTGTGAGGTCGCGGCCCAGGTGGCAGCCGTACTCCGCCGCCACGGCTGGGCTGGTACCGGTCGCCGCTGCCGCCGGCCGGCATGCCGCTTTCCCGTCTGACCGTCCGGCACGTGCGTTCATCGGATGCCACGCACTCATGCCATGCGTGATGCCGACGATAGCGGGATGCCAGGACACACCGAATCGTCCACGATCACGCCAGCAACGCCCACCCCCAGAACACGCGCGCGCACCAGAATGCCGCGCTCTCAAAAGCGCGCCTGGTTGCGGACGATTCGGGGTGCCAGGACACACCGAATCGTCCGCGATCACGCTCGCTGGAGAGGCGCACGGAGAGGCGTACGGTGAGGCGGGTTAGGCTGGCGCGGTGGATGTGGAAGAACTGGAGCTGCTGGCTTCGGGGCGGGACGCCGACGTGTACCTGGTGGACGATGACCGGGTAGTGCGGCGATACCGCGACGGTTTCGAGGTGGCCCATGAGGTTCTGTTCATGTCGCATCTACGGGTGCACGACTACCCCGTACCTGAGGTCTTTCGGGCCGACGGTCGGGATCTGGAGATGGCTCGGCTGACCGGGCCGACGATGCTGGACGCGTGGCTGGCGAATGACTTCGATGAGCGTGGTATGGCCGAGATGCTGGCCGACCTGCTGTGGCGATTGCATGCGATACCGGCGTTGACCACTGCCGACCCCGCGGTACGGGTGTTGCACCTGGACCTGCATCCGGACAATGTGATGGTGACTTCGGATGGTCCGGTGGTCATCGACTGGCGCAATGTCGCGGAAGGCGATCCGGCCTTCGATCTCGCCATGACCGCGCTGATTCTGGCCCAGGCCGGTTTGACCATGGACGAACCACTGGCGGAGGCGGCCCTGGCCACGATGTATGCATTCCGGGATCGGGTTGGCCGGAAGCTGCTGGCCGGATTGCCCGCGGCCGCGCGCCGCCGGGCCGCCAACCCGACGATGACCGAGTACGAGCAGAGCCGACTCGACGAAGCCGTAGCCTTGGTCGCCGGCTCGCGGTGAGCGTGCGGCGCCGGCCCGCGGCCGCGCGGCGCCGGGCTGCCAACCCGACGATGACCGAGTACGAGCAGAGCCGACGGATCGCGGTGAGCGTTCGCGCGACGGCATCGCGGTGAGCGTTTGCGAGGCGCGTGCGCGTTCGGCCGCGACTCGATGTCGAAGCGTCCATAGTGGCTCGTCGACGTGGGATCGACGGTCCAGTACCGCGCGACCCGCGCCAGACTGGAGGCAAACCGTTGGCCGACCGCCGCCTGCCCAACCTGTCGCATTCTCGTGCTCGGCGTTTCACTCGGGGTCGGGTTCGTCCCAGTCGGGAACATCGGCCACGAAGGTCGAATCGTGGTGGTGTTGCAGGCTCTCCGCCAGCTCGGCCGCAGCCGGTGGCACGTGCACAATCTCATCCTCGGCGAGGACGTCGGTAGCGCCGTCGTCGATGATGTCCGGAGACTCAAAGTGCTGTGTCATGCCATACCTATACCGAACGGTGATCGTCGGTAAACATCAGCGATGTGGACGTAGGGTCCAGACAACCGTCATCTCCGCAGTCGGGGTGCCGTCGAGGGTCGCGATCTCCACGAGCACCTCGAATTCGGGGCGGGCACCGGCGTCGAGTTGGGCGACCGCGTCGGCGACCACCTCCGCGGCCGGCCTGGTCAGCCGGGCGGTCGCCTGAACTGTGCCCATCGCCAGTTTCCGGTAGCGAATGTCGGCCCGCACGGTCAGCGGCACCGTGCGGTGGAACTGGTCGGCGAACGCGGCCATCACAATGGCGCCGGACGCCGTCTCACCGAGGGTGAACTGGGCGCCGGCGTGCGGCCCGCCGACGTGGTTGTGCAGGCGTTGCGCGTCGGGCAGTCGCACCACCGCGGTCAGCATGCCGTCGGCGTCCGTACCCACGGTCCGGACCGATAGACCAAGGGTATTGGCGAACGGCACCGCGTTGCGCAGTGCTCCGTCGTCCGCCGCGATCTGTGTGCCAGCATCGGTCATGCCAACAAAGTTACCGTCGGGTAGCTTTGCCGGCAAGGAAGGTCAGCGCCAGCCCACGTCGATCCGCTGGCCCCGTCCGTCAAAGAAATGCAACTGGTCAATGCGGATGGCAACGCTCATCGGATCTCCCACCCGCAGGCTCGGATACGGCGCCAGCCGCACCGCGACCTCGGCCCGGGCCCGATGGTGGCGACCCGGCGGATCCAGCACCGTCGTGCCGTCGCGAACGGCCGCCAGCGACCCGTTCGAACCGTTCGCAGCGGTGCTCGCGAAAACGCCATGCTCGCCCGAGTCCGGCTCCTCCAGCCCCGGCTCCACCCGGACGCCGCGCCGGAACAGTGCGGCCACCTTGGACAGTCGCGACCCGCTGCCGCTGGTCTGCGGCGCGCCCGGACCAGGCTCGTCGACCGGCGATCGCGGTGGCGCCGATGTCGAGGAAGGCCAGCGACTCGTGCCCGTGGTGCTCCAGGTAGCGGATCGCGCCCGTGCAGCACGTCACCGGGGGTGTCCGGGACGACCGGGGTGAGCGCCTCGGCCCGCATCCCGACCACGATCCGCTCACCGTGGTAGTGCGCCACCTGACGGGCCCGCATGTCGTCCCAGGGCAGGTAGAGCGCCTGCTCGCCGAGGTTGCAGCGCGACGTAGCGGTCGAGGTGGACGTAGACCGACGCCTCCAGCAGGTTCATCCGGGGGCTGCCCAGGAACGCGGCGACGTAGAGCGTGGCCGGCCGACCGTACACCTGGGTGGGGGTGCCGACGTCCTGCAGCACGCCCTTGCGCATGATGGCCACCCGGTCGGCCATGGTCAGCGCCTCGGCCTGGTCGTGCGTGACGTAGATGGTGGTGACGCCCAGTTCCCGGGTCAGCCCGGAGATCTCCGCCCGCAGCTCGGCGCGCAGGCCGCTGTCCAGGTTGGAGAGGGGCTCGTCCATCAGGAACAGTCCGGGCCGCCGTACGATCGCCCGGCCCATCGCCACTCGCTGCCGCTGGCCGCCGGAGAGCTGGCTAGGCTTGCGGGCCGAGCACGTCGCCGATGCCGAGCGCGCCCGCCACGTCGTGGATCCGCTCCGCCACGCGACTCCGGCTCGATGCCGGCGAGCCGCAGCGGAAAGCCGATGTTGTCGCCTCACGGACATGTGCGGGATATAGGCGCGAAGTCCTGGAAGACCATGGCCATTTGCCGGTCCCGTGGGGCAGTTCGTTGGCCATCTCACCGTCCGAGCATGACCGCTGCCCGAGGTCGGATCCTCCAGACCCGGCGATCATGCGCAGCACGGTGGACTTTCCGCAGCCCGACGGACCGAGCAGCACCATGAATTCGCCGTCGTTGACGTCAAGATTGACGCTGTCAACGGCGATCGTCCCGTCCCGGAACACCTTGGATACTTCTTTGAGCGCGACGGTAGCCACGCGGGCGCCTCCTGCTGGCCGGCTGGCTGCGGCCCTCATCCGGAGCAACAGTCGACCTACTGTGGCCGTCATCTGGCGGTGGCGACCATCGGGTGAACGAAGGATGTTCACTATGTGAGGGGCTTGTTTCTGAACGGAACAGTAACGGCAAGCGCGGTGACCTGTCGCCCCAGATCCGCGGTAACAACCGACCAGCTAGGCGGAACCGCCTACCTGGGCAGACGGATCATCAGCGACATGTCCGTTGTATGCCGCGAGAGCGTCCTCAACCGGACCATCCAATGCCACCACGCCAGCGTCGATATACATTCCGCGGTTGCAGAACCTGGTGAGATCAGCCTCATTGTGGGAGACCAGCACCAGAGTACGACCTTCCCCCAGCATGGTCTCGATGGTGCCATAGCACTTCTCCCGGAACTCCTTGTCGCCCACCGCCAGTACCTCGTCCACCAGCAGAATCGGGTGGGACAGGTGCGCGACCACGGCGAACCCGAGGCGCACCTTCATGCCGGTCGAGTAGTGCCGGGTGGGCAGGTCGATGTTGTCCGACACCTTGTCGCCGGCGAACTCGAAGATCTTCGGTAGCAGATCGCGCATCTCCGCCCGGCTGATGCCGTGCAGCGCCCCCACGACCTGCACGTTCTCCCGACCAGTCAACTCGTTGGTGAAGCCGGCGCTCAGTTCGAGTAGGGGTGCCACCTTGCCCTGCGTCCGGATCGTCCCCTCATCTGGGATGAGCACTCCGGCGATCAACTTGAGCAGCGTGCTCTTGCCGGTGCCGTTACGCCCGATGATGCCGACCGCGTCGCCCTCGCTGACGGTGAAACTGACATCTTTCAGGGCCCAGAACTCGTCCACGCGCAGCCGCCGCTTACCACCCTGAACGAACAGGTCACGCAACTTGAGGTTCCGGCGGCGACTCTTGAGGAACTTGATCCCCAGGCCCTCGCCCTCGATGATCACTTCCGGCACTCCTGCTCCGCCTACAGTTCTTTCAGTACGGCGGGTTCGAGGCGGTGGAAGACCAGCCAGCCACCCAACAGGAAAAGCACACTACCCACGGTAGCCGAAACTATGAGCAATGGGCTCGGCCATCCAGCCGTGGACATCCACGCGGCGTGGTGCAACTCAAAGATGCCGACCAGCGGATTCACCTCATAGGTGGTCTTCACCCAGGTCGGGAGGCCCTTCGCATCGACCACCTGGGACAGCGGGTAGATCACCGGCACCGCGTACATGAGCACTCGTTGCAGCAGCCGCATGAACCGCTCCACATCGCGGAGCATGACGTTGAGTGATGACAGCAGCATGGCCACGCCAACCAACAGGATCGTCTGGAGCATGATGGCCAGCGGCAGTAACAACAGGTGCCAGCCCACCTGCACCCGGCAGGCCACCGCCACCACGATCAGCACCGGTGTCGCCGCCAGGTACTCCACGAACTTGCTGACCACCCGGCTGATCGGAAACAGCTCTCTTGGCACCTTGATCGTTGTGATCAGCCGGTGCTGTTGGGTCAGCGCCACGGTCGCGTCACCCAGCACACCGTTGACCCAGATCCACGCGAACAGGCCCGAAACCAGGAACAGCAGGTACGGCTCACCGCCGGCCGGCTTGGTGTCGTAGAGGACGTCGAAAACGAACCAGTAGGTGACCGCGATCGCCAGCGGCTCCAGCAGGGTCCAGAAGTACCCCAGGATGGACTGCTGGTACTTGACCGTGAGGTCACGGCGAACGAGCAACGCGAGAACCTCGCGGTACTGCCAGACGCCAACGACGCTGGACGCCACGGGCACCCCGGGGCGTTTCGGCTCGACTTGATCACTCAGCAAGGTTCCCGCGTTGATCGCCTCCGGCGAAGTCCCGACCACCGTCTAACGAAGCAGAGCCCGCCAGGCGACCCCTTGCACACGTTAGTCCGGTCCGGGTGGCAGGTGGTGCCTACCGTCGAAGGCGTGGGCCGGTCGCCTGACCAGCCGTCGTTGGGAGGACCGCATGACGTACGAAGCCTTTCCCCGTCGACTACGCCGGCCGCGCAAGGGCCGCTGGATCGGCGGTGTCTGCGCCGGGCTGGCCCGCCGGTTCAACCTGTCCCCCGGCATGGTCCGGCTGCTCTTTGTACTCTCCTGCGCCCTGCCCGGTCCGCAGTTCCTGATCTATCTCATCCTTTGGGTGGCCATACCGCCCGAGTAGGTACGCGAACATCGCTCGCCTTTTCGCCGAAAGCGCCCGCACGCCAGGCAGGCGTACGGGCATCGGCGGACAGGCCGGAAGTCGGGCGTACGGGTTAGGGAGCGGCGTAGGTGATCGTGACCCGCTCGTAGCCGAGCCCCTTGAGCAGGCTCTCCAGCATCGCGCTGGTGTTCTTCTTGGCCCGCTCGCGCAGTTCGCTTTCATTGGCCGCGTCCCTGATCTTCTGCTCGGCCAGCTGGTAGAGCTGCTGTTGCTTGTTCGGGTCGCTGCCGACCAGGTCACCAATCCGGTTGGCGATGCCGCGCTCCTGGGCGAACACGTAGCTCTTGTCGGTGTCGAGGCTCGGCTTCTCCAACTGTGGCTCGGGCAGCTTGATCTCGACCGACTTGCCATCCGGCGAGATCGTGATCGCACCGGAGTTGATGGCGGAGAAGTCCACATAGGCGTCCACGGAACCGACACCGACGAACAGCGTGCGCTCGTTGAACAGGATGTCCGGCACGAACTTCTTGTTCTCCTGCAGGTCCACCAGCACCTGGAAGCTGCCTTCCGCCGCAACGTACCGGCTCAGGTCCTTCACCGACTCCAGCAGCGCCGGGCCACTGCGGTCGGTGGACTCGGTGGCGAACGGGTTGCGCAGGGTGGGCCACAGGTTGGCCGCCTTCAGGCCGAACACCAGGGCAGCGATCACGCCGATAGTGCCGACAAGGACCAACAGCCGGCGGCCCCAGCGCGCCTTTGCCGGCTCCCGCACGTAGACAATGGTCGGGTCGGTCTCGTGCCCCACGTTCGGGTCATTCTCGGGGTTGTTCATCGGCTGAATGGTCATCGGGCCCTCGCTTCCACGCACTCACGCTTGTCATGACCCTACGGGCACTCGGCAAACCTGGCTTCGGGAGTTGCGCAAGCCGAACAGCGCGGCCCACGGTGTGAGCCACGGGCAGGTTGCCGCTCATCGAACCATTCGGACATTACGGTGAAGGCCTATGGAAGAAAGATCGGACCGTCTGGCACAGATTCGCGCAATCACCTACAAGAGGCGCGACTCGTGGTGGACCGTACTGCTGGTCGACCCCCTCGCCATCCACCTGGTCCGGCTGGCTGACCGGCTGCGTTGGGTCACGCCGAACCGGATCACTACGCTGGCCTTCCTGTCCGGCCTCGGCGCCGCCTCCGCCTTCCTGGCCGCGGCCTTCAGACCCGGTGAAACGCTCTGGTTGATCGTGGGCGCGGTCGCCTATCACCTTGCCTTCACCTTCGACTGCGTGGACGGCAAGCTCGCCCGCTGGCAGCGGCGCAGTTCACCTGTCGGCGGTTGGTTGGACTTCAGCCTGGATCAGATCCGCGTCGTCATGTGCGCCCTGGCCCTGCTCGGCGGGCAGTACAAGGCGACCGGCCAGGCCTCGTTCACTCTGGTCGCGACGGCCGTGGTCGCGTTGCACATGTTCCGTTACCTCAATGGCTCCTTGATGGAGCGGGCCCTGTTCGAGCTGCGCGGCCCACCGGCCACCCACCGGCCACCCACCGTCGACGACACCGACGATCTGCCCCTGACGCTTCCCGAACCGACCAGTGGTACGGCCGAGGCGGCGCACCCCGGCCCGACTGAACCCGAGCTAGGTCGCCCCTCGGCAGTTGACCCACAGCCGGCTGGCGGCGCGGCGGGCGGCGGGACCGGGGTCGGCGTGGGCGGCGCCAGCGGGCGCGGGCGGGCTGGTGTCGGGCGTCGCGCGGTGGGAATGGTGGCTGCAACGGCGCCGGATCAGGCTCAATGTGTACGGCGGTGTCGAGTTTCAGATGGCCGTGTTGATCGGCGCACCGGTGGCCGGAGCCATCGCCGGAAGTTTCGGGGCCAGCATCAGCCGGACCATGTGGAACGTGACGGTGGTGGCCTGCGCGCTCATGCTGGCGGCGGAGTCGGCTCAGGTCATCCGGTTCCTGCGCGCGGCCGGCCACCCGCAGCGGCGAGCGACTGCGGCCTCCCTTCCGGTCGCAGCCCTCCCGGTCGCAGCCCTTCCGGCCGCCGCTCTTCCGGCCGCCGGCACCGACGGTGACGTTCCGGTCCAGCGTCCGGCAATCGCCACCGACCCCGACCGGCCGCAACGGTAGACGGCAGGTGCGCACACAGGTGGTTCGCGGGGACTGGGGCCGGTTGTCGCCACCGGCGGTGGGCGCTTGGACGCCCAGCGAGACGGTGAGCGTGGTGGTTGCGGCGTACAACTGCCAGGGGCTTCTCGATCTCGCCCTGGCCGCGTTGAGCCAGCAGACCTACCCCGGCGACCTGCTCGAGGTGATCGTCGTCGACGACGGTTCGCAGCCACCCTTGCGACTACCGGAAATCCGTCCTGGTCGATGTCGTCTGGTGCGGGTGAGCGGCGGCTGGGGCATCGCCAACGCGGTGAACACCGGGGTGGCCCGCGCCACCGGCGCGATCGTGCACCGCCTCGACGCCGACATGGTGGTCTTCCCCGAGCACGTCGAGGCGCTGGCCCGCTGGCATCAGGAGATCCCGGATGCGGTCACTCTCGGCTACAAGCGGTTCGTCGAACGTGGCACGAGTACGCCCGAGGAGGTGTCCCGGCGCTGCGCCGACGGGACGATCGGCGAACTCTTCGCCGACTCACTGCCGCATGACTACATCGAACGGCTCATCGACACCACCGACCAGCTTCGCGCCGGCGACCATCTCAACTTCCTGGCCCACGTCGGCGCCACCGTGGCGATGCGGCGCGATTTCTATCTCGCCACCGGCGGACTCGATCCGAGCCTGCCGCTGGCGGAGGACACCGAATTCGGCTTCCGGCTGGCGCAGGCCGGCGCGGTGTTCATCCCCGAACCCGGCGCCCGCGGTTGGCACATCGGCCCGTCGTCGATGATGCGCCGCGGCCCGCAACTGCGCCGGCACAACCACCCGCACCTGGCCGACCTGATGCCGCAACCCCGGTGGCTTCGTCGCGGCGCCGGCCGGATCTGGCGGGTACCCCTGGTCACCGCCGTGGTAACCGGCGCCGGGTCGTTCGAATGCATCCGTACCTGCGTGGACCGGTTGCTCGCCAGTACCGAGCACGATCTGCGGGTGGTCCTCATTGGACCCTGGGACAGCCTGGTCGACGAGCGCCGGGACGTGCTGGCCGATCCGCTGCTGGACGAGCGCCTCGTCGCCGCGACATACCGGTCCGAACCGCGGGTACGCCTGGCCACCCAGGCGCCGGAGACGGTGTTCCCCTCGCCGTACCGGCTGGACGTCCACCCAGCACCGTGGGCGTCGGGCCCGACACCGTCGAGCGGCTCGTCGTGGCGGCCGATGAGGCGAGGGCCGGCGTCGTTCTGGCCGGCCCACTCACCCTGTGGCGCACCGCCGCGGTCACCCGGGCGATCCGCGACCGCGCGCCAGGACAGTCCCTTGTGGATGCGGTCACGGCCGGGTACGGGCAGTGCGACTTGGCCGTACCAGAAGTGGTCGACCTGGTCCAGGTGCGGCCGGACCAGCTCACCTCACCGGCGCGGGTGGGAAATCCGGGGGCGAGCGCCGCGGTCGTGGCCGGCCCGCGTTCCCTGCTGCGGGCTGCTCGCCTGGTGGCGCGCAACGCCCTCGCTCGCCACATGGGCGGCACCCGTGCGCCGCGTGGGTGACCGCCGGTTCAGGCAATGACGAGGTAGGGGCCATCCTCGTCGGTGGCGAAACGCGGCAGCACCGGCGTACTGAGATCACGAGTCGCTCCGGCGGCCATCACGGCGTCGACGGTGTCGTACCCGGCCAACTGTCGCAGCGTGAACGCGGTCGGCGGCAACATCGGTAGCTCGGCCAGTGCGTCCGGGCTGGCCCACACCGTGTGCTCCGCTTCACCGCCGACATCGCGGGTGCGTTGTCGTTCGGGCAGCCGGGCGACGAAGAAGTACGTGTCGAACCGCCGCGGCTCGAACTCCGGGGTCACCCAGCGGGCCCACGGTACGAGCAGGTCGGACCGTACGACCAGGTCACGGCTCGCCAACAGGTCGGCCAACCCCACCTGGTGGTCCTGCAGGGCGACCCGGACCGACTCCCAGTCCGCTCCGGACACATCTCCCACCACAGTGGACTGATCCGGGCCGGCGAGCAGCACGCCGCACTCCTCGAACACCTCGCGGACGGCGGCACAGACCACCGCGCGCGCCTGGGCGGCGGCCAGCCCGAGCCGCTGTGCCCACCAGTCCTGGCTTGGTCCGGCGAACGCGACGTCAACCTCGGCGTCACGGATATCGACCGAGCCACCGGGGAAGGCGTACATGCTCGGCGCGAACGCCATGCTGGCAGCCCGCCGATGCCCGTACGCCTCGAAGCCGCCACCGGTGCCTGTAGCGGTGCCCGTGCCTGCGGCTGGTGCCGTGGCGGGTGCTGGGCGCAGGAGCACGACGGTCGCGGCAAGCTTGGGCGGCACGGGTTGCGCGCCGGATGCGGCGAATCGGCGGGCAGCCTCGCCAAACCGGTCCGGCAGCCTCAGCCGTACCGGCGGATTGTCAGCCATCGACGTGCAACACCATGGCGAAGCCCTGGCCCACGCCGATACAGGCGGCGGCCACGGCAACCAGGTCGGCATCCCCGCAACCCACCGCGCGGGCGGCCTGGGTGATGGCTTCACCACCCGACCCGCACAGCCGGTTCACGGTGACGCCCGCGACAGTCGGTGGCAGGCCCGCCAACAGGACGGCCATCCGGGCCACATCACGGTTGTCCTCGCCGGCACCGTTGGCGTCGCCCAGGATGACATCGTCCACCCGGTCCGGTCCGGTTCGGCCAGGGCGGGGTGGCCGGCGGAGCAGTTCCGCTATCGGCAACGTGGCGAGGTCGTCGGTACGAATACCGGCGAGCCCGCCACGATGGCGGCCAAAGGGGGTCCGGACCGCTTCGAAGAGGTAGGCGTCCACCACCCGACGATAGACGAGTTCGGTGCTGCCGCCGGGTGGCCCTACTGGCAGCCCTTCGGCTAGAACAGCGGGCGGGTGACGAAGTAGAGCACCACGGAGATCGCCGCGGTGGCGGGAAAGGTGAGGATCCAGGCAACCAGGATGTTGCCGGCCACACCCCAGCGGACTGCGGAGAACTTCTTGGTGGCGCCGACGCCCATGATCGCCGAGGTGATCGTCTGGGTGGTCGAGATGGGCGCGCCGAGGACGAGCGAGTTGTAGTACAGCACCGTGGTGGCCACGGTCTCGGCGGCGAACCCTTCGGGCGGGCCGAGGTGGATGATGCGCCGGCCGAGGGTACGGATCACCCGCCAGCCACCCGCGTACGTGCCGAGGGCGAGCACGGTCGCGGAGGCGTAGTAGACCCACTCCGGAATGTGCGTCTTGCTGTCCTGCAGGCCGCCGGTGTACAGGGCGAGCACCACGATGCCCATGGTCTTGGCCGCGTCCTGCATGCCGTGGCCGACCGCCATCCCGGCCGCGGACACCGTCTGCAGGTGGCGGAAAACGCGGTTGAGCGGTCCCGGCTGGACCAGCCGGCGCAGCCCGCGAGCCTCGCCCGGCGAGTCCGGGTCGGCGTCCGGCTCGTTGTCGGCCAGCACGGTGAGCCCCTTGATGGCCCACAGCACCGCGAACATGAAGATCGCCCCGAGCACCAGGCCAACCACCGGCGACAGGACCATCGGCAGGATCACCTTGTCGACGATGTTGCCCCACTGCACGTGTCCGTTCGTGGCGAACAACGTGGCACCCACCAGCCCGCCGAACAGCGCGTGCGACGACGACGAGGGGATGCCGAAATACCAGGTGACGAGGTTCCAGATGATCGCACCGAGTACGCCGGCGAACACCACGCCGAGACTGTCCAAGCCGGTCGGGAGACTGACCAGGCCGTCCCCGACGGTTTTGGCCACCTTGGCGCCCAGATGCGCGCCGGCGAAGTTGCCGATGGCCGCGATGACCAGCGCGACCCGCGGGGTCAGCGCCCGGGTGGATACGGAGGTCGCGATGGCGTTGGCGGCATCGTGAAAACCATTCGTGTAGTCGAACGCCAAAGCGACCACGATGACCGCGATGACGCCGACGAGCTCCGCCGACATTTATGACTCCTTGACGGCGATCTGCTCAACGGTGTTGGCCACGTGCTCGAACGCGTCGCAGGCCTTCTCCAACTCGTCCGCGACTTCCTTCATCTTGAGCACGGTCAGGGCGTCGTACTCGCCCGAGAAGAGCCGCACCAGCAACATCCGATAGGCCAGGTCGCCGTCGTTCTCCAGCCGGTTGACCTCGACCCAGTAGGACTTGAGGTCCTTCATCGACTTCAGCCTGGGCATCGCCTCAGACGTGACCTTCGCCTGCTTGTTGAGCACCTGGACCAGCTCGTGCATCTCCCGGGGCAGGGCCGGCAGCTTGGTCAGTCCGTACAGGTAGACCAGATTGCCGACGGCCTCGACGTGATCCATGACGTCGTCGAGGGTGGATGCCAGCCGGTAGATGTCCTCGCGGTCGAACGGCGTGATGAAGGTGGAGTTGATCTTGTTGTAGACGCCGTGCGTGATCTTGTCGCTGTCGTGCTCGATGTCACCGAGGCCCTCCGAGATGGCCTGGATGTCAACACCCGGCACGGCCAATCCGGACAGCAGTTCCGTGCCGCGGACCAGGTTCTGCGCGGCGCGGGTGAAGAACTCATAGAACGAGTCGTCGGTGGGGCGGAACTTGAATCGCACGGCGTTCCCTCACTGCTGCGGCGGGCATGCTCCGGGGCAGCACTGCCTCCCCGGCCGGGGGAATGCTAAGCGGGTGCGAATGCCGCCGCAGCAGCCGGTTCGGGCCGATCAACAACCGTTCATCATTTGTTCACCTGTCGTTCGCTTCGCGTCGGCGATCCGCGTCGTTAGTCCCTTTCCAGTCGCTGCCGTAGTCCGGGCACGTCGAGATCCGCGTGGGGGTAATCCGGGTTCAAATCGGCCAAGTGTGCAAGCAGTACGTTGGCCACCGCCCAGTCGCGGTACCACTTCCGGTCGGCCGGCACCACATACCAGGGGTTCGTCTGGCTGGTGCAGCGGGACAGGGCATCGCGGTAGGCCCGCTGGAAGTCCGCCCACCGCTCCCGGTCGTCCAGGTCACTCGGGTCGAACTTCCAGTGCTTCGTGGGGTCGTCCAGGCGGGCCAGCAAGCGTTTGCGCTGCTCCTCGTACGAGATGTGCAGCATGACCTTGATCAGAGTGACCCCGTCCGCGGCAAGCAGGTTCTCGAAGTCGTTGATCTGGTCGTACCTCGCCCGCCACACCGGCTTGGCCACCAGCGAACGCACCCTTACGGCCAGCACGTCCTCGTAATGCGATCGGTTGAACACGCCGACCAGACCAGCACCGGGCACCGCGTGATGGATTCGCCAGAGAAAGTCATGGGCCGCCTCGACCCGGCTGGGCACGCCGAACGAGGTGATCCGAACGCCCTGCGGATTCAGGGCGCCGACCACGCGGCGCACCGTGCCGTCCTTGCCGCCACCGTCCATGGCCTGCAGCACCAGTAGCACCCGGCGCCGGTCCATGCCGGCCACCGCGGCCGCGTACAGGCGCTCCTGCAAACCGGCCAGGTCCGGCCGGAGCAGGGCGAGTTGCGCGAGAGCCCACGCCTTGCGGTCCTGCCCGGTGTGCCGGCGGCCAGGCAGCCCCGGCGTGCCACCGGGATCCACCGAATCAAGGTCGACGTCGGCGCCTACCCGCAGCAGGTCCCGAATCCGCCGGGCGCGGACTCGCAGGTCCTGCCCGCCCGGTGCCGTCACGGCGCGACCTGGTCTCCGGAGCTGACCTGGTCTCCCGACGTGACCTGGTCTCCGGAGGTGACCTGGTCTCCCGGAGTGACCTGGGCGAGCCACGGACGGAAACCTGAGGCGAATGGCTCGGTGCCGTCGCCCAACGCCACGGCCAGCCAGTAACTCGCCGCGGTGGCCTGGGTGACGACCTCATCCGGATAACCGAACCGCACCTGGTGCTCGGCGAACTCGTCCTCGTCCAGCCGCTCGATGTCACCCCAGCGGCGCCGGCGGACGTCCAGGTCCAGGTCCACGACCGTCACCTCGTTGGTGCCGGACCAGGTCGCCGGGGTGGTCACGTCGCAGTAGACCTCGGTTGGCCGGGGCGCGGCGTTGAACATGGCCGTCCACCACCCCCGCTTGGGCACCAGCAGCACGTACGGTTCCTCGCGGATGGCTTCCCGATCGCCGTCGACCAGGGCCACGGTGCCGGCAACCACGCCCAGCCAGGTGCCGTTGCCGTCCTCGCCGAGCCGGCGGGCCGGATAACTGCGGTGCGCGCGTCCGTCGTACTTGAGGAAGACGACCCGAACCAGGTCAGAGCGCCGCGTGTCCGTACGCCCCAATTCCATGTGTCGCATCGCGTAGCGTCCCATCGGTCGGCTCCACCAAACCCACATTCTCAACCCTCGGTTGCCCCGATGCCAGGATGGCCGAAGTCCGCGGCGGTACACAACCAGTAATCCACAGCCTGTGGACGACCACCCGTCCGGTGTGGATAACTACAAGGGTGTCGGACCGACGAGGTACCCTCACTGACCGTGGCCGGTGCACGAACTCTTCCCTCCGTGACCGACCTACTCAAGGCGGCGGTCAGCGCAGTGCCGGGCGGTATGACGCGCGACGGCCAGGAAACCATGGCCGCCGCGGTCGACGATGCCACCCGTGAGCAGGAACATCTCCTCGTCCAGGCCGGTACCGGCACGGGCAAGTCGCTCGCCTATCTGGTGCCGGCCCTGCTGGTGTCGGGCCCGGTTGTGGTGTCCACCGCCACACTCGCACTGCAGCACCAGCTCGTCGACCACGATCTGCCCCGGCTGGCCGAGGCCGTCGAGCCCCTGCTCGGACACAAGCCGACCTTCGCCGTACTGAAAGGTCGCCATCACTATCTGTGTCTGGCCAAATTGGACGGTGGCACGGCCGAGGAACCGGACGGGCTGTTCGAAACGACCGGAGCGCCGGGTGGCACGAAGTGGCTCGGGGAGGCCGGCCGCCTCGGCAAACAGATACAACGGCTGCGGGAGTGGGCGAACGAGACCGCGACCGGCGACCGGGACGAGCTCGACCCCGGCGTCGACGAAACCGCCTGGCGCCAGGTGTCGATGCCCGCGCGCGAATGCGTCGGCGCGACCCGGTGCCCGTTCGGCGAGGAATGCTTCGCCGAAGCCTCCCGGGCGCGGGCCCGCGAGGTGGATCTTGTCGTTACCAATCACAGCCTGCTCGCCTTCGACATGCTGGCCGGCCGGCACATCATTCCCCAGCACCGGCTGCTGATCATCGACGAGGCGCACGAACTCGCCGATCGGGTCAGCTCCGCGAGCCAGGCCGAGCTCACGCCGGATCTGGTCGACCGCTCGGCCCGGCGGGCCCGCACGCTGATCGAGGCGGAGACGTACGAGCGGCTCGTGGAAGCCGGTGACGCGCTGGCCCTCGGCCTGGCCGAAGCACAGCCCGGACGCCTGACCGCGGG
This sequence comes from uncultured Actinomycetota bacterium, assembly GCA_963742855.1. Classification (GTDB taxonomy): domain Bacteria; phylum Actinomycetota; class Actinomycetes; order Mycobacteriales; family Micromonosporaceae; genus CAVUNP01. The sequence goes on along the minus strand of CAVUNP010000024.1, from coordinate 224,894 downwards.
CCTCCCCGCGGCGCTTGCCGAAGCCGTGACCCTGCTCGATGCCGCATCCAGGGCCGGGCTCGAGGAGATCGGCGAGATCAAGCAGGACGATTCCGACCCGGTGCGCAAACAACAGTCCAAAGCGGTGTTGTCGGACATCAACAAGACCGCCCAACGGATGCTGGCCGCTTCCGCGTTCGACGTCATCTGGATCGACCGCGACGATCGGCGCCGGGGCATCGTGGTCGCACCGCTGTCCGTGGCCAGCACGCTGCGTACGTTCCTCTACGAGGACCGCACTGTGGTGGCCACATCGGCCACGCTCACCATCGGCGGCGATTTCGACACCGTCGCCCGAGCGCTGGGGCTGCCAGCCGTCCCACCGCTGGCACCCGCGCGAGCTGCGACCCCGCCCACCCCGCTGCTCGACGACGAAGGCGACGAGCATGAGAACGAACTCGCGTGGCGCAGCCTGGACGTCGGCTCACCATTCGACTACCGGCGGCAGGGCATCCTGTACGTGGCCGCGCACCTGCCCAGGCCTCAGGCGTCCGGGCTGTCCGAACCGGCCGCGAAGGAACTCGTCCGCCTGGTCAACGCTGCCGGCGGCCGGACCCTGGGGCTGTTCTCCTCCCGCCGAGCCGCCGAACGCGCCGCCGAAGTGTTGCGGGCGGAATCCGACTTCGAGATCCTGCTGCAAGGCGAGGAAGCACTGCCCTTGCTGGTGAAGCGGTTCCGGGCCGAAAGCACCAGCTGTCTGCTCGGCGTGATGTCGCTCTGGCAGGGCGTCGACGTGCCAGGCGACGCTTGCCAACTGGTGGTCATCGACCGGCTGCCATTTCCCCGCCCCGACGAGCCCCTCGCCGCCGCCCGAGCCGCCGCCGTCGACGCGGCCGGCGGATCCGGCTTCGCCGCGGTCAGCGTGCCCATCGCCGCCATCCGGCTGGCGCAGGGTGTGGGACGGCTCATCCGGTCGGCTTCCGATCGCGGCGTCGTGGCAGTGCTCGACTCCCGCCTCGAAACGGCCCGCGGCTACGGCGGCTTCCTGCGCAGGTCACTGCCGCCGTTCTGGTACACCACCAAGCCCGAAGTCGTCGACGGTGCCCTCAAACGCCTCGCCGCCGAAGCCGCACCGCGCGATCCTTGACCGTCGCGTCGCGGCCAAGGGATATCGTCGCGCGCACCCGCACCGCATGATCCACGGGCATCGTGGCCGCTGCGAAGTCCATTTTCCACATGGATCACGGAAAGGGTGCAGTCGCCGGAGAAGTCCACATTCCGCATCGATCACGTGGGGTGGGTTGGTCGTACTCAGAGGGCGAGGGCTGCCTCGCCAGCGACACCGGGTGCGGGAGGGCCGGTAGGCACGGGCGGGCCAGGCGGCGCACCGGTCTCCTCGGCACGGCGCAACGCGGCCAGGTGACGGATGCCGGTGTTCAACACCGCCACGATGGGTACCGCGATGAGCGCACCGACAATGCCCGCGAGTACCACACCGGCCGCGATGGCGAGGATCACCGCAAGCGGGTGGATGGCGACGGCACGCCCCATGATCAACGGCTGCAGGACGTGGCCTTCCAACTGCTGTACGGCGATGACCGCGGCGAGCAGGATCAGGGCCACCACGGGTCCCCGGTCGACCAGGGCGACAAGTACCGCGACCGCGCCGGACACGGTGGCACCGACAATCGGGATGAATGCGCCGATGAAGACCAGCGCGGCCAACGGGAACGGGAACGACACGTCGAGGATGAGCAGGGCCAGCCCAATGCCCAGCGCGTCGATGAAGGCCACCAACACCGTGGCCCGCACATACGAGACAAGGGTCGACCAGGACGAGTCGGCCGCGCTGATCATCCGTTCGCGGGCCGCTTCGGGTAGCAGGCCGATCATGAATCGGCTGATCCGGCGACCGTCACGTAGGAAGAAGAATGTGGTGAACAGCGCGAGGAACACACCGGTCAGCACGTGGCCGAGGGTGGTCGCCGTAGACAGCGCCCCGGTCGTGAGCGTGTCCTGGTTGTTGGTGAACCAGTCCGTCGCTTCCTTGCCCAGGCTCTGCAACTGATCATCGGACATGTGCAACGGCCCGTTGCGGAGCCAGGTCTGGATCGTGCTGATGCCGCCCGCCGCGTTCCTCGACAGTTCCGGCGCACCGCTGATGAACTGCGTGATGACCAGGTACAACGTGCCGCCGACCGCGGCGATGCCACCGATGAGCACCAGCGTGCTGGCCAGCGAACGGGGCACCCGATGCGAGCGCAGCCAGCCGACCACGGGAGACAGCAGGGCCGACAGCAGGGTGGCAATGAGGATCGGAACAACCACAACCTGCAACTGACCAGCCACGTACAGGACACCGATGCCGACGATGACCAGCACGATGATTCGCCAGGCCCACGCGGCCGCCACCCGCAGGCCCCGGGGGACATCCAGATCATCGCGGTGAGCCACCGAGGTCGACGCGACCACGATGGGCCGCGGCGGCGGAACTGGTTGCTCGGTGTCCTCGATTTCGGCGCGCGCCTCGGCCCGGGCCTGTCGGACAGACTCACGGCCAGACTCGTACGCCCGCCGCAGGTTATCCCGGACGCTGTCGAACTGACCCAAGATCCGTACCTCCTGCTGACCGCCACCAGGCCATATGCCGCTGGCGCATACCACCGTATCGCCTGCCGGCCAAGTCGGCTGGTTGGCCACCGTCCCGACCAGTGGCAACGCGCCCTGCCCGAGTAGGTTTGCGGTGTGACCGCCGAGAAACTCCCTCCTCGCGGAGGCGGCAGCATGACCGCCGACGCAATCCTTCCCGCGGAGGCGGCAGCATGACCGCCGACGCAATCCTTCCCGCGGAGGCGGCAGCATGACCGCCGACGCAATCCTCCCCGCCGACGCGCTCTTTCCCGCGGAGGCGGCGGCGTGACCGCCGACGTGCTGTCGTCGTCCGACGCTGGCTTGCCGATCAGGTTGCTGCACGATCGGGTGCTCGTACGCCTGGACGGCAATGAAGGTGAGCGGCGCTCGGCGGCGGGCATCGTCATCCCGGCCACGGCGTCAGTTGGCCGCCGGCTGTCCTGGGCGACCGCGGTCGGAGTGGGCCCCAACGTACGGTCCATCGTGTCGGGTGACCGGGTGCTTTTCGATCCGGATGACCGATCCGAGGTCGAACTGCACGGCCGCGAGTACGTGTTGCTGCGGGAACGCGATGTGCATGCCGTCGCCGCTCGGCGGGTCGAACCGGATGCGACCGGCCTCTACCTCTGACCGGCTACCTCTGACCGGCCACCTCCGACCGGCTGTTGTCTTGACCGGCCACCTCTGACCGGCCACCACTGACCGGCCACCATTGACCGGCCACCATTGACCGCTGCCTCAGACCGGCGCTGGCATCCGTGGCCCAGTGGCGCTGTCTCAGCGCTGGCCGTCTTTAGCGCGGATCGTCGGGCGGGTACCACCGCAGCGGCTCATTCGACGGCGGACTGCCGGGCCCAGACCCGGAACCGGAACCCGAACCGGGACCCGAACCGGGAACGGGACCGGGCGAACCGTACGAGGAACCGGGCGAACCGTGAGGGGCGCCGTACGGCGGCGGACCGTATGCCGGGGGTGCTGCGCCGAAGGCGAACGGTAGGGGCACCACCGGCACCGGCGGCGCGGCCACCGTACGGACCACGCCGTCGGGGAACTGGATCTGGTAGGCGCCGCCGTTCCACCACGCGCGGGGTGCGAACGGGTCGCGGCCGACGAAGAAGCGCCGGTAGGCGTCGATGGCATCGAGCAGGCGGCGTTCCTCGGCCACCGTGCGTTGCGGATCCGCGGTCTGCGCGGCCAGACCGCGGTTCGCCCCGTCGCGCAACAGCGCCAGCCGGGTCGCCGCGAACTGGTAGCCCCGCATGGCTGCCTGCCCGGCGTCACCGGCGACGCGCCGGGCCCACTTGCGGGCGGACAGCCGACGTCCGAGGGTCCCGAGGGCGGCCACCTCAGGCGGCGAGAACCAGCCCGTCGACACGTACGCGGGCAGGATCCGCTCGGTGAGCCGGCCTTCCCACGAGCGCAGCCACAACACCAGGCCAAGCACCCCCAGGAAGATGGGTACGAACACCGCGAAGTACCCGTACAGGATGAAGTAGGGATCGCTTTGGGCGAGTACCGCCATGAAGTTCCACGAGCCGTGCAACACCATCGCGGTGAGCAGGCCGAGCAACGGGGCGAGGATCTGGACCGACCGGCGCGGTGACCGGGCCGCGATGCCGAGCCCGATACCCGTCATCGAGGTGAACAGGGGATGCAGGAATCCGGTCAGCGGCACCCGAACGATGAAGATGGCGGTCACCGCGAAGGCGCCCGCGGCGACGCCTTTCTGCGACTCCGGTGCGTAGCCGTGGCCGCCGAGGTAGAGCACGTTTTCCACCATGGCGAACCCGGTCGCCGACAGCCCGCAGTACACGATGCCGTCGATGATGCCGGTGTACGCCTTGCGGTAGAACGCGAACAGCAGGAGCGGGAAGGCCGCTTTGAGGGTCTCCTCGACAAAGGGAGCGACCAGGGTGGCCACGTAGTTGTCGGAGATTGCATGTTCGGCGAACAGGTTGGCGGCCAGCGTGTTCAACGCCAGGGCACCGCTGGTGGCCACGCCCGCGCCCCACAGGAAGCAGGTCAGCAGAATCAGGATGGGCGATGGGTCGTACCGGTCCAGCCAGAGGAAGCAGGCGACCAGGACCGGGACCGGCAGGATCGCGCCGGCAATGCCGACCACCAGGGCGGTCGGGCCGATGTTCCAGCCCACGTAGGTGACGATGCCGATGATGGCCAGCGCGCAGAAGGTGATCAACAGGCCGAGCCAGAGCACCCGCTGGAGGCCGCCGCGCTGTGGCTGCAGGGAGTCCGCCTGGAAGTCCGGCGTCAGGTTGCCGGGATACTGGTTGCCGGGATACTCCGACGGCGGAGGGGGCTGCACCATCCCGCCAGCCTAACGACTTCGACCTAAAAAGTTATCTGGGTCGGGATGGCCCACCCGCTCACCCGCTTTCGATAGGCGCGCTCTGCCCGGCAGCCGACCGCATCCGGCGGCGGTGCCATGCCCACCCCGCCGCGGCGGCGGCGAGGACGGCCACGATCGCACCACCGATGATCGAACCGGTCGGATCCCCCGGATCCGCCGGCGACGCCGCGACCGGCCCGGCAACGGTGGCGGAGGGCGCCGCAGACAGTGTCGCGGAAGCCTCGGCCGGCGAGGACAGATCGGCCGCGGTGGGCGCCGGCCCGGTTGACTGCCCGGCCACCTCATTCGCGGACACACCGACGTTGCCGCCGGGCCTGGTGGTCGCGGCCACTGCCGTCGATGCCGGCGGCGGGGCTTGCGGTGTGGGTGGCGGTGGCGCTGGTGGCGTCACCAGCCGGGGCGGCGCCATCGCGGGTGCGGCGCCGGCACCGAACGCCCAACCCTCCACTGTGCCCGGTGCGGGGTTGTGGGCCATGGAGCCGAGTGAGCTGAAACTCCAACTCCCGCCCGGTTGGGCATGCCAGTACGACCAGTACGCGCTGGCGGGCGGGGTCAGCACACATTTCTCGTCGGCTGGCCCCGGTTTGCCGTTGATACGGCAGATGGCCGCCGGCCCGTCATGTTGCGTGCCCGCGGTGGTGAAACCGGCCGCGCGGAGAGCGTCGTATCCGCTGGCCGGATCACCAGCCGCGCAGGCGACCTGGATACCGCCACCAAGCGAGGCGAAGTCCACCACCACGGTCACCCCGGGTGCGGTCGTCGAGCAGGCGTCCGCGTACGCCGCGGTGGCCGGCGCCACCAGGACCAGCCCACCGGCGAGGGCGGTGGCAGTGAGGGCGGTGGCGGCGAAGCCCGCGAGCATCCGCGGGCCTCGCCGATTGCCGCGCCGCATCACGCCTCACTGCTGGCGCGCCGGCGCCGGGCAACCACGACCAGGAAACTGCCACCGATGACGAGCAGAGCGCCGCCCAACAGCACCGGTCCGAGCGAGGCCCCCGTGGTGGGAAGCGCACCCGTGGTGGGAAGCGCGCCCGTCGTGGCCGAGGTCGTCGGATGGGTGGTGCTGGCTGGCGTTGTCGTGGTGGTGGCCGCCGGTGACGTCGCAGGGGTCGAAGTCGTTGCGGCCGGTGTTGTCGGCTGCGTGCACAGCAGGGTCGGCGCCTCGGCTGCTGCCCCTTCGGTTGTCAGTGTGGCCAGGCCAACCCCGCCCAGTCCGAGAATCGCCTGTGGGGTGGCACGGGTGGCGGAGGCCTGGTTGAAACCCTTGCTGTTGAGGGCAATCGCGCCCCGGTCAGCCGCGTCGCCGGAGCACCCGACCTGCAGCGTCACCAGGAACGCCTTCGCCTTGTCTGCCTCGGCGCCACGTCCACCCACGCGCAGGGCCTGCGCGGCCAGACCGGTCTTGTTGGCGTCCGACAGGGGTTCAGTTTCGCTCCCGTCTTCGCTCTCGTCGGCGAAACCGCCGTCGGCCTTCTGCACTTTCACCAGCCAGGCCAGCCCCTCTGCCGCGGCATCCAGGTCACCTGCCACGAGCAGTGCCTGCACCGCCATCGCGGTCGAGTCGACCTGGCTGCTGCACACGCCCGTACCGTTGAGCGATTCCGGGAATCCTCCGTCGTCGTCACATTGGATGCTGGCCAGGAAGGCGGCCGCACTGGCCATCTCCGCCGGGTGAGCACCGGTACGGGCTAGCGCGATCACGGCGAGGGACTGGCTGAACGCGTTGGCGAAGTCTCCGTATGGCCCAGTGTCGGCAAACCGCCCAGTCGTCGGGTTCTGCAAGGTCAACAGCAGCGACACCAGATCCCTACCAGCGAACGCGGTGGGATTGCGGCCCGTCACCTGTGCCGCGAGGATCAGTTTGGCCAAGGCTCCAGCGCTGGCCGTGGCCGGATCGTCGTCGTAGGAGCCGTAGTAGCCGTCCGCCACAGCCGGATTCTCGAGCCAGGTGATCGCCTTTTCCGCGTTCGTCTTCGCCGCGCCGGCAGAGGCGAACGCGAGAATGGCGTCGATGGTCAGGCCATGATCCGGGTACACGTCGGGTCCGTATACGGCCTCGAAACGCTCGCCATCGACAAGTTGACGAGCGAGCCACCCGGCCGCCGCCGGACCTGGCGTGTGCGTCTGTGCCTGGGCCGAAGCCGTGGGCGCAACCAGAGTGACGGCGGCACCCGCCGCGATGACGACAAGCGCGACGACACCGGCGCGCCGCGATGAGGAAGAAACACGAGCGAACATCCAAGGACCTTTCGGCGGTGGTCCGGTTGGACGGATCCCGACGCCGAAGCGACCCCCGCGCACGTGACGGCGGAAGGGACGCGCCGTCAAGTTCCGCCCCGTAGACCTCGACGGGGGGATAAAGAGGGCGTGGCCGTGGGCACTCGGACTTGCCGCCGACAGCTGTCGACGGCCCACCGTTGCGGGTCAGTGCCGGACTTTGACCGGTCTTCCCCCACAGGCAAGCGATGTAGTTGTGTGCCCAGTGTTCGGCCCGGATGGACGGAATGTCAATCCTCTACGGTGCGCCGCCATTGTGATCATTGCCGCCTACCCGCATCCGTGGTCACTACCGCGCGCCCGCGTCGTGCGCCGCGCCAGAGGTGGCCGCGTTGACGGTGGGCGAGGCGGTGTGCTCAGATGATGGCGCATGCGCCACCACTCTCGCTCACCTGCACGCGCTATGACCAGGCCACTCCCAGCGGTCGGCAACCGGCGTATCCCCCGTGCCCTGCACCCGGTCGCGTGGTGGCTCTGGGCGATCGGGCTCGCCACCGCGGCCAGCCGCACCACCAACCCGTTGCTGCTGTTCATGGTCCTCGCGGTCCTCGCCTTTGTGGTGTCCGCCCGACGAACCGACGCACCATGGGCCCGGGCGTTCAAGTATTACCTGTTTCTCGCCCTCACCGTGATCGCGCTACGCATCGTGTTCCGGACCGTGTTCGCCAGCGCGATCACACCGGACGATCACATCCTGTTCTCTCTACCGCGCATACCGACCCCGGATTGGTATTCGGGCATCCAGATCGGTGGCCCGGTGTCGCTGGAGGCCACCCTTTCCGCGGCTGTCGACGGCCTGCGCCTGGCGACCCTGCTGTGCTGCATCGGCGCCGCCAACACTCTCGCCAACCCGAAACGGGCCCTACGCGTCCTGCCCGGAGCACTCTACGAACTCGGCGTCGCCGTCACCGTGGCACTGAGCGTGGCACCGCAACTTGTGGAGAGTGTGCAACGGGTCGCCCGCGCCCGCCGCCTGCGGGCTGGCTCTCGCCGCGGGCTCAGGGCTGTGCGCAGCATCGCCATCCCCGTCCTGTCCGACGCCCTGGAACGGTCCCTTCGACTGGCCGCGGCGATGGACTCGCGTGGTTATGGCCGCACCGGTACTGCGAGCACCCGCACCCGGCGCACCACCGCGGTGCTCATGCTTGCCGGCATGGTGGGCCTCTGCGCCGGCGCCTATGGACTGCTCGACCCGCTCGCGCCCCGGGCACTCGGACTACCCGCGTTGCTGGTGGGATCGTTGTTGTGCTGCGCCGGATTTGCCATGGGTGGTCGCCGCGTCCACCGAACCGCCTACCGGGCCGACCCCTGGAACCTTCCAGAATGGACAGTCGCGGGCTGCGGGATCCTCTGCGCCGTACTGCTGTTCGCGAGCACCGGTTACGATCCGGCCGCCGTCAACCCGTCGCTGTACCCACTGCGATGGCCGACCCTGCCGATCCTTCCCGGCGCCGCCATCCTGATCGGCGCCGCCGCCGCGTGGGCCGCCCCGCCCGTACCAGCACCAGCCCGTACGGCCACCGTCACGCAGGGCACCGTCGCGCGACCCGAGACCGATCAGGCGGAGGTCAATTGATGATCATTTTCGACCGGGTCAGCGTGACCTACGACGGCGCCGTCGAGCCCGCGCTCCGCGACGTCAACCTCCGCATCGACGAAGGCGAACTCTGCCTGGTGGTCGGCCGCACCGGAGTAGGCAAGTCCACTTTGCTCGGTGCCGTCAACGGGCTCGTGCCGCATTTCACCGGAGGCACCCTCACCGGACGAGTCACTGTGGACGGACGCGACACCGCCACCCATCCGCCGCGCGAGCTCGCCGACCTCGTCGGGTTCGTCGGGCAGGACCCGCTGGCCGGATTCGTCACCGACACCGTCGAGGAGGAGCTTGCCTACGCGATGGAACAGCTCGCGGTGCCCGCGGACGTGATGCGCAAGCGGGTGGAGGAGACGCTCGACCTGCTCGGCCTGGCCGGACTACGCCACCGCGCCCTGCATGAGTTGTCCGGCGGGCAACAGCAGCGCGTGGCCATCGGATCGGTACTCACCACCCACCCCCGCGTCCTCGTCCTCGACGAACCCACCTCCGCGCTCGACCCCACCGCGGCCGAGGACGTCCTTGCCGCCATCACCCGGCTCGTACACGACCTCGGCATGACCGTCCTGCTCGCCGAACACCGCCTCGAACGGGTCGTGCAGTACGCCGACCGGGTGGTGTACCTCGACGCGCACGCCACGGTGACCCATGGCCGGCCGGCCGACGTGTTCGCGGCGAGCCAGGTCGCTCCCCCGGTGCTCGAGCTCGGCCGTCTGGCGGGCTGGCAACCACTGCCGTTGTCGGTACGCGATGCCCGCCGGGCCGCCGTACCACTCCGGCAACAGCTGGCCACCATGCCGGTGGCGAAAGCGAGACCCTCAGTGCCACCCGGGCCGACGCGTGCTGACCGCGCGGCGGCTCGTGGTCCGCTACGGCGACGTCATCGCCGTGCGGGGCGTCGACCTCGACCTTGCCGCCGGGCAGGTCACCGCCCTCATGGGCCGCAACGGTTCCGGCAAGTCCTCGCTGCTGTGGGCGTTGCAAGGCTCCGGACGTCGGCAGGCTGGCGTCGTTGACGTGGCGGGGACGGATCCTGGCCCGGCGAGCGCGGCCACCGCCCGGGGCCTGGTCGCGCTGGTCCCGCAGACACCGTCCGACCTGCTCTACCTCGACTCCGTCGCGGCGGAGCTGGCGCAGGCCGACCGCGAGTCGACCGCCACGGCGACCGTGCCGGCCCGAGGCCTGCTCGACCAGTTGGTGCCGGGCATCAGCGACGCCAGCCACCCCCGCGACCTGTCCGAGGGACAACGGCTCGCCCTGGTACTGGCGATCCAGCTCTGCGCCACACCGGCGGTGGTCCTGCTCGATGAACCGACCCGGGGCTTGGACTACCCGGCCAAGCAGGATCTGATCCGCATCATCGACACGCTCGCGGCACAGGGGCGCAGCATCGTCATCGCGACTCACGATGTCGAGTTCGTGGCCGCCGCGGCTGACCGGGTCATCGTCATGGCCGACGGCGAGATCGTCGCGGACGGACCTACCACGGAGGTGATCGTCGCCTCGCCCGCCTTCGCACCCCAGGTGGCCAAGATCCTCGCCCCGCTCGCGTACCTGACCGTCGGCCAGGTCGCCGCCGCGCTGGCCGAAACAGCACAGCCATGTTCCGAAACAGCACAGCCATGAGTCGCAACGGCGCAGGCATGAGCCGGGACAGCACCGCGATCCGCATCCAGCCCCGCACCACGGTCACCCTGATCATCGCGTCATTCATCGGCCTGGTGGCATTCCTGTGGCCGTTCGTGCTCGCGCCCGGCACGTTCGGCTCGTCCCTCACCCCGCCACTGATGTTCGGACTGCTCCTCACCCTGGTCCTCGCCGTGGTCTTCGCCGAGATCGCCGATGGCGGCATCGACTCCAAGGCGCTCGCGATGCTCGGCGTCCTGTCCGCCATCAACGCCGCACTGCGACCGCTGGGCGCCGGCGCCGCAGGCATCGAAACGATCTTCTTCACCATCGTCCTCGCCGGCCGGGTGTTCGGCCCCGGTTTCGGCTTCACCCTCGGCTGCACCTCGCTGTTCGCATCCGCGCTCCTGACCGGTGGCGTGGGTCCCTGGATGCCGTACCAGATGTTCGGCTGCGCCTTCGTCGGCTTGTTCGCCGGGCTGTTGCCACCACTGCGCGGCAAGGCCGAAATCCTCATGCTCGCTGGCTACGGCGCGGTGGCGGGCTACCTGTTCGGCTTCCTGGTCAATCTTTCCTTCTGGCCGTTTTCACTCGACCCCGGCAGTTCCATCGCCTACCTGCCTGGCCTGCCGTTTGTCGAACAGTGGCACCGGTACCTGCTCTTCAATGCCACCACGTCCCTCGGCTGGGACACCGGACGCGCCATCGCCAACGCCGCCGGCATTCTCATCGCCGGTCCCATCACGCTGGCGACCCTCCGCCGCGCCGCCCGCCGCGCCCGGTTTCACGCCTCGCCCCGTTTCCATCCGGAGGACGTCGGCGCGTTGCCGGACGTCCGGTAACGAACCCGCTGCGCGCATGAACCGGCACCGTCGAGGCCCGGCGGCGGCCGGCATGGGCAAAACTGGGTATGCTCACGTATGCGCTTTTGACAATGATAGTCATTTGCGGGCAGAGTCGAGGGATGCTCCGGTGGCCTACACGCACCGCTGTCGCCGTCGTCCTGGCCAGTCTGGCTGTGGGCGCTCTGGCGGCCTGCGGGTCCGACCCGAAACGGGACCCCGACGGCAACCTGCACATTGTGGCCGGGTTCTACCCGCTGCAGTTCGTGGCCGAGCAGGTGGGCGGTGACCGGGTGAAGGTGACGAATCTGGCACAGCCCGGGCGCAGAACCGCACGACCTGGAGCTCAGCCCCCGGCAGGTCGGCCAGCATCGCGACGCGAACCTGGTCGTCTACCTGTCCGGATTCCAGCCCGCCGTGGACGAAGCGGTGCGCGCTGAAGGCTCGGCGACCCTCCTTCGACGTGGCCAGCGTGGTCGCGTTACTGGATTCGCACCGGCACAGCCCCGAGGGGCCGGGTACGACGGAGCCGGCGGGCCAGAAGGACCCGCACATCTGGCTCGACCCGACCCGCCTGGCCACCGTCGCCGACACGCTCGCCGACCGCCTGGCGCGGGCCGACCCAGCCGGCGCCGCCGACTACACCGCCCGGGCGCGACGCAGCCTGCGCAACCAAGCTCGGCGAAGCTGGACCAGGCATACGCGCAGGGCCTGAGCGACTGCCAGCGGCGGGACGATCGTGGTCAGCCATGCCGCGTTCGGCTACCTGGCTGACCGCTACCGCCTCTCCCAGGTCGGCCATCGCCGGACTGCCACCGGATGCCGAACCCTCGCCGCAACGACTCGCGCAGGTGGCGGCGGAGGCCCGCGAGCACGATGCCACCACGATCTTCTTCGAAACCCTGGCCAGCCCGAAGGTTGCCGAGATCGATCGCCCGCGAAGTCGGCGCGCCGACCGCGGTGCTGGACCCGATCGAAGGCCTGACCGAGGGCGACGGATCCGACTACCTGTCGGTGATGCGGGCGAACCTGCAGACCCTGTCGCCCGCGCTGGACTGCTCGATGAGCACCACCGTCGACGAATCGCGACGCCGACCGTCGGCTACGCGACCGTGACGGTGCTGCGCGGGATCGACCTGACGGTGCCGACCGGCGAGGTGGTCGCCGTGCTCGGCGCCAACGGCTCCGGCAAGTCGACTCTGATCCGCGCCGCGCTCGGGCCTGGTGCCGCTCGCGACCGGCCGGTCGACCTGTTCGGCACCGGCCGCAGGCGCCGCTGCCGCCACTGGCGCCGCATCGGGTATGTCCCGCAGCGGCTCGGCGCCGGCGGCGGGGTTCCGGCCACGGTCATCGAGGTGGTGGCGGCCGGCCGGCTGGCCCGCCGGGACTGCTGAGGCCGTCCAGTACGGGCGGACCGGGACCGCGGTCGCCGACGCGATGCGGCGCGTCGGGCTCGCCGACCGGCGCGGCGCCCCGTCGGCACGCTCTCCGGCGGCCAGCAGCAACGGGTCCTGATCGCCCGGGCGCTCGCCGCCGAGCCGGAACTGCTGGTGCTCGACGAGCCCACCGCCGGCGTCGATGCGGCAGCCAGATGCCTTCGTCGAGGCGCTGCGCGGGATTCGTGGCACGTGCAGGCACAGTGCTGCTGGTCGCCCACGAACTCGGGCCGCTGGCGCCCGCTGTATCAGCCGGGCCGTCGTGGTCCACCAGGGCGGGATCGCCCATGACGGCGCGGTGCCCGAGCCGGCCGGCCACCACGCCGACCCCCGACCACGATCACGTGCACCCGCACTGCGCACTCACCGAGACGCGCCGCCGACCACTCCGGGATGTGGCATGTGACCATGGACCTGTTCGCAGTACGACTTCATGCTGCGCGCCCTGGTCGGCGCGCTTGATCATCGGGCTGGCCGCCCCGGCGCTCGGCATCTACCTGGTGCAGCGTCGGCTGGCGCTGATCGGCGACGGCATCGGCCACGTGGCGCTCACCGGCGTCGGGCCGGGCGCTGCTCAACCAGCTCCCCTGTGCTGGTGGCGGTGCTCGCGGCGACGCTGGGCGCGGTCGTGATCGAGCTGGTCCGCGCGACGCGGCGCACCTCCGGCGACCTCGCGCTGGCGCTGCTCTTCTACGGCGGGATCGCCGGCGGCGTGTTGCTGGTCGGGCTCTCCGACGCCAGCAGCGCCTCGCTCAACGCGTACCTCTTCGGGTCGCGTTGACCACGCTCCCGGGCGGACCTGGTCACCATCGGCGTGCTCGGCGGGTGCGTCCTGGTGGCCATGTTGGTGCTGCGGCCGGCGCTGTTCGCGGTCTGCCACGACGAGGAGTACGCGCGGGTCTCCGGCCTGCCGGTGCGGGCGCTCAACCTGCTCATTGCGGTGGTGCACCGCGGTGACCGTGACCGATCGCCATGCGGGCGGTCGGGGTGCTGCTGATCAGCGCGCTGATGGTGGTGCCGGTGGCCGCCGCCCAGCAGGTCACCCGCGGTTTCCGGTCCACCATGACGGCGGCCATGGCGCTGGGCCTCTTCGCCGCCGGGGCCGGGCATCTGGGTGGCGGCCACCGCCGACACCGCACCCGGGCGCCTCGGTGGTGCTGGTGGCGATCGGCTCGTTCCTGCTCATCGCCTGCGTCGCCGCGGCCCGGCGGGCGCTGCGGCGCCGGTTCCGCGCCGGGGGTCGGCGCCGGCCGCGCGCAGCACGCCGAGCCGGAGCCGAGCAGCCGAGTGTGCTGCTCGGACGGCGCCGGCGCAGCCGGCATTGGTTACCGTTACGGGGTGACCGGCCACACACCGGGTACGACGCCTTCGAGGGCGCGGGTGAACTGCTGCGCGCCCTGTCCGCCCCGATCCGCCTCGCCATCGTGAGCGAGCTGGCCGAGGGCGAGCGCTGCGTGCACGAGCTGGTGGAGAAGCTCGGCGCGCCGCAGCCCCTGGTCTCCCAGCACCTGCGGGTGCTGCGCGGAGCCGGGCGTGGTACGCGGCGTCACGGCGCGGCCGGGAGATCGCGTACGCGCTGGTGGACGAGCACGTCGCGCACATCGTGGCCGACGCGGTCAGCCACGCCGGGGAACCGCTTAGATCACTCCCAAAAGGGGAACTAACCGACTCTCGATCGGCTCGCGGCCGGCATCGGCGGCACGCTGAAAGGCGTGAAACTCTATGCTGATCGTTTTCCGACGTTGCCCTCCGCCAGTTCCTGACCGATCTGCTCGTGGTCGTCTGGCTGTTCGCGGCGTCCGCTTCGCGCTCTGGCTCCACGACGTGGTCGAGTCCTTGGCGGTGCCCGGCCAGAAGATCGAAAGCGCCGGCGAGGGTCTGGCCGACGAACCTGGCCGACGCCGGCGGCAAGGTGGGCAGCGTCCCGCGGTCGGCGACGAGCTGACCGCCCCGTTCACCCGGGCCGCCGACTGCCGCCCGCGCGCTCGCCGAGGCCGGCCGGGACCAGCAGGACGCGGTCGCACAACTGGCCCTCGCGCTGATCGTCGCGGTGCTGGTCCTCCCGCTCGGCCTGGTGCTGCTTCGGCTGGCTGCCGCTGCGGGTGCGCTGGATCCGCCGGGCCGGCGCGGCCGCGACGCTGCGGCCGCAGCCCAGCCGGGCGGGACCTGCTGGCGTTGCGCGCGCTGGCACCCGAGCAGCCGCTGGCCGAGGCTGGCGGCGCGGCGACGATGCACCGTCGAGCGCTCGCCGCCTGGAGCTGCGCGCTGGCGGGACGGCCGCAGGCGTGCGGTGCTGTATTCCTGATCAGTCGCCTGGCCGATCTACGCAGCATCTGCGAGCTTCGTTGCGGGCCGCAGCCCCGCCGCGCCCGGTGCTGGCCGCTAACGGCCACCTCCGGTGACCGGCTGCGATCGCCGCCGGAAGAGTACAGGAAGCCGGAGCGCCGGGGTCCCGCGGGTACATGCGGCGGCGCAGGTCCGGTTCGGTGGAGGGGCCCGGATGCCACGGCGCCACCCAGGCACCGTCCGGCGGCGGTGTCACGACCCCTGCCTCATCGACGCGTAACGCCCCGCGAGCACCCTTCGCGGCCGGCCACGTCGGGGCGTCGGTGTTGGACCAGAGCGCGGTGAACAGCGCCGTCGCACCCGTACCCGGGCCTGCTGGCAGAACAGGTCGGCCAACTCGACGCCCTCCGGCCGGTCCTGCCGCTGCGATGCCGCGCGCACGCAGACGCCGACATGGCGAACAGTTCCGCGCCGATGTCCACGACCCGGCCGAGGAAGCTCTGCTTGCGTTCCAGCTTGCCCTGCCACCGGGCCATCGCGTAGAAGGTCGACCGGGCCAGCTTGCGCGACGCCCGCTCGATGTGCCGCACGTGCCCGCCAGCGGACCGTACGCGCCGTAGCCCCCGGGCGCCTGACCCCACCCGACGGCGAGCGTCGGCAGCCACTGCGCGTAGAAGGCGCCGGCCCGCACACCCGCCCGGACCTTTCGGCCCGGCGCTCGGCCTCCGGGTCGATGATGTCGCCGGCGACCGACAGGTGCTGCGTCGACCGCCTCGCGGGCGATCAGCAGGTGCATGATCTCCGAGATCCCTCGAAGATCCGGTTGATCCGCAGGTCGCGCAGAAGCTGCTCCGCCTGCAGCGGGCGCTCGCCCCGAGCACCCAGCGACGCCGGCCGTCTCGTAGCCGCGGCCACCCCGGATCTGGATCAGTTCGTCCGCGATCAGCCAGGCCATCTCGCTGGCTGTACAGCTTCACCAGCGCGGCCTCGATGCGGATGTCGTTGCGATCGTCGTCGGCCAGCAGGCAACAAAGGTCCAACATGGACTCCAGCCCGTACGTGGTGGCGGCGATGAACGCGATCTTGCTGGCAACCGCCTCGTGCTCACCGATCGGCCGGCCCCACTGCACCCGCTCTGCGGACCACTCGCGCGCCACGTTGAGGCACCACTTCGCAGCACCCACGCAATTGGCCGGCAGCGACAACCGGCCCGTGTTCAGCGTCGTCAGGGCAATCTTCAGCCCCTTGCCCCACCGTGCCGATCACGTTCTCCTTGGGTACCCGGACATCGTGGAACCGGGTCAGGCTGTTCTCCAGCCC
This sequence comes from uncultured Actinomycetota bacterium, assembly GCA_963742855.1. Taxonomy (GTDB): domain Bacteria; phylum Actinomycetota; class Actinomycetes; order Mycobacteriales; family Micromonosporaceae; genus CAVUNP01. The sequence goes on along the minus strand of CAVUNP010000024.1, from coordinate 208,535 downwards.
ACGCAGGCCGAGGAACTCGTTGCGCCGTTCCACGGTGATGCCCGCGGAGTCCGCCTCGACCACGAACGCGGTGATGCCGCCGCGGTGGCCGTCGGACCTGGGTACCCGGGCCATCACCACCAGCAGGCTGGCCAGCGTGCCGTTGGTGGCCCACAACTTCACCCCGTTGAGCAGGTAGTCACCGTTCTCGTCCGGCACGGCCGAGGTTCGCAGGCGGGCCGGGTCGGAGCCCTCGTCGGGCTCGGTGAGCAGGAATGCGGAGATCTCGCCGGCTGCCAGCCGAGGCAGGAACCGCTCCTTCTGCTGGGGCGTGCCGAACAACTTCAGCGGCTGCGGTACGCCGATCGACTGGTGTGCGGACAGCAGCGCCGACAGCGACGCGTTCACCGAACCGACCAACATCAGCGCCCGACAATAGTCCAAATTGGACAGACCGAGCCCGCCGTACTTCTCGTCGATCTTCATGCCGAAGGCGCCCAGCCGGGCAAGGCCGGTGAGCACCTCGTCGGGGATCTTCGCGTCCCGCTCGATCACCTGATTGTCGATCGAGGTGCGGCAGAATTCGGCCAGCCGGTCGAGGAAGGCTCGGCCTTTGGCCGCGTACGCGGGATCGGGTTGCGGCCATGGATCGATCAGGTCGAGCCGGAGCCGGCCGAGGAACAGTTCCTTGCCGAAGCTCGGCTTGCGCCATTCCGTTTCGCGGGCCGCCTCAGCCACCTTGCGGGCATCCCGCTCGGTCACCGTCACCGTGGCGACCGGCACCGGTGACGTTTTGGCGGGCTGGCGTGGCTGGTCCGGTTCACTGGTGGGCACGCGACTGTCGGTGGTCGTCATGGGGCACCCCCTGGCCACGGAATACGGGTACCTGCGTTAGCTACCGGTCACGCTACCCGCCAGTACTACTCCGCGGTAGATTTCGGTAACTCCATCCTGCCCCGATCGTGGAGCCGGCGCCCGCGGCTCCACGATCGAATGGCGCGGTGTCAGCGGCCCTGGTTGGCGACCGCCAGAGCTGCTTCGGCGGCGGCCTCGGGGTCGAGGTAGGTGCCACCAAGGGTGACCGGCCGCAGCGTGTGCGGGTCCAGGTCGTAGCGCAACGGGATGCCGGTCGGGATGTTCAACGCAGCGATCGCGGTGTCGGAGATCCCGTCGAGGTGCTTCACGATCGCCCGCAACGAGTTGCCGTGCGCGGCCACGAGCACCGTCCTGCCGACGAGCAGGTCCGGCACGATCGCGTCGTACCAGTAGGGCAGCGCGCGCTCGAGTACGTCCTTGAGGCATTCGCTGCGCGGCTGCAACTCGTCCGGCAGGTCGGCGTAGCGCGGCTGCCCGACCTGAGAGAACTCGTCATCGTCGGCGATCGCCGGCGGCGGTACGTCATACGAGCGACGCCAGAGCATGAACTGCTCCTCGCCGTAGGTCTCCAGAGTCTGCTTCTTGTTCTTGCCCTGCAATGCGCCGTAGTGGCGTTCGTTGAGTCGCCAGGACCGGCGCACCGGGATCCAGTGCCGGTCAGCCGCGTGCAGGGCCAACTCGGCGGTCCGGATGGCGCGGCGCAACAACGAGGTGTGCACGACGTCGGGCAGGAGGTTATGGGACAGCAGCAGATCACCACCGCGGCGGGCCTCAGCCTCACCTCGCGCGTTGAGGTCGACATCGACCCAACCGGTGAAGAGGTTCTTCGCGTTCCACTCGCTCTCGCCGTGGCGGAGCAGCACGAGCGTGCCGACGTTGTCACTCATTGTCCCATCTTCTCGCACAGTTCGCCGACCCGGATGCGCAGGGGCGCAGGTGATGGTCACCACGCGAGAACCCGCTATGGCGATGTCATACCCGAGCCCTAGGTTGTAAGGGTCGCTCCGCCCCGCCAGGCATTACGCAGTTCGAACGCGCACGCCATCGAGTAGGGCGGAGTCGAGTCATCACACGGGGCGAGGGAGCAATGAGCGTGCGGACGGTCAGAGCGTGGGCACACGAAACAGTGGGCGGTCTGCCGCGCACCTTCTGGTACATCTGGACCAACATCCTGATCAGCCGGGTCGGCTCCTTCGTCATCATCCTGCTGGCCATCTATCTGACCCAGGAGCGCGGCCTCAGCCCCGCCTACGCCGGATTCGTCATCGGCCTTTGGGGTGCCGGCGGCGCGGTCGGCACGCTGGTCGGTGGTGTGCTGGCCGATCGATGGGGGCGCAAGAAGACATTACTCAGCGCGCTGTACCTGGGCGCGGCGATGATGGTCGTGCTGGGATTCGCCCGCGGCGCCGTCGCGATCAGCGTCTCGGTGCTGGCCCTCGGGGTCGTCAGCGAGGCATCCCGACCGGCCATGCAGGCGCTGATGATCGACGTGGTCGAGCCGAAGGACCGGTTGCGCGCGTTCACCCTGAACTACTGGGTGATCAACCTCGGCTTCGCGATGGCGGCCTCGCTGGCCGGCCTGGTGGCCGGGGTCAGCTACGAACTGCTGTTCGTCATCGACGCGGCCACCACCGCGATCGGCGCCACCGTGCTCGCGTTGAAAGTTCGTGAGCCGGTACGGCCCGCGCCGCGACCGGCGTCGGCAGCCGCGGGACATTCGACGGATGTCCGTCGCGCGGGACTGCTGACGGTGTTCTCCGACAAGGTGTTCATGGGCTTCGTCGGGGTAAACGTGCTGACCGCCATCGTGTTCATGCAGCACCTGTCCACGCTGCCCATCGCCATGGCACGCGACGGCCTGTCCCCGTCGACCTATGGCGCGGTGATCGCGCTCAACGGAGTGTTCATCGTGCTCGGCCAGCTCTTTGTCCCCCGGCTGTTGCACAACTTCGGTCGGACCACGGCGCTCGCCACCGCTGCCGTCATCATCGGCATCGGCTTCGGCATCAACGCGTTCGCCCACACCGCAACGATCTACGCACTCGCGGTGCTGGTGTGGACCCTCGGCGAAATGCTCAACAGTCCGTCCAACTCAGCCACCAACGCCGAGCTGTCGCCCGCCGACATGCGGGGCCGCTACCAGGGTGTGTTCTCACTGTCGTGGTCGCTGGCCGGTTTCCTGGCCCCGATTGGGGGCGGTGCGGTGCTGCAGTATGCCGGCGACGCCGCGCTGTGGCTGTCCTGCATGGGGATCGGCGTGATCGTCGCGGTCCTGCACATCCTGGCCGGTCCGTCGCGGCAACGGCGGACGGCGGAACTTCGTGAGCAGACCGCCGCCGCCGTACCGGTGGTGACCCCGGAGCCCGAGGTGATCCCGACAGCAGGCGAAGGCGGGCAACGCAACGCCGAACCCGCCACCGCCGGGAGCACCGCCTAGTCGTAGTGCTGAAGGCTGGGCCAGATGGCGGGCCAGCCACCGATCGGGTCGCGGCACACCCAGACCACGCTGCCCTGTTCCTCGTTGTCCACGCCGACCCCATTGTCCAGCACCGCCCGCCGGTCACAGCTGGCGAACAACCGTGACAGCCCGCCGCCGCCCTGGGTCCAGAAGACAGCGACAGTCTTGTCCGCGGGTGGCGGGCCCTGGTACCAGAGCTCGTTTTGTCCACTGTAGACCCTTGGTAGGCCGTACTCCGGGCCGTAGCGCACCAGCGAGCCCGCCTCGCCGTAGTTTCCGGTGACCAGGACCGCATTGGCCTGGTCACCGGCAGGCAGTGACTGGTAGACATCGGCAACGGTGCGCACATAGGTGGGCCAGCCCACCTGATCGGGCAGCGTCTGGTTGATGGCCCCGAATGGGGTCTGACCGAACGTGATCACCGGCAGCAACGGCAGCGCGATCACCGCGGAGATGACGCCGTTCAGGCCGACGGTCACGGCCAGGTCGCGTACGCCCCGCCGGCCCGACACGCGGTCCGCCACCACCACGCTGCCGGCGGCCAGCAGGTAAGCGAGCAATCCGTAGGGGTAGTAGATCTGGCCACCGCCGATGAACGCGAGCACCAGACAGACCAGGTAGGCCGGCCCGAGGAACCGGACCGGTCGCCACTGCGAGCGGCGCATGAGCCCGAGGAAACCCTGCACGCAGACCCAGAACAGCGGTATCCCGACCAGTAGGACCTGGAACGGCAGCAACTGCCAGCGCACGTCACCCGCGTTGTTGTCGGACAGCGCCCGCGCCATGGTCAACTGTGGGAAGTCATGGGTCGCCTGGTAGATCAGGTTGGGTGAACCGATGACCACGGCCAGCGCGATGCCGCCCAACAGCGAGGGCGAACGCAACACCCGGCGCGGCCCGACGATCGCCAACGCGACGGCAAGGCTGATCAGCAACATCGAGATGAGCAGCTTGTTGTAGAGGCTCAGGCCGACCAGGGTTCCCGCCACCAGCCACCAGCGCGGGCTGGCGTGCAGTTGAGCCCGGGTGACGCACAACAGCACCGCCGCCCAGAGCGCAAAGTCCACTGTGCCGGTGACCATCAGGTGACCGCTGATCAGGGTCAGCCCGGCGAGGCCGAATCCCCAGGCGGCCCAGGCCTGGGCCAGCCGTCCTCCGCCCAGCTCCCTGGCGGTCAGGGCGCTGCACAGGATGGCCACCGCGACGCAGAGGATGGCCGGGATCCGGATGGCAGCCGGGGTGGTGCCGAACAGGGCGGCCGCGCCCCGGGCCAGCAACGGAGTCAGCGGCGGTTGGTCCACGTAGCCCCAGGCCGGCTCGAGCATCAGGAAGTACAACTCGTCCCGGTGGTAGCCGTACCGGTTGGCGGTCGCGGCCAGCAGCGCAGCGGTGACCGCTATGGCAGCGCCCACCGGTAGCCAGGCCACAGGCGGCCGCACCGGTGGCGACACCTCTCGCGAGTCGGCGGGCGCGGGTGGCGTGGCCACCTCGGTATTGGGGTCCGTCACACGGGCACCCTAGCGGGACTGCTCTCCCATCGGCTGACCCTCCCCACCAGCGGGAACCGACCTGGCGCGACCCAAATCGCGACGGATCACGAGTCGGCCGTCGGTGCCGGCCTGGATTGATCGCCTGCGGCGCCGTTGTCGCGTTGATCGCCTGCGGCGCCGTTGTCGCGTTGATCGCCTCCGGCGCCGTTATCGCGTTGATCGCCTGCGGCGAAGTGGGCGAAGGCGGCAGATTGTCCAGCGGCTCGCCGCGCTAGACCCGCCAGGCCCACTCGCGCCGGATGGCGGAGCCGAACCCGATTTTGAGCATCGGATCAAACGACTCGTCCGCGTAAGTAAGCACCGAGCCAAGCAGCCGGTCGAGCTCCGCCGGGGTGACCGCGGGCAGGGACACCCGACCGATCAGGTAGACGTCACCGACCGGGTCGATGGAGAACGCCACGCCGTACATGCGGGCGTTGCGTTGCAGCAACCACGCCCAGAGCTCTTCCCGGTTCTCGTCCGGCTGGCGCATCACGAATGCCTCGATGCGCAATGCGTGATCGCCGACCACCAGGTTGCACAATGTCTTCAGCTTGTGGGTGCCGGGAAGTGTAACCACATAGGACGAATCACCGGCGGCTTCCCACGTCACGCCACGTTCATCCAGAGTGGACTCGATAGGTGGCGGCCTCACTCTGCGGCCCGGGCCACTCTATGCGACCGCACCGTTGCACGTCTTCGCCGCGACTCGATGATCCGTCCACTTTGGATGCGAGCTCGGCGATCGCCTCGTCGTAGATGGCAAGCAGACCGTGCGCCGTGCGGCCCCAGGAGAAATGCCGAGCGTGCGCGCGGGCACCCTTGGCCAACTCCGCCCGCCGCCGCGGCTCGGCCAGCAGCTTGCCGATCACACGTGCCCAGTCGTCGGGCTCGTGACCGGGCACCAGTGCACCGCGACACGCCGTCGCGGACCGCGGTGACCAGGCCGCCCACGGCGGCGGCCACCACCGGCGTGCCGCATGCCTGCGCCTCCAGCGCCACCAGCCCGAACGATTCGTTGTGGCGGGCACCGCGACCAGGTCGGCGGCCCGGTACAGCGCTGGCAGGTCGGCGCCGGCCAGCGGTGGTAGGAACCGGACCCGGATCGGCTATGCCCAGTGAACGGGCCAGCTCGATCAGCGCGTCGGCCGGTCCAGCCCGCTGCCGCTGGGTCCGCCGCAGATCACGGCGGTCAGCCCGCCGGCCAGGCGCGGATCCAGCGCCGCGCAGTTCGGCCGCCGCCCGGACCAGCACGTCCGGCGCCTTGAGCGGCTGGATCCGGCCGACGAAGGCGACGATGTACCCGTCCGGACGGGCAGGCCGAGCGTGCGGCGGGCGGCGCTGGCGAGCGGCCATTCGCGGCCCGGCCGGGGCTGGCGCGAAGCGGTCCAGGTCGACCCCGGGCTTCACCACGGCGACCCGGTCGGGCGGCGGCGGCGTACAGGTCGATCAGGTCGTGGGCCTCGACTGGGCGTGTTCGCGACCAGCCGGTCTGCCTCGGCCGCCACCTGCTCCTCGCCGATGATCCGGGCCTAGCGGCTCGGGCCGGTCGCCGGCGGCCAGCTCGCGTTCTTCACCTTGGCGAGGGTATGCGCGGTGTGCACCAGCGGCACCCCCCAACGGTCCTTGGCCAACCAGCCCACCTGCCCGGAGAGCCAGTAGTGCGAGTGGATCAGGTCGTAGTAGCCCGGCGGGCGGGCCGCCTCGGCCCGCATCACACCGGCGGTGAAGGCGCAGAGTTGGCCGGGCAGTTCCTCCTTGGCCAGGCCTTCGAGCGGGCCCGAGGTGACGTGCCGGACGGTCACGCCGGGCGCCATCTCCACCGCCGGCGGCAGGTCGCCGGAGGTGGCCCGGGTGAAGATCTCCACCTCGACGTCGGCCTCGGCCAGCCGCCGGGAGACCTCCAGGATGTAGACGTTCATGCCGCCCGCGTCGCCCGTGCCCGGCTGGTGCAGGGGGGAGGTATGCACCGAGAGGGTGGCGATGCGGCGCGGCCGCGGCCACGGCAGGGCACCTCGATGACGCCGTCACCGGGCGATCCGGACCATTCGCGCCACGTCCGCCCCCTTACTGTCACGGTTGATGCCGTCACGCACGGCCGCGCACCTCAGGGTCAACCCCACGCCGGCGCGACATCTTCCCGATCGGGCTTGGAAAAGCCCCCGACTGTGACCAACCGCCCCGACGAGGCGTGGCACACGAGCACGGCGCCCAGCCGACCGCATGAGATCATCGCGGAGTGAGCCAGCCCGGATGACGTGGCAGTACCCCGCGGTGTCGCCATCGTCACCGGCGCGTCCAGCGGGATCGGCGCGGCCACCGCCCGCCGGCTGGCCGCCGAGGGTTTCCACGTGCTCGCCGCCGCCCGCCGTGCCGACCGGCTGCCGAGCCTGGTCGCCGAGATCGAAGCTGCCGGCGGCGTGGCCACCGCGGTGGCCTGCGACGTCACCTCCGACGAGTCGGTCGCCGGCCTGGCCGACGCCGTCGCCGCCGCGCCCGGCCCGGTCACGCTGCTGGTCAACAACGCCGGCGGGGCCCGCGGCCTGGACCCGGTCGAGTCAGGCCAGCGTCGGCCGACTGGCAGTGGATGTACGACGTCAACGTGCTGGGCACGCTCCGGGTCACCAAGGCGCTGCTGCCCGCGCTGGAGGCGCCCGGCGCCGGCACCATCGTGATCGTCAGCTCCACCGCCGGCATCGATCGTCTACGAGGGCGGCGGCGGCTACACCGCGGCCAAGCACGCGCAGACCGCGATCGCCGGCACGCTCCGGCTGGAGCTGTCCGGCCGGCCGATCCGGGTCATCGAGATCGACCCCGGGCATGGTGCGGACCGAAGAGTTCGGCCTGGTCCGCTTCGGCGGCGACGCGGAGCAGGCGGCCGCGGTCTACGCCGGGGTGGCCGAGCCGCTGGTCGCCGACGACATCGCCGACTGCATCGCCTGGTGCGCCACCCGCCCGCACCACGTCAACGTCGACCGGATGGTGGTCCGCCCGCTGGCTCAGGCCGCCCAGCACAAGGTGCACCGCGTCTTTGCCTGAGCAGCTCAGAACGAGCAGTTCACCAGATCACATTCGGGGGCGAGCCGGATGCCGAAACGAGCCTCGACCCCGTCGCGGATGTGAGCCGCGAAGGCCATGATGTCGGCGGTGGTGGCGCCGCCACGGTTGGTGATGGCCAGCGCGTGCTTGCTGGACAGGGCTACCCGGCCGTTGCCGAAATCCTGGCCGTAGCCCGGCGGGAAGCCGGAGTGCTGGATGATCCAACCGGCGGCCAGTTTGCGTCCGTTCACATCGTCGTTGGCCGGGCAGTCCTTCAACTGCTCGGGCACCTCGCGCAGGATCGGGTTGAGGAAGAAGGACCCGACGCTCCAGGTGTCATGATCATCGGGGTCGAGCACCATGCGCCGGCCCCGCCGGATACCCAGCACGGCTTGCCGGACCTCGGTCGTGCCGGCCCGGTCGCCGACGGCTCCGCCAAGGGCCTTCACCAGGTCCAGGTACATGATCGGCCGCGACTGGTCGGTCCGGTCCAGGGTGTAGGTCACGTCCAGGACGACCCAGCGCGGGTTGCGCTTGAAGACGGAGTGGCGGCTGGCGAACTCGCACCGCTGCGCGGTCCACCGCTCGACCTGCCCGGTCTCCCGGTCGTACACGGTAAGGGACTCGAGCACGTCGGCGGTCACCGTGCCGAACGCGCCGACGTTCTGCACCGGCGTGCCACCCACCGACCCGGGGATGCCGGACATCGGCTCCAGACCGCCGAGGCCCTCGGCCAGGGTGACCTGCACGAGCTGATCCCAGTCATGGCCGGCGGCCACCGTGACCCTATTGCCATCGATGTCGATCTCGGTCGAAGCCACCTTGATGACCGTGCCGTCGAAGCCGAGGTCACCCACGATCAGGTTGGAACCGCCGCCGATCACCAGCACCGGATCCGGCGCGGCGTCCGCCTTTCGCAACAGGTCGACCAGCTCGCCGGTGCTGGTGGCGACCTCGAATTGGCCGGCCGGCCCGCCGACGCGCATCGTGGTGAGTTCAGCGAACGTGGTGGTCACAGGTGTGAGGTTACTGAGCCATCCGCCGTACGGTGGAGGCGGTGGCGGAAAGCGACCAAGGACACGGCAATCCAGTTTCACCTGATTCATCCAACTGAGTGAGCGTTTGGAGTTCAGCTGCCGCCGGTCCGGGGCGGAGCGTCGTATGCCGGGCAGGGTGAGCCCAGGTAACGTCTTGCACGGCGCGGGAGCCTCAGCCCCCGTGCACTCCAGCGGAGCGGGAGGCCGCCTGTGAGCCGTACTCATGGCAGCAAAGATTTCTGGCTGGCCGCCCTCAGGGCGGACGGCGCGGCGTTCCTACACGCCGTCAGCGAACCGGGCGCGCTCGAGTCGAACGTGCCCAGCTGCCCGGACTGGTCCGTGGCCGACCTCGTCCGCCACCTCGGATCGGTGTACCGCCGGTATCGGCTGAACACCGCCACCGGCAGGGCGGACGAGCCGTGGCCGCCGCTGACCATCGCGGACGACGCGCCGCGGGACTTCGACGAGCAGGTGGTCAGCTGGTACGGCAGTGAGCTGGCACAACTCGACGCACACCTGGACGCGCTCGACCCGGACGCACCGGCATGGAACCCCGCACCGCAGCCACGGGTGGCGAGCTTCTGGCACCGCCGGGCCGCGCACGAGACCGCGGTGCACCGTTGGGACGCCCAGCTCTCGACCAGCCTGGCCGAGCCGCTGGAGAGCAAGCTCGCCGGCGACACCGTCTCCGAGGTGCTGGACACGGTCCTCGCCGCCGGCCGCCGGCGCACCCCGTCCGACGCGTGGGGGCTGGTCCATCTCATCGCGTCCGACCTCGGCCAGGAGTGGTACGTGCGGCTGCGCGGCGAAGGTGTCTCTCTGCTCGACACGGACACCCTGCTCGACGACGACTCGCATCCGGCCCGGGCCGCCGCCAGCGGTACGGCCAGCGATCTCGCCCTGTTCCTCTGGGGCCGCATCAACGTCGACCTGGTGGACAGCGCCGGCGACACCGACCTCCTCAAGGCCCTCCGCGTCGCCTGACCCCGGGCGCTGACTGACCCTGCGCGACTTGGTCCGCGATTTCGGCGAACTGGTGGCGGCGGCCGAGCCGATCGGCGATGTCCGGGGCCGCGCGGCGCACCGCCACCACTGCCTGGCCGTGCTCGCCGGCCGCAGCCGCCGCCGGGCCTGGACTGACGTGACCGGAGGATCGCGATGAGAGTACGGATGTCGCGATGAGCGCCCTTGTCATCGACGGCGCCGCGATCGCCACCGTCGACGGCAGCGGTACCGAGATCGCCAGCGGTCACCTCATTGTCCACGATGGACTGATCACTGCGGTGGGAGCCGGCCCCGCACCGGAGGTCGACGGTGCGATGCGGGTCGACGGACGTGGTTGCCTGCTGACCCCGGGGCTGGTAAACACCCACCACCACCTCTACCAGTGGGCCACCCGGGGGTACGGCCAGCAGTCGACGCTGTTCGAGTGGCTCACGCAGTTGTATCCGGTCTGGGCCCGGCTGACGCCCGCGGTGGTCGAGGCCGCGGCCGCGGCGGGCCTCGCCTGGCTGGCCAAGTCCGGCTGCACCACGTCGACCGACCACCACTACGTGTTCCCACACGGCCACCCCGGGGTGCTTGAGTCCACTGTGGTCGCCGCCGGACGGATCGGCCTACGGTTTCATCCGACCCGGGGCTCGATGGACCTGGGCCGATCGCATGGTGGCCTGCCACCGGACTCCGTGGTCGAGTCGCTCGACGCCATCCTCGCCGCCAGCCAGACGGCAGTCGAACAGTTCCACGACCCCGCACCGGATGCGATGGTGCGCATCGCGCTGGCACCCTGCTCACCATTCTCGGTCAGCACCGACCTGATGCGCGAGTCAGCCATACTTGCCCGGTCGCTCGGCGTACGGCTGCACACACACCTGGCCGAAACCCTGGACGAGGAGGAGTTCTGCCAGCAGCGCTACGACTGCAACCCGGTGCGCTACCTGGATCGGCTGGGCTGGCTCGGCGAGGACGTCTGGCTCGCCCACGGCATACACATCGGGCCGGACGAGATCGCCAGGCTGGCCGCCACGGGCACCGCGGTGGCGCACTGCCCGTCGTCCAACGGCCGGCTGGGCACCGGCGTCGCACCCGTACGGGCATTCCTGGACGCGGGAGTAGCGGTCGGCCTCGGTGTTGACGGGGCCGCCTCCCAGGAGGCGGGTCGGATGGTCGACGAACTGCGCCAGGCCCTGTACGCCGCGCGCAACCGCGACGGCGCCGGCCCGGCCGCGCTCAGTGCCCGTGAGGCGCTCGCCATGGCCACGATGGGCGGCGCCCGTTGCCTCGGCCGGGGCGCCGAGATCGGCTCGCTGGAACCAGGGAAGCTGGCCGACCTGGCGCTGTGGCGGCTGGACACTCTCGGCCAGGCGGGCATCGCCGACCCGGTCGCCGCGCTCGTGTTCGGCGCGGCACCGCCGGTGGAGTTGCTCACCGTGGGCGGACGGATCGTGGTCTCCGGCGACGAACTGCGCACCGCCGACGAGGACCTTCTCGCCGCCGAGTTGCGCCGCGCCAGCACAATAATCCAGGTGCAGCGATGACTTCCGACGACGTACTCTCTCCGCGACGCCGCCGTCCTGCCCCTACGCCGGGTGATCACGGGCGAATACTGCACCCCCGACTACATCAATCCCCCACGATCACGCCGGCCTGTCCGGCTGGCCGCACAGGCGGCGGGATAGCAGGGTCGATCCGACCACGGCGGCGGGCATCACCAGCACCGCACCCAGCGGGATGAGGAAGCACACGAAGGTGGCCACGCCGAAACCCAACGCCATCGGCCGGCGGGCGCGCAGCATGGCGCGGCGTTGCTTGAACCGCAGGCCCCGGCGTTCGAACGGCACTGCGGACAATTCGAGCGCCAGGACCCAACCGCCCAGGATGGCGCCGAGGATCGGGCCGACGATGGTGCCGACCACCGGTATCAGTCCGATGGGGAAGATGACCACACCGACCAGCACGGCCAGCATGAGCAGCCGCAGCGAGTCCACAATAGAACGTGGAAGCGACCGCCAGAACGACACATCGACAGCGTCCGGCGCGCCGCCCAACTGGTCCTCGACCCGCTTGGAGATGGCCTCGTAGAAGGGCTGTCCAATCGCGAGGGTCAGCGCGGCGAAGGCCAGCACGCTCAACAGCACCCACAACGCGGCGACCGCGAACATGACCACGTAGCGCAGCGCGTCACGGGTGCCCTCGGACCAGCCGTCCATGAACGGGGTGGCCCAGATCACCACGTCGTCCACGAAGAAGATCATCGCGGCGAACGCGCCCAGCAGGAGTACCCCCGAGATCATCGCTGGGATCAGCCCCATCAGCATGATCCTCGGAGTGCGCGCATACATCCCGATACCGCGCAGAAGGAAACCCACGCCACTGAAGAAGTCCCGAACGAATCCGGCCCTTCGCGGCGTCGCTGTCGCGACCATCGCCTGCTCGCCCGTCACGCTCGAGACGATAGCGCGCTCACGCCACTGCCGCAGGTCATCGTCAGCTTTCTATGCGTACGCGGACCCGGCGGTTGGCCCGGCCCTTGCTCTCCACCTTGAGCACCGAGATCCGGCCGATCTGCTTGGTCGCGGCGACATGCGTGCCTCCGTCGGCCTGTACGTCCAGACCAACGATGTCGACGATGCGGATCTCCTGCTCGCTCGGCCGGGATCAGGTTGGACTGGGTACGGATGATGTCGGGCAGCGCGAGTGCCTCGTCCCGACCCAGCACCCGCACGTCGATGCGACGGTCGGCCTGCCACCTCGGCATTCACCAGTTCCTCGAGCCGGGCCTTGAAGTCGCGTCGGCACCTCGGGCAGGTTGAAGTCCATCCGGGCCTCGCCAGGCTCCATGTTGCCGCCGGTGACCAGCGCGCCGAAGTCGCGGAACACCACGCCGCACAGGACATGCAGGCCGGAGTGGGTGCGCATCAGCATGGACCGGCGATCGTCGGCGACCGCACCGGTCACCGCGGTGCCGACCGGCGGCACGGGATCGCCCTCGGCCGGCAGCAAATAGAGGTCATCGCCCTTACGGGTACCCACGATGCGGGTCTGCACTCCCTGCCAGAGCAGCACGCCGTGGTCCGGCGGCTGGCCCCCGCCGCCCGGGTAGAACGCCGAGCGGTCCAGCACGATGCCGTGCTCGGCATCGGCGTGCAGTACCGTGCATTCCCAGGTCCGCAGCGTCGGGTCGACGAGATCGAGCCGTTGGGTACGACCGTGATGCGTAACGCCCATGCGCGAAGCCTAGACGGTCCTCAGACGTTGAGGAACTCGCTGACCCGGGCACGCAGGTCCGCGCGGTTGGTCCAGAAGACCGCCGGCCGGTCATAGATGTGCAGGGTGGCGTTGGGCAGGATCGCGGCCAGCTGCTCAGCCACCGCGGGCGGGTGCGCGTCCTCGCCCGCGGCAGCCGATGACCAGGGCCGGCGCGGTGACGGCGGCCAGCACGGTCCGGCCCGGCAACGCGGCCTGCGCGGTCAGGTCGGCGAGTCCCGCGGCCAGCCCGTCGCTTGAGCAACCCGTCCAGCCGTTCCCGTACGTATCGCCAGGCGGCTGGACGGTCACGCAGGCTGGCCGGGATCTCCGACGACAGCAGGGTGGCCGCGGTCGGCGCATCGTCGGCTTCGACCGCCTCCAGCAGCGCCTGGGTGCGGGGCATGGCGGGCGCGGGCCGTACCTCGTCGAGCACCGCGGGCAGGAAGAACACCAGCCGCTCGAACCGGTCCGGCGTCTGTGCCAGCAAACGGCACAGCGCGCCCGCGCCGAGGCTCATACCGAGCGCCCGTGCGGCGTCGAACTCGTCGGCCACCGCGCGCAGGTCGGCGGCCAGTTCGGGGTAACCGATGTCACCGGGCGGGGCGTCGGAGCGGCCATGCCCGCGGAAGTGGAAGTACACCTTGCGGCCGGCCACACCACCGCCGAGCGGCCGGGTGTCCGCGATGCCGCCGGCAAGGCCGTGGGCGAAGGCGGTGGTTGGCCCGCCCTCACCGGCGACGAGGTATTCCAGCTTGACGCCATGTGGCATCTCTCGCAGGTCGGTCGGGGTCAGGCTGAGCAGAGGACGGCCCGGTTCGTCCCGGCCACGAGGAGCGGGCCAACGCTTCGACTTTCCGTCCGGAGGCGGCGGCCAACGGAAGCTTCTCACCAGGGGCCGGAACCGCTCGTGGCATCGCGCAGCGCGGGCCGCACATCCAACATGTAGATCGCGGTGGCGGTTATCGCCGCCAACGCAAAGATGGAGATGGTTCCCGCGCCGGCCCAGGTGCAGATCAGGCTCAACAGCAGCGAGCCGCCCAGGATCGCCACCCAGCCGTTCTTCGAGAGCGAACCGACCGCGGGGAACGCGTCGGCCCGCTGCGTCAAGCAGTTCACGAAGGCGACGATCTCGATCACAATGAACACAATCAAGATCGACAGAGTCGTGTAGTACTCGACGGTCCGATAGAACAAACCTGCGGCGAGGTCCATGGCTACCAGCTTATCCACAGTCCCCGCCGCACTACTCGTCACCGTCGTCGACGTTACTTGTTCGCGTCCGGGCGAGCCCGCTTGACCGCTTTGGCCGCCGTCCGGGTACCGGCCCTCGGCGCCTTGCCGGTCACCGCCGCCTCACTGGGGTCGGCCTTGCTGGCCCTCGTCGCGGTCTTGGCCTTGGCGACCTTGGCTTCGGTGGCCGCCGAGGTGGCCTTGCCGGTCTTGGCCGCGACCCGGGTGGGGCTTGGGGTGGCCGCGTCGGACCGAGTCACCGTGGCGCCCGCGGTCGACGGGGTCTTTCGGCCGTCCACCACCTGCTCGCCGCGGGCGACCAGACCGGTGTAGACCTGCAGCGCCTCGCTGACCAGGGTGGTCACCGCACCCGGCAGTTCGGCCCGCAGTTGCTCCACCCGCGCGGGCAGGCTGGCCACCCGGCCGGGCAGCTCGGCGCGCAGCTCGGCGGCCTTGGTCGGCAACTCGCCGCGCAGTTGTTCTACCCGCGCCGGCAGTTCGCTGCGCAGTCCGGCGACCCGCTCCGGCAGGTTCTCGCGGAATTCGGCGGTACGGCCGGGCAGCTTGCGCAGTTGCTGGAAAGCCAGGTCGCCCACACCGGCGACGGCGTACAACGGAGCGGGGATCTTGTTCGTGCTGGTGGCAGTCATGATCGCGGAACCTCCAGGTTGGCTGATGGGTCGTCGGACCGGGCTTCGTCATCCGCCCGGGCGTTCTCCCGGCGGAAAGTCTCATAGATCTGCGTCAGCGACTGCTTCTGTGGCACGGTCAGCTCGAGGTCGGCCGCGATCGCGGCGACTACACCCTGACCATCCTTCTCGTTGAGCAACCCTGCCCGCAGGTACATCAACGGCGTCGAGACCCGCAGCGCACCGGCGATCTGTGCGAGCACCTCGGCGGATGGCTTGCGCAGGCCGCGCTCGATCTGACTCAGGTACGGATTGGACACACCGGCCCGGTCTGCCAGCTCACGCAGCGAGATCCGGGCGTTCTGGCGCAGATCGCGGATGAACTCCCCCAGGTTCGCAACGGCGTCGCGGGGCAGGTCAGTTGGACTGGGCACGCAACCCAGGCTAACCCGCACCGCTAGCTATAGCAAGCAAGACGCTAACTGCGGCTAGCGTGACTCCGCTCACTTCGGCAGCAGATCCGCCCGGACAGTGACGGAACCGACGATCTCGCCGCCGCCGTGGATCGGTGGTTCGGCCAGCTCCTCCAGCACAGGGGCGTCGATGCCCAGCTCCCGCAGGGCGGCGACCAGCACCGGCATCCGGGCCCGGGCGGCGCCATCGTCGATCTTCAGGGCGACCGCACCGAGGCCCGGCACGGCCACCGCCATGACCCCCTCCGCGCCGACCTTCGACAGCAGCCCGGGTATTGCCCGCATCAGCGCCAGGTCCTCCCGACCGGTGCCCGAAACGAGATCGGGCCTGGCCCGCATCGCGTCGACCACCGTGCGCTCGGGTGTACCGGTCGGCGCCGACACCAGGCCGATGAAGGCCCGGGCCAGGCCAGCCAGTGAGATGGCCATGACCGGAGCACCACAACCATCCACGCCCACCGCGGCCACCGGTTCGCCGGACAACTCCTCCAGCACGGCCCGGCAGGCCACCTGCAACGGATGGTCGACAGCCACGTACCGGGTGGTCGGCCAGCCGGCTGTCCGGCAGGTGAGCAGCATGCCGGAATGCTTGCCGGAACAGTTCATGTAGCGCCGGCTCGGCCCGCCGCCGGCCCGCAACACCGCGGCCCGCGCCGCCTCGTCCAGCGGCAGGTCGGGCGGGCACCGCAGATCGGATTCGGCCAGCCCGCCGTACTCCAGCAGTGCCTCCACCATGGACACATGCATGGGCTCACCGGAGTGGCTGGCCGCCATCAGGGCCAGCGCGGCCGGCTCGGGCAGGTCGGCCGGGCGCAGCCCCGAGCGCAGCATGGCCACCGCCTGCATCGGCTTGTTGGACGAGCGCGGGAAGATCGGGCCGTACGGGTCGCCGGCAAACCGGGTCAGCCGTCCGGACGCGTCCACCAGGGCGACCGAGCCGTGATGCCAACTCTCGACGAAACCGGACCGGACCACGTTGGCCAGTGGTACTCCACCCAAGTACTGAGTCATCGGCGCGGGGTCACTGACGCGGTGCGATCGCGAGCAGTTCCCGGGCCTCGTCGGTGCTCGCCGGTGGACGCTGGGCCAACCGCGCGAAGGCCGCCGCCCGGGCCACGAGCTGTGCGTTGCTTTCCACCGGTTGTCCCTTGCTGTACGTGATGGTGTCCTCCATGCCGACCCGCAGGTGACCGCCGGCCGCGATGGACGCCAGCAACACCGACAGGGTGCTACGGCCGATGCCGGTAGCAGAGAAGGTCGTCCCCTCGGGCAGGTCGCGCATCGCCTGCCGGCACGCGACCAGGGCCTCGACCGTACCGGGCATACCGCCGGGCACGCCCATCACAAGGTCCACATGCACGTGACCGCCGGCCGGCAGGCCGTGGCGGTCGAGCAGGCGGGCCAGCGAGGTGAGGTGGCCCAGGTCGAAGATCTCGTACTCGGGCACGATGCCGCGATCGCGCATCCGCGTGTGCAGCTCAACGATGAACTGCCAACGGTTGAGGAACACGTCGTCGCCGAAGTTGACCGTGCCCATCGTGCAGGAAGCCATGTCCGGCGCCGCGTCCAGCACGGCCAGCCGGGCATCCTCCGGGTCGGTCACCGCGCCGCCGGAGGACAGCTGCACGATCAGGCGGGTGTTCTCGCGCAGCGCGGCCACCGTCTCCCGCAGCCGGCCGAGGTCCAGCGTCGGCTTGGCCTGGTCATCCCGGATGTGTACGTGGATGACGCTCGCCCCGACCGCCTCACACTCCTTGGCGGTGCCGACCAACTCGTCCAGGGTCACCGGCAGTGCGGGCACCTCCGATTTGGCAGATTCCGCGCCGGTAGGTGCCACCGTGATCAACGTCGTTGTTGTCATGGGGTAATTCTTAACCCCTAGTGATCTATCGACGCGGCGGAGGGGCCTACCCGCAGTTCGGTGTCCGCGGCGACGTTCTGCTTGACCAGCGCCAGCGCCACCATGCCGAGTTCGAAGTGGCGCACCGAGGTGCCGGTGCGGCCGACCGTCCGGCCGTCCGCAGTGGTCACCGGTGTCCCCGGCGCGGGCAGTTCGTCCGTGGTGATGCCGTCGAGATGGAGCAGAACCAGGCGCCGGGGCGGCCGGCCCAGGTTGTGCACCCGAGCCACCGTCTCCTGGCCGCGGTAGCAGCCCTTGTCCAGATGCACCGCGCCACCAAGCCAGCCGACCTCGGCGGGCAGCGTCCGATGGTCGGTGTCCAGCCCCAACCGCGGGCGCCGGTCAGCCACCCGCAGAGCCTCGAACGCCCAGAGGCCGGCCGCCGGTACATCCACCGTGGACGCCACCTCGGTCACACTCGACCTCGCCACCAGCAGGTCCACACCGTACGACATGCGCCGCGCGTATCCGCCACGCTCGAGTGTGGACACCGCGTACCGTGACGACGGTGCGGCCGCGAGCGAGCCGGCGGCGAACTTGGGGCCGGGCACCGCGAGCAGTTCGGGCTCGGCCAGTGGGCCAGCGCCAAGCCGCGCCGCGGCCGCCGGCGCGTCCGGACCCACCAGCGACAGCAGAGCCCACTGCGAGGTCACCTCGGCCGGCTCGACCTGCATCAGGAAACGCATCTTGTTCAGGAAGTCCAGCAGCGATGGCGCGGTACCGGGTTCGACATCGAGGTAGGTGGTCGTGCCATCGTCCAGTGTCATCGCGTGATGCTCAACGTGGCCATGCGGCGACAGCACCAGCAGTTCGGTGCCGGACATCGGCACCAACCGCTGCAGGTGCTGGGTGGTGATGCTGTGCAACCAGGTCAACCGGTCGGCGCCCGGCACGGCGAGCACCCCGCGGTTGCCGCGGTCGACCAGGCCGACGCTGGTCGCCAACTGGCGTTGCTCGCGCATCGGATCGCCGTAGTGCGCGGCCACCCCGGCATCCACATTGGATGGATCGAGTGCCTCGACCGGCACAGCTCCGGCAGTGCTGATCATTACTGGGCCTCTCGACGCATTACTGGGCCTCTCGAAGCATTACTGGCCTCGCGACGCATTCGGCCTTCCCGCAGTGGGCGCAGCGCCCGAAGAGCGCGACGTGCCCGACGTCCACCTGGAAGCCCATCTCGCGCTCCAGCTTGCCGGACAACGGCGCAAGCAGCTGCGACGGGGCTTCGACCACCGCGCCGCAGTCGCGGCAGACCAGATGCATGTGTTGGTTCTCCGTCACACCATGGTACGTGGGTGCGCCGTGGGACAGGTGGGCGTGCGTGATCAGCCCGAGTTCCTCGAGGAGTTCCAACGTCCGATAGACGGTGGTGATATTCACGCCAGCGGCCGTTTTGGCCACCTCACAGTGCACCTGGTCCGGCGTGGCGTGCTCCAACGTGTAGACCGCCTCGAGCACCAGTTGGCGCTGCGCGGTCAGCCGGAGACCCCGGGACCGGAGCTCCGCGGCGAGGGACGAGGACAAAGCCACGAATACCATCGTAGGCGGCCCACCAGCGGCCGGCATACCTGCGGATGTGTGGTGGCTCTCCCGCAGTCGGGGCGAACCGCCCGGTCAGCCACCCACCCGGGCGAGTTTCGCGGCCAGATGCGGCGTCAACGGTTGTCCCGTGGCGGCCATGTCCTGGGCGTAGAGCAGCGCCCGGTCGACGATGCCGTAGAGGCGGTGCCCCGCGGTGACCTCCTTGGCGGTGGCCGTGCGCACCACCGCGTCGGTGGACATCTCCAACCGCACCCCGGTGATCATCCCGAGGTACAGCTCCTGCACGCCGGTTGGCGAGACGTACAGCGCCTCCACCTCATCGGTCGCGTTGTTGCCATCCATCACCACCCGCCACCAGCCGACCTCGCGGAAGGCCGGCCGGATCGGTTCACCGTCGGGTTTGACGAGCCAGGCCCGGGACTCGTAGAACAGAAACGGACGGCCGTCATGGCTGATCCGGATCTCCTGGGCGTACTCGAATGATTCGATCGTGGGGTATTCCCCACCGCCCCGCCCGCGCCACACCCCGATGAACGGCAACAGACCGAGCAGGGACGGGTGCAGGTCCGGGCCGGTACGCAGGTCGTGCGTCTCCTCGAACGGATACGGCGCCGGTACGGGCGCGTCCAGCCATGGCGGGCGCCCGGTCGGGTCCTCGCTCGCGAAGTTCGTGCGGCTCTCGGGGTTCTCGCCTTCGCCGTGGCTCACGAACGCCCCCGGCTGACCCGTACCGCCAGGAAAACCAGTCCGCCGGCCAGGGCACCGAAGCCCGCTACCAGAAGACTCACGAAGCCGATCTCGGAGACCATCAGTGCAGTCTATGGTCAGACTGCTTAGGGTGGTGACATGCCACGGTCGCTTGTCATCAAGACAACTGCCGGTGCCGACGCGCCGGAACGTTGTGCTCAGGCTTTCACCGTCGCGGCCACCGCGGTCGCCGCCGGCGTACCTGTCTCGTTGTGGCTGACCGGGGAATCTGCCTGGTTCGCCTTGCCCGGTCGGGCCGGGACCTTCGAGCTGCCGCACTCCGCCGCATTGGACACCTTGTTGGCCAGTGTGCTGGCCGGCGGCACCGTGACGCTGTGCACACAATGCGCCGCGCGTCGTAACATCAACCAGGCCGATGTGATCGAGGGCATCCGAATCGCGGGGGCCGCGGTATTCGTGGAAGAGGTCGTGGCCGACGGGGTGCAGGCGCTGGTCTACTGACGCTGGGTCTACCGACAGCCTCGGGTCGCCGTGATCACAACGTGGTCAGCGTCATGGCGTACCGCGACGGCGTTGGTGCCGGCGGAGTAGGCGAAGGCGTCCGGGGTGGCCACCACTACCTTGCCCTGCCCGGTCAGCAACTGGTCGAACGCACCCGGTTCGATCCCGTCCGCGCTGACCGCCTCCACCGTGGTGAGCGCCGCACCATCGGGACAGCTGGCCTGATGGGTACGCCAGGAAGCGGCGGTAAGGGAGAGGCGGGCCAGCACCTTTGTGATCTCGGCCCGACCAGCAGCGGACGCGCCTTCATCGTGGACAGCATCGTTGACAGCGTCGGCCGGTAGTTGACCGGTCTCCCGGCAGGCGCCGGTGTCCGCCACGAACCGGACCTGCCCTTTGGAGATCACCGATCCGGTCACCTGGACCCAGAAACCGGCATCCGCGACCAGCCGGCTGCGCGCGACATGGACGCCGTACGCCTGGGGAAGGCGGGCGCCCACGCGCTCGATCAGCGCCTCCTCGGTGCCCGGCGTCACCACAACGGTCACCGTGCGCTGGTAGCGCTCGCCACGGCGTAGCACGGTGACCCGGCAGTCACCGACCCGGTCGAAACCAGATATCGCCGCCACCGCGTTGCCGTCCATCGTGGCCGCGCCGACAATCTCGGCCACCGCCCGATCCACCACCGGCAAGGCCTGCGCCACCGTGGTCTGGTCCCGCCCGGTCGGCTCGCCCCTGGACACCGCCCACCCGATGCCCGCGGCCAGCACCACCACCCACACCACGACCCCCGCAATCAGCCAGGTGCGGGGCCGGTCCCGGCGGGCGCGGTCCGGCGGTGAGGTGACCGGAGCGGGGTGGGTCATCACCCAGACATTGTGTCAGAGGAGACAACACGGCCCCGGCGTCGAGCGGATCGCCGCTCGACGCCGGGGCGGTGTTGTGTTCGTGTACTCGCGCCTACTCCGCGGCGACCGCGACGGCCACTTCGGTGACGCCCCGGTCGGCGGCGATCTCGATATCGCCGTTGCCAGCCCGCGACAACGCCCGCAGCGTCCACCTGCCGGGGGCGGCGAAGAACCGGAACTGGCCCGCCGCCGATGTCACAACCTCGGCGGTGAACTCACCAGTGGCGTCGAGCAGGCGCACGTACGCGCCGCCGACCGGGTCGCCGGTCTCCGACCGGACCACCCCGGTGATCACTGTTTCCTTTTCGAGGTCGACGCTCGCGGGCAGCGCAGCGCCCTGTTCCGGCGCGCCGCACCCCAAACTGCTCGTCGTCGTGCTCATGCCTCTTCCTCTCCCGCCCCGGGCTCGTCGGCCGTCAGGGCCTATTTGGCCGGTGCCTCGCCCGGGCTCATCGCCGAGCGCGACCGGAACACCGACCAGTGAGCCGTATTCGGTCCACGAGCCGTCGTAGTTCTTGACGTCCGCCTGGCCGAGCAGCTCGCGCAGGACGAACCAGGTGTGCGACGAGCGCTCACCGATGCGGCAGTACGCGATGGTCGCCTTGGTCGTCCAGCCCGGCGGCGCCGTAGATCGCGCGCAGCTCGTCGTCGGACTTGAAGGTGCCGTCCTCGTTGGCGGCCTTCGACCACGGCACGTGACGGGCGGTGGGGATGTGGCCGGCCCGCTGCGCCTGCTCCTGCGGCAGGTGGGCCGGTGCGAACGAGGCGGCCGGCGAACTCGTCCGGCGGCCGCACGTCGACCAGGTTCTTGACGCCGATGGCGTCGACCACCTCGTCGCGGAAGGCACGGATGGACGATGTCCTGCTCCTGCGCGACGTAGCTGGTCGCTGGGCGCGACACCGCGTCGGTGACCAGCGGCCGGTTGTCCAGCTCCCACTTCTTGCGACCGCCGTCGAGCAGCTTGACGTCGCCGTGGCCGTAGAGCTTGAAGTACCAGTACGCGTAGGCGGCGAACCAGTTGTTGTTGCCGCCGTAGAGGATCACGCTGTCGTCGTTGGCGATGCCCCGCTCGGAGAGCAGGGCCTCGAACTGGGACTTGTTGACGAAGTCCCGGCGGACCTGGTCCTGCAGGTCGGTCTTCCAGTCGAGCTTGACGGCACCGGCGATGTGGCGGCGTCGTAGGCGGAGGTGTCCTCGTCGACCTCGACGAAGACGACGCCCGGGGCGCCGAGGTTCTTTTCGGCCCAGTCGGCCGAAACAAGTGCGCTCTCACGACTCATCATGAATGCTCCTAGCGGGTGGTGAATGGCAGGCGAGACTCCTGCGCGGACATCTATGGACAGATACCCCAGAAGTACCGGTGATTAGGTTGGGTACGGACGATGGGGGCGTGCGCGGGCAGGCGGCGACATTGCCAGGAATGAGGAGGGCTCTTCCGCAAGCACCCCGGCGCTGGGCGTCCGGGGCATTCCTCAAGCGCACTCAATGCGCAGGATTCGTCACGCCGCCAAGATTAGGGGCGTCGACACAGGCAGGCGGCCACGCGGCACAGGTCGACCGCGCGCCTCTTGGTGAGCAGGGTGCCCATGACCTGCACGCTACCAGCACCACTACCGTCAGCCACAGCCTGCCCGGATCCTGGGACCGCGGCGGCGCCGTGTTCCGGGCAGGGACCAGGCGAATGCGCAGGTCAGCTCAACAGCGGTACGTTCTGGCCGATGGCGGAGATCGCGAGCCCGTCGGAGCCCACCGACACCTGGTCAAGGGTCAGGCCGAACGGCAACTTCGGCAGCTGTGCGGTCAGCGATTGCTGAGCCACGCCGGTCAGGTATTCGGCGAGGATTCGCGGAGCTGGCAGGCTGACCGCTTCGAGGTCACGAAGGTGGATCTGGATCTGACCCTGGACAACGGTGATGTCAGCCGTGGCGGAAATGGGGATCACCACCGTGCCCAACATCGCTTTCCCGGTCGCCTTCAAGCCACCGCCCGATTCGCTGAATTTCACGTCGGTGAGCCGGTACGCGGAGTAGTCGACCGCTTTCTCGAGGGTGGAAAACGACACCACCGCGGTGCCGCTGACCTGCTCGGCCCTCACCTTGGCTGTGCCGTCCATCACCTGCCGGGTGTCAGCGTCGACGCCGGTGGCCACCACATGCAGGCTCGGCAGTGTGGCGCCGTGGCCGGCTTCCTCGGGCAGCCGGACATTGGCCATATCGATACTGAGCTTGTCGTAGTTGCCGCGGTACACCTGGGTCAGAAAGGGGAAGCCGCCCACACCGACGTCCAGCGAGTCGTACTCGACGTTCGAGTTGCTGAGCTCGGCCGCCACCCGCTTGTGCAGTTCCTGACTCGCGTAGTGCGCGGCCACCCGGTCGGCCCCGACACCAAGGATGGCCAGGATCACCAACAGGGAGATCAGTACCGTGCCCAGCCGGGATCGCCTGGGCCGCACTCGGGCAGCAACGTGCGAATCGTCGGTCAACCGGATTCCCCCGCTCGTGGCTTCGTCAATCACGTCCCGTCGATACCCGGGTCACCGAAGGATTACACCCACGACGTACGACACAGGCGCGGCGAAGGCGAAAGCACCCAGCGGCCCTTGCATGTGCCGGGCCAGCCACATGAACGGAGCGTCGCCTTCCAGGCGGCGTCCGGCTTCCGCGTAGCCGGTACCCAGGTCCACCACCACCGCGACCAGAACCGCGGCCATTCCGGCGATGGCGCCTTCAAAGGTACTCAGCCCGTCGACCAAGAGCCCAGCCACGGCTCCGGCGGCGGTGCCGGCCATCGCGCCGGCGATCACCCCGGTCGAGCCGCGGGGGACCTGGGCGGCGATGCGCGGAGTGGGGGCGATCACGTCGCACAGGCGGGCCACCGCGAGGCCGATGCCGACCGCGGCCAGGCAAGCCAGCAGTACCTGATCGCCGAGGGGTTGGCGGGACAACACCGCGAACGCGGCCAGGGCGCTCACGCCGATGACCACCAGCATGGTGACGCCCAGCGACTCCATCACACCGGCCCGGCCGCCGCGCAGCGCCAGTTGTCCGATCACGGAGGCGATGAAGGCCCCGGCCACGACATATCCCAACGGCGACAGCGAAGCCTGAATCGGCACGTTGATGGCGATGGCTGAGGCGGCCGCGGTCAGGCCGCCGATGCTCGCGGTCACCCACGGGCTGGGCGGCCGGCTGGCCACGGTCCAGGCCAGCACGAAGAAGATCTGTGCCCCGAAGATCACCACGGTGAAGCCGACCTGACTGGCCTGGGTGGCGATGATCAAGCCGAAGGAGACCAGGATGGAGAAGCCCGCGATCGCGATCGACAGCATCCGGCGGACGGGCACGACCGGCTCGGACGGCTCCTTGCCTCGCCCGGTGGGCTTCTTCCTCGGTCCGGCCCGGTCCGGACCACGGCCACGGCCGTGGGGGTCCTTGCCCCGGGTCACCCGACCGGGACCACCTGGCCCGGCCGGACCACCGGGTCCGCCGGGACCACCCGGACCTCCGGGACCACCCGGACCGCCGGGACCGACACCGGCGGGTGCGCCCGCCGCGGCCGCTGGCGACGGACGCCCGAAGGTCGACCTGGGGTCGCCGGGGCGGTCACCGCGATAACGGTCGTCCGGTCCACTGCTTGCGAGCACGCCCTGATGGTGCCAGCGCGTGCGCCCGGCGTTCGAGCGTGGGCGGCGATCCGCAGGCAGACCGCGCGTCTTGTAGCCATACCGGACCACGGCAAATGTCCCTCTTTCCGGTGGTGTTTCTCACTGATTCTCGGTCCCATGAACCGACAGGAGGAACGGAGGAGGCCCAAAAATCGGTTAAGGTGTTATGCGTCCACCCGTCAGTGCGGCCGGGTCTAAGCCCCGGGGCGGCTTGCCCGCCAGACGGAGGTGACCGTGGAAATTCTGCTTCTGACCACATCGAACGGCGCGAGCAGCGTACTGCCGGCCCTCGACCTGCTGCCCCACACAGTCCGTACCGCCCCGCGCGACGTGCGCGCTCTGGTCGCGGGTACGAGTCCCGATGTGGTCATCATCGACGCCCGCGCCGAACTGGCCGAGGCCCGCGCCACCTGCCGGATGCTGCACGCGACCGGGCTCGGCGTACCGCTGCTGGCGGTTGTCACCGAATCCGGCCTGGTGGCATTGAACGCGGACTGGGGCGTGGACGACATGATCCTGGCCACCGCGGGCCCGTCCGAGGCCGAGGCCCGGTTGCGGCTGGCACTGGGCCGGCTGTCCAACGCCGCCGCGGCGGCCAGCGGCCTCATCCGGGCCGGCGAGCTCACCATCGACCCGGACACCTACGCGGCGAAGCTCAAGGGCCGCCCGCTCGACCTCACCTACAAGGAGTTCGAGCTGCTGAAGTTCCTGGCCCAGCACCCTGGCCGGGTGTTCACCCGGGACCAGTTGCTGCGTGAGGTCTGGGGCTACGACTACTTCGGCGGCACCCGGACCGTCGACGTGCACGTCCGCCGGCTGCGGGCGAAGTTGGGCTCTGAGTACGAATCGATGATCGGTACGGTCCGCCAGGTCGGCTACAAGTTCGTCGTACCGCCGAGCCGGCAACTGCCCGACAACACGCCGTCACGCTCAGCCACGCTGGAATCTGGCCCCATCCGGGAACGGACAGTCGTCCCCGCACCGTGACCCTGTCGCGCGCTCCGCAACGTTACCGTTGCGGACGTGACTTCTTTCGGGCCTGACCAGAAGCTGCGACCCGACAGGCAGGAACCTGCGTCGTACGAACACAGTCGGCTGGGCGAACTGTCCGCCGACGACGTCGCCGATGTGCTGGCGCTGACCCGCGCCGCCGGCGACGCGGACGGTGCGGACCCGCTGTCCGAACATGTCACGCTGCACCTGGCGGCCGGCGGCGACGTACATCTGCTCGCCCGGGCCGATGGTCACCTGGTGGGCTATGCCCATGTGGACACCACCGACCTGGTGGAAGGTCCATCGGCCGAACTGTGCGTGCATCCACTGCATCGCCGCCATGGTCTCGGCCGGGCTCTTGTCCTGGCCGCGATCGAGGTGGCCGAGGAGCGCGACCCGGCCGGCCGGTTGAGGCTCTGGGCGCACGGGGACCATCCGTCGGCCAGCGCTTTGGCGTTGTCACTCGGTTTCATCCGGTCCCGGGTGCTCTGGCAGATGCGTCGCCCGCTCAACGAGGCCGTGCCCGACCGCGCCCTGCCGCCCGGCATTCATCTGCGCGCATTCCGTCCAGGCCAGGATGACGCGGCCTGGCTGGAGCTGAATGCCCGCGCCTTCGCCGATCTGCCCGACCAGGGCGGCTGGACCCAGGCGGACCTGGCCGCCCGGCTGGCGGAACCGTGGTTCGACGCGGACGGCTTCCTGCTGGCGGTCCGAGACAGCGACAACAGCCTGGCCGGTTTCCATTGGACCAAGGTGCACGGCGGCAGCGGCGCGGAACATGGCCACCATCCGATCGGCGAGGTGTACGTGCTCGGCGTCGACCCGGCCGGCCACGGCACCAGGCCCGGCACCGGGCTCGGCACCGGGCTCGGCACCGCTCTCACCACGGCCGGCCTGCGCTACCTGCGCGGCCGCGGGCTCGATCAGGTCATGCTGTACGTGGACGAGTCCAATCCGCGGGCCATCGCGCTATACCAGAACCTGGGCTTCGCCCGATGGTCCACGGACGTACTGTTCTCCCGCCGATCGCGAGATTGACAAAGAGAACCTGCGCGTGCAGTCCACAAAGGATCGCCCGTGGACCAGACCGTGCACGCTGCTAGACGAACGCTGACACACCGGTCAGTTGCTGGCCGATCACCAGCTGGTGGATCTCGGACGTACCTTCGTAGGTCAGCACGCTTTCCAGGTTGTTCGCATGCCGCAGCACCGGATACTCCAGGCTGATGCCGTTGGCGCCGAGGATGGTGCGACACTGCCGAGCAATGGCGATCGCCTCCCGTACGTTGTTCAACTTGCCCACGCTGACCTGCTCCGGGCGAAGTGTGCCGCCGTCATTCAGTCGGCCGAGGTGCAACGCGAGCAGAAAGCCCTTCTGCAGTTCCAGAGCCATGTCGGCCAGCTTGGCCTGGGTGAGCTGGAAACCGGCGATGGGACGGTCGAACTGCTCGCGAGATCGGGCATAGCCGATCGCGACCTCGAGGCAGTCGCGGGCGGCACCGAGGGCACCCCAGGCGATGCCGTAGCGGGCCTCAGTCAGGCACGACAACGGCGCCTTCAGGCCGATCGCACCGGGCAGGAGCGCGTCGCGCCGGTAGTCGCACATCGTCCAGCACGATCTCGCCGGTGGACGAGGCGCGCAGGGACAACTTGTGCCTGATCTCGTTGACGGTCACGCCCGGCGCGCTCATCGGCACCGCAAAGCCACGCACGCCCTGCTCGGTACGGGCCCAGATCACCGACACGTCGGCCACCGGCGCATTGGTGATCCACATTTTCGTGCCGCGCAGGATCCAGCCATCACCATCCGGCTCGGCCCGGGTCTTCATCGAGGCCGGATCGGAACCATGATCCGGCTCGGTCAGGCCGAAGCAGCCGATCGCGTCGCCGGTGGCCATCTCGGGCAACCACCGTTGCTTCTGTTCCTCGCTGCCGTACCGCCAGATCGCATACATGGCCAGCGAGCCCTGCACGCTGACCAGGCTACGCAGGCCGGAGTCACCAGCCTCGAGCTCCATGCAGGCCAGCCCGTAGCTGACCGCCGACGCCCCGAGGCAGCCGTAGCCCCGCAGGTGCATGCCCAGCAGGCCCAGGGCACCGAACCGCTTGGCCAGTTCCCGGGTGGGTGCCGCACCATCCTCGAACCACTGGCCGATGTGCGGGCGTACCTGCTCGTCCACCACGGTGCGCACCAGATCGCGGATGGCGAGTTCTTCCTCGCTCAGCAGCGTGTCCAGCGCGAGCATTTCCAGCGGGCCGGGTGCGGTAGCCATGCGGCTAATCTATGACCCCGTCAGTCACGACATGGACGCGGGCATGGATGCTGGTGCGCTGCTGCAGGGCCGCCCGCAGGGCCCGGTGCACGCCGTCCTCCAGGTAGAGCTTGCCCTCCCACTCCACCACGTGCGGGAACAGGTCGCCGTAGAAGGTCGAGTCCTCGGCCAGGAGGCGATCGAGACCCAGCTCGCGTTTGGTGGTGATGAGCTGGTCCAGGCGCACTGGACGCGGGGGAATCTCCGCCCATTGCTTCATGCTCATCCCGTGTTCGGGGTACGGCTTACCATCCTGGACTTCTCTGAAAATCACGATTCGCCTCCCTCCCTCGGCGCACTGGGCTCAGCCTAGCCACCCCGGACCAGTAACCCTGTCTTACATCGACCACTGCCCGCGATGGACCACTTCGTCCACCGGCTTGCGGCCACGCTTCAGCGATCCGGAACGGTGGTCGGGCGCGCGGTAGCCCACGCTCACCGCACCGATCGGGGTGTACTCCTCCGGCACGCCGAACTCCGCACGATAGCTCGCCATCCGCTCCGGCGGAATCCCGAAGAAGCACGCGCCGAGCCCTTCGTCGACCGCGGTCAGCAGCATCAGCAGGCTGGCGAACCCGGTGTCGATGTCCCAGTACGGCACCGGCCAGCGGTTCTCGTCCCGGTCCTTCCAGCCCTTGTCATCCTGCGCATACCGGTCCAGGTACACCGACTTGTTCGAGTGCGGCACGATCACCAGGGGCGCGGTGCGCATCCTGACCAGCCATTGCTGCCAGACGTCGGTCTCCGGGGTGGCCGCACGCCAGAACCGTTCCAGATCAGCGGGCTGGTCCAGCACCAGAAATCCCCAGCCCTGAGAGAAACCGGCCGACGGTGCCCGGATCGCATGCTCCAGCAACCGCTCCCGCACCTCTGCCGGCACCGGCCGGTCGGGGTCGTAGTTGCGTACCATCCGCCGGCGGCGCACCACTTCGGAAAATTCCATGATTCCTCCCTGCGCTTCCCCGACCCTTTGTTCGGCCGGAGGACGGAAGACTACAGGGGCGTGATCCCCCAGGTTGCCTGCCAGGGTTGGTCGGGCTCCAGGCTGAGCAGGTCGCGGCCGGACCGGAACGCGTCCGGTGGGCAGGTCATCGGCTCGATCGCGATGGCGCGACGATGCCGGGCACCGGGCAGCGTGTCACTGGTGAACAGCTGCCACCATCCGAACGCGGCGTCCGCCCACACCTTCACCCCGCGCCCGTCCGCCGCGGTCACGGTCACCGCCGACCCGCCGTCCGGGCCGGGCATGACGTTGCCGAAGGCCGTGTCCAGTTCCAGGTCGCCCACCTTGCGCGGCTCGGTGAAGTCGAACTCGGTGCCGGCCACCCGGGCCGCGCCGATCGGCAGCAACCGGCCATCAACCAGCAACCGGCTACGGGCCGGCACATGCGCGGACAACTCGGACACCGGTACGCCGGGCACAACCACGTACGGGTGCACGGAAAAGCCGAACGGGCAGGGCGTGGCTGATTCGTTGACAACCCGGTGCTCGGCCCGCAGACCGTGCTCGTCCACCGTCCAGGTGCTCCGCAACGCCAACGCCCACGGATAGCCGGGCAGCGGCGGCAGGTCGTAGGCGATGGTCACCGTATCGGTGGCCTGCTTCGACCAGGTGCCAGCGCGCCCAGTTGACCAGGCCATGAATGGCGTTGTGCCGGGCCGGCTCGGTCAACGTGAGCTGATACGACCCGCCGCCAAAGGAGTACTTGCCATCCCGGATACGGTTTGGCCAAGGGGCCAGGATCTGTCCGTGCGAGGCCGGGGTGATCTCGTCTGCCGCATATCCGTCGACCACGTCCACGCCGGCCACCTGATAGCTGCGCAGGCCGCCGCCCACCTCGACGATCACCGCTTCATGATCACCCGAGGTGATGGTCCACTGCGTTCCAGATGCAACCGCCCCCATGCCGCCCCCTTTGGACATCCAGATGTCTCCCCACCGCCGGACGCACCCATTGACGGTGCCTGTGCTGTCACGCGACCCTAGCCGGTCTGCGCCCGCGGCGTGTAGCGGACCAACGCCGGGAACGCCGCGACGAGAACGACCGCCACGACAGCCGCCGCGATGCCGCCACCCACCCATGACACGGTAGGGCCGGCGACCGCCGCCGTCGCGCCGGCACGCAGGTCACCGAGCCTCGGCCCGCCCGCGACGACGGCCATGAACACGCCCTGCATCCGCCCCTGCAGACCGTCCGGGGCGTAGGTCTGCAAGATCGTCTGCCGGTAGACCGCGCTGACCAGGTCGGCCGCGCCGGCCAGGGCCAGGAACAGCACCACCAGTAGCAGTGAGTGAGCCAGGCCGGCCAGCGCCACGGCCACCCCCCAGCCGGCCACCGCGACCACCAGGGCCACGCCCTGCCGCCGTACCCGGCCGATCCAGCCGGAACTGATCCCGGCCAACACCGACCCGATCGCGATGGCGGCATAGAGCCAGCCGATCGCCCCCTCGCCGAAACGCTCCTCGGCGACCTCCGGAAACAGCGATCTCGGCATGGCCAACACCATCGCCGCGATGTCGATCGCGAAGGACAGCCACAGCACCGGCGTCGCGGCGATGTAGCGCAGCCCTTCGCTGACCTCGCGCCAGCCGGCCAACCGCCGACCCGCGGCGGCCACCGCGGGCGGCATGGACGGCAGGGCAAACGTGGCCCAGAGGGCGACCGTGAAGGCGGCCGCGTCCACCAGATACGCCGCACCGACGCCGAACTTCGCCATGACCACGGCCGCACACAGCGGGCCGGCGACCATCGCCGCGTTGAACATCGTCGTACTGAGGGTGTTCGCCGCCGGCAGTTCGCCGGCACTGACCAGCCTAGGAATGATCGACTGGCGGGTGGGCGCACTGAGTGCGAACGCGACGGCCTGCAGCGCGACCAGAACGAGCAACACCACCGGGTTGCCGAGGCCCGACAACGCGTGGACGAGCAACCCCAAAGTGGTCGCCCACATCAACACCGACGCCCAGAGCAGCAGCTTGCGCCGGTCCACCGCGTCCGAGACCGCGCCACCCCAGACGCCGAAGAACACCAGCGGCACCAGGCCCGCCACACCCAGCAGGCCGACCCACAGCGACGAGCGCGTCAGGCTGTACATCTGCACCGGCACGGCCACGGCGGTGAACTGGAAGCCGAACTTGGACACGGCGTAGCCGATGAACAGCCGCCGGTACGCCGTATGCCGCAGCGGCCGGGTGTCCACGGCGTAGCGGCGAAGGAACCGGCGGACCGGGCCGCCGTCGGGAGTTGGTTTGGTGGCGAGTACGGGCCGGCGCGAGCTGTCTTGGCACACGTGGCACGGACTGGTCCGGCGATGGCGGGACCTCGGACTGGTCTGATCCGCGTTGACTGGAACCGGGGCGCGCGCTCATGGACCGAGCCGCTCGACGACCCACACCTCGTTGCCCTGCGACTGCTGGTCCCGGCGGAACTGGAGGCGGTCGTGCAGCCGGCCGGCCCGGCCCTGCCAGAACTCGACCGTATCGGGCACCACGCGCAGGCCGCCCCAATGCGGCGGCGCGGGCGGGATATCGTCGCCGAAGCGCCGCCGCACCGCGGCCATCGCGTCATCCAGTACTTCCCGGCCGGCGACCACCTGTGACTGCGGGCTGGCCCACGCACCGAACTGCGAATCCCGCGGCCGGGAGGCGAAATACGCCTCGGTCGTCGGCCCGCTCGATCTGCTCCACCCGGCCGCGCACCACCACCTGACGCCCGACCGGGTGCCATGCGAAGACCAGGCTCACGTACGGGTTGGCGGCCGCCTCGGTGGCCTTCCGCGAGGTCAGGTTGGTGAAGAACACGAAGCCGCGCTCGTCCACGCCCTTACACAGCACGGTACGGGCGCTCGGCCGGCCGTCCGGGTCCGCGGTGGCCAGGATCATGGCGTTGGGTTCGGCTATCGCGGCGGCCACGACATCGCGCAGCCACCGGTTGAACTGTCGCAGCCACGTCGCCTCGAGGTCGCCCTCGGCCAGGCCGACCCGGGCGTACTCGTGCCGCATCGCGGATACATCAACCTCCGGTGTATCCATCACTCCCTTATCTAACCGCTCACACCATCCCCTCCCAGGATCGTGTAGCGAACGCCACAGTGGGTGCTGTTCGTGGTTGGCTGTGCGGGAATTCGGTCCGCGGTTGCGCTGTGCGGGAATCCGGTCCGCGGCGGCCGGGTCCGATGGCAGGGTGGCGGGGGTCACGGGGCGCGCCGACCGGGCCTGCCCACTGCCGCCGGGATAACCGGCCGCACGTGGAAAGATGGCCTCACGGCAGCGTGGCCGTCCGAATCGCCTGCCGGCGCATTGCCTCTGGAAGGAACCAACACCGTGGCCGACGCACCCAGCATCCAGATCCCCTCGGAACTGAAACCCGCTGACGGCCGGTTCGGCTGTGGGCCGAGCAAGGTCCGCCCGGAGGCGGCCCGCAAGCTGGCCGATGCCGCGGTCAGCTACCTCGGCACCTCGCACCGGCAGAAGACGGTGAGGGACCAGGTGGCCCGGTTGCGCCGGGGCATCGCCGAACTGCTGGGCGCGCCGGCCGGCTACGAGGTCGTGCTGTCCAACGGCGGTACCACCGCGTTCTGGGACGCGGCCACGTTCGGGTTGATCCGGGACCGGGCCCAGTTCGCCACCTTCGGCGAGTTCGGGGCCAAGTTCGCCACCGCGGCCAAGCAGGCACCGTTCCTGGGCGAACCGACGATCCGCAAGGGCGACCCCGGTAGCACGGCCACGCTGGTGGCCGAGGCCGGCGTGGACGCCTACGGCATCCCACAGAACGAGACGTCGACCGGTGTCATCGTGCCGGTACGGCGGGTGGAGGGCGCGGATTCCGGTGCGCTGCTGCTGACCGACGCGACCTCGGCGGCCGGCGCGGTGGAGGTCGATCTCAACCAGACCGACGTCTACTACTTCGCTCCGCAGAAGGCGTTCGGCTCGGACGGCGGGATCTGGCTGGCCGTCATGTCGCCGGCCGCACTCGCCCGGATCGATGACATCAGGTCCAGCGGCCGATGGGTGCCGGCGTTCCTCGACCTCGCCACCGCGGTGGAACAGAGCCGGCTGGAACA
Organism: uncultured Actinomycetota bacterium; assembly: GCA_963742855.1. Lineage (GTDB taxonomy): Bacteria > Actinomycetota > Actinomycetes > Mycobacteriales > Micromonosporaceae > CAVUNP01. The sequence continues at coordinate 175,444 of CAVUNP010000024.1, read as the reverse complement.
GACCTACAACACCCCTGCGCTGGCCACCATCTTCCTCGCCGCCGAACAGACCGACTGGATGCTGGCCAACGGTGGCCTGTCCTGGGCGGCGAAGCGCAGCGCGGAAAGCGCCAGCGTGCTTTACGGCTGGGCCGAGCGCAGCCCGCTGGCGAGCCCTTACGTGTCTGACCCGGCGAACCGCTCGCCGGTCGTCGCGACGATCGACTTCGACCCGTCCGTGGACGCCGCCGCACTGGCCAGGACACTGCGGGCCAACGGCATCGTCGACACCGAGCCCTACCGCAAGCTGGGTCGCAACCAGTTGCGGGTGGCGCTGTTCCCCACCATCGACCCGGCCGACGTGGAAGCCCTCACCGGCTGCATCGACTACGTCCTGAGCCGGACCGTCTGACCGTCTGGCGGCGGGCGGCGGGCGGCGGGTCAGGCAACCGCGGCGGAGCGGCGTTCGAGAAGAAGGACGTCGCGCCACCGACCGCGGTGGCGGCCCATCCGCGCACGGGTACCGACCACCTCGAAGCCGACCTTGGCGTGCAGCGCCAAGGCGGCTTCGTTCTCCGGGAAGATGTGCGCCTGCAGCGTCCACAGACCTTGCCCCTCGGTGGCCGCGATCAGGGCTGTGAGCAGCGTCGTGCCCACGCCCCTGCGCTGCCCGTCCGCGCGTACGAAGGTGTGGCATTCGACGATGCCGGCGTACTCGCGGCGTTCGGAGAACTTCGACAACGCGGTCCAGCCGAGGATCTTCTTGCCGTCTTCGGCGACGAACCGGTGCATCGGCAGGTGCGCCCGGTTCCACTCCGTCCACGTTGGCACGTTCACGTCGAATGTGGCATGCGCACCTTTAATGGCTTCCGCGTAGATAGCGAGGATTTTCATCCCATCGGTCGACTCCAACGCGCGTACACTGACAGCCACGCTCGCCTCCCTCCCCAGGTCACCGCGGAGCCCACACTAGCCAGCGCATGGCGGCCACACCGACCTGGGTGAAACGTCCGGTCCGGCGCGCCGGTCTCCCATCTGTGGCACGTTCGGCGTACCGTGTCCCGGGGCGCTGATGTGCGCGCCGGTGACAGCGGCTTTGGATTCGGTCCGCGGTGCCGTCCAGCGGCGCGGAGTTCGAATTCCCGCCGCACGAGGACGGAGGCAACCACCATGCGGCCGGTTCGCTTCGTCGCCCTCTCGGAGGACGGCCAGGCGCTCGTGCTCGCGGACGAGGTCGGGCGCCTACTCACGCTGCCGATCGACGATCGGGTCGCCGCGATGATGCGCAGCGACCGGCCTACCGGCACGCGTGACGGTGTCATCAATGACTCGCCCTCGACCTTGGCGCCCCGTGACATCCAGGCCCGCATCCGCTCCGGTGAGTCCGCCGAGGACGTCGCCCGCATCGCCGGCGTACCGGTGGACCGGGTGCTCCGCTACGCGGGTCCGGTGCTGCAGGAGCGGGCCATGCTCGCCCAGCACGCCCGGCGTACCCGGTTGAAGACTTCCGACAAGGGCCTTTCCCTTGCCGATGTGGTGGACGCCCGGCTGACCCAACACGGTGTCGACCTGGAAAAGATCTCCTGGGACGCCTACCGCCGCGACGACGGAACCTGGCGCGTGGTGGCCACCTGGCCATCCGGAAAGGCGAACGCCACCGCGATCTGGGAGCTGGACAAGGCCCGGCAGGTGGTCGCGCCGCAGGACGACATGGCGCACTTCCTCTGTGGCACGCAGCAGGCGAGTCCGGAAACGCACCGCGGGCACGAAGTCGCCGCGCCCCGCCCCGATCGGGGTGGGCACGAACCGATGTACCCGGGCGTACGGGAGAACCCGCGACCGGTACGGGACCCGATCCGTTCTGGTCGTGAGGCGTTGCTGGCCACTCTGGAACGTCCACTGGGGACTCCGCCGACCCGGCGGCTGGAACCGGTCGAGGCACCGGCCAGCTCGGTGGCTTCCGCGGCGGCGACCGGCGAGGTGCCGCGCCGCCGGGGCGGGCGGGTGGACCTACGAAGAGGACCGCGACACCGCGATGGACGTGCCCGCGGTGCCGTCCCTTGCCGTGCTCCGGCCACGACGCAACCCCAACGACGCGCCGATCCCCGGCGAGCGCGACCGTCCGGTCAAGCGCGGACCGAGTTGGGACGACGTTCTCTTCGGCGCCGCTCCGGTGAGCAAGGACAGCTGACACCGGGTCGCGCCGGTCCATGACGGACTACGTCGAGAGCATGGAGTACACCAACCTCGGCCGGACGGGCCTGTCTGTCAGCCGGCTGTGTCTCGGCACCATGAACTTCGGTCCTCAGACAAACGAAGCAGACAGCTTCGCCATCATGGACCGCGCGCTGGAACACGGCATCAACTTCTTCGACACGGCCAACGTCTACGGCTGGAAGCAAGGCGAAGGCATCACCGAACAGATCATCGGGCGCTGGTTGGCACAGGGCGGCGGTCGCCGGGACAAGGTCGTCCTCGCGACCAAGGTGTACGGCAAGATGGGCGACTGGCCCAACCAGCAGGGCCTGTCGGCCCGACACATCGTGACCGCGTGCGAAGACTCGCTGCGCCGGCTGCAGACCGACGTCATCGACCTCTACCAGATGCATCACGTCTCCCGGACCACGCCGTGGGAAGAGATCTGGCAGGCCATGCAACTCCTGGTCAGCCAGGGCAAGGTGCGTTACGTCGGATCGTCCAACTTCGCCGGCTGGCACCTCGCGTTGGCGCAGGAGTCGGCCCGGCGGCGCAACTTCCTCGGCCTGGTCTCCGAACAGTGCATCTACAACCTGCTCACCCGTCATGTGGAACTCGAGGTGATCCCGGCTGCCATCGAGTACGGCATCGGCATCATCCCGTGGTCACCGCTGCACGGTGGCCTGTTGTCCGGGGCGCTACGCAAGTTGGCCGAAGGCACCGCCGGGCGCTCCTCCTCCGGTCGGTCATCGGATTCCCTCGAGCAGCACCGGACCGCCATCGAGGGGTACGAGAAGTTGTGCGCCGACTTCGATGAGGATCCGTCCAATGTGGCGCTTGCCTGGCTGCTGTCCCGCCCGGGCGTCACGTCACCGATCATCGGCCCTCGCACCATGGAGCAGCTCGACGGGCCGGTCAAGGCCCTCGACCTGACCCTCAGCAGCGAAACGCTCGCCGCTCTCGACCGCCTCTTCCCGCCGCTCGGCAACGGCGGCCCCGGCCCCGAAGCCTGGGCGTGGTAACCGCCTGTCCATCCTGGTGAGAGTGCGCCGGACCGGCGTTCTCACCAGGATTCAGACAGCCGCCCGCGGTGCAGGGTGGTGTAGCGCGATCGGCGACCGGCTGCGGTCTGCGCGGGTTCGCTGGCCACCAGGCAGAGTTCTGCAACCGTCCACTGTGGCCCCTCGTAGTGGGACAGTCGAGCCAGGTCCGCGTCGATCTGCTCCGGCGACAGCGGTACGCCCGGTCGGGTGATGGTCAGGTGCGCTCGGAAGTCCCGACCGTCAGTAGCCAGCCCGACCGCGGCCAGCTCGCGCCGGACGGTTTCCGCCAACTGCCGCAGACCAGTGACATCGCCGTTGACCCCCACCCACAGGATCTGGCGGTGCCCGCCACCGAACGTGCCCGCGCCCGCCAATCGCACCACAACACCCGCGTGGTCCGCTCGCCATTGCGCGTCATCAACCTCAGCGGCGTGCCCGACCCCGGCACAGTCGGCGGCGGCACGGTCGGCGGCGGCACGGTCGGCGGCGTGGCCGACCCCGGCACAGTCAGCGGCGGCACGGTCGATGGCGGCGGCAGCGGCGGCGAGGTGGTCAACGGGCACTGGGCCGAGGAAGGCCAGTGTCAGGTGCCAACCGTCGCGCGCGGTCAGCGCCGCGGCGGCGTTCTCGCTCTGGCTGAGCTCCAGCGCGTCCACGGCCCGCCCGAGATGTGCCACGGCGGCGGCCGGCGGGAACACGCCCACGAACAGCCGCCGGGTCGCGCCGTCGATCATCCGCTCGCAGCCGCCAGCACCGGGCGCAGGTACGCCACCAGGTCGGCGTCACCGGTGGTCGCGACGGCCTGCTCGCCGCCACGGTTCCACAGCCACAACAGCAACTCCACCGGTGCACCGGTCACCTCGGCCGCGGCGTCCACATCGGACGACTGCGACACCTCGACGCGATCCGGGGTGAGCCTGAGCAGCCAGGCCGCGTCTGCTGTACGTACCCGCACGGCCCGACCATCGGCGACGGCGAGCAGCGGCGCGAACTCCTCCGGCCAGGTGACCGATCCGTACTCGACGAACGCGACCAGGAACTCGTCGATGCCGTCCACCGCGAGCTCGGGGTCGATCGGGGCGATCGGCACCCCAGCACCCAACTCGGTATCGACCCGGTGCACAACGGTCTCCTGGGCCATCCGGCGGATCCAGAAGCCGACCGTCTGGTCCGGCCCGTACCACGTGAAGGCCGGCGAGGTGGCGTCTCGTGCGGTGAACTCCGCGGTCAGCGCGGCGTAGGCGCGGTCGAGCAACGCCAGCGGCTCCTCTTCGTCGAGACCGGCCGGCGGCCACGGCTCGGGATGGGTACCCAACCGCATGCACTCCACTTTGTGCAGGTACACGTGGGCCACATGCCGGACCAGTTCGGCCACACTCCACTCCGGGCACGACGGCACCGTCGCGGCCAAATCAGTCCCGCCGGCAACCTCGCGCAGCCGCCGGAAATCCCCATCCAAGCACTCCAACAGTCCCTTGCTATCCATTCCCCCACCCTCCCACGCCCCTCCGACGATTCCCCGCCCCCCTCCGCTACCCCCACTACATCGGCGATCTTGGAACGGATGGTCCGCTTATCCGGACGATCCGTTCCAAGATCACTGAGGGGTCAGGCGGCGAGGGTGCCGGGGACGGGGGTGCCGGGGACGGGGGTGCCGGGAACGGGGGTGCCGGGGACGGGGGTGCCGAGCTCAATGGGAGCGGGGACCACGTACAGCTTCGGCAGCGGGCGAAGGCGTAGCCGGATCCGTGCCCCGCTGCGGTGAAGTTGGTAGCCCAGCGCCGCCAACGTGGCGATCAGGGACACCACGCCACCGGCCCAGATGCCGAGCCTGGCTCCGTAGTGCTCCATCAGCCAGCCGATGAGTGGCGCGCCAACGGGTGTCGTACCCAGAAAGACGAGCACGAACAGGGCCATCACCCGACCCCGGTAGGTCGGGTCGGTGCCCAACTGGATGCGCTGGTTGGTCGCCTGCATGAAGAAGATCATGAAGAATCCGGTCGGCACGAGGATCGCCGCGGTAGTGATGAAGTTCGGCGCGAAGCCGACCACGATCTCCAACACGCCGAAGATGATGCCGGCGCCGAGCACAACCCAGACGCTGGGCCGGGACCGGCGACTGCTGCTGGCCAGCGCACCACCCAGAGCACCGAGCGCCAACGCCGTGGTCAGCAGGCCGAACAGGGCCGGGCTCGTGTGGAACACGTTCTTCGCCAGCACGGCCAGGGTGAGCTGGAAGTTGAAGCCGGCGAGGCCGATCACCAGCAGAAGCGCCATCGGTAGCCACAGGTCCTCACGGGCCCGCACGTAGCGCAGCCCCTCCCGGATCCGGGTGTCCGCGGCGGGAGCGGGCGCGCGATGCAGTTCGGACGCGCGCATCCGCATGAGCCCGACCATCGGCGCCAGATAGGTCAAGGTGTTGAGCAGGAACACCGGTCCGATGTCGAACGCCGCGATGGCCACACCGGCCAGCGCCGGCCCGATCACCCGGGCGGAGTTGAACGCGGCCGCGGACAGTGACAGGGCGTTGGCCAGCAGTTCCTTGGACACCATCTCCGCGGCGAAGGCCTGGCGGATCGGCGTTTCGATGGCGTTGGCGATGCCCATGGCGAAGGCGAAGGCGAACACCCAGTGCAATGTCACGGAATCGGTGATGACCAGAAGGCCGAGGCCCAGCGCCAGGATGCTGAATGCGCCGTTGGCGATAATGAGCATCCGGCGCTTGTCATAACGGTCGGCGAGCTTGCCGCCATAGAGGGTGAGCGCGAGTACGGGTACGAACTGCAGGGCGGTGACCACACCGACCGCCTGGGCTGAGTTGTTGGACAGCTTCAGGACCAGCCAGTCCTGAGCGGTGAACTGCATCCAGACACCGATGAGTTTGGTGATCTGGCCTGTGGTGAAGAGTCGGTAGTTGCGAATCGTGAGCGATTGGAACATCGTCCCCAATCGTGCCCGCACGGGCGAACGCCTCCTTCAGTACCGCTGATCAGTCTTTGGCGAGCCGGTTGAGGATCTCGGCGGCTCGTTGTACGGTTTCCCGCTCCTCGCCAGAGAGCTTGGACAGTCGACATGCCAGCCACTCGTCGCGGCTGCGCCGGTATTCGCCGATGAGCACTCGGCCCTGCGGGGACGGCGACAGGATCACCTGCCGCCGATCGGTGGGATGCGCGGACCGGGTCACCAGGCCGCGTTCCTCCAGCCGAGCCACGATCCTGGTCATGGTCGGCGGTTGTACACGCTCTGCCTCGGCCAGCTCACCCGCGGTCAACGCACCCGCGGAGTCGAGACTTTGTAACGCGGAAACCTGCGCCACGGTGATGTCACCGATCGGACGGGTCTGGCGCAGCCGCCGGTTCACCCGGTTGATGGCCTCGCGCAGCAGGACCGCCACCTGTACGGCTGACGCACGGCGCGCGGTCGGGGGCCTGGTCATCACAATCGTTAGCTTAACTAATAAGCATGGCTAACGAATACGGAATTTGATCGTGATGCGGGCCATATCCGGACCGTGCGTGGGGCATGGCCGCGGCAGAACTGGTCCGGGCGCGTAGATTGGTCGCCGTGCCCGAGGATGACACCCGCCAGCAGCCACAGTCCGGCAATTCCGGCAACTTGGCGCCGCTCGACCTGCCTATGGTGCCGTTCGTGATTGGCGGCATGATCATCTGGCTGGTCATCGGCCTGGTGCTACTCGGGTTCCGGGACAGCCTGGTCGAACAGGGCCGCGAGCAATGGCTGATCATCTGCCTGACCGGGTTCCTGGTCGGACTGCCGGGCCTGGCACTGATGCTCGTGCACGACCGGAACCGACGGATCCGCCGCCGCAACCGCGCCAGCAGCCGGTAGCACCATCGGCCAACAGGCAATAGCGCGCCACCAGGCGATGCCGGCGACAGCCTCAGCTGTGGCCGTACGGCTCGGGACTCGCCTCGTCCTCGACCGAACCCGGCGAGTGACTGACCGCGACGGACTCGATCTCGTTGTCGTCGAACACCGTCGGCAGTTCGTCGACCGGTGCCGAAGTCTCCAGCAACACCTCGGAGTGTGCGCCACAGCCGTGGTCGGCGGTGACCACGCGGCCGTCATCCGGTGCGAACAGGTTGCCGCAGGCGCCGAAAGCCGGCCGGAGCGAGCCAGCCAGCGGCAGGTAGAAGCCGCACGTTCCGCAGCGGGCGTTGGCTGGCGCGGCCGTGGAGATCGGCGCCTCCGGCCCGTGGTCCCCGTCGTACCAGCGTTGGGCGGTTTCCGCCCGGCCCTCCCGCGACATCACCCGGGGCCGGCCCAGGCCGAGTTCCCAGCTGACCTCTTCCACCGCCGGATCGTCGGACAGAACGTAGCCCGGCGCCAGCCGGTCATCGTCCGCCTTGGTCGGCAGCAGGTCACCAACGCCGAGGTCGCCCGGCTTCAGCCGCTCGTTCCACGGCACCCAACTCGGTGCCAGAATCGCGTCTTCACCGGGTAGCAATACGGTTTCGGAAACGGTCACATGCTTACTGCGGGGCGCCCGGGCGACCGTGACCGCCCACCGCCAGCCGTGGTAACCGGGTAGCGTGCACTCGAAGAAATGGGTAACCACCCGGTCCGCCTCAGCCACCACGGCGAGGTGTGGACCGACATGATCGTCGTCCAGGCCGGCCCGGGCCAGATCGACAGCGGCCGCGCAGACCTGGTCCAGCTTCGGGGCGGCGGACTTCGCGTTTACCACTGTGGGACCGGTCACGCCACACTATCTTGCCGTATGCCCGCGCTGGGCCGCGCGCGGGATGGCAAAACCCATCCCCGTACGGGATCGAGGGATCCCTGGGTTCAGCGACTCCACGACAGCCCCACCGATGCGTCAGGATAAGGGTATGTCCGTGCTGCGCGATGTCGGGAAGATCCTGAGGGTCACCGGGCGGGGCACCCGCGCCACCGCCCGCGGGATCCGCGTCACTGCCACCAGGACCGGACAGGCATCGCGGTGGGTCGGCCGCAACGTGGGCACCGTGCGTCATCTCGGCGGGGCCGGCAACGTCGGCATGATGCGCCTGCTCGACCTGCACGCGGCCTCGTGCGCCGGCGACACCCTGCTCACCATCGGCTTGGCGGGCACGATCTTCTTTGCCGTACCGGCGGGCGAGGCACGCGGGCGGGTAGCCCTGTACCTGCTGGTCACCATGGTTCCGTTCGCCTTGCTGGCACCACTGGTGGGTCCGTTGCTGGACCGGTTCCGGCACGGCCGGCGATACGCGTTGGCGGCGACCATGCTCGGCCGGGCACTGCTTGCCTGGATCATCGCCGACAACCTGTTCGGCTTCGGGCTCTACCCCGCCGCGTTCGCCGTCCTGGCCCTGTCCCGGGCCTACGGCGTGGCCCGCAGCGCGGCGGTGCCCCGGCTGCTGCCGCCCGGCCTCGGGCTGTCCCAGGCCGGCGCGCGAGCATCCGTCTATGGCACTGTGGCCGGCGTCATCGCCGCCCTGATCGGCGCGGTCGCGGTGTCCTTCGGCCCGCAATGGCCGTTGCGGCTTTCCAGCCTCGTCTTCCTCGCCGGCGGCGTGGTGGCCCTGAATCTTCCGCCGAAGGCCGATTCGGACCGTCCGGAGAAGGTGCCGAAGATATTCCGGCTTCCGTTCACCCGCGGCGCCGACGGCAACGGCAAGGTCCTGTCCGGCCGGCTGGTCGTGGCCGTCGTGACCGGCAGCGCCTGCATGCGGGCGCTGTACGGATTCCTGCTGCTGTACCTCGCCTTCGCGGTACGCCAGCACGACCTGCCGGCCGGGTTCCTGGGTATCGCGGTCGGCGACACGGCGGCCCTGGCTCTGCTCGGCGGGGCCCTCGCGCTGGGGACCTTCCTGTCCACGGCCATCGGAACCGGATTGCGCATCCGCCGGCCGGTCCGGTTGCAGGCGGTCGGCTTCGGCCTGGTCGCGGTGGCCGGGGTGTGGGCCAGTGTGGGTTTCACCCTGGGCGCCCTCGTGCTGCTCTGCCTGGCCACCGCGATCGCCAGCGGTCTGGCCAAACTGGCCGTCGATGCCTCGATCCAGGAGCGGATTGCCGAGACCGTACGGGCGAGTGCCTTCGCCCACTCCGAAACGTTACTGATGCTGGCCTGGGTGGCCGGCGGCGCGATCGGGCTCATTCCGGTCACCGGCCGCGTGGGCGTGGCCGTCGCCACCGCGGCGATCCTGGTGGCGACCGGCCGGGGTGGGGTGGTGGCCTGGCGGCTGCGGGCCGAGGTCCTGACCGGCCAGGCGACCGCGGACACCGTTGCGCCAGCGCGCTCCGGCGAGCCGCCCATGACTCACCCTCCCAGGGTCGCCACACCGGCCCACGCCGGCGTCATGACAACCCCGACCGGGGCGATGACGCAGGGCGCCGCCACGGTGCCCGCGCCGGCAACCGCTCCCGACGACGAGGCTCCCCCGGGCTACCACATCTTCCGGCCCTCGCCGCCCGACGCCGGCATCGGCGACCCGCGGTGAGGCTCCGGGAACGCTTACGCCGGTTGCCCCGACTGCTCGTGGTCACCGCGGTGCCCGCCGAGGAACAGGCCGTACTGCGTGGTTTGGGGCTGGGCGGTCTGGGGCCGGGCGGTCTGGGGCCCGGCGGCGACGGCACGGCGGACCAACTGGCCGGGCGGGCGCCGGTCGTCGTGTGTGCCGGCGGGGTCGGACCGGCCGCGGCGGCCGCCGCGACGGGGCGGCTGCTCACCATCGCCGACCTCACCAATTTCCCCTTCACGTTGGTGATCTCCGCGGGGATCGGCGGCGGCTTCGCGCCCAGCGTGGCGGTCGGTGGCACCGTGCTGGCCAGTCGCAGCATCGCCGCCGACCTGGGCGCCGACTCACCAATCGGTTTCCTGAGTGTCGACGAACTCGGTTTCGGATCGTCCATAGTAGACGTTGACAGGCCCGCCCTGGGACTGTTGCGCGCCGCCCTGCCCGACGCGGTGGTGGGCGACGTACTCACGGTGTCCACAGTGACCGGTAGGGCGGAGTCCACCCTGGCCATGCGCGCCCGGCACCCCAACGCGGTGGCCGAGGCGATGGAAGGCTTCGGCGTGGCCACCGCGGCCGGGCAGGCCGGCGTCGCCTTCCTCGAACTGCGCACCATCTCGAATCTGGTCGGGCCGCGCGACCGGGCCGGCTGGCGACTGGGCGACGCCCTGCAGGCGCTGGAGTTCGCCGCGGGCATGTTGACCACCGCGCTGCAGCCGGCGAAAGCCTGACCGGGCCGCACGAGTAGCCTGCGACGGGTGAGTCTGAGTCTCGCCTTCTCGCCCTGCCCCAATGACACCTTCGTCTTCCACGCATTGGCCCACGGCCTGGTGCCGGGAGCGCCCGCGATGGACGTCACCTACGCCGACGTGGATGTCACCAACACCGCCGCCGCGGCCGGTGAGTTCGATCTGGTCAAAGTCAGCTATGCGGCTCTGCCGTGGCTGCTCGACTCGTACGAGTTGCTGCCCTGCGGCGGCGCCCTGGGGCGAGGCTGCGGTCCCCTGGTGCTGGTCGGGCACGACGCGACCGGCGCGGGCGGCGCCGGAGGCAGTCTGGAAGGCAAGCACGTCGCGGTACCGGGTGACCGCACCACCGCCTACCTGCTGATGCGTCTCTGGTCGGCTGGCGCGCCGCCGGCGTCGGTGACCGTGGTGCCGTTCGCGGAGATCATGCCGGCGGTGGCCGCGGGCCGGTTCGACGCCGGCCTGGTCATCCACGAGGCCCGGTTCACCTACCCCCGGTACGGCCTACGCGCGCTGGTCGATCTGGGCGAATGGTGGGAGCGCGACACCGGCCTGCCCATTCCCCTCGGTGCCATCCTGGCCCGCCGTGGCGTGGTCGACGCGGCCGACGCGGCCGGCTGGGTGCGCGCCTCGGTCCGCCAGGCCTGGGCTGATCCGTCGGCGAGCCGGGACTACGTGCTCGCCCACGCACAGGAGATGGAACAATCCGTGGTGGACCAGCACATCGGGCTGTACGTCAACTCGTTCACCGAGGACCTGGGGTCGGAGGGTTACGCCGCGGCCCGACGCGCTGCTGGACCGGGCGGCGGCCGAGCACCTGGTCCCCCCCGTCGCGCCCGGGCAACCTCACACCGCGCTGAAACGGTCCCCCAAACCTCGTTCGTTCGCCCGCGACCCCAAGCCCGCACACACCCTTCCGCGGACCCATCGCAGCGATCCCGAAACCGACGCCCCTCGTCGCCGGCCCGGGATCGCCGGAAGATCAGATCTCGAGTTCGCGGGCCACAGCGTGCATGAGCTGGGCCGCGGTCTGGGCGGTCTTCTTGTCGGGGAAACGGTTTCGCCGCAGGTCGGGCATCACCTTGGCTTCAAGCACCTTGACCATGTCTTCGATCAGGCCGTGCAGTTCCTCGGCCGGCCGGCGACGCAGCTCAGCCACCGAGGGCGGCGCCTCGATCAACTTCAACGAGAGCGCCTGGGACCCCTTCCGGCTGTCCACGATGCCGAACTCGACCCGCTGGCCAGCCTTGAGGTCGTCGACACCGGACGGGAGCGCGGCCTTGTGGACGAAGACGTCGCCGCCGTCGTCATTGGTGAGAAACCCGAACCCCTTGTCCTTCTCGTACCACTTCACGCGACCCGTGGGCACCGTTGACCTCTCACTCAGTTCACCAAAAAGGAAACCAACCCCATAAGGCTAGCGATCGGTACCGCCCAACCCAACCGAGATGCGTGCGGCCGCACGGTAGTCGTCCAGCCAGTCTGGAAATTCGGAAAGGTCGGGCAGAACCACCACGGCCCCGGCGTCTCGCAGTTCGACCTCATCATGGTCGCCTGTCAGCACACCGACCGCCATGGTCGACGGGGTCATCCGGGCCGCGGTCATGTCGGCCGGATGGTCGCCCACGTAGATGTGCGTGCCGTGGGCCAGCATCGCCTCGGCCTTGTCGGCGGCCCACACCATGCCGACCACAGCGTCCGCGGCCAGCCCCAGGTGGCTGAGGTGGCGCCGGGCGTTTGCCTCGAACTTGCCGGTGATCACCACGATCTGGCCCTCGTGCCGGCGCACCGCGTCGAACGAGATGGCCGCCCCGGGGAGGGCCGGCGAGCAGGGCACCGCGAATTCGGGATAGATCCGGCGAAACTCCTCGGCGAGTTCTGGCACTCGCTCGGCCGGGAAGTACGCAGCCAGTTCCACCTCGATCGGTCCGCCCAGCCGCCGCAGGATCGCGTCGGCGTCGATGAAGACACCGGTACGGGCACTGAGCGCCCGGTAGGTCGCGCCGATCCCATGCCGGCTGTCGATCAAGGTCAGGTCCAGATCAAAGCCAACCACGAGGGATTCCACCCGGCTATTCTGGCCTCGCTCCGCTCGGCTGGTCGCTGCGGGGCCGCGGGGGTTCATCGAAAAGGATCCCGGCGGTCCGTGGGGCCGCCGGGATCCGGGTAGTCGGGAAACTCAGGTATCAGGACCGCTCGTGGTGCTCCCGCTCGGGCGGGGGCGGAAATTTGATCGACTGCGGGTGCTCATACGTCAGGTGCTCCGTCGGCACCGGAAAGGTGACATCGTCACCGAATGGGGAGGCTGCTCCGGGCCGGTCGAAAGCGAACTCGCTCACCGGCAGTCGCCCAGGCTTCACCACTCTCGACCGACTCTTCGGTTGCCGTTGGCTGCGTTCTGGTTTGGCCATGATCTCGACCTCCGGATCGTGTGGTGTTCGCCACACTGTCAACTGTTCTCGCCGCCGAGGTGCTGTGAGTTTCCGGCCGGGACAGCCGGCACTGGTCGGTTTCCCCAGCACTCCCAGCCCCTCATCCAGTCTTCCATAGCCGACGCGACGATCCACGTCTCGTCCCTGGGCCGGATAGCGTTGACAGACGATGACCAGCAAACTCGCCGAGCACCTCCGCGCCCTCCCCGATGACGGGTTGGGGGCGTTCCTGCAACTGCGCCCCGATCTGGTCGTTCCGGTCCCTACGGACATTTCCGCGCTGGCCGCCCGGGCCCAGTCGCGGGTGTCCGTGGTGCGCTCGTTGGACACTCTCGACCGGTTCACGCTCGAAGTCCTGGACGGCTTGCGGCTGGTCCGGGACGAGACCGGTGCCGCCTCGGTCGACCGGTTGCTCACGCTGACCACCGAGGCAGGCGTGCCGCCGGCGGCGGTCCGATCGGCCATCGATCGGCTCCGGGCCCGGTTCCTGGTCTTCGGCCACGACGGACCGGTGCACCTGGTCAGCGCCATCGACGAACTCAGCTCGCCCTATCCGGCCGGGCTCGGTCGGCCGGCGGATGAGTTGAGTGTCGAGGTGGCCGAACTGGTCGATGACGCGGCCGGCCTACGCCGCACGTTGCTCAGCGCAACGCCCGAGGCCCGCGCGGTCCTCGACCGCCTGGCCGCGGGGCCGCCGGTCGGGTCGGTTCAACGGGCCAGCCTGCGCGCTGAGGATTCGCCGGTGCGCTGGCTCGTCGAGCACCATCTGCTCGCCGTCATCGCCGACGACATGGTCGAACTCCCTCGCGAGATCGGCATCGTCCTGCGCCGGGAGACCGGTCCGCTGGGTCTTCTGCATCCGCAGCCGCCGGAGGTGGCCGGCCCGGTCCGTGCCGGCGCCGACTCGGCCGGTGCGGGGCAGGCGCTGGACGCCGTTCGACATCTGGACGCCCTGCTCACCGCCCTGGCCGAGACCCCGGCACCGGTGCTGCGCTCGTTCGGACTCGGGGTCAGGGAACTACGCCGGCTGGCCCGCGAGGCCGGGGTCACCGAAAACGTGGCCGCACTGCTCCTCGAGATCGCGTACGCCGCTGGCCTGCTCACCTACAACGAGAACGCGGGCCGCAACGCGGACATGGAATGGTTGCCCACACCGGCGTACGACACCTGGCGTACGGCCAGCCTGGCCCGTCGCTGGGCACTGCTGGCCCGCACCTGGTTGTCGATGACCCGGGCGCCGGCCATGGTCGGCCAGCGCGACGAGAAGGACCGGCCGATCAGCGCCCTGTCGCACGAGGCCAGCCGGCTCAGCGCGCCGGTCGTACGGCGGGCGGCCCTGCAGGTGCTGGCCGAGCTGCCGGACGCCACCAGCGCCTCGGCGGACGCGGTGATCGAGCGGCTGGCCTGGCAGACACCGCGCCGGATGAGCCGGGCCCACTCCGTCACCGGGCCACCGGGCCTGGCCCGGGCGACCCTGGCCGAAGCGGCCGCGATCGGCGTCACCGGCCTCGACACCCTTACCTCGTACGGCCGGGTTGTCCTGTCCGAGTCGCAACCCGATCCCGACGCGGACCCCTTGGGCATCCGCGCCCGCAACGGTCAGCCCCCAGACCAGTTGGTCAGCACGCTCGACGCGCTACTGCCCGCTCCGGTGGACCACATGCTCATCCAGGCGGACCTGACCGTCGTGGTACCCGGTCCACCCGAATCTGAACTGGCCAGCGAACTCGCCCTGGTCGCGGATCCGGAATCGCGGGGCGGGGCGACCGTCTACCGGGTCACTCCAGACAGCGTCCGGCGGGCCCTGGACGCTGGCTACACCGCGGCGGACATCCACGATCTGTTCCGTCGCCGATCCCGCACCACGTTGCCGCAGACGCTCGAGTACCTGGTCGACGATGTGGCGCGCCGCCACGGCGGGCTGCGGGTGGGCAGCGCCGGCGCCTACGTGCGGGGTGACGACGAAGCATTGATGAGCGAGGCGTTCACCGACCGGCGACTCGTCTCCCTGTCCCTACGCCGGTTGGCCCCCACGGTGCTGGCCAGCCCGCATTCCACTGCCCGGGTGCTGGAGGCCCTGCGTGCGGCCGGATACGCCCCGGTGCCGGAGGACGCGACCGGGGCCGCGGTGCTGACCCGGCCGAAGTCACCCCGAGGACCGGCCCGGCCGGCGCCGAGGGGTCCGCGCTCGGACGACTTCGACCCGCCCAGCCTGCATGGCCCACGGTTGGCCGGTGTGGTGGAGCAGATCAGGCTCGGTGATCGCCTGGCCCGGGTCTCGCGCCGCTCACCACTGAACCGAGCTCTTGTCGACGCCGACGGCGCCCCACTGACCTCGTCGCAGGCACACACCCAGGCGCTGGCCGTGCTGCAGCAGGCCATGCGGGAGGAGGCCCGGGTGTGGGTCGGTTACGTGGACGCCCACGGCAGCTCGGCCTCGAAACTGGTCCGACCCGTGTCGATGGGTGCCGGCTACCTGCGTGCGGAGGATGACCGTTCCCAGATGCTGCACACCTTCGCGCTACACCGCATCACCTCGGCCGTACCAGAGGAAAAGGCCTGACCTCTCGCTCGCACCGGGTCAGCCGGAGCCGCGTAGTGCGGCGACACAACGAACCAAGGACGCCCAAGAGGAACGCGGTGTCATCGGATGACGCCATCGGCCGGCGGGACGCGCCCGCTCACCCCCGTTTGGGCGTCAACCTCAAAGGTCCATCGCCCGGAACGCGCGCTCCCGCCGGCCCACTGCGGAAAGGTTCATTAACCAAGACGCACCGGGGCGCCCCGGAGGTTGCACGCGACGATGAGAAGTTTTCGAGGCAGACTGGAGGGTCTGCTTGATTCGGGGGCGGTAGTACGCCCCATCCAGCCAAGATGCGCCCTTTTCATGACAAAACCCATACGTCCTGCCGACACCAGCCAGACCACACCGATCCGGAGGATCTCAGGTGACCGATGGCCCACTGATCGTGCAATCCGACAAGACACTGCTTCTTGAGATTGATCACCCCGACGCCCAGGCATGTCGGATGGCCATCGCGCCGTTCGCCGAACTGGAGCGCTCGCCGGAGCACGTACACACGTACCGGCTGACTCCACTGGGGCTGTGGAACGCGCGGGCCGCCGGCCACGATGCGGAGATGGTGGTGGACGCGCTGATGCGCTACTCCCGTTACCCCGTCCCGCATGCGCTGCTCGTCGACGTGGCCGACACCATGGACCGCTACGGCCGGCTGCAGTTGGTCAACGACCCCGCGCACGGTCTGGTACTGCGGGCACTGGACCGGATGGTGCTGATCGAGGTGGCCAAGTCGAAGAAGCTCGCCGACATGCTCGGCGCGGAAGGTCGACGACGACACCATCCTGGTGCACCCGTCCGAACGTGGCCGGCTGAAGCAGGCGCTGCTCAAACTGGGCTGGCCGGCCGAGGACCTGGCTGGATACGTCGACGGTGAGGCGCACGACATCTCGCTGCGGGAGGACGGCTGGACCCTGCGGTCCTATCAGAGTCAGGCCGTGCGAGCAGTTCTGGGCCGGCGGCTCGGGCGTGGTCGTGCTGCCCTGCGGCGCCGGCAAGACGCTGGTCGGCGCGGCGGCGATGGCACAGGCCGGCGCGACCACGCTGATCCTGGTCACGAACACCGTGGCCGGCCGGCAGTGGAAGCGGGAACTGATCGCCCGCACATCGCTGACCGAGAGCGAGATCGGTGAATACTCGGGCGAGCGCAAGGAGATCCGGCCGGTCACCATCGCCACCTACCAGGTGCTCACCACCCGACGCGGCGGGGTGTTCAGCCACCTGGACCTGTTCGGCGCGCGCGACTGGGGTCTGGTCATCTATGACGAGGTGCACCTGCTGCCGGCGCCGATCTTCCGCTTCACCGCCGATCTTCAGGCTCGTCGCCGCCTTGGTCTCACCGCCACGCTGGTCCGCGAGGACGGCCGGGAGGGCGACGTGTTCTCGCTGATCGGGCCGAAACGCTACGACGCGCCGTGGAAGGACATCGAGTCCCAGGGCTGGATCGCGCCGGCCGAGTGTGTCGAGGTGCGGGTCACCCTGACCGACGCCGAGCGGATGGCCTATGCCACGGCGGAGGCGGAGGAGCGGTACCGGTTCGCGGCCACCGCTCGGACCAAGATGCCGGTGGTACGCAAGCTCGTGGAGCGCCACCAGGGTGATCAGATCCTGGTCATCGGGGCGTACATCGATCAACTGCACCAGTTGGCGAGTTCCTGGACGCTCCGATCATCCAGGGTTCGACCACCAACAAGGAGCGGGAGCGGCTGTTCGACGCGTTCCGCTCCGGCGAGGTGCCCACATTGGTGATCTCGAAGGTGGGCAACTTCTCCATCGACCTGCCCGAGGCGGCGGTGGCCATCCAGGTGTCCGGCACGTTCGGCTCACGGCAGGAGGAGGCACAACGCCTGGGCCGGGTACTGCGCCCCAAGTCCGACGGCCGGCAGGCCCACTTCTACACCGTGGTCTCGCGGGACACGGTCGACACCGAGTACGCCGCCCATCGCCAGCGGTTCCTCGCCGAGCAGGGCTACGCGTACACGATCGTCGACGCCGACGACGTGCTCGGACCGCCGCTGCCCCAGGTCGACTAGAACGGCGTGGCGTTGGCTACCAGCGTGACCGCCGCCTCTACCAGAGGCGCGTCGATGCCACGACCACACTCTTCGTAGGACATCGTCTCGCCCGTGGTCGCGATCGTGTATTGGAAACCATCCGCACAGGTGCTCTGGGACCGGGCTGCCCGGGCCAGTTCGCCAGCAAAACCGGGGTCGCTGACCAGCCGCTGCAGTTCGGCGCGCTGGTCAGCCGGAAGTGTGCCGTTTTCGGACTGACTGTTACGTTTGTTCGTATACACCCACGACCCGTCCGGCGCGATCTCGATGGATTGGTTGACGCCGGCAATCCCTCCCGGTGCGAGACATACTGACCGCAACCGGGGCGGATGTCCTAGCCGGACTGCTGGCACCCGAACCGGCACAACCGGCGGCCAGACCTCCAACCACGACAAGTGTCACGACGGCGATCAACCGGGGAGTACGCATGGCATTCGTCTCCTGTCAGCAACCGAATCGGGGCTGGGATCACCACACCCGACTCAACCGAAACCTGGGAGTAGGACGAGCTTGCCGGTGTCACCGGTTCCCACGGAGTACCTTCGTACCAGTACCCCGGTAACGGCCTCACCTGCGGAGGCGACGGCGCATGCTGGTAGCCGTGAGCGACCTTCTGCACGCCTGGCGGGACGCCCTGCCGCCCGCCGCGCCTGTGGCCGCCGTGTCACGGGTGGGCGACGAACTGCTGGCCCGGTGGACCGAGCCGCACCGTCACTACCACACCGTGGAGCACCTGCAGGCCGTTCTCGCGATCGTCGACGACAACGCGCCCGCCGCGGTCGACCCGATGGCGGTGAGGCTGGCGGCCTGGTTCCACGACGCCGTCTACGACCCCACCCGGGTCGACAACGAGGAGGCCAGCGCACTGCTCGCCGAAAGCGTGTTACCGGAACTGCGGGTCAGCCTGCCGCAGGTGTCGGAAATCGCCCGGCTGGTTCGGCTGACCGCCACCCATGATCCGATGCCCGGTGACCGCAACGCCGGCCTGCTGATGGATGCCGACCTGGCCATCCTGGCCGCGCCACCGGAGACCTACCGGGCCTACACGGTGGCTGTCCGGCGCGAGTACGCGCACCTGGACGACGCAACCTTCGCCGGTGGGCGGGCCGGCGTACTGACCAACCTGCTGGCGATTCCCCGCCTGTTCCACACAGCCGCCCTACGCGACCGCTGGGAAGACCTGGCCCGCTACAACGTCACCACCGAACTAGCCAACATCCGCGTCTCGAGTTAGTTGGCGCTTCTTGGGCTGCCGGAGGCCTGCGGTGGTCAACCGGCGCACGATTTCGCGGGAACTGACCTGCCGCGCACCCAACCAGATCGCCGCCGGTACCCGTTCTTCCGGCAGGTCGTAGTGATCCCGGTCGAACCCCCGCCGCGGCGCTCCCAACAACTCCGCGAACACATGCAACTCGGCCACCGACACATCGCTCACCAGATGCGCCCACAACCGCCCTCGACCCGGCCACACAGGCGCATCCACCAACAGCACGCCGTCCACCTTCCCACGCCGGCAACGCCACGTGAGCCAATAGGGGGTTCCTGGACTCGCGAGGACGGCTGCATCCCGTTGCCTGGACCGAACGTAGGGAGCGAAGCGAGGCCAGAAAAGGGGGACGCTACCTGCGGATTTCGGGGGCACCGAGGCGGGCGGCGTCGGCGGCGAGGTCGTCGGGCATGCGCTGCGACTCGCGCTCCGCCTCGACCCGGGCCAGGTAGTGCTCCACCTCGCGGGCCCGGCGGGCCGCATCCCATCCCAGCACGTCGCCCATGACGGCCGCCGCATGGGCCGCGCTGTCGACTCCGCGGTGCACCGTTTCGAAGGAGATCCTTGTACGCCGGGCCAACGCGTCGTCGAGGTGCAACGCACCTTCCGCGGCCGCCGCGTAGGCGATCTCCGCAGCCAGGAATTCGGGTGCGCCCTGCAGCGGGTGTGCCAACTCCGGCGCGGAGCCGGCCAGCGCCAGCACGTCGCCCGCCAACGACCCGTACCGCTCCAGCAGGTGCTCGGCCACGCCCACGGAGACCTTGTGACGCAGGGCGAACTCGACCCGGTTCGCCCACAGGCGGTGGTATCCGTCGGCTCCCAGCAACGGGAGTTGGTCGGTACGCGATCGGGTGGGCGCGCCACTGCCGAGCCGGCGCACCGCAAAGTTGATCACGTCGGCGGCCATCACCCGGTACGTGGTGAGCTTGCCGCCGGCCACGAGCAGCAGGCCCAGCATCGGCTCGATCACCGCGTGCTTGCGCGACAGGGCCGAGGTGGACTCGTCCTCACCGGCCAGCAACGGCCGCAGCCCGGCGTACACGCCCTCAATGTCCGATGTGGTCAGTGGTCGGGCCAGCACCGTGTTGACCTGAGCCAGCAGGTAGTCGATGTCCCGGGCGGAGGCGGCGGGATGGGCCCGATCCAGGCGCCAGTCGGTGTCGGTGGTGCCGATAATCCAGTGCCCACCCCAGGGGATGACGAACAGGACCGACTTCTCGGTACGCAAGATAAGTCCGGCTTCGCCGGAGATGGCGCCGCGCGGGACGACCAGGTGCACGCCCTTGGACGCCCGCACCCGTAGCCCGGGTCGGAATGGACCGCCGGCGAGGGCGAGCATCTCGACCACGTCGTCGCTCCAGACACCGGTGGCAGCGACCACCACGCGGGCCGACACGTCGAAGGTGTCCCCGGTCTCGACCTCGGTCACCTCGGCTCCGGTGACTTCACGAGCGGCCCGCAAGAAACGGTTGGCTCGAGCCGAACTGACGATCACGGCGCCAAGGCTGGCCGCGGTACGGGCGAGCGTGGTCACCAAACGGGCGTCGTCGACCTGCCCGTCGTAGTACTGGATCGCGCCGCCGAGCGTGTCGTGGCGCAGCGACGGGAAAACCCGTCGAGCCGCGGTGGCGCTGAGGTGGCGGTGCAACGGCATGCCACGACCGCCACCGAACAATCCAGCAAATGCGTCATAGGCCGCGACTCCGGCACCGTAGTACCCACGCAGCAGGCCACTGCGTACGCGACCGGTTGGGCAGCGGCAGCAGGAACGGGGTGGGCCGGACCAGGTGCGGCGCGAGGCGGGTGGCCAGCAGACCGCGCTCGCGCAGCGCCTCGTGCACCAGCCCCAGATCGAGCTGCTCCAGGTAGCGCAGCCCACCGTGGATGAGCTTGCTGGACCGCGACGAGGTGCCCGACGCGAGGTCCCGGGCTTCCACCAGCGCCACCTTGAGCCCGCGCGAGGCGGCATCCACCGCAGCGCCGGCACCGGTCACCCCGCCACCAATGATCAGGACGTCGAAGCGCTCCTGGCGTAGCCGGTCCAGGTCTGCCTGCCTGCGGTCGGGAGAGAGCCGACTCGCGGCGAAACGGGAAATCGACGGTTCACGCACGCGTCCACCGTACAAGCCACGCACCCCTGGTGACCCCGGTCACCAGGGGTGAACCCGACGCTTGGCTCCACCACCCGGTGCCCGACCGTCAGACCACAGTGGACATGGTTGACGCGTTTGCGGCCGAGCGCCCCGGTCCCTCCTCGATAACCGTCACGATTGATATTGTTAGCGGATGAACCGGACCAGCCTGACTGCCGGCACGCCGCCGATCGGCGGCCGGCCCGATACTCTTTGGGGGTGAGCCTCCGACTGTATGACACCGCGACCCGCTCGGTGCGGGACTTCGTCCCGCGTGTGCCTGGTGAAGTCGGGATCTACCTGTGTGGGCTCACCGTCCAGTCCGCGCCACATATCGGGCACCTTCGTTCGGCCGTCAACTACGACGTGCTGCGCCGTTGGCTACTGCGGTCCGGTTTCAAGGTCACCTTCATCCGCAACATCACCGATGTCGACGACAAGGTGTTGCAGAAGTCCACCGAGGCCGGCCTGCCGTTCTGGGCCCTCGCCTACGCCAACGAACGGATCCTGGCTGACCACTACGCCCGCCTCGGTGTGCTGGAACCGACCTACGAGCCCCGGGCCACCGGCCACATTCCCGAGATGCACGAGTTGATCAGTGCATTGATCGCGGACGGGCACGCCTACGTGGCCGAGGACGGTTCCGGCGACGTCTACTTCAGCGTCGCCAGCTTTGGCGACTACGGTGCCCTGTCCGGGCAGCGGCCGGACAGTATGCGGCCTCCCGAGGACGGTTCGGAACGGGCGAAGCGGCATCCGCAGGACTTCGCGCTCTGGAAGGGCGCCAAGGTCGAGGAGCCGGCCGAGGCGCAGTGGCCCTCGCCCTGGGGACGCGGCCGACCCGGCTGGCACATCGAGTGCTCGGCCATGTGCTGGCGCTACCTCGGCCCGGAGTTCGACATCCACGGCGGCGGCCTCGACCTGGTGTTCCCGCACCACGAGAACGAGGTAGCGCAGTCCCGCGCGGCCGGCCTTCCCTTCGCCCGCTACTGGGCGCATCACGGGCTGCTGAACCTGGCCGGCACCAAGATGAGCAAGTCGGTCGGCAACGTGATCGACCTGCCGTCCATCGAAGCGCTGGGCATCCGGCCGGTGGAGTTGCGCTACTACCTGGCCTCGCCGCAGTACCGGTCCGTGATCGACTTCTCCGAGGAGGCGCTGCGCGAGGCCGCGTCCGCGTACCGACGGCTTGAGGGGTTCGTCCAGCGGGCCGCCGAAGCGGTTGGTGACACGCCGTACAGGGAGCCGGCGTCGACGCCGCTGCGATCCGCCTTCATCGAGGCGATGGATGACGACCTCAACACCTCCCGGGCGCTCGCGGTGGTGCACGATCTTGTCCACGAAGGCAACGCCAGCCTGGCCGACGGCGACACCGCCAAGACCAAGGAAGCCCTCACCCATGTACGGGCGATGCTGGATGTGCTCGGCGTGGACCCGCTGTCCCCGCAATGGACCACCGGCACCGGATCGCAGCTGCGCGGTGTCGTAGACTCGCTGGTGGCACTCGCGTTGGAACAGCGGGCCGCGGCGCGCAGTCGCAAGGACTGGCCGGCCGCGGACGCGGTGCGCGACCAGCTCAAGACCGCGGGTGTCATCGTGGAGGACACTCCTCACGGTCCACGTTGGACAATCGAAGGGCGCTGACGAACAATGCCGGGAAACTCGGAACGGCGAGGTCGTCGCACCACGGCCAAGAAGGGCGCACCGGCCGGATCGGGTGGCAAGAATCGGGAAGGCCTGAAGGGCCGCGGCCGGACACTGCCCGCGGACGAGCGGCCCTGGCACAAGGGTTACTCCGGCGACGAACAGTTGCCGTCCAAGACCGCCTGGAAGCAGGACAAGGAACGGCGGGCGGCGGCGGCCGAGGGTCGGGCGCCCAAGGTTGGGGTACCTGGCACGAAGTCGACCACCCGGGTCAGCGTGTCCCGCACCGGCGGTGGTGGCGCTGTCCGCGGCGCCGGCCGGCCGACCCAGACGCGCGGCGGGGGCGCGACCCGCACCGGCGGTCCCCGGGTGGCGCCCGGCCGCAAGTCCACCGCGCCCAAGGAAGCCACCGAGCTCCTGGTCGGCCGCAACCCGGTGCTGGAGTCGTTGCGTGCACACATCCCGGCCATGTCGCTGTTCGTCGCCCAGGGCATCGACATCGATGAGAGAATCACCGAAATCGTGCGGACCGCGGCAGACCGCGGGCTGCCCGTACTCGAGGTCAGCCGGGCCGAACTGGACCGGATGACCGGTGGCGTGCTGCACCAGGGCGTCGGTCTTCAGGTCCCGCCGTATGCGTACGAGCCGTTCGAGGATCTGCTCGCCTCGGTGTCGGAGACTGTGTCACCGCTGCTCGTCGCGCTGGACGGGGTGACCGACCCGCGCAACCTGGGCGCGGTGGTCCGCTCAGCCGCGGCCTTTGGCGCCCATGGAATCTTCGTCCCGGAGCGCCGCGCCGCCAGCATGACCGCGACCGCTTGGCGCACGTCGGCCGGCGCAGCGGCCCGGCTGCCGATCGCCCAGGTCACCAATCTGACAAGGGCGATCAAGCAAGCCCAACAGGCTGGCTTCCTAGCCGTCGGGCTGGACGCGGACGCGCCGACGTCGGTTTACGACCTGGAGGTCGCGGTCGGACCACTGGTGGTCGTGGTCGGTTCGGAAGGCCGTGGCCTGTCCCGCCTGGTCGGTGAAACCTGTGATCTGCGGGTCAGCATTCCGATGACGTCCACTGTGGAATCACTGAACGCCTCGGTGGCGGCCGCGGTGGCACTGGCCGAGGTGGCCCGCCGCCGCTCGCTGCCCGGCACCCCGCGACCCTTCCCAGCCACAACGTAGTCACGGCCGGCCGGGGCGAGCCTTCGAGCTACTTCGCGACCAGACGGCCATCGCATCGGCCGCCGTCCGGACGTACCGGACGTGGGGCAGCTTGCGAAGGAACGTGAGTTGGCGGCGGGTGTAGGCGCGGATGTGTTCGAGCACCTGTGTCCGGACCTCAGCCAGGTCTGCCTCGGTGAGCCTGGCCACCGGCTTGCCCCGTCGCACCGCCACCTCGAAGTACTCCCGGTACCCGTGGGTGTGTAGTACCTGGTTGGGGCTGTCCCGGCCCTCGCGCAGGGCGGCGCGCATCTCCTGGTCGAGGTCGTAGCGGGCGTTGAGCGCCAGGATCTCATCGAACAGCCCCCGGTCGACCTGACGGTCGAAGGTCTGCTCGACCCGTTCGTCGAGCACCTGTTGGGGCGGATTCAGCCCCAGCACCACGGTTTGTAGTGCCGTCGGCGCACGATCCGGCCGCGGCGCAGTGGCGGTGGCCAACGCGTTGATGATGGCCTCGTAGTTGTTCGGATGGACGCGGGCCGCCACACCGCGGTCGAGCCGGCGCAGCATGGCGTAGGCGTCACTGGTCATTCCGCGCGGAAAATCCCGGCGCAGCGCGTCGCGGGCCGCGCCGGAGCCGGCCACATCCCAGCCCTCGAGCAGCGCCTTGACGTAGACGCCGGTGCCGCCGACGACAAACGGCACCCGACCAGCTATCCAGGCCGCCTCGATGTGCTGGCGAGCCTGGGTGACGTACTCCTCCAGCTCGTACTTGCGGGCCGGGTCGGCGACGCTGACCATCTCGTGTGCGATGCCGTGCATCTCATCGGGACGGGTCTTGCTGGTGCCGATGTCCATATACCGGTACACCTGCCGGGAATCCGCCGAGATGACGACCATGTCCCGCCCCATCGCCTTACGCGCCCGTTCCGCCAACTCCACGGACAGCCGGGTCTTACCTGACGAGGTCGGCCCGTACAACGCAACCAGCAACTGCTCCCGCGCCACCACTGTTCCTTTCGCCGGTGCAAACCTACCTGGCCCGCAAAGGCACGCGAGGCCGGCGCGTCCCGTCACCGGTCAGCGGGTTTTGCCAGCCGCTGCGAGAATCGACGCATGGCTCTACCTCTTCCCGCCCCGGTGAGAAAGTGGATATCGAAACGGTTCGACCACGGGGGGCTGTTCGACAGCTTCCGCGGTGATCTGTTCGTCGCGGTCGCGCCGCAGTCGTTGGGCGTTTCTGTCATGGCCGCAAGCGCCTGGCTGTCCGCGTTCGGCCCGACCTTCCTGGCGGACAACTGGGTGGTCGACGTACTGCTTTGGCTGCTGACTTTCGCCGCCCTGGGTCTTGTCGTGTTCACCAGCCTCTTCTACGAGCACTGGCTGGTCTTCTTCGGCTCCTTCTTCGCCCTGAGCATTTCGCTGTTCGCCGTGCACACGGCCGTCGACGAATGGACGTTTCACGTTCGCGGGGAGACGACATCCTGCACGGTACTCGCGGTCAAGGAGCGCGAGGTCACTAGCTACCACACCAACGCTGACGGAAGCAGCTCCACGACAACGTCGACCTACTACGATCACGACCTGCGCTGCGACGTGCCAGAGGTCCGTGAGATGACAACGGGTTCCTCGCAGGGCGACCCCGGCACGCGGGTGGACGTCGCCTACGATCCGATGGGTAGGCTCAACGCCCAACCGGCAGCGGGAGCCGGGGACTTCGCGCCACCGATGTGGATCGCGGCTGTTGGGTTCACCGTGGGAACCGCTCTGCGGGTCAGCTACGTGGTGTTCAGGTACCGGCGCCGTCACCGGCGCCGGTAGGCCCGTCTGACCTTAGTGGACGGTCGTGGCGCAGGAGGGGGATGCGGTGGGGGACGTGTCGCGATGGAATGCCGCGGTCGTGGGGCCGGGCGGACCTTTCAAAGATCACGACTTCGCCTGCCATCTCGCGGGCGGGTCCTCACCGGCTCGTCCGTCAATTGCCTCGCGGAGCAGATCGGCGTGCCCCGTGTGCCTGCCGTACTCCTCGATCAGGTCGAACACGAGCCGCCGGAGGCTGGCCTGGCGGGCGTCCGCGCCGCGGTTGTCGATAAGTTGGTCGAGTCCACCGTTGGCCAGCGCCGTGGTGAGGATCGACCGGGAGTTCTCGACTGCGCTGTCCCACAGCCGGTAAAGCTGCTCCGGGGTGTCGTCGGCGGCGGACGTGAACGGCCAGTCGGGGCTGGCCTCCCAGTCGACGGCGTCCCATGGCGCGCCCGGGGACACCCCGCTGAGCTTGACGCGGAAGTAGTACGCCTCAACGAACGCGAGATGCTTGAGCAGGCCGCCGATCGTCAACGTCGAAGAGCCGATCCTGGCCTGCAGGCCTGCCGCGTCGAGCTCGTCGGCCTTCCAACGAAACGTCGTACGCAGACGGTCAAGGGCACCGACGGCGTGTTCCGCCTCGGTGCCAGCGAGGGGCGGTTCCCATGGATAGTCGCTGTTGCTCATGCCGGCACCGTAAACCCCATTCCGGACGGATAACGACCGGAATACGGTGTGACCCCCGCTACGGTGCGGGCCAGCCGACCAGGTCGGCGGGCTACGCCCGGCGAGCCGGCAGCACGCTACCACCAGCCGGTGGTAGCGTGCTGTGGTATGACGCTCGCGATCAAACGGACTCTCTCCATGCGCCCCGAGGTCGACCGGATGTTGGTCGCACATGTTGAGCGCACGCCGGGTGTCACGCTGTCTTCCACAGTCAATGCCGCCTTGGTGGAATACCTGGAAGCGGCCGCACTGGACGCTTACCGCCGGTGGGACGCGGACTCCGATCCAGACGAACGCGCGGCCTTGGAAGCGTTCACGAATCACGACGGCGAGACCTGGGCATCGGCGTGAGACGAGGGAGCATTCTGCATTACCTCGTCGGTAGCCACCGGCTGCGAGTCGTCGTGGTTTCCGCGGACAGGTACAACCCGGCCCATGGCTTGGTAGCTCCACTACGTGAACGGGCTGCGCCGGACCTCGCACCAGCATTTCTTGTGCCCGTGAGTCGGCAGGACTGGCCGACTGCCGCCGTCATCGACCTATCCCGGATGCGCTCCTTGGACCCAAGTTCAGTAGCCGGGTCGGCCGGCCAACTCACCCTTGCCACACTGGATACGCTGACAACCGCGATTCGCACCTACCTGGGCACTGTGGACTGACCGAGGCGCCTCCGAGCACAGTTTCACCGAGCACGCCTTCCTCATCTGCGCGGATTGTCATCCGCCTGCGAACCGGGTTCACCCGGTTCGGGCTGCATCCACGGTGCGCGCATGCGCCCGCGCTTGGACGACTTGTGCGATGCGTCCACAGAGGAGTACTTGGCGGCTAGGGAGATCTCCCCGTATTCGGTGCGGTTGGCGAGGTATTCCAATGTCTGTGCCTCCTCGGCCAGGTCGGCTGCGATGGCTGGCGGCGGGCCGGCGGACAGCGCATGCCACACAGCGTCCTGGGCGCTATGGATGTCCGCCAGCGCGGCGTCCGGTCGCCGTCGCTGAGGTGGCCCGACGCGCGCCGCTTGGCTTGCTGCACCTGTTGGTAGAGCAGTTCACTGCGTACGACGGCGTCCGGCATGCGGCCGGCTGCCTGGTCTCCGGGGACCACGTTGACATACAGCGGTACGGCGACGGTGTGGCTGGTGAGCGTGGGCAGTTCGACGTAGGTGAATTCGAGGGTGGCGACCTCGGTCAGGCCGAGCGCGGCCAACGCGGGAATGTCGAAGACGAGAAGCAGCTTGCGCTTCTCATCCGCGTAGAAGCCACCCAGTTCGGCGAGGACACCATCTCCGGTTGCCGTGACGGACAGATCGTTGAGCACGTGCACCGGGCCGACGTGTTTGGACACCCGGACCAGTACCGAAGCGGCCTGGGCCACCTGGGCGAGCAGACCGGCGACCTCGCCAGCGATCAATGCGACGGCGGTGTCCGGTTCTTTGGCGAACAGTTCGCTGCCCGCGCCGCCACGAGCGAGCGCCGACATGACCCGCTCGTCGTAGCCAAGGCCGTAACCGAGGGTGGACGTACCCACGCCGTGGCGATGGGCGTCGGCCGCCACCGCGGCCAGCTCACCAGGATCAGTCACACCGACATTGGCGTGCCCATCGCTGATGAGCAGCACGGTGGAGCCGGCCGGGCCGGCCACCCGACGGGCCTCCTGCACGCCCCGCAGATAGCCGGCGGACAGATCGGTCCCGCCCCGGGCGTCGAGGGCCGCGATCGCCCGCTTTACCGAAACCTTGTCGGCCAGCGGCCCGGCCGGCACGGTGAGCTCGACACGATCGTCGAAGGCGACCAGACCGAAGTTGTCGGCCGGGTCGAGGCGGTCCACCAACCCGAGCAATGCCGTGATCGCTCCGCGGAGCCGGGCACCGTCCATCGAGCCGCTGCGGTCGAGCACGACTTCCAGCGTCCGGGTCGGGCGGGCAACCCCGTCCGTCGGCGGGGGTGCCGAGGGAGCCGTCAACTCAACGAGTACGGACACGTGGTCTTCGGATTCGACCGCCACAACGTCGACGTCCAGATGAGCCGTGATGTGCATCTGTGCCCTTCTTCCGATCTCAGATGTCGTTCGCGTATGGAGTTACCGCCGGACGGCAGGACATGGCGTCACAGCGCCCAGTAGGCGGCAGGCTTGTTGAAGTCCAACCCGATTCCGTCGATCTGAATGCGGCCACCAGCAAGGGCCTCCTTCGACACGTCAAAGACGATCTTGCCGGCTACCTTCTGTCCGGCGGAAAGCTGCGTGACGCTGAGCGCGGGCTTGAAGCCGACCGTGAAAGCGCCTTCGGACACGCTGCCGTCCTGGGCGACGAACTTGAAGTTGAAGGGATTGGCGGTGTACGTCCCGTCCTTACAGACCACGGTCACGTCGAGGACGAGGAAGACGCCGTGCTCGGGCTTGGTGCCGAAGGTGGGCTCCTTCGCAGCCTGCGTGGCGTTGGCAAGCGTGACCTCGACGGCGTTCTTGTTGCCCAGGGTGTCGCTGGTGAGAGTGACCGTCTGCCCGACCGCAGCCGTGGTGGTGGTCTGCTCCGGCGCGGCGCTCGACGCCGGCTGACCGTCGCCACCCACCGACGACGATGTGTCGCCACTGCCAGTACTACAGGCCAGTCCGAAGGCGGCGAGTGCGGACAGCCCGATGATCGCGATCTTGCGCATGACTATGGTCCTCCTGGAGAGCAGGAAAGCTTGGTTGTGAACACTATACACAAAGGCGATGAGTTCACAAACGACACCCGGGAGCGTGGCGACCTCGTGAACCCAAGCCCGTCGTGTACCGTGTTCTACGCGCAGCTTGGAGGTGCAGTGCCGGAGAACAACGAGGTCACGGCGGCCGACATCGCCCGGCTCGCGGGCGTGGGTCGGGCCGCGGTGTCGAACTGGCGCCGCCGCTACCCGGATTTCCCACAGCCCGTGGGTGGCCCAGCGACCAGCCCGACCTTCGCATTGGCCGATGTCGAGGCCTGGCTGCGGGCCAACGGCAAGCACGTGGACGACGGCGCCCAGGTCGGCCCTGCGCGCATTGCCAACCCTGAGCGCCCCATCGACGGAGTTCATGCCCGGCTCGCGGCAGTCGCGGCTGGCTTGCTTCCACCCCTGCGACAGGGCCTGGTGCTCGATCCCGCCTGCGGCCCTGGCCTCATGCTCGCCGCCGCAGCCCAGCGCCTCGGACCAGCCATCCGATACGCCGGCCAGGATGCCGATCGAGCCAACGTCGCAGCGGCGGCCAGCGCGCTCGCCAGCGTCGGCGTGTCCGACTCTGAGGTCGCCGCCGGGTCTCCGTTCGGTTCCGATGCGCTGGCCAGCAATCGAGGCAGTGCCGACGTTGTCGTCTGTGCGCCTCCCGCGCGCGCCTCCTGGTCGGACGAGTCGAGTCTCGAACTGCCGTGGGAGTTCGGCCTGCCGCAATCCGTCGATCCGTACCTGGCCTGGCTGCAGGCCTGCTACTCGTACCTCAAGGCCGGTGGCCAGTTGATCATGCCAATGCCGTACGCCGCGTCGGTGCGGGCCTCGGGCCGCCGCATCCGGGCCGAACTGCTGCGCGCAGGCGCTCTGCGGCAGGTGGTCACGCTGCCTGACGCGTTCGCCGGTCGGTGGGGCAGCCCGTGGCAGATCTGGGTGTTGCAACGCCCCGCTGGCCGCCCGACGTACACCGTTCGCCTGGTCGACCTCACCGACACCGACCCCGACGAGATCCCGACAGGCGCGAAACAGTGGCGGGCCGTGTACGAGGATGACCTACGGACCCGGGACGTAGCGTCGATCGAGTTGCTCGACGAGGACGTCCTGCTCGTCCCCGCACGCCACATCGAGCCACCGGTGCGGGACGTGAGCGGCGACTACGCCGAACTCCGTGCGGACCTGGCCAGGGCCGCCACAACGCTCGACGCCGACCTACCCACGTTTCGGCCGCACACCGCCCCGGCAACGTTCCCCACGACCACGATTGCGGATCTGCTCCGCGCCGGCACCATCGCCCTCGTCGAAAAGGACACCCGCCTCCAGCCCGGTGACGTGGTCGTTCCCGGCGGCTCCCACCGGTGGGACGCCACGGTGGTCACCGAACCGGTGCCGGCCCACCCCGAGCGCGCCGCGGCCGAGGTCATCCGCTGCGACTGCGACCAGCTCGACCCGTACTTCCTGGCCTGCTTCCTACGCTCGGAGGTCAACCGACGCCAGGCCACCGGCACCCAGGGCGGCACGTTCCGGCTGGACCTACGACGGGCGCGCGTACCACGGATGCCGCTGGCCGAACAACGCCGTTACGGTGAGGCGTTCCGCCGGCTCATGGCGGTCACCGATCGGATCGACAGCGTCGCCGCACTGGCCACACATGCCGTCCAAACGGCCGTGTACGGCCTGACATCGGGGCTCTTCATGCCGGAAGATGCCTCGTAGCCACAAAACCGACGGGAACGGATCTCCATGAGTACGCACCAGGAACTGGCCGGCTTCATCTGGTCGGTCGCCGACCTGCTCCGCGGCGACTACAAGCAGTCCGAGTACGGCAAGGTCATCCTGCCGCTGACCGTCATCCGCCGCCTGGACTGCGTGCTGGAGCCGACCAAGGCAGGCGGTCCTGGCAGCGGGCACAAGCTCAACGCGACCGGTCGAGAACATGGAGCCGGTCCTGCGCCTCGTCGGCCGGGCAGCAGTTCTACAACACCTCGCCGGCAGACTTCACCACGCTCGCTCGACGACCCCGGACACGATCGCCAAGAACCTCCGCGCTACATCGGCGGCTTCTCGCCGAACGCCCGCGAGATTCTCGACAAGTTCGACTTCGGCATCCAGATCGACCGGCTGGCCGGCGCCAACCTGCTCTACCAGGTCGTCGCAAGTTCGCCGAGATCGACCTGCACCCGGACCGTGTCGACAACCATCGAGATGGGCTACCTGTACGAGGAACTGATCCGCAGGTTCTCGGAACTCTCCAACGAGACCGCCGGTGAGCACTTCACCCCGCGCGAGGTCATCCGGCTGATGGTGAACCTGCTCTTCATCGACGACGCCGACATGCTCACCAAGCCCGGGCATCGTCATAGACGCTCTGCGACCCGGCCTGCGGCACCGGCGGGATGCTGTCGGTCGCCGAGGACCACCTCCGAGCCCTCAACCCGCAGGCCCGGCTCGAGGTCTTCGGCCAGGAGCTCAACGCCGAGACCTACGCGATCTGCCGCTCGGACATGATGCTCAAGGGCCAGGACGCCTCCCACATCGACTTCGGCAACTCGTTCACCGAGGACGGCCACGGCGGTCGGCACTTCGACTACCTGCTCGCCAATCCGCCGTTCGGGGTGGAGTGGAAGAAGGTCGAGGACGAGGTCCGCAGGACGAGCGCGAAGCTCGGCTTCACGCCGGCCGGTTCGGCGCCGGGCTGCCGCGCATCAACGACGGCTCGTTCCTGTTCCTGCAGCACATGATCTCCAAGATGAAGCGCCGGTGGACGAGGGCGGCTCACGGCTCGCCATCGTCTTCAACGGCTCACCGCTGTTCACCGGCGCCGCCGGGTCGGGCGAGTCGGAGATCCGCCGCTGGATCATCGAGAACGACTGGCTGGAAGGCATCGTCGCCCTGCCCGACCAGCTCTTCTACAACACCGGCATCTCGACCTACTTCTGGATCGTCACCAACCGCAAGGCGCCCGAGCGCCGCGGCAAGGTCCAGCTGCTCGACGCCCGCGACTACTTGGTCAAGATGCGCAAGTAGCCTCGGCGACAAGCGGAAGATGATCTCCGACGACCAGATCGAACAGATCACCCGCCTGTACGCCGACGCGCTCAAGGCCGCCGATGACCCTTCGCATGCCGACCACGCCAAGGTGAAGATCTTCGCCACCACCGACTTCGGCTACCGGCGCATCACCGTGGAACGGCCACTCAAACTCCGCTTCGAGATCACCGAGGACACGCTCGCCGCGTTGGCCGACGCCAAACCTCTGGCAAAGTACGACCAGCGGGAAGCCCTGCTCGCCGCCTTCAAACTGCTGCTGGGCACAACCTGGAGCACCAAGAAGGAAGCGAAGACCGCGCTCCACACCGCCACTGCGGAGGCTGGACTGCCCTGGCCGTCCGCGGCTGTCGAGAAGGGACTGTGGGCGTCGATCGCGGTCAGCGACCCGGACGGTGAGGTCCAGACTAGAGAAGGGCGAGGTCGTCCCCGACCCGGACCTACGCGACTACGAGAACGTCCCCCTCGACCAGGACGTCAAGGAATACTTCGCCCGCGAGGTACTCCCCCACGTCCCCGACGCCTGGATCGACCACAGCAAGGAGAAGGTCGGCTACGAGATCCCCTTCACCCGCCACTTCTACGTCTACACCCCACCCCGCCCGCTCGCCGAAATCGACGCCGAACTCCGCGCCCTTGAATCCCAGATCCAAGCCCTTCTGAGTGAGGTGACGATGTGACGAGCGCTCCCTCGACTCTTAACCGTGCCGCCGAGGTCACCCTCGGGCGGCAGTCGTGAGCCCGCAGCACGATCGGTGCCACACATGTTCCCTACCTGCGCGCAGGAACGTCAAGGATGGCCCGGTTCCTCGATCTAACCGACCGAAGGGCATGAACTTCTCGCCATCCGAACAAGGGTTCCCCTACGATCGGGCGACGTCCTGGTCACCGAAGGATAACGGCACTTTCGAGCGCGGCGCGCGCCTCGGCAGTGTGGAGCCCTCATCGACCGGCACGTGTGGTTCCAGAACACATTGCTGCGTGCTACGCCCACAGAACAGGTATTGATCGGCGTTTTCTCGGCCTGGTGGGCTAGATCGGCCCACGCAGCGGCATTTCGCTTCATCGCAGGTGGGGCAGAGATTTACGACCTGGCCAAAAGAGAGTTCCGGACGATTTCATTCGACACTTCCAGTTGACTTCCAGGAAGAGCAACGGCGTATCGCCGACTTCCTCGACGCCGAAACCTCCACGTATCGACCACTCTGATCGTCTCGGCAGTCGGCGCCGACTGACATTGATACGGGATTCATCGCTCCTGATGGAGGTCTCTGATGACATTCGACGACCTAGGTGACGGCCACGGGTGCGCCTGGCGCTATCTGGCACGAATTCGGTCCGGACTCACTGTTGACGCCGCAGCGCGATCTTATCGTGAAGACGTCCTGACGCGACCCTACCTGCGGGTCGCCAATGTGCAGATGGGTACCTCGATACCTTGATGTGCGTCACCGAGATCGACCTTCCGCGAGGCGTCGCGATTGGCAGCACCCTTCTAGCGGAGATGTCCTCATGACCGAAGGAGGCGACTGGATAAGTTGGGTCGCGGAACCGTCTGGCAAGGACAACTCCCGGCTGCCTGCATCAGAACCACGTCTTCGCGGTGCGGCCCTCGCCTGGAAAGCTTGACCCGTCTAACTGGCCCTCATGATCGCGATCGATTGCAAGCTCGGATTCATTTTGAGAGCACCGGAACTAAGCTACGAATCTCTTCCACAAGAGCAGCAAGATACGTGATCTCCGCGTTCCGCTTGCCGACCTGTCGAGACAGCGAAGCCTTGTCCGCGGGCTGGCGAACCAAATCGGGCGAATTGAGTCCTTCAGACCGCCATTTCGGACCAATTGGGGTTGATTGTTGAGCGGAGGCAGGCGTTGATTACGGCGGCGGTGACGGGGGAGTTTGATGTGACGACGGGTAGGGGAGCGGATCTGTCGTGAGTGGACGCGTGCACGTCCGAAGCCCGGTTCGAGGATGTGATCGAAACCGAATTGCTCGCCTCCGGGTGGGAGCGCGGCTCGGCGTCTGACTACCGCATCGAATTGGGCCTGGACACCGGCGCAGCTGTGGACGTTCATCGGCAAAACGCAGAACAAGGAGTTCCAGCGCCTGGAGGATGCCTATGGTGGCATCGCCGAAGCGCAGCGGGAGTTGGCCAAGCGGATCGCTGCCGAGATCGACAAGCGCGGCGTGCTGGACGTGCTGCGCAACGGGGTGAAGGACCGTGGGGTCACCATCCAGTTGGCCTACTTCCGGCCAGGGCACACGCTCGCGGCCGGTGCGTTGGACGAGTACCGCGCGAACCGGCTCACCGTCGTGCGGCAACTTCACTACTCGACCAAGACGCCGGCGAAGTCGCTGGACCTCACGCTGTTCGTCAACGGCATCCCAGTCGCGACCGCCGAGCTGAAGAACCAGTTGACCGGTCAGACGGTCGAGGACGCGAAGCAGCAGTACCGCAAGGATCGCGACCCCCGGGAACTCATCTTCGCGAAGCGCACGCTGGTCCACTTCGCGGTCGACCAGGATCTGGTCTTCCTGACCACGCGGCTCGCCGGCGAACAGACCCGCTTCCTGCCGTTCAACGTCGGCTCGAACGGCCCCGGTGTCTCCGGCGCAGCGGGCAACCCGCCCGTGCAGGAGGGCTACCCCACGTCGTACCTGTGGCAGACGATCTGGCAGCGCGACGCCTGGCTGGAGTTGTTGCAGCGCTTCCTTCATGTGGAGAACCCGAAGGCGCGCAGCGGGCGCGCCGGTGTCGCCGACCCCCACACGAGCCCCATGATCTTCCCGCGTTTCCACCAGTGGCACGCGGTGCGGCAGATGACCGACCACGCGGCCCAGCACGGTGCCGGTCACAACTACCTTGTCGAGCACTCTGCGGGCTCGGGCAAGTCCAACACCATCGCCTGGCTGGCGCACCGACTGTCCACACTGCACACATCGGACAACATCGCGGTGTTCGACAAGGTCATCGTGATCACCGACCGGGTCGTGCTCGACCGGCAGTTGCAGGACACCATCTACCAGTTCGAGCACATGACCGGTGTGGTGCAGAAGATCGACGAGAACTCGGCCCAGCTCGCCGACGCCCTCGCCGGAGCCACCGCCCGCATTGTCATCACAACGGTGCAGAAGTTCCCGTACGTGCTCGACAAGGTCGCGGCGCTCGGCGACAGGCGCTACGCGATCATCATCGACGAGGCGCATTCGTCACAGTCGGGCGAGTCGGCCAACGCGCTGAAGAAGGCGTTGGGCCGGCACGGCTCCGACGACATCGACGATGACGGCGACGTGCTGACCGCGTCGGCGCTGGCCCGCGGGCGCCACCCGAACCTGTCGTACTTCGGGTTCACCGCCACACCGAAGGCGAAGACGCTAGAGCTGTTCGGCACGCGGAACTCTGAAACCGGCCGCTGGCAACCGTTCCACGTCTACTCGATGCGGCAGGCGATCGACGAGGGTTTCATCCTCGACGTCTTGCGTAACTACATCACGTACCAGGCCAGATGGCGGCTGGCCAACGCGGCTGTCGAGGCCGCCGAAACAGCCGACCCTGAGGTGGACCCGCGCAAGGCCAAGGCCAAACTGGTGCGGGCGGCCGAGCTCCACCCGACCTCCCAGGACCAGCGGGCGCAGATCATCGTCGACCACTTCCGGTCGGAGGTCCGTGACCGGCTCGGCGGTCGGGCCAAGGTGATGGCGGTGACCCGCTCACGCGAACACGCGCTGCTGCTCTACCAGGCCATCCAGCGCTACATTCGCAAGCGTGATCTGCACGACTGCGCCACGCTGGTGGCCTTCTCCGGCGCGCTGGAGGTCGACGACATCGACTACACCGAGCCGAAACTGAATGGCTTCTCCGAAGGGGCACTGCCCGGTCGGTTCGCGTACACCAAGATTGATGACCCGCAGGCCGTGGCACGCAACCAGACCGAGTACCGCATCCTGGTCGTGGCCGACAAGTACCAGACTGGGTTCGACCAGCCGCTGCTCACGGCGATGTACGTGGACAAGCCGCTGACCGGTGTCGCCGCCGTACAGACCCTGTCCCGGCTCAACCGCACCAACAAGCACAAGTCGCAGGAAGACGTGTTCGTCCTCGACTTCGCCAACGAGGCCACAGACATCCAGGCCGCCTTCAAGCCGTACTTCGAAACGACCATCACCGAACCGACCGACCCGAACCTGCTCTACGACAAACAGCGGGAGGTGATGGACTACCAACTGCTCATCGCCTCCGAGATGCAGGCCTTCGCCGAGGAACTCCTTGCGGCGGAAGGCCGTGCTCTCACCGAGACACAGGTTCGCAAGGCCCACGCCGAGCTGTACCGGTTCACCGCGCCAGCCGTCGACCGGTTCACCGCACTGAGCGAAAGCGACCCCGACCATGCCGAGGAGTTCCGGTCGTCGCTGTCGGACTACGTTCGGGCGTACGGATTTCTCGCACAGATCGTCGGCTACGCGGACCCGGAACTCGAGCGGCTCTACCTGTACGGCCGTTTCCTGCTGCTCCGGTTGCCCCGTACCCAGGGCGCTGGCGTTGACATAGGTGAGTCGACACTCAGCCATTTCCGACTGGACCGGACCGGCCAAGGCGACTTCGGGCTGAGTCCAGATGGCGAGCAGCTCGTTCCCGGGTTCCGGGCCGACGGCGGCGCAGGACACGAGGTGGAGGAGAAGCCGCTCAGCGAGGTGATCGACGAGCTCAACGAACGGTTTGGGCTGGACCTCGGCACGTCCGACCGGATCCTGCTCGACCAGCAGATCATGTCGCTGGTCGAGGACCCCAACATGCAAGCCGCGGCCTTGGTCAACGATATCGAACGATTCGGACAGGTCGCCGACCCGCGGCTGGACAACATCGTGGCCGAAAACCACGACAGCAACACCGCGTTCGTGCGCCGCTACTTCGACCACCCCGAATTCCAGGCCGCGGTCAAAGATGTCGCGCGCAAACGGGCGTACGACCTGATCCTGAGTCCGGCCCGGGACGAGGCCCTGCGACGGCTGCGGGCGCAGCGCACCCCCGAAACGCAGGATCGTGCGACATTGACATCTGACAAGGTTTGACCGCGACTGCGGCGGCGCCGTACCGACCGGGCAGGGGTTGTATGAGCGACGAATGGATACTGGCCAACCGCTACCGGGTCGACGCCCCGATCGGCTCCGGCGGCATGGGCGAAGTGTGGCGCGGATACGACCAACAACTCGACCGTCGCATCGCGATCAAACTGATGAACCGCCCAGCACCCGTCTCACTCCCCCCGGGCAGTTCCGAAGCCGCCGCCATCGCCGAGGCAGCCGCGACCGACCGCGAACGCTTCCTGCGGGAAATCCGCACCACCGCTCGACTCGACCACCCCGGCATCCCCGCCGTACACGACTTCGGCGTCGAGGAGAGCACCGGTCGCATCTACCTGATCATGCAACTGCTGTACGGGCAGACCCTGGCCGAGATTATCCCGAGCGCTGATCCTCGCCAGGTCGGCTGGGCCGCAGCGATAGCAGCCCAGATCGCGGCCACGCTGGTCGACGTGCACCGGGTGGACGTGGTGCACCGCGACATCAAACCGAGCAACGTCATGATCACCCGTACTGGCGTCGTGAAACTGCTCGACTTCGGGGTGGCCGTACTACAGGGGGCAGCCGCCCTCCCCCGCCTCACCCAGATCGGCCGAACCGTCGGCAGCCCGCCCTACATGTCGCGCGAGCAGGCGCTGGGCAACCCGGTCGGTCCGCCCACGGACATCTACGCGCTCGGTTGCGTACTGCACGAGATGCTCACCGGTCGGGTGCCGTTCGAGCAATCCCCGACGCGGTCCTATCAGGACCATCACATCAACACGCCGGCGCAGTCCGTGCGCCTGCTGCGGCCCGACATCCCGCTCGAAGTCGACAAGCTCCTGCTCACCATGCTTGCCAAACAACCCACGGATCGGCCCGACGCCGAGGTTGTCTACGAGACCCTGTTGCCATGGGCGAACGCCGCAGGGTCGGTGCCAGGCGACCGCGACCCACGCCAGCCGTTCCTGCGGCCCCTGGCGCCAGCACCCAGCGGCGCACGACCCGATCACGGCTCCCCAGCAGCGCCGAATCCGAAACCTACGGCGACACCGCTCGACATCGACGAGGTCATCGCCTTGCGCGTCCACATAGGAGAGCTGGTCAACCACGGCCAGGTTCAGCATGCCATCGACCTTCTCGACGAAGCGCTCGCCCGCACCCGTCACGACGCCGACCTCGCGTTGGAAATCAGCATCGACCTGGCCAGCACCCTCTACGCTGCCGACGAATTCGGCCGGGCCGCACCGATGCTCGACCGGGTCATCCCCTCCCTGGTCCGGCGCGACGGCGACGACGACCCCCACGTGCTGTACCTACGCTACGCAGCTGGAGCCAGCCACGCCGAAACCGGGAACGCGCAGGCAGCCATCGCACACTTCACCGCGTTCCTGCACCGAACCGGCGCAGATGATCCGCTGTACAAGGATGCGAAGTACCAGCGCGCCCTCATGCTCCACGCGACCGGCCATCCCAGCGAAGGACTAGCCGAACTGGAGTCCCTGCGGCCAGTCCTCGCTGCCGAGTACGGTCAGGACTCCATCCACGTCCGTGCGTTGGAACGTCGTATCGAGCGGCTGCGTGATCACCCCGCCTGAGATCGGGCCGAGCTACGCCAATATTTGCAAGCAAGTCCTCGCGGGCGCCGGCGCCTGCGAGATGGCGAGGCCGGAACTGAAGATGTTCTCCGGGTCGTACGTGGATTTGATCCGGCGCAGCGCCGTCCAGTTGTCCGAAGTGAAAGCCGTCGATATGCGGGCCGGGTCGATGAGGAAGTTAAGGAAGCTGCTGCCCAGCCCTACCCCGCGCAGGGCCGCCGCGACCCGCGGTGACGCGACGTCGTCGAGGACGACCGACAGTAGGGCGTCGCGGTGAGCGGCGGCGCCCGAGTCGTGCGCGATCCGGCCTCCCCAGTGGCGGATCTCGATGGTGGTGTCCGCCTCGGCCACCAACGCCGCCACCAGTTCGTCATCCAGCGCGCGGACCTGATCGAAGGTACGGGCGAACGTGCCGCCCATGGCCGCCTGCGCGTATTCGGCAACCCGCATGCCGTCGTCGCGCACCGGACCGGCGGCCCGCCACAGCGGTGCCAGCAACTCCCGGCCACGGTCCGGGTCGCCCGTGTACATGGCCTTCACCACGAGCTTCCCGTCACGGGTGAGCAGCACCGCCGTGCTGAGCGCGTCGGGCGCCCGCTCGATCCATTGCCGGTAGAACGTGAGCGTCTCGGCGGCCCGGTCCCGGCCGAAGGTGACCGCGCCCGCGTACACCCGGTCGACGGGATGGAGCCGGAACTCCAGCGCCGTCACCACCCCGTACGATCCGCCGCCGCCGCGCAGCGCCCAGAACAACTCGGGTTCGCGGTCGAAGGTGACCACGCGTGCCGTGCCGTCGGCGGTGACGACGCGGGCACGCAGCACGCTGTCGGCAGCCAGGCCGTGTTCGCGGGCCAGCCAGCCGAGGCCGCCGCCCAAGGTGTAACCGACCACCCCCACGTCGGGCGACGAACCGGACAGCGGCGCCAACCCGAACGGCGCGGTGGCCGCCAACACACCCCGCCACCGGGTTCCGGCGGCGACCCGGGCGACCCGGCGGTCCGGGTCGACAACGACCGAGGTCAGAGCGCCGGTGTCGAGCAGCAGCGCGCCGTCATACGCGACATGGGTGCCGTGGCCGGTGGCCTGGACGGCGAACGGCAGCCCGCGGCGGCGCGCGGCCAGCACCGCCCGGCGTACGTCGGCCGGACCGGCGGCGCGCACCACTACGGCCGGACGCGGATCGAGTGCGGGATTGAGGGTCGCGCGGTGTGTGTCGTAGCCATCGTCGCCGGGCCAGTAGACCTGGCCGTCCATCTGGAGCGTCCGCTGAATCGTCATGCCGGTGAGATCGGGCGGCGCGGCAGGATTCATCGCTCTGCGATCGATGAGTTTGGTGTCGCCCGCTGGTCCTACCGGGATGGGCACGATCAGCTTCGCCATCGGCGGGGCGCTCGCTCGGGCGGACATCCCCAGCCTCTGCGCCGACCTGGGCGCGACGCTGCGCGGCCGGGATGGCGGCGTCGTGGTCTGCGATGTGACCGCGGTGACCTGCCCCGACGTGGTCACCGTGGAGGCGCTGGCCCGCCTGCTGCTGACTGCGCGGCGGCACGGCTGGCGGCTGGTGGTCAGCGATGGGGGCGGCGGCAGCGAGACTCTGCGCCAGCTCACCGACCTGCTCGGCCTGGCCAATGCGCTAGGCGAGCCGGTCAGGCAACCCGAACAGGGGGAACAGCCCGGCAGTGTCGAGGAAGTTGTTGACGTGCGCGATCCGGCCGGCTGAGATCTCCAGCACGATCAGCGCCCAGGGGTGATGACCGGGGCTGTCGAGGTTGGGACGGTACTGCCCGAAGGCCGGCAGCCCGTTCGCCACCACCGGCAGCAGGCGGGAACCCTGGCACCCGCTGCCCGTGCCGGTCATCCAGGCCAGGATGTCGTCGTGGCCGCGCAGCCACAGCGGCACCGGCGGCATCGAGAGTGTCGCGTCCTCGCGAAGCAGCGCGGTGAGGGCGCTCAGGTCGTACGCCTCGAAGGCACGCACATAGCGCTCGAGCAACGCCTTCTGCTCGTCGTCCAGCGGCTGGTACGCGTCGGTGCCGGTGTCGCTGGCAGCGACCGTCGCTCTGGCCCGTTGCAGGGCGCTGTTGACACTCGCCACCGTCGTGTCGAGCAGATCGGCCACCTCCTGCGCCGACCAGGCCAGCACTTCGCGCAGGATCAGCACGGCCCGCTGTCTGGGCGGCAGGTGCTGCAACGCGGCGACCAGCGCGAGGCGGACCGACTCGCGGGCCGCGACCACGTCGGCCGGGTCGCTGGCCTCTGGCAGGACCCGGCTGTCCGGCACCGGACCGACCCAGGTCTCGTCGGGGCGCGGTTCCCCAGCGCTGGTCGCTGTGCCGGAACCCGCCGGGCCGAGGTCCATCGGGCGGGCCCGCCGCTGGGCGCTGCCGAGCATCGTCAGGCACACGTTCGTCGCGATCCGGTAAAGCCACGTGCGCAGCGCCGACCGGCCCTCGAACCGCTCGAAGCTGCGCCACGCCCGTACGAAGGTGTCCTGCACCGCGTCTTCGGCTTCGAAGGCTGATCCGAGCATCCGGTAGCAGTAGCCGGTCAACTCCGTCCGGAACGGTTCGAAGAGCGTCTCCACGGACGTACTGGTCGCCACATCACTCACGCCGCCAATCTAGCGCCCGCCTCTGACACGGTGAGCCGGCAAGAAATCCGTCGCCGGGCACCGATGAGTTTTCGGCGCCCGCCCGATCTACAGGGTTGTCAGCTCAACCCACACGCGAAGGAACACCTCATGACCACCACGCACCAGACCGCCACGGGCCAGTACGCCGACGTCAACGGCCTGCGTCTGTACTACGAGACGCACGGGCAGGGCCGTCCCATGATCCTGCTGCACGGCGGGCTCGGCTCCGGCGAGATGTTCGCGCCCGTCCTGCCCACCCTGGCCGCAGGGCACCAGGTCATCCTGCCCGACCTGCAGGGACACGGCCGCACCGCCGACGTGGACCGTCCACTCACCTTGCGGCTGATGGCAGACGACATCGCCGCGCTCATCGACCATCTGGGCTTGGAGAAACCCGACCTCGTCGGCTACTCCCTCGGCGGCGGCGTCGCGATCGAGGTCGCCGCCCGCTACCCGGAGAAGGTGGGCCGCCTGGTCTCGGCGTCGGCGTACATCCGCGACGACGCCATCTCCCCGGAAATCCGCGCCCAGCAGGGCCAGGTCAGCGCCGCGGCCGCCGAATTCATGAAAGACACCCCGATGTACGAGCTGTACCAACGGGTGGCGCCCCGGCCCGAAGACTTCCCCCGCCTGCTGGACAAGATCGGCACGATGATGGCGGCGGAGATGGACTACACCGAGGAGGTCCGCAGCCTGCGGGTGCCCACGCTGGTGGTCGCCGGCGACGCGGACATGGCGCCGCCGAGTCACTTCGTCGAAGTCTTCGCGCTGCTCGACGGCGGGCAACGCGACGGCGGCTGGATGGGCGAGGGCCGGCCGGCCGGCGGGCACGCGCTGGCGATCCTGCCCGGCCTCACCCACTACAACATCTTCATGTCACCGCTGTTGGCGGCTGTGACGCTCGCCTTCCTCGACGAACACAGCTGAGAGCGCCGGCGAGCTAGCTTTGCCCCCGGAGCGCGGGGGTGCGTGCTCACCGACGCCGACGGCAACCCGATCGGCCCGAGCTGCTCAGCGGCAGGCTCCGACTACAGCATGCGATCCGATGCTGGACAGCGCGATTCTGGTGTGCGGACCACACCCGAGACGGATCGCGGAGCCCAAACTGGCCAGGTCATCGACGTCCCGCCGAAGGGTCGGAAGGTCAGCACCGGGGATCTCCATCGCTCCCGATGCCGCGTGCGCCCACCGCGACTGCGGACCATAGGCAGTGCGCAGCGGTGAGCCACCGGTCGCCGCAATGATGCTCGTCCCGACGTCGTCAGCGTCGGCCAGAAACGCCCGGCCATGATGGCTTGCGCGGGCCAGGAATCTACCGAGCTCATCCGGATCGAGTGACGGCAGGTCACTCGGTACCACGACCAAGCCGCACGCCGGCGCGATGATGCGGGCGCAGCACGCGCCCGCATCGATGGCGGCATTGAGGTGGTGTCGGCGTGCGACGACGTGTTGGATCGTCTCGGAAACAGCCAGGTCATCAAGGTCGCGAACGTCGTCCCAAACCACGAACACCTGCGCGACGGACGGCGTCGCCTCAAGCGCGGCGACGGTGTCGAGGAACATCGCCGTGGCCAGCGCACGCCGATCCCGGACCGGCAACGCGATGCGTCCCTTGGCCAGCGCGAACGACTTCTGCGGCACCAAAGCGCACCAGGTGGTCGCCGTCATGTCGAATGCCTCCTTGGCCGGTCCTTGCTTGGCTCTCGTCAGGCTGTCCGGGGCAGCCCCGTCACCCGGATCCCCGCATGGCACTTGTAGGTCTTGTTGATCGAGATGAGTACGGCGGTCAGCGGCTCGAGCTGGCGGGCCAGCCGAAGCTTGCCGGCGTCGATTCCGGGCCGCCCGGTCACGGCCTGCGCCAGATCCATCACGATCGCTTTGGCGGCGGCATCGTCACCGCACACCAAGACGTCCTCGTCGAGCGGGTCGTCGGTGATCAACGAGACCGCCGAGAGGTGATGGAACGCACCGACCACCGCCGAGTCGGGAAGCAGCGCGGCGGCCGCCTCGGCGGCGCTGCCGCCATCGACTACGAGCCCGAACGGGCCGCGCCTGTCGAAGCCGAGCGGGTTCACACAGCTGATCACGATCTTCCCCTTGACGGCGTTCGCGAGACCCTCCAAGAGCGCGTCGTGACCGTCGTACGGAATGGCGAGCAGGACGATGCCGGCCTTGGTCGCTGCGTTGACGTTGGCCGCGCCGGTGACGGATCCGCCAACCGTCAACCGGGCGGCGAGCTCATCAGCGGCTGCACTCGCGCGCGCCTCCTCGCGTGACCCGAGGATCACGTCGTGACCGCTGCGGGCCAGCCGGTAGGCCAGCCCCTTGCCCTGCGGCCCGGTGCCGCCAACCAGCGCAATCGTCGTCATGTCCGTGCTCTCTCCTTGTTGTCGTGGGTGT
Source organism: uncultured Actinomycetota bacterium (assembly GCA_963742855.1). GTDB lineage: Bacteria > Actinomycetota > Actinomycetes > Mycobacteriales > Micromonosporaceae > CAVUNP01. The sequence goes on along the minus strand of CAVUNP010000024.1, from coordinate 131,792 downwards.
TGTCGACCGACGCCCGCGCAAGGCGCTGGCGGGTGAAGTCGTCGAAGCCTGCTGCGGCGAGTTCGCGCTCCACCGAGACACGTTCGTACGTGGTGGTTCGCTGCCGGGCACGCCGCCCGGCCAGGCCAGCGATCTCCTCCAGTTCCTCGACCGTCTTGAGCGATCCAAAGGTCGAGCCCGCCATCCGGCTGATGGTCTCCTCCATCAACGTGCCGCCCAGGTCGTTCGCGCCACCTTGGAGTACGTCGCGGCAGCCGTCCTTGCCGAGTTTTACCCACGAGCACTGAATGTTGTCGATCGAGCCATGCAGCAACAACCGCGCCATTGCATGCACGGCCCGGTTGTCTCGCGTCGTCGGCCCGGGCCGCGCCACACCGGCAAGATAGACCGGCGAGCTCTGGTGGATGAACGGCAGCGGGACGAACTCGGTGAACCCACCGGTGTCCTGCTGGATCCGGGCCAGCAACCGCAGGTGCGCGACCCAATGGTGTGGCTGGTCGACGTGGCCGTACATCATCGTCGAACTGGAGCGGATGCCCACCTCGTGCGCCGTACGAACCACGCTGACCCAAACGTCGGCCGGCAACTTGCCCTTCGTCAGGATCCACCGGATCTCGTCGTCGAGGATTTCCGCGGCCGTGCCCGGGATCGTATCGAGCCCGGCGGCTTTGGCCTCCAGTAGCCAGTCCCGGACCGACAGCCCAGTGCGTGAAGCACCGTTGACGATCTCCATTGGGGAGAAGGCGTGGATGTGCATGCCGGGCACCCGACGGCGTACCTCCGCCACGATCTCGAAGTACGCCGTACCCGGCAGCTTCGGATTGATGCCGCCCTGCATGCAGACCTCGGTCGCACCGACCCGCCATGCCTCCTCGGCCCGCGAAGCGACCTCGTCTAGCGACAGCGTGTAAGCATCCGCGTCGGACTCACGCTGCGCGAAGGCGCAGAACCGGCAGCCCGCGTAGCAGATGTTGGTGAAGTTGATGTTGCGGTTGACGATGAACGTCACGTCGTCCCCGACGGTGCCGCGTCGCACGTCGTCGGCCAGCTGGCACACCGCATCGAGCGCGTTGCCGTCGGCCGTGATCAACGTGAGCGCCTGCTCGTCGGTGATGCTGGCCGGGCTCCGCTCCGCGGCGCGCAGGGCCGCCAGGACGTCAGGATCGACCCGGGCCACCGGCTGCTTGCGGACGTTGACCAGCTCGCGCAACACCTCCCAATCCCCGTACACCGCGTCGATATCGCCGCGTGTGTCGGTCAATCGGCCCACGCTGTCGATCGCTGTGTGCAGGTCGGTCCGCCCGGACGACTCCCATGCCTGATCTGGCTCCTGCCAGGGCAGGCCGACGGGCAGTGCACCCGGTCGGGCCAGGCCTGACTCGGGATCTACCAGTGCGGCCACGTGCGGGATGACCCGCGGATCGAGCCAGGCGTCGGTCGCGAGCGCGTACTCCGGATGCACCGTCAACCGCTCACGGAGCTCGAAGCCAGCTCTCGCAGAGAGCTCGGCCAACCGGTCTATCTCCGGCCAATGCCGCTCCGGGTTCACGTGGTCGGGGGTCACCGGAGATATTCCGCCCCAGTCATCGACTCCGGCTGCCAGCAGCCGGGCGAACTCTTCGGGGCTCGACAGGTTGGGTGGCACCTGGATCCGCATCCTGGGTCCCAAGACGAGCCGCGAGACCGCGATGGTAGCGACGTACTCGTCGAGCTCCACGTCGGGTACGCCGCGCATGGCGGTGTCCGGCTTCGCTCGGAAGTTCTGGACGATGACTTCCTGGATCGCCCCGAACTGGCGGGCGATCCGGCGGAGCTCGAAAATCGACTCGGCCCGGTCCTCGATGGTCTCCCCGATGCCGACGAGTATCCCCGTGGTAAACGGAATCGCCGATCGAGAGGCAGCTTCGAGTACCCTCAACCGCACCGCAGGGTCCTTGTCCGGCGAGCCAAAGTGACAGCCACCGGGCTGCGTGAACAGCTCACGAGAGGTTGTCTCGAGCATCATCCCCATCGAAGGGGCCACCGGCTTGAGGCGCTGCATCTCCTCCCACGACATCACCCCTGGGTTGAGATGGGGCAGCAGCCCAGTCTCCTCGAGCACCAGGATCGCCATCGCACGGACGTAGGACAGTGTGTCGGCATACCCGCGCGAGTCGAGCCAGTCACGCGCCGCTCCCCACCGTTGCTCGGGCCGGTCACCCAACGTGAACAATGCTTCCTTGCAACCCGCCGCCGCACCTGCCCGGGCGATCGCAAGCACCTCGTCAGGAGACAGGTACGGCGCCGCCACCCGGCCAGGCGTCGTCGCAAACGTGCAGTAATGACACCGATCCCGACACAACCGGGTCAACGGCACGAAAACCTTGCGGCTGTAGGTCACGATGCCCGCGCGTCCGGCGTTCGCCAGCCCCAGGTCACGGGTCTGCGCTGCCGCCTCACAAACCCGGTCCAGGTCGCTTCCCCGGGCCTGCAACAAGGTCGCGGCCTCGGCACGATCGAGCGTCTTGGCCGAAGTTGCTCGGGCGAGGGCGCGTGACATGCCGGCGATCCCCGTCCCGGGCGCGCGGCTGTCCGGCCTGCTCACTGGCCGTTCCGGCGATCTCGCCCGGATTCCCCGTGGCGAAGGGATGCTCCGGGCGAGGCAACCTTCTCCGCGAGGGTCCGCAACTCGAAGCTTGGATAGCCATTCTCGGCTTCCTCAGCAAGCCTCCGCCGGTACCGCGGCGCACCTCCGAGGTACACCATCACCCGTGGCCGGGCATCACGGTTGAGATTGCTGTTGTTGCCGTTGAACCATGACTTGGTGTGTGCCAGGAGCAGCTTCGAGTTGATGTCACGGACATGCTCGACCCAGGCGATCTCAGCGTCACGCCGAGCCTCGATGCGGCCGATGTGGTTGTGCGCGATGTACTCGGCCATGTTCGTCATCCATTTGACGACGTCCTCGATGCCACGCGGGAAGTTGGCCGTGGCCGACCCGGACTGCGGCCCGACGAGCGTGAACATGTTCGGAAACGATGCCACCTGAACGCCGACGCACGTCTCCGGGCCGTCCGCCCATTTGTCCCGCAGGTTCGCGCCGTCAGAGCCGATGATCTCGATCCGGTCGAAGGGCCCGGTCACTGCATCGAAGCCGGTCGCGTAGACGATCACATCGACCTCGATGTCGCGAGACGACTCGCCGAGATCAAGTCGGATTCCGGTCTCGGTGATCTCGCGGATGGGGGTCGCCTTGAGGTCGACAAGTTCCACGTTGGGACGATTGAAGACCTCATAGAAGCCAGACTCGCCAGCGACTCGCTTGTTGCCGAAGCCGTGATCCTTGGGGATCAGCAGCTCGGCCACCTGCGGATCTGTCACCCGCTGGCGGATCTTGTCGGCCATGAATTCCGTCAGCTCCCGGTTCGGACCCACTTCCATCATGGTGTCGCGGAAGTTACCCATCGACATACGGGCCCCATGACCCCGGTACAGCTCCTCCCAGCGGCTCACCCGCTCCTCGCGCGTCACGTCAGTCGACAGGCGCCGGTCCGGGCGGTGGATGAAGCCCGCTGGGGTCTCTCGGCACCACGCGAAGATCTCGTCGTACGACGCCCGGAGGCGGGCCATCTCCTCCGCCGTGATGGGCGCGTTCCCCAACGGCGTACACCAGTTCGCGCCACGCTGCAACACCGTCAACTGCTTGACCTGACTTGCGATCTCGGTGATGACCTGAACCCCGCTGGCCCCGGTGCCCACCACGGCGACCCGCAGCCCTGTGACGTCGAGGTCTTCGGGCCAGTCGAACGTGTGCGTCGCCTTACCCTGGAAGCGGTCCATCCCGTCGATGTTGGGGTAGGTCGGCACCGACAGCAGCCCCATCGCGCACAAGACGAAGCGGGCACTGATCTCGCGTCCGTCCTCAGTGCAGACGCGCCAGTACCACCCGTCCTCGTCCCACGTCGCTCTCTCCACCTTGGAGTTGAACTGGATGTGACGGTGGAGGTCGAACTTCTTCGCGACATGATCGAGGTAGGACAGGATCTCCGGCTGCGACGAAAAGCGTTCGGTCCAGTCCCATTCGTCCAGCAGTTCCTGGGAGAAGGAGTACTGGTACGTGTAGGACTCCGAGTCGAAACGGCAGCCCGGGTAACGGTTGTTGAACCACGTTCCCCCAACGCCTGCGTTCGCGTCGAGTACGACGACGCTGGCCCCGATCTCCAGCAGCTCGCGGAGCTGGTAGATGCCGCAGATTCCGGCTCCGATGATGAGGTAATCAACATCCGGACCCTCAGCATTCTCCCCGCGAGGTTCCGTCGACCGCCCCGCGTTCTTCAGTGGAAGGTCACTCAGATGGGATGGGATGCTCATTCGTGCTCCTAGAATCAAGCGCTTGCTTCCTGGCGAGGATACCCCACCTGGACGATCTGGTCACGCCCGGCGGGTGTCGAAGTTCGGGGCCGCCGCGCGGTGGCGAGCCGGCATTTCGCGATTGGCCGGTGCCCGAAGCGCCCCCGGTCATAGAGGTCGATCGACTAGGCGGCCGCTCCCACCAGAGTGAGGACGCAGTTGGCTCATGCCCATGCGAGGTACACCGGGTCCTGGTCGTCGCGGCGGCCGATGGGCCCGGCGGCCTCGTCCCGCGCGACGACCATCCCCTGGCCCTCGATGCGGAGAAACGAGCGGACCGCCCACCGCTCAGCAATCCTCCAAATGCCGTTGCGCCGCTCGAACCGGTCCACGTACCGAGTTCCGGTCAGCGCATTTTGGGACGGCTTCGTCGCCCGTTCGGTCCAGTGCCAGGTGTTGGCGTAGCTCTCGGCCACGGCGCGATCGCCGTCGACCTCGATGAGATGGTTGGCGATCGTGTGCATGGTGCCGTCCATCTGCCGGAGCTGGCTCTCGGCCCACGCAAGAAACTCTTCCAGGCCACCGTCGAAGCCGGTGTGATGGTCGACGGCATCGGCGTGGTAACAGCCCCTGACGAGGTTCATGTCCAGCCGGTCGATGCCGCGGCAGTATCGACACAGCACGTCGTAGATCTCCTGCTTGGCCAGAAGGTCCTCAAGACTGAGCCGTCGGTGAGCCTGCCCTGAGCGATCGTCCGCATTCATTTCTTCCCCCCCTTGCACCAGGCCCGTCGACGGGTGGCCTCCAGGTTGATACGAATGATCAGATGTTAGTGATCATCAACGATCGGAGCGAGCGCTTGACTAACTACGAGATCGTCGTCACTCCAGCGTTGCCAGTGGAGCACGTCTTCGACGGGGCGGCGCCGCACCGGTCCGACGGGTCCGGTCGGCCAGCCAAGGATGATCGTTCCGGCGATCACGACTTCCGCGGGAATGCCCAGTCCCTCGCGGATTGCCGGCTCCCCATGAGCGTGCAGGGTCGTGAAGACGGCCCCGATACCGAGCGCCCGGGCACCGAGAAGCAGGTTCTGCGAGGCGCTGTGCAGCGCGCTCAGGAGAGCAGCCTCGCTGCCCGCGGGGGAGTCGTAGCCCAGTGGATGCCCGCACACGAGAATGGCGGCCGGTACGCGCCCGATGCCGCGTACCAGGCCCGCGACGTCGGTGAACATCTTGCGACGCCCGGGATTCTTGGTGCCGTCAGCCAACTCGTCCAGCACCTCCGCGCGGGCACCGATCGCATCGGACATGACGGCCAGAGCGTCCGGGCTGGTGAGCACCACGAATTCCCAGGGCTGGCGATTCTGCGGACTGGGCGCCCAGGTGGCTGCCTGCACCAGCCTGTGCAGCAGCCGGTCGGGAATCGGTTCGTCGCGAAAGCGCCGTACCGCACGACTGGTCTGCATCACCTCGAACACGGCATCCGCCTGGGTGGCGTCGTCCGACGCGCCAGCCACGTCGCGAACCTGGCGCCGCTTGATCAGCCACGTGTCGCCAACCCGCGTGACGTCGTCGCGGCAGCGCAGGAAACGTCGGTGCTGTCGGCCGTCGGCTGAGGCCTGCCACACCAGCAGGTATGACGAGACGCTCGCGGCCGCCTCATCGGTGAGCTCGACCTGAACGTTGGAGCAGTGGTGAGAGGTCGCGCGAACGGCTCGGAACTGCTCCACCACGTACGCGTCGAGGGCGTCCCGACCCTCGACGGGAGACTGACCACCCTGTTCCAGCACACAGTCCGGCGTGAAGAGGCTGACAGTCCGATCTCGGTCCGCCGCGTCGAAGGCGTCGCAGTACTCGTACAGAAGGTCTTCGATAAGTGCGCGATCCGCCTGAACGACGAATGAATCCTTTCCGGTCATCGGTTTGCCGAGTGTCCGGCACCGTGCAGCTTGTCCACGATGTCGCGGAGCCGCTCCTCATCCGCGACGGGCCAGCCGAAGCGCGACGAGATCCGGTCGAGGCGGCCGCCGAACCGCTCGTGAATGACGTCGGGAAGCTCGTCGGGCTTGCCGGTGACGGCCACCTGGTCGACTACTTCGTCCGGGACGACCTGGGCCATTTCCTTCCAGCGGCCGGCGCGCGACAACTTCTGAAGCTCGCTCTGCAGTTCGCCGTACCCGATCGACTCGAGCACGTCGCGATAGTTCGGAGTCGAGGCATAGAACGCGATCTGGTCACGAGTCCGCTCACGCATTCCCGTCAGTTGCTCCTCGTCGTCACCGGTGATGAGAAACAGCGGACAGTAGATGACGAACTCGTTACGAGGACGCCCGGCCTTCGCGAGGCCTTCCTCGATCACGGGCAACGTGACCGAGTCGAGGTATTGCTGCGTGGTGAAGCCGTGCAGGATCACGCCGTCGAATGCCTCGGCGGCCAACCGGGTCATCCTCGGACCGATCGCGGACAGCATCACTCGAAGGGCGTGGTCGTGGTGGTGCGGCGTGAACACCGGCGTCATCAGCGAGTGGTTGTAGTGCTCGCTCTGGAAGTCGAGGGTCTCCCCCGTCTGCCAGGCCGACCAGATGGCGCGAAGAGCCCCGACGAAGTCACGCATCCGCGGCGCCGGGCTCGACCACGGCATCGAGTAGCGGCGTTCCACGTGGGCGCGGACCTGGGATCCCAGGCCGAGGGTGAATCGTCCACCGGACACCGCGGCGAGGTCCCACGCGGCGTACGCCATCGACATGGGGTTGCGCGCAAAGGCGATGGAGACTGCCGTTCCGATGTGGACTCGCTCCGTGCTCAGGGCCGCGCCCATGGCCATCAGCGTTGAGTCGGTCACGCTCTCGGTTGCCCAGACACCGTCGAACCCGAGCGTCTCGGCCTCCTGTGCACGCACAGTCGCTTCTCTCGTCCCGATGTCGATCATGCTCTGGTCTACCAACATGCTGACCGCAGCCTCCTGTGTGTACGGGGCTTTGATCCTGCCTTATCAAGCGCTTGCTTGTCAATCGCCGACCTCTGTGACACGCTACGTTTCATCAGACGGCGGAAGGGAATGCATTGCGCGGCATCGAGCGAGTCGATTGGTACCTCCCCAACTATCGCGTGGATCGCGCGGCGCTGGCGGATCTGTCGGGAACCTCCGGCGGACGGGGTGGCCGGGTCGTCAGCGGGGAGGACGAGGACGCCGTCACCATGGCAGCAGCGGCCGTACGGCGCGGTAACGACCGGGCGGGGGCAGTGAATCGGCTGTTCTTCTCCTCTACGCGCCCGGAGTACCTGGACAAAGGCCAGGCGCCTATCGTCGCCATGGCCGGCGGACTGAACCCCGATGTCCGGGCCTACGACTTCCACGGTTCGGTCAGGTCCGGCATCGGGGCCGTGGTCGCCGGGCTCGACAGCCCCGGCCGGACGGTCGTCGCCCTCGCCGACCAGCGCTTCGGTATGCCTGGCTCCGCCGAGGACCTGAACGGAGCCGATGCCGCCGTCGCGGTCACCCTGTCCGACGACGCGATCGCTGAGGTCCTCGCGAGCGCGGCGATGTCCACCCCGATGCATGACCGGTGGCGTCCGGAGGGCTCCATCGGCACCCGCGTCTGGGACGTGCGCTGGTCGGCCGACGAGCTCGACCCCTTGGTCGACGAGGTCGTTGAGCAGGTCCTCACCGAGTCAGGCCACACGCTCGACGACGTCGCGCACGTGATCCTGACCTCGCCGAACCCGCGAGCCGGCGCACGGCTGCGCTCCCGGATGGGGCGACCGCAGGCGCCAGCAGAACGCGTGTCGGACGCCGGCGTCGCTCAGATGGGGCTCGAACTCGCACACGTCCTCTCGGTCGCACAGACCGGTGAGTTGGTTCTGCTCATAGTCGCCGCGGACGGCGCCGAAGCGTTGTTGTTGAGGACCACGCCACGCATCGCCGACCGGCGCCCGGCCTCTCCGTTCCTCCCCGCCGTCAGCACAGTCGTGGACCCGGGGACGTACCTGCGGTGGCGCGGCACGCTGCTCAAGGACAGCGCACGTCGACCCGACCCGCTGCCACCCGCGGCTCCGGCTGCGATGCGCAATCGGGACTGGAAATACGCGCTGGTGAGCTCCCAGTGCAAGAACTGCGGAACCCGACACCTCCCTCCACGCCGCGTCTGCTTCCAGTGCGGCAATTTCGATGAGATGGCGCCGCACAACCTGGCTGACACCACGGCCACGGTCGATACGTTCACGCTCGACCACCTGGCCGGAACTGGCTCGGGGCCCGCCGTGGTCGCGGTGCTTCAGTTCGACAACGGCGGACGCGGACGTTTCGAACTGACGGACCTCGACCCCGATCGCGTCAAGATCGGCGACCGCGTCGCCATGACTTTCCGTATCGCCTCGGACCCGCCCGGTGGGCCGAGAAACTACTTCTGGAAGGGACAACCGCTGATGGGGCGTGAGGACTGATGGGGACCCGAACTGTCGACGTGGCCATCGTCGGGATGGGCTGCACCCGCTTCGGTGACCATTGGCACTGGTCGTTCGACGACCTCGCCACCGAAGCCGTGAGTGAGGTACTGGCCTCCACACCCAGGGTCAAGCTCGCCGATGTGGACGCCTTCTGGATCGGGACCTCGAAGTCGGCCTTCTCCGGCCTTGCGCTCTCGCGGCCGCTCGGCATCCAGGGCAAGCCGGTCACCCGGGTCGAGAACATGTGCGCGACCGGGTCCGAAGCGTTCCGGAATGCAGCCTTCGCCGTTGCTTGCGGTGCCTACGACCTCGCGATGGCGGTCGGGGTCGAGAAGCTGAAGGACACCGACGCCGCCGGCCTGGTGATCCCGAGCGCGCCGACCGACGGGACGGCGGTGAACCTGAGCGCCCCGGCCATGTATTCGTTCCTGACCAATGCCTACTGCGAGAAGTACGGCATCAACGAGGACGTCCTGCGTGATGCCCTCACGCACATCGCCTGGAAGAACCATGCGAACGGCGCACGCAACCCGCGAGCGCAATTCCAGACGGAGGTGTCCCAGGAGAAGATCGCGAACTCGCCCAAGATCGCCGGCATGCTGGGCGTTTTCGACTGCTCGGGCATCTCCGACGGAGGCGCGGCAGCGCTCATCTGTCGGGCCGAGGACGCACTGAAGTACACCGATCGTCCGATCTATCTACGGGGCATGGGCCTCGTCGCCGGCCCGGGGAGCGGCACCAACGACCCCGATTACGATTTCACCACATTTCCCGAGGTCGTCGCGTCAGCGCAGACGGCTTACGAGCAGGCCGGCATCACGGATCCTGCGACCCAGATCTCGATCGCGGAGGTGCACGACTGCTTCACACCGACTGAGCTGGTGCTCATGGAGGACCTCGGCTTCTCGGAGCGCGGCACGGCCTGGAAGGACGTCATCGACGGGCGCTTCGACCACGGCGGCGAGCTCGCGGTCAACCCCGACGGCGGCCTGAAGAGCTTCGGCCATCCGGTCGGCGCCTCTGGCCTTCGGATGATGTACGAGGTCTGGCTACAACTTCGCGGCGAGGCCGGAGACCGCCAGGTGCAGAACCCGTCGTTCGGGCTCACGCACAACCTCGGCGGGCAGCCCGGAGAGGCGGTCAGCTTCGTCTCCGTGTTTTCCGCACAACCTGCCTGACTGGTCCCCGCAGCGATGGCGCGCACCAAAGCTGCGCCATCGCTGTGCCCGGCTCCGCCGGCCTACTGGTCCCGGCACCGGAACAAGGCCACACGTCGAGCCAGACATACGAGCGCCTCGTGCTGGTTGAACCCCCGGTGTTCGAGCGTGACCACCCCGACGCCCGGACGTGACTGCGACTGTCGCTTGGCCAGGAACTCGGTCTCGGACCGCACGGTGTCCCCGGCAAAGACAGGTACAGGGAACTTCACCTCCTGGTACCCGAGGTTCGCGACACCCGTGCCTTCCGTCAGGTCGGCTGCGCTCAGCCCGATCGTGACGGCAAGCGTGAGGCTGCCAATGACCAGTCGTTGCCCGAAGGTCCCTCCCTCAGCGGCAACCGCATCGAAGTGGAGACTTTGTCTGTTCATCGACAACGCGGCAAACAGGATATTGTCGGCCTCCGAAATGGTCCGTCCAGGTCGATGCCGGACGACATCGCCGACCTCGATGTCCTCGTAGAAGAAGCCCAGGCGTTCATGAACAGTCACGGACCGATGCTAGCGCTTGCTACCTCCCGAGACAATCACTACCATGAAGGCCGGCGAAGGCACCGCACCGCACGCGAGCAGGTACGCGCGAACGAGGAGACATCCGTGGACCACGCAGCAGAACAAGAACTCAGGCGGTCGTTCGCCCGTTTCCTCAAGCGGCATTCACCCATCGACGCCGCGCGACAGGTCGCCGAGGGGAAGCCCTTCTCCACCGAGACCTGGCGACGGCTCTGCGAGGACCTGGGCCTGCTCGGCATGGCTGTCCCCGAGCAGTTCGGCGGACAGGGCGCCGGGACCCAGATGCTGGGAGTCTGCGTAGAGGAGCTCGGCCGAGTGCTGTACTCCGGCCCGTACATCTCCTCGGGCCTCGCCGTGGGAGCACTTTCCGAACTTGGTTGCGCAGAGGTCCGAGACGTTCACCTCCCCCCGCTGCTGTCGGGCCAGGCGATCGGCACCCTGGCCATCCACGGGGACAGTGCCACGGAAGGGGTCGACTGGGACGGCGAAGGAGTGCAGATGACGGCGGCCGGCGACGGCGATGCCCATCTCCTCGACGGGGTGGCCTGCCTGGTGCCCGATCTGGCCAGCGCAGACGTCGTACTCGTCGCAGCCCGCATGCAGCCGACAGCAGACCTGGGCCTGTTCCTCGTGGCGTTGTCCGAAGACGGCGTCTCCCGAACCGTGCACGAGTCGACCGACCACGCCCGCGGTTTCGGCCGTCTCGAACTGCACAGCGCACCAGGCGTGCTTGTGGCCGGGGGCCGGGCGATCGTGCCGAAGCTCGCCCGGTTGCTCGACCTCGCACGCATCATCGTGGCCGCGGAGTCGGTGGGTGCGGCCGAGGCAGTCCTGCACATGGGCCTGGAGTACGCCGGGGTGCGACACCAGTTCGATCAGCCGATCGGCAGCTTCCAGGCGATCAAGCACAGCTTCGCGGACATGTACCGCGACGTCGAGACCGCGCGGTACGCCGTACGCGCAGCACTCGCCGAGGCCGAGGACCCACAGGCGGATCTACGTATGGCGGCCTCCATCGCGAAGACCCGAGCGGGCGATGCCTTCCTCGCGGCCGCGCGGGAGAACATCCATCTGCATGGTGGCATCGGCTACACATGGGAGCACGACGCGCATCTGTACTACCGGCGAGCTCTCCTCAACCGCGCGTTCCTCGGACACCCGTCCCGGCACCGCGAGCGGATCGCAGGCCTGCTCGGCCTCTGAGGCGGGGGCTTAGTAGAGGTACTCCTCGCCGCGGGTGCCGTCAGCGACTCTGTGCAGGCGTGTACAGGATGATGAGATCGAAGACGCACGCGGGCTTCTGCTGACCCCGGACCTCGATCGCGAGCCCAAGTACCACCCGCACGCCCTGCGCGGACGGGTGCACTGCCCGGATCGACCCGTTGGCTCGTACGTCGCTCCCAGCGGGCACAGCCGCGGGGAATCGAACCCGTTCCAGGCCGTAGTTCAGGGCGCCGGCGACATCCTCTACCACCAGCATGTCCTTGAGCAGCGGCGCGATAAGCGACAGAGTCAGGAAACCGTGCGCGATGGTGGTGCCGTAAGCGCTGGACCTGGCGCGCTCCCGATCGACGTGGATCCACTGGTGGTCGTCGGTGGCGTCCGCGAACTGGTCGATCCGGGGCTGTTGCACGCTCATCCAGCGGCTGGGTCCCAGGACCACGCCGACCGCGGCGGACAGCTCCGCGAAAGGGACCCGCAACGGCGCGGCAACCGCCTCGTCAAGGCTGGTCACCGCCGCGCCCCCCGCGGGAGGCCGAGCACGCGCTCGGCGATCACGTTTCGCAAGATCTCGTCGGTGCCGCCCCCGATGCGCATGCCGGGGATCCGCCAGGCCAATTGGGACCAGCTGACGGTGCCCCACTCCCCCGTGTCAATGACGCCTCGCTCACCGAGCATGTCCATCGCCACCTCCAGCGCACGCTGGAGGTTCTCGGTGAGCTCAAGCTTGGACACGGCCATCTCCGGCCCTGGCCCCGCACCTCCCGCGCGGGCGAAGAGTCCCGCGACCAGGCTTCGGTTGGCCGCCGCGCGCACGTAGACCTCGGCAATGGCCTGCCGAACATTTTTGTCATTGTTGGCGCTGCAGTGGTGTGCGAGTGCGACGAGACGCGGGACGAGGTCGGCGTCCACCGCTCCGTCAGCGCCGATGGACGCACGCTCGTGGCGCAGGCTGGTGGTGACGAAGTTCCAACCGTCGCCCACCTCACCGACGCGCTGCGCATCGGGCACACGCACGCCGTCAAGGCGGACCTCGTTGAAGCGCGAATCGCCGTTCAACTGCTGGATGGGACGGATCTCGACGCCGTCAGCCGACAAGTCGATGATCAGCGCGGTCAGGCCGGCTTGCTTGGCCTGCCCGGGCTCTTTGGACGTTCGCACGATGGCCAGCCCGATGTCACTCAGGTGCGCACCGGAACTCCAGACCTTGTGGCCGGTCACCACCCAGTCGTCCCCGTCGCGGACCGCCTTGGTCGTCAGGCCGGCCAGATCCGATCCGGCACCTGGCTCGGAGAACAGCTGGCAGGCCACGACATCACCGCGGCGCAGGGCACGCAGATAACGGTCCTGGAGGTACGACGTGCCGAACTCGAGTAGGGCAGGACACAGGATCGAGACGCCGAACCGCACCAGATGGGGATCCGGAGCCTCGAACTGGGCCTCGAGCCGCCTGAACAGGGTGGCATGGCCCGCCGTCAGCCCCTGCCCGCCGAACTCCGTCGGGCCTTCGATCCAGCCGTAGTCGGCGTCGAACAGCTCCCGCCGCCACGCCCGCGCGCTCGCCAGTCCTGCGGCTCCGCGGTCGCGTTCCGCACCACCCACGAGGGCGTCGGATCCTTCGCCCCACACCACATCGGCTCGGTGGCGCGTGGGGAGCCTGCTGGAGAGAAACTTGAGCGCCTCGGCTTCGAAACGTTCGAGGTCCTCGGACAGGCTAATGTCGGTATCCATCATCGACCATCTCGTGCGTTGACCATGGCACAATGTTAGCAAGCGCTTGGTTCCCGGCCAAGCGCTAGTTCGACTCGGCCGAGCAGGTGGCGTACGATGCGCTGCCGAATGGGGCGAACTTTACCGGCGAACCATCCAGGACGCGTGGTCCCACGGGCTTGAAGGAGTGCTGCATGGCTGCACAGTCGACACTCGGTGAACCGAGCAGTCGCAAGGAAATGATTCTCGCTGCCGCTGCGGAGATTATCGCGGAGCGCGGCTTCGCGCGCACCACAGTGCGTGACATCGGCAAACGCATTGGGATGCTTTCCGGCAGTCTCTACCACTATTTCGACTCCAAGGAGGCCATCGCCGATGAACTCCTGAACCGGTTCTGGGTCAAGATTCTGACCTCCTACACCGAGATCGCAGAGTCCGGCGAGCCTCCGCGCGAGGTGCTCCGGCAGCTGATCGTCCACGCGAATCAGGCGATGGCCGACCATCCCGCCGAGATCCAGCTGCTGCAGAGCGACTGGCGGCAGCTGGCGGAGTTCAAGAGCTTTCGTGAGATCCGGAAGTCGAGCACGAAGGTCTCCGAGATCTGGGTGAAGGTCATGGGTGAGGGGGTCGCCGCAGGCGAATTCCGCGACGACGTGAACCTGCAGCTGGCATATCGGACGATCATGGGCTCGATCCAGTCGCTGTCCACCTGGTACGACCCGAAGGGCGCCCTCAGCCGGAAAGAGATCGCCGAGGAGCAGGCTTCCCTTTTCCTCAACGGCCTGGGCTCGGCGTCTGGCGCCACGTCTCGCGCCACGTCGGGCACCAAAACAAGGAGCAAGGCCCGCGCGTAGCGGCGACCGCGCTTGCGCACAGCGACGTGCCCCCTCCCTGAAGTCCAGGGACGGGGCACGTTTGCCTCTGGCCTGCTGACCCCTACTTCCAGCCGAGCACGCCGTAGTCGATCAGCGTGTCGTATCCGGCCCGGAAATCGACGCCATTCTTCATCCCGGTCAGGGCGTTGGCGACGTGGAGCTGAACGAAGCAGACGTCCTGGTTGAGGACACGATCCTCGATGGACGAGTAGATCTGCTTCAGCTCTGCGTCACTCGTGGCAGCCAGGCCCTTGTTGCCCTCCGAGTCGTAGAACGCTCCCGTGCAGTACTTCGTCGTCGGGGACGACCCGAGGAACGTGTGTACGAGTACGTCGGGGTGTGGCAGCACCGCAGCACCGGCCGCGATCCACAGCCCGTCGAACCCCGGGTTGGTCTTCTTCGCGAAGAACTCGCTGCCGTCCATGGGCACCCGCTTCACGTCGAAGCCGACGTTGGTGAGCATGCCTGCAACGGCCTCGCCGACCTCCTGGTCCTTGGGGTAGCGACCGACCGTGTAGTGCAGCGTCAACGTGCCACCGCCTGCCGCGTTGACCAGCTTCTTGGCTTCCTGCGGGTCGAACTTGAACTGGCTGGTCGCCGTCGTACCGAAGGCGGGCGGGAACCAGTGATTCGTGGCCTCGGCGCCCACGCCGTTGCCACCGAACGCGGCGTCGACGATCGCATCGCGGTCGATCGCCATGGCAACGGCCTTACGCAGGTCCAGCGACTGGAGCGGACCGACTTCCTTATTCATCTGAATGTTCTGCTGGTTGCCGGTCCTGGAGGTCTGCACCAGGAGGCCGGCCTTCTTGACCTCGGAGACCCGGTCGACCGGGACATCGAGGGCCACGTCGCCGCCGCCGCTGACGAGGAGGTTGAGCCGCGTGGTCTGGTCCGGGATGAACTTCCAGGTCACATCCTCGAGCTTCGGCGTGCCGTTCCAGTACGTCGGGTTGCGGGTCGCCGTCACCTGCTGCCCGGACTCCCACTTCTGCAGGACGTACGGTCCGGTACCGATCGGCTTCTGCCCGAACGCGTCGGCACCGACCTGCTCGTAGTACTTCGGCGGGAATCCGCACCCGAAGGCGAGCAGCGCCGGCACAGCGGTGGTCGGCGTGGCGGTCTCCACGGTGACGTCCTGCGCGTCGGTGACCGTGACCTTCGCGAAAGGCGCGAAGAACGCCATCACCGAACCTTTAGTGGTCCGCAGGGTGTCCAGCGAGAACTTCAGGGCTTCGGCGTCCCAGGGCTCACCGTTGCTGAACTTGATGCCGGTGCGGGCGTGGAGCTGCCAGGTGGTCGGGCCCGTCTGCTCCCATTTGTCGACCAGACCGCTCTTCGTCGGCTTGAAGTCATCATCGGTGGGCACCAGCCGCTCCACAAAGGCAGTGGAAATCATCTGGTCAAACGCGGAAACGACCGCGCAGTTCATTGACCGCGGCTCACCCCCGGTGAGAACGGTCATGCTTGTCTTGCTCAAGCTCCCGGAGTTCTGGGTGGTCGTTGTACAGGCACTGACGGCGAGCGCCAGGCCCACGGCCAGGACACCGAGACCAAGTCCCCGGGGGCGTTGTGTCCTCATAGATAGCTCCCATTTTCACAAGGGTGAGACGTGCCACATTCTAAGCACGGTAGCAATCGCTTGGTCAACACCTTCGCGGGCCAAATGATCAGTCAGAATTTCGCGCTCGAAGAACTGTTCGGGCAGGTCGGAACGGCCGACGCCGAGCAAATGCGTCGGCCGCGTTCGACGGCCAGGATGGATGGTTCGATCAGCCCCCAAGACCCACGATGTCCGCCATCGTCCGGGTGCGTTCCTCATAGGATTCGAGCGGTATCCGCGGAGACAGCACCACCTGGTGGATGCCGAGTTTCTCGCACGCCTTGATGTACACGGCATCGGCTTCCCACGACGCCTCGGAGACGTCCTTGGCACGCCGACCCACCATGAGTTGGACTTCATCGAGCGAACGACCAGCGCGCTCGAGCTCCTGCCCGAGGCGGTCGATGAATCGGCCGACTTCGTCCAACTCCAAGGAATAGCCGAGCCAACCGTCACCGTGGTTCACGATCCGCCGGATCGTCGCAGCAGAGTTGCCGCCCACGAGGATCGGGGGGTGAGGCTTCTGAACCGGTTTCGGGTTCGCGTAGAGGGGGCCGAACCGGTAGAGGTCGCCCTCGTACGTCGAGAGCTCCTGAGTCCACAGTGCCTTCATGGCCTCGATGCATTCATCGGTCCGTTTGCCGCGCGCCTCGAACGGCACCCCGACGGACTCGTACTCCCGCTCGAGCCAGCCCACGCCTACCCCGAAGTCGAACCGGCCGCGGGAGATCTCGTCCACGGTCGCCACCTCGCGAGCCAGATGGACCGGATGTCTCTCCGCGATCACGCACACATACGTGCCGAAGCGAATGCGCGAGGTGACCATGGCCATCGCAGCGATGGCGACGAACGGTTCCATCTTGCCCTGCAACGAGTGAACCTCGTTCTGGCCCTGGGCGCCGTACGGGTAGTCCGATTCGTAGGCCGGAAAGTACGCCACGTGTTCGGGGAACCAGATCGTGCTGAAACCCAGCGACTCGGCCAACTGGGCACTGCGGGTGGCGAAGTCGATGCCCCGGTCTCCGCCGTTGAACTGTTCGCTGAGGCCGATCTTCATCGCGCTTCTCCATACTCTGGGTTCGGCGCAAGGATCAGCTCCCGGATCCTGCGCTTGTCGACCTTCTGGCTGGCGTTCCTCGGTAGCTCGTCCCAGACATAGATCCGCTGCGGCTTCTTGTAGCTGGCCAACTGGAGCCGGGCGTGAGCGATCAGCTCCCCCCCGTCCAGGCGAGCACCTTCCTCGGGTACGACGACGGCCGTCACTGCCTCGCCCCAGCGTTGGTCTGGCATACCGAGGACGACGCATTCGCGTACGCCGGGATGGCCGACCAGAACGTTCTCGACCTCAGCGGGATAGACGTTCATGCCACCGCTGATCACGAGGTCCGAGGCACGTCCGGTCAGATAGACAAATCCCTCCGTATCGATACGACCAAGGTCGCCGGTACTGAACCAGCCGTCCTCAAGGACCCCCGCCGACGCATCCTCGAGACCGAGGTAGCCATCGAACAGCGTGTCGGCGCGAACCTGGAGCTGACCTTCGCCGACGTCCGAGACGTGACCGAGTGAGTCCACGACGCGAACACTGGCGGTCGCCACGGCACGACCGACCGATCCGAAGATGTCGTCCGTACGAGCTGCGTGCCAGTCCCCTGGGACTGTCGCTGTGACGGGTCCACCTGACTCGGTCATCCCCCACACCTCGGTGAAGCGGTCTCCCAGGCGCTCGACGAGTGCCACCGTCTGTTCGCGCCGCAGCGGTGACCCGGCGTGTATGACCGTGCGCACCGCATCGAAGGCGCGCGGTGACCGGCTGAGGGCTTCGATGAGTCCGTCGGCAAGCGGCGAGGACATGTTGGTGAACGTGCAGCGCTCCCGCTCGACGTGCTCGACCCACGACTCGACCGTGTACGGATGGAGCAGGTCGATGGAGGCACCGACGTACAGGTGTGGCAGGTGGATACCCCAGAGTCCACTGATGAAGGAGAACGTGCCGGTGTACGCACAGCGCCCGTATGGCGTGAGGTTGTAGACCAACGGGATGAGCCGGACACAGCTGATGATGCCCCGGTGCGTGAGAACAGCACCCTTGGGGAAGCCGGTCGTGCCACTCGTATAGCCGATGACGGCCTCATCGGAGCCCGATCGGATCACCGGCGCGTACGTCGTGCCGGCCGACTCGAGCAGGTGCTCATAGGCCAGCGCATCCCGCGCGAGGTCAGCACCGATCGTGACGACCGCCCGCAAACCAGGTGCGTTCAACTCGTCGACGACGCGGGTACATCCATCGGTGTGGAGAAGGATCTCGGCTGAACTGTTGTCAAGGATGTGGCGCACCTCGCGGGCCACGAGGCGGTCGTTGACGTGAACGGCGACCACGCCCGCGAGAAAGCACCCGACGTACGCCTCAAGTGCCTCGACCCGGTTTTCGACCATGATCGCCACCCGACCGCCGGGTTGGACACCCAGCCCACGAAGGGCGTTCGCCAGCCGCGTGGAACGCTCCAGCAGTTCGTTAAAGGTGCGGCACTCCGCCGCGCTGCGAATGGCAGTCCGGGTGCCGTACCTCCTGCAGACGGCCGCCATGAAGGCACCCAGGTCCTGCTCAGCCATCGCCCTCTCCTTGTTTGCCCATTCCGTAGATACGTCGTGCGTTCTCACCCATCATGAGCGCAAGCTCCTCGCGCGAACATACCGGTGCTGCTCCCTCGAACGACTCCCCCAGGGCGAGCATGCAGTCGATCCAGCGGGCCAACTCGACCCCGTTCGGATCCGTCTTCTCACCACGCAGGATGTCTGTGCCGAACAACACCCGGTGCGCGCCGAGCCGCTCGAGCACCAGCGCCATCCGGCGGCGGAACTCGGCGTGGTCGCGGTAGGCGACCCGCTGCCACATGGAGATGTCGACGACAACGCTCTGCCAACCCTGGGCCAGGTCGATCGCCTCCAGCCACCACGCCTCGAAGCCAGCATGGGCGAACACCCAGGTGGCCTCGGGGTACCGCGCGATCGACGACACCAGCGCGGCCGGCCTCGAGAGGGGCGTGATGAGCGGGTCTCCACCCAGAGGCGAGGTGTGGACCATGATCGGCGCCTCGCGTTCGACCGCCAGCTCGAGGAGCCACTGGTGTGCATCGTCGGTGATCTCCCAGCCTGCGGCCGGGTAGAGCTTCAGCCCGACGCAATGAGGTTCGTCGAGAATCTCGAGCGTCTCCTTCGCATCGGGACGGCGCGGGTCGACGCCGGCGAGGTACCAGAAGGTCCCCGGGTATCGACCCGCCACCGACTCCATGTGATGCAGGATCTCGAGCATGCTCGGAGCATGAGCGTCACCGGCGCCGACCACCGACCAGTCCACGAAGGGAAAGACCCCGGCCGACACACCGGCATGCTTGAACGCCGCCCGGGTGAGGACTCCGTCAGGGTCACTCTGACCGACCATGACGCGGGACAGGATCTCCTCGAAGGACCTCGGGTCAAGCCGACGACCGGCGGCTTGCCTTGCCCAGGCACGCCGTACCGGATCCGGGATCCAGGACCGGTCCATGATGTGCGCATGGGCGTCGATGATCAGCATGCTCGCGGTCAGTCCCGGACGAGGATGTGTGCCGACGACGCGGCCGTCTGGAAGCCGATGACGCCGCCACCGACCTGTGTGAGCGCAACCCGAGCATCGGCAACCTGACGCGCGCCGGCCTCACCACGCAACTGTTCGACCGCCTCACAGATCTGCCCGAGCGCGCTGGCGCCGATCGGGTGGCCCCGGGAGATGAGTCCTCCGGAGGTGTTGATCGGCAGCTTTCCGCCGATTTCGGTGTGGCCGGTCTCGACCCACATCAGCTCCTCGCCCTCCGGGCAGAGGCCGCAGTCGCGCCACGCCATGAACTCGTACGCCACGCTGGCGTCGTGGACCTCGGCCAGGCTGAGGTCCTCCGGGCCGAGGCCGGCCGCCTCGTAGACGGCGACGGTGGAGTTGCGGGCCGCCGACGGGCCGTCTGAGAAGTCCAGCGCCGAGCGAGTCGCCGTGCGCGAACCAGCGATCCGGATAGAGCGCGAGTTGCGCTTGTCGCCGCGGGTCACCACGACGGCCGCAGCGCCATCACTGATCGGGCTCATCATCAGCACGGTGATGGGGTCCACCACCGTCCGCGAGGCCAGCACGTCCGCCACGGTGGCGCCGAACTGACGGTGCGCGAGCGGGTTGAGACTGCCGTTGTGATAGGAGCGGGCGGCGATCCGCGCGAAGTCCTTGACGCTGAGGCCGCGGTCGTCCAGCACGCCCTGGGCGAGCCGTGCCTGCCGGTCGACCATCGGAGTCCGGTCCACGCCCGCACCTTCGGCGGTCGTGAACATGTCGTCCTGGTCCACCCCGCCCCGGTAGGCGGAGAACATCCGCTCACGGTCTTCAAGGTTGAGCTTCTCGGCGCCGATCACCAGCACGGTGTCGTGCAGGCCCGAGGCCACCGAGAGCCAGGCGAGGTGCAGCGCGTCTCCGCCCGAAGCGCACGCGTTCTCCACGTTGTGCATGGGGATCGCGCCGAAGCCCATCGGGAATGCGCAGACCTCGCCGCGGATGCCCTCCTGGCCGGTGATCAGGCCCGCAAGGGCATTGGAGAAGAAGATCGCCTGGACCTCGCTCTTGTCCACACCAGCGTCCGCGAGCGCCTTGGTGGCCGCCTCCCGGGCAAGGTCCTTCAGGGACCGGTCCATTTGCTTGCCAAAACGGGTCATGCCGCTTCCGGAAATGACGACGTCACGCATTGGTTTCCATCCTCACTTGATACTTGTCAGTCCTGGGCCTGCGGGGGGGCCGGCCAGGCGATGCTCGTACCCCCGTCGACCATCAGGGATTGGCCGTTGATGTACGACGACTCATCGCTGGCCAGGAAGAGTGCGCTGGCCGCCACCTCGTCAGTGGTCCCCTGCCTCCGCAACGGGGACACCAGCCCACGCGCCTTGGCTGCCTTCGCGTCCGTGCCGAAGCCGCGGCGCACCATCGTCGAGTCGATGACCCCGAGGACGACGGCGTTCGACCGGATGCCTCGCGGTCCGTAGCGCACCGCGATGTGCCGCATCACGGCCAACTGGCCGGCCTTGGTGACCTCGTAGGCCAGCGAGCGGCCGGGGCTGTTGACCCCGGCGGCGGATCCGACGAAGACGAAGGTTCCACTGCCGTTCGCAAGCATGTGGGGCAGCGCGGCTTGAGCTGTGACCCAGTGCCCGGTCACGTTGACACGGACCGCCCGATCGAACTCTTCAACCGTCTGCACGCGCAGCGGCAGACGGCCGGTGACGGCAACGTTCGCGACCACGATGTCGATCCGGCCGAACGTGTCGACCACCTGCTCGACTGCCGCCCGGCAGGAGGACTCGTCGCCGGCGTCGCCCTGGATCGCCAGCGCGTCCGCGCCCAGCGCGGTGGCGGTCTCCTCCGCCCGCTCCAGCGAGATGTCGGTGACGGCAACCTTCGCGCCCGCCTCGCCGAGCCGGAGCGCGATCGCGCGACCGTTGCCCATGGGCAGGGATTCGCCGGGGCCGGCCGGTCCATCCGCGCCGCCACCGAGGACCAGCGCCACTCTCGCGGCCAGCGGGCGGGACCTGTCGGCGCCCATCAGTAGCTCCTCGGGAGGCCAAGAACGTTCTGGGCCACGTAGTTCAGCGTCATTTCCTGGCTCACCGGCGCGATCCGCATGAGTCGCGATTCGCGCCAGTAACGCTCGACGTGGAACTCCGTCGCGTAGCCGAGGCCCCCATGCACCTGCATGGCCCGGTCACAGGCCTGGAAGCCGGCGTCCGCGGCCAGGTACTTGGCGAGGTTCGCCGACTCGCCGCACTCCTCACCCCGGTCGTACGCCGTCGCAGCCTCGACGATCATCCGCCAGGCGCCGGCCAATCGGGCATGAGAGTCGGCCAAGGGATGGCTGAGCGCCTGGTTGGCACCGATCGGACGGTCGAAGACGTGCCGAACCTTGGCGTAGTCGACTGCCTTGTGCAGGGCGACCAGGCCCAGCCCCACGGCCTCGGCGGCCACCAGGATTCGCTCCGGGTTGAGCCCGGACAGGAGGTGCTGGAAGCCCTTGCCCTCCTCGCCGACCAGGCGCCAGTCCTCGACCGGGAGTCGGTCGTAGAAGGTCTCGCACGTGGTGACGGCGTTGCGTCCCACCTTCGAGATCGGCCGGATGTCGACGTGGTTGCGGTTGAGATCGGCAAGGAAGAGGCTCAGCCCGTCGAAGCGGTTCGTGGTCGCCGGCGAGGTCCTCGCGAGGATCAGGATCACCTCGGACTCGAGTGCCTTCGTGGTCCAGATCTTCTGACCGGTGATTTCCCAGCCCCCGTCGACGCGTACCGCCTTGGTGCTGATCCGGGACGTGTCCGTGCCCGCCTCCGGCTCGGTGACCCCGAACGCGACATGCAGGTCGCCGTCTGCGGCCCGCGGCAAGAAGGTTGTGCGCAGCCGCTCGTTGCCGAACTTCACGACCGGCTGCAGCCCGAAGATTGTCAGGTGCAGCGGCGTACATGCGTTCATGCCGCCGCCGGATGCGGCGATCTCGCGCATCATCACCGCGGCTTCGAGGATGCCCCGTCCGCCGCCGCCGTACTCCTCCGGAAAGGCCATACCGACCCAGCCGTCCTTGGCCATAGCCCGGTAGAAGTCCCAGGGGAACTCGTGGTCGCGGTCCTTCTGCGACCAGTAATTGTCATCGAACGGCTTGCAGCGATTGCGGATGGCTTCTGCGATGTCCTCGCAGGCATCGGGCGCCGTGAGCTTCATGGACCCTCCTCGACCAAGCGTTTGCTACCCTCGTTGACGAGCGACCCTACGTCAAGAGCGGACGCCGTGCGTCGCCAACTCCTCCGCGATTCCGAGCGCGTGCGTGGCGCCGGATTCGTCCATCAGGGCACTGAACTCATCGCGCAGGTGCTCCGGCGTGAGGTCTGGATGAAAGACGCCACGCGTCTGCGAAAAGAAGACCCGGGAAACGGCGCCGGCCCCCGCGTGGAACACCTCGCCGGTCACCGGGCACGACTCGTGCACCAGGAACGCAATGAGCGAGGCCACAAGCGCCGGGTCAAGCCGCTCGGTCAGGTCCCCCAGAATTCCGTCGGTCATCGCCGTTGCAGCCGCGGGCGCTACCGCGTTGACTCGGATGTTGTGCGACGCGCCCTCGAGTGCAAGCACCTTGGTGAGGCCGATGATTGCGCCCTTGGCGGCGCCGTAGTTGGCCTGGCCGAAGTTGCCCAGGTAGGCAGCGGTCGAGGTCGTGTTGACAATGCGGCCGAACTTCTGGTCGCGGAAGACTTTCCAAGCAGCCTGGCTGGTCCAGAACGTCCCCCAGAGGTGTACGTCGAGCACGCTGGTCGCCTCAGTCGGGTCCATGCGACCAAAGCTTCGGTCCCGGACGATCCCGGCGTTGTTGACCACCGCATCGAGGCGGCCGAACTGGTCGAGGGCGTGCGCGACGACCGCCGTCGCTCCCTCCCTCGTCGAGATGTCATGGTGATCCCCCACGGCCACACCGCCGCTCGCGACGATCGCCTCTGCCGCTACATCGGCCGCCGACCGCTCGCCCTCTCCGTCGCTCGTGGTGCCCACGTCGTTGACGAGCACCGAAGCGCCCCGCTGAGCCAGCAGTTGCGCATGCGCACGGCCCAGCCCGTTGGCCGCACCGGTGATCACCACAACCTGGCCGTCGAATCTCAGTTGGTCTGACACGTTGCCTCCATCACGCTCGCGAGCACCCCCCTTGACGGCTGTTCGACCAGGCCGGATCATGCCCGAAGAGAATGTACCAAGCATTTGCTACCTTAGGAACTCCATGGTGATCCGGCCCCCCACGCTGACCCCGGCAGAGGCAATCTCCCGACTCGTCACACGCAACGCGCGCGTCGTCGCCGGCCCCGGCTGTGGCACCCCGGTCACCCTGCTTCGAGAGCTCGGCCGTGCGGCCATCGAGACCGAAACCCGACCTCACCTACGTTCCGGCCTGCTGCTCGCCTACCCATTCCTCGACGCGTTGACCGGCGGCCACCTGCGCTACGACACCTGGCACGTCATGGGCGACGTTCGACCACTCGTGGACCAGGGACTGGCCGACTACCTGCCGGTGCGAGCCTCCGAGGTCCCGGACCTGCTCGGCTCATGGGCGCCCGACGTCGCTCTGGTGCGAATGACACCGCCGGATCGACACGGCTACTGCAGCCTCGGGCCTTCGGCCAGCTACACCCTGCCCGCGGTGCTGACCGCCCGCACGGTCATCGGCGAGGTCGACGAGCTGCTGCCACGAACCATGGGACAGAACACCTTCCACGTCTCGCGGCTGGCCGCGCTGGTGACGTCGCAGGACCCGACGCCGGAGTACCCCGGTGCGCGCCTCAATGAGTCCAGCCGGCAGATTGCCCGCAGTGTGCTCGACTTGCTGCCCTCCAATCCCACGCTCCAGCTCGGCATCGGCGCTGTGCCCGAAGCACTCATCGAGGCACTCGCGGATCAGCCGGAGTCCTCACTGCGGTTCTGTGGCATGGGCTGTGACGCGATGATCCCACTCTTCGAGGAACACAAGATCTCTCCGGATGCATTGGTGCCCACTCCCGGTGTCTACGCCGCCGAACTGATGGGGACGCGCCGCCTGATGGAGTTCGCCGACCAGCACCCCGGCATCGGCCTGTTTCCGTCGAGCTCCTCCCATCACGCGCCGTTCCTCGGATCGCAGGACCGCTTCGTCTCGATCAACTCGGCCCTGGAGGTCGACCTCTTGGGCCAGGTCAACGCCGAGGTCCGCCAAGGCCGCCAGTACGCCGGTGTCGGCGGCAGCACGGACTTCTTCGAAGCCGCATACAACTCCCGGGGAGGCCGCCGGATCATCGTGCTCCCCGCCGCCACCTCGTCCGGCGCGTCGCGCATCGTGCCGCGACTCGGCACGGGGAGCGTGGTCTCGGTGCCCCGCCAGATGGCAGACCTCATCGTCACCGAGTACGGGACCGCGGACCTGTCCGGCTGCACGCTCAACGAACGGGCCGAACGCCTGATCGCGATCGCGCCTCCGCCCGCGCGCGACAGGCTCGCGAATGGCCTGCCTGAAGTTGTCGCGGGCGGCCGTCGGTGACCACCCTTCCAGTCGAGGAGAACGACATGAGCACGATCGACACCCGGGGCCGCTACTTCGACGAACTCGCCGTCGGCCAGGTCTTCCGTCACCGACCCGGACGAACCATCGACAGCGCCATCAACGTGCTGTTCACCTCGATGACGGGCAACACCCAGAGCCTGCACCTCGATGAACACTTCGCCCGCGAATCCGAGTTCGGCGGCCGGTTGGTCAACAGCCTGCTGACCATGTCCGTCGTCGTAGGACTCAGCGTCTCCGACCTGACCGAGGGCACCACGGTCGCGAACCTCGGGTTCGAGGAGATCAAGTTCCCCGCGCCGGTGTTCCATGGCGACACCATCTACAGCGAGACCGAGGTCCTGGCTCTGCGCGAGTCCCGTTCCCGCGCGGACCAGGGCATCGCTACCTTCGAGCATCGAGGCCGCAACCAGGGCGGCGTGGTCGTGTGCGTGGCCCGGCGCTCCGCGCTCATGCTGACGAGTGGGAGCTGAACGTGCACCTACGCCCGGTCCCGGTGCCGCCGGAGCTCCGCGAGCGAGCCCGACAGACGCTGAACCGCTACTGCGAGCTGGTTGACGGCGGGAAGGTACCCGTCGAGGTGTTCGCCACGGACTGCGTCGTCGACTACGGCCTGCGCCGCGGTCCCATCCAGGGCAGCGAGGCGCTCCATCAATTCTTCAGCCGGAACAAGCAGGTACTCCGGCGCACCAGCCACCACGTGTCATCCGTGCGCGTGCACTGGACCGGCGGCGATCCGATGGCCGTGCGGGTCAGCGCGCATGTATATGCCTGGCACGAGCTGACCGACGGGCACACCTTCGACGTGTACGGGCGCTACGACGACACAATGGTTGACGACGACGGCCGACTGCTCATTGTCGACCGCCGATTCCGCACCTACGGTTCGAGCGACCCGCGGTTCAGCTTCGCTCGGGCCGAGCGGCAGGACTGGTCCCGCTCGGCGTCCTGAGTCAGCCCTGGCTCGGACCCATCACGCAGGCGTACTGCTGGCTCTCCAGGCGATGCGTGGGCACCGGTAAAGCGCACTCTGGCTGGGCATGCGTGCACCGCTCGCGGAACCCGCAACCGGCGAAGTCCAGCCCCAGCCGTGGCGGGATACCCGCAATGCCCTCCGGCACGACGTCGGACCGCCAGCCGGGAGTGGCAGCGAGTAGTGCCTTTGTGTACGGATGGACGGGAGCACCGAGAACCCGCTCCACGGCGCCGGACTCGACGATCTGTCCGCCGTACATGACTGCCATGTGGGAACAGACATCACCGGCGAGCAGCAGGTCGTGGGTCACGAAGATGAGGGCCGTCCCGCTCTGTTCGCACACCTCGCGTAACAGGGCGACGACCTCGGCCTGTGTCGTGACGTCGAGCGCCGAGGTCGCTTCGTCGGCGATCAACACGTCCGGTTCGGCGATCACCGCCATCGCGATGGCCACTCGCTGGCACATCCCACCCGACAGTTCATGCGGGTAGGACTTCAGCACCCGCACGGGGTCGGCCATGCCCATTCGGGCCAGCATCTCGGTCGCGTGCGCGACGGCATCGGTCCGGCTGCGATCGGGACCGTGCACCTTCATCATTTCGCACAGCTGCGACTTGATCGTCCGAACCGGGTTCAACGTGCTGCGCGGCGACTGGAACACCATCCCGATGGAACTCCCGCGGACGTTGGAGAGTCGGTTGACGCCATCGCCGTACACCCTCTCGCCGCGGAGGTCGATCGTGCCCCTCGAGATTCGCAGGTTGCGGGCGAGACTGCCGATGAGCGCACGCACCGCGGTCGTTTTGCCGGATCCGGACTCGCCGATGATGCCGAGTCGCTCACCCCCACCTACCTCGAGGTCGATGCCACGCACGGGCGCGACACCCCCTCGCGCCACGACCGTCTCGACCCGCAGGCCGCGCACGGAGAGGAGCACATCGCTCATCAGATTCCCTGCTTTCGGGGGTCGTACATGACGCGGAGTGCGTCACCCAGGAGGTTCACGGAGACAACGACGAGGGTGATCGCCAGACCGGGCAATGCCACGACCCACCATGCCTGCTGCATGGACGCTCGCCCGTCGGCGAGCATCGCCCCCCAGCTGATGTCCGGCGCCACAACACCCAGACCCAGGAAGCTGAGCGCGCTCTCGCCGATGATGATCATGCCAATCTCGAGGGTGGTCACGACCAGGACGGTGCCGCCCACGTTCGGCAGCACGTGGAAGAGCATGATGCGCCAGGTGGGCAGCCCACTCGACCGCAGCGCCGGCACGAACGGTCGCGCCGTCAGGCTGAGTACGTCGGCCCTCACCAGCCGGGCGTACCTCGCCCATACAAAGATCGACAGCACGAAGACGAGTGCGCCGAGCGACCGACCGTGCGCGGAGATTACTCCCATGGCGAGCAGCAGGAACGGCACGGCCAACTGAGCATCAACCACCCGGGAGATGACGGCATCCACCCACCCGCGCCGGTAGCCCGCGAACATGCCGGCAACGGTGCCTACGACGCCGCCCAACCCGACCGCCAGGATCGAAATCAGCGCGGTCAGACGGGCACCCGCGACAAGACGGGCGAGAATGTCTCGGCCGAGCTGGTCGGTCCCCAGCGGGTGGGCAGAGGTGCCGCCGAAGAGTAGCGGGGGTTGCAGTCGTCCTCGCAGATCCTGCAGGTTGGGGTCGGGCAGCGGCAGGAATGGGCCGATCACAGCTAGTACCAGCACCACCGCCAAGATGCCGGCAAAGAAGATGGTCCCGTGGTAGCGACGCCTCGGCCGCTCGGACGCGCGCACCTTCCGCGAACTCGGCGAAGGGATACTCATGCCGACTCTCTCAGTCTCGGGTCCACGGCGCCGTTGATGATGTCGACGCAGAGGTTGATGACGACGAAGGCGAGCGCCCCGAAAACCACCAGGGCCTGCACCAGCGAAAAGTCCCGGAACCCGACGGCTTGGACGGCGAGAGTCCCAAGCCCGGGCCAGGCGAACACGTACTCGACCGTGACCGCGCCGGACAACAGCGCGCCCATCTGTATTCCCGTCAGTGTCACGACCGGGGTCATGGAGTTGCGCACGATGTGGCGGAACACGACGCGACGCGCGGAGAAACCTCGAGCATGCGCAGCCTCGACGAGCGGCTCCTCCAAGATTTCCACCATGCTGGATCTGGCCAGGCGGGCAACCTTCGCCATCGGCAGTGTCGACAGCGTCACCACGGGCAGGATCAGAGACGAGGGGCCGGTGAACTCTCCGGCGGGCAGGATCGGCATGTTGATCGCGAAGATGATCACCAGCATCATGGCCAGCCAGAAGGCGGGCACCGACTGACCCAGCAGGGCCAGGCCCATGGCGATGCGGTCGATCCAACTATTCTCGTGGAGGGCGGCAAACGTCCCCAGGGCAAACCCGACCGTGGCGCCGAGCAGGATGGCCAGCGAGGCCAGGAGCAGCGAAGCTCGGAGCCTGTCCAGCAGGAGGGTCACGTTCTCCTGGCCGTAGCGCAGGGACGTTCCGAAATCACCATGAATTAGGTCCCCGAGGTAATGGAAGTACTGCTGCCACAACGACGCATCGAGCCCCAGCGTGTGGCGGAAATCCGCTATCTGCTGCGCCGTCGCATGGTCGCCGAGGATCTGGTGGACCGGGTCTCCCGACGCCCGGCTCAGGATGAACGCGATGCTGGCGGCGAGCAGAAGGGTGAGTGCCGCGCCGAGGAGTTTGACCACAACGAACTTAGCCATCGATTGGCCTCCTTGTGGCCTCGCTGACCTGACGACCGGGCACCGCGGAGAGCAGCTTCCGGGTGTACTCATGGTTGGGTTGGGTAAGCACCTGGTCGGTGGTCCCGGCCTCCACCACGACACCGGATTTCAGGACCATTACTCGGTGACATATCCCGCGCACGACAGCGAGGTCGTGGCTGATGAACAGAATCCCGATGCGCTGTTCTGCGGCGAGCTCCCGAAGCAGCGCCAGGATCTGAGCCTGCACCGAGACGTCCAGCGCTGAGGTCGGCTCGTCGGCCACCACGACCTTCGGCCGGAGCAGGATGGCACGAGCGATACAGGCGCGCTGCGCCTGACCGCCGGACAGCTGGTGCGGGAGCCGATCCATCAACTCGGGCCGCAGACCCACCCGGTCCAGTAGTACGTCGTCATTGATCCAGGAGGCCCGGTTGGGGTGCTGCCTGCGCAGCTCACGCAGCCCGCGACCGATGGTCTGCCTCGGGTCGAGTGCGGCATGGGGATCTTGAAAGATGACCTGGATGTCCGCACCGGTCAGGCGACGACGTGCGCCGCGGCGACCCGAGAGGTCGCGGCCAAGGACGGCAATAGATCCGGCGGACGCCTTGACCAGACCCGCCACCGTCATCCCGGTCGTGGTCTTCCCTGAGCCAGATTCTCCGACGAGGCCGAGCACCTCCGCTTCGCGGATGGCGAACGACACCTTGTCAACGGCCACCATGCGAGTGACTCCGCGAAGACCGAGTCGTCGGTAGACGATTCTCAGGTCGCGCACGCGCAGCAGTTCGTCCGAATCGACCTGGGCTGCCTCTCGACCGGCGGGATCGGCAACGTGAGATTTTCGCATGCTCACCTCACCGCTGTCGTGGCCGGGGTTTGGCCGTCGGACTCCGAGGTGCGCTCGCGAAGGCGGCTGCGCAGGACCTTTCCCGTGGAGTTCTTTGGCAGGGCGTCCATGAAAATCACCGAGGAGGGGCACTTGTAGTGCGCCAACTGGCCACGGGCGAAGCTGATGATCTCATTTTCGTCAGGGGTCGAACCGTCGAAGAGGACGACGAACGCGCGCACCCTCTCGCCCCAGTACTCATCGGGCACGCCCACGACCGTGACCTCACGCACCGCCGGATGCCGGGCGAGAACATTCTCGACCTCGGCCGGATAGATGTTTTCCCCGCCGGAGATGATCATGTCCTTGATGCGATCAGTCAGCACGAGGTACCCCTCGCGGTCGAGGTAGCCGCCGTCGCCGGTCTTCAGCCAACCGTCCGTTGTGATGGCGGCCGCGGTTGCCTCGGGCTTCCCGAAGTAGCCCGCCATGACGTTCGGTCCGCGCAGCCACACCTCGCCCGGCTCGCCCTCAGCCCTGTCCATTCCAGCAACCGGATCCACGACGCGGAGTTCGACCCAGGGATACGACCGGCCACAGGACAGCGCGCTCTGCTCCGTGGCTTGCCGCTCAGCCCACGGCAGCACGGTCGCCTGGCCGCAGGACTCGGTCATGCCGTAGACGTGGATGAAGCGGCAATGCGGCATCAACCTGGTCGCTCGCGCGAGCAGCGCTTCGGTAATCGGCGCAACGCCGTAAACGACCGACCGGAGGCTTGCGAGTCGCTCGGAAGTCACTCCAGGGAAGTTGACCAGGGTCGACAGCACGGTCGGAATGAGCAGCGTGTTCGTCACGCCGTAGCGGTCGAGGGCGTCGAGCAGGTCAGCCACGTCGACGGCCGGCCGCTGGATGACGGTGCCCCCGACCCGCAGGGTCTTGAGGACCCAGCCGATGCCCGTCAGATGAAAGGCCGGATAGGGCACGTAGACGACGCTGTCCTCGGTGATCTCCCAAGCCGCGGCCACACCATCGATGGTCGCCATCGTGTTGGCGTGAGCGAGCACGACGCCCTTCGGCTTGCCGGTTGTGCCCGAGGTGTAGATCAGCCAGGCGGGATCGTCCGGTTCAACGGCGGCCGCATTGACATGACCCTCGAGCACATCCTCGTCGTACGTCGTGGGGTCGAACTGCTTCATCTCGACCACGTCGAATGAGAGGTGTGTCGGCAGCAGGTGGATCAGGCCGCCGTCGGCCACCAACAAGGTCGGCGCGGCGTCGTCGAGCAGGTCGGCGATCTCTGCGGCGGACAGCCTCCAATTGAGGGGGACCAGCACGCTGCCGGACAGCGCTGAGGCGAAGAGCATCGACACGAAATGCGTCGAACTGCGCCCGAGGTACGCGACGCGATCGCCGGGTGTGACCCCAAGAGTCGCGAGCATTGTCGCCATCCGGGCGGCCTCGTTCGCCAGTTCGTCGTAGGTCAGGGTGCGGTCGAGTGCCCTTATTGCCGGCTTGTCACCTCGGCCGCTTCCCCCGACCCGGAGTACGTCGATCAGCGTCTCGCGGCAGCTGGTGGCGTCCCCGACCATCAGCTCGCCAGCCACGTCCCGAGTTCCTTAGCATGTTGGGCGAGCTGCTCACCGTGGCGGTCACGGGACAGCGAGTAGCCGAAGACGAACTCGTCGACGCCGCGCTCGGCGTACTGCGGGAGGTCGTCGATCAAACCCTGGCGGTGGGGGGCTCCGAGCAGGATACGGAAGCCGTCGTCGCGCCGCCTGCCGACCTTGGCCATCTCCTCGTCGAGCATCTCGAGACAGCGTTCGAGCTCTTCAGGTGTCAGTTTCCAGCCATACCACCCGTCGCCGAGCCGGGCCGCCCGCCGCAGCGCGACCCTGCTCACGCCGCCGACCAGGATCGGCGGGTGCGGGTGCTGCGCCGGCTTAGGGAACATGATGACGTCTTCGAACGCGACGTACTCGCTCTGGTAGCTGGCCCGCCGCTGCGTCCAGAGGGCCCGCATCGCCTCGATGTGGTGATCGGCCCGAGCGCCGCGAGCTTCGAATGGAACACCAGCGGCGGCGAACTCCTCGGCCTGCCAGCCGACACCGACGCCGTATTGAAAGCGGCCGTTCGAGAACTGGTCGAGGTTCGCGATCTCGCGGGCGCGAGTCAGCGGGTTGCGCAGTGCGACCACCTCAACCGACGTACCCAGCCGGATGGTGCTCGTGACCATCGCGGTCGCGAGCAGCACCTGCAGGTCGTCAACATGGCCCTGATCTGGCAGGAACCGGAACTTCCCGGTGTCGCTGTGCGGGTACTCCGATTCGTAGTTGTCGAAGAACGCCACATGGTCGGGGGCCCAGATCGACCGGTAGCCGAGAGCCTCCGCCTCGGCCGCGCACTTCTGGGCGAACTCAAGACCGCGGCCCGGACGACCATCGACGATGTAGACGAGGCCAATTTCCAACGTTCTTCCTTTCAGAGCTTTCATCGACGGCTTTCATCGACGCGAGGCGACGCGAACTGGACTGCCGCACTGCGTTCTCGGTATGCGACTGAGCCATCGGAGGCTCTGCCGAGATGCCGGTGGATCCATTCCGCGGTCTCGACCAGGGCATCGAGATCAATGTCCAACTCCGCGCCTCGGTCAGTCAGCGCCCGGACCAAGTGCTCAGTTGCCAGGTTCCCGGTGGCACCTTCGCCGGCGAACGGGCAGCCACCCAATCCGCCCACTGAGGTGTCCGCCGCGCTGACTCCCTCGTCGAAGGCGGTGAGGGTGTTCGCAAGCCCCCGCCCGTGCGTGTCATGCATGTGCACCGAAAGTCGCTCCAGCGGCACCGAGCCAGCGAGTGCGCGAACCAGCGTCCGCGTTTCGGCCGGGTGTCCGATGCCAATCGTGTCGCCGAGGCTGATCTCGTAACAGCCGAAGTCCAATAGTTGTTCGACCAGCGGCACGACGTGACGCGGCTCCACCCGGCCTTCGAAGGGGCAGCCGAAGATAGTTGAAACGTAGCCGCGAACGGCGATCCCGACGTCGCGCGCCTGCGTGATCACTGCGCGCATCTCGTCCATCGCAGAGCGGGTCGAGCGGCCAATGTTGCGCTCGTTGAAAGTGTCACTGGCGGCGACGAACACCGCGACGTCTGGCGCCCCTGCCGCGATCGCGCGCTCCAGCCCGCGTCGGTTGGGATCCAGCACGATGCGGCGCTCGAGCGGAAGGTCGGCCACGCCGCGGACCACCTGGGCCGTATCCGCGAGTTGAGGGACCAGGTCCGGGCGCACCATCGACCCCACCTCGACCTCACGCAGGCCGGCTGCCGCCAGCCTGCCGATCAGCTCGATCCGGGTCGCGGCCGGCAAGACGCGGGGCTCGTTCTGGAGTCCGTCTCGAGGGCCGACTTCAACAAACCGCACGCCCGGCACATCAGCCCCTTCGAGATGAATCAATCGCTTGCTACACTGGTAGGCTATGTCGTCATTGACGGGAGGTCAACAGCCTGAACTGGAACCGTTTGCGGACGGGCTGGCCCGGGCCGACCCATCCCGATTGCCCGTGAGCATTCGGGTCTCGGCCGGCGTGTTTGACTGAATCCAGCACGACCAGCACCGTGCGTCGCGCGATTGCGGAGCCGATCACGGCGCTTCGCTGCCCACTGGCTGACCGACACCCATCAGAAAAGGTGTCGATAGCTCTGACCCATCGGCAATGACTAACGCCTGACGCGCAAGCGTAAGAGCCCGATGGTCATTTTGGGGCTCCACTTAACCGAAGGTAGACTCACCCCAAATGTCCGATTAACAGGCAGGCGAGGTCCACTGTGGACCAGAGAGGCCACTTGAAGCCTCACCGCCGCAAGCGATTCGAGGCCGCTGGCACGACAGCTGTCGCCGAGCTGAAACCGCTCATCGGAATCGTCTAATACCGCAACCGGCATCGTTCGCCTCGCGATCGAACTCGCGAGCACATGCCCCACTGACGATCACCATTTCGTTACCTTCGGAGTCGGCGACCCGCCAGCGATCCTCCGACTCGTCAAGGAGCCGGCCACCGGCTGCGACGGTCGTGGCGAGGCGCGTCTGCGCGAGGTCCGACGGCACAGCGAGCTCGAAGTGGATGCGGTTGCGCTGCCGGCGCCGCTCCGTCTCCGAAGCGTCGAGCTCTTGGAACACCAGCACCGGGTTCAGCCGCCGCGGATCGTGGATGTCGCGGACCCCGGCTCGCCGGTCGTGGGTGTATCCGAGTGCGGCGACCCAGAACGCGCGGACCGCGGCGACGTCGGCGGCGCTCGACCGCCGCGGCCGGCCGCACCACGTCGAGGTGGATGCGGTTTCGCAACCGCCGTGGCTCGGTCGACTGCCAGAGCCGTATCGCGGGGTCGCGCCGCAACGGATCCGCCAGACCCGCCGTCCTCCCCAGGCGCGTAGTCGAGCACGCGCTGCCAGAACCGCCTCACCACAGGCTGGTTCGCGGATTCGAACACGACGCTCAGGTGTTGCAGCACGGCAGGGTTCGCGGCCAGCCCGAGATCCCGCGCGCACGCCGACACCGCCTCGGCGTGCTCATCTGAATCGAGGCGCACCCGCATGCCTGTCGCGCGCAGGTCGACCACGATCTCGTCCGACAGCTCCACGATGCGCCCGGCCAGCGCAGCCCCCTCGATCAGCGAAGGCGCGTCGAACCATGCCGTCGCAACGCCATCGACCATCCGCCAATCCATTCCGATCTCTGTCATGCCCGGCACCGTAGAGCCCATTCCGGACGATCTCCATCCGGATAGTGATCATGTCCCGGCCGGGCATTGATGGACGCCGTCGCTGACCGTGCGGTGTCCTTGTAACCCCAACCGACGCGCTTGCTGCTGTACCAGCCTCGCCGGCGCCTTACCAAGGATCGTCGACAGGTCGTTGGCCTGGGGGGATGGAGCCGACGAGGGGACTTGAACCCCTAACCTTCCGATTACAAGTCGGGTGCGCTACCAATTGCGCCACGTCGGCGTGTGCCGAGGCGATCTTACGCCAACCTCGCCGCGCCCATGACATCGCCAGCGGGCGATCCGCGTCGCCGGTTCGGCGGGTCGGGGAAGCCGGCGCCGGGTGAAGCGAGCGATATCCGGGTCGGCTAGGGGTTGGCAGGCATACGTGAAGACGTTTACCGTGTGGAGCAATCAGCGCTCGCCGGCTGTCCCCGGCAGCGCGGTCCCGCCAACGTCGTACGACGCGAACGGGGCTCTCACTCGGATCGTCCGGCACGTTCCTGCCGGTGAAAGGACGTAGCTTCAGCATGGCAACAGTCACCTACGCCAAGGCCAGCCGCATCTACCCCGGTAACACGAGGCCCGCGGTCGACCAACTCGACCTACAGATCGCGGATGGCGAGTTCCTCGTCCTCGTCGGCCCGTCCGGCTGTGGCAAGTCGACCAGCCTGCGCATGCTCGCTGGCCTCGAGGAGATCGACGCGGGCGCCATCTACATCGACGAGACGGACGTCACCAACGTCCCGCCGAAGGCTCGCGACATCGCGATGGTGTTCCAGAACTACGCGCTTTACCCGCATATGACCGTGTACGAGAACATGGCATTTGCGCTCAAACTTCGCAAAACCCCTAAGGCGGAGATCGACCGCCGGGTGAAGGAAGCCGCCCGCCTGCTCGACATGGACGAGGCCCTGCTCAGCCGCAAGCCGAAGGCGCTCTCCGGCGGCCAGCGGCAGCGGGTTGCCATGGGCCGCGCGATCGTGCGTGAGCCGCAGGTCTTCCTCATGGACGAGCCGCTGTCGAACCTCGACGCCAAGCTCCGGGTGCAGACCCGCGCCCAGATCGCCGCGCTCCAGCAGCGCCTCGGCGTCACCACGGTCTATGTCACCCACGACCAGGTCGAGGCCATGACCATGGGCGACCGGGTCGCGGTGCTCCTGGACGGCGTCCTGCAGCAGGTCGACGGCCCGCGCAGCCTCTACGACCGCCCGGCCAACGCGTTCGTCGCCGGCTTCATCGGTTCGCCGGCCATGAACATCCGCACTGTCCGGTTGAACGACAACGGCGCCGACTTCGGTGGCCTGCTGGTCCCGCTGGACCGCGCGCAGATCGCTGCGGCGCGCGCCGACGGCGGCTCCGACAAGGTCACCGTGGGCTTCCGGCCCGAGCACACCGAACTGGTGGGCGCCTCCGACGGCGGCATCCCGATCGTGGTCGAACTGGTCGAGGAGCTCGGCTCCGACGCCTACGTCCACGGCAGCGCCCAGCTCAACGGTGACACCGCCAAGGACACGCTGGTCGTACGTACCGACGGCCGGGTCATCCCCCGGCTCGGCGAGACGGTCTACCTCCGCCCACGGGTGGGCGCGCAGCACGTCTTCCACGCGGTGACCGGCAACCGGCTCTGATCCACGCACCAACGGCGAGGCGGTCTCCCCAGGGAGGCCGCCTCTTCCCGTTAGGTTGGCCAGGTGACGGTACGGGCACCCGTGGCTGACCGGTCCAGGCTGGCCCGGTGGCGGCTGGACCTGGTCATGATCGGCGCGTTCGTTGCCGTCACGGCGAGCCTCACGCTGGCTCCGGTACGGGATGTGGACCTTGCCATCCGCGACCTGGTTGACGCGCACCGCCCGCCCGCGGCACACCTGGTCGCGCAAACGGTGAACCGGCTGGGGTCCGGCGGCCTGCTCGCCTCTGCCTGCCTGGCGCTCGCCGGCGTCTTAGCGGTCAAGCGCCGGACCTGGTGGCCCCTGCTGCCCGTCATCGCCACGTTCCTGGTCACCGGCGCGGTCATCCAACCCCTCAAGCTGCTGGCCAACCGGGCCGCGCCGCACGCTCCGCTGCCGGACCAGATCGCGGTACGGCCGGGGGGTGCATCGGATGGCCTGTCCTATCCGTCCGGCCACGCTGTCAACGCCGTGGTCTGGTACGCCGTCCTGGCACTGCTACTGGGCGGCTGGCTGAACCGTACGGCGGAGCGCTGGCTACGGTGGGCGCCGCCAGTCCTGGTGACCCTCGCCGGTACGTACCTCGGCTACCACTGGCTCACCGACATGCTGGCCGGCCTTGCGCTGGCCGTACCGATGTCGCATCTCCTCACCCGTGTCCCCTGGCCGCACGCCACGGCCGACACTACGAGCGGAGCCGGCCGCCAGCAGGGCTCCTCTTCCGTGATCCATGCCGAAAGTGGACCACCCAACGGCCACGATGCCCACGGATCATGCGTGCCGAGTGCGGGGCCAGCGGTGCCCCCACTCCGTGATCCATGCCGAAAATGGACCACCCAACGGCCACGATGCCCACGGATCATGCGATGCGGGCGGGTGCGGGGCCAGCGGTGAGGCGCGTCGTGGGCGCGCAGGTCAGACGCAGAGAACTTCGATGCCGGCGGCGAGGAACGGGGCGACTTCCTTGTCGGCGGCGTGGGCATCAGTGACGAGGGTATGCACCTTCTCCATCGGGCAGACCCGGGCGAAGGCGTGCTTGCCGAGCTTCGACGAGTCAGCGATCACGATGATCCGCCGGGCTCGGGAGGCGAGCAGGCTGTTCATCGCGGCCTCGCCCTCATGGTGGGACGCGGCGCCCAGGGTGGCGTCGAACGCGTCGACGCCAAGCAACGCCATGTCCAGGGTGAGTTCCCGGAGGATGCCCGTGGCGAGCGGTCCGACCAGTTCGTACGACTGGGGCCGGATCACGCCGCCGGTGACCACGATCTTCATGCGGGAGCGGACGATCAGCTCGTTGGCGATGTTGAGCGCGTTGGTGACGATGGTCAGCTGCGGGCCGTCCGCGCCGACGCCGGAAAGGTCGGGCCGCGCGGCCAGCGCCCGGGCCACCTCGGTGGTGGTCGTGCCGCCGGTGAGTCCGACCACGGTGGCCGGTTCGACCAATGCCGCGGCCGCGGCGCCGATGCGTTGCTTCTCCGGTGCGTGCTTGGCCGACTTGTAACGCAACGGCAGGTCGTAGGAGACGCCGTTGACGACGGCCCCGCCCCGGGTCCGGGTGATCATCTGCTGTTGGGCGAGCTGGTCGAAGTCGCGCCGGATCGTCGCCTGGGACACGACCAGCCGGTCGGCCGCATCCTCCACGCTGATCCGCCCGGTTTCGGTCAGCAATTCCAAGAGCGCGTTCCAGCGCGCGTAGCGGTCCACATTGACCTCCTCAGCGTCGCGGGCCAACACCCCATCGAGCCAGCCGCGGCTGCCCCGGCAGAGGCAGTCGCACCATGATGCACATCCGTGAGCGCTCGTGCACAATGATGCGCGAAACACCCCGGGAACGTCGAGTCAGGTGCGCGAATGACACAAGCAGAAGACGTCGCGGTCGCCGTCGACGTCGGCGGTACAGGCATCAAGTGTGCCCTGGTGGACACCACCGGCACCGTGCGCGCCACGCTGCGCCGCGACACCGGTCGCGAACGTGGGCCGGACGCCGTCGTGGACACCATAGTGGCGGTCGGGGTTGAGTTGGCCGAACAGGCCCGAGCCGCCGGTCTCAACCCGATCGCGGCGGGCGTGGTCGTGCCCGGCGTGGTCGACGAAACGGACGGCGTGGCGCAATGGTCGGCGAATCTGGGGCTGCGTGACGTGCCGCTGCGCGACCTCGTTGCCAAGCGGACAGGCCTGCCCACCGCGTTGGGCCACGACGTGCGGGCGGGCGCGCTGGCCGAGGCGCGACTCGGCGCCGGCCGGACCACCCGCCGCATGCTGTTCGTGGCCATCGGCACCGGCATCGCGGGCGGGTATGTCATCGACGGCCGCATCGACCCTGGCGCACACGGTGCCAGTGGCGAGATCGGTCACATCGCCGTCCGTACGGGCGCCCGGGCCAATCCCTGTGGCTGCGGTGCCCGAGGCTGCCTCGAGGCCCATGCCTCGGCCGCGGCGATAGCCCTGGCGTACGAGCGAGCGAGCGCACCCGACACCGAACCGGTGTCGGCAGCTGAGGTGGCCCGGCGCGTCGCCCAGGGCGAGCCGCGGGCGGCCGAGGTGTGGCGGGACGCGGTGGCCGCGCTGGCGGACGGGCTACTGACCGCAATCGCGCTGTACGACCCGCGCGTGATCGTGCTCGGCGGAGGTCTGGCCGAAGCCGGGCCGATCCTGCTGGAACCGCTCGATCAGGCACTACGGGACCGGCGGACCTGGCACCGGCTACCGGACCTGGCCCAGGCCGACCTCGGCGACGAGGCGGGCTGCCAGGGCGCCGCACTGCTCGCCCTCGACCTGGCCAGCGCCGAGCGATGAGTCTGACCGTCGGCGGCCGGGTGGTCACCCGCGATCGGGTCATCGAGTCGGGCCTCATGCGCATCGAGGGCGACCGCATCGCCGAAATTGTCGAGGTGAGTGGCGCCGGCACGGCGGATCTCGATGCGGCCTGGATCGTGCCCGGGTTCGTGGACCTGCACGTGCACGGTGGTGGTGGGCACACGTTCACCACGGGTGACCCCACGGCCGCCCGGGAAGTGGCCGCGTTCCATGGCCGGCATGGCACGACCACCATGCTGGCCAGCCTGGTCACCGCCTCGTACGAACTGATGCACACGGCCACCACACAGTTCGCGGCACTCGTCGCCGACGGGACCTTGGCCGGGATCCATTACGAGGGGCCATATCTGTCGCTGAACCGATGCGGCGCGCAGAATCCGGCCTACCTGCGCGAGCCGGACCTCGCCGAACTGACCGCATTGCTGGACATCGGCGGCGTAAAAAGCGTGACGATAGCGCCAGAACTACCCAACGCGCTGGCCG
The DNA here is from genome assembly GCA_963742855.1 of uncultured Actinomycetota bacterium. Classification (GTDB taxonomy): domain Bacteria; phylum Actinomycetota; class Actinomycetes; order Mycobacteriales; family Micromonosporaceae; genus CAVUNP01. The sequence continues at coordinate 92,488 of CAVUNP010000024.1, read as the reverse complement.
CCATCGACATGTTGGCCAGCCGCGGGGTGGTGGCCGCGATCGGCCACACCGATGCGACGTACGGCCAGACCCGGGCCGCACTGGCCGCCGGCGCGCGACTGGGTACGCACGTGTGCAACGCCATGCGGCCAGTGCACCATCGGGAACCCGGACCGGTCGTGGCCCTGATGGATGACCAGTTCGCCGTGTGCGAGCAGATCGTGGACGGGGTGCACCTGCACGAAGGAATGTTGCGCCACATGGTGCACGCGGTCGGGGTGGACCGGGTCGCGCTGATCACCGATGCGATGGCCGCCGCCGGCATGCCCGACGGTGACTACGAATTGGGCGGCCAGCAGGTGTGGGTGCACGCGGGTGTGGCCCGACTCACCCGTGACGACTCCATCGCGGGCAGCACACTGACCATGGATGCCGCACTGCGCAACACCATCCATAGTGGAGTTTCCATGGTGGAAGCGGTGGCGATGGCCTCGACGACACCGGCCAGAGTGCTGGGACTCAGCCACGACGTTGGCCGGATAGAAACCGGCCTGCGCGCCGACCTCGTACTGCTGGACGAGGAACTGCACGTGGTGTCCGTACTACGCGCTGGGCGGCCATACCCGTCGTGACCTGCGCTTCTGCGCGCGCTGAACTGGCCTGGTCGGGAAAACTGCAATAGTGTGACCAATTGTGGACTCCCCCTCCGCCCGCCTACGGCTCTCCAACGCGTCGGTGGCCACCGCCATCGAAGCGGACGCGGCGGCCATCGTGGCAGCGATCGACACCGCGGTGGAGACGCTCACCGCGCGGCAACGCGCGATTCTCGACTTCGAACGGCAATGGTGGCGCCAGCCCGGGGCGAAGGACCAGGCCATCCGTGACAACTTCGAGATGTCGCCGACCCGCTACTACCAGACGCTCAACTCGCTGCTCGACCTGCCGCAGTCGATGACCTACGATCCGGCCCTCGTACACCGGCTACAGCGGCTACGGGCATCCGCGACCCGATCGCGCCGGCTACGGTGATACCACCGCCGCGACGGCGCGGATGGAACCGGGATCCATCGCGGTCTCTACAGTGGAGGGTGTGCGAACCGACATGACGGGGGTTGCGAACATGACCGGGATCGCACGTCGGCCATGGACGGCATTCGCCGCGCTGGGCCTGGCCGGGGGCATCGCGATGGCAGGGTGTGGCACCGGCACACCGCCACCCGGCGCCACCCCCACGACGCACGGGAGTGCGTCCGCCGCTGCCACCTCCGTCACCACCCAACCCAGCGCCACCAGCAGTGCCACGCCCGGCGCGTCACCGACCCCGCCGCCGACCGATCCGGCGACCGTGTTCGGCGCCGACGGCATCGGCGCCTACCTGATCGGCGCCCAGTTGACCGACCTGGTGATCCACAGCCAGGTGACCGCGATCACCGACAGCACCACCTGTGCCGGCATCACCGACGCCACCCCGACCGGCAGCTACGGCAACCTGCTCGCCCTGTCGTTCAGCGGCGGGAGCCTGGTCTCGGTCCGGACCACCTCGGCCAGCCTGGTCACTCCCTCCGGCGCCAAGGTGGGCATGCCGGTCGCTGACGTGCAGTCGTTGTACGGCGGCCGGGCCGAGGTCATCACCACGCCATCGGGCAGCAAGGCGCTGATGCTGCCCGTGATCGCAAGCAGCTATGCCCTCGTCCTCTACCTCGATGCCAGCAACGCGACGGTGACAGCGATGGCCGGCGGCGACGCCGATCGGCTCGAGTCTGCCCTGCGCTCGGGCACCGCCTGCTAGGCGGAACGCGGGGCCCGAGACTGTGACCAGCCTGAGAGCTGGGGTCTCGTCCGGGTTTCCCACCCGGGAACCGGGTCGGCGGCACCGTACCGTGGTGGCCATGCCTTTACGCCTACCTCGCGTGCGCGTCACCCGACGCCGCCTCATCGCCGCCTCGGTGGTGGTCGTCGGTGTCGTCGCCATGGTCGGATGGGCGGTGTGGCCGGCCTCGAAACCGTTCACGACGTCAGCACAGATGATCGATGTGCTGACCGGTCCGGCCGGCGACGAGCCGGTCAGCCTGGATACCACGCTCTTCCTGCCCACCTCGGCCAGCGCGGCCAACCCCGTGCCCGCGGTCCTGCTGGCGCACGGCTTCGGCGCAACCAAGGACAGTGTGGTGTCCGACGCGGAGGACTTGGCCGCCCGTGGGTACGCCGTACTGACCTGGACCGCGCAAGGCTTCGGTCGCAGTGGCGGCCAGATCCATCTGGACAGCCCGGACTATGAGGTACGCGACGCCCAGCGACTGATCGACTGGCTGGCCGCGCGCCCCGACATCGCCACCAACGGCGCGAACGATCCGAAAGTGGCGGCAGTCGGCGGCTCATACGGCGGGGCCTTGTCTCTCATGCTGGCCAGCCAGGACCCCGGGTGGACGCCATCGTCCCGATGATCACGTGGAATGACCTGTCCCGGGCCTTCCTGCCCAACGGCACCGGTGCGGGCGCGGACACCGGCGTGTTCAAGAAGCAATGGGCCGGCCTGTTCTTCGGCAGCGGCAGCGGGGCCGGGGGTGCGGGCAGCCTGCTCAGCAGCCTCGCCGGCGGTGCTGCTCCGGTGGCCGAAACCGCCACCACGGATCCGGCCTGCGGGCGGTTCGCCAGGGATGTGTGTGATGCCTACCTCGACGTGGCGACTGAAGGGAAGGCCAGCCAGGCCACCATCGATCTGCTGCGCCGGTCGAGCCCGGCCGAGGGATTGAGCCGGATCAAGGCACCGACGCTGCTCATCCAGGGCCAGGCCGACTCGCTGTTCCCGCTCAGCGAGGCCGAGGCGAACTACCGCGGCATCGCGGCCACGGGTACGCCGGTGCGGGTGGACTGGTTCACCGGTGGACACGATGGCGGCCAAGGTCCGCAGGCGGACCAGAACCGGGTGAAGTTCCTGACCATCTCCTGGCTCGACTACTACCTGAAGGGCCAGGGCGACAACCTGGGCACCGGGTTCACCTTCTCGCGGGTCACCGGCTTCGACGCGGAGACCCGGCGGCTGACGACATCCGGCTTCTCCAGCGACAGCTACCCCGACACGAGCGCGCAGGCGCCGATCAGCGTGCCGATCGCCGGACCGCCACAGCGTATCGCCAACCCGCCGGACGGCAACCCGGGCGCGATCACCGTCCTGCCCGGCGTCGGCGGCGGCCTGTCCAGCCTCATTGACGGCTCCGGCCTCGAGATACCTGGCCAGCACGCCGACTTCTTCTCCGCACCCCTGGCTGCGAACACTGACGTGGTCGGTCAACCGACCGTGACGATCTCGGCCGCTTCCCCGACCGGAGAGGCGGTGCTGTTCGTCAAGCTGTACGACATGGACCCGCAGGCGGGCAGCAGCCTGCCGTTCGGGCTCACCGCCCCGATCCGGTTGACCGGCCTGCCCGCCACCATCGAAGAGGCCATGCCCGTGACGGTGACGCTGCCAGGCATCGTGCGCCGGTTCGAGGTCGGGCACCGGCTGCGTGTCACGGTGGCCACTTCCGACCAGGCGTACAGGACGCCGGTTCAGCCAGCCGTCTACACGGTCGCGATACCGGCCGGGGCTTCGGTTTCCCTGCCACAACTGACCGGCAGCCCGATCGCGAACCCCGAAGTGATCTGGCGCTACGCGCTGGCCGGTGTGGTGGCACTGATCGCACTCGGCATCGCCACGACGCTGGTCGTGGCCCGGATCCGTCGCCGCCGCCGGCTGGTGTCGGTGGATCCCGACTTCGCGGACACCCCGCTGGTCGTGCGTGGCCTGCGCAAGGAGTACGCCGACGGTTTCGTCGCGGTGTCCAAGGTGGACTTCACCGTCCAGCGTGGACAGGTGGTCGGCCTGCTCGGCCCCAACGGCGCCGGCAAGACCACCTCACTACGGGTACTGCTCGGTGTGACCCAGGCAACCGAGGGCGAGATTCTGATCTTCGGCCATCGCCTCACCCCGGGCGCCGACGTGCTCACCCGGCTGGGCGCGCTGGTCGAGGGGCCCGGCTTCCTCCCTCATGTCACCGGTCTGCGCAACCTCCAGCTCTACTGGCAGTCCACCGGGCGCCCGGCCGAGGAAGCCCATTTCGAGGAGGCGCTGGAGATCGCCGGCCTCGGCGACCGCGGTGAACCGCCGGGTCCGCAAGTACAGCCATGGCATGCGCCAACGGTTGGCCATCGCGCAGGCGATGCTCGGCCTACCCGAGCTGCTGGTGCTGGACGAACCGACGGACGGCCTCGATCCACCGCAGATCGCCGAGATGCGCAAGGTCCTGCGCGCGTACGCGACCGACGGCCGGGCCGTACTGGTCTCCTCGCACCTGCTGGCCGAGGTGGAACAGACCTGCACCCATGTGGTGGTGATGAACAAGGGCGAGGTGGTCGCGAACGGCCCGGTCGAGGACGTCATCGGTGACTCGCCGATCGCCCAGTTCGAAGTGTCCGATGTGGATGCGGCGAGCACGGTGCTGGGCGGCATGTCCGGCGTCCGCTCGTTCACCCCGGACGGCGCCACCACCCTGGTGGTGGACCTCAATGGCACAGCCCGTACGGAGGTGGTGGCCGCACTGGTGAGCGCCGGCGTCGGCGTCGACCGCGTGGTGCCCAGACGACGCCTCGAAGATGCCTTCCTCACCCTCGTCGGCGGCGACTCGAAAGCGAGTGGAGAACGATGACCATACCGCCCCGTCCAGCGACGTCACCGGACTCCATCACGACCATGCCGGCCAGCACGGTGCGACGGTCGCCGGCCACCTTCTCGGTGCTGACCGAGATGCGGCGCCAGGCAAGCCGACCACGCACCCGCATCGCCCTGGCCTGCATGGTGATCCTGCCGCTCATCGTGCTGCTGGCGTTCGAGTTCGGCGGCGACGGCGGTAACGACAACAACGGCGGCGGCGCGTTCGGGAGCCTGATCGACCTGGCCACCAACGGCGGGCCCAACTTCGCCCTGTTCGCGCTGTTGGTGTCGTCGTCATTCCTGCTGGTGGTCGTGTTCGCGCTGTTCTTCGGCGACACCGTGGCCAGCGAGGCCAGTTGGGGCAGCCTGCGTTACCTGCTCGCCATCCCGGTGCCGCGTGGGCGGCTGCTCGGCGTCAAGCTGGTGGTTTCGCTGATCTACTCGGTCATGGCCATGGTCGTACTGTTGGGCACCGCCCTGCTGGCCGGCACCGTCCGATATGGCTGGAACCCTCTCCGCAGCACCATCGCCGACCAGCTCAGCCCGGGCGAAGCGGTGCTCCGGCTAGCCGGCGCCTCGGGCTACATCGGGCTGTACCTGCTAATTGTGGCCGCCCTGGCCTTCCTGCTGTCGGTGTCCACGGACGCTCCGCTGGGCGCGGTCGGCGGGGCAGTCCTGTTGCAGATCCTCTCCAGCATCCTGAACCAGATCGAGGCACTCGGTTCCATCCGGGACTTCCTGCCGACCCACTACAGCAACGCTTGGGTGGGTTTGCTGTCCAGCCCGGTGCAATGGGACGGCATGATCCGAGGCAGCCTCCTGGCTCTGGTCTACGCGGCCGTCTTCTTCGGCCTGGCGTTCCTGCGCTTCCTGCGCAAGGACATCACCTCCTAGACCGGTAACCGGCAACGGTGAGCATCGGTGGGCGGTCGGGCCAGGTGATCTCGGCGTCCACCGGTGTCACCCGGCCGTCAACCCGGGCGAACTGGGTCAACGTACTCCACAGTGGATGCTCGGGAGTCACCCGGCCGAGCACCGTGTGCAGGATGGTGGCGGCCATCCGGCCGAGCGCGGCGGTGTCCTGATGTCCATGGGTACGTTGCCCCAGGTCCACCTGCGCCACCACGTCCAGCCCGTGCGCCGCGACCGTGTCCAGCAACAGCCCGGTCTCCACCCCGTACCCGGCCGCGAAAGGAAGGGTCTCCAACAGGGACCGCCGGGCCGCGTATTCGCCAGCGAGTGGCTGCACCACGCCGGACAACTCCGGCACCAGCGCGGTCAGCAGCGGCCGGGCCATCAGCTCGGTCACCCGACCACCACCGGCCGCGGCCAGGTCGAGCAGCGGACGGTCGTAGAACGCCTTGACCAGCCACACCGATTCGTCGGTCAGCAGCGGCCCGAGCAGCCCCAGCAGGTAGTGCTGGCCGAAGTCGATGAGGTCGGCGTCCACGTAGACCAGGATGTCGCCGGTGGCCACGTACTGGGCTTTCCAGAGCACCTCACCCTTACCGGGAAAGGAATCCAGCTCGGGCAGGATGCTGTCGCGATGAAACACCGTCGCCCCCGCGTCCGCCGCCACCTTCGCGGTCTGGTCCGCTGATCCGGAGTCGATCACCAGCACCTCGTCGACGAGGCCGGTGCGCTCGGCCAACTCGCACACCGCGGACACGATGACGCCCACCGTGGGTTCCTCGTCCAACGCCGGCAGGATCACACTCACCCGAGCGCTTCCCTTGGCGGCCATCAGCCGCTCGGCCGGATAATCGGCGGCAGTGCTCGTACGCTGGGCGAACCAGCGCGAAGCGGCGGGGTGCACCTCGACACGGTAGGCCAGGCCCACACCCGGGCTGGAGATCGGGGCAGCCGAGGGCTAGCCTCCAGCCGTGGATGGCTGGAGCACAGAAGACTCAGAAGAGATCGTCGTAGGCAGGCGGCGGATGCGCACCGGTCGCCGCAGGAGCCGGATTCGTGGCCTGCGCTGGATCGTGACCGCCGTGATCGTGGTGGTCGTCGGTGGCCTCACGTACGGCGGGTACCTCATGTTCCGGCCGACCGGCCTGGCTGCCCTGCCGGAGCGGGCTGTGGTCGCACCCGGCGGTTTCCGGGCCAGCATCGGCGCGAACAACTCGATCACGGTCGGTCTGGAGATCCGCAACGCGGCCGACGTCCCGGTCACCATCGTCGGCGCCAAGATCGTCGCACCGACCGGTCTGACCAGCGTGGGCATCACGGTGGTGCCGAGCGGCGACGGCAACAAGGGCTTCACCCTCGACGGCGAACTGCCACCACACACCGCTGTCGAGCTCGGTACGGACGCGGCCAACCGCAACGGCATCATCGCGGCCCGGTTCACCGTCGACTGCGCCGGTCTGAGCGCGACGCAGGGACCCACCGGCGAGGAGATTGTGGTCACCATCCAGGTGGGCAACGAGCAGCGCACCGAGGATCTCACCCCGCCGGTGGTCGGCACCGTGCCCTGGCTGACCGCGACCGCGAACCGGCTGTGCCTCGATCCCGTGCCGACAGGTCCCGCGCCGACACCCCTTCCGCCACTCGCGGCACCGGCCCGCCCGGCTATCGGCTAGCCCATCCAAGCCGCTAAACTGGCGGGCGACACAACTGAACAACCTCATCCAGAGGGGCAGAGGGAACGGCCCGATGAAGCCCCGGCAACCACCGTCAGCGCACGCAAAGGTGCGGCCTGGTCGGCAGGTGCCAACTCCGGCCCACCAGTTCGGTGGGGAAGATGAGAATGGAGAACCTCATGGTTTCGTCCGCTGCCCGTTTTCTTTTCTGTCGCAACTGCGGTGGCCAGGCGCCGCTGCGGGCCCAACATGCCTGTTATAACTGCTTCGGTCCACTCGAGGTCGGCTACGACGCCACCGAACTGGCTCAGGTGACCCGCGCCCAGATCGAGGCCGGGCCGGCGAACATGTGGCGATACGCGCCGCTGCTTCCGGTGGGTCAGGACCCGGCCAGCCGGGTCACCCTGAACCCGGGCCTGACGCCGCTGGTCCGGGCCGACGCTCTGGCTGACAAGGTCGGCCTGCGCGCACCACTGTGGATTAAGGACGACTCCGCCAATCCCACCCACTCGTTCAAGGACCGGGTGGTCTCGGTGGCACTCACCGCGGCGCGGGGACTGGGTTTCACCCGCTTCGCCTGCGCCTCCACCGGCAACCTGGCCAACTCGGTCGCCGCGCACGCCGCCCGCGCCGGTGTGCCGTCCATGGTCTTCATCCCGTCCGACCTGGAACAGGGCAAGGTCCTCACCACCGCGGTCTACGGCGGCGACGTGGTGGCCATCGAGGGCTCGTACGACGATGTGAACCGGCTCTGTTCCGAGCTCACCGAAACGGACGAGTTCGAGAAGACAGCGTTCGTGAATGTGAACCTGCGGCCGTTCTATGCCGAAGGTTCGAAGACGCTCGGGTACGAGGTGGCCGAACAGCTTGGCTGGCGGCTGCCCGCCCAGGTGGTCATCCCGATGGCCAGCGGTGAGCTGCTGACCAAGGTGGACAAGGCTTTCAGCGAACTCGTAGAGATCGGTCTGGTGTCGGCGCCGGCCGGCGGGTGGAAGGTGTTCGGCGCCCAGTCGGTCGGCTGCAACCCCATCGCCACGGCGTTGCGGGCCGGCCTCGACGAGATCACGCCCGTGAAGCCCACCGGCATCGCGAAATCGTTGAACATTGGTGATCCAGCGTCCGGCCTGTATGCGCTCGAGGTCGTGCGGCGTACGGGAGGCTGGATGGACGACGTGACCGACGACGAGATCCGGGCCGGAATCGAACTGCTGGCGAACACCACCGGCATCTTCGCCGAGACCGCCGGCGGGGTGACGGTTTCGGTGCTGGGCAAGCTGATCGCCGCCGGCAGACTCGACCCGGCGGCGGAGACGGTGGTGTTCAATACCGGCGAGGGACTGAAGACCCTAGATGCTGTGGCTGATCGGGTCGGTCCGACATACCGGATTGGTCCGTCCTTGCGAGCAGCGCGAGAGGCTCATCTGATCGGCTAGGGTTTTCCCCTACCCGTAACGCACAGTGAGCGCAGTTCGCGCAGTGTGCACGCTATCCATCGGTGTGTCGACATGCCAGTCGATTACTCTGTGTAGTCCGGCAGGTGCCGTCCGTGGGAAGGTGACCTGACCTCGACTTGACGAGCGAACCACCACCGCGCAGGATGCTGCCTGCGGGAGGTTCAACGCCGCGGCGCCGGCAGGGCGGCGCGCAGTTTCGGTGGCCGGCAAACAACGGCACCGACGCGAGGATCCTCCCGACCAAACTTCAGGGTTGCACTGTACTTCGGCTGCACTGTACTTCGGTTGCACTGTACTTCGGTTCCACCGCAATTCTGGTTCACCGTACTTCTGGTTCCACCGCAATTCTGGTTCCACCGTACTTCTCGTTCCACGGCAGTTCGGGTCCAGCCGCCCCTCGGGGCGGCTGACCTTGCTTTTGCTGCGTTGATCGACTCCGTCGAGGTTGGTCGACAACCATGCTCGAGTACGCCGCAACTGACTCAACAGACCGCGCGTGCGACTCCGGGCGGGCGAGGCATGATGGATGCCATGACGCAGGCGACGACGCTGGCCTCTGGTAATCCGCCGGAGCCGAGCGACCCAATGACTGGGGCGACCCCCCATCCGTACTTCGAGACGCACCAGGCAACCTTGACCCGGGCCAGGCAGGCCATTGCCGAACGCGCCTACTGGTCGGCCTACGCCGAATCACCCAGCCCCAAGGTCTACGGCGAGACCGCGGCCGCCGACGGCCAGGCCGCGCTGCAGGCACTGATCGGAACTGACTTCGCCGGAGGCGATCAACGCAACAACTTCGCCGGAGGCGATCAACGCAACAACTACGCCGGAGGCGATCAACGCAACAACTTCGCCGGAGGCGATCAACGCAATAACTTCGCGTTGGACCAGCCGGGCACCATCGACTGGCTGACCACCGAATCCAGTCCGTTCGGCATCGACCTGAACGTGCGTTACCCGCACGCCGACATCGAGGTGCTGCTACCCGCCGCGCGGGCCGGCCTTGCCGGCTGGCGCGATGCCGGTCCGGACACCAGGGTCGGTGTCTGCCTGGAGATTCTGCACCGCCTGCACCAGCGCATCTTCGAGTTGGCCAACGCGGTGCAGTTCACCACCGGCCAGGCGTTCGTGATGGCGTTCCAGGCCGGCGGCGCCCACGCCCTGGACCGGGCACTCGAGTCGCTCGCGTACGCGCACACCGAGATGACCCGGACGCCGGCGTCGGCGCAGTGGTCGAAGCCGGCGGGCAAGGGTGAACCGCTACGGATGACCAAAACGTTCCACATCGTGCCCCGGGGGATCGCCCTGGTGGTCGGCTGCAACACCTTCCCGACGTGGAACTCGTACCCGGGACTGTTCGCCTCATTGGCCACCGGCAACCCGGTCGTGGTCAAGCCACACCCGCGGGCGATCCTCCCGCTGGCCCTGACCGTACGCATCGCCCGCGACGTGCTGGCCGATGCCGGTTTCGACCCGAACCTGGTGACCCTCGCGGTCGAGGCGCCGGGTGAGGGACTGGCCAGCGTCCTCGCGGTACGGCCCGAGGTGCGGATCGTCGACTTCACCGGCTCCACCGAGTACGGCGACTGGCTGGAACGCAACGCGCAGCAGGCGGCCGTCTACACGGAGAAGGCCGGCGTCAACACCATCGTGGTCGACTCGACCGATGACCTGGCCGGTATGTGCCGCAACATCGCCTTCTCCCTGAGTCTCTACAGTGGACAAATGTGCACCACGCCGCAGAACATCCTGGTGCCGGCGCAGGGCATCAACACAGACCAGGGGCACCGCAGTTTCGATGAGGTGGTGGCGGCCATCGCCCACGCGGTCAGCACTCTGCTCGCCGATCCGGCCCGTGCGGTCGAACTGACCGGTGCGATCGTCAACCCGGCCGTGCTGGAACGCCTGGAGCGGGCCCGCACTGTCGGCGAGGTGGTGCTCGAGTCCACCGCACTGGACCACCCGACCTACCCGCACGCCACCGTGCGCACACCGCTGATCATGCGGGTCCCGGCTGACGCCGGAGGTCCCTACGAGCAGGAGTGGTTCGGTCCGATCTCCTTCGTCGTGCCCACCCAGTCCACTGAGGACTCCCTGGACCTGTTCCGACGGACGGTGAGTAGCAAGGGTGCGTTGACCGCGTCCGTGTACTCCACCGATCCGGCGGTGCTGGATGCGACTGAGGCGGCTACCCTCGACGTTGGTGTGCACCTGTCCGTAAACCTCACCGGTGGCGTCTTTGTCAACCAGTCCGCAGCATTTTCGGACTTTCATGCCAGCGGCGCCAATCCGGCCGCGAACGCGTCATTGACCGACGGCGCATACGTGGCCAACCGGTTCCGAGTGGTCCAGTCCCGGCGGCATTCCTGACGGGATGTCCAACGGCTGCCGGCATTGACGGGAATGACCTTGCGGGCGCACACCGGTAAATGGCTCGGTGTGTCATCAAATCGAGACTTTAGTGCCCGCGCACTGTCCGATTTGGGCCGATGCTTTGCGCGACGCGCTCGTGTAGCGTGCGATATCGGTCACCCCGTGAACCTGTCGGTTCCTCTCAGGTACTGCGGGCTACACGCACGGTGGCCTGGAAGGGTCGCGACCGCGACGCAGGTACGGCAGAGTGAGGAAGTGCGCAGTGGCACAGGGCACCGTCAAGTGGTTCAACAGCGAAAAAGGCTACGGCTTCATCGCGGTCGACGGTGGGCAGGACGTATTCGTCCACTTCACCGCGATTGACATGGATGGGTACAAGACGCTCGACGACGGTGCGCGCGTCGAGTTCGAGATCGCCCAAGGTCAGAAGGGCCCTCAGGCCGAGAAGGTCCACCTCATCTAAGTTCATGGCAGGCGGCAGCAAGCGCCGGCATGGACCTGGACATTGGCGGACGCTGGTAAAATGGCGGACTTGGAACTATCGCGAGAGCGCCGTCTCACGGCTGAGGCGGCGCTTTTCGTTGTGCCTCCTAGTGCCGTTTTGATATAAAGCGTGTGTATCTATAGTCGTTGTCATGACTGAGCCAGTTCCGCCCTCGTTAGGGCCGATTATCGCATCGACGTTTGTTGCGTCGATCGCCGCTGGCGAGGTGGCGCGTCGATCGCCGCTGGCGAGTATTGTCCCGCCGGAGCATGCTGCGCCCTGAACGAGAGGTGACCAGATGTCAAACCCATTGCCGCCAGATCCGCAGGCCCCACCCACTGATCCGATGTCTCCCGTCCCGCCGCAACCTGCGCCCCCGCCACCGCCGGGATATCAGCCACCGCCCGGATATCAGCCGCCGCCCGCCTACCAGGCGCCGCCGGCCCATCAGCCTCCGCCCAGCGGATATGCGGTCCCACCGCAATATCCGGCCGCGCCGATGGGTCATGGTGGTGATCCCTTGGTACCGCCCATGGGAGCGTCGTTCGGGGCCTGGTTCAACAAGGTCGTGGAGATCAGCAAGCGGAGCTGGAAGTCGGTGCTGATCACCGCTGGCGCGGGTGTCGCCGTGCCCTACGCGATCGCCGGGTTCTTCGCCGGTGTCGCGGGTTGGGATTCCGGCTGGTCGGTGCTCAGCATCACCTCGACATTCAACGCGATAGGCGACAGGCCCGGCGGCATCATGCTGGCGCTGGTGATCTCGGTAGCGGCCTGCTTCGTGGCCGCCGGCGGCTGGGCAGCCGGTGCCTGGGCGGTGATCCAGGAAGCCGCGACCGGGACGCCCGCCGACGTGAGGAGGGCGGCCCGGTACGGGGTGAAGCGGGCCACCGCGCTGTTCCCCTGGACCGTCATCGCCGCGGCGGCGTACACGCTCGCCGGTATGTGCCTGTGGCTGCCCAGCCTGTACATCGCGTTCGGCTTTGCCTTCTTCGGTATGGTCGCCCTGTTCGAGCGGGGACAGAACCCGGTGAAGAGGTCATTTCACCTCACCCACAACACCACCACACTGGCCCCTACGCTGGGCCGGCTCGGTGTCCTCATCGCGATCGGCACGGTGTACCTCTTCCTGGTGCGGACCGTGGAGAGCGTGCTGCACACGTTGGTCTCCATCGTCGGCGCCCGCGGGCCGGGCCTGGGTCACGGCGTGGTGGAGTTCCTCGGCGGCCTGCTGGCCGCGCCGGTCTTCGGATTGCTGCTCGTCGCACTGCTGCCGGCATACGCGGAGCTGCGGGCCCGCGAAACCCCGATGACGACATCGCGGCTGCAGCAAGAACTCGGCGCCTGAGCACCCAGGTCGCGGTGCCAGCTAGCGGCGCCATCTCGCGACACGGAACTCGATCATGCCGCTGGAAGGACCCTGGAGTGCAGTAGTAGCCGCTGATAATGAATCTAGCGACGATTCACGTTGATCACCGGACCCTGCTGCTGGTGTGCGCATCCTTTCGTCCGTGATCATGCCGGCCCCCACAGGTCCAATGGTATGCGCGCGCCTCAGACGTTGCCCGCCTCGCACGATGCCCCATGATCGTGGACGTTTCGATTCCCGCGGACGATACGAGCGCAGGAGCACACCCATTCGTCCGCGATCATGCCGACCACGACAGGTCCAGGGCGTGCGCCCACCAGGACCGCCCCATCTCGCACGATGCCCCATGATCGTGGACGTTTCGATTCCCGCGGACGACACGAGCCCTGGGGCGCGACACCAGAAGCCAGTGATCATGCTTGCGCAGGCTGGACGCCTTGACTGGGCACTGTAGTCGCGATCCGCACGTGAGTAGCTTGCACTCGCCACCCCAGAGTGCTAAACAGTTATTGGCACTCGCCGTCTGGGAGTGCCAGTCCACGCCGGTAACCGCTGGCGCGGACTTGTTGGTCGGGGCGGTGGGGCGACGCGCGTCGTGAGACGAGCGGAGCCGGTCGTCGCGGGCTTATCCGGCCCGACTGACGGGCGCGCGGTGCACAGCTGACGCGCTCGAAGGTGCGTACAACTGTCCAGGAGGACAACGCCGAATGGCCAAGATTATCGCGTTCGACGAGGAAGCGCGCCGCGGTCTCGAGCGGGGCATGAACACCCTCGCCGACGCCGTCAAGGTGACGCTGGGCCCACGGGGCCGCAACGTCGTCCTCGAGAAGAAGTGGGGCGCCCCCACCATCACCAACGATGGTGTGAGCATCGCCAAGGAGATCGAACTCGAGGACCCGTACGAGAAGATCGGCGCTGAGCTGGTCAAGGAGGTCGCCAAGAAGACCGACGACGTGGCCGGCGACGGCACGACGACGGCGACCGTCCTGGCCCAGGCGCTGGTACGCGAAGGACTGCGCAACGTCGCGGCGGGCGCGAACCCGATGGCCCTGAAGCGGGGCATCGAGGCCGCTGTCACCGCTGTGGCGGAGGAGCTGGCCAAGCTCGCGAAGGATGTCGAAACCAAGGAGCAGATCGCCTCGACGGCGTCGATCTCCGCTGGTGACGTCACCGTCGGCGAGATCATCGCCGAGGCGATGGACAAGGTCGGCAAGGAAGGCGTCATCACCGTCGAGGAGAGCAACACCTTCGGCCTCGAGCTGGAGCTCACCGAGGGTATGCGCTTCGACAAGGGCCACATCTCGGCCTACTTCATCACCGACTCGGACCGCCTCGAGACGGTGCTGGATGACCCGTACATCCTGATCGTCAACAGCAAGATCTCCTCGGTGAAGGACCTGCTCCCGATCCTCGAGAAGGTCATGCAGGGCGGCAAGCCGCTGGCGATCATCGCTGAGGACGTGGAGGGCGAGGCCCTGGCCACCCTCATCGTCAACAAGATCCGCGGTACGTTCAAGTCCGTTGCCGTCAAGGCTCCGGGCTTCGGCGACCGCCGCAAGGCCATGCTGCAGGACATCGCCATCCTCACCGGTGGCCAGGTCGTCAGCGAGGAAGTTGGCCTCAAGCTCGACAGCGTCGGCCTCGACATGCTGGGCCGCGCGCGCAAGATCGTCACGAGCAAGGACGAGACGACCATCGTTGACGGTGGCGGCGACGCCGACCAGATCGCTGGCCGGGTCAACCAGATCCGTGGCGAGATCGAGAAGAGCGACTCCGACTACGACCGCGAGAAGCTGCAGGAGCGCCTGGCCAAGCTGGCCGGCGGTGTTGCCGTGATCAAGGTCGGCGCGGCCACCGAGGTCGAGCTCAAGGAGCGCAAGCACCGCATCGAAGACGCGGTGCGCAACGCGAAGGCAGCCGTCGAAGAGGGCATCGTCCCCGGTGGTGGTGTGGCGCTGGTTCAGGCCGGCAAGACCGCCTTCGACAAGCTCGACCTTCCGGGCGACGAGCAGACCGGCGTGAACATCGTCCGGGTCGCGCTCGACGCGCCGCTGCGCCAGATCGCTGTGAACGCCGGCCTCGAAGGTGGCGTCGTGGTGGAGAAGGTGCGCAACCTCAAGCCGGGCCACGGCCTGGACGCCTCGACCGGCGAGTACGTCGACCTGCTCAAGGCCGGCATCATCGACCCGGCCAAGGTGACCCGTTCGGCGCTGCAGAACGCGGCCTCGATCGCGGCTCTCTTCCTCACCACCGAAGCCGTGGTCGCCGACAAGCCGGAGAAGTCCCCGGCCCCGGCTGCCCCCGGCGGCGGCGGGGACATGGACTTCTAAGTCCACCGCAACACTCACAAGGGCGGGCCGCTTTTCGCGGCCCGCCCTTTGTGGCCGCTCCCCCGCGTTCTCCAAAGATCTTGGGCGCCCAGCCACCGGATCCGGTAGCTAAACGACCACGGTCGCGATGCCTAGACCGACAAGGTGGCTTGGTCCGGCTGGCACTGGCCGATCGCGGTTGGTCCGATGTGGACCTCGGTAAACTCACCTGGCAGAACGCTCTGCGGGTCATCCGCGACACCGAGTCCGCGGCCAGCGCCGCCCAACGCGAACGCGGGCCGAGCAACGCCACGATCGCCGACCTGGACGCGCCGGCTACGGCCGGGTCATCCTGAGTACGTCCAGAGCCTCGTCCAACTGTGCCTCGGTGATCCGGCCACTGGCCACGTGCCCGCGCTCCACCACCACGGCACGGATCGTCTTGCCCTCGGCCAGGGCGTGCTTGGCGACCGCGGCCGCCTCGTCGTAACCCAGATACCGGTTCAGCGGCGTCACTATGGCCGGCGAGCTCTCGGCGTACAGGCGCAACACCTCGACGTTGGCGACCAGGCCGGCCACACAGCGGTCGGCCATGAGGCGGCTGGCCGCGGCCAGAATCCGGATCGACTCGAGCAGGTTGCGCGCCATCACCGGGAGCATCACGTTGAGCTCGAAGTCGCCCTGGCTGCCGGCGAAGGCGACGGCCGCGTCGTTGCCGACGACCTGGGCGCAGACCTGGCGTACGGACTCGCATACCACCGGGTTCACCTTGCCGGGCATGATGCTCGAACCGGGCTGCAGATCGGGAATGTGCAGTTCGCCGAGACCTGCCCGGGGCCCGGATCCCATCCACCGGATGTCATTCGCGATCTTGTAGAGCCCGATCGCGACAGTGCGGAGCTGCCCGCTGGTTTCCACCAGGGCGTCGCGGGCGCCCTGCGCCTCGAAGTGGTTGCGCGCCTCGCTGAGCGACAGTCCGGTGTCGCGGCGCAGGATCTCGATCACCCGGCTGGTGAACCCGGGTGGAGTGTTGATTCCGGTGCCCACCGCGGTACCGCCCAGAGGCAGCTCGGACAGCCGGGGCAACGCCGACTGCAGGCGTTCGATGCCCAACCGCATCTGCGCGCCGTACCCGTGGAACTCCTGACCCAGGGTGACCGGCGTGGCGTCCATCAGATGGGTACGGCCTGCCTTCACCACACCGTCGAACTCGGTCCCCTTGCTGTCCAGAGTGGACATAAGATGGGCCAACGCGGGAATGAGGTCGTTGGTCACCGCCTCGGTGGCGGCCAGGTGGATCGACGACGGGAAGACGTCGTTGGAGGACTGCGACGCGTTGACGTGATCGTTCGGGTGCACGCTGGTGCCGTCCAGCCGGCGGGTGGCCAGGGTGGCGAGGACCTCGTTCACGTTCATGTTGGAGGACGTGCCGGAGCCGGTCTGGAACGTGTCGACCGGGAAGTGTCCGAGATGCTCTCCCGAGGTCACCTCCGCGGCCGCGGCCACGATCGCGCCGGCCAGGTCGGCGCCCAGGATGCCCAGCTCCGCGTTGACGGTCGCCGCGGCTGCTTTGATCTGCACCAGCGCCCTGATCTGAGCCGGCTCCAGGCCCCGCCCCGAGACCGGAAAGTTCTCCACTGCCCGCTGGGTCTGTGCCCGCCACAGCGCGTCTACCGGAACCTGAACCTCGCCCATGGTGTCGCGTTCGATGCGGAAGTCAGTCACGCCTCTATCCTGCCTCGCCGGCCACAGTTACGCCGCCGCGAACGCCGCCTACTCCACAACCCGCCGAGGAGACCCCCCGCCGCATTCGCGGACGATAAGGGTTGCTGGAACCCACCATTTCGTCCGCGATCACGACGAGCACGACAGGGGTGCCGGAGACTGGCCGCGGCGGACGGCTAGCGGCGGCCGACGGTGAGGACGGGTTGGCTGGTCGCGGCGAAGAAGTCGTTGCCCTTGTCGTCGACGACGATGAAGGCGGGAAAGTCCTCGACCTCGATCTTCCAGACCGCCTCCATGCCGAGCTCGGCATATTCGAGCACCTCCACCCGGCGGATGCAGTCCTGAGCCAGCCGGGCCGCCGGGCCGCCGATGGAGCCGAGGTAGAAGCCGCCGTGACGCTGGCATGCCTCGGTCACCTGCTTTGAGCGGTTGCCCTTGGCCAGCATCACCATGGAGCCGCCGGCCGCCTGGAACCGTTCCACATAGGAGTCCATCCGGCCGGCCGTGGTCGGGCCGAACGAGCCGGACGCGAAGCCGGCCGGGGTCTTGGCCGGCCCGGCATAGTACACGGCATGGTCGCGCAGGTACTGCGGCATCTCGTCGCCGGCGTCCAACCGCTCCGCGATCTTCGCGTGGGCGATGTCGCGGGCGACCACCAGTGGGCCGGACAGCGACAGTCGGGTCTTGACCGGGTACTTGGACAGCTCAGCCCGGATCTCAGCCATTGGCCGGTTCAGGTCGATCCGCACCACATCGTCGGCCAACTGGTCCGTCTGGATCTCGGGCAAGAACCGCGCCGGGTCAGTCTCCAGCCGCTCCAGGAAGACCCCCTCAGGGGTGATCTTCCCGAGGGCCTGGCGGTCGGCCGAGCAGGACACCGCGATGGCCACCGGGCACGAGGCGCCATGGCGGGGCAACCGGACCACCCGCACATCGTGGCAGAAGTACCGGCCGCCGAACTGGGCACCGATGCCGAACTGGCGGGTCAGCTCCAGCACCTCCGCCTCCAGTTCGAGGTCGCGGAAGCCGTGGGCGGTCATCGATCCCGAGGTCGGCAGCGCGTCGAGGTACTTGGCTGAGGCGTACTTCGCCGTCTTGAGCGCGAACTCCGCCGAAGTGCCCCCCACCACGATGGCCAGATGGTACGGCGGGCAGGCCGCGGTGCCGATGAGCCGGAGCTTCTCCTCCAGGAACTGCATCATCCGGGTCGGGTTCAGCAGGGCCTTGGTCTCCTGGTAGAGGTACGACTTGTTGGCCGACCCACCGCCCTTGGCCATGAACAGGAACTTGTACGAGTCCGGGTGGCCGTCGGGGTCCTCGGCGTAGAGCTCCACCTGGGCCGGCAGGTTGGACCCGGTGTTCTTCTCGTCCCACATGGACAGTGGCGCGAGTTGGGAGTAGCGCAGGTTCAGCCTGGTATAGGCGTTGTATACACCGCGGGAGATGGCGGCTTCGTCTGAGCCGTCAGTCAGCACGTGTCGCCCCCGCTTACCCATCACGATGGCCGTTCCGGTGTCCTGGCACATGGGTAGCACGCCGCCAGCGGCAATGTTGGCGTTGCGCAGCAGATCCAGCGCCACGAAACGGTCGTTCGGCGACGCGGCTGGATCATCCAGAATGGACCGAAGTTGGGCCAGGTGCGCGGGCCTCAGGAAATGGGCGATGTCGTGCATCGCCTCATCGGTCAGGCTGGTGAGGATCTCGGGTTCGACCGTGAGGAACCGCCGGCCGCCCGGCCCGTCCACCACGTCGATGCCGTCCGTGGTCAGCAACCGGTACTGCGTAGTGTCTGGTCCGACCGGCAGCAGCGACGAGTGCGCGAAGTCCATGAGCCTGAGCCTAGGCAGTGACCGATGTCACCTGGCCACGGGGATGTATCCAATCCGTCGACCGCTGCCGAGCAGGACGCCGGTCGGGCCATATCCCACCACCGAGGCATCGGTCTTTACCTCTGTGAGCTTGCTCAGGCCACTGTGGCTCAACACGATGATCTTGCCCTGGTCGCGGTCGGACAGGATGACCAACTCACGGGTCACCACCGCGGTCGGGTCCAGTCCGAGCTGGGCGCTGTACATAGCCTGCTGGTCGGCGGCGAGCAGGTCGAGCACCCGAACCGACCGGCGGTCCGCGCCGCACACCACCAGCAGTTGCCCGTCGGTACCGAGGATGCGTTCACCCACCGCGCCGGACCACACGGGTTCACCGTCGCGCACATCGACCAGCAGCGGAGAGTTGTCCGTTCCGATGGCCACCAGGTATCCCCCGGCGCCCACCGGGTCGCGTCGTTGCTCACATCCGGCGCCGCTGGCGGTTCGCAGGTCGTACCCGGTCTTGCGCCACTGCACCTTGCCGGTGGTGGCGTCATGGGACTCCAGGGTGAACCGGCAGCCGGAACCACCCGGCTCGGCCCGTGACAGCAACACGTGCCGGTTGGCCAGCGTCACCCGGGTCATGCCGTCCGGCGCGGTCACCTCGGGCAGCCGGGCACCGTCCGTGGTGTCGATCAACTGCACCCGCCCACCAACGGTGATGCCGAACACCGGCGGTATCGGGCCCGGGCTTCCGGCGATGGCCTGGGCGAACGACTCGGCCGGACTGCGCAGGCCAACCAGCCCCGGCGCGGCACCGCTGATCGTACGGGCGCCGCCGGGGATCCGGGACGTCCACAGTTCCCGGCCGCCGTCGCGGTGGGCCCGGCCGCGCAACTGGCAGTCAGCGCCGTCGGGACAACTGAGATCGACGATCTGGTCGGAGAAGGCCCACGCGGCGATCGCCTGCTGATCACTCCACAACACCGAACCGCTCTGCGGGTCACGCACCTCGTAACCGCGGTCCCGGTTCGGATCGGCATCTGGGTTGGCCGGTCGCTCGCGGACGAGGACCACGTCCCCGGCCGGCAGGATCCAGCTCGCGTTCGCCTTCCACGCGCTCGCCCCCGTGTCGGCACGGAACGCGGCCAGGAAACCGCGGGTGCCGACGACGACCCGCCCGCTCAACACCGCCGCGATGTCAATGACTCCCTCAGCCCGGGTGTCCCATGCCGGTGTCGGCTCGGACAGCACGGTGAGCTTGGTCCACCAGTCCTCGATCTGCGAGCGCGGATCCCATACCCGGGTGGACACCAGAACCGTTATCACCATGGCGACCGACAGGAATACGAGCACCACTCGCAGTCGCCTCGCCACCGGATCACCGTACGGTGAAACAGCCGGTCAGGCCGGCACGGTCCGAACCGCCCGTGTCAGTGGGGTAAGCCGCTTTTGCCGTGTTATGCGGGGGTCGGCGCCCCGGCCGCCGACCGTACCAGCGGCAACGTCCGGTATGGGATCTGTTCGGCCAGGGCGATGGCCGTCGAGGCCCGCTGGATCCCCTCGTGCGAGACGATCCCGTCGATGACCCGCTGCAGATCCGCATTGGAGCGCGCCACGATCCGGCACAGCAGATCGCTCGTAGCCGGTGATGGTGTGCGCCTCCAGTACCTCCGGGATCGCCGACAGGTGAACGGCGACCGGGTCGTGCCCGGCCGCTGGCGGATCTCCAGAGTCACGAACGCTGGTCACCCCGAAGCCCAACGCAGCGGGTGAGACACGTCGGGCCCGAAACCCTGGACCACCCCACGCTCGACCAGCTTGTCCAGCCTGGACTGGACCGTGCCCCGGGCCACCCGGAGCCGTCGCGACAACTCCAGCACCCCGATGCGCGGCTCCTCGGCGAGCAGGGCGATCAGCATTAGGCGTCGAGTGGCGTCGATGGCCATGAGGAGACCATACGAACTGCATAACTGCCAGGTACGGTTGGCGGCGGGCGTATCTGCGCACGTTGCTCACCAAGGAAACCGATGGCTGCCCAGGCCGGCCGCCGGAGGCGGGCCACGATACCCGGCGATCGACCACGCATCGACGAGCAACTGGACGTACTGGTCGGCGCGGTCGACGCACGACATCAGCCAGGACCCGTTCCCGGTACGCGGCCTGGACCACGTCCGGTTCCTGGTCGGCAACGCCAAGCAGGCGGCGCATTACTACTCCACCGCGTTCGGTATGACCTGCGTGGCCTACCGCGGGCCGGAGACAGGTTTCCGGGACCACGCCGAATACGTGCTGACCTCGGCCGGCCCGGTTCTACCTGACCGGCGCGTGCGGGCCGGCACGCCGCGGCGCAGTGGCACGCGCCGGCACGGCGACGGCGTCTGGACATCGCGCTGGAGGTGCCCGACGTCGACGCCGCCTACGCGTACGCGGTCGGCAGGGCGCCACCGGCCTGGACGAGCCGCACGAGATCACCGACGAGCACGGCACCGTCCGGCTGGCCGCGATCGCCGCCTACGGCGACACCCGGCACACGCTGGTCGACCGGCCTGCCTACACCGGCCCCTTCCTGCCCGGTTTCGTGGCCCACGGCCGATCGTGGACCGGCAGCGCGGCCGTCGCCGCCGGTCTCAGCCGAAGCGCTTCTTCCAGGCCATCGACCACGTCGTCGGCAACGTCGAGCTGGGCAGGATGGACGAATGGGTGAGCTTCTACAAGCGGGTGATGGGCTTCACCAACATGGCCGAGTTCGTCGGCGACGACATCGCCACCGAATACTCCGCGTTGATGAGCAAGGTCGTCGCCAGTGGTACGCGCAAGGTCAAGTTCCCGTTGAACGAACCGGCGGTGAGCCGCAAGAAGTCGCAGATCGACGAGTTCCTGGAGTTCTCCGGTGGCCCTGGCGCGCAGCACATCGCCCTGGCCACGAACGACATCCTGGCCACCGTCGACGCGATGCGCGCGGCCGGCGTCGAATTCCTCGACACGCCGGACTCCTACTACACGGATCCCGAACTGGTCGACCGCATCGGGACGTCCGGGTGCCGATGGACCAGTTGCAGAGCCGCAGCATCCTGGTCGACCGGGACGAGGACGGCTACCTGCTGCAGATCTTCACCAAGCCGGTCGGCGACCGCCCCACGGTCTTCTTCGAACTGATCGAGCGGCATGGCTCGCTCGGCTTCGGCAAGGGCAACTTCAAGGCCCTCTTCCAGGCCATCGAGCGGGAGCAGGAACGGCGCGGCAACCTCTAGCGGGTACGAGGTGGGGTTGATGTTCCACAGCGGCCAGACCGCCGGCACGGGGATCTTCCGGGTCGACGGTCTCCGGCAACTGTGGGACAAGCCTCAGCAGCAGTGCCTCCACGACAAGGTTCCGTCCACACTCGTCATTAAGCTCGACACGTGACCGAGATCGCGCCTGGCTGGTACAAGGACCCCGCGGACCCGACGACCCAGCGGTACTGGGACGGTGAGGGCTGGATCGGTGCGGCGATTCCCGCCGACGCCACCCCGCCCGCCGGACCGCCGCCGCCCGAGCCCGTAGTGGCGCCGGCGGCGCTGGCGCCCGCCGTTGAGCCAGGCCAACCGGCCCCGAGTGCCCCGTGGCAGGTCAACCGCACCGGCAACCCGCCCAGCCCCGGTGGTCCCGGTGGTCCCGTCTTCGGGCCGCCGGCGTTCGGGCTGCCGCACCAGTACGCCGGGGCGGCGCAACCGCGTCCGCACGGCCTGGCGCTGGCGCACGTCGGCAGCCGGTTCGTGGCCCGGATAGTGGACGCCCTGGCCCTGCTGCTGCTGTCCGCGATGGCGAACGCATGGTTCGCCATCCAGTTCTGGCAGGAGTTCGGGCCGTACTGGGCCGAGTTGTGGCGACGGGCCGCGGCTGGCGACACCAGCACCGAGGGCATGCCGGTATTGTCCGACTCGGCCGGCACGCTGTTGCTCGCCATGTGCATCGCGGTGACCGCGCTGTGGTTCGCCTACGAGGTTCCGGCCACCGCCAACTCCGGCCAGACCCTGGGCAAGCGGCTGCTCGGCATCAAGGTGGTCCGGCTGGAAAGCGCGCAGCCGCTGGGATTCGGCCGGGCGCTGCGCCGGTGGAGCCGGCTCGGCCTGCCCACCCTGCTCTGGTACTGCTGCGGCGTCGGTCTGCTGCTGCAGGTCGTCGACTGCCTGTTCGCTGCCATCGACCGCCCATTGCGCCAGGCCATCCACGACAAGCGGCCGCGACCGTGGTCGTCCAGGTACCCGAATGCGGCACAGCGCCAGCAGGATCCCGTGTTGACCCGCGCTGACCTCGATAACCTTCCCAACTACCTGCCCGGCCGCGCGGTGCCCGGTGCCATCAAGCTGGCCAGCAACGAGGTGCCCTACGGCCCGCTGCCCGGCGTAGCTGAGGCGATCATCGAGGCGGTCCTGCACACCCACCGCTATCCGGACATGGCCGCCGTGGAGCTGCGCACCGCCCTGTCGGACCGGCTAGGCGTCGACGAGAGCGGCTCGCCACCGGCTGTGGCTCGGTGGGGCTGGCCGAGCAGCCTGGCCCGAGCCACCTGCCTGCCTGGCGACGAGATCATCTACGCCTGGCGCTCGTTCGAGGCCTACCCGATCATCGCGGCGACCACCGGCGCCACCAGCGTGCGCGTGCCCAACCTCGCCGACCACGGCCACGACCTACCGGCGATGGCGGCCGCGGTCACCGACCGGACCCGGCTGATTCTGGTCTGCAACCCGAACAACCCCACCGGGACGGCGCTGCGGGCGCCGAACTGGACGCGTTCCTCGACGCGGTGCCGGCCAACGTGCTGGTGGTGCTCGACGAGGCGTACCGGGAGTTCGTCACCGACGCGGACGTGCCCGACGGGCTGGCTCGGTACCGCGACCGCCCGAACGTGGTTGTGCTGCGCACCCTGTCCAAGGCATGGGGCCTGGCCGGCCTGCGGGTGGGTTACCTGGTCGCCGCAGCCGGAGGTGGCCGCCGCGGTGCGCAAGGTCGTCACCCCGTTCTCCACCAGCATCCGCCGCCCAGGCGGCCGCGCTCGCCGCATTGCGGCCCGGCGACGAGATGCGACGCCGCGCCGCGCCGTGGTCGGCCGAACGGGACCGGGTCGCCACGGTGCTGCGCAAGTTCGTGCCCGGACGTGCCGGAGAGCCAGGCCAACTTCGTCTGGCTGCCACTGGGCGCGGGCGGTGCGCGTTCGGCGGCCGTGCGAGGCGCGCTCGCATCATCGTGCGGCCGTTCCCCGGCGACGGCGTCCGAGTCACCATCGGCACCCCAGCCGAAAACGACGCCTTCCTCGCCGTCGCCGAGGCAAACCTGACCCCCTAGAATCAACTACGGGGGTTGCAGGCGGCGAACTTGCCTGGCCAGACTGGCAGCTTCGTCGGCGTGTACAGCTCCACCAGAGCTACCGGCCGGGGGCCGTAGAAGTACTGGTCGTCATCCACCGTGGGCGGCCGCTTGGTGATCCGCTCCAGGGCCAGGTAGCCGCCACCGGTGGTGTAGACGTGCCCGACCTGCCAGTTCTCGTTCGGCTGGGACGATGCACATCCGACCACCTCCAGCCGGCCGGTGGCGGGGCTCAGGCCGAGCACCGTCCGGTCGGCGGTGAACAGGTAGATGCCGACCGCGTTGGCCGCGAACATTGTGCCCTTGCCGGTCCATGTCCACAGTGGAATCTCACTGGTCAGCGGCCGGGCGGCGACACCGGTCGCGGTGGGATACACCACCCGGTCACCACTGAGCTGTGCGCCTGGCTCCAGCGGCGGCACCTCGGTCACCTTGCCGCTCGGATCAATAAGCCACTGCTCGGATCCGGTGTCGATGAGTCGACATTCGCTGCGGTTGAGCTCACACAACGCGGGCTTGGGTGGGTTGGCCGGATCGGGCGACTCCCAACGCTGCCGTTGCGCACCGTCCACCACGGACAGTTCGGTGATGCCGGCACCGGAACAGTCGGGAAGTTCCAACAGCGTGGCCCCGGTCCACGCCAACGGCTCGCAGCCGCCAGGGATCTCGCGCTGCCACAACGGAACGCCGGTCGCCGCGTTGAGCGCACGCAACATACCGGGCCCGGTGACAAAGGCGACGGTCAACTGGCCGGCCCGGGCGGTGAGCAGCGACCGCGGGTTGTACACGACCGAGGCACCGGTGCGGCGACCGTCGTAGCGCCGATCTGGCGCGATAGGTGCGGTCAGCCGCCAGGCGATGGTGCCACGCCGGGCATCGAGGGCGACCACCTCCCCGTCGGACCATTGCGTGATCACAACCGGTCCGCTGGTGGTCTGCGCGGACACCACCCCGACCACCTGGGCGGGCCAGCGCCGGTACGCCCAGTAGGGGGTGGACTCGTAGCGCACGCCGACCGGAGCGTCCGACCAGACCCGCCACTTCTCCGCGTAGACGCGCAGCCGCCCTTCCACCAGCAGAGGTGCCGCCCGCAACTCGCTGTACGGGCGTTCATCGGTGATCACCTCGACGCCGGGGTAGGGCACCGTCGGCTGGGTGAGCGTTTCGTGTGGCGCCAGCACGCGGTAGACGATCACCGCGGTGGCGGCCAAGGCCACCACCGCGCTCAATACCACGGCTGAGATCCGCCACACCTGTCGCATCCATACCTCCAGGTCCGGACACTACCCGGGTGCGGGTCGCCGGCTGTCACGGACCCGGACGGTTGGCCAGCTTTCGCAGCCCGCACGTTGCTGAAAGCGGGCTGCGTCACGGCTCGTCGTGAACCGGCGGCGCCAGCTGCAGGTCCGGTGGGGTCAGTGGAGCTGGCTCGGTCGCAATCAACCCGAGGGCGCTGAGGTCACGGACGGCCTGACTCATCCGGGTGGAACCGAAGCTCGTCCACAGTGGTCTGGCCCGCCACCGGTGTGGCCGGATTGCCTCGACCAGCGAAATGGGATCGGTTGAGGCCAGCCGCTCCGCCACCGCGACCACCTCGGCGCCCTGAGCCGCCTCGATGGAAGCGGCCAGGATGTTGACAAAGCCGTGATGGCTGAGCCCGGTCTCGGGGTCGTTGTGACGCACCGCGCGGTCCAGTCCGGCGGTCAGCTTGAACGGCAGGCCCCGGTCGCGGCAGGCGCAGATCACGGCGGCCAGTTCGACCGGGGTCGGGAACAGCTCCGCGGCCAGCCCGCCGGTACGGAACTTGGGGGCGATCTGTACCCCGTCCGCTCGGGCTTCGGCGATCGCGTCCAGCGCGCTCAGCAGGCCCCAGGCGAGCGGGACCTCCGCGTAAACCACCATCTGGGGGAAGGCCCGAGCCAGGTCCAGCAGGCCGTGCACGCCGCGCATCGGATCCTCGCCGCGCTTGGCCACCGCCGACTCGATCGCCCGTAGCCCGCGACCCGCGGGCCGGTCGGCCAGCCAGTTGGCCAACGCCCCCCCGGCTGACAACGCGCCCTCGATCCGCCGAGCGTCGCCGGCCAGGCCCACCACAGGTGGATGTTCACCGAGCCGGGCATCACGGAGGTGGTCGATTTCATCAATCGGCAACAAGAGCAGTCCGATCAGATCCGAAAACCACGCATCCAGGTGCTGCTGATGCCCGGCCAGCCATTCCGAAAGTCCCGAGCTGCGGGAGAAGTCGCTACTGGCGTCGTTCGAGGCGAACGTCGCGACAGCGTCAACCAGGCCGACGAACACCGGCGGTATCGCATTGGCTGACACGGATTATGAACTTACTGGAGCCACCACGGGCCGACAATAGCGTTCGTTTGTGCTCGCATCGATGACGGACAAAGCGCCCCGATACCTCGCCGGCCCGAACTGGCGTGATCAACTCGATTCAGCCAGCGAACGCCGAAGGAGTCCATTAAGGACACATGGAGTCGCACAACCCACCACAATGGACTCAGCCGGACGACGCCGGGGCGGCCGGGCTGATCGATGCGACCGCGACAGCCGCCACTCCTTCGCCGCGACCGGTGAGGCCCAAGCCATCCGCGGTGGTGCCCGACACGGTCACCGGTGCGCCGACCGCCTCTGACAACACCGCTTGGGCCTCCTCCCGGCGCGACCCGATGCGGGGGGCATTTCCGATGACCTGGATGGGCGACCCCAATGCAATTGGGCCGGACGTCGAGGTGATGCCCCCGACCGACAGAGGAAGAGCGTCGGCGATGCTGAAGCCGAGCGGCGCCGAACCGGATACCGAGTCGACATCGTTAGCGGAGGTGAGGACGACCCGCCCGGTCGTGGAAATCGCGCTGAGCGCAGTCGCAGTGATCCCCGGGCCGCCGGCCCCTTCGACGATGTCGCCGAAGGCGGTCAGAGACACGTGTCCTGCGGGATCGAGCGCACCGAGCGTGATCGGACCGGTCGTGGCTATCATTGTCAGCCCGGCCTGCGCTGTGATGCCTCGCTCCGCTTTGCTGGAGGATCCCCGCCACACCGCCCGCGGTGAAAGAAGCGCTTCCGGTCGCGTCGATATCCCCGTCGAGCACGATCCCGCCGCCGGTCGAATTCATGCCAGGTTGGTCGCGTCGATGCCGGCGCTCGGATGGCTGGGCGGCGATGCCGCCCTCGGCGGTCAGCGACACCGGCCCGGTAGAATTGACGAACGCGCCGAGCGTGATCGGGCCGCTCGCGGCGGTCATGGTCAAGCCTGCCGCCGCGGCGATAGTAGCTCCGGATTGCTGGAGGATCCCCGCCCCGCCGGCCGCCGCGAACGAAGCGGTTCCGGTCGCATCGATCGGCGCGCCGAGCGCGATCCCGCCGCCGGTCGAATTCATCGCGAGGTTGGTCGCATCGATGGAGGCGCCCGATTGCTGGGCGATGGCGCCCGCGGCGGTTAGCAACACCGGCCCCGTGGAATTGACGAACGCGCCGAGCGTGATCGGGCCGGTCTGCGGCGGTCATGGTCAGCCCTGCCGGCGCGGCGATATTAGCTCCGGTTTGTTGAAGGATCCCCGCCCCACCGGCCGCCACGAACAAAGCGGTTCCGGTCGCATTGATCGGCGCACCCAGCGCAATCCCGCCGCCGGTCGAATTCATCCGAACTCGACGAGGTCGTGATCGGAGCCCCGACTCGTTCTTCTAGTGATGTCATTCGCAGCATTGAGGGCAAGATCTCCGGTGATGTCGAGGGCGCCGTTAGTAACCGTACCTGCTCGCAACCCACGGTCACGCTCAGCGAACTCGCGGTAGTCGACGGCAGCGTCACGCCGTTGGTCGAGGTGACGGATACCGCGCCCGACGGATTGCCCACCGAACGCGCCACCGAAACTGAATGCGCCCGCGTTCGCGGTAAGGTCGCATGCGCAATCGCCACTATCGACAGTGCCGCCAAAGGTGGTGGCCGCTGTGCCGGAGTTGAGCGTTAGGTTCGCATTGATGAGGACGGCGCTGTTGAACGTGATTGGGCCATTGTTGGTCGTGACATTGCCGAAAAGGTTGGTCAAGCCGGTGACGTCGAGGCCGGCGAGCGGCGTGATCGAGCCGACGTTTGCGCCGAAATCCACGACGCCGCCCATCACCGTCAAAGTGTGGTCGCCGTCGACGGTGCTGACGAATGTCGTGGCCCCAGCACCCGAGTCGACCGTCGTGTCCGCGCTGAGAGTAACGGGGTTCATGAACGTGATATTGCCCCCGTTCGTCGTGACGCTGAATCAAGAGCCGTGGGGCCGGTCAGCGTGATGGATCCAGTGGCTGTCGAGAGCGTGTTGCCGATCGTCAAGGTTCCGCCACCGTTCGTCGCCAGCGTCAGGTTCCCCGCATTCGAGACTGTAATCGGCTGTGAGATTGTCAACGGCGCCGCCGGTGAGGTCGTCTGGATGCTGAGGTTGCCCGGAATTGTGATCGCTTGATCTACCGTGAAGGCGTTGGAGGCGTCGATCGTGAGATTGGGGAGACCGCCGACGAACGCGCTGACGGGCCCGTTGTCCCCGATGGCGGTCGTGAGGTCGGCCTTCGCCGTCGAATAGCGCCGGCGGGGGTGATGATGTGCAGCGTGTCAGCATAGATATCGACATTGGATGCGTACCGCTCGCGATCTGGTCGACGAGGGCGGCGCCGTTCACCGTCACCTTGCATCGCTGGTCGCATAGGTCAGCACTGCGCCGTTGGCCGGGATCGAGCCGGGCGCCAGCAAGTAATAGTAATAGCCGTTCGCTCCAGTGGTCACCGCGCCGCCGTTCTGCGCAGAATTCAGCACGACCCCGTTGACGAGCGCGTCGACGGTGAGCCCGGCCCCCGCGGACGTAATGCCGGCCTGATCGGAATAGACCACGCCCGAGACGACCTGCGGCGTGACCGTGCAGCCGGCGAACTCAAGCAGCAGATAGGGATAGGTCTTGCCCGCGACTATGCCCCACTTTCCCGGGTTCTGAAAGGCCGGCAAAGCGGCTTGCAAATTGCGCCGTCGTCATGCCGACGCCGCCGGCGCTCAAACTCTGACCAGTCGTGCCGGTGTCCCAATAGCCGTCCGTGATGGTGCCTCCGGCGTTGAATGCAGACCAGCCCGCCGACGGCAGGCGCCGCGCCGCGTCACCGCGCCGGTCGCGTAGGCATCGAAATGGCGCCACAGTTGTACCCGACCAGCCCGCCGACGTATCCGGTCCCGCTGACCATCCCCGTTGCGTACGCGTCCGTGATCGTGCCTCCGGCGTTGAACCCTATTAGGCCGCCGACATATCGGCCGTCGGCGTTGCCGCTCACTGCGCCGGTCGCATAGGCGTCCGTAATGGCGTCATAGTTGGCCCCAACCAGCCCGCCGATAGCGCCGCTGCCGCTGACCGCCCCGGTCGCGTAGGAGTTGGTGATCTGACTGCCGGTCATGCTGACCCAGCCAGCCCGCCGATGTTGCCGTTGGCGCCGCTGCCGCTGACCGCGCCAGTCGCGTAGGAATTGGCGATCGTGCCGGCGACAGCCGGTCCCCGAATAGCGCGCCCATCCCGCCGACTAGTCCGCCGATGCTGCTTTGAGTCTCGCTTCCGCCGCTCACCGCGCCGGTCGCGTAGACGTTGGTGATTGTCCCGCCATTGTTGAATCCGACCAACTCGCCGACAGAAGCGTTGGCTTCGCCAGGCGGATTGGATACGGTGTGGGTGCTGTCGTTGTGACCGAGCCGCCAACTAGCCCAAGATTCTCGATCGTGCCGCCTGATCTGAGCAGCCCAAATAGCCCAAGACTCGTCGTGCGCCCGGTCGCCACAGTGCCGGTCGCCATGATCGTCAGGTTCGAGATCGTGTTGCCGAGCCCCTCGAAATTGCCGCCGAAGCGTGGCGACTCGGCGGATACTGGGGAAGCGGTGACGGGGGATGATGCGTCTATCGGACCCGCCAGCGCGAAATTCGCCGGACGAGCCGTTCATGCCCTCCACGCCAGTCATTCGTAGACGAGATTGTAGGGGCTCCCGTTGATGGTCAATGGCGATAGTTCAGTTGGGGGCGCAGTGAACTGGACGCTGCCCTGGCCCATCGTGAAGGTGAGCGCGCCGCCGCTGCTCGTCCCGCCGACGATTGTTGTTGGTTGTCAGGGAGAGGTTCCCTGCTCCGGAGATCGTCATCGGCGCGTTGAAGATGATCGAATGATAGGCCGAGAGCGTCAGTGCCGCGGCCGTGCCCCATGAGATCGCCGCGTCGACGTTGATGTCGCCCGCGCCGCTGGACCGATGCCGCCGGTCCGCTTGCGGTCGTGGCGGTCGTCTCGGTCACGTTAGTACCGCCGTTCGAGGCTGTCCTGAATCGTCGTCGCGGCCTGGCGCCGATCGACTGTCAGATCTTCCGGGTCGAGCAGCCAGCGTCCCGGCTTGCCGTGCGGGGAAGAGGCGTTGACCGAGAGTCCGGCAAAATCGAGGACTCTCGCCGGAGGTCTCGACCTGACCGCCGTTGCCGCCCCGTGGGCCGCCCTGCGCCGAGATGAAGCCGTGAACGGAGGTGGCTCCTGTCGACCACACGGCGACCGTCCCGCCGTTGCCCGAGGCCGTGGCGCTCGCGTTCAGCGTCGAGGCCGAGTTGATCGTCGTCGTCTGAGCCGACGTGATGTCGCTCGCGCCATGGAAATCGCCGCCGATCCGGATCGCGCCGCCGCCCGTCGCGCCGGAGGCGTCGACCGCCGTCGACGCGAGAGAGACCGCATTCGTTCCCGTCACCGTGACCGACCCGCCCTGCCCTCCGGCGCTGCTCGCGGCGAGCGTTGCGTGATTCAAGTCTGGCGTTGCGGCCGCTGACCGCGATCGTCCCGCCTTTGCCAAGGCCCGAGGCCGCAAGCTTGCCGCTGACCGCGACGTTGCCGCCGGCCCCGCCGCTCAGGATGATCGAGCCGCCGCTCGCGCGGGCCGAAGAGACGGAGAGCTCGCCCGGCACGTTGACCGCGTTGCGGATCGCCCGCGCGACCGTCGCGGCCTTGAGCTGCACCAATCCCCCCGCGGCGCTGACCTTGCCGGAGACGTCGACCAGCGCCTGACCGTCGGCCGTCTTCGTGTTCGTCGGGACGGCGACCTGGAGAAAATTGTCGCCGGTCAGGTTCAGCGTCGCCTGCTCGCCCGAGCCCATCGCGACCTTTCCGAGCGGGACCGAGACGACGCCCGAATTCGAGACCGTTCCGCCGAGCAAGCCGACGAAACCGCCAGGCCCTGCCTGAATCGAGCCGGCGTTGGCGACGCCCGCCGAGCGCGCCGTTGCCGGAGAAGTTGAGATTGCCCTTGTTGAAGTCGTTATCGGCGATCCCAAGCGTCGAGGCGACGAAACCGCCGCCGACCTGAACGGCGCCGGTCGGGGTGATCGCGATCCCGTTCGGATTGACGAGATAGACCTGGCCGTTGGCGTCGAGCTGTCCGGCGATCGTCGAGCGCGCCGAGCCGGTGACGCGATTCAGGATCGCCGAGGAGGCGCTCGGCTGATCGAAGGTGACGGCATTGCTCTGGCCGATCGAAAAGCTGCCCCAGTTGACGATCGCACGCGGCGAGGTTTGGACTACGGAGAGGTCGGCGCCCGACTGACGGATCGACGCCGCGCCGGAGCTGACCACGCCGTTGCGTCGGCAGGATGCTCTGGGCTTGCGCGGGACGCGAGAACAAGCGCCGATCGCGCAACGACAGGGATGTGGAGAAGACCAGACGGTCCGACCGGATTTGGATTCTGGTGAACGGCATCTTTTAGCCCCGCTCGATCCTCGAAGGCGTACATCTCAAAACTTCACGGCGAACGCAACATTGCAGCGATAGACCTGTCCCTCGCCGACGACGTTCGAAAACCCGCGGGCGAGCTCGATGCTGAACGTCGCGCCGAGCGGCAGGACAGGCGTCGCCGCATCCGCGCCCAAGCGCAGGCCGACGCCGAGCGATTCGGCGCTGATGTGGCCCGGCTGCACCGCAGTCGGGTCGTCGATCCAGCCTTGCGAGGCGGCGCCGAAGATGTATGGCGCGATCGTCCCTCGGCCCTGCGTCCAGCCGAACGGGTAGGGCCGCTGGATCTCGCCGCGCAGCGTCGCGCCCTCGTCGACGCTGAACGTGCCGAGCGGATAGGCGGACGCGGCCTGCAGAGCCGTCGAGCGAGAACTGCTCGGCGATGAAGAGCGGATGGCCGAAGCTCGTCTGCCCCTGGCCGATCAGGGCCCCTTGCAAATCGTAGGGCAGAGGCTCCGTCCAGGTCGCGTCGAGCCCGAGCTTGCTGAAGGTCGGGAACGCCCCCTGCTGGGAGAGCGGGATTCCGGTCAGAGCCGCCTGCGTTTCGCCGCGCCCCCCGAGCCCCTGGGAGAAGACGAGGGTCCCGGCGAGCAGGCCCAAGGGCAGCCGGAGATGATCCTCGAGCTGGAGGCGGGCGACATTGTACTGGTCGTCATAGATATCCGTGTCGAACCCGATGGCGAGAGGTGCTCCTGGGCCCACTCGTAGGTCGCCTGGAAGGTCAGCGCCTGGTTGCGCGTCAGGATCAGCGGATAGCTCGCGCGCAAATCGAAGCGCTGGTAGTAGCCGACGTCGGGCGGCGCCCCCGGAAAGGCAGCGGGCCTGGTCACCGAGTTGGTGTATTCGGGGTTGATCTTGAAGCCGTCGACGCCGATCGGCAGCACGGCCCCCGCGCCCAGAAGCTGCATCGGCGTCGTGGCGTCGAAAACCTTGCCGAGATCGGAGCCGGTGGAGGCGGCGCCGTAGAGCTGCTCGCCGTAGCCGAGCGGGCTGTTCACCGCGAGCGCCCCGTTCAGCTCCCAGTTTCCCAGCGACGGCGGCAGACGGTTGTCGACGCCCAGCGTGCCCGCCACCGGGTTCCAGGTCGCTTCCAACACCAGCAGCGTTCCCCCGGGCGCGGTCCCCCGCGTGATCGTCGAACTCAGGACGAGCCCGGGAACGTCCGACGCCAGGAGCAGCCGGCGCTCGATCTCGGCGAGCGTCACATGGCGCTTGCCGATCAACGAGGCGAGCCGAGCCTGAACGAGAGCGCGCTGTTTCTCGGGGATCCCTTTGACATCGACGCCCTCAACGAAGCCGTCGATCACGACAAGCCGCAGCGTTCCCCCATTCTTGAGCTGCTGCGGCGGCACCGCGACGCGAACCAGCACATAGCCATGAGCGGCGTAGGCCTGCTCGATCGCGTTGGCGGCGGCGAAGATTTCGGCGACGGTCACCCGCCTGCCTCGGATGCGGGCGGTAATGGCGGCGGTCTCGGCCTCAAGTTCGGGAAAGCCCCCGTCGACGACAACGTTCGAAATGGCTACGGAGAGGTTCGAAGCATTCGCCGGCGGAGCGAGACCCGCTGGACTGGTTATGGTTATCGCCCCAGGCGGACCGGCCGGCGGCGCCAACGTGCTGGGCGTCACCCGCGAGGGCGCAACGACCTGCCCGCTCGCCAAGCTCGGCGCCATCGCGAGCGCCCAAGCCAGAAACAAGAGCGCCGGCCGCCTCGCAGCAAGCGGTTTCTCGGGCAACCCTCGCGCAATTGGCGTCTTGCTGGCGTCCAAGAGCCCGCCCCCGATGGCCTGTCCGAACGAAACGATTTGCGCATCCCTTTCCAACGAGAAATTGCCCGAGGGGAAAGGCGAAGGCAACGGTTTTGTGGCGAAATGCGGCGCCTGTCCGGCGGTTCGGCGCCGAAGCGGAAGGTCTGTGGCGGATCGGGCACAGTTAACGGGGAAAACTCGACATTTTCGACGGAGGGGGCCCTATTCCCGCCGCGCCTACTTGCCCAAATCAGCCAGCGCCTGCGTGAACCCTTTCATGTTTACCGTGAATTTAGCCCCGGCGCCGTTGACCGCGTAGATCGTGACCTCGGTCGTGGCGGCCGCATCCAGGCTTTTGACGATCTGATCATCAAGCGGAAGGAGCGCCTCGCAATGGTCTGGCTCGCACAGCGAATAGCCAAGCTTGCGGGTCTCCTTGTCACCGATCTTGATCTGCACGCCGGGCGGTATCAAAACGCCCGACGGCATCGAGAGCGCCGAGACCAGCTTGCCGTCCTGATGCCCGATCACCCACGTGAAAACGACGCGTTGAGCGCCGTTCTTGTCGCTCTCCGCGATCTTCAAGATCGCGGAACACTGCCGCTTGGCGCCGCCCTGGTCGGTCTCGGCGCAGGTGACCGTCCAGTTGTCGTCGACAATCGTTTCGGTGCGGCGGACTTTAGCCGGCTCGGACGGACTTGGGGCGGTCGCCTTGGGGGCCGGCTGAGCTGGGCTCTGGGCGAGAGCGGGCGGCGCATGCAAAGCCGAGACACGCCGCCGCGGACGCCGACAAGAAGCCTTTCACGCCACACTCCGACTTGACCCTGTCCAACGCTGCTAAGCGCAACAAGTCGCACGTGTCAAACCGAAGCGCGTCGACACGCAGCAGGACATTTCGGGGCTCGTCGCGACATTGCGACGAACACGATCGTCGCCATGTTACACATTTCCATTGTGCGTTTGCATTGTGACTTTCGTCACAGCGCCGCCTGCCCGCTCGTGGTAACCTCTGACTGATTGAGAACGAGGTCGCTTTCGATCGTGTCGTCAGCGCAGTCTCCTGCCAGATATCGAAGGGGCGTCGCCTTGTTCAAATCAGCAGTCGAAATTTCGACGCCGGCTTTCCGCTCGCTCAGAGGCTTGGAAGCCGAGAAGGCGCGCGCGCGGCCCGATCAGTCGCTGTGACCCCAGGAGGCAATCTCGGCCCCGGCCCGGCCTCTTTCAAGGTTTCGCTGAACTACGATGGCAGCGCATATACTGATGTGGACGGGATCAGCTCAGCCCTCGGCGCGGCCTCACTCTTCAAGGAGGCGATCGCCGCCATCGCTCGCGCTCGTGCGGGCCGCGGCCGTTCTTTCCGGCGCGAATCTCCATCGCCTCCTCAGGAATTCGCATTGCGCTCCACTGCCGTCATACTATGCTAGGGCCTAAGATCGAGGAGGACCGCCATGGCTAGCAACAGCAATTCCGGCCAGAAATTCATCTCGCGCAACCGCAAGCCCAGGGTTCATATCACTTACGAAGACCCGTATGACTCGGAGAAGCTCGTTGAGTTGCCGTTCGTGATGGGCGTGCTCGCCGATCTCTCCGGCAACGCCTCGCAGGTCGCCAAGCCCGAGATGAACGACCGCAAGTTCCTGGATATCGACATGGACAATTTCGACAAGCGCATGGCGGCGATCGAGCCTGCGGTGTCGATGAAAGTGCCCAACAAGCTCGGCGCCGACGGGGGCGGCGAGAAGCTGTCGGTCAATCTGAAGTTCACCAAGATGGACGACTTCTCGCCCGCGGCCATCGCCCGCCAGGTGCCGGCGATGGCCAAGCTGCTGCAGGCGCGCGAGCAACTGTCCAATCTGCTGAAATACATGGACGGCAAGGTCGCGGCCGAGGACGGCATCAAGAAGCTGCTCGCCGATCCCGAATTGATGGCGGCGATGAAGACCAAGCTCGAACAGAAGCCGTCGGGCGACGGCGCGGCCCAAGAGGCCAAGTAAGGGAGCCCCGCGATGGCCACGCAACAGGAAGTGCAGTCCGCCGCAGACAGCCGTCCCCGCGTTAGCCGAGGCGGATGAGTTTGCGGAGCTCCTGAAACAGAACTTCAAGCCTCGCACCGAGCGCGCCGCGAGCGAGGTTGAGAATGCGATCCAGACGCTGGTCAGCCAGGCGCTGGCCGATTCAAGTGTCGTCAAGGGCGAAGTGCTCGACACGATCGAGGAGATGATCGCGCGCCTCGACGAGAAGTTGTCGGCGCAGATGAACGAAGTGCTGCACGCGCCGGAATTCCAGCAGATTGAGAGCGCCTGGCGCGGGTTGAATTACCTTGTCTTCAACTCCGAGACCGACGCGACGCTCAAAATTCGCATCCTCAATGTCGGCAAGATGGAGCTCTATCGCAACCTCAAGAACAACTATCCCGGCGCGCGCTGGGACCAGAGCCCGCTGTTCAAAGCGATCTACGAAAGCGAATTCGGCCAGCTGGGCGGCGAGCCCTACGGCGCGCTGGTCGCCGACTACCATTTCAGCCATGCGCCGACCGACGTTCAGCTGTTGCGCGACCTCTCGAAGATCGCCTCAGCGGCGCTCGCGCCGCTCGTCACCGGCGCCGATCCGAACCTGCTCGGCATGGACTCGTGGCGGGAGCTGATGAATCCGCGCGACATCGGCAAGCTGATGGATACGCCCGACTACGCGGCCTGGAAGGGACTGCGCGACCAGGTCGACAGCCGCTATGTCGCGCTGTGCATGCCGCGGGTGCTGTCGCGCCTGCCGTATGGCGCGAAGTCGGAGCCGGTCGAGGAATTCGCGTTGGAGGAGGAGACCGACGGCCAAAAGGGCGAAAAATATGGCTGGATGAACGCGGCCTATGTGATGGCGCGCGAACATCAACCGCGCCTACAAGGAATACGGCTGGACGGTCCGAATTCGCGGCGTCGAATTGGGCGGCGAGGTGCTGAATCTGCCGTTGCACACGTTCCCGACCGACGACGGCGGCGTCGACATGAAATGCCCGACGGAGATCGCGCATCACCGATCGGCGCGAGGCGGAATTGTCGAAGGCCGGCCTCATCTCGATCATCCATCGCAAGAACACCGACAAGGCCGCCTTCATCGGCGCCCAATCGCTCTACAAGCCGAAGCTCATGGACAAGCCCGAAGCGACGGCGTCGGAAAATCTCTCGGCGCGCATTCCCTACATGTTCGCGGTGTCGCGCTTCGCCCACTATCTCAAGTGCATGGTGCGCGACAAGATCGGCGCGACCAAGGAGCAGGAGCAACTCGAGAAATGGCTGAACGGCTGGATCATTCGCTACGTCGACGGCGACCCGAAGAACTCGAGCGAGGAGGTCAAGGCGCGCAAGCCCCTGGCGGCGGCGAAGATCACGGTCATTCCCAATGAAGAAAATCCGGGCCAATACTCGGCGAATGTGTACCTTCGTCCCCATTTCCAATTGGAAGGCATGGATATCGGAATGAGCCTGGTGGCGTCGCTTCCGGAGTCGAAAGGCTGACTGGGTGAGCGCAATTTGTCAGGGCGCGTAAAGTATTTTCTCTAACTCGATAGGAGCAACGCAATGGCTGCCGCAGACATGTACCTCAAACTCGACGGCGTCGACGGCGAGGCAAAGGACACTAAACACACAAACGAAATGGAAATCATGTCGTTTTCCTTTGGGGTCTGCAACCAAGGGTCAGGGCGCGATTGGCGTGGGGTCAGGCGCCAGCAAGGCGCGAGTGAACGATCTGACTGTCATGAAGTATGTCGACAAAGCTTCGCCGGGACTGTTCCAGAATTGCTGCATTGGCAAATCGTTTGGTTCGGCGAAATTGACGGTGCGAAAGGCGGGCGGCGACTGATCCGGTGGAATATCTCGTGTACGATATGGACGAGGTGTTCATAACCAACGTGAGCACCTCAGGCTCCGACGGAGGCGGGATAGCGACGGAAAGCCGTCTCATTGAACTTCGCCAAGATGACAGTCACCTACACCGAACAAAACGCCGACGGTTCAGCAGGCGCAGCCACCCCGAAGTGGTACAGCGTCAAAGAGCATAATTTCGGGTAATCGTCGCCGCCGGCGAAAGTTCAACGCGCACGGCGCCGCCGCCGCGCGGGCGGCGGTGGTCGTGGCGGGATGAGCGATGGGCAACCCGAAGAGCGATCGCGTGGCGCCGCCCGTGATCCGGGCGTTTCGCGCCGCGCATCAGGAGCGCGACGCGAAACGTGCCGGTGGACATGCGCGACAGCGGGGAGCGGGTCATCGCGACCCGACGTGTGTCCGCGCGCACGCCGATTTCGGAGAACGAACTGCGCAAGCTGGTGAATAGCGATCTTCTCGCGCTCCTGAATACGACCAATCTCGATTCGGCCGAAGATTTGTCGGACGCGCCCGAAGTGCGCAATTCGATCCTGAATTTTGGATTTCCGGATCTCGCGTCCCGTTCGATCGACGAGACGCGCCGTGTCGGACATTTCGCGCCAAATCGAAGCGACGCTTGCGACTTCGAGCCAAGGCTGGCGAAGAGCTCGATCAAGGCGCGGCGCGACGATAGCGTGGCCGCCGACGAATTGCGCGTGCGGTTCCTGGTCAGCGCCGAGCTACGGGTCCAGCCTCTCGATGTCCCCGTCGAGTTCACCGCGGAGGTGGAGCTCGATTCAGGCAAGGTTCGGATCGAACGGCTGTAGAACATGAATCGGGAATTCCTCAAGTTCTACAACCAGGAGCTCGCAATACTTCGTGAACAGGCGGCCGAATTCGCCCAGGAATATCCGGGCGTGGCGGAGCGCCTGGGCGGATTGCTCGATGACAATCTCGATCCGATGATCGGCGGACTGCTCGAGGGCGCCGCGTTTCTGGCCGCCAGAGTCCAGCTCAAGCTCAAGCATGAATTCGCCGACTTCACCACCAACCTGATCGACCAGTTGGCGCCGCACTATCTGGCTCCGACGCCATCCTTCGTGCTCGTCCAGGCGAGACCCGAAATTCGGCGATCCGGCATTGCGCGAGGGGCGCACGATCGCGCGCGGCGCCAATTTCGACGCGACTTATCGCGAGGCTCAACGCAACGTGGCTTGCCGGTTTACATTGGCGGCGCCGATAACCCTCTGGCCGTTCGATATCGTCAAGGCGGAATATTTCACCAGCGCCGCGGCGCTTCAGGCTCTTGATTCCGAACGTTGCAGTGGATTGCGCGGCGAGCCTGCGACTGCAACTCACCGTGCGGGCGGCCGCCAGACCCGAAGACGAACCGGCCGACAAAGAGGCGCATGTCAAGCCGGAATTGCGATTTTCGTCATGCCGGGTGACGGCGCTGCGTTTCCATCTGCTCGGCCAGGAAACGGACGCCGTCGCGCTATACGAGCAACTCTTCGCGCATTGTCGCGGCGTCTATTTTCGCGTGCTCGACTCGTTCGGCGATCCGATCGTCGTGGCCGGCCGAGCCCGGCATGATCCGGCAGATCGGCTTCGAGGAAAAGGAGGCCCTGATCCCGAACGACAATCAATTGTTCCGGGGGTTCGACTTCCTGCGCGACTATTTCGCCTTTCCCCGGCGCTTCCTCGGCTTCGACCTGATCGACCTCGGCGCGGTCGCGCCGCGGCTCGACGGCCAAGACCATCGATATCGTCGTGGCTTTTGACGAGGTGAAGCCTCAACTGGCCGCGGCGGTTCGCAAAGAGTTTTTCGCGCTTTACGCCGCGCCCGGCGTCAATCTGTTCGAAAAGACGCTGGACCGAATTCCGGTCCGGTCCAACCAATACGAGTTCGCCGTCATTCCCGACCGCAGCCGCTTGCTCGATTTCGAGACGAACCGCGTGACCAGGGTGTTCGCCCACATCCCCGGCGCGCCGCAGAAAATTCCGGTGGAGCCGCTCTACTCGGCGACGCGCCGCGCGCAGCGCGACCGGCCTCTCTTACACGATTCGACGCCTGCCGCGCCGGCGCACGATCGAGGAAAAGAAGTACGGGCCGGTTTCAAATTACGCCGGCACGGACGTCTTTCTGTCGCTCGGCGAACGTTCGGATCCAGACGAACTTCTCCGCGTCGCGGAACTCAGCGTCGAAGCCCTGTGCACCAACCGGCACCTCGCCGAGCATCTTCCGGTCGGCGAAAGCGGCGCCGATTTTCGCTTCCTCGACGACGTCGAACTGGAGGTGCGCTGCATTGCGGGTCCCACTCCAGCGCGCGAGCCCGCACTTGACGGCTTCCGAGGGCAAAGGAGCGGGCGCTTCGACGGGAGAGGTCGCCTGGCGCCTCGTCAACATGCTGAGCCTCAACCATTTGGGTCTCGTCGACCGCGCGGGGGACGGCGCGAAGGCGCTCCGGGAGACGCTCACCCTGTTCGCCGACCTCGCCGACAGCGCGACCGATCGCAAGATCCGTGGGGTGCGCGGCCTGAGCGCGCGGCCGATCGTCCGGCGTCTCCGGCAGGCGCAGGGAGCCGCGGCGGCCAGAGGGCTCGAGATCACCGTGGTCCTGGAAGACAAGGCCTTCGAGGGCTCCGGCGCGTTTCTCCTCGGCGCGGTCCTCGATCGCTTCTTCGCCGAGTATGTGGCGATCAACCACTTCACTCAGACGGTCGTGCGCACCCCGGAGCGCGGCGAGATCATGCGCTGGCCGCCGCGAATCGGGCTGCGGAGGCGTCCTATGACGTTCCGCGCCGAACTCGTCGCCGAGCCCTGGCGGTTCGACCTGTTGGCTGTTCTGCGGCGGCTCGAACGAGAGAATCCGGGCAAGCCGCGCATCGGCGACGCGCGCAAGCTCGCCGACGAATTCGTGACCATCGGCCAGAATCCGTATTTCGAATTTCCCGCCTCGAACGTCGAGGCCGCGAGCATCGAACCGTCCGGGCTCATCCGTCTCAAGGCGCAGCTTCCTCGGCATGTTCGGCCCGCAAGGCGCGCTGCCGCTGACGACGACCGAAGAGGCCTACGGCTGGCTTCGCGAAAGAGACGACGCCTTTGCGCGTTTCGTCGACGTCTTCCAGCGCCGGTTCCTGGCGCTGTTCTTCCGCGCATGGGCCGACGCGCACCCCGTCGCGCAAAACGATCGGCCCCCCGAAGATCGGTTTCGCGCCTATATCGGCTCGATGATCGGGATCGGCGACGCCCGCGTTCCGCGACGCCGACTCGATCCCGGATTTCGCCAAGCTGCAGTATGCCGGGTTGCTCGCGCCGCGGGTCAAGAGCGCCTCGCGGCTGCGCTCGTTTCTGTCGAGCTTCTTGAAGGCGCGCGTCGAAATCGAAGAGTTCGTCGGCGCTTGGCTCACGTTGGATCCGAGCGAGCGCACGCGTCTGGGCGAGGCGAACAGCCGCCTCGGCGCCGATTGCGTCTCGGGCGCGAGCATGTACAGTGTCAGCGACAAGTTCCGCGTCCGAGTCTATCGTCCGCGACATCGAGCATTTCCGGCAATTTCTGCCCGGCTCGCCGATGGCGCGGGAGATCGCCGACGCCGTATTTCCTGAATGTCGGAGAAGAATACGATTGGGACATGGAGCTGGCGATTCCGGCCGGAGAGATCACCCCGGTTCGGCTCGGCAAAAGCGTCCAGCTCGGCTGGACGAGCTGGATGG
Source organism: uncultured Actinomycetota bacterium (assembly GCA_963742855.1). Taxonomy (GTDB): domain Bacteria; phylum Actinomycetota; class Actinomycetes; order Mycobacteriales; family Micromonosporaceae; genus CAVUNP01. The sequence continues at coordinate 51,263 of CAVUNP010000024.1, read as the reverse complement.
CGCCGAACTGGTCGAAGACCGACGAGACGATTCGCAAGGACGCGCGATTCCACGTGGTCAGCCGTCTCGCGCAGCAACGCGCGGACCTCAACCGCCAGCATAGCCAGGGGAAACCATGGGCGCAGACATCAGCGTCGAATCGGTCGCCGGCAAACTCAACCGCGTCGGCTACGAGGCCTTCATTCTGGCCCTGCGGCAAGCCAAGAACAGCGGGCAACCGCAACATCGAGCTCGGCCATTGGATCTTCCAGCTTCTGCAGAAGGACCGGACCGACATCGCGCTCACCGCCGATCATTTCAAGCTGAACCGCAGCAAGCTCCTGGCCGACGCGACGGCGGTCGTCAATGGCTTCCGCAAGAACGAGACCGAGATGCCGGGCATCTCCAACCAGGTCGCGGACGCGCTCGATCGCGGCTGGCATTACGCGACGCTGCTGTTCGGCGAGACGCAGATCCGCACCGGCCATCTTCTGGTGGCGATGCTCAAATCGATCGAGCTGAGGCGCGCGCTCGTCGGCGTCTCGCAGGAATTCGCCAAGATTCCGGTCGACGAGGTCGCCGTCAGCCATCGCTCGATCTGGGAGGGATCGGACGAAGGCAACCTTCGCCCGATGGACGGCTCGGGAGTCGCCGCCGCGAGCGCGGAGGGAACGATCGCCGCGCCGGGCGCCAAGGGCACGACGGCGCTCGATCGCTTCAGCCAGGATCTCACCGCCAAGGCGAAGGCCGGCGGCATGGATCCGATTCTCGGCCGCGACGAGGAGATCCGCCAGATCGTCGACGTGCTGATGCGGCGGCGCCAGAACAATCCGATCCTCACCGGCGAGGCCGGCGTCGGCAAGACCGCGGTCGTCGAGGGCTTCGCGCAGCGCATCGCATCGGGCGACGTGCCGCCGCCGCTGCGCGGCGTCAAGCTCTGCGTTCTGGACGTCGGCCTCATGCAGGCGGGCGCCTCGATGAAGGGCGAGTTCGAGCAGCGCCTGCGCTCGGTCATCGACGAGGTGCAGTCCTCGCCGACGCCGATCATCCTGTTCATCGACGAAGCGCACACGCTGATCGGCGCGGGCGGCGCCGCGGGGACGGGCGATGCGGCCAATCTTCTCAAACCCGCGCTCGCGCGCGGCACGCTGCGCACCATCGCGGCGACCACCTGGGCCGAATACCGGCAGTATTTCGAGAAGGATCCGGCGCTGACCCGGCGCTTCCAGCCGATCTACATCGGCGAGCCCGACGTCGCGACCGCGGCCGTGATGCTGCGCGGGCTCGTCGGGCCGATGGAGAAGCACCACAAGGTGCGCGTGACCGACGAGGCGATCGTTGCGGCGGTGAATTTCTCGAATCGCTACATCCCGGCGCGGCAATTGCCGGATAAGGCGGTGAGCCTCCTCGACACGGCCTGCGCGCGCGTCGCGATCAGCCAGAACGCCAAGCCCGCCGCGGTCGAGGACGCCGAAGTCGACATCGCCTCGCTCGAAAGCGAAAGCCAGTCGCTCGCGCGCGAACGCGACCTCGGCGCCGCGAATGAGGAACGCATCGCCGAGATCGAGGGGAAGATCGCCGAGCGGCGCGAGCGCCTGGCCGCGCTCGAGGCCGCCTGGACCAAGGAGCGCGCCTTGGTCGAGGAAATCCTAGCGCTGCGCGACGGGATCGCCAAGCAGGCGCGGGCAGCCGCAGCAGGCGCCGACGTCTGCGGACGCGCCATCCGCCCCGCCGGCCGCCGAAGCGCGGAAGCCGGATCGCCGAACCGGCTGACAGCCGACGGCGAGACCTTGCGCGCCAAGGTCGGCGAGCTTGGCGCGATCGACCCCGAAAAGCGGATGATCTACGCTCATGTCGATGAGCAGGCCGTCGCCTCCGTCGTGTCGGACTGGACTGGCATTCCGGTCGGCAAGATGGTCGCCGACGAGATCGAGACGGTTCTCAATCTCGCCGACATCCTGAACCGGCGCATCGTCGGGCAGACCCATGGCCTCGAGATGATCGCAAGGCGCATCGAGACCAATCGCGCCAGGCTCGACAATCCGAATAAGCCGATCGGCGTCTTCATGCTGTGCGGGCCTTCCGGCGTCGGCAAGACCGAGACGGCGCTCGCGCTCGCCGAAGCGCTCTACGGCGGCGAGCAGAACATCATCACGATCAACATGTCGGAGTTCCAGGAGGCCCACACCGTCTCGACCCTCAAGGGCGCGCCGCCCGGCTATGTCGGCTACGGCGAAGGCGGACGTCTGACGGAGGCGGTGCGCCGGCGGCCCTATAGCGTCGTGCTCCTCGACGAGATCGAGAAGGCTCACCCCGACGTGCATGAGATCTTTTTCCAGGTCTTCGACAAGGGGGTGATGGAGGACGGCACGGGCCGGCGGATCGACTTCAAGAATACGCTGATCCTCCTCACGACCAACGTCGGGACGGAGGTCATCATGCGCGCCGCCGCCGGCGCCGGCCGGCCCGATCCCGAGGCGCTCGCCGTCCAATTGCGGCCGTCTCTGCTCGAGGTTTTTCCGCCGGCGCTGCTCGGGCGCATCGTCACCATCCCCTATTATCCGCTGTCGCCGGAAATGCTCGCCGGCATCGTGCGGCTGCAGCTCGGCCGCATCGGCAGGAGGATCGAGGACAACCACCGTGCGAAATTCGTCGCGGATGAGACCGCGATCGATCATATCGTGTCGCTGTGCAACGACCCCGACTCGGGCGGACGGGTGATCGACAATGTCATCACCAACACGATCTTGCCCGCGCTATCGCGCGACATCCTCAAGCGCTCGCTTGAGCGCGAGGAGATCCACGAGGCGAAGGTGTCGGCTGCGAACGGCGCCTTCGTCTATGAAGTGACCTGACCTCGGGAGAGACGCTTATGGCCAACCGGTTCGAACAGGTCGACGAAGTCGTCGCCGACGCGATCACGATCGTTCTCGCCCAAAAGCCAGACGGGCAATGGGCCAAGGTCGTCTGCCCGAAGAGCGCCCATGAATCGCTCGCCGCGGACCGCGTGACCGAGCTGATGGCGCCGAAGGACGCGCTGTCCGGCGCCGTCAGGCTCGCCAATCAGCTGAAGCTCGCCATCGTCGTCCTCGATCCCGACGGCGTTTGGAAGCCGGAATGGGGCGCACTCTACCGCCCGCAAGATGACGCCGAGGGGAACTGAGCGCGAAGAGCGTATCGCGCCCCTGAAACCGTGCCGCGCCTGCGCCGGGCCGCGATCCCAACGATTTTCCCGCAGATCCACGCGATCGATGGGCGCTTTGACGCGCGCGGGGTTCCTGCGCGCGTCGATCGCCTTTGTCCTGCTCGCGGCGTCGCACGCTCCGGCGAGCGCGGACTTTCGCGTCTGCAACGAGACGCGGTCGCTGATCAATCTCGCGGTCGGGACGAACGCCGGCGAGGACTTCTCGACCGAGGGCTGGTGGACCGTGACCCCCGGCTCCTGCGCGACGCTGGTCCGCGGGCCGCTGACCGGGCGGTATTTGTATCTCTACGGGACCGACATCAATGGCGCGGACGTGCTCAGCGGCGCGGTGTCGATGTGCATCGACCGGGGCAAGTTCAAGGTCTTCGGCATCGAGAATTGCTGGCGGCGCGGCTTGCAGGCGGTCGCGTTCGCCGAAATCGACACCCAGGACTCGCCCGACTGGACGACGTTCCTCACCGAGCCCGGAAGATAGCGATCACTTGCCCTTCTTCAGGGACGCGATAGCCTCCTCCGGCAGCACGTCGTAGAGCAGGCTCACGAAGTCCCTGGAGGCGAGGTTCCGCGCCCGATCGAGGAGATACGGGACGGGGCTCGACGGCTCGGCGCGCTGCATGTGCTGGGCGACCGCCTCGATCAGCGCCAGCGCAGCGGCGCGCGACGGCGCGGGTTCTGGGGCCGCTCGCGCGAGTTCGGCGCTGGGCGCGCCCGCGAGGCTCTTGACCGGCACCGTGAACGCGCCGTCGGGACCGACGAACACGCGCGCGTTGTCCGCATGCGGCGGCGCCAGGAGCTTCATCACTTCGTAGAGGTTCTTGCCCAGCGTCTCCCGCGCCTGGCGGATCAGGAGCAGCGCCGGGCTGGTCGGCTCGGAAGTCGCGAAATAGCCGAGGGCGGAGGCGAGCGCGGCGTCCACTTCGGCGCGGGTGGCGAAGGCCGCGGGCGCGGCGGCGGACGGCGCCGGCTCGCTCTCCCCGACCGCCGCCGCCTCGGGCGCTGGCGCAAGGGAGGGGTCGCGCGTGACGAGCGCCGCGCGCGAAAAGTCCGCCATCTCGCGGACGAGCTTGTCGAGCTTCGGAAAATCGATCGCCTTCTCGAAGCCGACATGCTCGATCGTGGTCGCCTTGATCGATTGGAGCGCCGCCGAAAGGCCGCTTAACGTCTCGACCAGCGGCCGCGAGTCTTTCGATCTCGACGTCGCGGAGAATCTTGTCGATCGTCTTCTGCGGCAGGAACTTTTCGTCGACGCTCGTCTGCTTCTCGCCCTTTTCGTTGTAGCGGGTGACCGACCGCGGCTGGGCGGCGCCCGTCGCGACCAGCTGGTCGCGGTAGGAGAACGCGCCTTCGCGCGAGGTCTCGAGGAGCCGCGCATATTGCAGCGGCAGGAGGACGACCGCGTTGTCCTCGAGCGCCATCAATTGCCCGAGGCGGGCGGAATAGTCGTTCCCCTCGGCCCGCGGATGCGCCCCTTCCCAGTGCTCGCGCAAGAGCCAGGCGATGCTCCCGATCCAGCGCGCGAAAGAAGCGACGTCGCGGTTGAGGATCGAAAGCTTGGCGGCGAGCGAGAGGAGGCGAATGTCGAGCGTGCGCTTGATGAGCTTGTCCGTCGCCTGGAACGCGGCGGGAAAGTCGATCGACTCGCGGTTGAACGAATAGAATTGGGCCGGCAGAAGCCCCTCGGTCGCCGCGAAGAAATTGAGGAACTCCGCGTCCCCCTCGAGATCGAGATCCGGCCCGCAGGGGTCGTCGGGGGAGACGAGCGGGAGGGCGAAGGGAGAGGGCGGCGCAAGCGCGGCCGCATCGGCCGGCGGCGGGGACGGAGGCTCGGCGGGCGTATCCAGCATGTCGGAGCCCTTGAGGTTGGCGCGACGAAGGCCGCGGTCATGAATGATGATACGCGATCCGGCGGCGGCGACAACGGATTGATCTCTGCGACCGGGCGAGATGTGTGGACTGCGCCGCCGCCGGCGCATCATCCTGACGGGCGCTTGCATCCCTGGCCAAGGCATGGCTGAGGAATGCTCTGTCCCGCCGTCGTGAGGGAGAAAACTGTTGCCGGATACTCGATGGAATTCTGACAGGGATTGTGGGCGACGCGGCTTTCTCATACGACCGTGAAGCAGCTCTGGCGGCGGGGCTATACGGTGTTGAACCGGCGATCCGACTATTGGACCGCCAACCCGCTCCGGCTCATAAACTTTGCGCACGCCTTTGGCGACCTGGGCAATCTGACGTGACCGCCTGGAGCCGGTTTCTCCTGGCGCCGACGCGCGAGCGCGCCCGACGCGTGTTTCGCGCGTTCAGATGGGAAAAGAGGATTGTTGGGATGCGAATGCAACGATCCCGGGCTTTGACATTGGCCCGCTTGAGCTTGGCGCTGCTCACGATTTCAGGCTTCGGCGCCGGTTACCTGTCGCCTTCCTATGCCCAGGACGCGGCGGGCGTCGCCGATGCTCAGGGACGAGGGTTTCAAATCACATTTCTGCCGGGGTCGCGGGATCAAGCAGGCCATTTCATGGGCGGCACGGAAATGCGCACGCTCGTTGCGCACGCGGGAAAGCTGTTTGCCGGCAACGGCTATTGGAAGGACCGACCCGGTCCCGAGGGATCTCAGGGCGCCGAGATACTTGTCTTGGACCGACCCGATGGGCAATGGCGCGTCGATCATGACTTTGACGAACGGATGCCGGGTGGACGCGCGCGCAACTTCGCCATCGGCGCCATGGGCGAGGTCCATTTCGCGACAGATAAGAGCGGCAAGCCATTGGCGAACCCGGTGTCGATCTTATTGGCCTCCACCTGGGACCTGTCCGGCGAGAGCGTCGTATACGCGCGCGACGACGCCACCGACGTCTGGACTGCGGAAGAACTCGCGGACGGCGCGTGGGATCCGGGCGTCCGGCGCCTGCCGCAAGTGCGCAGTTTCGGCTCCCGCCGCGACCGCTTCACCGACGACGCCACTGGCGTCTGGACTGCGGAAGAACTCGCGGACGGCGCGCCGGATCCGGGCTTCCGGCGCTTGCAGCAAGTGCGCAGTTTCGGCTCCCACCGCGACCGCGTCACCGGCATCGGCTATGCGTTTGCCGGAAACCAGCCGCGCGGCGTTTTCAGTGGCGTCTACGACCCGACCGTTCCGGGGCGCATCCGCTGGAGCGAGACGCCCGAACTCGACCTCTCGACGATTTCCGTGGCGGATTTTCCCGGGCAAGCGAGGCGGCTGCGCGTCACCAGCTTCGCCGAGTGCAATGACCGCCTTTACGCAGCTGTGGGCCAGCAGATCTATGAGCGAATCGACGGAGCGGCGCCGCATTGGCGCCTCATCTACACCAACCCCAATCCCGGGCGTTCCCAGAGCGGGTTGCGCGGCCTGACCGCGGCCCCGAGTCCGGACGGGCAGGGACAGGTGCTCCTCGCCGCCGTCGAGGGGACAGAGCCGCGAATTATCAGGTTTGATCCGCGCGACGGCAGCGAGACCACCGATCTTGATCTGCACGAGTTCCTCGGCAGGGCATGGGGAATGGATGTAGGCTACATGATAGCTGCGTATAATGACATGGCGGAGGTCCGCGACGGCCATGGAAATGACGTCTTCCTGATTGGATTCGAGACCTTCATCCCGCCGTATTCGCAGGTGGCGCCCGGCCACAGAATGTTCGTATCTCGGCAGGGGCCGGCTCGAGGGCAATGCCTGGTATCTGATCCGGAGGCTGGACGGAACTTACGACCTTCGCCGCATCCCCGCTCGCCCGGGCCAGCCGATGGTGGCGATCCCCGCTCGCCCCGGCCAGCCGATGGTGGCGACGCGATCGATCGTGGCCTCGCCATTTCCGGCCGACAGCGATGCAATCTATTTCGCCGGGTTCGATGCGAACAAGGCCCCGGCGCATAATACGGCGTGGATCGTTCGCTCCACCATTGAGGCGGCGATTGGCGGTTCGCATTAGCTATTCGGCTGGACGGTTCTCATGGACAGTTTCCTGGCGTTCTTCAGCGTCTCGGTCATTGTGATCGTCACACCCGGACCCGACACCGCCGTCACGATTCGCAACACGCTCATCGGAGGACGTTCGGGCGGCGTGCTCACGGCGCTCGGAATCGCCATCGGGCAGACGATTTGGGCCGTTGCGACCAGCATCGGGATCGTGACGCTGCTTCAAGCATCCGCGCCGCTCTTCCTCACGGTGAAATACGCGGGCGCGGCCTATCTCGCCTTTCTCGGCGCCCAGGCTCTGCGAGAGGCCGTCTGGCCCGCGGTCGCCTCGGCGCGAGATGTCCGTCCGCGACGCAAGTCCCGGTTGACCCGGCTCGCCGCGTTTCGACAGGGCCTTGTCAGCGATCTCGGCAACCCGAAGATGGCGATCTTCTTCGCAAGCCTGCTGCCGCAGTTCGCGCCCGCAGGCGAAGCGACCTTCTGGGCGTTCCTGCGCCTCGGCGCCGTCTTCGCCGTCATGACCTTCGCATGGCTCGCGCTCTACGCCGCGGTCGTTGCAAGGGCAGGCGACATCCTGCGCCGGCCGTCCATTCGTCGCGGCATCGAGGCGGTGACCGGAACGGCGCTGATCGGCCTTGGCCTGCGCATCGCAACGGAGCGCCGCTGAAGGTCCCGGCCATGACGACCCAGGCTCTAGGGCGCGATCGGCAATACCTAGAGCTAACGCTATAAGGACAGTTGACAGAAGCCAGATTTCTGGCCGCGAGCGACACCCGTCCAGGGAATGTCGACTAAGTAGTTGCTCGTATCTACAGTCTAACAATGGTTCCAACTAAGTAGTTACTCGTATCTTCAGTCTAACGACAGCTCCAACGGAAATTTTTGTTTGCAAGCGGCGATTTTTTGTGCATGCGATAGGAGCCATCAGAGTACATTTGCAGTTAATTCTACGCTCGGCGATTGGAGTACCCCAGTAGCCTTGCGAGCGTACGTCATCAATCTGTCGCGTCTTCGACGCGCATCACGATGGGAGGAGTACGGGGATGTTCAGGAAAAGCCTTCTAGCTGCTGCGCTGCTTGCGGGAACGTCGCTCGGGGCAATGGCCGGGACCGTCACGCCGTTGACCAACGCTTCTGCCGCCCGACGGCGTCAGTTTACGGGTTCCTGCTCACCGACGGCACCCTTCTCTTTCAGGGCGGCTTGTTGATGACTTTTACCGCTTCAAGCCGGACAATAACGGCAGCTACGTGAACGGCACCTTTTCTCCCGCCGCGAGCCCTGCCGCCGAACTATGTTCCCAACGCCACCTCGGGCGGCGTCCTGCCGGACGGGCGCGTGCTCTTGATTGGCGGAGAGTATACGCTGCTGTCGGAACAACTACCCTCACCTTCACGCTGACGAACAAGATGGCGGTCTACGATCCGAAGGCGGATACGTGGACGATGGTCGCGCCGCCTCACGGTTGGGATTTCATCGGCGACTTGCCGTGGACGACGCTCGCCAACGGGCATTTGTTGCTCGGGCAGAAGCTCACCAAGCATGTGGCCGAGCTCGATCCCACGACCCTGACCTGGACCGAGGTCTCCAGCTTCGCCAAGGACGATGTCTTCGCCGAGGAAGGCCTTACCCTGCTGCCGGACGGATCGGTCTTGACGGTGAACATGACGGATCGTCGGCAAGGCGCAACGGTTCATCCCCAATTCCGAATCCGGCGAAGTCGCGGTGGGACGACACCCCGCCGACGCCGGTCAAACTGCCGGCAACCGACATAAACGCGGTAAAGAACATCCCGTTCGACAACGGCAAGAGAGTTCTATCATCCGCCCGGCGAGATCGGCCCGGCGATCCTCATGCCGGACGGCACGGTGTTCAACACCGGCGCGAATTGCAACGTTAAGGGCCCGCCAACACCGATCCGAATGCTTGCGTGATCTACCAGCCGATCGCCCACACCGCGATCTACGACACGAAGACCGATACCTGGACGGCCGGCCCAGACCTCCCCCACCCGACGGGCGCGGAGGAGGGCGGGGGCGACACCTTCGCCAACCTGCTGCCGAGCGGGAATGTCCTTTTCCAAACCGATACATCACCCGGAACTTACCACGATCCGCTCGCTCGCGCCAACGCTCGCTACGCAAGCATCCGCAACGGCACGATGCATCTCATGTCCGCCGAAGCCGAAGCGCCGCAGCAGTCGTGTCCGCCAGCCCAGTATAAGTTCTACGAGTTCGACGGCGCGAAGCTCATCCCCGAGCCGGCGGCCACCACCTGCGGGCAGCCCAGCACCCTGCTCTTGCCGACCGGCCAAGTGATGCTGGGACCAGCCCATGGCCGTCTACAACCCCTCGGGCACGTTCGAGAACGCGTGGAGGCCGACGATCACGAAGTTCATCTTCTCGAACATCGATGCAGGCGGGAACTACCAGATCTTCGGCACGCAGTTCAATGGCCTCGGGCAGCCAACGCGTTCGGGGATGAATTCCAGGTCGACGGCAACTTTCCGATGGTGCGCATCACCAATAACGCGACCGGCGACGTGAAATACGCGCACACCTATAACTTCAGCACGATGGCCGTGGCGACCGGCTCCGCCACCGTTTCAACCTGGTTCCACGTGCCCACAGATGCCGAGGCGGGCGACAGCACGCTGGAGGTGGTGGCCAACGGCATCCCGTCCCTGCCGATGGACGTCACTGTGAACGTGGCATCGGCGGCGGCAAACCAGAACTGAGCGTCGCGCGACGCCGCGTTGCCTAGGGTCGGGCAGCGCGGCGCGCTTGTTGCGAGCATCCTGGTCGACGGGATCGGTCTTCACCGCTTCCAGGCCGGAGAAGGCGTTAGCCTGCTTCGTCACGATTTGCGCAATTCACTCCGGCGCCTTTGGTGCCGGCTCGGAGCGCGTTCTTGTACGTGTAAAGTAAGTAGTCTAACAGAGGCTCCAACGGAATTTTTTATTTGCCAAGAGCGATTTTTTGTGCGTAAATTGAGAGCTTCAGAGTACATTTGCAGTCATAATCCCACGCTCGGGCGATTGGAGTAGCTCCAGTTGACCTTGCGAGCGTTCGTCATCGATCTGTCGCGTCTTCGACGCGCATCTTATGGGAGGAGTACGCAGATGTTCAGGAAAAGCCTTCTTGCTGCCGCGCTGCTTGCGGGAACGTCGCTCGGCGGCAATGAGCCGGGACCGTCACGCCGTTGACGAACGCGACGCCGTTCGACGGCGTCATCTACGGGTTCGTGCTCACCGATGGCACCCTTCTCTTTCAGGGCGGCCTGCTGCAGGATTTCTACCGCTTCAAGCCTGACAGAAAGGCAGCTATGTGAACGGCACCCTTTTTCCTCGCCGCGAGCTTGCCGCCGAACTATGTTCCCTACGCCACTTCGGGCGGCGTCCTGCCGGACGGGCGCGTGCTCTTGATCGGCGGGGAGTATAAACTGCTGTCGAACAACACCCTCAACCTCTTTTTCACAAACAGATGGCGATCTACGATCCGAAGGCGGATACGTGGACGATGGTCGCGCCGCCGACCGGTCCCGATTGGGATTTCATCGGCGACTCGCCGTGGACGCTCCTTCCCAACGGGAAGCTGTTGCTCGGAGAGAAGTTTTCGAAGGCTATGGCCGAGTTCGATCCCGCGACCATGAAGTGGACCGAGGTCTCCAGCTTCGCCAAGGATGACGGCTTCGCCGAGGAAGGCCTTACCCTGCTGCCGGACGGATCGGTCCTGACGGTGAACATGGTGGATGTATAACAAGGCGCAACGGTACATCTCCCATTCCGATACGGCGAAATTCGGTGGGATGACGCCGGGTCGACGCCGGGACAACTGCCGGCCATCGGATACGCACTCAGCGCAAGAACCTCATCTACGACAACGGCAAGAGAGTCTATCATCCGACCGGCGAGATCGGCCCGGCGATCCTCCGGCCGGACGGCACGGTGTTCAACAGCGGCGCGGCATGCGACTATTAAGGGCCCCAGCACGAATCCCAATGCTTGCGTGAACTACAAGCCCATCGCCCCCACCGCGATCTACCACATCGGCACAAATTCCTGGACGGCCGGCCCAGACCTCCCCTCACCCATGAGGGCGCGGGCGATACCTGCTCCAGCATGCTGCCGAACGGGAATGTCCTTGTGCAAACCAATCCGCCCGGAATCACCGACGATCCGGTTGCTCGCGCCAACCTTCGCTACGCGAGCATCCGCAACGCCACGGGCCATCTCCTCTCCGCCGAAGCCGAAGCGCCGCAGCAGTCGACGTGTCCGCCAGGCGTCCATCTGGAAGGCTCTACGAATTCGACGGCACGAACCTCATCCCCGAACCGGCGGCCGATGTGTCACAATCAGCCCAGCCTGCTGCTCTTGCCGACCGGCGAAGTGATGCTGAACCTCAACTTCGTCTACCAGCCCTCGGGCACGTTCCAGAACGCGTGGAGGCCGACGATCACGCAAGTTCACCTCAGAGCCTCGATGACGGCGGGAACTATCAGATCTTTGGCACGCAGTTCAATGGCCTCTCAAACGCGAACGCGTTCGGCGACGAATTCCAGGTCGACGGCAACTTTCCGATGGTGCGCATCACCAATAACGCGACCGGCGACGTGAGATACGCGCTCACCTATAACTGGACGTACGGGCGTGGCGACCGGCTCCGCCATCGTTTCAACCTGGTTCCACGTCCCCACAGATGCCGAGCCGGGCGACAGCACGCTCGAGGTGGTCGCGAACGGCATCCCATCCAGGCCGGTGAACGTCACCATCCACATGCGAACGGTGGCAGACCAAGCAAACTGAGCCTTCCGCGCGACGCCGCGTCGCCCAGGTCGGGCGGCGCGGCGCGCTTCGTTGCGAGCATCCTGGCCGACTTGGTCGGTCTTGCGGCGCCAGATGTGTCTTGTTTGAGCAGCCGGAGCGGTCATCGCGCCCCGGCATGACCCGCAAGGGAAGCGATCCGGGAAAGATGACCAATCGCGGCTGAGCTTGTCCTCGGGTTCGAACCCAGAGTTGCTTGCGATGACGGGGCCGACACAGGCGCCGCGCGACCGGCCCGTCCCACTTGCCAAATCGCCGACAATCAAAAAGCCGCGGTTTGAATAAGGCGACCCCCCCAGTGTTTCTCATCGCCGGCCGCTGCGAGCGGCGAGGATTCCACAGGCATTGGGAGGTTTGTAATGACAGCCAGCACAGCCGAACTCCTCGGCGACAATCTCGCCACCGGCAATTCGTTCACGCAGACGAACCTGGTCTCCGACGGGACCGTTCCAGCCGCGCATATTGATCCGAATTCGATCAACCCCTGGGGAATGTCTGAATTCTCACCCACGGGCCCGTCTGGATATCCGACAACAATGCCAGCGTGACCACGTTCTACAACCTTGACGGCGCGAAGACGGTCAGGTCGCGATCGCCCGCCACCTCCGAGCGACTGACGCCTGCACTCCCACAGGCCAGGTTTTCAATAGCAGCATGCACGGATTCAACATTACGCAAAACGGCAAGACCGCGCCCGCCTTTTTCATATTCGCCACCGAAGACGGCACCATTTCCACATGGAATTCAAACGTGAATCCCGATAGCTCGGTCATCGCCGTCGATAATTCGAAGGGCGGCAGTCCGGGCGACGGCGCCGTTTACAAAGGGCTCGCGATCGGCACAACCAAGGACGGCACTTTTCTCTACGCCGCCAACTTCCGCAACGGCTCGGTCGATATGTTCAATTCAAAGTTCCAGCTGGTGAAGAGTTTCACCGATCCGACCGTCCCCGATGGATATGCGCCTTTCAATGTTCAGGTTCTCGATGGCAAGCTGTTCGTCACGTTTGCGAAGCAAGACGCTACCAGGCACGACGACGTCGCTGGCGCCGGCCACGGCTTCGTCGATGAATTCGACCTCAATGGCGCATGATCATCGGGTGGCGTCGCACGGGGCGCTCAACTCGCCGTGGGGTGTGGCATCGCGCCGTCGAGCTTCGCTGAGCTCTCCAACGAGCTGCTCGTCGGCAACTTCGGTGCGCCACCATTAGCGTCTACAGCCGGACCGATCAGTTCCTCGGCAAGTTGGATAGGCCGAATGGCAAGCCGTTTCACGCGACCGATCTTTGGGGGCTCATGGCCAACGGAACAACATCCTCTTCACTGCGGGCCTCGCAAACGATCCACGGCCTGTTCGGCGCGCTGTCGGCCGACTTCATCGACGAACTCGTCGATGGCGACCCTGACCGGCGAACAGTCCAGCTCGGGCTCGCACTCGCTCGCCGCGATGGGGGCCGGGCACTTCTACTGGTGAATCAGGCAGGCTTGGTCCTAAGCCTTGCCCGGGCTTTCTGATCAGGGCTCCAGCTACCACGAAGAAGTGGACGTGAATCACCGAAGCGCTCGCGTCGATTCCCATCGCCGCGAGCTACGCGACCCTCTCCGCGCTTTTGCGCCATTGGCGCCTCGTCCACCCATTTTTCTGCGTTCGGATGTGTCCCGTTTGGGCGCAGCCAAAGCCCTCATCGCGCCCCCGGCACACCCTCAAGGTAAGCGATCCGGAAAGATGACCAATCGCGGCGGTGCTTGATCGTCATGGTCGTCGGGCTCGACCCAAGGTCTCTTGTGATGACGGGCGGACGCGGCGTCGCCCACCTGTCGTCTGCAAAAACTTCTTGCTGCAATTTCCCTACCAAAATATCTGAAACGCGCATGGTGATTCCCGTCGCTGGATGAAAAACGCCCCACACGCGCTCTCACGGAAAGCGTTCGCTTCCCGCCTCGCAATCGGCGCATTGAAGGGATAAGGCCCAAAGACAGGCATCGTGAGGACAGTGTGCAGTCAATCGTCCCGGACTCGGCGCGGCATCGGGTTCAGCATTTGTTCGAGCCGGTCGTCGATGACCCCCTGCTCGACGATGCGCTCTCCGGGCAGCCCAACCGGGATTCCGTGTCGGAACGCGATCTCCGGCGGCTCCTCGATCGGAGGACCGAGTTCGTCGACCAGCGCCTCGCGCCCTGCCCGCTCATCTTTGAACTCGGCGCGCGCCGCGTGCCAGAATTCGTCGCTGCGCCCTTCCGGGCAACCGGCCTCTTCCCAAAGCTCGTAAGCCCGCCTGCGGATCGCGTGTTCGAGGTCGCTCATGCCGATCGCCTCCCTTGCGCGCGCCAGGAGATCGCCAAACCCGCACGCGCGCCAAAGATAGGCCAGTTGCGGAGCCTTATCAAAGGGCGGACGCGTCGGGCTCCGGCAGCAGAGCTTCGCGGGCCTTGACGGCGGCCGCGCCGCGAGGCCGGGCGCCGCGCTCGCTTGGTTTCGCCGCCTCGATCGGCCATTGTTCGGCAAGGGCGAATCGCCGCTGAACCCGGCGGCGCCGTCCGAATTCGGGACGCGCCGGCGCGAGCGTCGCTTCGATTCGCGCGCGTCCGTCGCCAAAGGGAGCGTCAATGACGATAGTCTGGCTTTGCATCGGCGTCGCGGTGTTGGCCTTTCTCTTTGGTGTCGCCGGCCTTTATCTGGGGAAGCTCTTGCCGGAGCCGCACTCCGTCGATCTCTCACGCGACATGATCGGAGCGATCGTCGGACTCGTTTCGCTTCTGCTCGCTCTCGTGCTCGGAACATTGATCGGCTCCGCTTACTCCTTTTACGCGACGACAAAATCGGAACTGGAGGCGTTTGCCGCGCGAGAGGTTCAACTCGACCTGGCGCTGTCCGAATTCGGGCCGGAGACGAAGGAGGCGCGCGCAAGGATGAAACAGACGCTCGAAGGCGTTCGCGACATGGTGTGGGGCGACGCGGCTGAGCGCGCGCCGGAGTTTTCGACGGCGGCGCCGATCGAGCATTTGCGAGACTTGGACCTATACATCGCCTCGCTCGACCCGAAGACGCCGGCCCAACGGCAGTTCGCGGCCGCAGCGGCGGCGGACGCGGGCGTGATCGAGCAAACGCGCGTGCTCATATCGATGCAATTGGCGAGTCCGATCTCCTGGCCTCTGGTGGTCATTGTCGTCTCGTGGGCGCTGATCCTTTTCTGCGGGTTTGGCCTGCTCTCCCGCATCACCGGCACCACGCTCGCCGCTTTGGGCTTCGGCGCCTTCGCGGTCGGCAGCGCTCTGTTCATGGTCCTCGAGCTCAGCCACCCGTTCAGCGGGGTGTTCCGCGTGCCATCCGCCGCTGTCGACCAGATGCTGGAGTTGATCGGCAGATAGCGCTCGCGCTTCTTCCCGCGGCTGCGCTTCCGACGCTTGGATTGCGCGCCTCGATGCGCCATTGTCGGGGCATGAGTCGCCGCAGGCCTTGCCACGCGTCGACATTGCGCGGGCGGCCCCGGCCGATTCGGGAGAATCGATGACAATCTGGATGAGCATCGTCGTCGCGGCGCTGGCTTTCGCCTCCGGCGTCGCGGGCCTCTATCTGCAGAAGCTCCTGCCCGCGCCGCACACCTCCGATCGTTCGCGCGATATGATCACCGCAATCGTGGGCCTCATCTCTCTATTGCTCGCGCTCGTGTTGGGAACACTGATCGGCTCGGCCTACAGCTTTTACGCGACGCAAAAGTCGGAGATGAACACCTTTGCCGCTCGCGCGCTGCAGCTCGATCTGGCGCTTGCAGAATTCGGGCCCGAAACGGCGCCGACGCGGGCGATGATGAAGGATACCCTGATGAAGGTCCGCAGGATGCTGTGGTGGGGACGCGAGCCGGGGTCCATGCCGCCGGACCTCAGCGTCGCTGAGCCGCTTGAAGATCTTAAGGGAAACGGACGAGGAGGTCGCTTCGCTCGACCCGAAGACTCCGGCTCAACGGCAGTTCGCGGCCAACGCGGCCGCCGCCGCCAGCGCGATGGAGCAGACCAGACTGCTGATCTCGCTGCAACTGGCGAGTCCCGTGTCCTGGCCCCTGGTGGTGATTGTCGTTTCCTGGGCGCTGATCCTCTTTTGCGGCTTTGGCGTGCTCTCGCGCATCAACCCGACGACCGTCGTCGCCCTCGGCTTCGGCGCGTTCGCGGTCGGCAGCGCCCTATTCCTGATTCTCGAGCTGACCCAGCCCTTCACCGGAGTGTTTCGCGTCCCATCCGGCGCCTTCGACGAGATGCTCGCATCGCTCGGCGCGTAGCGCGCGCCTGACCGGCAACCGCCTCACGCGGCGTAGCGCTCGATGTCGACCGGCAGCCGCCGCGATCCCCATTGGCCCGGCTTCGCGGCGAACACGCCGGCCATCTTGGTTCCGCAACTCCTGCACGCGCCGGATGGCGTCGAGCGAATAAGCGGTGATCGTATAGCCGTCGCGCCCGATGACGCGCGCGCCGCAGGTCGGGCAGAGCGTCGCCTGGCGCGCCGGATCGTGAACGTTGCCGACATAGACATGGGCGAGCCCGTTGCGGATCGCGATCGAGCGCGCCTTCTGCAAGGTCGCGGGCGGCGTCGGCGGCGTGTCCAGCATGTGATAATCGGGGTGGAAGGCGGTGAAATGCAGCGGCGTGTCGCGTTTGAGCTCCTTCGCGACCCATTGCGTCAGCGCCTCGATCTCCTCGTCGGAATCGTTCTCGCCCGGAATCAAGAGCGTCGTGATCTCGGTCCACACGTCGGTTTCGTGAACGAGATATTTGAGCGTATCGAGCACCGGCTCAAGCGAGCCGACGCAGCGCTTGGCGTAAAAGCGTTCGGTGAACGCCTTGAGGTCGACGTTCGCCGCGTCCATGCCGGCGAAGAAGCGCTTGCGCGGCTCCTCGCAAACGAAACCCGCGGTGACCGCGACGTTCTTCACGCCGCGCGCCCGGCAGGCCGCCGCGGCGTCGAGGGCGTACTCCATAAAGATCACCGGATCGTTGTAGGTATAGGCGACGCTCGCGCAACCCAGGCGCTCGGCCGCGCGCGCGATCGTCTCCGGCGCCGCATGCGCGCTCAAGCGCGCGACTTCGCGGCTCTTGGAAATGTCGTGGTTCTGGCAGAAGGCGCAGGCGAGATTGCAGCCCGCCGTCCCGAACGACAGCACCGCCGAACCGGGGAGGAAGTGATTGAGCGGCTTCTTCTCGATCGGGTCGACGCAGAAGCCGGTCGACCGGCCGTAGCCGGTCAGCTCCATGCCCTCGCCGTCCTCGCGCGCGCGGCGCACGAAGCACAAGCCCCGCTGGCCCGAGCGCATCTTGCAGAAGCGCGGACACAAGCGGCATTCGATCCGCCCGTCCTCGAGCCTCGTCCAGTACCCGACATCGACGCAATCTTGGGAATCGGCGTCCATCGCCCACCTGCCACTTTCGTGAGGCCGCTCCTTGGCTCTCTCAATATGTCGTGCGGGCGGGAGCAAAATGCAATTCCTCCCCGATGATCTCGGACGTCGCCACGCCCTCGGGTACCCTTTTGTGGGCCGATCGTGTAGGCTTGCGGCATTGCTCGCGGATTTTGGACCTCGAGAATCGATCAGTGGAGGAGACGATGGCTCACAAGGGGCGCTGCTTCTGCGGCGCGGTCGAGATCGAGGTCGAAGGCGCGCCCGAGGGGATGGGCTATTGCCATTGCCAATCCTGCCGCTCCTGGTCGGGCGGCCCGGTCAATGCGTTCAGCCTCTGGAAGCCTGAAGCCGTGAAGGTTACGAAAGGGCGTGATCAGATTGGGATGTTCGCCAAAACGCCGATGAGCGAGCGGCAGTACTGCAAGTCCTGCGGCGGTCACATTATGGTCTACCACCCGCCGATCGGCTTGTTTGACGTGTTCTACGCGACGATTCCGACGCTCGACTTCAAGCCCGGCGTCCACATCAACTATCAGGAAACGGTCCTACCGATGAAGGACGGACTGCCGAAGCTCAAGGACTTTCCGAAGGAGTTCGGCGGCTCAGGCGAGATGATAGCGGAGTAGCGTCCTCTGTCAGCGGCGTGCGCTGACGCTTCGACTTAGGGAATGGCGCCTCATGCCGAGTGACGCCGCGGCGATCCATCCCGCGCAGGTTGCGGGGATGTTCTATCCGGCCGAGCCGGAAGCCTTGAACGCATTGATCGCCGATGTGCGCAGGCGGGCGCGGCCTGACGCCAGCGTCGCGCCGAAGGTCGTCATCGCGCCGCACGCCGGCATCGTCTATTCAGGCTCGGTCGCCGCGACGGCTTTCGGCCCGTGGGCGCGCCGCGCCGAACCGCCGAGCCGGATCGTCATCGTCGGGCCGGCGCATCGCGTGGCGTTCCGCGGCATCGCGATCCATCCGGCGGCCACATGGACGACGCCCCTCGGCAGGCGCGGGTCGCGCCGATCGCTCATGCCGAGCTCGCGCGCGCTCGCGGCGTATTCATCGACGCGCGGCCGTTTGCGGGCGAGCATTCGCTCGAGATGCATCTCATTATGCTGCAAGCGATGCTGCCGGCGCCTTTCGAGATCGTCCCCATTCTCGTCGGCGACGCCGATCCGCATTGGGTCGCCGATGCCCTGCGCCTTGTCTGGGGCGGGCCGGAGACAGGAATCGCCGTCTCTTCCGACCTTTCGCATTTTCTTGATCGCGAGAGCGCCGAGTTGATCGACGCCGACACCGCCCGGCTGATTGAGACGCTTGACGCTCAATCGCTCGAAGGGCGCCGGGCTTGCGGCTTCCTGCCGATCAAGGGGGCGCTCGAAATCGCGGCCGAGCGCGACTTGCGCGTGAGTCGCCTGCATCTCGCGACTTCGGCGGACGCGGGCGCCGGAGCGTCGCGGGTGGTCGGCTACGGCGCTTTCGGTCTCGAATACGCGAGCTCCGCGCGACTCGCGGAAGCCGATCGCGAGCATCTGCTTTCGGCCTGCATGGCCGCGCTCGGAGCGGCGGCTGAGAATGGCGGCAAGCCGCCCGCGCTGAGCCTCGAGGGCGGCCCGTCCGCGCTCGCGCCCTGGCGCGCGACGTTCGTCACGCTGACCGAAGGCGGACGGCTGCGCGGCTGCATCGGCTCACCCGAGCCGCGCCGACCGCTCCTCGAGGATGCGGTCGCCAACACGGTCAAGGCGGGCTTTGCCGACCCGCGCTTTCAGCCGCTCGGCGAGGCCGAACTCGCCGGGCTGCGCCTCGACGTCTCGGTCCTCTCCCACCCGCGGCCGATTCCGGCGGGAAGCGAGGCCGAACTCGCCGACGCGCTCGAGCCCGACCGCGACGGCCTCGTGCTTGAGGCCGGCAAACGCAGCGCGCTCTTCCTGCCGAGCGTCTGGCGCCAGGTCGCCGACGCTCGCGCATTCGTCCAGAGCCTGATGGCGAAGGCAGGCTTCGACGACGAATCGCTGGCCGGAGGGGCTCGTGGCTCGGCGCTTCCGCGTCGAATCGTTCGGCGCCCGTTGGCGATCGGTCGATGCGAAGGAAATCGCGCCGGCGACGATCGAAGCGGCGCCGACCCGGCATTGACGCGTTTTTCAGCGCTTTCTGGCCGTTTTGCGGGCGATGGCTGCCGCTGTCGTAGGCTCGGGTAAAAAAAGTGTTAAACCCAATCGGTTGAGACCAGAAAGGCCTTGCTCTCAATAATGCCCCAATGCCAATGTAGGGTACGGAACCATAAGACGATAAGAACGTTGATTCCGCCGACGAACCTGGGGGGCTCACAAAGCGCAGGAGCCTGTCATGTGCGACTACTCGTTGGAGATGTATGGATCGCGTCCCGCCCGCGAGGGTGAGCTGTATGTTACAACGCGTTTTCCGAGCGGTTCAATCGGTTTCGCCTCGGCGGGCGATCCGCGTACCGCGGTCTGCATGCAATGTGACACAAAGGTCATGCTGACCAACATTCCGGTCGCGTTGCAGAACGCGCTTCGCATCGGCGCGGAGGCTGAGACCCTCTTTGCGCAGCGCGAGGCCGGCCTCTATCGCGACGGTCTCCGGTTGGCGGACGGACGTTTCGTCTCGCTGCAGGACCTACAGCCGGGCATTCACGCCTATGTGCCGGCGCTCTTGGAGCGCGGCGCGCTGAAGCGTCTGGTCCCGGAAGCCGTGGACTAAAAGCCGACGGAACGAACTCGTCGGCTTCCCGCAGCCTCGCGTCCGCGCCCAAACGCAATCGGGCGTTGACGCGAGTCTGCGGGAGGGTTCGGGTGCGCTCTCGGCTTTAAGCCGGCGCGCACTCCTTTTCTAGGCCTCGCCTGCGCTGGGCGTGGACTGCGGGATTTTCGCTTCCACGCTTAATCCGCGCCGAGGACGAACGATCAAGCCGCCGCGCGCTGGGGTAGGGACGGCGCGGATTGACTTTTCGCCGAGCAATCTTTCAGAGTGCGCCTGAGCGCGCCGCCAGCCAAATCACCTTAGGGCTGCGAGGCCATCAGGCCGCATAATTTCGCACCAAGTCACGGTCTTTTTGAGAGGCTTCGGTCTGCACAAGCAGCCGGTTGAGTTTGGTAAGGTGCTGCGAGCGCGTCCGCAGCATTTTGAATTTTAGCCAAAACGTCTACGGGCATTACAAGTCAGCCCCAGGTCCATGACCAATTGGGCCGTCCCAGCCGACACCGATCCCCCCTGCGTCGCGCGCGCCGCCGAAGTTTCGGTCATGGTGGTCGCGAAACCGCCAGTGTCGCTCTCGGCGCCTGGAACGGCGGAAAGCAAAGATCGAGCGGAACCGCGCCGCTATGCGTTTCCGGGATGGGCGAAGGGAGCTGGGAACCGTAGCCGCCAAGAGGTCCGCAGAGCTTTCCGCCGCCAACTTCGTCGATCGCGGCATTTGCGGCCGTGGCGGCGTAGGTGACGAGAGCGTGGCCGGAAGCGTCCTTACCGACGTGGAAGTTGGCCGACGTATAGGTTCCGCTCACCTTTAATGTCGCGACCGTCACGCCGGCGGACGTTTTGATTGAGACTTTTCCGGAATTGTCGACCAGTGAACGAGCTTGCTGCGCTTTCCGTACAGGTCTTCAAACGCCTTCGCTTCGGCCTGCGACCGCAACGTCCTGAACTTGGTCATATAGGCCAGGCGCAACGACTCACGTTTCGCATTGTCGAGGGTCCGTTGTAGGGTCTTGCCGATTTCTTCATCCATTGTTTGGCTGGTCAGCTGCTGTTCGAGGTGTTCAATTGCCGATAGATAGCGCGCATCGAGAACAGTCTGTTCCCACAGGGCCTCTACCGCCGAAATTCGCAGAATGAACTGCCCTTCGGTTCGGGGCACGAACGATGAGTCGTTGATGAGCGCCGCACAGTTGCTCTGCCGTTCTGTCAACCCTGATAACGGTTCCGCCCAATTGCCGAGGCGCTTTTCGAAGTCATCAGCAGGAATTGGCATGTGACCGCGGGCCTGAAAATGCACAAAGGCGACAGCACCCTCCTCGTAGACCATGAGGCCGTGCGTTTCACCCTGCAGTTCTTGTCCGGTCTCCTTTCGAGCTGCGGCACGTGCCGCTTCGCGGAACCGAATCGTTGATTGGCTAAAGCCCACGTCGATGCCCACCTTCGTCACGGCACCGACTACGAGGAGTATGTCTCCCAATCGCTGCCCGACCCTGCGGGCTTCTTCCTCGGTTGCAAATCCTCCGATCTTGGCAATGGCCCAATGCCCAACCGGGTGAGCTTCTTCACCCATCTCGAATGTCACGGAGGGAGACCGGGAATAGCAACGTCTACAGGCTTGCCATTGTCGGCCTGGAGCGGATTGAGGAGCGTGAATTGGTACCGGCAACAGTAGGTCATCGCGTACGCTCGCTGCGTTCCGGCGCAGTGTTCGCGCGACAGGGCGCCTTATTTAGCCGTATCCATCCGTCCCGATCGCCCCCGGTTATGGCTTGTCTTGCCCGTGTCGTCGGGGGTCACGGGCGTGGTCCGTATGTGCCGATCCCACCTACGAGCCAAAGCACTATTAGGCGCTTAAGGGCGAAGCCCGACAAAAAAGTTGTCGATCATTAGGCTGCGATCCCGAGTTCATGAAAGACGCCCTGCATGGCGCGTTGCAGGTCGAGGTAGTGGCGATCGATGGCTCGGGGGTTTTGCCCGCCGTTGTTCGGGGCGATCTCTTGAGCGGCGGCGAGGAGGGGTTTGATGGCCTTGTTGCGAAGGACGAGCAGGGCGGTGATCGCCCGCAGACCGGACGGAAGGGGCTCATAGCGACGCGTCGAGCCGATCCGGCGGACGATCTGTTTACCGCGGAGCTTCTTCAGATCGTAGGCTGCTTGGCGGGGACCGTAGGCGGACAGGCTTTGATTGCCGAGCGCGCGGACCTGATGGGCCAGTGCGGAGGCGGTGAAGCCGTCGGGTGAGGCTGACAGAGCGATAATAGCCTCGGTGACGTGACGCAGGCGTGGTTTGTTCAGATCGATACCCCCGACCATGGACTTCCCGACGCGGGATGGGAGCGGAAGGCGCTCGAGCATCTCGTCACCGATAAAGCATTGATCGATGCAGCTCAAAGCTTCCATGAATCGCTCAAGCATGCCCCTCAACCGACGGACGATCTCGGGGAAGTTATGCAGCAGGCGCCCACAGTGGAACTCTCGAATATTCTGAGCTACAGCCTCAATGCGAAGTACGCGCTCGCCTTTGGAATAGATCTTCAACATCAACTTGCCGCAGTGCAGCTTGAAGACTGTCAGATCATACGTAGGTCTCTCGACCGCGACCTCCCATTCGGCCGCCCGCATGTTGCGTGGGCGGTATTTTGGCCGGCCCTTGTCTCCAAGGATCGTCTTGATCATCGTCAGGTCCAACGGCGCTCGGCTGCGATCGATCAGGGCCTGGAAGACTTGCTCCATGCGTCCGCCAACCACAAAGATCAGATTTCGGCTATACTCCATCTGGTAATTGGAGAAGTGATACCGAAACCCGCTGCGTTGCTGTTCTTCAAAATCGAGCGCAAAACATAAACAGGAGCGGTAAATCCATCGCTCACAGACCTGAAGCAATCGCCCTACAGCCCGTTGCTCGGACAAGGTCTCTGCGATCTCTGCGAAGCTGGATGTGTTGCTAATTGCAGTAAAACAGTTGCCGTTTTTGATGAACCCGATGCTCGCCTTGCGGGCCTGCAGGCGACGTATTCATGGCCATTCAGGATCACTTGGGCTGGGAACGGCGGATGCCCGCTGATCTTGATGGTGACATGCCCCCAATCACGGTCGAGAATGTGGAACGAGTAGTGGTTCACATAAGGCGTCTTCCGCTCAAGGTGGTAATTCGCCTCTATGTGCCAGACCGGCGCCTGGGCGCGACCGACCAGGACCAGAAACAAACCTTCGGTGACCGTTGTCTTGGCCAGATAATCGTCGGCCACGTCATGCTTGCGCTCCCCTGCCACACAATCGATGACCGGAATGTCGTGCGCTTTGGCGTAGCCCCGCACGCGTCGACTGAACCGGCCTGCCAACCGCATCAAGTGAGCGTTGTCCAGAGTGTAGTCCGATCCAGTGAGCGCCCGCCACCACACGCGGAAACCACCAGGGCTGTGCCCCATCCCGAAGTAAGCGTTCAGAACGATGCGGTCCACACAATCGTAGCTGCCGCTCAGCAATTCGTGGTAGAGCTTGCTCAGACCATCTGACATGACCCGCTCCCCCCGGCGTTGTGCCGAACACGGATCTCCATTGGAGACGAGCATAGCGACTGCCGGGGGAATGTTTGCCAGTGGCGACGCCTTGACGGCGCGGGACTGCCCCGCAGGGGCCACTCTTTCCACAGCAGCGTCTGGGGAAAAGCGCCATCCCTTTCGACTAACTCGTGACATTTTTTGCGCAAATTGGCGTTGCGGCAGAGATATTTTTTGGCACAATGGTCCGGCCGTAATGGCTTGAACCCAATGGGTTCTTACCCTTGCACCCGCGTTGGCGGGAACAATTCGGGCGGATGCAAATCGGCGGATCATCCAAAATTGCCCGGGACAGCCGAGGGTGGTTGTTGCTCAAACGCCTGACGCCTTTTTGTGTCCGGCTCGCCGGCTTAGGACCATCAGAACAACCCCCAGGACACCGCCGACCCCGTGGTCCCATAGCGACCATGCGCGTAGTAGCCACCGCCTTTGCCAAAAATCAAATCAACAGAACGATGATAAGGATGGTGCTCATGCGTCAGCCTCCCGCAGGACGTCAGGACACAGGATAGGGAACCGGTGACGCTGTTTCGAACCGACATTTTGCGATCGTCGTGGCTGGGCTATTTACCGACAATCACTGTTTAGCGTATTCGAACGCAGGCAGGAGCGTCTAAGCCCGTCCTTCGTCCCGCCCGGCAGCACGATCTTGTTGTCGGTGTCGACACTTAGACTGTATAGCGCACGACCACCAGGGCGCCCATTCCGAGGAATCCATCGACCGATAGAACAGCGTATGGCTCTTTGCCATCACATGTCACAAGAAGGTCGTCAATCTTGCCGATCGTTTCGTTTCATCGTTGAGGACATTGCTGCCAATGACCTTGGACGCCCGGAAGCCCGCCGCAACCGTTTGCACATCGACCTTGGCGATCCTCTACCGTCTGTTTAACGCCCTCGCATTTACGGTTGCGGCGAGAAAGACCACGCCCAACACAGCAGCGCTGGCAAGCAACATTGTTTTCTTCATGATAATCCTCCCTCTTGGTTTCGCTGTTTCGCTTGGCGCTTTTCAAAGCCTTCCAAGCAACACAAGGATCAATATGACAACGATTACAAGACCAAGCCCACCGCCGCCTAATCCCGGTCCCATAGAACGGGCCGCCTCCGAGCCCGCTGAAGCCACCAAGCAACGCGATAACTAAGACAATTAACAGAATGCTCGAGCGACATCGCGTTCCCTTGTACAGCGACTTCAGCCACTCAGCCGCTCTTTCGAAACGGCCTGTGAAATAAACTACTTCTTCGCGGCGTCCCGGACAGCGTCTTTCAAGCCGCCAACGGCGTTCTGCACTTTCCCTTCGGCCTTGTCAGCCTTGCCCTCCGCCTCCAGCTTGGCGTCGCCGACCCCTTGCCGACCGCCTCCTTTACTGCACCCTTGACCTGTTTCGCCGATCCCGCGAGACGATCCTTGTCGTTGATTCTTTCCTTATTAGCTCGGCAAACGACCGCGAATAGCTGTAAAAAGCGCTAATATTTCGGCCCTAACCTTCTTAAGAATACCGCTCCCATTCGCGATTGTCATTAATTAAATCGATGGTGCGGTCCGACGTTTCCCCGTTTTCAAGCGCGCTCCGCAGGGGTCGCGCGAACGCTTCCGAGGTCTTCGACGGCTTCGGGGCGAGGACAATGAGGCGCTCTAGTCATTGCGTGGTGTATCCCTTGCGCTCTAACTCCCGCGCGCGCACTTGGCCGGCTTCGCTAGCGATCTCCCGCGTCGCGAAACATTGCGGCGAAAACTCAGTGGTTCGCCGTAGATGAGCTAACTTGCCATCGGAACTGGCTAGGGTGGAGAGTGCATGGTCGGACGGTGACAGAGTAGGTGCGCGTCGTATTTCTCATGGCGCGGATTCTGCCACGCTGCCCATATGATTCCATAGGCGTCAAGTCCCTCCCATTTCAGACTGACCCACTACGAAAGCCCCTGCGAACAAGCAACAGCACAAAACAATTCGCAACAGCTTCCACGTTCAACTACGTCCGGCCGGAGACAAAGACATCCCGCGCCCGCGTTCAATAAAAAACAAACACGGGAGATTTGCGTCTTGATCACAGAAAACTCGCATCCCCTGGAGCACGAATCGCGAGCCGGCCCGCCCCGGAACCTATCTACAAGCCTCGGCGGGGTCACAACGACATTTCAGTCTTGCGAGTGTCTTGCCATCGGCGCAGCCTCACTCCGACAGGGCTGTCATCCCGCGAATGTCGGTTGAAGACGACGGGTTGGCTGGGCATGGCCTTGCATGTAGCGGTCTTGAAGACAGAGCGAGCATTCCATGCGCATGTTGAGGGTTTCAATCCTGATCGTTCCTTTTGCGGTGCTCGCCGTTCCCTTGGCCAATGCACAGACGGCCGGGGCGGGCAATGCCCAGCCCTTCGATCGTCTCTGCTCCGCGCAAGACAATTCCGGAAAGCACGCCAAATTCGTCGAGTGGCTGGTGAAAACCCTCGAATTGACCGACGCGCAGAAGGCCATCTTCAAGGAGTTCCAAGACGCGCGGGAGAAATCGCTCGCCGATTCCAAAGGCGAAGCTCTGCGCCGATCGGCCGGATCTCCACATTCGAGGCGCGGCTGAATTTCGGTCAACATTTCTGGAGGCGCGGCTCGAAGCCTTGAAGGCCGAAAATCCGAAGCTAGACTAATCGCGTTCTACAATAGCCTCGACGATAAGCAGAAGAAGACGTTTGACGCGATCCGGGAACGGGCTCGCCACTGACATGGCCGGCAAGAGCACGGCCCGCCATCGCGTTCCATGAACCGTGGCGACGCCCAACGATCCGGGGGAGCGAGGCGAAAACTTCAGCCGCCTCGACGCCGGGTCCCTCATTCCCGCGCCCTTCCCGTTTGGGCGCTTTCGCCGAGCAAAAGGAGGGTTGTGTGACTCTCAATCGATTGACCACCGTCGCCGTCGCCGGAACGATCCTGGCGGCCACGTGCGCATCCGCCGCTCCGCTTAGCATCGGCAGGCCGGAATTCGTAAGCCTGCCCGAGCAAATTGTGCTGGTCCAGTACAACGGCATTCCGCCCGATGTGCTGGGCGGCGTGATCGGCGGAATTGTGGGCGGCGCGCTCGGCGGCGGCTGCTACTTCAATGACTGCGGTTACGACTACGGCGGGACGGCGGCTATTATGCCGGCGGCTACACCGGTGGCGGTTACGGCGGAGTTATCACGGCGGCGGCTATCACGGCGGCTGGGGACATGCCGGCGCCTATCACGGGGGTGGCTACCACGGCGGCGCCTATCACGGGGGCGGCGGTCATGGCGGCGGCAGCCACGGCGGCGGGGCCAGACTCGTTGAAAGGGACCCTTGCCCTCGGAGGACGCCGACAGAGAGGCCCCGTCCGCCAATCTCCGCCGGCGAACGCCACAATTTTAAGATTCAGCAATATCTTTACAAAAATCGGAAAATGTGTCACCCTTGCTCAATTGCCGGACGGCGGCCATGGCCTCGGGAGACAACAAAGCGAGGAGAGTGCGAGGAGAAAATTTCTTATTTGGATTCGCCGTAACCCATTGATAAGTCCGGAATCGGACGAATAAAACCAAGCAAATCCAAGCATTCTTGCTTGGATTTGTTGGCCGGGCTTGGAATAATTTGAGGGGCGGCGCCGTTTCTGTCTTACGGAAACACAGCGATCATCTGTAGCCCTGTTCCAAATTTGGATTTCGTTCCGGGAGATTTGAAAATAATTCAACCGTTAAGTCAGTTCAATCGGCTGTGGACCGCCTATTCCACATCCTCGACGACCACGGTGCGGCCGGACAGGCGGTGGGCGAGCGAAGCCTCCATGAACGGGTCGAGATCCCCGTCGAGCACGTCGGAGGGCGTGCCCGAGACGTGGCCGGTGCGCAGGTCCTTCACCATCTGATAGGGCTGCAGCACGTAGGAGCGGATCTGGTGGCCCCAGCCAATGTCGGTCTTTGACGCCGCGTCGGCGTTGGCCTTGGCTTCCTGCTTCTCCAGCTCGCGTTCGTAGAGGCGCGCGCGCAGCATGTTCCAGGCGGTCGCGCGGTTCTTGTGCTGCGACCGCTCCGATTGGCAGGCGACGACGATGCCGGTCGGCAAGTGGGTGATGCGCACGGCCGATTCGGTCTTGTTGACGTGCTGTCCGCCCGCGCCGGACGAGCGGTACGTATCGATCCGGCAATCAGCCTCGTTGATGTCGATCTCTATCCGGTCGTCGACGACCGGATAGACCCAGACGGAGGCAAAGCTCGTGTGCCGGCGGGCGTTGGAATCGAACGGCGAGATGCGCACCAGACGATGGACGCCCGACTCGGTCTTCAGCCAGCCATGCGCGTTGTGGCCCTTGATGACGATCGTCGCCGACTTGACGCCAGCCTCGTCGCCCGCCGTCTCTTCAATCAACTCGACTTCAAACTTTCGCCGCTCCGCCCAGCGCATGTACATGCGCAACAGCATGCGCGCCCAGTCGCAGCTCTCGGTGCCTCCGGCCCCGGAATGCACTTCGACATAGCTGTCGTTGGCGTCGGCCTCGCCCGAGAGCAGAGCTTCGAGCTCCCGCCGTTCACCCTCGGCCTTGAGCGCTTTGAGGCTGGCTACTCCCTCGGCTTCGGCCGCCTCGTCGCCTTCGGCCTCCCCGAGTTCGACCAAGGTCCTCGCGTCATCGAGATCGCGCTCTATTTTCGCAAGCGAGCCCAGCCGGTCCTCCAGCATCGTGCGCTCGCGCATCACCTTCTGGGCGGAATCGGGATTGGTCCAAAGATTGGGGTCTTCGGATTTCGCGTTCAGTTCGGCCAGACGCCGCGTCGCCGCATCGACGTCAAAGATGCCTCCTCAGCAATCCGACGGATTGCTTGATCGATTCGACCAACTGTTCGGCTTCGGCGCGCATGATTGAACCCATGAACTTTAAGGCGCGGAAAGTGACGCCCGTCCGCGGGGCCGAGGTTCTCGATAGCCCCTGATGGCGCGGACGGCAAAGGCTTGAGCGCGGGGAGACCCAAAATCGCTCAGTAAAGGCCGCCCGTCCCAGCTCCGACCGACCGCTCGCCCTCCGACCGGGACGAGGTCTCAGCCGATTCGCCCCACCCAGCCGCCGTAGGCGTCGGGCGGTCCGGTTCCGGGCTTGAAGGCCTCCATGATCGTGCCGGGCCCGGTCGCGCGCATTCCAGAATGAAGATTTATCGAAATGAGCTTGATGCCGGGCGGAATGCGGAAGGGGGTGTCGGGCGTGTCCTTGAGCGCCATTTTCATGAAGTCGCGGAAGATCGGGGCGGTATAGAGCGCGGCCTGCGCCTTGCCGCCAAGGGAACGCGGCTTATCGTAACCCATGAACACGCCGAATGCGAGGTTCGGCGAGTAGCCGACGAACCAGAGGTCCTTCGCATCGTTGGTGGTGCCGGTCTTGCCGGCAAGATGCTTGCCGACTTCCTTGATCGCGATGCCGGTGCCGCGCTGGATGACGCCCTCCAAGATCGAGGTGATCTGATAGGCGGTGAGCGGATCGATCACTTGTTCGCGTTTGTCGATCAGGCGCGGCTCGGGCTGATTGTTCCATGTCGCGGCGTCGCATCCCTCGCAGATGCGTTCGTCGTGTTTGTAGATCGTGTTGCCCCAACGGTCCTGGATCCGGTCGATCAGCGTCGCTTTTATCCGCTTGCCGCCGTTGGCGAACATCGAATAGGCGGTGATCATGCGCAACACCGTCGTCTCGCCCGCGCCGATCGACATCGACAGGAACGGCGGCAGATTGTCGTAGACGCCGAAGCGCTTTGCGTATTCGACGATGAGCGGCATGCCGAGGTCGCGCGCAAGCCTTACCGTCATCCGGTTGATCGAATGCTCGACGCCGAATTGCAGCGTCTGCGTCCCGCTGGATTCGCCTTCGAAGTTTTCTGGGGACCAATATTGACCGTAGCCCACGTCAATCGTGACTGGCTCGTCGAGAAGCGTCGAAGCCGGCGTGTAGCCATTGTCGAGCGCGGCCGCGTAGACGAAGGGTTTGAACGAGGAGCCCGGCTGGCGCTGCGCCTGCGTCGCCCGATTGAATTCGGACTCGTCGAACGAAAAGCCGCCGACCATCGCCAACACGCGCCCGGTGTACGGATCCATGGCGATGCAGGCGCCGGAGACTTCCGGAATCTGGCGCAGACGATATTCGCCTTGGCGCCCGGGGATCGGTTCGACGTAGAAGACGTCGCCCGGCTTGACCAGGCTCCTGGGCCCGCGGCCGGTCCATTTCACGCCGTCGAGCGTCACCGAGCCGGTCTTTCGGTCAGCGACAACCGCGCCGGACTGGTCACGGTCCGGCTGCAGCCCGATTCGGATGCCGGTGTCGCTGACGTCGAGGGCCGCCGCCAGGACCCAGGGCTTGATGTCGCCGTAAGAGGGAATGTCGGCTAGCGGGCACGCCCCAATCCTGGCCGATATTGATCGTCTTGAGCGTGCCATGCCAGCCGTGCGCCTCGTCATAGCGCACGAGGCCGTCGACCAGCGCCTTGCGCGCCATCAGCTGAACTTTCGGGTCGAGCGTCGTGTGAACGCTGAGGCCCCCCTCGTAAAGCTTCTGCTCGCCGTAGCGCTCCGACAATTCGCGCCGCACCTCCTCGGCGAAGAACCCCGCCGCGATCGAATTTGGGGTCAGCACGCGCGGATTGACCACCAGCGGCTCAGCCCGAGCCTCGCTCGCCTGCTGGGCCGTGATGTAGCCATCCTCTTCCATGCGCCCGATGACGTAGTTGCGCCTTTCCACGGCGCGGTCATGATCGCGAAACGGGTTGAGCGCACTCGGCTCCTTCGGCAAAGCCGCGAGGTAGGCGACTTCCGCAATGGTCAGCTCGTGCACGGATTTGTTGAAGTAATTGAGCGCCGCAGCGGCGACGCCATAGTTGGATAGGCCGAGATAAATCTCGTTGAGATAGAGCTCGAGGATTTTCTCCTTCGAGTAGGCGGATTCGATCCGCAAACTCAGCAGGATCTCGCGGATCTTGCGATCGAAAGTTCGCTCCGAGTTCAAAAGAAAGTTCTTGGCCACCTGCTGAGTGATGGTCGAGGCGCCCTGAATGCGGCGTGAGCCTTGCATGAAAATAAGGCCTGCGCGCACGATGCCTTCCGGATCGACGCCCCAGTGGCTGTAGAAATTCTTGTCCTCCGCCGATATGAACGCTTCCTTAACCAAGTCAGGAATTTCGGCCGACGGGAGATAGAGCCGCCGCTCGCGCGAATATTCGGCGAGCAGGCTGCCGTCGGCGGCGTGCACACGGGTCATGACCGGCGGCTCATAGTTCTTGAGCTGCGTGTAATCCGGCAGTTCCTGCTCGTATTTCCATAGCGCGCCGGCAAAAATCGCGGACGCTACGATGAACAGCAACGCGCCTGTGGCGAATACGAAGCCAATTGTACGAGCGATCCCATGCATCTCTTGATCGAAGCCTTCATTGCGCCCGCCGGCGAGCGCTCAAGGCGTCGAGACGAACTTTAATTTCGGCGCCTCGAAGGCGCGCAATCTTAAGAGACCGATCCTCGCAGGTTCCCCTGGTCGCCCAGATGCGGGTCGGAATCGAACGCTCGCCGGCCCGCTTCCCTGTCCCTCTCGACTAAGGCGAATTTATGATTGAAGCGTCTCGCGCGCCGGAACATCCGCGCCAGTAGCCCGGTTCGCCCGCTTGACGCAAGCCTCAGCGATCCGGCGGCGGGCCAGCCTGCCCGCCTGTCAACGCAACGCCGGCGTCGCCGGCGGGGACCGGTTTGCCCGATCGGAAAAGAACGCGTCGATGGCGTTGACCAATGCTGCGGCCGTCTTGGCCCGCCACTCCGCGGAAGTAAGAGCTCGGACATCTTGGGCGTTCGAGAGATAGCCGAGTTCAATGAGCACGGATGGAAATTCCGGCGCCCTCAGAACGACGAAGCCCGCCGAGCGCTCCGGGTTACGATTGAGCTTCGCCGCGCCGCGCAAGCTCGCAACAAGGCCCCGCGAGAAAATATGGGCGTAAGCGCGTGTCTCCCTGCGCTTCAGGTCGAACAGAATGTCAGTGACATCCGGATCATCGAGCCGCTTGCCTCCATGAGGCCCGCCGCTCGCGGCGTTCTCGCGCGCGGCGATGCGAGCCGCTTCTGCGTCGGAAGCGCGGTCGGCCGCGGTATAGACTGTGGAGCCGCTGACGTCGGCCGCCTCACTCAATATGTCTGCATGGACGGAGACGAACAAAGACGCGTTCGCGGCGCGGGCGATCTCGACGCGATCGTCGAGATCGACATATTGGTCGCCGTCGCGCGTCATCACAACGTTGTAGCGCATTGTCGCGTCCAGTTGTCGCTTGAGTTCGGCGCAGAATTCATAGACGAGCGTCTTTTCCTGAACGCCGCCGAGGCCTCGGGCGCCGCTGTCGGCGCCGCCGTGGCCTGGATCGAGGACAATGACCGGCGGCGCAACGGCGGGCGCCGGCGCCTGGGGCTGAAATAGCCGCCGAGCGCACGAGCGCGGCAAAAGTCAAGGGATCGCACGGCCTCAGTTCGATTGTGAGCCGCGCTGCTGGGGCGCCCTCGACAATCGGTTTTGTAGAAACGTCCGTGGGACAGGCCTCCCTCGCGAGGTCGATGACGATTCGGGACTTGCCGGCCACGAGCAATCCGAAACGAAAGCTCTTCACCAGCGAGGCGGCGCCCAGCGCGCCGAGGCGCCCGACCGACGGATCGAGCTGAAAGCTCACCTCGGGCAGATCGACGACAATGCGATCGGGCGAGGCCAAGGCGAAGGCGCTGGCGTCCACCGGCCGCGAAAGGTCGAACACCAGTTTGGCGGCGCCCGAGTCCTGTGAGACCCGTACGCCGACCGCGACCGGCCGGCCCGCATCCGTCGCGAACCCGCGCTGCAATGGCGCCGCGATAAAGGCCAGAGCGGCCAAAACCGCCAGCCATCCTATTCGCGCCATTCCGCTTCCCCTCGGTCCCGCGCGCCAATCGCGCTATAGAAGCAATGTCGCCACGACGCAATCTGTCGGCCGTGCTGACCAGGTCGCGCCACGCCCGTCTGGGCAGTCGAGATTGCGTAAGGAAGAAATGAGCCTGCTAAAAAGTTTACTGAGAGTTAACTGGGGTCGGGCAGCCGATCTTGGCGCCCGCTCAAAGCGCGCGCCAAGGGCCGCGCGTTAAAGAAAGCGCAATCGGGAAAAGAACTTGCCAAGGCGCGCGGCGGCGCCTATTTTGTGGGTGGTTACGAACTCGGACCGAGTCTGTCGGGGCCGTGCTCGCTTGTCGTTGAGCTAGGCGTTTGCGGGATCGTCATGCGACGGCCGCGGCTTGGATGGATGATGTCGAGGCGGGTTGTCGCCCGTCGGTTTG
Source organism: uncultured Actinomycetota bacterium (assembly GCA_963742855.1). Taxonomy (GTDB): domain Bacteria; phylum Actinomycetota; class Actinomycetes; order Mycobacteriales; family Micromonosporaceae; genus CAVUNP01. The sequence goes on along the minus strand of CAVUNP010000024.1, from coordinate 18,370 downwards.
CTTGCCGTTCCCATCGGCAAGCGTCCGTGCGGGAGTTTGCGAACGGAAGGCAACAAATCGACCCGCCGGACAAAAGCCGGCGGCGCGGCCGGGATCGTGACGTCGGCGCCTCGCGGCGCCGTTTGACTAGCGACGAACCCACGCCCTGTTTTCAGGTTGACGATGTCCCGACTGCAGCTCCGCAACTCTCCCGCCGCAATTTGCACGGCGCGGACGGTTCTCGGTATCGCAGTCGCGTCTCGACGGCCCTCTGAGGCGGCGGCGCCTCTTTCCCAATCCCCATTTTCACCAATCTCCAACACAGACGCCACGCGCAGCGCAGTCGGGCGGCCCCTCGGGCCCTCGCCGTTTCTCACGCGCGGCGAGAGAGTTTTCCATGGCCAACAAAATGATCATCGACGCCTCCCACCCGGAGGAGACGCGAGTGGTGGTTCTACGAGGCAACCGGGTCGAGGAATTTGATTTCGAGTCAGCGAGCAAGAGGCCGCTGCGCGGCAATATCTACCTCGCCAAGGTCACTCGCGTCGAGCCGTCCCTCCAGGCGGCTTTCGTCGACTACGGCGGCAATCGCCACGGTTTTCTCGCCTTCTCCGAAATTCATCCGGACTATTATCAGATTCCGGTCGCCGATCGACAGGCGCTGCTCGAAGAGGAAGCCCTGTCCCAGCGCGAGGAGGACGAAGAGGCGAGCAGCGAAAGACGCAGCCGCCGCCATCGGCGCGCGCGTCGACCGGAGGTCGAGGCCCGGGTCGAAGAGGTCGAGAGCCTTTCGGAATGGGCGCCGGCGGACGAGGTTGGGTCGAACGAACTCGCCCCGTCGCCCCCGTCTTCGACGGACTCCGAAGGGAATTCGGCCGAGGCCAACGCTGATAGCGCTGGTCTGTCGCCGGAAGCGGTTTTGGAGCGAGACGAGCGCGGTCGCAGCCGGAAGCGGTGAGACCGCGGAGCGCCCTGCTGCGGATTCTCCGCTCGAGAGCCCAAAACCTTCCGAACCAGATGAGGCGGAGATCGGGGGGACGTCCGTTCAAGCTCCAATGGGCGCCGAGGCGCGCGGCGAAAGTGCCGAAGCGGCTAGACCGGCGGACGAAGTCGAGCACGAGCGAGAACCCTCAAGAGGACGACGATCAAGAGGTAACGACGCTTGAGGGCGGCTCCGAGGAGCGCATCGCGCCGAGCCGCGAAACCGCAGGTCGAGGACGAAGGCGAGCCGGTCGAGCAGGTCGGCGGCGACGCGTTGGAGGAGGTACCGCGCCGCGCTCCGCGCTTGCGCCGCCAGTACAAGATTCAAGAGGTGATCAAGCGCCGGCAGGTTCTGCTGGTGCAGGTTGTCAAGGAAGAGCGCGGCAACAAGGGGGCGGCGCTGACGACTTACCTCTCGCTGGCTGGGCGCTATTCGGTGTTGATGCCCAACACCGCGCGCGGCGGCGGTATTTCGCGCAAGATCACCAACGCCCAGGACCGCACCCGGCTAAAAGGAATTGCTGAAGAGCTCGATGTTCCCGAAGGCATGGGAGTCATTCTGCGCACGGCCGGCGCTTCCCGCACCAAAGCAGAAGTCAAGCGCGACTTCGAGTATTTATTGCGGATGTGGGAGACCGTGAGGGAGACCACGCTCGCGTCGAGCGCGCCGACGCTCGTCTACGAAGAAGGCTCGCTCATCAAACGGGCGATCCGCGACCTCTATAGCAAGGAGGTCGAGGAGATCATCGTGGCTGGCGAAGCCGGCTATCGCGAAGCCAGGCAGTTTATGCGGCTCCTGACGCCGAGCCACGTCAACAGCATCCAACTCTATCGCGACACTCAGCCGGTTTTCGCCAAGGCTGGAGTTGAGTCGCAGCTCGACGCGATGTTCTCGAACCAAGTGACGATGAAGTCAGGCGGCTACATCGTCATCAACCAAACCGAGGCGCTGGTCGCCATCGACGTCAACTCGGGCCGATCGACGCGCGAGCACAATATTGAGGACACCGCGCTGCGCACCAATCTCGAGGCCGCCGACGAAATCGCGCGTCAGCTGCGATTGCGCGACCTCGCCGGGCTTATCGTCGTTGACTTCATCGACATGGAGGAGTCGCGCAACAATCGCGCGGTCGAGAGGCGAATCAAAGATGCGCTGAAGAATGACCGCGCGCGCATCCAGGTCGGCCGTATTTCGCACTTCGGCTTATTGGAAATGTCGCGTCAGCGCATTCGCACCGGCGTTCTGGAAGGCTCGACCGTGGTCTGCCCACACTGCCAGGGCGCCGGCGTCGTGCGATCCACGGCTTCGATCGCGCTGCACGTGCTGCGCGTGCTCGAGGACGCTCTGATCAAGAGCTCGACCCACGATGTCGTCGTGCGCACGCGCACGCCCGTCGCGCTCTATATCCTCAACCAAAAGCGCGCCAATCTGCGCGACCTGGAGGGCAGGTTCGGCGTCGCGGTCGCCGTCGAGGCGGACAACTCGTTGACGGCTGCGAACTACCACGCAATCGAGCGCGGTGAGCCGGCGACCGGCGTCAAGATCGAGAGCGAGCCGCCGCGAGCGCCGGCGGAAGACCTCATGACGATCGTCGAAGAGCCCGCGCCGCTCGAGGAAGACGAAGAAGAAATCCTCGAAGCGCCAAGCCAAGAGGGTGAAGAAGCGTCAGGGAGCGAGCGCGGAGACGCCCTGCCGGCGGAAGACGGAGAGGTCGGTCGGCGCCGTCGACGCCGCCGCCGCCGCCGCGGCGGCGAACGGCCGTTTGGCGACAACCCCCCGCAGGATGCTCCACAGCCGACGGACGATGGATTAGCGGTCGTCGCCGAGATAGGCGGCGATCTCCAAGCGCCAAGCGGAGACGCTGACGCGTTCGACAGGAGAGGTCCGCGCGGCGAGGAAGAGCGCAATCGTCGATCGAGGCGTTCACGGGGCGGGCGAAACCGGTTCTCTCCGCGTGTCGACGACGACAGCATGAGCGAGGCGAATGCGGCGACCGAGACCGAGGCGTCCGCGGCCTCAGCCCCGGCGGAGCCGCCCGCCGAGTTCGAACCGCACACCGGGCAAATGTCGCTCCTGCCGGTCGAGCCGGTCTCCGCTCTCGAGACGACGCCGCGCGCCGAGCGTCGATGCGCCCCAGTCGAATCCGGAAGCCTCGACAGCGGCCGCGAACGCGGCCCCGAGTCCTGGCGCGACGCCGGAGCCGGAGGAGGCGCCGCCCTCGCCGCAGCCTCCGGAGGAGGCCGCGCCAGCTGTCGAGGAACCGCCGCGGCCGCGCCGCAGAGGCTGGTGGCAGCGCGCGCGAGCAAGCGTCATTGGGGGGTAGCCCGATGCGAGATGCGCGGGAAGGGCGCATCTCGGCGGAGAGGTCTACGGCGTGTCGCGCTAAAGCGCCCGCACCCTTGATTTTGGGGCTCGTTCGGTTGCGAGTCGGTTGCGAAGCGGCAGACCGAACGGCTCCGACTCGATCTCGAATATGTCGCCTTTCTGCGTTTGGACGCCGGCGCTGAACGACAGCGTCGCGGTCCCGAAGAAATGCACATGGACGTCGCCGGGTCGCCGAAACAACGCGTACTTGAAATGATGCGCCTCGAGATTGGCGATCGAGTGGGTCATGTTCTGCTCGCCCGACAGAAACGGCTTCTCCCAGATTGCTTCCTTGCCCCGCCGGATGCGGGACACGCCTTGCACTTCCGACGGCAGATCGCCGATCAGGAGTTCCGGGCCGAGGCTCGCCGGCCGTAACTTGGAGTGGGCGAGCCAGAGGTAGTTCTGCCGCTCGGTGACGTGATCGGAGAACTCGTTGCCGAGCGCGAACCCGATCCGGACAGGGGCGCCCGCGCGATCGATCAAATAGATCCCGACGATTTCGGGCTCTTCGCCGCCGTCGAGGGCGAACGCCGGACTGGGGAGATCACCCCCAGGCGCCACGAGAATTGAGCCGTCGCCCTTGTAGAACCACTCCGGCTGGACGCCGGTTTCGCCTTTCGCCGGCTTTCCACCCTCAAGGCCGAGCTTGAACATCCGCATCGAGTCGGTGAGTTTGGAAGGATCGGCGAGGTCCTTGTGCATCTTGTCCCGTCCCTCGGCGGAGCCCAGATGCGTGAGGCCGGTCCCCGTCACGAAGACATGCGCCGGATCCTTGTGATCGATCGGCGCCAAAACCCGCCGTTCCTTCAGCGCGGCGTTGAGATCGAGCGGCCTGCCGACCCCCCGATCAGCGACGAGCTTGCGTAGCGAAACGCCCTCGGCGATCGCTTGGCTCGCGAGTTCGAGCGTCGTGCGCGCGCCCTTGACTCGCCGGCTTTCGCCGCGCGCGGTGACGGCGAGCGCCCGCTTGTCGTTCTCGTCGATGAACTGCGCCAGTCTCATGAGCGCGCCTCTTCCCTGCAATTCGTCCCGCTGCGCTCCTCGATCAGCGCAAAGATTTGCGGATCGGTGAAATCGCTCGCCGCGATCGTCGCGCCCGCGCGGATCAGGGCGGCGGCGTCGAGAGTCGTCGTCAGCCCGACGACGGCAAGACCCGCCGCCGCGGCTGCGCGAACGCCCGAGGGGGAATCCTCGAATGCGATCGAGCGTGATGCCAGCGCTCCCGTGAGCTCCAGCCCTTTCAGATAGGGCAGCGGGTCGGGTTTAGAACGCGGCAGCTCCGACCCGATGACGATGATCGGGAGACGAAATTCGAGCCCGAGCGCGGAAAGCACTTTTTCCGCATTGGCGCGCGGTCCGTTCGTGACGCACCGCGCGCTTAAGTCCGCGCCGATCGGCGAAGTCGAGCAGCGCGACGGCGCCGGCGATCGGCTCGATATCGATGACATCGGAGCGATAGGCCGCCTCCTTGTCATCGAGGACGGCGCGCCGCTCATCAGTCGTCAGGTGCGAGAGAAACACCGTCCCGATCAACTCGTTCGACGCGCCGTGGATGTCTCTTTCGTAGGTCGTCCGGTCCACCGCTATCCCGAAGGATGCGAACACCCGCTGGAACGCGGCCAGATGCTTGGGGTCGCTATCCACTAGCGTCCCGTCGAGGTCGAAAAGGAGCGCGGCGCGGCTCGTCACATGGTCGCTCCGATCTGCCAGGGCGTGAATTCCGCGTCGCCATAGCCCAAAAGCTCGGACTTGGTCCTCTCGCCCGAAGCGACCGCGAGAATTTTGTCAAAGATTTCCTTACCCTTGTCGGCGATCGAGACGCCGTCGACGACGTCGCCGCAATTGATGTCCATGTCCTCGATCATCTTGCGGTAGACATCGTTGTTGGTCGCAAGCTTGACCGACGGCGTCGGCTTGCAGCCGTAAGCGGAGCCGCGCCCGGTCGTGAAGGCGAGCACATTCGCGCCGCCGGCGACCTGCCCGGTCGCCGACACGGGATCATAGCCCGGCGTATCCATGAACACGAAGCCCTTGGCCGTCACCGGTTCGGCGTATTTGTAGACCTCGTTGAGCGCGGTCGTGCCGCCCTTCGCCGCGGCGCCGAGCGATTTCTCGAGAATGGTCGTCAAGCCCGCCGGCCTTGTTTCCGGGCGAGGGATTGTTGTTCATTTCGCCGCCGCTGCGCGCGCAATAGTCCTCCCACCAATGGATGCGTTCGACGAGCTTGCGGCCGATTTCCGGCGTCGCGGCGCGGCGCGTCAGCAGATGTTCGGCGCCGTAGATCTCCGGCGTCTCCGAAAGGATCGCCGTGCCCCCGTTGCGCACCAGCATGTCGGCTGCGGCGCCAAGCGCTGGATTGGCGGTGATCCCCGAGTAGCCGTCCGAGCCGCCGCACTGAAGCGCGAGCGTGAGCTCGCTCGCCGGCGCCGGCGTTCGTCGGGCGCGGTCGAGCGACGGCAGCATCGCGCGGACGCGCTCCGCGCCGGCCTCGACCGTCTTGCGCGTGCCCCCCGTCGCCTGGATCGTCAGGCTCTGGAAGGACTCGCCCTCCTGAACGCCGTATTCCTCCTTCATGCGGCCGATCTGAAACACTTCGCAGCCGAGCCCGATCATCAAAGTCGCGCCGATGTTGGGATTTGCGGCGTAGCCCCATTGCGTTCGCATCAACGCCTCGAATCCCTCGCCCTTGGCGGCGATGCCGCAGCCCGTGCCGTGCACCAGCGCGATGACGCCGTCGACGTGGGGGTGATCGGCAAGAATTCCGGAGCGTTCGACCTCCCTCGCGACCAGGCGCGCGACGGTCGCGGAGCAATTCACCGAAGTCAGGATGGCGAGATAGTTGCGCGTCCCGACTTTCCCATTCGGCCGGCGGAACCCCTGAAAGGTCGGCCGGTTCTCGACCGGCGCGATCGTCTCGGCGCGTGCGTCCTCGCCGAAATGATAGTCGCGCGCGAAGTCCTTCACGGCGCAATTGTGCTCGTGCACCCACTCGCCTGCGGCGATCGGACGCGAGGCGAAACCGATGATTTGCCCAAACTTGCGGATCGGCGCGCCCGCGTCGACGGCGGCGACCGCCATCTTATGGCCTTTCGGAATGCGCTCGCGAGCGGTGACGCCGCCCGCCGGAGCGACGCCGGCGGCGATCTCGTCGATCGCGATGATGACGTTGTCCGAAGCGTCGAGGCGCAAAGCGCGGGGCGATGTCATGATTTGTTCTACCGCTCCAGAATGGTCCACCTACGGCGAGAACAGTCCAGGGCGCTCTTTCGCCAAAGACTCGAATAGCGCGCGTGTCATGCCGAGGTGAACCTTCATGGCCTCGCGCGCGGCGGGCGCGTCGCCTGCCTCGATCGCCGCGACGATCGCCGCGTGCTCGCCGAGCGTCGCGCGGAGGCGTCCTTGCGGCGCCATCATGAGCCTGCGCGCCCTTTCCAAATGAACGCGCAACGCCTCCAGAACCTCGTCGGCGCGCGCCATGTCGAGGCGAGCCGTCAAGATCCGGTGGAACGCAACGTCGAGCGCGTAGAAAGCCGCCCGGTCGTCGGCATCGACGGCCGCGGCCTCCTCCTTTAGGTTCGCCGCCAGCGCGTCCTTGTCAGCGCGCGTCATTCGTCGCGCGGCCTCCGCCGCGACCTCTCCCTCCAACGCGCTACGGATGAAGAAACGCTCGCGCACGTCGTTAATCGAAATCAGGGCGACGAAGGAGCCGTGCTGCGGCGCGACGTCAACGAGACGATCGTAGGCCAGGCGACTGACGGCGGCGGAGACCGGAAACCGCGAAACGCCGAGTTTTTCACACAATCCCGCCTTGTCGATCAGACATCCCGGCTCGAGCGCGCCGGAGAGAATCGCTTCCTTCAGTTCGCTGTACACGGCATCCGCCTTCGAATGGGCGCCCTTCGCCAAGCTCGTGCCCGCATAATCAAGAGCGAAACGCTTCGTCCGTCGCCCGCTAACATGTTAGACCTAAAGATGAGGGACGGCGCCGTCAATCCTTCAAATGCCGCATCGGAGAGCGCCCGTGGCGACTTTGGACTTGAGCGAGGAAATGACCCTGCCCGCGGACCGGTACGCCGGCGCGCTCGCGGCGCGCGTGTGGCGGCCGGATGTCGAAGGACCCTCGGTCGCCGCAGTCAGGGAGGACGGCGTCTTCGACGTCAGCGAGGCCTTTCCCACCATGCGCGACCTTTGCGAAGCGCCCTCGCCCGCTGATCGTTTGCGCGAGGCGGAAGGCCCGCGCATCGGCGCGCTCAAGGATATTCTCGCCCGCACCCCGCGCGACAGGCGCGACCCCGCCGAGCGCGCGTCTCCTTGCGCCAATCGACCTCCAGGCGATCAAGGCGGCCGGCGTCACGTTCGCCCAATCCTTGCTGGAGCGGGTGATCGAGGAGCGCGCCCGCGGAAGCCGCGAAGGCGCGGCGCAAGCGCGCGAGGAGATCGTACGCGCGCTGGGCGACGACCTGAGCAGCCTCAAGCCCGGCTCGCCCGCGGCGATGCGGCTGAAGGCGGCGCTCGTCGAGGCCGGCGCCTGGTCGCAATATCTGGAAGTCGGCATCGGACCGGACGCGGAAGTCTTCACCAAAAGCCAGCCGATGTCAGCCGTCGGCTCAGGCGACGACGCCGGCTTCCACAGTCAGTCGCTTTGGAACAACCCCGAACCGGAAGTGGCGCTCGCGGTCGCTTCGACCGGGGCGATTGTCGGCGCGACGCTCGCCAACGACGTCAATCTGCGCGATTTCGAGGGGCGCTCGGCGCTTCTGCTCGGCAAGGCGAAGGACCAGAACGCGAGTTGCGCGATTGGCCCCTTTTTGCGCTTCTTTGACGCGACGTTTTCGCTCGACGACGTGCGCCAGGCGACGATCTCGCTCCTCGTCGAGGGCGAGGATGGTTTCCGGCTCGAAGGCGGCTCGTCGATGGCCAAGATCAGCCGCGACCCCAGCGATCTCGTCGCGCAAACGATCGGGGCGAGCCATGCCTATCCCGATGGGTTCGTCCTCCTGCTCGGCACGATGTTCGCGCCTGTCGCCGATCGCGGCGCCGCCGGCATGGGGTTCACCCACAGAAGCGGCGATATCGTCACAATCAGCGCCGAAAAACTCGGCCGGCTCGTGAATCGCATGCGGCCATGCGACGAGTGCGAACGATGGACCTTCGGAGCCGGCGCGCTGATGCGCAATCTCGCCGGCCGGGGGTTGATTTGAGCACGCGCGGCCGACAAGGTTGCTCGGAAACCGGGGACACGGAATGAACGCGCCGCACAGGAACCTCATCGCCGGCGAATGGGTGGACGGCGCCGCCGTCACCCGCAACATCAACCCGTCGGACACCAACGACGTCATCGGCGAGTACGCGCAAGCCGACGCCGCTCAGACCGGCGCGGCGATCGAAGCCGCGCACGCCGCTTTTCCTGCCTGGGCGCGCGCGACGCCCCAGGAGCGCCATGACGTGCTGTTGCGCGCTTCGACCGAGATCCTGGCGCGGCGGGAGGAGCTCGGACGCCTGCTTTCGCGCGAGGAGGGCAAGACGCTCGCCGAGGGCGTCGGGGAAGCGACCCGGGCGGGCCAGATCTTCGACTTCTTCGCCGGCGAGGCGTTGAGAATTCCCGGCGAGAAGTTCGCCAGCGTCCGGCCGAACGTCGACATCGAGGCGACGCGCGAGCCGATCGGCGTCATCGGCATCATTGCTCCGTGGAATTTCCCCATCGCCATCCCATCGTGGAAGATCGCGCCCGCCCTCGCCTACGGCAACGCCGTCGTCTTCAAGCCCGCCGACCTCGTGCCCGGTTCGGCGCACGCGCTCGCCGAGATCATCGTGCGCGCGGGAATCCCCAAAGGCGTGTTCAACCTCGTCATGGGGCGCGGTTCGGTGGTCGGCCAGGCGATCCTCGACCACAAACGGGTCGACGCCGTGACCTTCACCGGCTCGGTCGCGACCGGCCGGCGCGTCGCGGCCGCCTGCGCCGGCGCAATGCGCAAGTTCCAGCTTGAGATGGGCGGCAAGAACCCGCTCGTCGTGCTCGCCGACGCCGATCTTTCGAACGCGGTCGAGTGCGCGGTCAACGGCGCCTATTTCTCGACCGGAGAGCGTTGCACGGCCTCTTCCCGCCTCATCGTCGAGGAGCCAATCTACAAGCGGTTCGCCGATGCGCTGACGGAGCGGATGCGCGCGCTCGTCGTCGACGACGCTCTGAAGACCGGAACGCATATCGGGCCGGTGGTCGACGCGACCCAGCTCGAGCAGGATCTCTCCTACGTCGCGATCGGCCAGGGCGAAGGCGCGAAGCTCGCGCTCGGCGGCGAGCGGCTCAATCGCGCGACGCCCGGCTTCTACATGGCGCCGGCCCTGTTCCTCGACGCCGACAATACGATGCGCATCGCGCGCGAGGAGATCTTCGGCCCCGTGTCGGCAATGATCCCGGCGCGCGACTACGATCACGCATTGGCGATCGCAAACGACACGGACTTTGGCCTCTGCGCCGGCATCTGCACAACGAGCCTCAAGCGCGCCGCGCATTTCAAACGCAATGTCGAGGCGGGCATGGCGATGGTCAACTTGCCGACGGCGGGCGTCGATTATCACGCGCCGTTCGGCGGCCGAAAAGGCTCGAGCCTCGGCCCGCGCGAACAGGGACGCTATGCGGTGGAGTTCTATACGACAGTGAAGACGGCGTACACGCTGGCCTGATTCGGAACGGCCGGCGGGCCAAGGGGCGACCGAAACGATGATCCTGATCTCCGGCGAGGCGCTGATCGACCTCATCCCCGATCCGATCAGGGCCAACGCCTACGACGCGGTATTGGGCGGTTCGCCCTTTAACGTGGCGATCGGCTTGGCCCGGCTCGGGTCGAAAACAGCTTTCGTTTCGCGTATTTCCGCCGACGGGAATGGCGAAGCGCTCGCCGCGGCGCTCGCCGAGAACGGCGTCGATCTTGGCTTCGTCGCGCGCGACATGCGCCCGACCATGCTCGCCTTCGTCATGCGCGGCACCGCCAAGACGGGATCGCGCTACTCGTTCTACCTCGATGCGACGGCTTTCGACGGCCCATGGCCGTTCCCGACCGAATGGCCCAAGGGCGCTCGCCATTTGCATGTCGGCTCGATCGCCGCAGTCGACCCGCGCCACGGGCAATCGGTCGTCGCCGCGCTCACGGCGGCGCGCCCGCGCGCGACGATCAGCTTCGATCCCAATATCCGGCCGCTCGTGACCCCTGACCGCGACGCGGCGACAATCCTCGTCGAACGTCAAGTCTCGCTCGCACATGTTGTCAAGGCAAGCCGGGAAGATCTCGAGTGGCTCTATCCTCACTCGCCCAATCGAGGACACTCTTGCCGCCTGGACGAAGTCCGGCCCAAAATTTTGTGTCGTGACGCTCGGGGAGCTCGGCGCGCTCGCCATGCTCGGCAAAGAACGCGTGGAGGTCGCCGCGCCGCGCGTCGAGGTCGTCGACACCGTCGGCGCCGGCGACAGTTTCATGTCCGCGCTACTGTCGGCGATGGATCGCGACCATGCGCTCGGCGCCGAGGCGCCTGCCCCGAATCGAAGCGAACTCGATGAAGTGGTTGCGCTTTGCGGCGACCGCATCGGCGATCACCTGCACGCGCAAGGGCTCCGATCCGCCGACCCGCGGCGAAGTCGAGGCCGTCCTCGCCGGATGATCATGAGAATTCGGATTAGAACTTCCGGCGAAGACGACGAGCGTTGCGGGCGCCGAAGGAGCGGTCTAAAACCCAACCCGAACAGCATTGGGAATCACCGATATGGCGTCGAGCGATGCTCTGCCTCAACCGCGCCGGCCGCGGCCGTTGTCGCCGCATCTGAGCATCTATCGTCCGACAATCACGATGGTGATGTCGATCGCTCATCGAATAAGCGGCGGCGCCCTCTACCTCGGCGTCCTGCTGCTCGCCTGGTTTCTCATCGCCGCTTCGGCGGACGCTGCGACTTTCGCGGTCTTTTCGCAATTTATCGAGTCGTTTATCGGACGCCTTATCCTGTTCCTCTTTTCGTGGGCGCTCTTCCATCATCTCATCGGCGGCCTTCGCCATATCATCTGCGACGCCGGCTACGGCCTGGACGCGCCTTTGCGCGATCAAATGGCGTGGGCGACGTTGATCGGAGGTTTCGCGTTGACGATCGTGGTGTGGGCCATAGGCTACGCCGTCCGGTAAGGGAGCATCGTGATGGCCGATAATCCGGGCGATCTGCGCACTCCCCTCGGGCGGGTCCGGTTTCTTGGGCTCGGCGCGCATGGGAACGACCGACGCATGGCTTATTCACGTGACCTCGGTCGCGCTCGTGCCGCTGACCGTCGGCTTCGTCTGGCTCATGCTCGACCTCTTGCACAGGGACTATAACGGCGTGCGCGCCGAACTCGGGCGACCGGTTCCGGTGATCTTGCTGCTGGCGTTCATCCTCTCCGGCATCGTTCATATGGAGTTCGGCATGCGCTCCATCATCGTCGATTACATACACGGGCAGTCTCGTGCGTGGGCGCTGGCGGCCAACACCTGCTTTGCGGCGCTTGTGGCGCTCGCTTGCGTCTACGCGACGCTGCGCATCGGCTTCACCTGAGCAACCTTTTAAGAAGACGGAACATCGCATGGCGACGAACGGCTCTTCCGCGCAGAGCGCGCCAGCGCTTGGGGGCAAGGCCTATCCGATCACCGACCACACGTTCGACGTCGTCGTGGTTGGCGCGGGCGGCTCGGGCTTGCGCGCCAGCGTCGGCTGCGCCCAGGCCGGGCTGCGAACCGCGTGCATCTCGAAGGTGTTTCCGACCCGCTCGCACACGGTCGCGGCGCAAGGCGGCATTTCCGCCTCGCTCGGCAACATGGGCCCGGACGACTGGCGATGGCACATGTACGACACCGTCAAGGGTTCCGATTGGCTCGGCGACCAGGACGCGATCGAATACATGTGCCGCCACGCGCCGGCCGCGGTCTACGAACTGGACCATTGGGGCGTGCCCTTCTCCCGCACGGAAGCCGGCAAGATCTACCAGCGTCCGTTCGGCGGCATGACCACCGATTTCGGCGAGGGCATCGCGCAGCGCACCTGCGCCGCCGCAGACCGCACCGGCCACGCGATGCTGCACACGCTCTACGGCCAAGCGCTGAAGGCCAAATGCCAGTTCTTCATCGAATACTTCGCAATCGACCTTATCCGCGACGCCGAGGGCGCCGTGCGCGGCGTCGTCTGCCTCAAGCTGGACGACGGGACCATCCACCGATTTCGCGCCCAGATCACGATCCTCGCGACAGGCGGCTACGGCCGCGCCTATTTTTCGTGCACGTCGGCGCACACCTGCACCGGCGACGGCAACGGCATGGTCTTGCGCGCCGGCCTGCCGCTGCAGGACATGGAGTTCGTGCAGTTCCATCCGACCGGCATCTACGGCGCGGGCTGCCTCATCACCGAGGGCGCGCGCGGAGAAGGCGGCTATCTCGTCAACTCGGCCGGCGAGCGCTTCATGGAGCGCTACGCGCCGCACGCCAAAGACTTGGCTTCGCGCGACGTCGTCAGCCGCTCGATGACCATCGAGATCCGCGAAGGCCGCGGCGTCGGCAAGAACAAGGACCACATCTATCTGCACCTCGACCATCTCGATCCCAAGGTGCTGCACGAGCGCCTGCCGGGCATTTCCGAGAGCTCGCGCATCTTCGCCGGCGTCGATGTGACCAAGGAGCCGATCCCGGTCCTGCCGACCGCCCACTACAACATGGGCGGCATCCCGACGAACTATCACGGCGAGGTCGCTGACCAAGGTCAACGGCGATCCCGACGCGGTCGTGTCGGGCCTGATGGCGCTGGGCGAAGCGGCGTGCGTCTCGGTGCACGGCGCCAACCGGCTCGGCTCCAATTCGCTCATCGACCTCGTCGTCTTCGGCCGCTCGGCGGGCCTGCGCGCCGCCGAGATGCTGAAGCCCGACGACCGCCAGCCCGAACTCGCCAAGGACAGCGCGGACTTCGCGCTCTCCCGCCTCGACCGGTTCCGCAACGCCAAGGGCAAGACGCCGACGGCGGCGCTGCGCCTCAACATGCAGCGCGTCATGCAGGACAATTGCGCGGTGTTCCGCACCGGCGAGGTGCTCGCCGAAGGCAAGGAGAAGATTCACGCCGCCTGGCGCGCCGGCGCGGACGTCGGCGTGACCGACCGCTCCTTGATCTGGAACTCCGATCTCATCGAGACGCTGGAATACGACAATCTGATCGTGCAGGCCGTCGTGACGATGGACGGCGCCGCGAACCGCCTCGAAAGCCGCGGCGCGCATGCGCGCGAGGATTATCCCAAGCGCGACGATCGTCAACTGGATGAAGCACACGCTCGCGTGGATCGACCCCATGAAGCAGACGGTGACGATCGACTACCGGCCGGTGCACGCCTATACGATGAGCAACGACATCGGCTACATCGAGCCGAAGGCGCGGGTTTACTGAGAACCAGCGGCTTCCGCGGGTCAGAGGCAGGCCGAGATCTGAGCGGTCCAGGGGCTCGGCGCTGAGCTCATATCGGTCGAAAGGCCACGAAAACGAGTGAGACGATGTCGCAGCTCATCCTTGATCACATCGACGATGCGGACTCTCGCCAGCTTGGTCCGAGCTGGCGCAAATTGAATCGCGTATCAGTACAGGAACAAGCCGAACGAATTCTTGCCGAGGCTCTCGACATGCACGCGCAGTCGGCGGTGGCGGGTCGAGAGCGCGGATCGCTATTGCCGCGATGACCCCGAAAGATGTCGTTCAAACCGATAGCGTCACCCTTCTTCGCGAGGATCGGCGATCGGTGACGCAGCAATCGTGGACGCGATGCGGGTCGCGGTGACAATGGCTTGTCGAAGAACATCGATAGCCAAGCGGCGCAGTTGGTCTCCTCGACTCGGATGAAAACCTTACGAGCCGCGACCGGACTTGCGTTCTGGTCGACGCACCGCCAACCGTTCTTCTGGAAGAAGACGCAAACGTCGGAAACGCTTAAGGCGGATGCAGACGGCTCCCGCTGGCGCATTCGAAGCCCCGCCGACGCTCTCTCGAACAGCTGCAGTCGCCCTCTGCATGCCCGCTGTTGCGCAACCGCGCGCCATCGTAGCTCGCGATCGAAGTTGCGGTCTATCCCTCCTCGTACGGCCACTTGCGCTCTTACCTCGACCGGCGCGCGAGCGTGCGTCCAGGCTGAGGCTCGTTACGCGCGTGACTGCCCGGAAGGGTTTGATCGCGCAAGAGGCGCGCGAGCGGTCGGCGATCCCATCCTTCTCCAGTCTGTTCCGCTATTGACCGCCGCTCGCGATCGCCGCATTGCTTCAGCGCTCTTAAGGTCGCATCCATGGTCCAACTCACTCTCCCCCAAAACTCCCGCATCAAGCCCGGCAAGACCTGGCCCAAACCGGCGAGCGCCGCAGCGGCTCACCGAATTCCGCATCTATCGCTGGAACCCGGACGACGGCGCCAATCCGCGCATCGACACCTATTTCGTCGACCGCAACGATTGCGGGCCGATGATCCTCGAAGCCCTCATCTGGATCAAATCCAAGATCGATTCGACGCTGACCTTCCGCCGCTCCTGCCGCGAGGGCGTGTGCGGCTCGTGCGCGATGAACATCGACGGCCTCAACACGCTCGCCTGCACCAAGCACATTGACGATGTCGCGGCGCCGGTCACGATCTACCCGCTGCCGCATCAGGAGGTGATCAAGGACCTCGTTCCCGACCTCACGATGTTCTATGCCCAGCACGCCTCGATCGAGCCGTGGCTGAAAACCGCGAGCCCGCCGCCGGAGAAGGAATGGCTGCAATCGCCTGAGGAACGGGCCAAGCTCGACGGCCTCTACGAATGCATCCTGTGCGCTTCCTGCTCGACCGCGTGCCCGAGCTATTGGTGGAACGGCGACCGCTACCTCGGTCCGGCGGTCCTGTTGCAGGCCTATCGCTGGCTCATCGATTCGCGGGACGAGGCGCGGGGCGAGCGGCTCGACGATCTCGAGGACCCGTTCCGCCTCTATCGCTGCCACACGATCATGAACTGCGCCAAGACCTGCCCGAAGGGCTTGAACCCGGCCAAGGCGATCGCCCACATCAAGGCGATGATGATCGAGCGGAGATTGTGATCCTCGAGGATCGCGAAAGGCCGTTCCCGAAGGGAGGATCAATCGCCATGTCGGCGCTCACGATTCTTATCATTCGCCACGCCGAGAAGCCGGGCGAATCCTGGCCGGGTCCAGGATTGACGGCGGAGGGCGCCGGCGACAAGAAGTCCCTCGTCGTTCGCGGCTGGCAACGCGCGGGAAGCTGGTCCGCTCTGTTCGGCGCCGGCCTCGGAGGCGGTGATTTTCCCCAACCCGCCGTCATCTACGCCGCCAACCCAACCGCGCAAACCGGCGATGACCCGAGCCAACGGCCGTTCGAAACCATCTCGCCCTTGGCGGCGAGACTGAACCTCACGCCGGTGGTCAAATTCGGGCTCGGACAGGAGCCCTCCCTCGTCGCCGAACTGGTCGGGCTGACCGGAGTGGCCTTGGTCTCCTGGGAGCACAAGGCGATCGCCGCCGCGATCCTTCCAGCGATCGCGCACGGCCAGACCATAAGCGGAATGCCGCGCAAATGGGACGGAACCCGCTTCGACGTCGTGCTTCGATTCGACCGGAGCGCTGAAGGAGCGCCCTGGTCGTTTCGTCAGCTCTTTCCGCGTCTGCTTTCGGGCGATACCGATACGCCGATGACGTGACGCCGGGCCATCGAACGTGGCCGGCGGTCGGCACGGTTTCTGATCGCCGGAAATTCATGTCGACCCAAAAGCACGCGGTACGGTGGCGCGCGCTCCTGAGGATCAATGTCGCGTTGACTTCCGGCTGGAATCGGCGGGCGGGGCGTGCGACGATCATGCTCGCCCGCGGGGGACCGGCGGGACGGCGCGGCCTTGATCGAATGCTCGCTTTTCCCGGTCGACGTCCGCCGCGCGACGACGAAACGGAAGCGCACATGAAGGAGGCTCGGATGACTAAGACGACATCGGCGAAAGAGACCCACACGCGCGAACGCCTCGGCACGCCGACCGACCTGAAGCCGGAGGCCGCGCGGGATATCTCGGCGGCGTTGGCGGGACTATTAGCGGATGTGTTCGCTCTCTACGTGAAGACCAAGAACTTCCACTGGCACATGAGCGGTCCGCATTTCCGCGACTACCATCTGCTCCTCGATGAGCAGAGCGAGCAGATTTTCGCCATGACCGACCCGATCGCCGAGCGGGCGCGCAAGATCGGCGGCGCGACCTTGCGCTCGATCGGGGACATCGCGCGGCGCCAGCGCATTCTCGACAACGACGCCGACTATGTCGATCCGCAGGACATGCTCGCGGAGCTGCGCGACGACAATAAGAGCCTGACGGCGCGCCATGCGCCAGGTCCACAATGTCTGCGACGGTTACGGCGACGTCGCGACCGCGAGCCTCCTCGAAACTTGGATCGACGAGACCGAGCGACGCACCTGGTTCCTGTTCGAGGCGACGCGCAACGGGGGGGCGAACGACTGACCGGAGACGGCGCCGAGCCGTCGCGGGCGACCGCTGAAACGGCGTTGTTAAAGAGCGTCCGATCAACTGGCGATAGGGCAGACCCGTCATTACGACCCCCGGGTCCAAGCCCTGGTCAAAGCCCGGGGGAAGCAATCCAGCAAACGTAGGACGCCCTACGTCCGTGTCTGTGAGGCAGACTGCCCACGCGACTTTTCAGTTCTGGAGCGAACTATGCGCAAGGTTAGGTGCTTCGCGATTTTCGTGCTCTTTGCAGTTTGGTGTTTGCAAGCAGAAGCTCAACCCGTTCCGAATGGTGTATGCCGCCCAGTGAGCGAGCGGACGCAGGAAGTTGGGTGCTGGATACTAACGAATGATTTCGATGGGGAGTTAACTGGTACGGAGACGTTCTGGCACCTTGACACCTTTCCGACCCACGATGCCGCAGAAGCGGCAGAGACGCAACGAAGCACTGTTCTAGAGGCACTTGGAAAGATTTGGCTGCTCACCATTGACAAGGCGGCGTGGCGTGCTTCTGGCGGAGAGCATGTGACGACAATCGGTCCGCTGCCGATCACTCCGGGTGTTTACGCAACTCAATACATGGAGGCGATATTCAACCCCGGCATGACGGCTCCGGCGCACACGCATTCTGGCCCGGAGGCTTGGTACACTGTCGCTGGCGAGACGTGCCTTGAAACACCATCCGGCACGCAGATCGGGCGAGCGGGAGGCCGGCCGGTCGTCATACCGGGCGGATCGCCAATGTATCTGACAGCAACGGGAACAGAGGTGCGCCGAGCCCTCGTGCTCATCCTTCACGACGCCAACAAGCCGGCAACGACGTTGGTGCATCACGAGTGGACGCCAAAGGGGTTGTGCAAGAGCTGATCGCTCGGCAACGCCAACGGGCTGCTCACAAAGCCAGAGCGCCATGGCCTGATGGACATCCAGTCTCGAGGACGAACAGCGCCGCGCTGAAAGGGCATTTGGACGTCGGCCCCTGGCCCATCGCGTCAGTTCGTGCCGCGAAGCAATTCGGTCGCTTTCGGAGCAAAGCGGACATCAGACTTCGTTGCGCTTGCAGCACCCGGTTTATGAGCACGCCCCTAGCGCGGCGGGAGTTCCTCGAAGGTCGGCAAGCCGGCCACAATGGACGGCGATGGATCAGCTAAATCGCATCACCTAAACCTGCTTCAGCATCACAGAGACGATCTTGATAGCGATCGCTGCGACAAGCACCGGGTGTCCCAACCCCCAATAATGAACAACAGCCCTCACCATCAGCCGATGAAATGTCATAGAAGAGACGGTAGTGGCGGGTGTGCCGAGTGGGCTCAAGGGCAGCTGCACATGCAGCAACCACCCCCCTCATGGCAAAGGAGCTGACAGGACACACGATCTCATCCAGCAGCGTGCGCCGAGATGGGCTCACAACAAAACTCATGAGCAGATCAACAGTGAAGTCGTCGCTCAACATGATGGGCTTGCAACGACTGAAGAGCAAGAGTAAAGAAAAGGAAGCATAGCAGACAATGTC